>CBDIWP010000097.1:0-15887 GCA_965285945.1 uncultured bacterium | reverse complement strand
GAACATGCGGCGATTGTCGGTCCGAACGGGGCGGGCAAGTCGACGCTCCTCAAACTCTTGGCCGGTGGCGTGCATCCGCTTCCCTTGGAAGAGACGAGCATCCGCCTCTTCGGGAAGGAAGGCGGAGATGTGTGGGAGGTTCGCCGGCGGCTTGGACTGGTATCGCATGATCTCCAGCGTGACTACCTGATCTGTGCGGAGGGCCTGAACGTCGTCTTGTCCGGTTTCTATGCGAGCAACGACACGTACGGGTATCAGCAGTTCAGCGACGCGCAGATCGCACGGGCATGGGCGATGATGAAGGAATTGGAGATCGACTCGTTATCCAGTCGACGGTTTGGCCATCTCTCGACGGGGGAGCAACGGCGTTTCCTGCTGGCAAGGGCGCTCGTGCATGATCCGTCCCTCTTGATCCTCGACGAACCGACGAGTGGTCTGGATCTGAAGGCCTGCTTTCACTATCTGGATCTCTTGCGGGCGCAGATTCACAAGGGCAAGACGGTGCTGCTGGTCACGCACCATCTGCATGAGATTCCGCCGGAGATTGAGCGGGTGGTGTTGCTCAAGGGAGGGACAATTGTGGCCGATGGGCGGAAAGATGACCTCATGACCGAGGAGCAGATCAGCCGCCTGTATGATCGGCCCGTGACGCTGGTTCAATCCAACGGGTGGTACCAGGCTTTTCCAGCCCGCTCATCCTCCTCCTAACGTCACCGTGAAGGTGAGGTCGGCATCGATGCGCCGGACTTTGACGGCGACGCGCTGGCCCGGCGTAGTGCGTTCGATCAGATAGGTTTTCAGATGCGCGGCGTCGAGGATCTCGGTGTCATCGACGGCGAGGATGACGTCATGTTTCTGGATGCCGGCGGCTTTGGCGGGGTCGGCCACATCTTTGACGGCCATGCGCCACCTGGTGCCGTCCTTGATGGACGTCATATGGATGCCCAGTTTCGAAAAGGTGAGAGGTTTCCCGGCGAGGGCGGCGTTGACAATCCGCTCGGCGAGCGTCCCCGGTATGGCGAACGCCATACGGCTGCAATGGGCCTGCGTTTCGTCCTTCTCCGTCTGGATGATGGCGTGCATGATGCCGACGATCTCGCCCTCGCTGTCGAACAGGCCGCCGCCCGAGTTGCCGTTACAAGCCGATAGATCGGCCTGGATCAAGCGGGTATCCACTGTTTGAAGGAATGTGTTGGTGTTGCCGAGGCGGCCGAAGGCCATAGTCGGTCCCCAGCCAAGCGGATACCCGATAGTGAACACTTCCAGGCCTGGGGCGATCGGGCCTTTCGCAAACACGGTCCCGCTCCGGAGCTTGGACCGGTGTGGTTCAGCGACACGGTAAATGACCACATCCATAAAGGCACTGTCCCCCACGAGGTCCGCCGGAAGGTCGTGCAGATCGGCGGTGAGCACCCGCACATGCTTCCGGATGACCGTGCCCATGGTGGGGTCATGCTTTTCCGCGGCATGTCGCGCGGTGATCACGTAGCCGTCGCGCAGATGAAAACCCGTACCCCTGACGGTGATTTTGCCGGGCTTCTCGGGCGTGCGCTGATCCTGCGTGTCCTCGAGAATGCCGACCGTGGCCTGCTTGGCCTGCTGGAAGGTATCCTGCGGAATGGCCGCCGGCTGTAGCACCTGGGCATCGAGCGGCATGACCGCCAGTATGGCCGAACCGGTCAGAGCGAGCACCGCCGTTGTGAGCGTTGTATAAACGGATGAACCATGCATGCGCATAGAATTCCTTTCAAAGGTGACGGTCCTCCACAGTATAGTAAGGCGTGACAGTTTCTGAAAGCTTGCCCTTAAGATGGGCTCTTCGGATGGAATGGTCGGAGGTGTCATGATGTCACGGAAAACGGTTCGACTGATGACCGCCCTTCTGTGCGCCGGCACGCTGCTGGGCGGAGGGTTCGTGATGGCCGGCGATCAGAAATCGAAGGACGCCGGTGTTGTGGATCAAGTCGGTGCGTCAGTCAAGAAGCTGGGTGACAAAATCGGAAAGGAAGTCACCGGTGTCGTCAAACAGCTGGAAGAGAGCGAGACGCCCAAGAAGGTCGGCCGTGAGCTAAAACGATCAGCCGAATCCTTGGGAGAGAAAGTCGAACAGGCCGGAAAAAAACTACAAGAGTCGTTTACTTCAAAATAATCATCCCTCATGAGCTCTTCTACATCGTCGTCTCAGAAAGTCCTTCGGCCCTGATGTCGTCAGCGTTCCCGCCATATCCGGCACTGTCTCACCAAACGCGGCGCATCAGAGGCCTCTTGCGGTGAAGGTATCGCAGGCGCTCGGGTCGCCTGAATCGAGGCCTCTCCGCAGCCAGCTCGTCCGTTGCTCCGATGAACCGTGGGTCCAGCTTTCGGGCTGCACCTGCCCCCGCGACAGCCTCTGCAGGCGATCATCGCCGATGGCGGCCGCTGCCCGCAATCCTTCTTCAAAGTCGCCCGGCTCGATGAGATGCCGTTCCTCTTTCGCATGGTGCCCCCAGACACCCGCGAGGCAATCCGCTTGCAGCTCCATACGAACCGAGAGGGCATTCGCGTCCGGGTCGGACGCTTGCTGACGGAGCCGGTGAACCTGTTCGGCAATGCCGAGTAGATTCTGCACGTGATGGCCGACTTCATGCGCGATGACGTAGGCCTGAGCGAAGTCACCGGCGGCGCCAAGGCGGTGAGAGAGTTCATCGAAGAAGGTCAGATCCAAATACACCTTGTGATCGGCCGGACAGTAAAACGGCCCGACGGCCGATGAGGTGGTGCCGCAGGCCGAGTGAACCGCTCCAGTAAAGAGGACGAGACGGGGATCTTCATAGGATCCGCCCACTTGAGGAAGGAGCGCTCGCCACGTGTCTTCCGTGTCAGCCAGGACGATAGAGGCAAACTTGCCGAGTTGGTCCGCCGGCGGGCCGCTTCGTCCGGATTCCTCAAGAGCGGGCGTGCCGCCTTGCAGCCCTTCAAGCATGTTGAAGATCGTGAGAGGATTGGTGCCCGTCAAGTAACTCACCGCCAGGACGAGCACTATGCCTCCGATGCCCAGGCCGCCCGCTTTGGCCGGTCCCATGCCGCGGCGGTCTTCCACATTGCCGCTTTCCCGTCGGTCTTCCAGGCGCATCCGTGGTGTCCTCGCGGTCAGGCTTCTTGGTCCATCGCCTGAATGAACTTATCGGCTTCGGCGATAGAGCGGTTCGTGTCGTTCACCAGTTGGTCAACCTGCGCATCGACTTTGACCAGTTCGCCTTTGATGGCGGCAACGGCTTTCGCATTGAGGTTGTGCTTTAAATACAGGACCTGGTCCTGCAGCGGCTTCAACACGGGATCGATCCGCCGCTCGGCCCGCTTCATCGCCGTGTGCATGTCGTTGTAACGGGCCTTGGTTTGGGTCAGTTTCTCTTCGCTCTTTCGGCGCAAGTCTTTGCTGGAATACCGGTCCAACTCGGACTTCCATTCGGCGAAGAGGGCCTCGGCGACGCTTTCCACATCCTTGATCCGTTTGCGCACCGTTTCCGCGCTGTCTTCACTGGCCTGGAGTTCGCCGTTGAGCTTGTTGTAGGTGGCCTCGAGATCGCCGCCGTCGTAGGAAACCACCTTGCCGAACGCGTCCAGCGCACTTTGGATGTCCTTCTTGGCTTCTTCCTGTGCATCCCGGGCGGATTTGACCCGGCTGCTGAGAAGGTCGCGCTTGGGATAGCCCAATTGTTCCATGGTGGCCATATAGGCTCGATCGCAGGCCGTGAAGGTAAGAGGCAGCGCCAGTACCAGTGCGAATACGGCCATTCGGGTCATCCATCACCTCGAAGCGTGGTATGGGAGCAGCAGAGTATCCGCGATCACCCAGTTCATGATACCCGATGAACAGGATAGGGGAAAGCCAGGATTCTGCGGGTTAGGTCGCGGAAATGGCTGGAGGCTGGTGAGTAGCGGTCCCAGGCGAGCACGCGCACGGTGCCGCTTGGCGGCACCGTGCGGGGAAAAGCCTCAGCGGGCAGCCGCGCCGTTCGCCAGCGCGCCGGTGACCTGTTGAAGGTCTTTGGGGTAGAGGATGATCTCAATTCTCCGATTGGCGCTGCGTCCCTCATCCGTCTCGTTCGAGGCGACGGGATGCGTTTCCGCATAGCCCACGGCAGAGAGATATTGCCGGTCCACGCCGCCCTGATCGATGAGATAGCGCACGACGGTGGTGGCGCGGGCCGTTGAGAGCTCCCAATTCGTCTTGAACCGGTCTTGCAGCTTGACGCTGATCGGCACGTTGTCGGTATGACCTTCGATCCTGATTTGTTTGTCCGTCACGTTCTTCAGCACGTCGCCGACCTGCTTCAGGACTTTGATGCCGGCCGGTTTGATTTGCGCCTGACCGGAATCGAACAGGACGCGGTCCACCATGTTGATGGTCAAGCGGTCTCGTACTTGTTGAATCGTGATGGTGCCCTTGGCGATTTCGTCTTGCAGGGAGCGTGACAATTCCTCCTGCGTGCGCGTCAACCGTTTGATTTCTTCTTCCTTCGCCGCCCGCTCCTGTTCAAGTCTGGCCTTGTCCGCTTCCTCCGTCTTGAGCCGCTGCCGCTCCTGTTCCAGACTCGCAGCGAGCTGGGCCTTGTCCGCTTCCTCCTTCTTCAGCCGCTCGCGCTCCTGTTCCAGACTCGCGGCGAGCTGGGACTGGGCTTCGCGGAGCCGGTCCTGTTCCTTCGCGAGCCGGGCCTTGTCGGTTTCTTCCATCTTGAGGCGCTGTCGCTCTTGTTCCAGAGCGGCCGCCAGTTGGGATTGCTCCTGCCGAAGCTGCTCCCGCTCTTTCGCCATGCGGGCCGCGTCACTTTCCATTTGGCTGGCGCGCTGTTGGAGCCGTGAAATTTGATCCTGCGCTGAGGCGTTGCCGCTGGCCAGCTTCTGCTCGAGGTCTTGAATTTGGCTGCGAACGTCGCCCAATTCGGTGTTGAGCTGGGCTTTATCCTTGTCCAAAGCATCCAGCTTCGCTTGGAGATCTTCCGAGCGGCTTCGTAACGCGTCCCGTTCCCGCGCCAAGGACTCGGCCTGCTGCTGTGCCTGCTGGATCTCTCCCTGTAATTGGGCGATCGACGCTTCGACGGCTTTGCGCTGGCTCGATTCCTGATCCAGATTCTGCTGAAGGCCGGCAAGTTGCTGCTGCAGCTGCTCGGCTTGCGCGTCCGATTGTTTCCTGAGCGCTTCCAGTTCGGCCGCTTGTTGAGCCGCTGTTTTTTTCGCGGCCGTCAACTCTGTCAGCGTCTTGGTGTGGGTGTCTGTGCTCACACAGCCCACCGGGACCAACAGGCAGAGGGTGAACAAAACCGGAGCGTGCAAGGGGCGCATACCGTTTAGGACACGTGGTCGCATAGGGCTCCTCCTTTGGTCACAATAGAAGGGCGGGGGAAGACACACCCAGACAAAAGAAACCAGAGCAGACTCAGCAATCCCGGTGCCCGCGAGATGTGAGGGCGCGAGGTGCGAAAACCCTCGTCTTTTGCATCATTGAAAAGGGCGTATCTCTTCATGCTGTCCCTGGCTGTAGCGGTTTGCCAACAGCGGCGTGAAAAAGTGTAGGGTCGCTCCTACAGAAAGCATCGCTCGGCAAGAAAATAGGTCTCTGCCGCTGTGCCGGGAGGCGGTGACGCTACCATCGCCAGGACGAGTGTGAAATCTCCATATTGCCGGCCGGCTATCCGGCCTCTAAACAGTTAAGGAGCCGACGGAAGGCTTTGGAGAAACGTCCTCAGGACCGTCCGGAACCGTTCAGGATCTTCCGCCATCATGAAGTGGCCGGTGTCGAAGACGACGAGTTGGGCGCCGGCAATCTGGGCTTGAATGCCGCGTGCAATGGCCGGGGTGGCCACATCGTCCTTCGCTCCGACGACAACCAGCGTCGGCGCAGTGATGGTCCGGATCTTGCCATGAACATCAGCCTGCGCCATGCTGGTCAAGGCTTCACGCAGCACTGTCGCGTTCCAGGTGGGGATTCGGTCGAGCAACGGCTGATACAGGGCTGGAGAGGTGCCGGATGGAAAACTCTCAATGATAATGTCTCGCGAGACGTCGTGAAAGTCCCGCGGATGACCGATCGTGGGAAGGTCCTTGTCCAGCACCATGGCGCCATCAGTGGTGGAGACCAGCACCAAGGCCCGTACACGGTCGGGATGATCGAGGGCGAGTTGTTGTACAATCATTCCGCCCATCGAGACGCCCACCCACACCGGCTTCTGGATGTGCAGCTTGTCGGCCAGCGCGATCAGATCCTGGGAAAATTGTTGGATGGTAAAGCCGCTCGCCGGCTTCTCCGAGTCCCCGTAGCCGCGCAAATCGACGGCAATGCCGCGAAAGCCCGGTGAATAGGCTGCGAGGTATTTCGTGAAAATAGTGCTGGTGGTCACGACCCCATGGACGTAGATCACCGGGTCGCCTGTGCCGGCTTCGAGAATGCTCAGCTTCACGCCGTCCACAGCGACGGTTCGGCGCAGGGGTTCCATCGTAGAGGTGCTGCCTGTGGCAACCGACGTGGCATCCGGATGGTGTCCGCGCGTCCCGGGATCACACCCTACTGTCGATATGATGACGGCCAAGAACAGAACCGTGACAATCCGCATACTGGCCTCCAATCGTAGAGCGCATCCGAACAATCCAATTGCAGCGGCCCAGCATAGCCAATCTTCTACCGCAGTACCAGGGCTGTTGTGCCCATCCGTAAGGATTTTATGAGACACTGTGGGGCCGATGTGTAGGAAACCCGGGCCGAAAACCATTGTGTTCAACAAGCCCTATGGCGTCCTGCCTTGTTTTACCGACCCCCAGAGGCGGCCGACGTTGGCCGATTACATCGATCTGCCGGGCGTCTATGCGGCCGGACGGCTGGATCAGGACAGCGAAGGGTTGATGGTGTTGACGTCCGATGGTGCGCTGGCACATCGCATTACCGACCCGAAGCACAAGCTGCCCAAGGTCTATCTCGCCCAGGTCGAGCGAATCCCTGGCCAGGTTGCGCTGGAGGAACTGAGGAAGGGCGTGCTCTTGAGCGGCCAGAGGACGAGACCCGCAGAAGTCCGACTCCTGCAGGAAGAGCCGCAGTTGCCGGAGCGTCCGGTCCCGATCCGGTTTCGAAAGACCGTGCCCACGGCCTGGATCCAATTGATCCTTCAGGAAGGAATGAACCGGCAAGTACGCCGCATGACCGCCGCGGTGGGGCATCCGACGGTACGGCTCGTCCGCATTGCTATTGGTCCCCTGGTGCTGGCAGATCTTGAGTCTGGTCAATGGCGGGAGCTCAACGGAAAAGAACTCACACAGATCTATGGACGCCCCTAGCTGGACGGTGAAGTCCGGGTCAGTTTTTCAGGAGGCCGTTCGTACGGAGAAAGCCCTTCGCCACTTGCTCGACGTTGCCATGCTGAGCGAGGACCTCCTTATTTAACCGCCGCATCGTGTCATCGGAGAATCTCCCGCTCAGTTCCTGCAACGCCGCTTCCAGCCGAGGTTCCCGTGTCAGGGCCGGATTCCGGACCACGAACGCCGCATGATAGGGTGGGAAACTATTCCTGTCATCCGCCAGCACCGTGACGTCCAGCGAGAGCAACAGCCCGTCGGTGTAATTCGCGGCGATCATGCTGACATCACCCTGTTCCAATGCCCGATACAACAATCCCAAGTCCATGACCTTGGGAGTCCCGCGTAGCGGCAGCCCATAAGTACGCACGAGGTTCGGCAGCCCGTCGGGACGCTGTTGAAACTCATAGCCCACCCCCAGAATCCATCCGGAAGGATGACGTGTGGCATCCGTGAGTGAGTGCATTTGCAGGCGGTCCGCGTCGGCTTGGCGTATGACCATGGCGAATGTATTGTTAAAGCCCAGCGGGTTGAGCCAACGAAGATGGAAGCGGGCCTCATATTCACCTCGCACGCGCCTCAGCAACTCTTCCGCGTCACCGGATGCAGCCATGTTGAGGATCGCCGTTGCGCCGGTTCCCAAATATTCAGGATAGAGATCGATATCGCCGTTGATGATCGCCGTATGAGCCAGCAGCGTCCCTCCGAGATTCAGTTTGCGCTCCACGCGATGGCCCAACCGGCGCTCAAGATGTTGCGCTGCAATTTCGCCGAGCAGCGCCTGTTCGAGAAAGTTTTTGGAGCCCACGGTAATGGGCCGCTCTTCGCGGGAGCAGCCCAATACAAAGATCGCAATGATCAGCGCCGCGACAGCGCCCGTTCTACCCATGCCAGTCCTCGGTCTGCTGCAATCGCCAAGAGGGCGGCAGGAATCGCCCCGGCCAGGAGGAGGATGCTATCCACGGCCGCCAGCCCGCGGAAAATAAAGACGCCCAGCCCGCCTGCACCGATGGCCGCTGCGATCGTCGCCGTTCCGATCGTTGTCACGGTGGCAATCCGGACCCCGGCCAGGATTGTGGGAACCGCCAGCGGCAGTTCGACTTGCCAGAGACGCTCGCTGGTCGTCATGCCCAGCGCCGTGGCGGCATCCCGCACGGTGGAATCGACGTTCAAGATTCCGGTCACCGTGTTGCGGAGCATCGGGAGGAGCGCATACAGCACGAGCGCCATGATGGCCGTATGGGGCCCGATGCCGCCGACCAACGGGACCGGAATGAGAAATCCGAACAGCGCCAGGCTGGGAATCGTTTGCACGACATTCGCCGCATCAAGTGTCCACTCCCGCCAGGAGGACCGGCTCAGGATGATGCCCAATGGAATGGCCACCAGAGCGGCGATGAACATGGCGATTCCGACCAACATGACATGTTGACCGGTCAGGGCGAGGAGTTCGTGCAGGAACCCGTTGGACATCATGGGGCCATCATTGCAGACACTCCAGAAACGCTCGCGCCTCAGGAGTCGGCGCCTTCAAGAAGTCCTGGGGCGTTCCAACGAATTCGATGGACCCATGAAAAAGGATGGCGATCCGAGTTCCGAGAAAGAGGGCCTCGCGGACGTCATGGGTGACGAAGATCGCCGTCTTTCCCAACTCGCGCCGCAAGCCGATAAATTGCCGCTGCAGCTCAAGCCGGGTGACCGGGTCCAAGCCTCCAAACGGCTCGTCGAAAAGAAGCAGCGAAGGATCAGCGGCCAGCGCTCGTGCGATCCCGACGCGTTGCCGCTGGCCGCCGGAGAGTTCATGTGGATAGCGCGAGCCGAACTCACCGACGGGCAGGGTCATTTTCTGCAGGAGTTCGTCCACGCGGGCCGCAATTTTGGCGGCGGGCCACCGCTCCAGTCGCGGAACGAGGGCGACGTTCTGCGCAACGGTGTAATGCGGAAAGAGGCCGCTGTCCTGAATGACATAGCCGATGCGACGTCTCAACCGAATCCGGTCCCACGCGGTCGTGGGGCGGTCTTCCACGCGCACTTCGCCCGCCGTCGGCAGGACCATCGCATTGACGGCCCTCAAGGCGGTGGTTTTCCCTGAACCGCTTCGGCCAAGGAGCACGAGTGTTTCACCGGGCTCCACAGCAAGACTGAAATGGTGGAGAACAGGACGTGGGCCGAAGCCGATCGACACATCCCGAAAGGACACCAGAGACATGGTGCCAGACTCCGACTAGACCGCGAACCACAGATTTTCAGCAAACGGCCAGTCACGGTCGACCCATTGCGCCTCGCTGTGAAATCCGCTCCGCTCGGCCATGCCGCGCAACTCATCCAGATTGAACTTATGGCAGGCTTCCGTCCAAATGGTTTCACCAGTTTGGAACTCGGAAGAGAGTCCCACCTCTTCAATGCACACCGTCTGCCTCCGGTCGGAGCGCAGATGCATTTCGATCCGCCGCTGCACTGCGTCATAACGGACGTCATGATGAAAGCGAGCCAGGACGAAATCCGCGCGCAACTCACGGTTGATCCGCGCCAGAATATTTCGATTGAACGCAGCCGTGACCCCGAGCGGATCATCATAGGCGAGCAGGAGGTCGGCTTCCGTCTTCTCCAAATCCGTTCCCACCAGCAGGGCATCTCCCGGCTGCAGGCTCCGCCGGATGTCACGTAGAAACACGTCAGCCGCGGACCGCTCGAAGTTGCCCAGCGTGCTCCCGAGGAAGAGCACCAGGAGGCCATGGTCCGGTGGCCGATGCGCGACCACTTCCCGCAGTCCCTCAAGGTAGGACCGTTCCAGGCCGACCAGACTCAAGCCGCCGAGACCCATCAACTCTTTCCGGCAATTGTTCAGTGCCGAGGCCGAGATATCGATGGGGACATAGCTGAGCGGCGCCGATCGTCGGATCAACGATTGGAGGAGCCAGCGTGTCTTGCGCGCGCTCCCGCTGCCCAATTCCGTGACGATCAGCTTGTGGGGGAGGCAGCGCAGCATGCGGTCTGCGTGACGAGCCAGGAGGCGTTCATCGGCCCGGCTCAACCCGTATTCGGGGAGCACCGTGATGGCATCGTAGAGAGCACTGCCGACCTCGTCATAGAGATACCGCGAGGGAAGCTCGCGTTGGGGGCGAGTCAACCCGTGACGTACCGCATCGGCGAACGCGTGAGTCGATTCCGCCGGTGACGCCGCGTCAGCGCTCAACGCATCGAAAGGCAGCGTAGACATAAGAATAATTTCCGCGGAACCAATTACGAAATGAGCGGCGGAGCAAACGGGCTGCCGTGACCGGCGAGCCGCCTTTGAGCACAAAGTGTTCGGTGTCAAAAAATGGCGCGGAGTATCCCGGATAGCACGCATGGGGGCGGAAACCAGGGAAGGGCGCAAAGACTGTGGAGGTCCATTCCCAACCGTTGCCGACTAATTGCGCGATTCCGAACGCACTATCTCCCGCTGGGGTGGACGCGACAGCGACGGGATCCCGGCTTCGACCATCGAAGTTTCCACGCGCCGGCGTGGGCGGACCATCGCCCCAAGGATACGCCCGTTCGTCTCCTGTAGGCGTTCCATAAGCAGCCCGATGAAACTGAGCTTCCGTAGGCAGTGTCTGCCCGCACCAGTCTGCATAGGCCGTCGCCTGCTCGTGTGTGACATATACCGGCCAGTCCGGCGGCAATGGAACCTCGCCCCCGAGGGTGCGCCAATACCAATCCCTGCCCCGGCGCCGCCAGAAATGCGGCGGGTTCGCCCCAGCTTCGACGAACGCCAGATATTGCCGATTGGTGACCTTGTACCGGTTGATGCCGAACGCGGATACGAAGACCGTCTGTGCGTCGAATTCATTATCCCACCCGAACCCATCACGGCCGATTCCCGGCTCCTCGCCCGGTCCGCGATGCTGACCCAGGGTGGCGGGGCCGGAAGGAATGGGAATGATCACATCATCTTGGTTTCTCGAAGAGAAAGATGACGTGATAGCCAAACGGGGAAGTGGGCAGATCGGAGCGGCGAGATTGTGCAGCAAGTACGTAAATGTTTCCGCATGCATGAGCCGGTGCTCGATTGCAATGTGCAGCATCACCGGCGGAATGTCGTGCACGGTCTCATCGATCTTCCTGCGCAGGGCCGCTGTGTAGGCGGAAATGTCCTTCATCGACGGCCAGTCCGACGGCAGGTCATCCGGGAACTGGCCATTCTTTGGATCGATCCCGAAGGCAAAGAGGTGATCGAAGTCCGCATGATATGACGGAAGGCCCCAATAAGACCTGATCAAATTCCAATCGAAGACCTCCACATGGCCGGCATAAAACGCCAGACGATGACGTTCCGGGACCGGTCGGTCGAACCACCTCCCGGATGGCACAAGAGCCAAGACGGCATCCATGGAATGCCGGGCTTGTTGGAGTCCTTCTCGTGCACCCTGTTGAACCGCCGGCACACCGCGGATAGGCATAAGTTTCACCTTAGGTGGCTCATACCTTGAGGCATGTGGATCGCGCCTGCGAACTGGGAGGTTCCCCAGTTAGGACTTCTCGACTGCCACGCAGAAGAGCCGCCAACCCCGATTCACGCCGGAACACGAGAGCGAGAGCGTGACATGGCCAGTCTCGAGTCGAACGGCATCGCCTTTCCAACCTCGATGACCCTCCGGTTTCCGCCTTCAATCTTCGGCGATGAACATGGCATCCGAGCCAATCTGCTCGGCTACACCTGCAGATGGCTGAGAAGATTGTTTGAAAATCTCCGGGATAACTGAGTATCTCAGGCTATGGTTGAGTGCGGGCACGTCGGCTGTTGCAATTCGTCCAAGGAGACGTGGGGGGAGATGTGCGGGTTGGCGCGCCGCTATGCCGCCACAGAAATGTCAGGACAGTTATAACCCGATTCCAAGCGAAGAACCGCTGATTAGCGGTGTTTTATCATTTGACCGACGATCCCGATGCCGATGCCGAGGAACAAATAGCCGGCGATCACGTTCAGCATAACGACCGCCTGGCAGATCGGATGGATGGGTTGGTACTCAACCAGCGCCAATGACGAGGTCACGTTGATCGCATAATAAAAGGCTGACCAGAAGGGAATCCAGGCGGAGGGGGTGGTATTGCCCATCGGTTCCAGCCAATGTAAGTGAAAGAATAGTTCATAAAGCAGGCTGAATGCTGCGAGAGTCCCCCCGATCCATGCAATCCAGCGGGGAATACTGGTGCCAAAATTACTCGTCGCCTTCCACGTCAACAGAGCCAACGGATGTTTGCCCTGCATTTTGGCCCAGGCGATCCGTGCGTTCCTTTCATTGAGATATTCCGTTTCAGAGCAGTCCAATTCGCCGGCCTCGGCGAAACAATGGTTGGCTTTCGAATACGAGCGCACCGCCAGATGCTGCAGCTGCTGTTGAACTGATCCGGGAGGTGCGGCCTTGGCCGCCCGCTCGGCAAGTTTGCCGGCGCTGGAGTAGGCTCGTCCTGCCTGAGTGGATTGTTGTAAGCGTTGAAGTTGGAACGCGGCGCCTTGATAGGCATGCGCGGATGTGGCCGGGTTTCGGTTCTCTAGAAAATGCGCGGCGGCAAGATAATAGAAGGCGGACTGCATGATCTCCGTGCGAGCATCTTGCTGTCCACACACCTCTGCCTTGCGCAGCACCGCCTCTGCCGATTGTGTCGCTTCCAACTCCGTCTCGCCTTCCTGATAGTAGCGGAGAGCAATCGGATCGGAAATCGTCTGGTCGCTCATAGGACCTTCCTGCCGACGGCACAGGGATTATTTATGGGACGCCATAATACTCCACTGCCGCGGTGGCGGCCAAGAGTGCGTTATGTGGAATAGGACCCATGTGGGCCATCGCATGCTCGAGCCAGTTCCTTGATGAATACGATTGTAAGATATGGCACACTGCACCAGGCAACTGCCGGATTGCGGTTGGCGGGGAATGGAGGTTTTCGATGCGAGCTTACGGGAGGATGATAGGCGCAATAGCCGTGTTGTTGCTGGCTCTCTTGGTGGATGGATCTCCGGCCGTGGCCTTGTCCGGGACCAACACTGAAGCGGTAGCGCCGTTTGCCGAGTTGAAGCAGATCAAGAAGTTCGTGTCCGTGGAGGTCCAAACCCAAGGCACAGCCGAGAAATTGGGCTTGACGAAGGCGGATCTGACCGATGTGTCGAGATTGGCGTTCTTGAAACATCTTCCCGGCATCCCGCTTGAAGCCTCGGGCGGTCCCTCTTCCGATGAGAAAGAACGGCTCAGTCAACTTGGATTCCTTACCTGCGAGGTTTGGACGGTGGGAGAAGAATATATCGTGGCCTACTACATGGACTGCAATGCCGGGTCCTATCTCATGCCCAGGACCCCCGGGATCCTCTGGAACCGGGCCATCCTCGGATACGGGCCTAAGGACGAGATCTCCGATGCCGTCCATAAAGGCTTGCGAAGCATGATCGAGCAATTCGGAACGACATTTCTCAAGGTGAGGGGAGAAGCGAGCGTTCAGTAGCGGAAGCGAACCGGTCGAGACCCCCGGGATCACAGGTCAACCTTTCCGGTTTATTAAAAGGCGGAAGCTGGATAAGTTTACCCCTCCTTTCTTTACGCGTTCCCGCCAACTGAGTGGCTTCGATTTCAAGTTTCTCGGAGTGCCGTTGCTTCAACATCTGGCGTCCATGCCTGTTGTCTGCTGGCCATGCCACTGTTGGTAGTCGCCGACATCCCGGACGATGACATTCCCCGTACTTTCATCTCCTACTTCGTGAGGTCGGGACTCGTTTCAGACGACACCAAGCCGCAGTTCCTCCACATGCCGCCCATCGTTGCAGCAGAGCCTGTTCCCGGAGACGGAGAACTGGCATGAACTGCTGTGAGCAAGCGAAAACGACGTGGGCAGGCGGGTTCGCATCCGGAGCCATGGTGGTGATTCAGATACCGGTAGATGACCTGCTGCCGAGGCTGCTCAAGACGTTGGTGTGACGAAAGTTGTGGGAAGGTCCATGAAGCCGGCTGCTTCGTCGATAACCGTTATGAGACCTACGCGGCTTTTCGTTTGAAATACTGCATAGCCCGTTCGTGGTTTTCTGCAGCCCCACGCATCTTGAAGGTGCCCAGGTTGCGGCGCTTGCCCGTCTTGGGATCCTTCTTTCTTGAGTATAAGCGGTATGCGCCGGACTGGAGTTTTCTAATCATGAGAGTCTATCTTCGATTTTCGATGCTTTCTACCTCGGAAATGATCGTGTGCAGACCGCTCGCTCCAGCCGGCTGTGGCCTTACAATCTCTGCAATCTGCAACTGGCCTTTGGTGTCGGTCGCGCGGACGACGGTTTGGAACTTTCCCTGTTTTGGCGGCTTCCACGTATAGTTCCAGATCACCCACGAGTAGGGCGACATCGGCTTTTCAATCTGACACTCATTCCAGGTGCGGCTTGCGTCAAAGCTCAGTTCGACCTTACTAATCGAGTGGGGCCCGCCGAAGGCGATACCGCGGAATTTGTGCTCGGCTCCGCGAAGCGTTTGGTAATGCCCTGGTGAGTCGATTCGGGAAAAGATTTTGATCGTGCCGTCATCCGTCCATCCCTTCCGCTGCCAGTAGCCTTGATAGTCTCCGGGATAGACCTCGATCTCGTGAATCCACTTGACGTTTTTAATCCCGTAGAGTCCTGGGACAATCAGTCGGAGGGGGAATCCATGTTCCTTCGGCAGTTTTTCGCCGTTCATCAAGAAGGCGAGCATGACATCGTCTTCCATGGCTCGTTTGAACGGAATGCTATCATCGTAGCCGTCGATCCCCCGAAAGACCACGTCACGGGCGATCTCTTCATCGGCCCCGGCATCTTGCAGAAGCTTCTTGAGCGAGATGCCGCGCCAGGAGGCATTGCCCAAACTGTCGCCGCCCGGCAATGTATCGATGCACATAAGCGTGGACACCTGGTCGTACGAATCACGGTTCAGGATGTCGCGCCAGCCGAGCGTCATGGGATGTTTCACTTCTCCCTTGATGCTGAGTTTCCATTGCTCGATGTTGACATCGCGTGCAAAGGAAACCGCGGAATCCGCGTAATTTACGACATAAAACTTTGAATTGGGCGTGAAATACGTGGTCTCGCGCGGCGGAACAGCGAACATGCGACCGAACACGCCGCCCACGGCATCGCACCCGTCTGTTGCGGCGGCCAGAGCTCCCAGGCCTGCGGCTTTCAAGATGGTTCTACGACGCATAGAGAATGATGATCCGTCGTCCGTCATAATTTTTCATTATACACTGAAATGGCGCTTGACTCCTTTGGGTTGAGTCTTGTATCTTCCCACTCGTTCGATGGATGTCGCGTTCCTGCCGGTTGACCGCGCCTGACGGCGAGTCACGGTGCGGTACCAAGAGGGAAACTACCCGAAGATTTTTGAGTGGGTCCCTTGACACGTGATCGTGCAGACTTGTATAGTGCACGGCTCGCGTGATGAACGTTGTTCTTTGACAACTGAATAGAGGAAGTTGAGCAAAGGTGTAAGGTGTATTGAAGTGGTGGCCCTTGGTCTAATTTAAGAGACACCTATTTGAGAGTTTGATCCTGGCTCAGAACGAACGCTGGCGGC
>CBDIWP010000096.1:0-260374 GCA_965285945.1 uncultured bacterium | reverse complement strand
TCTTCTTCCGCCTGCTCGTCCGCCGCTACGAGCGCGGTAGTCTGATCGTGACCAGCAATAAAAGCTTTGCGGATTGGGGCGAGGTATTCAATGACCACGTGCTGGCGACGGCGATCTTGGACCGCCTTCTCCATCACGCGACCACCATTAACATCAAGGGAGAGAGCTACCGGCTTCGGGAGAAGAAGAAGGCCGGGCTCCTGGGGCGGCGCTCAATCGCGGCCGACGAGCCCGCCGAGACACAGGTTTTATCCTGACTACCGACAGGAAGACCGGTGAACAGGGGACATTCTACATCGGTGATTTGGGGACAAACTTCGTCGGTGTTGACAGTCGTCAGTGCTACATCCATCCCACGGTCCTGGAGAGCTATCTCGAAGGAGACTTCACCGATGGGCTTATGAAGAGCCACGGTCATCAGCGCCGGCTGCTTTCTCTCGACGAGTGTGTGGTCGTGCAGCTGCTTTCGCGGCGATCACGCGCACGACTTATGAAAGCGGACTAGGTCTATAACCTCGCTAACGCTGCTTGGGAACTAATGGCAGGAGCTGCGATGGCACAGACAGCCCAACCCGCCGTATCTACCAAATACGGAATGTCATGACGCATGGTGTTGAGAGGTGAAGGTAGGGCCTGCTTGGTGAGCAATTCAAACGCTTATTGAAGCGAATATGGTGCCGAGGGACAGAATCGAACTGTCGACACCAGCCTTTTCAGGGCTGTGCTCTACCAACTGAGCTACCTCGGCACGTTCTCTTTTCGGAGGGGGGACCTTACCGTACAACGGTCTATCCGGTCAAGGCCGCATATCAGCGTGGCGGGCGGTGCGAACCTTTGTGTGGGCCAGAGAGCCGCATGGACGTCGGCTCCCTGACCCGGTTTCTACTTGTTCACGATTTCCAGTAGTTCAACTTCAAACACCAATGTCGCGCCGGGCTTGATCGCCGGAGGAGAACCACGCTCGCCATACGCAAGGTTGGATGGGCAAACCAGTTTGCTCTTCCCGCCGACCTTCATCTGTTGAAGGCCTTCGGTCCAGCACTTGATTACCTGCCCGAGCGGAAAGGTGGCCGGCTCTCCGCGCTTGACTGAGCTATCGAACACTGTGCCATCGATGAGGGTGCCGTGGTAGTGAACCTTCACGGTATCCGTCGCTTTTGGACTGGACCCAGTGCCAGGCTTAATCGGGCTGATGATAATGCCCGACTCGGTCTTTGTGGCACCCTTCTCGGACGCCGCTTTCGCTAGGTACGCGGCTCCAGCCTTCTTCTCTTGTTCTGCCACGGCGGCGGCCCGCGTTTGTTGAAGTTGCTGAATCTTTGGCCCGAAGGTTTGGAGGTCCACCTTTTGGGGCCGCTTCAGAACCCCGTCGGTGATACCGGTCTTGACCATTTCAAGCTCAGCTTCAGTCAAAGTAAAGGCTCCTAGCGATTGGCTGATCGCTAAGCCGAGAGCATACATGGTTTTTTGATCGTCGTTTGCCGGCTCCTGGGGAGCGGCCCAGACAGGTGCCGCCATCGACAAGAGCATGGCTCCAAGACCGAGCATGAGAGTGCGCATTCATGATCCTTTCCGTGTAAACGATTGAGCGAGGGTGCGACCGCGGTTAGCATACGATATGGCTTCTGTGCCCACAATAAAAATGTTTCGCCACATTGAATTCGTCATGCCAGGGCAAGTCTCGAGACAGATAGCATTGACTGAGGTGTCGCGCAAGAATGCTTTTACTGACTCCAGCTGGGTGTGATCATCGACCGGCTATTCGACCGTATGGCGGAGAGGGAGGGATTTGAACCCTCGGTAGAGATTTTGTCCCTACGACGGTTTAGCAAACCGTTGCCTTCGGCCACTCGGCCACCTCTCCGTGCAAGGCTTTGTGCGGGATTACGATGCGTGTGCGATGTGCATGTCTCCGACGTGCTGATTTCGTACGGGAATGTTTTGTGCGCTCTCGACCTCACCCTCCCGCGACGTGGCTACATCCAGGAATGTTTCATTTTTGACCTGTACCCAGCGCAGGGATTCTGCCAGGTGCGCAAATCCATGCAGGTATGTTGCAGTATAGGGCGTCACGTCTTTGAGCCCGGCCCGGTCGGCAGGCGGCGTCGAAAATGCTGCGGACCGAAATATACGGCATCCCGTCAGGTTTTGTAAATACAAACTCGCTGTCCCTTCAGCAGCCGGTCGACCACCGCGCGCACCGCCGGATTGAATCGGTACCGACCGCCGCTTAAGCAAGTAGGCCCAAGGAGTGTGTCAGTGAGGACAACGTCCTGATAGCGGAGTTGGTCACTCTGCCGGATACAACGTTAGCAGTCGTTGGAGTCTTGCTGAACGCCTCAGTACCCGGCAGGACGTCACACTGGGACAAAGAGAGAAAGGGGAATGACGCACCATCTGTCATGCGTTAGGGTGTCGGTTGCGGCGGTCAATGACAGGAGAGCCCGATAGAAATGGTTCTGCGTCACGGAAGGATTTAGACGCAGATGCGGCTGCCGGGTCCGTGCTTCGGCGTCTGCCGGATCGAGGTTCCACTTCGTTCACGATCAGGGAACAGCCATCCATCTGAGTTCCATTCAAGGCCGAGATCGCGGCTGCGGCCTCTTCAGATGTAGCCATTTCGACGAAACCAAAGCCCAGTGGTTTCCCCGTAAACCAATCCGAGATCACTCTCGTCGACTCAACTGTTCCATGGGGGGCGAACAAGCTGGTGAGTTGAGATTCGGTCACTGCGTACGGCAATCCGCCGACATAGATTTCTGTCATCAGTCCCTCCTCTGTTACCGTGCACGACGGATCAAACAGGATGGCGCCGCGCATGGCGTCTTTCGGTTGAATCAGCGAGTCGTTTTATACTGTGCTGGAGCTGAAGGCGCCATCGGCCACAATAGGATTGTTCCGTCATATTCTGCTCTACACAGGTTGGCTTGGATGGATCTGTTGAAGATGAGGCGGGTGTGGTAGTGAAGCGTATACGCGGTTTCCATGGAGGAGAACCGTTCGTCAACACCAGGGATGTCAGGTGATGACGGTATATCGAGCGGATAGCTTGCGGCGAGTCATTGGAGCGCAGCGGCTGTTATTCGCGCACTACATCCACAAGATGGTCCCGAAATCCTCGTCTAATTCCCGTTGTTGTTGGCAGTGGGTGCAGCGTGCGGAAAGACCGTTACCATTCGATGTATAGCTTGCTCGAAGGATTAACTGATAGGTGTGAGCGCCGCAGAAGCGGCATGCTTTCCCATCTACCTCTCTGCGAATTGCTCCCACCTTGCCGACTTGTTTATGCATCGTCCATCCTCCCAATGTGCCCTGTGTCCTAGCGATGCTTACCTGGGGCGTGAGAATAGAATGAGCCGGCAACTCTTAAAATACCGTGGAGGTAGGTTGGGCTAGACGAAAGTAGGGGGTGAGGAAACTGTTGAGGCAAATCTTCAAAAAGGCGTCTGTAGGGAAGATTGCTATACGATGATCATCACAAAAAATGGGTGAAGGCAGGTTTCCCCAGGAGGGAGCAGAAACCTCTTGCCGCCCTAAGGTGGGCATGCCTAGAGCAGACACCTTCACCCGACTACAATAAAACAGAGAAACCACCCGGCAAACAAGTAGTAGTATACCTAGGAGTATCCCAGGGGACGATCGGGGAACCAATAGTAGGATACCTAGGGGCAACATGAATGTCTGCGATGAGATGTCTTATCGAAGTGGGCAGTCGATTAGAGTCTAAAGACGTGTCGACGGGTATCATAAACGGCTGGATGAAACGTACGGTGCCGCGTGAGGGCGCCGTCTTCGACGAATAAATGGCGGAGGGGGCGAGATTTGAACTCGCGGATGGGTTACCCCATCTCCAGTTTTCAAGACTGGCACGTTCGGCCGCTCCGTCACCCCTCCGTACCGAGGCTTGATCCGACGCGCCATGCTTGGGCGATCGGTGCATATCTTTGCTAGCCGGCTGTTCCCTGATGTATCCGCTCGATCCCTCCCATCGCGGGCCGCAGGGCATCCGGAATTAATACGCTCCCATCCGGCTGCTGATAATTCTCCAAAATTGCCACAAGCGTTCGGCCGACCGCCAGTCCCGAACCATTGAGCGTGTGAACGAAGTCCGCTTTGGCGTCTTTCTTTCCACCGGTGGGCCGATACTTGATATCGGCGCGGCGGGCCTGAAACGATTCGAAGTTGCTGCAAGATGAAATCTCGCGGTATTGCTGCTGAGAAGGCAGCCATACTTCAAGATCATAGGTCTTCGCTGCAGAGAAACCCAGATCTCCCGTGCAGAGCGAGACGACGCGATAGGGCAATTGAAGACCTTGGAGTATCGACTCGGCATGCCCGGTTAAACGCTCCAGTTCCTCATAGGAAGAGTCGGGTGTGGTGAAGGTCACCAGTTCTACCTTGTTAAACTGGTGCAGGCGGATCAAGCCGCGCGTATCTTTCCCGTAGGAGCCCGCTTCCCGGCGGAAGCATGGTGTATACGCCGTGTAGCGGATTGGGAGCAGGTTTTCACTGAGGACTTCTTCGCGGTGGAGATTCGTGAGCGGGACTTCGGCCGTGGGGATAAGGAAGTAATCTTCGTCTCGGAGACGGAACAAGTCGTCTTCAAACTTCGGCAGTTGGCCGGTCCCTGTCATGGTGAGGCGATTCACCAGCAGCGGTGGAAGCACTTCACGATAGCCATGAGACGTCGTGTGGCGATCGAGCATATAGTTGATGAGTGCCCGTTCCAGGCGCGCACCCGCGCCCGTCAGCACGGCAAATCGAGCACCGGCAATCTTCGCGGCCCGGTCGAAGTCCAGGATGCCGAGGTTTTCTCCAATGTCCCAGTGAGGCTTGGGCTCATAGGAGAAGGCCGGAATAGTCCCCCAGCGCCGGACTTCGACGTTGTCCGACGAGTCATGGCCAATCGGGACTGTGTGATGCGGCAGGTTGGGAATACGAAGCGCGAGGCCGGTCACCGTCTCTTCGACGCCTCGGAGCCCCCCTTCCATCTCTTTGATGCGATCCCCCAGCTGCTTCATCGCCGCCATGGCGTCATCCGCAGGTTGTTTCGCCCGACGCAGCTGCGCAATCTGGTCGGAACCTTTTTTCAGCTCATGGCGCAATTGTTCGACTTGCGTCGTGAGACTCCGGCGCTCTTCAGTCAGCTTCTCGAGCGAGGCCCAGTCGACGTCATGTCCGCGTCGTCCTAAAGAGGCGCGGACGAAGGCCAGGTTCTCGCGAAGATGCTTCCAATCGTGCACGTCATTCCTTTCAACAGCGTGTCGAAATCTAGCATCTGACTAGGGGAGAGTCAACGCAACTGAGGGCGAAGAAGCGGCTGAAGGCCTGATTTGACAAACGCTTGAAACAGACGACACGATACGCGCATGCGTCCGATATCGAATCCCCCGAATCCCTTCGAGTCCGGACATCGAGAATGGCTTGAGCCGGCTCCGGTGGCCACGTTGAAGTTGTACGAGGATGCCACTCGTGAGATCCTCAGCCGGAATGACAGCCCGGATCTGCCCTTCCGCTGGAGCGTCAATCCGTACCGCGGCTGCTTTCACGCCTGTGCCTATTGCTATGCCCGTCCTTCCCATGAGTACTGGGGATTTGGAGCCGGGACCGACTTTGACAGCAAAATCATCGTCAAGGAGGACGCGCCACGGTTGCTCAGGCGGGCGTTTGAGAAGCGGACGTGGAAGGGCGAATTGATCGTCTTTTCAGGAAACACGGATTGCTATCAGCCGAGTGAAGCGAGTTATGGCCTGACCCGCGCCTGTTTGGAGGTCTGTGCGGACTATCGCAATCCCGCAGGCGTCATCACCAAAGGAGCGCTCGTCCTGCGCGACATCGATGTGCTCCAACGGCTCAAGGAGCAGGCCTGGACGAGGGTCTATTTCAGTATTGCCTTTGCCTCCGATGAGGTGGCTCGCAAGGTCGAGCCTCACGCGCCTTCCGTGACGAAGCGGTTTGAGGCGATGCAGGCTCTGTCCGACGCCGGGATTCCGACGGGCCTTTCCATCGCCCCGATCATTCCCGGTTTCAACGATAGCGATATTCCCGAGTTATTGGTGCGCGCGCGGCAGGCCGGAGCGTCGGTGGCCATGTCGAGCCTCTTGCGTCTGTCGGGCAGCGTCGAACCGGTCTTCCTGGAACGCATGCAAGAAGCCTTTCCTGATCGTCTGGCGAAGATCACCAGTCGTATCCGGGACGTCAGGGATGGCCGGCTCTCCAACTCGGAGTTTTTTCGACGGCGAGAAGGTCGCGGGACGTATTGGGACATGATCCAACAGCTGATGCGCCTTTCCAAGCGCAGAGCCGGGTTTACGGAAGAGGATGATGAGGACGCCATCCCACAGACCTTTCAAAGGCCGGGAATCGAGCAGTCATCGTTGTTTGAGGAGGGACCATGAAGCATAGCCCGGGATTTGTGCGCCTGGTGGAGCGAGCCAGACAGCATGTGAAAGCGTGCACGGCCGCGGAGGTGAAAGCCAGATTGGATCGGGGAGAGCGGTTTCACTTTGTGGACGTCCGCGAAGACCGTGAATTCGCACAGGATCATGCCAAAGGTGCCCGGCATCTCGGAAAGGGAATCATTGAACGCGACATCGAGGCGGCGATTCCGGATCACCAGGCGGAGATTATTCTCTATTGTGGTGGGGGGTTCCGGTCGGTGCTCGCTGCCGAGGCGTTACAGGCCATGGGCTATACCAACGTCTCGTCGATGGAGGGAGGGATGACGGCCTGGCGAGAGGCCGGCTATCCCGTGGAATAGCCGGCGACAAGCGATCGGGACAGCCGCTACTTGTTGGTGCGATCGAATTCCTTGATTACCTGGTCGGTGAGATCGATCGTGTCTTTATTGTAAATGACGATTTTGACGGTTTGCTCGCTGCCTTTGTCCACCACCAACGAAAAGCCGCCCTTCTCAGCCACGGCCTGCGTTGCGACGGAGATCTTCTTCATATAGTCATCGACCAGTTCCTTCTGCTTTCCCTGTAATTCCTGATTAAACTCCTGGGCGCGCTTTTGATAATCCTGGATCTTCGTGCGGAACTGGGTTTCTTTCTCTTTCTTTTCGGTCTCGCTGAGTTTCGCCGCTTGCTCCTTGAGCTGCTTCTCGTAATTCCGCAGATCTTCTTCGTCCCGCGCCAGCAACTTCTGCCGGGTGGAGACGTATTCTTTTAAGCCGTCCAGCGCCTTCTTGCCGGCCTTGGATTTTTCCAACACCGATTGCGGATCGACGACGCCCATTTTGAACGCCTCGGCTGCATGCAGCGACGTCAGGGATGGAGAGAATGCCACCGATAAGACTGCTGCGGCCAACACTGTCCGTACCATCGGGATGCGCATGTGAACCACTCCTTGTGCGAGTCAACAGCGGATTGTAGGTGAACGGTGGAGGATAACTGCGCGGGTTTGGCCTGTCAAGGTGCCGGAATGAGTCATCTAAAATCTTACCGAGCGAACCCTCGTTGCGACATCTATTTTTCTTACCCTCCCAGACGCCGTGGGCTCGTGTGCTGGCGAGTGCGGAGGCTGATCCGGCCGCGGTGGCCGCGCTCCGGCGGCTCATGGCCCGGACCGATCCCTTCGCGTTGTCCGCCCGGATTGATGCGCAGCTCGAGCAGGTCTGGGCGTGCGCGAATCGGGTCACGCGCCAGCCCAGAGCCACGGCGCCTAGGATGCCCCAGCCTCGCGGCGTGACGCCCTGGCGCGGCTGGACCTTTAGCGCCAAGGTGAAACAGGACCGTCAGCAGCAGCAGCGCTCGAGCGCGAGCGCCCGGTAAGGTTTTCAGATGCCGCAACGATCACGGCTTCGGTAAGAATTTCAGATGGCTCGACAGGGGTGGCGGATTGAGTCTGTCATCCCAATTTAGAAATGTCCGCTTCCTGCCACAATAGAAATGTCCGGTTGAGCGCCTTCCCGATTCGAAGTTGATCGGACGATCGTATAAGAGGCGCCGTTGCCACGGATGAGTCGGTTTCGGCGTCACCGGGCGGCGGGGTCGAACGGACGGTGAAGACGCCGTAATCCGGACCGGTCGTGCGGGAATGAGGTTGATACCTCTTGCAACACAGGGTGGGATTGCAGGTGGTGGGATCGTCGTCAGGCGAAGTAGCGGCTGGTATCGAACTTATGCTCGGTATTGTCGATGACGCGCAGAATAGTATGGAGATACTCGCCGCTGTCGTCTTTTGCGGTCAAATCCACTTCCCGGCCGTTCTCCAGGGCGGTGCCCTGTTCGTCTGTGATGACTTTGACCAAGGGGCGTTCGGCGTCTGCTTTGTCTGGACCCGGCTTGAGCACCACGGCCAACTCGTTGGTGCTGAGCATCACCAGGCTGCCGATAGGGATAATGCCGACGCAATTGACGAACAGCTTCAACAGCAAGGGATCAAAACTCTTTCCCGACTTCTTAAACATGATCTCTAGGACCTTTGACGGCGAGATGGGTTCTCGTCGATAGACCCGCGACGACGTCATCGCATCGTAACAGTCCGTGATGGTCAGGATCTTTCCCGTCAAAGACAGCGTCCAAGGCGTCTTCAGCTTCGGATATCCGGACAAGTCCAAATTCATGTGATGTTCGAAGCTGGCCGCGGCCATTCTTCCCGGAAGGCTCGTGATGCCCCGGATTTTCGCCAGCCCCAAGACTCCTTCCGTGGGATGGTCCCGCATTCTGGCCCAATCGTCTTCCGAAAACTCGCCCGGTTTATTGAGCACCTCCAGCGGGATCGTGGCTTTTCCCATGTCGTGAAACAGGGCCGCCAGGCCGAGATCCGCGAGCTCCACTTTCGGATAGCCGGCACGATTTCCTAAGGCCACCGACAGCAGCGCAACATTGACGGAATGGTTATGGGTGTATTGGTCATGGCAGCGGAGCGTCGTCAGGCCTAAGAGCGCGGCTTCGTCTTTCATCATCAGATCGACGATATTTTGAATGGCCCGCTTCGCTTGTTTGAAGCCGACGCTGCCGCCTTCCCGCACGTTCCGTGTCAGGTCCCCCACGGCGACGGCCGTTTGAGCATAGTGGTTCTTCGCGGCGGCGCGCGAGGAGCGGGCTGCCAATCTGGCCGCACCGGCCCGCCGCTCCTCCACCTGGATGCCCAGCACGTGATGGTCCTCAAGGGATTGGCGCAAGTCGGCGACCGATGTTTCCGCGGGATCCAGCGCCACGAGCTGGCTGACCAGTGCCCTGATACTTTCCGAGGTGACGGACGGATCGAAGGCCAGGCTCCCGATGTTCCAGGCATTGAACGTGTCAATGACCGTGGCATAAACCAGCATCAGCTGCGCCGTGACTTTGATATGGGACTGGTCGAGAAAAAGAAAGTCGTTTTGCAGACGAACCACGACCGGTGCGTCATGTGAGAGTGTCTTGATCAGCGTCAAGAGTGTGGCGACCGGAGCATCCAAAGCGGCATTTGTGGGGCCGTGAATGCGGGACGTCTTGATGAGCACGCTCAGTTGGGTGACCAACTGGCTTCCGAGCATGAGGACTTGCTGGTCATAGAGGTCACCGGCTTCCGAGCGCTTGGAAATTTTGGCCGTCAGCGATTGTTCATGCGTCAGGATGGGCTGGGCGCTGACGGGCGCGGTCTCAGTCGGTGAGTTGGCCGGTTGTTCGATGCTCATGCGGGCCCCGTGTCAGGACGCTTTGGCTGGTTGTTTGGTGGCGGCGTTCATGGCCGCGGCGCACGCTTGCTTGACGGCTGATCCGCCCTTGTCCCGGCCCAGTTCCAGGGCCGCCATCGCGGCCGGTGTGTTGAGTTTCCTCAAGGCATCGACGGCGAGGAGGGCAAATTCTTCGCGTTGCTTTCTGTTGGTCCAGCCCCAGTCGGTGAGCAAGCCTCTCAAATAAGGCACGGCCTCATCGCCGGCGGTGGCTCGCATGGCATGGAAGATGTTGCGGCGTTCCGCCGGGGGACGGCCGGCAAACTCCGCCGCAGTGACCAGGGGCGCCCAGACGACGTAGGAAGCGGAGTACTGCCCGGTCAGCAGGAGCTTGAACGTCGCCAAACGCACGCCTTCATCGGCATCGTTGAGCAGGGGAACCAGTTTGGCTCCGTTCCCTTGCGGACGAAGATAGCCGAGTGTCCGAATAACCTCTCGCCGGATGCCGGCATCCGGGTACCGGAGAATTTTTTCCACCGCGTCCGCATGCTGAGGGTTGTTCCATTTCGCGATGATACCGAGGATCTGGCGAACCACCGCCGGCCGCCGGTCTGCAAGGGATTTCAGCACCACATCCGGTTGGTCTCTCGCGATGAGGGCCACCGCATCCCCGACGATCGCTTGATGCGCCGGGTTCGTCAGGGTCCCCATGAGCGCGCAGAGAGAACCGACGCTGGTCGGAGGCATCATCGCAAGAATAGTTTGCAAGCCGTCCGTATTGGGTAGGTCGGCTTTCAAGAGGTATTGTTCGATCGCCTTGATCCGTTCCGGGGTGCCAAGACCGTTGAGGAGCGCATGAAGCTTGTCTTTGTGTGCCTCCGAGAGGTCCGGACGGACGGTATTCGTCTCTAACAGCAAGCACAAAATATGCTCCAATACGCCCCATTGTCCGTGGTGGAGCAGTGATTCGATAAGCCCCTCATACACGTCGAATAGTTTGGTGAGCAACCCGGGTGATGATTCAGAGGCCAGAATCGCGGTGAGAATATCGAACAGGTATGCAATGGTGTCCCGACTCGATTCGGCGCGGACCTCCTCGGCCAAGGCGGCCATCTCCTCATCGGAGACCTCATAGCCGGTCACGCCTGACTTAAAGCGGCTCTTGTGTGGCTGCTTGGCTTGTTCGTCCGCGATGACATTGCGGAGGGAGGAGGTCGGAGAGTTGAGCGAGGTCTCTTGTTGGGGAGAAAGAATCGTTTCCGTGTCGGACAACTTCATGACTTCGTTGGCCGTGACGACGGCGATGGTCGGAAGATTTTTTTCCCAGAGACGGGTGACGATATCGTCGTCGTCATTCGTTGCCGAATCGCTCTTGCCCCATAGGGCCTCGAAAAAAAACAGCACATCCTCTTCGGAGATCCCCTTGTGGATCGTCAATTCTCGAATTCCATCGGAATACAGTTTGAAGGCGAGGTTCTCGGCCGACGAGTCGGAGGTGGAGCCGTAGACGGGGTCTTCATGAAAGAAGAGTTCCGACCGCTGCACCAACAGCGTGACGTCTGAATAGGCGCCGAGGTGGCTCGTCAGGGCCTCATAAAACTGCCTGAAAAAACGCTGGGCCACCGGATTGGATTGTCCAAAGGTCCGCACATTTTTGGAGGCTTTGTCGAGGAGCTTGAGGACCTGCTTGACCGATGCAGTCTCGGGATCCTCGGTGTCCTTATTGGCCGCGACGGCGGCCGCCATCATTTCCTGCGCCCTCTGAAGATCGGACATAGGGTACCAGTACCGGTTGATCGACAAATCGTCAAGAAAATCGCTATTATTCGAATGACGGATCCCGCAGGATGGAGCCAGCGCCATGTCAATTTCTTCCTCTCCGCTCGTGATCTGCTTTGGCGACAGTCTCACGGCTGGTTTTCAGTCGCCGACCATCCGCGACCCGCTGGGGCGTTCGGCGCCCTACGGGGACCGGTTGCAGGACTTAGTGGGAACGACCGCACGGGTTCGGGTCAGCGGAATATGCGGGGAGGTGACCGGCGAAATGGTGTTGCGCTTCCGGCAGGATGTCCTCAACCACCATCCCCAGTACGTCGTTATCCTGGGAGGGACCAACGACCTGGGATGGAATGCTGCGCCGCGCGAGATCATGCGGAATCTCCTCCACCTCTATGAACAGACCTTCGCGATCGGCGGGGTTCCCATTCCGGTCACGGTGCCTTCGATCCGGGTGGAAGACGGCCAGGGGAGTGCGGAAGGGCGTGCATGGCTGGCCGATCATGTCGCTCGCCGCCAGCAATTGAATCGGCTCATTCAGGAGTATGCGACAGCCAAGGACATCCCGTGGGTCGATCTCTTTGCCGCGACCGCTGAGCCGGAGACATTGCAGCTGGCGGCTGTCTACTCGAATGACGGCATTCATCTGACAGACGCGGGCTATCAGATGTTCGCTGAGCTCGTCGCCCGAGTCCTGAGGTCGCCGTGCTCGTCCACAGGACGCGTCGCGTGAGCGCCGGTTTGCAACCGGTCAACGATCGGGATTTCGATCGGGTGATTGCGTCGGCATCCGTTCCGGTGCTGATCGCGTTTTGGCGGCCCGGATGCGGTCACTGTCGAGCCTTGACGGTGGAACTGGAGCGCGTCCAGGCGCACCTCGGTGCAAAGGCCCTCGTGCTGAGCATGAACGTCGAGGAGAATCATCAGATCCCGGCTGAACTTGACATCCGGTCGCTGCCGGCGCTTGCGCTGTATCAGCGCGGTGAGTTCACGGGGTTCATCGGGGGGATAGGGAAGAAAGAAGAGATTCTCAGGCATCTCGGGATCGCAGGCGAGGGACCGGAGGAGCGAAGGCCACCGTCATGATGTGCCGGATTACAGGATCCGCCAGGCGCGACTGTCCTTCTGAATCAGCCGATCCGCTTCCACCGGTCCCCAGGTGCCGGCCTGGTACTCGGGCAGCCAGCGTTGGCCCAATTGCTCCCACGCTTCAAGAATCTGGGTGATCCAGGCCCAGGAAGCCTCCACGGCATCCCGCCGCATGAAGCGAGAGGCATCGCCCGCCATCACATCGAGCAGCAACCGCTCATAGGCTTCGGGAGACGGCCGACCAAATACTTCGCCATATTTGAAATGCATTTCCACGGGATGGGTCTGCTCGCGTGTGCCGGGCACCCGGGACACGATGCGGAGCGAGAGCCCTTCCTCCGGCTGAATGCGTAACGTGAGCACGTTCGGCGCCTGCGGCGCCTGGGGATTGGCGTTGAAGAGGATGCGGGGAATTTCTTTGAATTGGACGGCCACTTCGCTGGCGCGCAAGGGCAAGGCTTTTCCCGTCCGCAAGTAAAAGGGCACGCGGGACCATCGCCAGTTCTCCACGAAACATTTCACCGCGACGTAGGTCTCGGTCGTGGAATCGGGTTTCACGCCCTTCTCCCGTCGATACCCGGGAACCGGCGTGCCATGGACAGTTCCCTCCATGTACTGCGCGCGCACCGTGCATTGCTCCACATCCTTGATGGTGATCGGCCGCAGACAGCGGAGCACTTCCATCTTGGCGTTCCGCACGACATCCGGGTCCAAGGAATAGGGGGGCTCCATGGCGACGAGACAAAGGAGCTGCAACAGGTGATTTTGCACCATGTCCCTGAGCGCGCCGGCTTCCTCATAGTAGCTTGCCCGGGTGCCGACGCCTTCGCCCTCGCTCACCGTGATCTGCACATGGTCGATATATTTGTGGTTCCAAATGGGCTCAAAAATGCTGTTGGCGAACCGCACGACCATCAGATTTTGAACGGTTTCCTTGCCCAGGTAATGGTCGATGCGGAAGATCTGCGATTCATCAAAGACGCGTCCGGTGACGGCATTGATGGCTTGGGCCGAGGCCAGATCGCGCCCGACGGGTTTCTCCAGGATGATGCGCGCGTACGGCGACCGGGTCCCCCTGCTTCCTGCGAGGCCCGAAGCCGACAAGCCTTCGCACACGGGCGTAAAGGAGCTGGGAGGGATACTGAGATAAAAGATCCGGTTCCCGGGGAGTTGATACGTTCGCTCGAGTTCTTCCGCCCGCGCCTTCAGGCGCAGGTAGGTCTGGGGATCATCATTCTCACCAGCCAGATAGAAGAGATGCCGGGAAAAGGCGTTCCACGTGTCCTCAATGAGGGCCTGGCGGGAATGCCGCACGACGCCATTGCGCACCCTGGCCCTGAATTCCTCATCGCTCATGGGCGTGCGGCCCATGCCCAGGACCAGGTAATTGGACGGCAAGAGGCCATCGAGCAAGAGGTTATACAGGGCGGGGATCAACCGCCTGCGGGACAGATCCCCGGAGCCGCCAAAGATGACGAGGGTGCAGGGTTCGACGGGAGCCAGGGTTTCCTGAGTGGGCTGGATTTCGGTCCGTTGAATACTCGGCGCCATGGAAGCCTCCCGTGGCAGACTCGCCTAACGCCGGACAGCATGCCCGCCGAAGGCGTTTCGCAAGGCGGCCAACATTTTTTCAGCGAAGGATTCGGCCTGCCGCGAGCGGAACCGGGTGAATAGGGCCGCCGTCAGCGTGGGTACCGGCACGTCCTTATCGATCGCATCGGCGATCATCCAGCGTCCTTCCCCGGAATCCTGGACGTAGCCTTGGAGGTGCTCCAGTCTTGGATCGTCCTTAAGCGCGCCCGCCGCCAGTTCGAGAAGCCACGAGCGCACGACGCTGCCGTGCATCCAGAGATCGGCAATACGAGGGAGGTCCAGGTGATAGCCGCTCTTTGACATCAGCTCAAAGCCTTCCGCATAGCCTTGCATCATGCTGTATTCGATGCCGTTATGCACCATCTTGACATAGTGACCGGCGCCGACGGCCCCCACGTGCGCCCACCCGTGTTCCGGAGCCAGGGTCGTCAAGGCGGGGGCAAGATGCTTGACGGCGACATCTTCGCCGCCGATCATCAGGCAGTAGCCCACGGTCAGGCCCCAGACCCCGCCGCTGGTCCCGGCATCGACATAATGAATACCCTTGCGTTTCAGGTCCGCCGCGCGCCGGACATCGTCGTGGAAGCGGGTATTGCCGCCATCGACGATGATGTCTCCCGGCTGCAGGAGGGCGGCGACGGTCTGGACGGTCTCCTCCGTGGGAGCGCCGGCCGGCACCATGATCCACACCGCCCGGGGGGCCGTCAGGCGGCTCACCATGTCGGCAAGGGACGTAGAGCCCACGCATCCCTCGCTCTCCGCTTGTATGACCACGTCCTGAGAGCGGTCGTATACCACGACGCGATGGTCGTCCCGTCTCAGGCGGATGACCATGTTCATGCCCATCTTCCCCAGTCCGATGAATCCCAGTTCCATAACAGCGGCTCCTTGGCGTCCGGTAAAAAGCAGTCAGCTGTGATTTTATCACGGGCCGGCTCGCTCGATGCGGGTCGAAAAGATCTCCCTATTAACATGAGGGAGGAGAAGCGAGCGTCTGGGGCGTCCGCTAATCGATGCGGGCCGGGTTCGGAACGTCCTTAAAGAGGAGATCGGCAAATTGCCGTGCAAAGTTGAGCCGATCGGTGAGCGAGGTCGCTGTCAGGAACTGCCCCGCCAGGTCCGCCAAGGCTGGCTCGCGTGAGAAGATGAACCGGTGCACGTCCACCGGGGCCGTCAGCCAAAATCCGCGAAGACGGAAAAAGGCCAGAATGCAATCTTCGTAAAACAGCGTGAGCAGGTATTGGGCGGTTCCCGGCTTCTCAGCCAGGTCCTGCGCCTTGCCCAGCCAATGCAGACATTCGGCCTTCATGCGAATTTGCTCGTTCATGGAGGCGGGGGGCGGCCCTTGACGGAATCGCTGATGAGCTTTGTCGATCAGCCTGGTGCAAGTGCCGTCATGGTCGTACAGCGGCCGCGCTTTCCTCAACAGCGGAGGCAGCCGGAGGGAGTAGGCCAGTTCCTCCTCGACTTCCTTATACCCCCGATACCGGATGTCGGCCAGGCGTTCTCCCACCCGGAGAATTTCATGCCCGTCCGCGTCCCCCTTGACCAGCGCGATCAGATCGATATCACTGTGCGGCGTGATGGCTTTCCGGGCGCCGGATCCGACCAGGATCACGCCGACGAGGTCTCCGCCGCGTCGTCCCTTCACATGTCGCAGCGCAATCTCGAGGCTGTCTTCGAAGCCGGGCGGATGCGGGATTTCCGGTTGTTCGGGCGGTTCGGGTACGGCCAGTAGTTCGGCATTCAACTCTTCGCGCGTGGGCGCAGGAGTAGCGGCATTCGCATCCATTATATGTTCTGGGCTTTCTGAATGTGAGCCGGGAGCACGCTGAGCCACTGCTCGAAAGGCTGCTCGGCGTCGACGATGATTTCCAACTTGCCGTTGTGGAGACGACGCACCAGGCCGGGACTTTCAGGAGAAAGCGGAATTTCCACCCACTCCCGGTCGAGTCCGAGTGCATCCGTCACTTCAAGAATCCGGCTGATCTGCTGAAACGAGACGGCATCAAGAGCCATGGCATCTCCGTAGTGGCACGTGGGGGCATTCTATGGACCGGGGGAAGAGGTGTCAACGTGGCGCGTCAGGCGGAGAGGACGCGTGAAAATGCCTTTGCCGCCTCATCGATCTGTTTGGAGGAGATATCGAGATGCGTGACGGCTCGATAGCGGGTTCCTCCGATCGCGTTGATCAGCACACCCTGTTCCTTGAGCGCCGACACGATGTCCGCCGGGGTCCGCCGCTGATCCACGATGTCAAAGATCACGATATTGGTGTCGACGTGCTGCGGCGCGATCTGGACGGACGGAAGATGCTGCAAGAACCTGGCGAGTTTCTTTGCATGTTCATGATCGTCTTTTAGGCGTCCGACATGATGCTCCAACGCATAGATACCGGCAGCGGCCAGAATTCCAGCTTGGCGCATCGCCCCCCCGTACATCCGGCGGAACCGGCGCGCGCGCTCAATGACCTGGAGGTCGCTGGAGATCAAGAGCGATCCGACCGGGGCCCCGAGCCCCTTCGAGAGACAGAGCGAGACGGTTTCAAAGTGCTGCGCATAGGCAGCGGGCGGGAGCGTCGTGGCCGCGACGGCATTGAAGAGCCTGGCCCCGTCGAGGTGCATGGGCACGCGGTGTTGGACGGCGATCGCCCGGATCTTCTCGATGGTGGAAAGGGGGTAGATCGTTCCCCCGCCGGCATTATGGGTGTTCTCGAGGCAGATCAGCGCCGTGGGAATGTTGTGCGCATCCGCGGGCCTGATCGCCGCTTCCACCTGCTGGGCCGTCATGAGCCCGCGCTCGCCCGTCACCCAATGCAGCTGCACGCCGGCCAAGGCGCCGGCCGCGCCTTGCTCATAGCGCACGATATGACAGGTGCTTTCGACGATCACTTCCTGTCCGGGCTGGGTCTGCGCGCGGATGGCGAGCTGGTTCGCCATCGTCCCGGAGGGCACGAACAGAGCCGCGCGCTTGCCGAGCATGGCCGCCGCCATGTCCTGGAGCCGGTTCACGCTCGGGTCTTCGCCGTAGACGTCATCGCCCACCTCGGCCCGGGCCATCGCTTTCCGCATGCCCTCGGTCGGCATGGTCACGGTATCGCTCCGCAGGTCGATCATCGGCATCGTCTCCTTCGATCACAGCCCTGAATCGCCGCATTCTAGCAAATTTTGTTGTTGCAGAAGAGGGCCCCCCTGCGGCACTGTCCCTGATCCTTGTTCGGATCCCATGTCGCCATCATCCCTGCTCACATGGACCCACGTCAAAGCCGGCGAGCGGACACCGCTGCTCTGGTCGTTTGTCTATTTCTTTTGCCTGCTCTGCGGCTATTACATGCTCCGGCCCGTGCGTGACGAAATGGCGATCGAAGGCGGCGTGCAGCATCTGCCCTGGATGATGACCGGCACCTTTCTCACGCTGCTGGTGGCGACGCCGGTCTTCGGATTCCTGTCCGCGCGATTGCCGCGCGTGCGGCTGCTGCTCGCGGTGTATGGCTTCTTCATCGTCCACCTGGGAATCTTTTATCTGGTCATGACGAGCCAATGGCATCCTGAGTGGGTCGCGCGGGTGTTTTTCGTGTGGCTGTCCGTCTTCAATCTGTTCGTGGTGTCCGTGTTCTGGAGCTTGATGGCGGATGTGTTCACACCGGAGCAAGGCGCCCGGCTCTTCAGCGTGATCGCCGCCGGTGGCAGCACCGGGGCGATCCTCGGGCCGATCCTGACGGCCGGGGTGACGTATGTGGTGCCCATTCCGGCGCTGATGCTCTGCTCGGCCCTGTGGCTGGCGGCCTGCATCGTCTGCATTCACCGGCTGGACCGGTGGTCGAGACAACATCCCCATGCCGGCATGGGACATCCCGAGCAGTCGCTCGGCGGCAGTATGTGGGCGGGCATTCGCCTGGCGGCCGGCTCTCCTTATCTCTTCGGAATTTGCGGGTATCTCCTGTTGCTCACCATGTCGGCGACGGTGCTGTATCTGGAGCAGGCGGCGTTGATCGGCCGCGAAATCGTCTCGCCTGAAGCGCGCACGCGGCTCTTTGCCGGCATCGACCTCACCGTCAATCTTCTGGCCTTCGTCACGCAACTCTGGGTCACGAACCGGCTGGTGCTTCGGTTCGGGCTGGCGGCGGCTCTGCTGGTTTTGCCGGTCATCAGCGCCCTCGGGTTTCTCGCGCTCGGCGTCAGTCAGATCCTGGGCCTCTTCCTGTTGTTCACCGTGATGCGCCGGGTGGGGGAATATGCGATCTCGAAGCCGGCGCGCGAAGTGCTGTTCACGGTGGTCAACCGGGAAGAAAAGTACAAGGCGAAGAATTTCATCGATACGGCGGTGTCGCGGGGAGGCGATGCGTCCACCGGATGGGCGGTGTCGGGATTGAAAGCGCTGGGTGCGACCACGGTGCATCTGGCCTGGCTCCTGATTCCCTTCATGTTGCTCTGGGCCTGGATCGCCTGGTGGTTGGCGCGCCGGGAAGCGGTGCTGCAACGAGAGAAGTCGCGATCGGGTTAGGCCTGCCTTACCTTTACTCCTGAAAAAATCGCATGCTATAGTCCGGCCGTTCCCACATCCCGCTCGCATCGTTCGTCTGATTGATTGAGCCGAGGAAGGGTCGTCCATGCCTGAAGTACCGGTGAAGCTCTACATCGATAAGTTGTTGAAACCGTGCAAGGAAACCGCCCGGGCCGTCGCCATGTTGTCCGGTCCGCTCAAAGACAGGGCATTGCGTGCCATGGCGGCACACATCGCCGCCGACGAAGAGCAGATCCTGGCGGCGAACGAAAAAGACGTGGATGCGGTCGGCAAGGCGTATGAAGCCGACGTGTTGAAGGACCGGATGAAGGCGGCGGTCGCGCGCGTGCGCATGACGGCCGAGGACGTCAAGGCGTTGGTCGAGTGCCTGCATATGATCGCCGATCGGCCGGATCCGGTCGGCACCGTGACGTCACGACAGGAACGGCCGGACGGACTCCAGGTCAGCCGCGTCCGCGTGCCCATCGGGGTCATTGGCGTCATTTCAGAGATGAGCCCGCTGGCGACTGTCGAGTCGCTGGCGCTTTGTCTCAAGTCGGGCAATGTCTGCGTCTTTCGCGGCGCCACGGAATGGGCCTTAACGCATCAGGCGATCGAAACGGGATTGCGCGAAGCGGCGGCAAACAGCGGGGTACCGGCCGGAGCCTGGATCCTCATCGAGCGGTCGGAGAAAGAGGTCGCCATCGAGTTGATGCGGTCGGCGAAAGTTCTGGATGCCATCATTCCGCGCGGCGGCGGGGGACTCCGCAAAACCGTCATGGAGCAATCCAAGATGCCGGTCCTCGCGTCCGACGCGGGACTTACCCACATGTACGTGGATGCGGAGACCGATATTCCGATGGCCCAAAACATGGTCATCAATTCCAAGGTTCAGTTGATCGGGGCCGGCAATGCACTCGACACCCTGCTCGTCCAGCAGATCGTGGCGCGGCAGTTCCTGCCCCCGCTGATCAATCGCCTCTTGGATGAATTCAAAATCGAAGTGCGGGCCTGTCCCAAAACTCTGGCGCTGATGGGACAAATGGCCATGACGGGCCATACTTCGATCACGCCGGCCTCGGAGGCGGATTGGCACACCCAATTTCAATCGCCCGTGCTGGCGGTGAAAATGGTGACGAATATGGAAGAGGCCCTGGCGCATCTCGTCGAACATGGTCCTTGTATGACCGCCGTGATTGCGACCACGCGCTACGAATCGGCCATGCGGTTTACCCGCGAGGTCGATGCGAGCGCCGTGTTGGTGAACGCGTCGTCGAGGCTCCATGCCGGGGACAGTTTCGGGTCGGGGAGCGACGTGGGCTTGAGCGGATCCCGGTTGCATGCCAAGGGCCCGATCGGGCTCGAACAACTGACCTGCGAAAAGTACGTGGCGTTCGGATCGGGACAGCTGCGCTTGCCCCATCCGGTGCCGGAGGCGTATTTTGACGCCATCATGCTCAAACGTCCCTAGAGGGGATGTTGAAAAAGTCCGCCTGCTGCGTTCTCGCATCCCTCGGAACCTCAACGTACCCGAGAGGGTACGCCTTGGTCCCTCGCTCGCTGCGGCCTGGCGGTCGAACTTTTTGAACATCCCCCACAGACACATCATCTAAGAGACGCTGTGTCCGGTTCATCGCTACAGGATGCCCTCGAGTGCCACCTTGTTTCATGGGGACTCAAGCGCTTCACCTCGGACGCCGAGTATTTCGCCTGGCAACGGCAAACCCTCTCGGCCGATCAACTGAATACTCTTCATCGATGCATTGAACGGAAACGCCGCGGTTCCGCGTCCGATGAAGTGGCCTTCTATGACGCCACCGCGCATCCCGACATCCTGCCGGTGCTCTACAGTCAGCGCTATGAGTACTATCTGGCCATCGGGCCCCTGGTCGTGGCTCGTCTGGACCCGGCGCAGTCCGTGCTTGACTTCGGCTGCGGGGTGGGCATCCTGACGACGTTCTATGCGCGCCAATGTCCCGACAAGATGTTTGTCGGCATCGACCGCTCGCCCCTGTCCATCGCGCAGGCTGAGGCACAAGCCCGGGTGTTGGGTCTGAGGAATGTCCAGTTCCGGTGCATGGATGTGACTGAGCCCTGGTCCGGCTCCTATGATGTGATCATCGCGACGCACACGCTGGTACAAGCCGAGCAGGATCCGGGGCTGCCCAGCCTGAACTGGACCACATTTGCCCGGGCGCATGATCCGCAGCAGCAACAGGCGTTTGAGGCACGGACGGGGATCGGTACCCGGCTCGACCGGCTCTGTGCGCTGTTGGCCGAGAATGGGCGGGTGATGGTCTGTGAGAAAACCAGGCAGCTGGCACGACGGGTGCCGTTTCAGCGTGCGCTGGCTGCACGGGGTCTCTCGTTGATGGAAGAGCCGGAGCCGGTTCGATACCGGCTCGTGGAAGAAGTGAGCGACGACGGACCGTTTTATGTCCTGGGCCGGCAGGGGTCCGTGGCGTGGGACGAATCGCCGGAGCCGGAAATGGCGGCTCCCTTCGAACCATCCGGTTCTTGTCCCGGTCCGGCCGATCCGTCGGCGCCGTCGTATGAAAATCATGGGCCGTCGGCTCAACGAGTGTGGGAAGGACTGCCAGACCGGCAAGTGACTCGACAGGCGACCCGTCAGGAGCCGGACGGCCGCCGGCTCCATGTGGAACTTGGGACCGCCGCGGGACAGTGCTATCTGTATTGCGCGAATACGTTTGATCAGCGTCAACTGGTCGTGATGAGGATGGAACAACGGCACGCGCTGGAGCAATATTATGGGGACATCCTGGCGCAATCCCCCTAAGCGCGTATTGCCTGCAGTACCTCCTGAGCCGACGGGCTGCCGGTGCCTTCCACCGCTTTGAAATCCCCCCGCAGCACCTTCAAGGCATACCGTTCCCCATCGATTTCTGCGTACGGACGCCCAATCGGCGGAACAGCGGGACAGGTGGGCACCAACCCTGCGCAGCATGTTGCAGCAGCAAGGCGCCGACGGCCATCGGCAGCACCAGCCAGCGCCGGCTGACGAACCGGGCCAGGCTCAGGCCGATCACGGAGACGGTCGCGGCGTTGGCTTCGAGGACCCGCTCGATATCCCATTCATGCTCCAATTCCTGGATTCGGATATCGAGGACTCTCGGATCGCGCGTCGCATAATGAGCCACATTGGCCTCGGTTTGCCGTTTGATGCGTTCATTCACTTCCTCATCAGTCTGTTGCGGGACCCGCCCGGCGGTGGGTGGGATCACTTCCGGTGATTGCATCGCACCTCCTTGACCAAGCCTCCGTGTCCAGACCCCTCCTTCATTTATCTCGGGCACAATGGTTGCGCGGCAGGAAATGAGTGACGGGATAAGTCACAGTGACCGGAAAGATGAGGAAGCGGCCGGGGAGTGGTGAGGACCGGCTATCCTCCGGCGAAGACGGGCCGGAAACCTGCGCCGGTGAGGATGCGGGCGACGACCTCGCGCTGGTCGCCTTGAATCTCGATGCGTCCTTCCTTCACCGTGCCGCCGGCGCCACAGGCCTTTTGCATGGCTTTCGCGAGCCGTTCCTTCTCCTCCTGGCTGATGCCGGCAAAACCCGAGACGACGGTCACGGTCTTGCCGCCCCGATGCGCGGTCGAACGAAGAATGTCGACCCGTCCTCGGTTCTTCGAGAGCTGGGGCGATGCGGGGGTGGTGTTGGGCTGGGTGACGCTCCGGGATGCGGCGGCATTCGCCGGAAGTTCCACCTGCCTCAGGACCGCGAAGGGACTCTTAAACTGGACCGGCTCGTCATCCTTGGGAAGGCGCTTCTTGGCGCTCATCGCTTCCTGCCTCCGTGTCCCAAATGAGCGGAGGGCCGTTTCACAGCCGTTAATTCAAGGGGGACGGCCTTTATGCCATCGCCGATCGACACCTGACCATCGTGAATCGTGCAGTGTAAGTCCATGCTCCGCTGCACGAGGCCGGTCAAGGCCAGACTGCCTTCTGACGGAACGTTCAGCACGGTCACATTATTGACTCGCGCGAGTGCGGGACCGGTCTTGTCCCACCAGAGGTCGGCACCCCGTCCGCCGTAGGTGTAAATATACACGTCCTTGGCCCTGCCGCACGCCTGCCGGATCGCCTTGTCATCAGGCAGACCCACCTCGATCCATTGGTCGACGGCCCCAGTCAGGTCCTTCCGCCAGAGCGCCGGCTCATCTTCGACACTGAGCCCGCGGCCGAACTGCAAGTGCTCGTGGGCGTGCAGCACAAAGGCGAGCAGGCGGACCATCAGACGTTCATCGGTCTCGGAGGGATGGCGTGCCAGCGTGATCGTATGGTCTTCATAATAGTGGCGGTCCAGGTCGGCGATATGAAGAGTCGCTTTAAAGATGGTGGCGTTCGGGGCCATAGAGTGCTCTCGGTTGAAAGAGACGGTCGTTTGCGAAGCCGGATTGTATGCCGCGCGCCTTGAAGAAACAACGAACGGCGGGTGCCGTATGGTGTTCAGTTGGACTGAAACGAGCGGAGCAATTCGTAGAGCAGTGCGTCGTGATCTGAGTCGATCTGCCGGGGTGACACCGGCCGGACCACGCCCACCGTCTCGCGGAGCCAGGTATCGCTCCAGAACCGGACCGACGGATTCCGCGGAAGCTGGACCGGCTCAACCAGGTAGAGCCCTTGTTCATACAAGACCCGTCCGGGGCATTGCTCTTCAAGAGATCGTTGGGTCAATTCAAGTTGGACCGTCACGGTGCCGGTGTCGGTGTCGGTGTGATCGGAGGACACCCGGAGACCCGCGTCCCTCAGGTGCTGCAGCGCGCGGCTCCTGAGCCGTTCCGTCGCAGGGCCGGCCATGACCGACAGTTGGAGCCTGCTGTCGCCCAGGTCGTTGAGACTCGCCTCCCTCTGTGCGCCGTTCGCCTCCGGCCGGAGGGGAGGGGCCGGCTCATGACCGTCACGCGGCCCTCCTGCGAGACTTTCCTGTGATCGGCGATCAGGATTGCCCGCCTTGTAGTCCGTGATGAACTGCCGGATAAGGTGATCTGCATCGGCGTCCAGTTGTGCGATTCCCACGGGATCACGGACCTGACGATCCGTGCCTAACAGCCAGCTGGTGTCGCGGATCACGGCCGCGTTTCTTGGAATGACGACCGGCTCGACGAGAGACAGGGACGGTGCATAGAGCACTTTCCCGGGACAGGCTTCGCGTAAGGCACGAGGGTCGAGCGTGAGGGTCAGGGTCGCAGCGATCCATCGCCGGTCCGTCGTTGGAGGAGAGAGGGTTAGACCGGCCTCGGCGAAGAGCGTTCGTGCCCGATCATCTACATGCGCCGTCCATTCGGGCGGGGCCACGACCAGGAATTCGACGTGATTGAGATTCAGATGATGAGTGGTCGCCATGTACGCCGTGGTGCCGGCCATCCCGTCGGCCTGCAGCGCACCGGTCGAGAGCGCCAGGAGAAGGCTTAGACGGCGGAATGCATGGGACAGGCGCCCGAACAGGTGTACCGTCGACGGTCCCTTCAACTGACTACTCCAGTTCGGCGATGTACATTCCTTCGAGCCGCTCCCGCGCCCAGGGAGTTTTCCGAAGAAACGTGAGGCTCGATTTGATGCTCGGGTCGTGAAGAAAACAGCGGACAGGAAGCCGGCGCCCCAGTTCGGCCCATCCGTGACGCTCGACCAGCCGGGTGACGATCGTTTCCAGGGTGAGGCCGTGCAACGGGTCGCGAGGATGGGCATTGGGAGGCTGGCTCATGTGAGACCCGGTGGTGCCTATTAGACGTTGAACCGGAAGTGCATCACGTCGCCGTCTTTGACGACGTACTCCTTGCCTTCCAGGCGCATCTTTCCTTTTTCCTTCGCGCCCGCTTCGCCCTTGCACGCGATGAAGTCCTCGTAACTGATGACTTCCGCGCGGATGAAGCCTTTTTCGAAATCGCCGTGGATGACGCCTGCCGCCTGGGGCGCGGTATCGCCGACATGGATGGTCCAGGCGCGGACTTCCTTCACGCCCGCCGTGAAGTACGTGTGCAGGCCCAGCAGTTGATAGGCGGCGCGAATCAGGCGGTTGAGACCGGGCTCGGCCATGCCGATGTCCGCAAGAAACAGCTGCTTTTCTTCGTCCGACAGGACTGCGATTTCGGACTCCAGCGCGGCACAGATGGCGACGACCGGGGCTCCTTCCCGGGCGGCAAACTCTTCCACACGCGCCAATAAGGGATTATCGGTGAATCCCTTTTCGGCGACATTGGCGACATACATGACGGGCTTCAGGGTCAGCAGGCACAGCGGTTTCAGCAGAGCGCGCTGCGCCGAGTCCAGCGGCATCGTCCGTGCCGGCTTGCCTTGATTCAGGCAGGCGGCCACCTGGATCAGGAGGTCGCCCAGTTTCGCCGCATCCTTATCGCCTGAGCGCGCCACCTTGGCGTTCCGTTCCTGCGCCTTTTCCACCGTGGTCAGATCCGCCAGCGCCAGTTCGGTGATGATCGTAGTGATGTCCGAGATGGGATCGACTTTGCCCGCCACATGCACGACGTTGTCGTCCTCGAAGCAGCGCACCACATTGACAATCCCGTCGGTCTCGCGAATGGTCGCCAGAAATTGGTTGCCCAGCCCTTCGCCCTTCGAGGCGCCGGCCACCAGCCCGGCGATGTCCACGAATTCGGTGGTGGCGTACTGCATCCGCTGGGGTTTAACGATGTCCGCGAGCGCCTGCATGCGCGCATCCGGCACCTCGACGATGCCGATATTCGGCTCGATCGTGCAGAAGGGATAGTTCTCTGCCGCGATCCCGGACTTGGTGAGGGCATTGAAGAGGGTGGATTTGCCCACATTGGGCAGCCCGACAATTCCGCATTTCACACTCATGACGCTCCCTTTAAAGTATTGGCTATGGTTCCAGGCCCCGCTTTCGCTACGTTTCGCGGCCCGGAGGGAAAGAAAGGAGTCGGGCATTCTACGTGTTCAGAGGCGGCCGGGTCCACTCCTTCCTGGCCGGTGTAGGGGAAGGGGTGAGGCGAAACCAGCGCCTCCAGAGTATTCCGATCGGGGCGTCGTTGCGCGACACTAGGGGATTTCACCCCATTGACACCGTATGCGCAGAAGAGTACAGCATGGGCCATGGTCGCAGACTGAGTCTCCCCGGTCACTCCGAACCAAGGAGGAGGTGGAAATGGATAGCCTGAGTCCACCGGACCACCAGGGCCCGCCGAGGTAGGGCGGGCTTCTCGTCAGTCACACTCGCCGCGGTCCCATCGGCTCACGCCTTCCCGCGTGAGGGACGCCAATCGATGAACCGTCATGGAGACCCGGGCCGGTGTGAGGAACACAAGCGCCTGGGAATGAGCTATCGCCCCTGACGAGCCGCCGTTGCACCCGCACCTCGCGCGGGCTCCGCCATCACGCACACAAAGACTAAAAGTGCCGCTCGGCGTCCTAAGCGCCACATAACGGGCGACCTCCGATTTCGGCCGGGTCGCCCGTTGCGTTTTTGTGGTCCGAGAATGGAGGTGATCATGCGGGTCTATGAAGTCATGTCAACGGGGCTGGTCACCGCGTACCGGACCGATACCGTTCGGTCGGCGGTGGTCAAAATGATGAACCGCCAGTGTGGGGCAATTCCCGTCGTCGAGGGCGATGCGCGACTCGTCGGGATGGTGACCTTGCGGGATGTCCTGTTGCCGCTCTATCCCAATTATGGCGACTACATTCACGATACGGTCCATAGCCGGGATTTTGTGGAGATGGAGGAGGGCTATCCCGACGTGCTCAGTGGAAAAATTGAAACGGTGATGAGCCCGCATCCGTTGACGGTGGCGTCTTCGGATCCCATTCTCGAGGCGGCTTCCTACATGGGGCTGAAGAATTTCCGGCGCATGCCCGTCGTCGACAAAGGAAGGCTCGTCGGGATGGTCAGCATCGGAGACATCAACCGGGGATTGTTCTTCGAGAAGGGAATGGTGATGCGGAGCTGATCGCTCCCGCCTCAACAATCGGCGACCACATCGAACGGATTCACGGGAGGCTTGGTGGAACATCGATCCGAAGACCAGCCGGTTCTGAACCATATTCAGCGTCTCGTCGACGAGGAGCACCGATTGCACGCGCGGCGGGGCCCCCTCAAAGCCGATCGGAAGCGGCTGACGGAAGTCCAGGTCGAACTTGATCAATGCTGGGATCTCCTGCGCCAGCGCCGCGCCCTGCGCGACGTCGGATTGGACCCGGACGAAGCGGAGGTGCGGCCCCCCGAGGTCGTCGAGAATTACGAACAATAGGATCGCGGCCTGAAGGAAGGCTCGGTGAGTCAGCTAGATGTCGACGACCACTCCGACCTCGACGACACGCTCGGAAGGAATTCTGAAATAGGAGCTGGCGAGGCGAGAGTTACGCGCGAGAAACACAAACAGATGCTCACGCCACAGGGCCATCCCCGGCTTTGGTGTAGCCAGCGAGCTGATGCGGCTCATGAAGAAGGTCGTGTCCTCCAACGGCACGACGAGGCCGTGCGTGCGACACAACTCGAGCGCGGCGGGGATATCCGGCGTCTGCATGAAACCATGCCGGAGGGTCAGGCGGTGGATGTCGCATTCCAGCCGCTCGAGGTTGATTTGATCGGCTGGGAGAACGGAGGGGACTCGTTCCGTTATGACGGTTAGAAAAATCACCCGTTCATGAAGCACCCGGTTATGCTGAAAGTTCTGGACGAAGGCCGGCGGAGCGACGTCGGGAGACGGGGACATGAAGACGGCGTACCCCGGCACTCTCACCGGACGGCTCGCCAGCATTTCTTCGAGAAACGGCTTCAAGGGTGGCATACGTCTCCAGAGATAGCGACTCACGAGCGCGCGTCCTTGGTTCCACGTCGTCATGAGTGTGAACAGCAGCACGCCCACCGCTAACGGCAACCAGCCACCTTGCGAGATCTTGAGCGCGTTGGCGCTGAGGAACGTCACGTCGACCAGCAAAAATATTCCACAGACCAGCCCGGCCAACGGCCGGCTCCAGCGCCAGCATTCTCTCGCTACGACATAGGTGAGCACCGTCGTGATGACCATGGTGCCGGAGACGGCAATACCGTAGGCTGCTGCCAGATTACTGGAGGACTGGAAGAACACGACCAGGCTGATCGCGCCGGCGAATAGGAACCAATTGAGAACCGGGACATAGATTTGCCCGATGAAGGCGGGCGAGGTATGGCGAATGATCATGCGCGGCAGATAGCCCAGATGAATCGCTTGCTGGGTCAACGAAAAAGCGCCGCTCAGCATGGCCTGGGACGCGATCACGGTCGCGACGGTGGCCAATCCCACCAGGGGGAAGAGGAACCACGAAGGAGCCAAGAGATAAAATGGATGGGCAACCGCGTCGGGTTGGCGCATGAGCAGCGCGCCTTGTCCAAAATACTGGAGCAGGAGGCAGGGAAGGACGATCGCATACCAGCCAAGACGGATAGGCTGTTTCCCGAAATGGCCCATATCCGCATATAAGGCTTCGGCGCCTGTCAATGCGAGAAAGACACTGCCTAAAACCAAGAAGCCTTGGCCGGGATGAACAGCAAGAACCTGGAGCCCCAACGCCGGATTGAGCGCATGCAGAATGTAAGGTGTCTGCACAATACTCAGGAGGCCCAGGAAGCCGATCGCAAGAAACCAGAGCAGCATGACGGGGCCGAAGATCAGGCCAATCTGCCCCGTCCCTCGCCCCTGCACCGCAAACAGCGCCACGAGAACCGCGACGGTCATCACCACCAGGTAGGGCTTGAACAGAGGAGTGGCCAGGTCCAACCCTTCGACCGCACTGAGGACGGAAATGGCGGGCGTAATAATGCCATCGCCATAAACGAAGGCGGCGCCGAACAGTCCAAGCACGATGATGAGGTTCAGAGGCGGCGTCCGATCGGCTCTGGGCTTGTGCCGTTGCGCCAGGGCCATGAGAGCCAGAATGCCGCCTTCACCGTCGTTGTCCGCCCTCATGACGACCCACAGGTATTTCACCGTCACCACGAGGAGCAGCGCCCAGATAATGAGGGAAAGGATGCCAAGAATATTTGACGGCGATGCGGACAGCCCCATGGCCGGATGGAAACACTCGCGGAAGGCATACAAGGGACTCGTCCCGATGTCGCCGTACACGACGCCCAGCGCGGCGAGGGCCAGTGCCCTGGTATGGGGATTCGCAGAGAGCGACATGGCTGGTAATCCATCAAAACACCGGCGCCTCCTACAAAGCCAGTGAAAAGAACCGGTCAACGGGCAGAGGTGCAGATGGGCCTCATAAAGGATAAAGAAGGGCCGTACCCATGGGAGATGAAATGGATTCCCGGGACAGTCACAGCGGTCAAAGGAGGAAGGTCGTGTCCTCCCGCAGGATCCTCCGGCACTTCCCAAAGCTATCCCATGGCCGCCCAGATTTTTTGTGCATTCTCACCGGTAAAGGTCACGTCATCCTGTGTGGTAGCTCCGCGTTCGAAGTAGAGGCGCAGCAGTCCCCCTCCATAATGGGCTTCCCGCACCAGGTCCAGATTGATCGCCGCCTCACCGGGACGCTCTTCATCCTTCACTTTGACGAACCGCATAACGCTCGACTCCTTTCTGATTGTCGATGGAACGATGCCCTGTAACGGGCCTTTCGTGGCAGAGTGAACGTAGGCGGCAAGGCGCATCGAGTCAAGATCTCTTGACGATGCGCCGTCCCCCTAGGCGTCATTGAACCGTGAACCGTTCGGCATGCTCGTCCGGACGATGTGCTGCCGGACAGCCTGTCCGGCAGCGGACTAAATGTCGCGGAATAGGGCGCATATCCTTTGAATCCGACGGTGGGAAGGACCAAAGTGATTGAATTCACGATGTGACGCCATACCTGACTTTTGGCAAGTGCCTTGCCAGAGTGATCATCCGTAGATGAGGGGGTGACACATGAAGCGTCTCAGCATCACGTTCGCAGTCGCGTTCTGGTGGCTTCCGGTCCTCGCAATGGCTTCCAATCCAGCGACGACCTTTATGGGCACCACCGTTGAGAACGTGGACCTGGGCAAGCAGACGATGAGTATCAAGACGAAAGAGGGGCAGTCCTGGACGTTGCGCGTGGCGGACCCGGAGCTGCTCAAGAAACTCAATGTGCAGAAAGGGGACCACGTGAGCATCGAAGTGGACACGAGCAACAACGTGACGAAAATCGCCAAGGCCGACGAGTCGGCCGGCGGCATGGAACCGGCCTCGAGCCGGTAGGCGATCGAAAGGAGGACGAATGCATCACAGGACTCGACACATTCGCATGCACATGGCCGTCGCAATGGCGGTCGGTCTGTTGTTCGGAGGGACGGTTTCCGCGGAATCTCAGTCATCCACGATGGCCGGTCCTTCACCAGGATCCGGGGCCAAAGTCGCGGAGGGGAAGCAGGTGACGGTCCAATACTTCATCGCCGTGCCGGGTGATCCGAAGACCGCCTATCGCGACGTTGCGCAGTTTGTGCAAGGCAAGCATGACATTCTGCCCGCCTTCGAGAAGCAGGTGGCCGGGATGCGGGAGGGAGAGGAAAAACAATTCGAACTCACGCCCGACGAAGGCTTCGGTCCGTACGATGAACGACGGAAGGAAACTGTCGCGAAACAGACCCTGCCGCCTGAGATCAAGCAGGGCGACATCGTGGGCGACAAAGAAGGGCGTGCCGCCACGGTGGTGGAGGTCTCTCCCACGAACGCGGTATTGGATTTCAACCACCCGCTGGCCGGGAAACCGCTGGTGGTCAGTCTGAAAATTCTCAAAGTGGAAGGACCGTCGTCGTAAGCACGGTACAGCAGGCAGAGGGTAATAGAGAGCGATGCACCGGGGGGAGGCGCCGTGACAGCCTCCGCCCGGTTTCGTCCGGAAGGCCGTGGCGGCTGCCCAGGAGAGGTTACCAGTATACCGGGGCCGTATCAGAAGGCCATAGCCTCAAGTCATTGGCTCGCACACCTGATCGCAACCAAAGGAGGGAGTGTGTATGAATAGGCACAAGTCGGGCGTCCTGGTAATGCTCGTTGCCGGAGCCTCTGTCGTCGCCCTGGCCGGTGATGCTCTCCCTCAAGCCGGAACAGGGCCTGGTTCCGGAGTTCCGGGTTTGGGAGGGTCAGATTCGGGTTCAGGGTCGGCGATCGATGCCAATAAGGGAACTGATGCCGGCACGAGGGAACCTCATTCCGGAACGATGGTGCCCGAACCCGGGCAGAGCCGGGGCTCGCAGGGAATCGCGGAAGTGCCTCCCGGCATCGGTGAAAAAGGGACTCAAATTCAAAGCACCATGGAACGGTCCGGAGGCGAACAGGGCAGAAGTTCTCAAGGAATGATGACCCAAGTGCCTGCAGGAATCGGCGAGCGAGGCACGGGCCAGACGGAAAGTACCTTGGAGCGATCCGGAGGCGGCAAGAGTCGCCGCTGATGTGGTTGCAAGGAGGAAGGTTGTAAGGGGGGAACCACTCGACCGGAACGGACGGCATGGCTCAACCAATGACTGATACGGTTGCGGTGCTGCGCGACAACTGGTGGGCGATGGCTCTGCGCGGCCTGCTCGGGGTGATCGTCGGCCTCGTGGCCTTCGTACTTCCATTGCCGACCGTCGTGGCGCTGGTGTGGCTATTCGGGGCCTACGCCTTTCTGGACGGCATCTTCAACCTGGTGGCCGTGTGGCGGCGAGCGACGAGACGACCCTGGTGGTCGCTGGCGCTGGAGGGTGTACTGGGAGTCGTGACCGGCATAGTGAGTTTTGTCTGGCCGGGTATCACCGCGCTCGCGTTGGTCTATCTCATCGCAATCTGGGCCGTCATGACGGGGGTACTGGAAATGATCGCGGCCATCCGGCTCAGAAAGGTGATTGAGGGCGAATGGTTGATGGGCCTCTCCGGTGCCTTATCGATCGGGCTGGGAGTGTTGTTCGCGATTGCGCCTGACGCCGGGGTGGTCACGCTGGTCTGGCTCTGGGGCGCCTACACCATCACTTTTGGAATCCTCCTCGTGTGGCTCGGTCTTCGATTGCGCGCCAGACATGAGGCGGTCAAAGCACAAAATCTTCGGACCGCGGCCTGATCTGGAAGAGGAGCCCTACCGGCAACGGCCGGTGCCGGGCATGGAGTCGTTTTCTGAGAATCGAAACGAAGGACTGGCTGCTGCGGGCTTGAGGAGGCCCGCATTCGGTTAGCCGACCAGATCAGGATTGAACAGATTGAGAGGGCGCACCGAGGTGGCATTCAGTTCATTGTAGACCGGGATTCTCCCGCCTTGTCGACGCCGGCTGAATACCCCCTGCACGATCACTTGCTCTCCCTCCTCGACCGGCGCATGCGTCATGACCTTCAAGGTCCCCGAACCGTCCTCGAGAAAAAACTTGAAAGCCGGTTGACCTTCCCGATCGATCACGGGCTGGACGTTATTCACTTTTCCGGTCACGATCACATCCTGGCGGTCATAGTGCTCGGGATGAGTGACCAGGTCGACCATTTCCAGCATGCCCGCATGACCGGGGAAGGGAGATAAGAGGGTAAAACCAACGACCATCCAAAAAGAGAGGGCCGTCAAGGGTCTGATATGGGGTTGAGCTAGGGTTTTGCTTGTCATGGGCCGTTATTATACTCATCGGAAAACGGCTGGCAAGATGGGTTTTCCACTTAGAAACCTGACCTTGGATTCTGATATTTATGAAGGGGGGTGGTCCGGGAGCATGTCGCCCGGGAGACGGCTCCTTGTCTCCAGTAGAGAGCCCCATGACGGCGATTCCGCAAAACAGGGCGCCCTTGCTTGGTCTGCGCCCGATAGGGCCGACAGACACGCGGCTCGAAGCCCCAAGTAGTCGGCAAACGCTCTGAAAGCGGGATTCCAGATCCGCCGCACGGAGTCATCCGCATAACACACCGGCGCCTCCAATCGCTTCACCGTCTCGTAACTGCCCGTGTAGCCTGGCCAGCCCGCAGTTCCTGATACAGAATCCGCGCCGAGTATCCCACCCCTGCGGGGCGCGGGTCCGCACAAACTCGGCGTGGGCGGTCAGCAACGTCTCGGACACCGCTGCCCGGCGGTAGGGATACCACGTCGCCTGGCGCAGGGCCCGCCGCACGGTCTTGCGATCCAAGTCCATTCGCCGCCCGATCTCTGAAATGGACACCCGCCCCTCATAGAACAATCGTCGGATCCCCGCCCACCGCTCCTGATCCACCATGCACGCCTCCCCAGGTTGGTTCTCCTGGGCGCGCATGATCGTCGACGCGCTCGTCTCGTCAAGTGCCATCTCTCCCTCCTCCTTCTGGTAGAGGGTGGGGAAAATTCAATGACCACACCTGGGCATTCACACCTGGGGATTATTGGATGACCGCTGACAGGCTATGGATCATTTCCCAGGAGGAGGCTCACGAAGCCCAACACCCAGATGCCGGACGGCATGCGCCACAGGAAGGGCCCGGCGGCCGGTGAGTCATCCGTTGTCATGCCGATCCTGCATGAATCCAGCGGCCTGGCCATACGTAGGCAGCGGACCCGCGACATTCTCCTGGCAAAGGGCCGGCAGAGCGCAATATTCGGACTGCGCAAGAAGCGCCCATGAGAAGGCAGGGCCACCTTCTGAGTCGGAGCCGATGAACGTTCGGGGCGAGGGTAAAAGGTTTCCGGTGCTCTCGTTGACCTCTGGGGAGACCGTACGAGTTTTTTCCTTTCTCACGGCCACGCCGATCACGTAGAATGCCTCGCTTCCCCCAACCACGGAGGTAAACGATGAGCTGCATCTATGAATAGACTGTGGTCTGCGTCGGAGAGGTTCCCATGGCAGAGCATGATCCCTTTTCTAAGTGTCCATCTGATGTGTCTGTGGGTCTTCCAGACCGGGATCAGCTGGGAACTGGGGGCATTGGGGCTCGGGAGCTATTACCTGAGAATGTTCGCCATCACGGCCGGCTATCATCGCTATTTCTCACACCGCTCTTTCAAAACCAGCCGGGTGTTCCAGTTCGTCCTGGCTTTTTTGGCCATGACGTCCGCACAAAAGGGAGTGTTATGGTGGGCTGCACATCACCGGCATCATCACAAACACTCAGACCGGGAAGAAGACCGCCATTCTCCCGTGCAGCAGGGATTCTGGTGGTCCCATGTCGGATGGCTGTTGTCGGACGAGTATGAGCGGACCGATTTCACTCTGGTGAGGGATTTCGCCAAATACCCGGAGCTCCGCATACTCAACCGGTGGTACCTCATTCCGCCCGTCCTGTACGCGCTGCTGATCTTTTCCCTGTGGGGTTTTCCGGGGTTGATCTGGGGCTTCTTCGTGTCCACCACCGTGCTCTATCATTGCACGTTTTTCATCAACTCACTGTCGCATATCGTCGGCCGGGTTCGATACAACTCCCGCGATGGAAGCCGGAACAGCTTCATTCTGGCTCTGCTCTGTTGCGGAGAAGGCTGGCACAATAACCATCATTACTATCAGTCCGCGGTCAATCAGGGATGGTTTTGGTGGGAAGTCGACCTCTCCTATTACGTCCTGACCGTCCTCTCCTGGTTCGGGATCGTGTGGGACCTCAGAACCCCTCCTGACCACATCAAAGCCAGGATTCTCGCTCCATCACCCACGGTACGTTGACAGGTAGAACGATCAGCGGGCGCCGCCTGCGCGCGTTGACCGCCTCTTGCAAAGAAAGACAGTCGTAGAGATGAATCCACAGCACGTTGTCCGAAGGTTGCTCGAGAAGGCTCAGGTGCAGATCAACGGATCTCAGCCGGGAGATATCCTCATCCACAATGACCGGTTCTATGATCGGGTTCTGGCCGAGGGTTCGCTCGGACTGGGAGAGTCCTACATGGACGGGTGGTGGGATGCCCGTCAGCTGGATGAGTTCTTTTTCAGGTTCCATTCGGTCGAACTAGACAAGGCCGTGCGCGACAAGGCGCTGATCCTGAATTCGTTCAAGGCCCGGCTGTTCAATATGCAGAACACGCGTCGTTCGAAACGAGTCGCCCAACGCCACTACGACTTGAGCAATGAATTTTACGAACGCATGCTCGGTCCGCATATGCAATATACCTGCGCCTATTGGAAGCGGGCGAAGGATCTGGAGGAGGCCCAGGAGCATAAGCTGGCGTTGATCTGCCAAAAGCTCGAGCTGGAAAAAGGCGACCGTGTGCTGGAACTCGGATGCGGGTGGGGAGGGTTTGCCCGTTATGCGGCCGCCCGGTACGGGTGTTCGGTCGTCGCCTACAATATTTCCGAACAGCAGGTGGCTTACGCGCGGCGTTGGTGCGACGGATTGCCTGTGGACATCGTGCTCGGGGACTATCGGGGCGCCGCCGGAGAATTCGACAAGGTCGCCGCCATCGGCATTTGCGAGCATGTGGGATTCAAAAATTACCGCACGTTGATGGAAGTGGCCCACCGGACCGTCAAACCGCACGGCCTGTTCCTGCTCCACAGCATCGGGAACAACGCCTCGGTCGCCACCGGGGATCCCTGGTTCGATAAGTACATTTTCCCGGGCGGCATGCTTCCCTCCGTGGCGCAATTGAGCGCGGCGATGGAAGGTCTGTTCGTCATGGAGGACTGGCATAATTTCGGGACGGACTATGACACGACGCTCCTGGCCTGGCAGACCAATGTCGACCGGCATCGGGCGCACTGGGAGTCCACCTTTGACGAGCGGTTCTCCCGTATGTGGCGCTACTATCTCCTGTCTCTGGCGGGGGCCTTCCGCGCCCGCGCCATCCACCTCTGGCAAATTGTGCTGTCGAAGCGCGGCCGGTTGGGCGGCTATCAATCGGTGCGGTAACGGCCATGATCTCGCAGGAAGACCATCAGGCGAAGCGCGAGTCGTTGGTCCATGCGCTGCGCGCCTCCAACGCGACCGGCGCCCTCGCCCTCGAGAAAGCGACGTCCAATCTGTTCCGGCAACGCGTTCGGGAGCCGCGGCACAGACTGGACGTGCGCCACTTCAATCAGGTCATCCGCGTGGACGAGAAGGCGCGGTATGCCGAAGTCGAAGGCATGACGACCTACGAGGATCTCGTTCGTGAAACGCTGGCGTTCAACCTGATGCCGGCCGTCGTGCCTCAATTGAAATCGATCACCATCGGCGGGGCCCTGGCGGGAATCGGCATTGAATCGTCCTCATTCAAGTACGGATTTGTCCACGAAACGATCCTGGAAATCGTCGTCCTCCTGCCGGACGGGACGGTCGCGGTGGCCACCAAGGACAACGAGCATCGAGAGTTGTTTTTCGGCTTTGCCAATTCGTACGGGACGCTCGGGTATGCCCTGAAAGTAAAAGTGCTGCTCGTTCCGGTCATGACATTCGTCCGGCTCAAGCACGAGCGGTATACCGATCCGGAGAGCTACTTTCAGGCGTTAGGACAGGTCTGCCGGGACAGGCGGGTGGACTTTGTCGACGGCACGCTGTTCAACGAGCAGGAGCTGTATCTCACGACGGGCGAATTCGTCGACCGGGCCGAATGGGTCAGCGACTACACCTATCAGCATATGTACTATCAATCGATCCGGCGCAGAACCGTCGACTATCTCACGACGCACGACTATCTCTGGCGGTGGGACACCGATTGGTTCTGGTGTTCCAAGCACTTCCTTTTGCAGTATCCGCTCATGCGGTGGCTATGGGGTCGGGAACGGCTTCGGTCCACGGTGTATTGGAAACTGCGCACCCTGTTCAACCGGTCCCGCCTGGCGCAGTGGGCCGCCAGGGTTCTGGGGGGACGGCAAGAGGCCGTCATCCAAGACGTGGAGATCCCTCTGGAGCAGGCGCCGGCATTTGCGCGGTTCTTTCATGCGGAAATCGGGATCAAGCCCGTGTGGGTCTGTCCGGTCGCGGCGTATGATCCGTCGGTCTCGTATCCGTTGTATCCGATGCATCCCCGGACGCTGTATGTCAACTTCGGCTTCTGGGACGCCGTGAGGACCACTCGCGAAGAGGGGTATTTCAACAAACTGATCGAACGCAAGGTCCGGGAACTGGGCGGGAAAAAATCACTGTATTCGAATTCGTATTATTCACGCGAAGAGTTCTGGCAGCTGTACAACGAACGCGCCTACCGCGCGCTCAAAACGCGGTATGATCCGACAGGCAAGCTGAAGGATCTGTACGAAAAATGCGTTCTGACCCAGTAGTCCCGCCGCAGGTCATGCGACATGATCGGGGGCCGCCGAAACTGCTGCGCGTCATCCGGCCTCTTCGGTTCGATGACAGATCTCCAGCCGGTTGCCGTCAGGATCTTCGAAAAAGACGGCATAGTAGCCGGGGCCTTCATCGTATCCCGGACCCTCGACATGGCCAGCGCCGGCATGGACGACGACCTCAGCAAGGCGATCCACTTCACCGGTACTCTCCGCCCAAAAGGCAATCCGACACTCGTTCGGGACATGTTGCGGGGACTCGGTGACGCCGAAAAACTCAGTCGCGCCGCCGGAACCGGCCGCTTCAAACTGCACCCAGCCGTCGACTTCGACCTTGCGCGTGAACCCCAGAGCCGGGAGGAGCCGTTCATAGAACGGGCGCGTCTTGGCCAGACTGCGGACTCTCACATCGATGTGATCGAACCGTCTCATCATCAGCGGTCCCGGCGGCGTACCCGCCGTTTCGTCCAAGAATGGAACGCGAGCAGTGAGTATGGTTGTGACCGGGCGAGTGCTCGGCGCTGGTGCGGCCGGTCTCGCGCGAAATCAGGCCAGTCGCAATTGTGCCAATGAAGCCACCCCCTGTCTTCCACTGATGTCCGGGATGATGCTCAGCTCCAGCACCGTCATGTCCGGGAGATCGACCTGATAGTCTTCCGTCTCGAGCGTGGTGCCCGGAGGACTGAAGGTCCATTGCTGCCGCACAATGTCCCTGAAGGACCGTCCGTTGTCCGGCGACCAACGCAAGACGTACTCTTGCGTGCGTTGGGTTGAAAGCTCGGTGAAGCGCATCGAGATCCGCCGCAGGTGTTGCGGATGGTTGAAGCGGAGCCGGATCCGTTGCTGTCCCGGCGCTCCGGCACGCCAACCCGAGGCCCGGCCCGGCAGCAAGGCCGACTCAATCGGATGGGTGGGGTCCTCCGAGGAGACTTCCACCTCCGCCAGATCCTCCAGGCTCCACCAATCCTGATCGGGGCCTGCGGGCTCCTTCTGAACTTCGGCGATGATTCGCTTCCGCATGGTGAGGGTGTCTCCGGATTGCAAGTGCTGAAGAAATGGCCGGTACTGAACGATCACCCGCCTACGAAAAGTCTACCCCCCGATCAAAGACAGATTCATTCTATTAAAGGCGTAGGAACAGTGGCGTAGGAACCATGGTGAACACGAGAAGCCCGTGACGAAGAAGGAGCCGGTCTACACCAGTGCCCGTTCCTTCGTGAGTGTCGGCATCGGACAGGTTGGAGTACCCGTAGAGGCGCTTACTTTTGAGCCGCCGCTTGTTTGATCGTAAACGTTCCCACGCCTCTCAGCATGATGACCTGTCCTGCCCGGCTCAAGCGAGCCACTTCGCTATAGAGTTCGTTCCAGGTGAATTCAGGGTAGCGCTGCACCAGGGTTTCGAACTCGCATTCAGGGGAGAGTCGGAGTAAATCGAAAATCCGGCCGGTGATGGGCTTTTCCTGTGACATCAACAGTCTCCTTCAGTCGGGATGTGTCGGGGAACGGATGCCATGGCTCAAACTGCTCAGTGAGTGCGTTATGGAGCAGCTCAGGCTGCTGCCGGCGTCTGGAGCGCGGACTGAGACATCAATCGCGTTGGGAGGACCGGGAAGCGCGAGGAATAGGACGTCGGCACGGCGATGACGTCGTGGGCATATGCTACGGGGAGAAGAGACAGCCGGTCAAGTTCTCCCGGTCATCTCATCATCTGCCGCCGAAACCTGTCATGACTGAATTGAGATGCCCGAATGAAAACACCGCTATCGTCTGTTTTTCACCTACACATTGAAGGCGGCTGCCGCTAGTGAAAGCTCTAGGCGCGTTGAAACGCCACGCTGGAGTGATGATTCGCATCGAACTGACATGGCACGTCACGTGCAAACTCCCCCTGGCAGAACAGACACGCATCCAAACATCCTGTTGCGTCTCCCTGCAGGCGGAGGGTGGTCACGCTGCCGTGAGGTGAGCAGACGGCAAGGCGCCATCCCGGATGATCGTGAAACAAGGAAAGGACCGTCCCACATGAAAATCGCACAGATCGCGCCTCTTTGGGAGAGCGTACCGCCCAAGCTGTACGGGGGCACCGAGCGAATCGTCTCCTATATCACTGAAGAACTCGTTCGCCAGGGCCATGAAGTCACCCTGTTTGCGAGCGGAGATTCGCAAACCACAGCCCGTCTCCGGCCGGCCTGTTCGGATGCTCTTCGGCTGCACAGCGGCGGGCCCATCAATCGGGACGCGCCGCTCATTCTCATGCAGGAGCACGCCTTGGGGGCAGAGGCCGACCAATTCGATATTATCCACTCTCATCTGGACTGTTTGAGCTTTCCGCTGAGCCGGCGTTGCGCCAGGCCGGTGCTGACGACCTTGCATGGGCGGCTGGACCTTCCCGAATTGGTCCCGGTATTCCGCGAATATGCCGACATGCCGGTCGTGTCCATTTCCAACGCGCAGCGGAGGCCGCTGCCCGATGCCAACTGGCAGGGCACCGTCTATCACGGCCTGCCGGACCTCTATCCCTTTCATCCCGCGCCCGGGTCCTATCTCGCCTACCTCGGACGCATTTGTCCGGAGAAGCGGCCGGACCACGCGATTGAAATTGCCAAACGGGTAGGCATCCCGCTCCGTATCGCCGCCAAAGTGGATCCGGTCGATCGCGAGTACTTCGAAACGCAGATTGCACCCCTGATGGAGCATCCGCTCGTGGAATACGTCGGAGAAATCACCGATGCGGAGAAATGCGATTTCCTGGGAGAAGCGGCTGCGGTGCTCTGCACGTATGATTGGCCCGAGCCGTTCGGCTTGGTCCTGATCGAGGCGCTCGCATGCGGGACGCCGGTGCTCGCGTATCGGCGGGGATCGATCCCCGAAATTGTGGAAGACGGCGTGACCGGATTTATTTGTGAAAACCTGAGCGAGATGGTCGCGGCGATCGCACGCTTGCCGCAGATTCAACGGCAGCGATGCCGGGATTCGTTCGAGGCCCGGTTCACGGTGCAGCGCATGGCGGAAGATTATGTCGCTCTGTATGAGCGCATGGCGGCCGTGGCGGCCCGTCCCCGCATGTTCGCCAACGGCCGAGCCTCGCGCTTAGGCAGCCGCCGGCGAATGGCGACCAGGCTCGTCATTCCTCAGGCCGGCACCGCCTGAAACGGAGAGATGAGTGGGTTTCGCAAGATGGGCAGCAGGGCCTAGCACTCTAACGAGGGGGAGGATGGGATGGCGTCGTTCATGCCGGATCCGGAACTGGAGGAACGTCGGTCGTTGCTGCAGGCCGCGGCCGATGGGAGCGTGTCCGCACGACTAAAGCTGGAAGAGGAGTACCATGTCCGCCTGTATACGGCGGCTGAATGCGAGCGGTATGCGACCACGATGAAGGTATTAGATAATAGACCGCCGGTGCGCCGCAAAAGGGACCTGTTAAAGGGCCGGGCCGAAGATAATTAGCGCCGTGAGAACGGATGGGGCCGCACATGGTCTGAATTTAAAGCGGCTTGTTCACGCCAATGTGAACGATTCCCATCTTCCATGGTTCTCAGGCTACGGGGTCCGCCGACCTTCATATGCATGGGCATCGGAGCCGCTAGTACAACACGGAGGGGAGGAAGGCGCCCGCCGGTTCCTGATACAGGCCGCGGCTCATGAGCGTCATGGGCTGGGTGACGCGTAGCCCGTTGCTCAGACACCATCGCAGCAGGTCGGTATTCCGCGTGGGGAGCAGGAACCCCGGACCGGCGAATGTCTCTGCTGCACCGATCAACGCTTTGAGTTCTTCATTCGTCCGGCCCACCGCATGGGCAAAAAACCCTACGCCGGTCCCATAGCCGGTGATGTGACCGCCGTGCTCCACCACCATTGTGGTGCCTACCTCGATGGCCTGCGCCACCTCGCCGTGCCGATCGTGTCCGTGCACGCCCTCGCACAGGGCATCGCAGGCGCCGAGGTCTTCGAGCGTCGCGGACCGCACCCGATAACCGGGGATGTGCAGGTTCAGCGGCGGTCCCTGGAGGACCGACAGAGGTTCGCGTGCTCGGAAGCCCAGTTTGGTGTACAGAGACAGTGAGCGGTTATGGTAGGCGGCCTGGACGAGCCGGACCCCGACATGGGGTCGTACAGAGGCCCGCTGGAGCACCTGCTCCATCAATTGACGCCCGACGGAACCGTTCTGCGCGGTAGGCGAGACGGTGATCGGTCCCACCCCGGCGATGGTATCGCCCTCCCACAGGAAGTTACTGCCCACGACGCGGCCATCCATTTCTGCAATGACTGAATAGATGTCGGTCCGTGACAACACGGTCGACAGGAGGGCCACCGCCATGTCGGTGGAGGGAAAGTCGGGCGGAAAATTGTGCTGTTCGGCGATGGCTTTGAAGGCCTCATAGCAAATGGTCCCACAGGCCGTGGCATCATCGATCTTGCCGGATCGGAACAGCGTCTTCACGAGAAACCTCCTGAGGGGAAAAAGGTACAGCCTAAGCCGGGAAGGAGTCAATGAGATCACCCGATGCTGAAACAGACCGTCAACCGTGTTCTCGGTCGCTCGAGTGCCCAACGTCCCGGTGACGGTCCCTGCGCCTTGTTGGCTGGCCATGAGTTAGGGCCGGTCAGGCGGTGGCAAAGGTTTGACACTGTCCGGCCATTCATCCACAATTCCGCGCACTCAGTGCGGCATGAGCGATGCCGGAGAGCGGCTCCCCGCATTGCGCAGCGTGAGGCATTCTCACCATGAGCGAGTCACAGCAAGCCACGCAACGAGGACCCCGGACCATCATTGGTCGACTATCCGGGAAGCCGATCACCATACCGGATGTGAACGTTCCGCCGATGCCTGCGCTGGCTCCTCCCGGGGTGATTCTCGATGGCCGGCCAGTTCCGCAGTTCGGCCGGATCGACTCCTCCAGAGGGTATCCGGATGTGCGAAGCTTCCGACGAAAGTTCGGGCTCATTATTCCCGCGACGAATACCAGCATGGAGCACGAACTGTGGAGCATCCTCCTTAAGAACCAGGGACCGGACGGGTTGCGGGGCGTCGGCTTACATACCGCCAACGTCATGACCCCGAGGCCGAAGCTGGAAACCGAGGCGGATCTGGTCGAGTACAAGAGACAGTTCCTGAGCGGACTGAACTCCGCGGTGGCGACGGCGTTGCTGGCGGAGCCACAGTACATGATCATGGGCATGAGCCTGGAACACATCCTGGCCGGCATCGACAAGATAAGAGCGTCCATGGCGGACGTCGAGTCCTCGTCCTCCCTGTCCTGGGCCACGTGGCATGATGCCATTCCGGCGGCGTTGGGGAAGTACGGGGCGAAGCGCATCGGGCTCGTCACGCCGTTCGATCAGAAGGGCAACGAGAACGCGACGCAGATGTTCGAAGACCTGGGGTTCGAGGTGGCGTCGGCCGTGGGCTTCTCCTGCGGGAACGCGCTGCATATCGCTCATGTCCCGGACTGGGCCAAGGAAAAAGCCATCCTCGACTTGTTGGCGCCTGACGCTAATCGACTGGACGCGGTCGTTCAGTGCGGAACGAACATGAGCTTCATCGACGTGGCGGAGAAGCTGGAGCCGCTCCTCGGGATTCCGGTCCTCGGCATCAACGCCGTGCTCTTCTGGTACGCCGTCCGGGAAAACGGGTTCGACGGACCGTTGGCCGGCGCGGGAAGATTGCTCAGGGAGTTTTGATTTCCCATCCACCGGCATGCGGCCGATGGCAGGCTGTAGATGTCGCGGCTTCCCACTCAGGCCACAGGGCACCAAAGCCGTGAGCCGGCATGACCGGTTGTTCCTTCGTCCGTGGACAATTCCCGCACCTCCTCAATCTTCCTCTTCGATACTTTGAATCGCGATGTGCGTATGCGCCGGCCGCTTTCGAACGGTGCAGGCAACCCGCTGGGTGACGGCGCTCGCCAGCGGAGCCTTCTGCGGTCTCAATGCGCCAAGGCGGATCAGGAGACGGTTGCCTTGCGGGGCGACTTGGAGTGCTTACGGAACCGGGCCGGCGGCAGGCCGAACGCGCGCTTGAAGGCACGATTGAAGGACGGCTCCGACTCATAGCCTACCTCGGCCGCGATCTGCACCACGCTGTTGCTGGTAGATTTGAGCATCTGCGCGCCCAGCTGCAGCCGCCAGCGGGTCAGATAGGCCATGGGCGTTTCGGAGAGATAACGCCGGAAACGTTCGGCCAGCACGGATCGCGAGATGCCGACCTCCTTTGCGAGCGTCGCAATCGTCCACGGCTGCGCAGGCCGGCGATGCAGCAGCGCCAGCGCCGTCCCGACTTCCGGATCCCGGATCCCGGCGAGCCATCCGGTCTGTTCCCGGGGGAGCAGCGAGATATAGCGCCGCAGGGTTTCGATGAACAACACTTCGGATAACTTCCCGAGCACGGCCGCGCCCCCGGGCCCGCCGGCGTTCGCATGACCGACCGAATAGCGGATGGAATGTTCCAGCCATTGTCCCGACGCATCGTTGCGGATATTGACCTTCAAGAGAGGTGGCAGCCCGGCGAGGAACACGCGGCAGAGCTGCGGTTCGCAGGACATGTACCCGCAGATGATCTTGGTGATTTCCCCGCCGCCGCCAAAGCGGGAGACCGCAAGGCCCTCGGCTAATATGCGTTGGAGCTCTTGCGCGCTGTCCACCGGCTTCACGGGCGAACCGTTTCTCATGATATGAGGATCGCCATGCGGAAAGATGACGATGTCGCCCGCGTGGAGAGACACCGGCCGGCCGTCTTCCTCGAGATGGGCATAGCCGCGGCCCTCGGTCAATAGATGGTAAAGGATCACGTGTTTGGAGGCCGACGAAAGGTAGGGCGCGAGAAGTCGGGAGGGCGGGGTCCGGAAGCACCAGGGCGCTGAAAATTCGCCGTTGTAAAACAGCGCGCCGTCGAGTTGCACGGCCTTCAGGACTTCGGACAGGACATCCATGCCGGTTCCTACTCGGTGACGTGGCGCCGGCTAAGGACGCCGGACGCCGGAGCAAGGAAAATGCAGCCTAGCACGCCTCTGTCAAGAGAACCAGACGCCCGGATAAGACCCCGCAGAGCCGTCGTCTTATAGTGCGGCATGGCTGCAGCGCGGCCACCACACACACGAAAGGAGCGCATCATGTCGACCAGCACCCAGGCACCTGAAATGAACAGCGTGAAGACACGCCTCAAGCAGATCTGGATGGCCGGTGACTACGATCGATTTTCGCGGTACATGGAAAACGGTGCCCGAGAGTTCTACGAGCGCCTCGACGTGGTTCCCGGAGGCCGATTTCTTGATGTGGGCTGCGGCTCCGGGCAGCTGGCCCTGATCGCCGCGAAAGACGGACTGGCAGTGACCGGCGTGGACATCGCCGGCAATTTGGTGGAGCGGGCGCGGACGCGCGCGGAGGCGGAGGGATTGAAGGTCCGGTTCGAGGAAGCCGATGCGGAGGCCCTGCCATTCGAGGATGCGAGCTTCGACGTGGTGGCGAGCCTCATCGGCGCGATGTTCGCTCCGCGGCCGGACCTCGTCGCCGGGGAACTGTTGCGAGTGTGCGGCCCCGGCGGCACGATCGCTATGGCGAATTGGACGCCGGAGGGCTTCGTCGGGCAAATGTTCAAAACCGTTTCGGCATTCATTGCGCCCTCCGGGATGCCGTCGCCGGTTTTATGGGGCGATGAAACCACGGTCCGGGAAAGACTCGGCAAAGGACTCTCCGCTCTCAGCCTGGTCAGGCGTCACTACACGTTCAGTTATCCCTTTCCCCCAGCGGAGGTGGTGGAATTCTTCCGCCTTTACTATGGACCCATCAATCAGGCGTTCGCCTCGCTCGAGGCGGCAGGCCGTGACCGTCTCAGCCGGGGACTGGAAGCGCTCTGGTCTGCGCACAATCGAGCGGGGATGGGGTGTACCACGGTGTTCGCCGAGTATCTGGAGGTGATTGGTCTGCGCGCGTGAAAGAGAAGACTGCGGTGATCCTCATAAGGAGACCGCCATGTACGACAGGAAGAACCTGAGCAAGATGAAAGATCTCGCGACGCATGCGCCCGAAGCGATGAAAGCGTTTGTGGCCTTCGATAAGGCCGCCGTGGCGGACGGGGCGATTCCTGCAAAGTATAAGGAATTGATGACGCTCTCGGTCGCATTCACGACTCAGTGCCCGTATTGCATCGAAATCCATGCAGACAACGCGCGGGGGCTGGGCACGTCGGATCAGGAGATTGCCGAAGCCGTGCTCGTCGCCGCGGCATTGCGCGCGGGCGGGGCCATCACCCACGGCACTCATGCCTTGAAGGGCAGCTGAAGCGATGGCCGGCAGACCGGGCAACCGGGGCGTGCGACAAGCACGTCCCGGGGTCCTTGCCGGGTGGTGGAGAGCTGAGCGCTGCGGCGCCGGGCTTGTGGAGCCGGTGGGCGGTCTGTGGGTACACAACCGTTATGCCGCAAAGACCCGGTCGAGTTCCCTCAGATGTCCGGCTTTGTCCTGGTCACCGAGCCAGGCGCCTTCAAAGGCATTGCGGGCAAGCCGGTAGAGGTGCTCGCGGGTGACCGGCAGATGGGCGATCACTGCGCGATAGTTGTCGTTCACATAGCCGCCGAAATAGGCCGGGTCATCCGAATTGATCGTCGCGTGTACTCCCCGTTGGAGCATGGTCAGGATCGGGTGCTGATCCATGGTTTTCACCACACGAAGTTTGAGGTTGGACAGGGGGCACACCGTGAGCGTGGTGCCTTCTTCTGCCAGCCGCTGCACCAGCGCCGCATCTTCCAATGAGCGGTTGCCGTGATCAATGCGATCCACGTGCAGAAGATCCAGGGCCTGGTATACATAGCCGGGCGGGCCCTCTTCACCGGCATGGACGGTGATGTGAAACCCCAGTTGTCTGCACCGGGCGAAGACCCTTGCAAACTTTTCCGGCGGGTGGCCGTTCTCCGAAGAATCCAGCCCGAAGCCATCCAGTCGATCCAGGAACGGCCGGGCCAGCTCCAGGGTGTCAAAGGCACTGGCTTCGGAGAGGTGACGCAGGAATGACAGAATCAGCCTGAAGCTGATGCCCAGCTGCGCCTGCCCCTCCTCCAGCGCACGGCGAATGCCGCCGATCTGGACGTTCAACGGAATGCCCCGCTCCAGATGGGCCTGCGGATCAAAGAAAATCTCCACATGCACGACATGGTCCTGATGCGCCCGCTGGAGGTACGCCCAGGTGAGATCGTAGAAATCCTCTTCCTTCAGCAGGACCGACATGCCGGTGTAATAGACCGCTAGAAATTCGTCCAGATCGTTGAAGGCATAGGCCGCACGCAGGGCTTCCACGCCGGGATACTGCAGTCGTATGCCGTTGCGCTTGGCCAGACGGAACGTCATTTCGGGCTCGAGACTGCCTTCGATATGCAGATGCAGCTCGGCTTTCGGCATCTGTTGCGCCAGCATGAGCAATGCGTCGTTCATGGACTCACCGTGGACCGTGAATCAGCCTGCTGAGAGAATCATACCACTCGGGAACTCATTCGACGCAGGGAGGCGGAGGAGGCGCTCTTCGACATACCCGTCAACCGTTGCGAAAGGATCAAGAAGAGACGCTTGGAACCTTGTCTTTTCTCTTATTCAACCAATGTGCAGGCCGGAAGTGCCAGGCATAGAGGAGCAACAGGAGCACGAAGTTGGGGACGAGAATCTCCGGTGTCATCCATGGCCAGCCATTGAACTTCCAATCGGAAAGGGGCCAGAACACCGGCGTCGGGAAGAACGCATACGAATGGGTCGGCACGTCGATCAGCACATGCAGGCCCCAGGCACCGAGCTCCCAGAGCGGACGTTTCAGATGGAACCACACCAGCAGAAACACGATGAGGAAGACAACGAAGCTATGGGTGACGTTGTACAGATGATGGACGTAGTGAGGAATGGACGATTCCGGGGGCGTGCCGTGGCTGAAGTCAGGCTTCTCGGAGAAGCCCAGCATGGCGGCCACCCACAACACTCCGAAGGACAGCAGATCGGGCGCGAGGCCGATCACGAAGGCGAGCCAATACCTCGATCGCCGCGTTCGTCCAAAGGCGATCGCGCCCCAGAGCCCATGGGACACAATATCCATCGTCTCTCCCGCGAACCGCCCTACCGAACCGCGGTACACGCATTACAATAGAGTCAGCATATCAAATCGGGGCCGGCACCTGAGGCCCTAGGCAACTATCCAGCTTTCTCGCGCCTCTGTGTCGGAGAGAATAAAGGTTAACGGACAGCGAGCGATGACACGCGAATTCAAAGTCGGGGATCACGTCAGCTGGAACTCGGAAGCCGGTCGCATCCGTGGCACGATCCAAAAGAAGGTCACGGCTCCCACGAAGTTCAAGACCTACACCGCGCGCGCCTCGAAGGAAGAGCCGCAATATGTAGTCAAGAGCGATAAGACCGGCCACCTGGCCATGCACAAGGGGTCGGCCCTCAGAAAGATCGGAGCCAGCGACCGCGGATCGCAGAAATCCAGGAAAAAGTGATGGAGGGAGGTCCACGATAGGCCGCACGCCTCCCATGGTTTCAAGTTTCTCCCGTGGCTTCAAGTTTGTGGAGGTTCTCGGGGATTAGGGGGAAGCCCGGCGAGATTGTAAAGGACTCTCGCGCCGGATTGTTGAGGAGGGAGGTCCACTATACGCCGCGCCTCCCCATGGTTTCAAGTTTCTCCCATGGTTTCAAGTTTGTGGAGGTTCTCGCGAATTGGGGGGAAGTCCGGCGAGATTGTAAATGACTCTCGCACCCGGTTTGAAGGTGACGTAGTACCACATCCATTCCAACATGACCCGCACGCGATTCCGGAACCCGATCAGAAAGAAGATGTGCACCAGGCACCAGAGCAGCCAGGCAAAGAGGCCTGCAAAACGGAACGAGCCGAGCTGCGCCACGGCCTGCGCCCGCCCGATGGTGGCCAGCATCCCGCGATCCGCATAGATGAACGGCTTGCGTTGTGCCGGCACCGTGCCCCGCCGGATCATCCCTGCGACATACCGGCCCTGTTGCATGGCGACCGGCGCCAGGCCGGGGAGCGGGATCCCCTCGGCGTCGACACAGTGGGCCGCGTCGCCGATCACAAAGATGCTCGGATCGCCCGGTATCGTCAAATCCGGAAGGACTTTGATCCGACCGCTCGCATCCTGCGGTACGCCGAGCGACGCCAGGAGCGGCGAAGCCTTGTTGCCGGCCGCCCACAGGATGTTGGTCGAGCGGACGAACTGCGTGCCGATCGTCAAGCCGTCGGGACGGATGTCGGTCACCGGACTCTTGAGCTTGATGGTGACGCCCATACGCTGAAGCGCGGCTGTCGCGTGTGCCGACAGATCGGGGCTGAAACCTGGCAGAATGCGAGGTCCCGCTTCCACGAGTAGAATGGCAAGATCGTCCAAGCGCAGCGCGGGAAAATCCGGGCCCAATGCCTTCCGGCCGATCTCCGCCAGCGCTCCGGCCAGTTCCACACCGGTGGGGCCTCCCCCGACAATGACGAAGGTCAGTGGATGATGCTCCCGGTCGGCTTCTTCAAACGCCAGGAGCATGCGCTCTCGCAAGCGCACGGCATCGGTCATCGTCTTCAGGCCGGGCGCATAGGGCTCCCACGCGTCGTGTCCGAAATACGCATGCCGCGATCCGGGGGCGGCGATCAAGATATCAAAGGGAACAGGGGCATCGTGCTGCAGTCGGACCACCCGCGCGGCGCGATCGATCGACAGGACCTCATCCATCATCACACGGACATGCGGGTGGCCCCGTAAGATAGTGCGAAAGGGCCAGGCGATATCGCCGGGAGACAGTGCGGCCGTGGCGACTTGATAGAGCAGGGGTTGAAAAAGATGGTGGTTGGTGCGATCGATCAGCACCACGTCGGCATTCGGGAGCGATTGGGCGGCCGTCAGGCCGCCGAACCCTCCTCCGATGATGACCACTCGCTGACGAGCCATAGGACGAGAGGCAGGCTACGTGCCAACCTGAAAGGTGTCAAGCTCCAGGATCGATTCATAGTACCTGGCACCCCACGCGAATGCCGATGTGGAGTCATGGGGAAACAGAGCGTGCGCTCGTTTCGGCATGCGTGGTCAGGATCTCTGTCCGGCTCATTCTTGATTTCTCGACCCATGCACCCTACAGTACCGTTCTATGGTTTCGAAGATCGCTCCATGGATCTTGAGGTGGGGACTGTTCAGTCTCGTTTTCATCGTCTGCGCCCAGGTCCTGCCTTCTCCGCTCATGCGCTCATCCGCGCTCGAGGACGAGATCCTCAGCTCCCTGGCGGTCGGCGACGAGGTCCTTGCGGAAACCGTGCGCGCCGGACGCCATGAATTACGGCGAGCGCTCCTCCCTCTGCCTCTCTTCGATCACGACCCAGTACCGGCGTTACGGCTGAGCGCGGTCTCAGTTCTCTCCACCCTTCCCGAGTTCCACCACAGTCCCGTTCGCCGGGTACACCAACTCGTATCGGTGTATCGAATTTAGTACCGCCTCAAGCCTCTCCTGCGATTCCAAAGTCTTTCGCGTCGTTGACCCCGGTGACTGATGGTGGGTCGACACATTCCGAAAGGTTACAACTGGTCATTTCACCTCTCGATTAAAAGGCGAAGCTATGTTCGAAATATTGGGGAAAACGTCAATCAGTTTTATGCGGTGGCGCAGATACTCATTCACACTCTCGTCGGTCCTGGTCATCCTCGGCCTCGTCGCGTTGGTGCAAATCGCCAGAGGCGCGGCGCACTTGGGAATCGATTTTGCCGGAGGCACGGCGGTGCAGCTCAAGTTTGACGGGCCCATCGCGGTCGAGTCGATCCGCGCTGCGCTCCACAAACATGGATTGGCGCATGCCGAGCTTCAGGGGTCTCTCACGGACCATAAGCTCTTGATCCGCCTGAAAACGGCCACGAGTTTGGAGGAACGGGTCGCTGATCGCATCGTCGTGGCGATTCAGCAAGAGTTGCCTGACACACGCCTTGAGGTGGAATCGACGAGCGAAATCGGCCCGAGTATCGGGCGCAAACTGCAGGAGGACGCCCTGCTGGCGATCAGTATCTCTATGGCAGGCATCGTGACGTACATTGCACTCCGGTTTGACCTGCGGTTTGGCGTGGCAGCCGGCTTGGCCACCTTGCATGATGTGCTGGCAGTCCTGGGCATCTTTTATCTCCTCGACAAGGAAATCACTCTCCTCGTGGTCACCGCACTCCTTACCCTGGCGGGCTATTCGCTGACCGATACCGTCGTCGTCTTTGACCGGATAAGAGAACACCTCAGAAAGCGGCGTCAGGAGAAGTTCGAGCAGGTGATCGACCAGGCCGTGAATCAGGTGCTCAGCCGGACGGTTGTGGTGTCATTGACTGTGGTGCTGGTGCTGATTCCCCTCACTGTGTCGGGCGTAGAGACGCTGCATGATTTTGCTCTGGCGTTGTTGCTGGGCGTCGTCATCGGCACCTATTCTTCGATTTTCGTGGCCAGCCCGCTCCTTGTGTTGTGGCCATCGGCGACGCGGGCCGGCTCCGCCCGCACCGGCCGCGAATCCGGAACGACCCTATGACGACTGAGACGCTGTTCATACGAGACCTCGCCTATGTCTTTGTCGCCGCCGTGATCGGGGGAGGACTGGCCTGGATGGCCCGCCAGCCCCTCATCCTCGGATATGTGGCCGGGGGCATCATTGTCGGGCCGTTCACACCGGGGCCGGTCATTTCGGACATCTCGACGTTCGAACTGTTTGCGGAAATCGGTGTGGTGCTGCTCATGTTTTCAATCGGCTTGGAGTTTTCATTCAAGGACCTGTTGGACGTCAAATGGGTCGCCCTGGGCGGAGGGCCTTTGGGAATCCTGCTCTCCATCGGACTGGCCGTACTCCTCGGCAGTGTGATGGGATGGCCCCCGCTCCAAAGCATCGTCATCGGAGCCGCCATTTCCATGGCCAGCACGATGGTCCTCGCCCGTCTCTTAATCGACTATGGCATCCTTCACACGGCCCACGGGCGTGTCATGCTGGGGATCACGCTGGTTGAAGATCTGGCCGTGATCGCCATGACGCTGCTCCTGCCTGCTTTGGGGGCCTTGCAGCCGGGCCGGTTTCTCTTGCTGGGACAGGCGCTGCTGAAAGCGATGCTGTTCCTGCTGCCGTTCGCCTATCTGGCGGCACGGGTCGTTCCCGTCATCTTACGGTGGGTCACCAAAACGCAGAACCGGGAACTGTTCCTCCTCGTGGCGCTGGCGATCGGGCTCGGGACGGCTGCAATAACGCAGATGGCCGGACTGTCGCTGGCTCTCGGAGCCTTCATGGCCGGCGTCATCATCAGCCAGTCGGAATACGGGCACAAGACGCTGCAGCGCCTGGTTTCGCTGCGCGATGTCTTCGTGGCCTTGTTTTTTGTTACGCTCGGAGTCCTGATCAATCCGGCTACCGTGCTCGCGAATATTCCCCTCCTGGCCACCATGCTGGCCCTCATCACCTTCGGGAAGCTGGCGATCTGGACGGTGGTCGTCCGTGCGTTCGGGTATCCGGCGAAGACCGCCTTCTTCGTGGGCGCGGGCCTCACGCAGATCGGCGAGTTTTCGTTCGTGCTGGTGCAAGCCGCCCGCACCGTCGGGCATATCGGCGACGAGGTGTACAACGCGACGCTGGCCGCCTCGTTGATCACGATCATTCTGAATGCGGCGTTGGTGCGATGGCTGCCGGGGTTTCGCAAGGCGGGGCAGGCGACTCCCGGGACGGGTGCCGCCCAGCCTTCGGCTGTCGCCTGAGCGGCAGCACTGGCAATCGAACAGAGAGGACGAAGAAGTCTGCCGACGACGCATCACAAACCGGAATAGCTTCTCGTGGCGGAGAGGCCTACAATCAGCAGCATCCAAGGATGGAGGCACCATCGAGCCATCACCGCCATGAATCAGTCTATTGTCCGCATACTCGGCGTGCTCCTCTTGAGTGCCGGCGGTTGTGGAGAGCCCACCCCGGTGACACCGCCGGCCAGTTCCGCCGAAGGGCTCTGGTCCGGCGCCACCAACACCAATCGCACCCTGACCTTTCCCGTGCTCGAGGACGGAACCTACTATCTGTTCTATTCAGCCGTGGGCAATCCGAATCAAATCGGCGGCGTCATACAAGGCACCGGCAATGCCGGCACCGGAACCTTCGTCTCGGCAAACACGAAAGACTATGCCATGGGAGGGAACGTGCAGGATGCGACGATCTCCGGCACCTATGGAACCCGCCAATTTCTGAATGGCTCTGTTGCCTATTCAGGAGGCGGCACGCTGGCCTTCACCAGTTCGTACAACACCGCGTACGATACGACGCCGATCCTCGCCAGCCTGGCCGGGGTCTACCAGGTGCAAGCCGGCCGGTCCGGAGGTGCGCAGCCGGCGACGATCACCGTCCTCGCTGATGGGACCTATACCGGGGCTGAGCAAAACGGCTGCCAATTTAGCGGGAGGGCGACGCCGCGAACCCGAGGGAATATCTTCGACCACAGCATCATATACGGAGGAGCGCCCTGCTTCTTTGCCGGCAGTACGCTGGCAGGCATTTGGTATTTTGATCTGACGACCCGCCGGCTCTATGCCGCCGCTCCGACCGGTACGCGCACCGATGCCGTCATACTGTTCGGCACGAAGATTCTTTAACGAAGCGTAGTCCTGGCAGGGATCAAGAATTTGCCGGTGGGAAGTGCCTCCTCGCATGGGGTCGGGTGATAGCCGATGGCAGCCGCGTTAGCCTACGGTGAGCAGCTCCAGGATATGGCCGTTGGGATCGCAGAAGTACACGCCCCGTCCGCCTCCGCGACGATTGTTCTTCATATCGTCGCGTGAATGAGGCTCGGATCCGTACGGAATGCTCTCGGCTTGGATGCGGCCGAAGATGGCGTCGAATTCCGCTTCGCTCACCTTGAACGCGTAATGATGGACGTTGAAGCGATTGGCATCGTCATCAAAATCGAGCGTGAGACGCTCATTCACCTGCACGGGCGCAAAATAGCCGACTTCGCGTTCATCGAACGGCAGTCCGAAGATCCGCGCGAAGAACTTCGCCGACGCGACTTTGTCGCGGGCAGGCACGATGGTGTGGTTGAGTTCGATGGCCATTGAAATCCTCGCGGCAACGGTACTGTTCACTGCTCCTGACCGGCGGGTGCGCGTGTGTCAGTCCGGGGCCCTATCGATTCTCTCCTCCGGTTTTGCTCTCTGCAAGAGGGCGCATGGCCAGTGTAAAGTGGACGAAGCACATCGCGGCCCTGCATCGAATCGACGGTGCGGTGCCCGAGTGCCGGTGCCGATGAGGCCGGAGCCGCCTTGATTGGCATGCCGGCTCATGCTATACGTTCTCTCCACGCAGAGACTGAACAGCGGCGGACAGCGGAACTATGACAACCAGTCGGCAGGGCATCGGGATTAGCATGGCGGCGGCGAACATCATCGCCAGCCCCGCCTGAGCCTGCCTGCAGCCACCATCTTTCACGCAGCAACGGCCCCTGGCGGATCCGAGTCCGTCAGGGGTTTTTTGTTGCGTCCGGGCCAGTAAGCGTCTTGAAAGGAGAGCCGGGCATGGTCAATGTGCAATCGATCGAGGCGGCCGCCACGCGCATCGGGCCATCGATCTATGAATCTCCGCTGGTGCACTCGAGAACGCTGTCGAAACTGACCGGGAATACGATTCTCCTGAAACTCGAAAATTTGCAAATGACCGGATCGTTCAAGGAGCGGGGCGCCCTCAATCGCATCCTCACGATGACTCCGGACGAACGGCGGCAGGGAGTTGTCGCGGCATCGGCGGGCAACCATGCGCAGGGCGTAGCCTATCACGCGGCGCAGCGGGGCATTCCAGTCCAGATCTGGATGCCCCGCTCGACACCGCTCGTGAAACTGTCCGCCACTCGCGCTCACGGCGCAGACGTCGTCCTGCACGGTGACGACTATGACGAAGCCTGCCATGCGGCAGTCGAACATAGCCTGCAGAAAAAGGCCACGTTTATCCATCCGTTCGATGACGACGAGGTGATCGCCGGGCAAGGGACCATCGGGTTGGAACTCCTGCGGCAGCACGCGGCCCTGGACGTGATTGTGGTGCCGGTCGGAGGAGGGGGACTCATCGGGGGCCTCGGCTGCGCGGTCAAGGAGCACAAGGCCCATGTGGAGATCATCGGCGTGCAAACGACACGATTGCCGTCGATGACAGCCGCGCTCCGCAACGAGCGGCCCATTGATCTCCCCGCCTGTCCGACCTTGGCGGATGGGATCGCCGTTCGAAAAGCCGGAACGCGTACGCTGCCGTTGGTGCGGACCTATGTGGATCGAATCCTGACGGTCGAGGAAGATGAAATTGCGGCGGCGATCTTGACGTTACTGGAAGGGGAGAAAACCGTGGCGGAAGGAGCCGGGGCCGTCGCCCTGGCCGCTGTGCTGCAAGGTAAGACGGGACATTGCGGAAAGACTATCGCGGTGTTGGTGTCCGGCGGCAACCTGGATGTCAATTTGCTGGCCCGCATCATCGAGCGCGGCATGGTGCGGGACGGGAGACGCCTGCGCCTCCGCGTACGTCTGCCGGACTATCCCGGCTCGTTAGAAGGACTGACGTCGGTCATCGCCAAGGCAAGGGCCAATATCGTGGAGACTTCGTATAATCGGGCCCACTATGGTGTCAGCCTGAACGAGGCCGCAATTGATGTCACGATGGAAACCCGCGGGCGCGACCATGCTTCGGAACTGTTGGCGGCCCTCACGGGCTCCCGCTTTGAGTTCAGCGTGATTGAATGAGTGCTTCCGGACGGTCCCATGCCTCAAGGCCACTCTGCATGCCGTAGAGGACCGATGAAGTGGCTGAGCCCTGAGGGCGATCGATCTGTCCTTAAGCGGCACCCTGCCACAGGAGGTCATAGCCCAGTTCCTTGGTTTCGGAACACCTGTCCAGCAACACGGAGAATTTCGCATTGAAGATTGCGTCGGCGTGAGACTTCTCATGTGCTTCGAACGAAGTCCAATAGGTGACGATGACGTAATGCTCGTCTACCGCCTTGTTTTCCGTGAGCGATCCCTCCTCGGACACAAAGCCGGAGAATTTGAAGACTTGTCCGGCCAAGAAGCCGCCTTTGTCGCCGCCGTAGGTTTGTTTAACCACCATGCACATCTCTCCAACGGCGAGCTCCACTTCATCGAAGGTGACGCCAGGTTTCAACTTGACCGTGTTGAACAGCATCTTGGCGCCGAATGGCACAGTGATTGGGCCGAACATGGTTCCCTCCTCTGGGAAGGTATTAGGGATGGTCTGCGAAGTGCTGATATCAGTGATGAAACCACAGAGGGAGGACCCCTGACAACTCAGTGACGGTGAAGGAAGTGCGAGAGCCGGGTCGGTTGCTGCCGCTGAAGGTCTTAGCAGGGTGTTGATAAACACGATTATAAGTGAGGGAAAGCGAGAGTCAGAACAATCTCAGGCAATCTCACAATAGTCCGCAGGCTGTTCAAAATGGCCGTCCAGCACGGTGCGCGAGGCGAGGAATAACGGGCGTCACGTGTGCGCGCGGGCGCGAGATGGTGAGCACCCAGTATCCTCCGCAGTCAGCGAAGAGGCGAATCGTAGCCCTGCTCACCCGCCCGCCCACCGACTGTACGAACAGTCGTTTTCCCGGGCTGTACGTTGAGCCTCTGAGGTTCTCTGAGGTTCACGACCCGCCGAATCAGGCGCGGCACGCTTGTGAACGCCGCCGGGATGGTCAGGCGGCAGTATTTCCGCGAGAACGCCGCTGGCGGGCTTGTTCAACAGCCTGCTAGGGAAGAGACCGGCTCACCACGTCCTCTGTCGGGCCCGAGAGCGGCATGGCCGGGTGGTAGCGTTGGATCCAGAGCCGCCCCAGATAGACGGGGAGAAAATACAGGTTGAGCCCCACCGTGACGCAGACGACACCGGTCAGGAGGCCATCCGCCCCCCCGGCGAGAAAGGCTCGCTTCCCCACAATCCCGCTGAACACGGCGGTCGCGACGAGGATTTCCATCAGCCACAAGAATTGCGTCCGGGTCAGCCGCACAGGCAGGCGCATGGATCGAGTGAGATAGACCGCCTGCGGTTCGTTCGGCAGGGCCCTCAGCAATCGATGCCCCATGCGGTGGAGCGCCCCGCTGAGAGCAAAGCCGAGGATGGCATTGAGCACGAGATTGCTCAGCGGCGTATTGGCGACGATCGCCGCCGGGCCCACCATGAAGAGCATGGGCGGCACGTAGATCGTACAAGCCAGGATGTCTTCGTACGACAGCATCCTGATGAGGTCGCGGCACCATTGTGTGAAGGTCGTGAGCGTGGGAGTGTCTGGTGAATCAGCCATCAACAGCGTTCCTTGTGAGGGGTGCGTAAAACGAGATGCCCACTGAAACAAATCGGTCGGGACCCAACGCATACGGTGGCGGCCGGGTCAAGGTCTGACCCGTGGAAAAGACAGTTCATGGAAGCCGGTGGAGGAGACGCACAGCCGGTGGGACTAATGCTGAGTCCGGAAGTCCGTATTCCATCTGGCTTGAACGGCGATGTAGTGTGAGGCGCAGATGCCGTGTGTTTCACGAGGATCGTCCAGCGGAGCCTTCTGCCCCACGATGCCGCGGCATCCTTCCCGTCGACACCAAGAACAGATGATGATCATCCTTACCGTTTCACTTTCCGGCCATTGTGTAGCACAAGGCGGACGCTGTTGCATGAATGATCGGTAAAGAGAGCGTAAAGATTCGGGAAGTTACCGTCAGGCGGCGGCACGGTCACCACAGGGAACATCCCCACAGGGCTGACAGCAGCATCACAAGCGCGGCGTATCCGTCCCCCGTTCCCTGTTTCCCAAATGCGGGAGTGCGCTAGTATGTCTCTTAAGTGATAGGGGCTATGATAAGGGTAGGCTGCCGGCCGGTCCACAAGGAGGCGCATCATGAAAGATCGGGTCCTCGCCGCATGCATCATGCTGTTGCTCAGCCCGTTACTGACCACCCGCTCCGGCGCGTCCGACCAGCCGGGCATTCCGCCCCAAACCGTCACGGACTATCTTCACGCGGTGATCGAAGCAGACCGGACCTTCTACACGATGCATGTGGTGGATCGATTGCAGAAAAGCGGGACAGCCGATGCGGCTGAAGACTGGCGTGCGCAGAAAAACAGACTGCCCCTGCCGGCTCAGTTCCTCAGGGAGTCGGGTGAGCTCGGAACCAAGACCGGCTCGAAAGTGCGCTACCGGCTCATCAGCCTGTGGCCGATTAATCCGGAGAACAGCCCGCAGAATGAATCAGAGAAAAGAGGCCTGGAAGCGGTGCTCCGGGAGCCGGAACGATCGGCCACGGCGACCGTGAAGGACGGGAAGCAGACGTACTTCCAAGCCATCTACGCCGATTATGCCGTCATCCAAGTCTGCGTCGCCTGCCACAATGCGCATCCGAAAAGTTCCAAGAAAGACTTCAAGCTGAAGGACGTGATGGGCGGGCTCGTGATTGAGATACCGCTGGCGCCAGAATAGTCCGGTCGCTTCACAGAACCATGATCCCGTCTGTTGTGAGCTGCTTCGATTTCGTACGCGCTAGGTGCCGCGCTGTTCCATGTCGAACGCAAACGGCATTCGGGCGGCGTCAGGCGCATGAACGCGTTCATCGCTTCTCAGAGCCTGTTCGTGCTTGAGCAGCCACTGTTTGCGTTCCAGTCCACCACCGTAGCCGGTGAGCGACCCGTTAGCGCCGATCACGCGATGGCAAGGAACGATGATGCCGATCGGATTGGCTCCGTTGGCAAGTCCGACGGCGCGGATGGCCGTCGGTTTTCCCAGTCGCAGGGCGAGTTCGCTGTAGCTGATGGTCTGTCCCGCCGGGATCGAGCGCAGCATCTGCCAGACGCTCTTCTGGAAAGCCGTGCCTCCCGTGGCGACGGGGAGGGCGTCAATCGCGTGAAGATCGCCATCAAAGTACGCGGCCAGAGCCGAGGCGAGGCCGAACGGGTTGTGGGCCGGCGCCGCCGTGACATGCTGTGCACCGTAATGACGTATGAGCAGACGGTGCATGCGTTCGGCATAGTCCGTCCAATCTGCCGCTCGCAGGCGGCCGGCTTCATCGCAGATCAGCACCAACTGCCCAATCGGAGTCGCGAGCGTATCGGTCAGAAAGCGCAGCTTATTCGGCATGACGAACCTCTGTCGATGTAGGGCGTGTGGTGCGATCGAGGGTCCATAAGTATTGTGCGGCATAGGCGCGCCAGGGTCGCCAGGCTTCCGCACGCCGGATCAGTTCTGGCGCGGTGGGTACGACGCCAACCAGACGGGCCGCGCCTCGCAGGATGCCGAGATCCGTCGCCGGGAACGCATCCGGGTCCCGCAGGGCCCGCAGGGCGATATATTGAGCGGTCCATGGACCGATGCCGGGGATCGCGCGCAACTGGGCAATGGTGTCTTCGATCGAGCCGAGCGGTTCGAAGAGCCGTGGATTCGAGGAGGCCGCCCGGGCCAGCGCCTGCAAGGCGGCCCTTCGCGATCGGGGCATGCCAATGCGGCTCAGATCGGCCGTGGCCACCGCCTGTGGAGACGGAAAGGTTCGGGCCAGGCGCGGATCCCCGGCATGGCGAACCGGATCTCCGCACAGAAGGACCATTCTGCTGCCCAGCCGGCGCGCGGCTTCGACGGTGACTTGTTGCCCGAGAACGGCACGGACGGCCAATTCAAATCCGCCCCAGCATCCCGGGGTGCGCAGGCCAGGCCGTGAGACAACCAACGGGGCGAGCGTCCGGTCCTTGGCCAAGTGAGCGGTAATGGCGCCGACGTCGGCGCTGCAATCGAACATGTGACGGACACGTGTGACGATGGTGTGCAGCGTGCGCACGGAAGGGAAGCGAATAGTCGCCAGGAGCGTGTGGCGGTCCGGCGCATGGGCGACCACGACCGTGCCCTGTCCTCCCTCATGCGAGACGGTGCGCCGGTAGGTCCCGTGCTCGACGCATTCCATGCCGTCGATGGCGCGCGCGTTCAGATAGGCCAGCATCGCGTCCCAGTCGTAGGGCGGCCGATAGGACACCTGCAAGAGGACGGGCGCCACGGTGTCCGAAGCCGGTGCCGAGCCGGTGTTGCGGCGGCGCAGCTCGGTGGGCGGCCGGTGATAGAGGCTGCGGAAGCTCTCGTTGAATCGGCGCAGGCTGCCGAACCCGGACGCCATGGCGACCTCCGCCATCGAGAGCCGCGTGTCGTGGATCAACTGTTTGGCGAACAGCACGCGCCTGGTTTGCGCCACCGCGACGGGCGACGCGCCGAGGTGTCGGTCGAAGAGCCGGCGCAATTGACGCGCGCCCATCCCCACCCTGGTCGCAAGGGCTTCGACCGTTCCGTCCTCCCGATCCAGAAAGCCCTCGGCGATCAGTGCCAGGGCCCGGGAGACGCTATTCGATGTGCCGCGCGAACAGGCCAGTTCGGGCGAGATGTCCGGCCGGCAGCGAAGGCAGGCCCGAAAGCCGGCTTCCTGGGCGGCAGCGGCGGCGGCAAAGAAGCGGCAATGCTCCCGGCCGGGCGTCCGTGCCGGACAGATTGGACGGCAGTAGATCCCGGTGGAGGTGACGCCGACGAACAGGCGCCCGTCAAAACGCGGATCGCGCGTTTGAAGCGCGCGATAGCAGATATCGGGGTCGAGCTGGTCCATCGACGCTACTATGCACTATCCGGCCGCTATATTCTGGCCATTTTCGGACCTGAGCAGGCGGATGCTCCTTACATGACATGGCTGACCGCCTTGCTCTGGAGAAGCTCCTGCCATGCAGGCCCGTGCGGATGGCCACCCTCTGCAGAAAGTTTACAACAGCCACTGCTCTGCCGGGGCTCTTCCTAGTGTGACTAGCACTGTGGAAAGTACAGCATTCCATGCTCTGTGCGAGAGAAGCGTCGGCCGTGAGTTCGGGTCGCGGTTTTATACCGGAGGTGATCGATGAAACCGATGCGATTTCCCTGTCTGGCCGTGGCGTTACTGCTTGTTCTTGGCTGTCAGGGCACGCCCAAATCGACGAAGGGGGGTCAGATCGTCGAGGTCCCGATCGTGGACAGCGCAGCGATCGGCGACATTGCTGTGAATCCGGGTGACGAAGTCCGGTGGGTCAACAAGAGAGCCGCACCCGTGCGCGTCATCTTGATCGATCCGGCGGTAGATCAGCAGGTGTCATGCAAGAATCGTTTCGGCGGGTTCATGGCTCCCCGTGACACGGCCAGGCTGGCCAGGGACGAAACCGCCAGTCTCTGTTTCCGGGACCCCGGGTTATATCGGTATGTCGTGAGGATGGAATCAAACAGGGAGACGGGTGAAATCAACGTTCCCGGTGTGATCAAGGTGGGAGAGAAAGGGGGCCAGGCCGCCGGGCAAACCAGCGATCCGACCATGTCCTCCAAATAATCGTGATCCGTCCTGCATGCTGCGCACAATAAACGGAGAGCAACTGGCCGTGGCCCAAGGCCACGCCTGCCTGAAAAGCCGCCTCTCCGCTCCTCTTGGTGTGCTTAAGCAGGCGCCCTGCATCGGCCGCCTGATCGACCCGAAAGTATGCGGAGACATCGTGGCCTTCGTAGGCAGTGCCAGTGCGTCGGTGATCAAATGGATGCTGTATCCTCGCAGAAGGGGCCTCTTGCGCACGATAGGCTGAACGGCGAGCGAGTGTCTGTTCTATTGAGGGAGAACCGGAGCGGCTTCTGATTGATCTGATTGAACACAAGGTAGATTGCTCAGCGGGTTTAAGGGATTCAATCCATAAGGACAGGGTTGGAGCTGCGATGATGCGGGCGCAGGCGACGTGATACCCGATGACTCTTGCGTATCGGTCGGCCGCCCTGGCGACATCGCTGAAATGGACGGTGGGGCGGAAGGTATCTCGCTGTTCATGGGTGAGGTAGAACCGGGCGGTGTCATACCGGCATTCGGTGGCGTGGAAGCGGGGACATGGTCCTCACTGAGGACCCGACAGTGATGGAGTCCTGACTGTTTGTTTGAGAGTACAGTTTTTCCCGCTCTATCGAGACACTGATAGACTGCCGCTCCGGCGGGGTAGGGGCATCCCAACACTCCTATACAGCCTAATTGGAGCACCATCGAAACAAAGCGATGAACATTGCCTGGCGCGGTCCTAAAGATTTTCCCCCCCTGCCTGGCTGAACTACCTAGCGTCACAGCTAGAACCTCCACCAAGGTTACCGAAGACCCATTCAAGCCTGAGTTGAAAGCAATCGATGTGCCAGAATGGTTTCGGGAGCCTGGTTCGTTCTCTAAACGGCACACGCCGTCTGCCTCGGCCTTCAGAAAAGGGCTGCTTGCGTGCTCCTCGAACAGGCAGGGGCCCCATGACTCGTCTCGATTGGGCCTGTTCTTTGGCGTATGCTTGATGAGCCAATCAACACCCACTAGGGAGAACGGAGGAGATCGCCATGAAGTCCAGGGAGTTTTGGATCGGGCTCGCGGTGGGAATACTGGCGACGTGTCTACTCGGCTCGGGGATGTTTGTTGCCGCAAGCAAGGCGTCAGCTTCCGCGGGCTGTATCCCGGCCGAAACGGTGGCCGGCTACGTGCACAGCATCATCCAAGCCGATCGCACGTTTTACACTACGGACATTGTGGAGCGAATGCAGATGCGGGGCACTGTCTTCGCCGGGGAAAACTGGAGGGAGGCCGGCAAGCTCCCTCTCCCGGCCCAGTTTCTGATGGAGTCCGGGCGGTTGATGGCGGCACAATCAAGCGGGCTTCGATACCGGTTGATCAGCAGTTGGGCCATCAACAAAAAGAACAGCCCGACCAGCGAATTGGAGCGCACCGGTCTGAATGAGATACTTGTGAATCCTGATCAGCCCTATACAGCTGTGACGACCGAGCGCGGAGCTGCGGTCTTGCAAGCGCTGTATGCCGATAGGGCGGTCTCCCAGTCCTGCGTGGGTTGTCATAACGGACACGAAAACAGTCCGAAACGGGATTTCAAAAAGGGTGATGTCATGGGCGGGATTCTGCTGACCATTCCACTTCCTCCCGAATAGCGGGAATGCCGCCTGTCCGCTTGGTAAAACTCGGTCTGTCGCCGGGATGGTGGCTCGTAGCCGACGGGTTAGAGACGTCGCGATCCAAATCGGTTCAGTATTCAAACGCGATCTCATAGAGGGCGGGTACCATCTCGGCGCCCATCTCGCTGAGCTTCGCCTTTGCGGGCGCCGTACTGTTCTCATAGGCTTTCCAGTACAGCTCTTCGTTTTCCCAGATGGCGACATTGATAAAGTTGTACTGGCTCGCCGGCTTGATACTTCTGTGGAACTGTCCTCGAATGAACCCCGGTTGCTTCGTGATAAGTGTTTTGACCTCCTGCCACCACTTCACGAATTCCTCTTCCTTTCCCTTGGGAACCGAAAAGACATTGATTAAAGTGACGGGCATACGCGCCTCCTCTGTAGTGAGTATTCACGTTAGAATTTCATTGCAGTGAGCAACAACTGCCGGTGACCCCAGTAGACAGTTACGCTTCGGATGCTTGACCAGCGTTTGTTGGCTGCCTGCCCGGAGCGCTACACTGTAGATTCTTACGCCGGGACCGGACTGGCGTCAGAAAGGAGCCACATCATGACAAAGACATGGTTTGTGACTGGAGGGATCGGCGCCGGGATCGTGGTGGCTGCCCTCAGTGCCCTTCCACGATGAGGGGCCTGTCGCGCCGTGAGATGATCCGCCTGCTCGGTGGCGGTGTTGCCTGGTGGATAACCGGGGGTCTGCTGCCTTGGCGAAAGGCGGCCTCTGCCCAGGATCACCTCTGTGTGGTCCGGCCCGAGCAAACGGAAGGCCCTTACTTCACCGATGAGCGCTTGAATAGATCTGATATTCGATCGGATCCGGCGAACAACCAAGGCAAGCCGGGCACGCCCTTGAACCTCGCCGTGGTCATCTCGCGCATGAACGCCGGGGCCTGCCAGCCGATCGAGGGGGTGCAAGTGGATCTCTGGCATTGTGACGCGCTCGGCGTGTATTCGGATGTCGTGGATCCGCACTTTAATACCCTCGGCCAGAAGTTTTTACGAGGATATCAGCTGACGGATGCGCGAGGAGAAGCCAGATTCCTGACGATCTATCCCGGCTGGTATCCGGGCCGGACGGTGCATATTCACATCAAGGTGCGGACGGCGCCGCAAGCCACAGGGGGCTATGCCTTCACGTCGCAAATGTATTTTCCCGATACGCTGACCGACGAGGTCCATGCACAGCCACCTTACGCCGCGAAAGGTCGGCGCCGTGCGCGAAATGAAGATGACCGGATATTTCGAAGGGGCGGCGACCAATTGATGCTGAATCCAACACCCACGGCGGCAGGGTATGCAGCCACATTTGCGGTCGGGCTGCAGATTCCGTAAGATCCTCCCCTAGTGCCGGTTCCCTCGAATCCGATCGCTACGCTGCCAGGCACCGAGGGAATTGCGGATGGGGCAAAGGTGCCCGCCATGTCCAGGATCCCTCTCACAGCCAGGACGACGGAGCGAGTACTGTCAAGCCTCGATCACGCATGATTCGAAGGTTTCTGACATCGAAGTTCCTGTATATCGGAGATGGTTCCCTTGGCAGGTGCTTCTCTTCATCGTCAAACTTGACCGCAAGAGTCACGCACCGGCTCACCGTCTGAGCAATCCCTTGAGGAGGTCCTTGCCTTGCTGCTCGAGCTCTTTGGGCCTTGTCGTTCCATCCAACAGTCCTTTGATCGCTTCCTTGGCTTTCTCCTGCGCCTGTTCCTGGAGGTTCCCGGTCAGCGCTTTTGTATCCAACTGGTAGGAGGGCTGTTGCACCGTGCCGGTGATGAAGAGCGGTAGCTTGAGCCGGCCTTCTTTCAACGCAATCTTGGTGATGGGAGAAGACCCTGCCAGTCGCTGGCTCAGCGCTTGGGAGAGATTCAGGTTCACGGCGAGATTGAGCCCCTGATCGAAGGCCACCGTGCCTGCGCCCGTGGCTTGAAAATCGTGGCTGTCCATCAGGAGCCGCTGCACATTGACGAGGCCCTGTGTGATCATCACGTCGGTCTCGATGGTCGAGAAGACGGTCGTTTTGACGCGATCGGGCGAAACCCCTACCAGCTTCAAGAGCGTGACCGTTTCTTCCATCAGGTTGATGCCTTCGATCTTTCCGTTCTTGATGCGCAGGTGACCCGGTCCCTCCAGCGCTTGGGTCAGCTCCGGCAGGGAGAAGCCCCGGCCGGCGACGGCCAGATCCATCGCGGCTGTGCCGCTCATCGACACCTTGCTGTCCGGACTCACGGCGGCCAGCGCCGGGCCGAGTTGCAACCCGTCGACCTTGACCGTGCCTCGAAACGGCGGAGCCGGCGATCCCGTCACAAGGCCACCCTCTGCCTTAACCTGGCCGTTGAACAGTTGGAACGAGACGTTGGACAGGCGTGCATCCTGCCCCTTGAGATCCGCATTCACGATCAAATTTTTCAGCTCCACCGAATTCGCAAGCCCGGTTTCAACCGGCAAATCGGCGGTATGGACCGAGGGCGATGAGACGGTCAGCTGCGCTCGGCCGCCCAGCACGCTGCCTTTGACGGTTACCAGCGACTGGCCCAGGACCAGTCCCAGCCGCAGATCGGACACATCGGCGATCTCCAATGGCGGTGCCGCCGGCCTGAACGGCATGCGGGTTTTCGCCGTAACCATCATGTCTTTGATCTGGACAGGTTTAGCCAGCGGGAGGGCGACCGGCAGGTCGGCGCTGTGGATGGAAGGCGACGAGACGGTCATCTGCGCTCGGCCGCCCAGTACGCTGCCTTTGACGGTTACCAGCGACTGGCCCAGGACCAGTCCCAGCCGCAGATCGGACACATCGGCGATCTCCAATGGCGGTGCGCTTGGGTTGAACGGCATGCGTGTTTTCGCCGTAACCGTCATGTCTTTGATCTGGACAGGTTTAGCCAGCGGGAGGGCGACCGGCAGGTCGGCGCTGTGGATGGAAGGGGACGAGACGGTCATCTGCGCTTGGCCGCCCAGCACGGTTCCTTTGATGTTGAGCAGCGACTGGCCCATGGCGACTGTCAGGCGGAGATCAGAGACATCGGCGATCTCCAATGGCGGCGCGCTTGGGTTGAACGGCATGCGGGTTTTCGCCGTGACCGTCAAATCTCTTATCTCAACCGGCTTGGGCAACGGCAGGGCGACCGGCAGATCGGCGCTGTTTACCGAAGGAGAGGTCAGGTTCACATTGGCTTGGCCGTTCAGGACCGTTCCTCTGATGTTGATGGACGACTGTCCCATGACGAGCGCCAGGCTCAGATTCGAGATGTCCGCCAGCTCCAGGGGCGAGGCGCCTTGCTTCAGCGGGTACGGCGCTTTGGCGGAGATCAGCAGATCCTTGATCAGCACAGGCTTGTGCAGCGGCAGGGCGACCGGCAGATCGCCTGTGTTGATGGCAGGAGAGGACAGCGTCACAGTCAGCATGCCGTCAACGAGGGCGCCCTTTAGGGCCAGTGCGATGTTGCCTAGCCCGAGCGCCAAGTCGTACTGCTTGATATCGAGCCTCTCGACCAGCGGGCCCAATTGACCGTCCAGCGCGATGGGCAGATTGTAGGGCAGCACCGTGGCCTTCAAATGGATCGACGGCGACTCTCCAAGAAGGACGGATTTCAACAACAGTTCGAGATCCTGCACCTGATATTCCATGACCGGAGCGGCGGAGAGATCACGATAGGTGAGCCTTCCTCCGTCGATTGAGACACGCTCGACGGCGAAGAGGGCCAAGAGCTGCAATGGATCTCCCGGAGCGGGAAGAGGACTTGGTTCTCCCGGAGAGGGAAGGCTACCCGGCTCCGGCTCTGTGGTGGACGGAGAGGAAGGCGAAGACGGAGTGGGCGGCAGCGCCGATGTCGCGGCCCCGATGGTGGACACGTTCATCACGCCGGCCTTGTTGGTGATCACCGTAATGACCGGATCGCGGAGGGTGATTTCTTCAATTTCCACCTTCTTGCTCAGAAGCGGCAGCAACTTCACCCCGACGTCCAGCGACGTGAGTGACGCAAAAGGGCCGGCACTGAAGGAGGGATCATCGAGGATCGTCAACCCGCCGACCCGGACGCCAAGGCGGGGCCAGATCGTCAGCCGGATGTCCTGCAACTCCACCTTGCGATTGAGCGCCTGCTCGATCAGCGGCTTGTACTGATCCTGATACTCGTTGAGATCAATGAGGAACGGCAGCGAGACGATCACCCCCAGGAGAAGGAGGAATCCGATGGCCAGCCCGACGAGAATGTTCACTCCCGCACCTCCATAGTTGTGCAGTACCGCATGAGTGTGAGACGACGCACCGGCTCGTCAGCCGGTCGAGGCAGCGCGATCCTACCACAGCCAGTGAAGAGGTGAAGCCGGTGTATCTGCAGTTGAAAAGCGACGAACGGCGAGGAAGCCGCATCTACCCGAACCCCAACGGTGGGTGACCATCTTGAAAGGAACACTGCAGAGCGAAAACGAAACCTCTCCATCCCACTGCAGTTGGGCGCTTAATTTGTCCCTAACGATGTCTCGGACGGGATGTCGTCAGAGGGGACGTCCCGGATCTGAATCGAGTCGACCCGTTGCTCGGCCAGGACGTCCGAGATGATCACGACTTTGTCTCCCCCTTGAAACTGTTCGCGGTCTTTCAGGATTCGGAACGCCGTCTGCAGTGTTTTTTCGGGGTCCGAACTGAAGTCGATCTTGAACGGAAAGACACCGCGGTTGAGCATCATGGTCCGTCGCGGTTGGCTCATGTTGGTAAAGGCGTAGATGTTGGTCGAGAACGGACGGCAGTTGGCGACGAGATCGGCCATCAGCCCGCGCCTGGTGATCACCACGATTCCTTTGGCTTTGACCCCCTCGGCGAGGTGGACGGCCGCCGCCGCCAATTGTTGCTTATTGCCCACGTTGCGCAAGTGCTTCGCAAATCGCAATCCGGGTATCGTTTCGGATTTCAGGGCAATCTTGCGCAGGTATTCGACACATTTGACCGGATACTTTCCCACCGTGGTTTCCCCGGACAGCATGACGGCATCGACTTCTTCATAGATCGCATTGGCGACGTCGGTGACCTCGGCGCGGGTCGGGTGCGGATGGTGGATCATGGATTCGAGCAGATGGGTGGCCACGATCACGCGTTTTCCGTACTCGGCGCACATTTGCACGATCGTGCGCTGCACATTCGGCAGATCTTCCAGGTTGATCTCCACGCCCAGATCTCCGCGCGCGACCATGATCGCGTCCGATTCTTTGATGATCTCTTTCAGGTTCTTGACCCCTTCCTGGTCCTCGATCTTCGCGACGATCTTCACCTTCCCGACCTTCTCGCCCATGAGCGCCTTCAGTTGCTGGATGTCCACGGCCTCGCGCACGAACGAAAGCGCGATGAAGTCCACGTCCCGTTCCAGGCCGAACAGGATGTCCTTGGTATCTTTCGGCGTGATCGCAGGCAGATTGACGCGGATGCCCGGCAGATTGACGTGGCGCTTACTCTTTAAGAGCCCACCGTCCAGGACACGGCATCGCATGAGGCGCTCTTTCTTCTCCAGCACCTGGAAATTGATCAACCCGTTGTCCACGGTGATCCGATCCCCGACGTTGACCGCCTCAAGCAAGTCGGCATAGTCGATGTGGATGGAGCTCTCCTCAACGTCCATCGGCCCGCGCGTGGTGACGGACACGATGTCGCCCTGCCGCAGATTGAGTTCGTTGGAGAGGTTCCCGGTGCGGATCGCGGGGCCTTGCGTATCCAGAAGGATGGGGATGGGAAACTTCACTTTCTTGTTCAGTGTCTTGATGTGCCGGATGACCTTGGCATGGGAGTCGTGATCGCCGTGAGACATGTTGAGACGGGCGATACTCATCCCGGCTTCGTACAGCTTCTGCAACATCTCGTAGGATTCCGTGGCCGGGCCGATCGTGCAGATGATCCGAGTCTTTTGCATGGTGCTCCCTGTGACGTTGAGCGATTCCCGCTGGCGGAGATGAAGCCCACAGATTGATGACGGCGTCTTGCGGCGGGATACGAGAAAACCGAGGCCATTCTACTGTGTATCGGCGGCCTAGTCTATCGGGCCAGGCCCAACCTGACCCTCTGGTACTTCCCATTGTTGTTCCATACAGCGGGGGAAGCGTGATCCGCGCATCGGCTGGATATGGTCGCGGTGTTCGTCCACTGGACGATCGAGCGACCCGTTGTGCATGCTTTGTGACATCGGTGTGTGGTGGAGTCCTAGTAAGAGAGCCAGGTCGCCACTCCGGGTGTTTGAGGCGGCCTTGGTCTACCGGTGTGTCAGAGGACGGGATGGCAAGTCGTCGGCCGGCCATCTGCCTGTAGAATGCTTCCGCTGGCCATCGTCCTCTTCGTTCTATTCGTGCAGTGTCTGATGGACGAAGGACACCGCAATCGATCCCTCGCCCACGGCAGAGGCGACCCGTTTAATGTTGCTGGCCCGGACGTCGCCGACGGCGAACACACCGGGCAGACAGGTTTCGAGGAGATGAGGCGCCCTGGTGAGCGGCCAATGAGCGGCGGCCAGATCCTCCTGCGAGAGATCGGGTCCGGTCTTGACGAAGTCTTGGGCATCCAGCGCGACACACTGTTCGAGCCACCGGGTGTTGGGTACGGCACCCATCATGAGAAAAACGTGCCGTATGTCGTGGGTCTCGGTGCTGCCTGACTGATGGTCGCGCCAGCGCACTCGCTCGAGATGTTGATTCCCTTCGAGACCGACAATTGCGCTGTTGGTCCTCAGGACGATGGCAGGATTCTGCTCGATGCGGCGTATCAAGTAGCGCGACATGCTGTCCGACAGCCCGCTCGATCGCACGAGCATATACACACGCCTGCTCGCCTGCGCGAGGAAGACGGCGGCTTGGCCGGCCGAGTTCCCGCCGCCCACCACCACCACCTCTTCACCGCGGCACAATTGTCCTTCCATAAATGTTGCGGCGTAGTACACGCCTGTGCCCTCGAATCGCGAGAGATTCTCACAGGGCGGTTTCCGATAGGCGGCTCCCGTAGCGATGATGATGGCGCGTGCTCGCACCTGCAGACCGTCGTCGATTAAAATGGTGTAGGGCTTGCGATTGCACGTGAGTTGTTTCGCCCCCTTCGTGACCACCATCTGTGCGCCGAATTTCTGCGCCTGCGCATAGGCCCGCCCCGCAAGATCTTGACCCGAGATGCCAGTCGGGAAACCGAGGTAATTCTCGATTTTCGAGCTCGATCCGGCCTGTCCTCCCGGCGCGTGTGTCTCAAGCACCAGGACATCCAGGCCTTCTGATGCAGCATAGACGGCGGCAGCGAGTCCGGCTGGTCCGGCGCCGACGATGACGACATCGCGTATCTGGGTCTGGTCAATGGGCTGGTTAAAACCGAGGCAGTCGGCAATCTGTTGAATCGTCGGATTGCGCAGCACCACGTCGCTACGGCAGATCACCACCGGTACATCCGCGGCGGTCACGTGAAAGTGGTCCAGCAGACGTTGCACATCGGCGTCACGGTCAAGATCGATATACGCGTACGGATGGCTGTTGCGCGTCAGGAACTCTTTGACGCGGAGCGTACCGGAGCAATGATTCGATCCGACGACGACGACATCTCCAAGCCCCTGGGCAATCAACTCCACTCGGCGCGAAATGAAGGCTCGCATGATGATCTCGCCGATCTCGCTGTCGGTCTGGACCACTGCGATCAGGTGTTCGCGATCCAACTCGATCACTTCGCCCGCCTCAGCGGCGCGCGATCGAGCCAGCACGGGGCGGCCCGATAGCATGTTGACTTCGCCGGTGAACTGCCCCGGTCCGTACACCGTGATGAGCGTTTCCCTCGTATCCGAAGGCAGGACCATCTCCAGCCGGCCCGCCGTGACGACGAAGAACGGCACAGAATGTTCTCCCGCCTCAAAGAGCACTTCTCCAGCTTGGATCGAACGCATATGGCCATGCGCAGCAATCCGTTGAACCTGAGCCGGCGTGAGAGTCGGAAATATCCGCTCGACAGCGGTGGTAGACGTCAGCGAGAGCGGAAGAGCTGTATGAGCCATGGGCCACCTTTCTCAAGGTAGTAAATCAGTGTCAGACCCGTTTGTGTTTCAACCCCGCAGTGCGCACGCTCGTCTTCTCGTCGAAACGTGCGCTGCCAGAGAGATGGTGTGGGGATCAGGCTGGCATGGACCAAGGCGATCGGCCAAAGCGCCACGCTATACAAGGCCCATTTCCCTACAGTGCGATTGTTTTCGGCGGCGATAAAGGCGGGGATAAAGAGCCAGGTAAACATGATCCGTGCTCCTCAACGGGCATCGAGATCGTTGCGCGGTAAGTCTAGGGTATTCGGGTTTCTCGTATCAACGTCGCGTCTGTAGTGGGCACAGATCCAGAGTAAACTTGAGCGGCGTGCACTTTTCTATACTGGCATCCACCGATCCTCCTGTCTACTATGGAAAGGCCTCCGGCGCTGCAGACCTTCTCATCGGAAAGGAGCAGAGAATATGCCGACCAATACTGTTCGACTCCATCGCGTGCTGCGCGCGGCGCCCGAGCGCATCTACCGGGCGTTCCTCGATGCGGATGCGATGGCGAAATGGCTGCCTCCGAACGGGTTCACCGGGCGAGTGCATCAGATGGACGCCAAAGTGGGCGGCACCTACAAGATGTCGTTCACGAATTTCACCACCGGTCAGAGCCACTCCTTCGGCGGGAAGTACCTTGAGCTGGTGCCCCACGAGCGCATCCGGTACACGGACACCTTCGACGATCCGAATCTTCCCGGAGAGATGCAGGCGGCGATTACCTTGAAGAAGGTTTCCTGCGGGACCGAATTGACCATTGTGCAGGAAGGGCTCCCTGAGATCATTCCTCTGGAGTCCTGCTATCTCGGCTGGCAGGAATCCCTGATCCTCCTGGCGAAACTGGTCGAAGCGGAGATATCCGGCTAGTCAGACAGGCTTCTCGCTGGCTCATTCCGTTTTCTGGCGCACCGACTTGGGACGGAAATCCTCGGTGAGATGGAACATCAGCGCCGGGACCATGTCCTTGCGGGGATTCGAGTCCCTCATCGAGGCGCTCACGCCGTTCTTGCCCGACACCGTCACGCCGCCGATGTGTCGTTTCGCCCAGGCTGAACTGCTCCACACGCTGGCGCCTGATTTGGTTTCCAGCAGCTTGCTCGAGATGTCGCCTTTGATCTCCGTGCGGACTCCGCCTTCGAGCTTGGTGATATCGATCAGCCGCACATCTGTGCTCGGCTCCGAATAGCTGATGTTCCCCAGGAAGACGGCGGACACGCCATACTTCTTCCCGATCTTCGTGATCGTCTCCGCATCTAACTGGGTCGCACTCACCGCCTCCAGCACCGCCTCGCGGGTTCCCAACTCCAGAATCGGCGTGCCCGGGTAGGCGCCCTGCACATGCTCTTGAAAGCGCTGGGTCGCGAATTGATTGATGGCCGGATCGGAATTCGACGTGAATTCGATGATTCCAAGCGTGCCATAGGGCTTCAGATCCATCCTCGGCGGTACAGTGACCAACACGGTGTTGGAGCATCCACACAGGGCTGAAAGCAGCATCGCGAGCGCAGCGTATGTTGTCATCGGACATCCTCCTCGTTGTTAAGAGAAGTATAGCTGAGCGATCAGGCAGGTCTGGGGCGGAGGAGGCATACGGGTTCCGTTGTGCGGAAGGTTTGCGAATGCCGGCGATGGGGCGTTCCCTTTGCTTCTGACTCGAGCACCTGGTAAGAAACGGGCACCATGGCAAAGGCACAACCCGCGCTTTTCGAGCCGATCGCAGTTGGCCGACTTCAACTCGTCAACCGGATCGTCATCGCGCCGATGTGTCAATATTCGGCGGTCGATGGCCGGATGACCGACTGGCATCTGATCCACCTCGGTCATCTCGCCCTGTCTGGGGCGGGGGTGCTGATCATCGAGGCGACGGCCGTCGAGCCTGACGGACGGATCACCTACGCTGACGTCGGGCTGTGGAACGATTCGACCGAAACGGCGGTCGCGCGGATGCTGGAAAGCGTCCGCCGGTGGTCGGAGATCCCGATCGCCATTCAACTTGCCCATGCGGGCCGGAAAGCTTCGACCGAGGTGCCGTGGAAAGGGGGGAAGCAATTTCCCTCCGATCATGAGCATGGCTGGCAGACCGTCGCGCCGTCACCAGTTCCATTTGCCGCCGGGGAACATCCGCCGATCGCTCTGGATCGCGCCGCGATGGAGCGCATCCGCGAATCATTCGCCGCCTCGGCCCGGCGTGCTGCGCGCCTGGGCATCGACGCGGTGCAGTTGCACGCCGCACACGGCTACCTCCTGCACGAATTCCTGTCGCCGCTCTCGAACCGCCGCGAGGACGAATACGGCGGCGTCCTGCACAATCGCATGCGATTTCCGTTGGAAGTCTTCGACGCGGTCCGCGCCGCGTTCCCCGCCAACCGGCCGGTGACGGTTCGCGTTTCCGGCACCGACTGGCTCGACGGCGGCTGGGACATCGAGCAGACCATCGCCTTTGCAAAAGCCCTGGAGGCCCGCGGCTGTGCGGCGATTCATATCAGCAGCGGCGGGCTCGATCCGCGGCAGCAGATCCCGGTCGGTCCCGGCTACCAAGTACCGCTGGCCCGTGCGGTCAAGCAGGCGGTGTCGATGCCGGTGGTGGCGGTCGGCCTGATCACGGGCTATGACCAGGCCGAGGCCATTGTCAGCTCCGGCGATGCCGACCTGATCGCGCTGGCTCGGACCATTCTCTACGACCCGCGGTGGCCTTGGCATGCGGCGGCGCATCTCGGGGCCCACGTGAAGGCGCCCAAACAGTATTGGCGCAGCCAGCCGAGCGGGTATCGCGATCTATTTGTGAACGAGGCGGAAGAAAGGGACTGACAATCAAAGAAGGATCTCGACAAGCTCGCGATCCAGATATCGAGCGTCGGACGCCGCAGGATTGTGCGGCGTCCGTGCCTCAGTCACTGGTGCCGCTTAACTGATGTTGACCACCTTCAAGTCGAAATACAGAGTCTTGCCGGCAAGTGGATGGTTGAAGTCCAACAAGACCGTCTCGTCCTTTACGGCTGACACAATCGGCCGGACGTCGCGGCCGCTGGCGTCCTTCCCATGGAGGGGTGTGCCAACTGCAATCCCTTGAGGCAGCTTCTCCTTGGGGACCTCGTGGAACTTGTCCGGGTCCCTATCACCATAGCCTTCTGTTGGCGGTACGATGGCCTGTTTCGCTTGGCCGACTTCCATCCCCTCCACCGCGGCCTCGACGCCGGGGATAATTTGATGGGCGCCTTGCGTATAGGTCAAGGGGTCTTTCCCGACATTGGAGTCGACAATCTCGTCGCCGTCCAGTTTGAGCGTGTACTCCAAAGAAATCACTTTCCCGTCTGAGACAGTCTTGCTCATCGGCGATTTCCTTTCCCTGAATGATGGTGAGTGGGACAGGCTGGAGGCTTCACCCTTCGTGCTGCTGGAAAGTGAAACGATTGATTCCAGACTGCTGCGGTGATCCTGATTATTACCCTAACAAGCGATGGGTATGCGCACAAGTGGTGGCGGCCTGCAACATGCTGGTCGCTTTGATGGCAGCCTGTTGCTGAAAGGCTGGGCCAGGGTCCGTCAAAGCATGGACTGGTCAAATGTCCCCTGTCCGCTTAGAGGCTCAAGAGGTACCCTAGGCGAAGAAACCGCAACCTTCCCTCAGGATGTGAGGTGTGCCATGACCACACAGGCTTATCCGAGCATGACAGAAGCCGTCGATGCGCTACGCCGCCGTGGCTTCACTGCCGACTTCTCCGTATGCGGAGAGACCGGCCGCGCCACCGCCGCAGGGCATTCCTATAAGGGCGACGAACTGACGATCGTCGAGCATCATCGCTTCGAAGGTGTGTCCGACCCGGACGACTCATCCGTGCTCTATGCCCTCGAAGGATCGGATGGGATCAGGGGACTGCTCGTCGATGCCTACGGCGCGTATGCAGACCCGGAGACCGGCGCCGTCTTGAAGAGTACGAGAGACCATCATGCCGGATTGGACGAACCCGCTGGTCACGTTGGTTGATGGTGAAGGCCAATCTGCCGGCGACGGCGAATTGGACCCCGAAGGAAGTGAATGGCTGAGCAACGTTGTCGGATGGAAACCGAGCAAAGTAAGCAGAGCGCCGTCCCCGGCTGTTGATACCGGGAAAGAAAAGCGGACTCTTCGGAAAGAGCTTTCAGCATGTATCCGTGATGCCATCGCCCCGGTCAAGACCGAAAGCTCCGTGCTGACCGGCTGATGTCTAAGCCCGGGTAGGCAGTGAGGACTGAGTTGTGCGCCGAGCGGCCTCTATGCAGGTGCTCATGGTCGTTGTGCTGAATCTCGCAGTAGGGTGCGGCCCTTCAATCAAGCGCTCAAGCCCGAATCATGTGATCGTTGAGTCCTATCAGATGAATGATGCCAAAGCTCAACAGGTCGCCGATGCTGAATGTGCCAAGTATCATCGTCGAGCCTTGGTGACGCTGAAGCCGACTCCCCGTGAGGATGAGCGCGATTACATCTTCGCCTGCATTGACTAGCGCCGAAGTGTCAGGGCACAGCAATGCCCCCCGCCGTCGACTGCCGCGAAATAAACCGTCAATGGCCCGTCTCTTCTCCGCTTTATCCGGGTCACCTTGCGTAACCCCAATGTTTGCGGCGAAGCGCTGCAAAGCCACCGGTTGCCGAGCAGAAATTATACATAGTATCCTCCCTCCCTTTGCTGCGTTCTTATGTCGGAAGGAGGAAGTGTGAATTCTCAACTTGTGCTTGAAGCCGCTCGGGCCAGCCTGGCCGGTTCACTGCCGTTTCCAGACATCGTGCGTAATCTGATCGATGCGGGCGTTGAGTATTACCATGTCGATTACGTCCTGCTGCGGTTCACCTTCTACGGGACAGACGCCGGTGCCGTCGTCGCTCCGCTCGCCTTCGAAGGGTTGCCGGCCGTCGCCGCCGACTTCGACGTGCCAACATTGCGCCAAGCGATTCAGGACAGTCAACAGAAGGGGCACAAGTATCGCGAGTTCTCACAACGAGCCATGCGAGCCGGTGTGCAAGGCTACTTCGCGTTTCTGCGCGGTCGACGCGTGACCTATTTCGGAAGGCAAGGGGATCAACACACCGAGTGGTTTCCCGGTGCGGGTCCGAAAGCGGATCCTCGCTCTTGAACGAACGTCCGGCAGAGTGGTCCGGAGCCGGACTCCGACTCACGACGGGAAGCATGCGCGCGCCGTCTGACTACGTCATCCTCCGCGTCGGAGCACGCGCACACGTTCCCGCCCTTCGCGGCCGGGAAAGGCCACATCCGGCACATAATCATCCACGATCTCGTAGCCCTCGGCAAAGAGCGCTGTGAGATCGGCCACGCTCAAAGGGAAGGGCGGCCCCTCGTTACCCGGACCGAGGGAGGGATTGATGAACCATACACCGATCAGCAAGCCTCCAGGCCGCAGCGTGAGGTCGATGCCGCGCCGGTACTCAGCGCGCAGCGTCGGGGGCAGCGCGCTCATGCAGGTGTGCTCCAGCACCACATCAAAGACGCCGCGCAGGTCATCCGGAGGATCAAATAGACTGCCCGTGACGAAATGTTTCTCCAGATGCGGATACCGCGCCAGTGCTTCCGCCGCTGCCGTCGGCGCGATGTCCAGCCCGGTGGCATCCAGTCCATGCTCCACCGCCAGCGCCACTTCATGCCCGCGGCCGCAGCCCGGCACCAGGGCCCGTCCGCGCACCGGATGGCGTTCCAGATACTGTTTCATCGCCGGCGACGGGGCGCCCTTATCCCAGGGCACCTCGCCATTTTGATACATCTCATCCCAGTCCATAGGGGCCCCATGTAACCCGTCGTCAGCGGGATGTCAAATGGCAGAGGCGACCTATTTGATGTTGCTGGCCCCGACGTCGCCGACGGCGAAACACACCCGGCAGAGAGGTGTCGAGGAGATGAGTCGCTCTGGTGAGCGGCACTGAGCGCCGGGGAGAGATCGGAAGCCTTTGAGCATCAAGCGGGACTCACCCTCCAGAGCGAATAATGATCCTCATCGCGGCGTTTCCGTGAGGTACCGATACATCCCTTCCACATTCTCCGGGAACCAGTCGGCGTATCGTCCCCAGTGTTCATACTTGGGAAGCTGAATCGCCTGTTTCGCCTCGTCCAGAGTGGCGCCTTTCTTGACTTGTTCGAGCACGGCAGCTTTCAAATCTTCCAGATAGCCCCGAAACATGCGCACGTGGTCTTTCCTCCCGATCTTCCCGTGGCCGGGTACCAGGATGTCGAAGTCCAATTGCTCGACTAGCTTGAGCGATCCGATCCAGTCATCAGGATAATCGCTTCGCATGGTGCGGTAGGCCACCGTCTCGACAGGAATGAAGTCGACCGCGAACAGGAGTTTGTTCTGTGGAAGCAGGACGACCAGACTGTTATCCGAATGGTTCCTGCCTGTGTAAATAAGCTCGACATGTTTGCCGCCGAGATCGATGAAGAGTCGGTCACTGAAGGTGAGATCGGGGGCGGGCGTTGTGGGATCTGCGGCTTGAACAATATAGGGCCGACCTGCCGCGTGGCTGATAAAGCTCGCTTGGTCGGCAAACACACTGCCGCCGGTGATGTGATCGTTGTGGTGGTGGCTGTACACGACATAGCGCACCGGTCGATCCGTGATCTTCTTGATTTCGCCCTTCAACCAGGTGGCTGCTTCCACGTTAAGCGGATCGGTGACGATCACGCCCTCTGAGGTCGTAATGAAAATGGCTTGATGGAAGTGGTGCCGGAACAGGTAAACGTCATCGGCAAGCTTCGTGATTTCGTTATCAGGACGGGATTGTTGCGCTGATACGCCCGGTCCCACAACCAACAGCCATCCAAGAATGGGTAACAGCGCAAACCAGTTTAAGATCGACATACGAGGCTCCATGAAAAAGTTTCGTTGGTGCCGTGAGCGATCAAGGACTGGAGGGCCGCCCAATGCCTGCATGGGCAGCCAGCATCAATCCCGTTTATCCCTATCGGTCGCACACATTGGGATCGATACCCAGATCTCGCACAATCTCGATATCGCCTTGCCGAACGGTCTCTTTAACACTCTCTGCAGAAGGTGCCGAACCGATCATTCACGCTGCGGAGGCAGAGAGAAGGTACATTATATTTAGTTTGCTTAGAAAGGTCCTAAAACGAGCAGTCCGGGAGGGGGATGCCGACAACGCGGCAAGTGCTGGGAATGCATGGGGATTACCTAGCTAGGGATGTCCCCAGTTATTAGAGCGGCCGCTAGACCGCAAGATGAGCGCGGGATCTCAGCATGACCCGAGGAGGACGCTATGCTTCGGCATCAAACGATACCGTTCGATAGGCACATGTCCGAGCCTGAGCAAGCTGATGAAGGCGGGCTATCGAGTGACCCTTCTGTGATGCCGGCTCGTATGAAGCTTGGCGCGGCTTGGTTGTGCGTGACCGTGGCGGGTGTTGGCGCGCTCGGCTACTCGAACATGTCGCAATTGTCCCAAACGTTGACCATGGGGGGGCTCATAGGACTCCTCATCGCGTATGCCGCGTATGGCTCCTTCCTGAAAAACAAGAACACCGTCCAATTTGCAGACTCCCTCTACTATATGGGGTTTCTCTGGGCGCTTTTTGCCCTGATTGCGACCTTCGTGGTCTGGCCGGCTCCCAAACTGACCGCTGACGGCGTGCTCACCACATTCGGCTATGCGCTGGTCACGACATTTTCCGGGATGCTGCTTCGACTGTTGGTCATCCAGTTTCAAGACACGCTTCCAGACCGGCTTGTTCTGGCTCAGGAGACGATGGATCGCCGCGTCGCGGCTCTCACCCAACAGATCCACGACGCGACGATGGACATCACGGCCTTCAGAGAGCGGGCCGCGAGTGAACTCGGTGGCACGCTCAAGGACCTTGTCGGGTCACTACGGGATGTTCGGGAAAAGCTCACGGAGCAACATCGGACGATGACCGCGACGATGAGTGCAGGCTTTGAATCTGCGTTCCACGTTCCCCAGGAAATGCTCACGACAGAAGCGGCCAAGCTTGTTGCCGCATTAGGAAAGCGGGGAGACGATGTTGCCGCGGCCGTGCAAAAACTGGAGACGAGTGTGATGCAAGCGGCCGACACCGTGAGCCGGTTCGGGGATTCCTTGTATGGGTCAGAAGCCGCGAAGCGGATCGGAGCCTCCGTGAATGATCTGTCCGCGGCGATCAAAGACCGAACCGAGGAATTTCTCAACATGGCCACGGCATTGGAGAGCAGTCGCACCGAACTCGATCGTCAGCTCGATGGCGTGCGGTCCTTACGATCGGCCTTTGCGACGGTCTCGACACAATTGTCGACCTTGCAAACGGAGCTGTCGGACTTGTCGTCGCACTCGCTCAGTGCCGATGTCAGGGATGGACTTCAGAATGTGCAGAAGGCCATACAGTCCAGCCTCGACGCGAGCAAAGCCATCGAAACGGCCATGCGGGGAGTGCTGTCGTTCTTGAAGGAGCGAGTAACGGAGGAGCAGGCCTTCGATGGAAGGTGACTCACGTTCAGGCTTTACACTTGGCTTGTCGCTGGTCGAAGTGATGCTGCTGCTCCTCTTTGCAGCCATCATGGTCCATGTGACGGACACTGTGGAGGGCCGGCAGCCCGTCGCTGACGAACCACACAATCAAGATCTAGGTTCTCAAGCCAGACTCGATGCGGCCATGGAGCAGAACCGGGACTTGGAAAAGCAGCTGAACGAGATGACGCTCTTATTGAATGAAGTGCAGCTCATGGCGGGGGCGAAGGGTGCAACGATAGACGGCTTTCAGGAAGCCATTGAAAACCTCAAACGCGGGTATGCCTTGTGCCAGAAGGACAGTAATACCTTGATCGAAGCCAGCGTTCAGCGCGGTGTGGAAACCGTCCACGTCATTGCGGATATTCCCGCAGAGTTGAAAGTGAGTTTGGGGAGGGGGGAGCAGACATCGGATCTGGAGGAAATCGTGTCGTTCCTTCAAGACGTCTATCAATACGAGAAAGACCAGAATTGTCGGTTCAATTACCGGCTGAAATATGCCACCGACCACGACTACAGAAAGGCAAGGGAAGTGTTCGAGAGGTATTTCTATCCTGAGAAAATGATCAGAACCGGATGATGTCCAGAGTCCGCTGCGCTACATCATTGATGACGTCCTGGCGGCGTTGCGTTCTTTCTTGTACGACGCTTCTTGGCTTGGTGGAGCGGGACGCCTCGCCGGCCTTTGCATCACTGTACGGGACGGAGTGCGTCTCCTGCTCAGCGGTGACGGCAGCTCGGGGGAGCGCGAGATCTACCGGTACCACTTTGTGGGGATTCGCCGTCATGACGTCTTTGATGTCCATGGGGAACTCCTCTGGTTGGGAACGTGTGTTTCTGCGCTGGTTCATTCGCGGGTGCTCAAAGTCAGCTTCGTAGTACTCGCTCTTCCTTCAATCCATATCCCTTCCATACCACTCAATCACATTCCTTCCGTTGATGCTCCGTGATGAGAGGGCTGCTTCCCTGGCGTGTCAAATACGCCCATATCCACTGACGCATCACCGCAACCCGGTTCCGAAAACTGATCAAAATGTGTGCCAGTGACCAAAGAAGCCATGCGGGCAAGCCCGAAACTGGATGAGCGTCACTCGTCGCGCGGCGGTGGCGAATGCGGTCACCTCGCCAAGCATGGTGCGAACAGTCCGCGCGCTGTGGAAGATATGACGCCATGACGCGGCGATCTCGCCGGGCGAGAGCATTCCCAACGCCACTTGATAGAGCAATGGTTGAAAGCTGTGAAGGTTGTTGCGGTCGACGGGCGTCATCTCAACCGCGGCATTCGCCAAGGCTTTTGCCGCATGCAGACCGCCGAATCCGCCGCCGATGATGACGACTCTCGGGCCTTGACGACCTTCTTTCGCTGAAAGGCTCTTCGTCTCCATGAGCGTCCCTTCACAGGAGCACCTCCCCTGTCGGGTGACTGCACCGGCAGAACAATCGACTCGCCCTCCCGTCACGGGCCGCGAAGCGTTTCCTGAACCCGTTTCGTTCTTCCGGATTACGGCAGGCGTTGTCATCCACGGCATTTGCACAGTGCAGGCTGCAAACTTTTCCACCAGGGATCAATTGGGGAAGGCCCTAGTTAAGACAGTCCCCAGGACTCTTGCGTAACACGGATTTGCCGTGAAACAGAAGATTCGGCCCGCCCGCAGGGCTGTTTATGGCTTCTCAACTTGGGGCCAATGCCAGTTCCACCCGCTTGAGTAGCGCGCGTAGTGTACCGCCCGCTCCTGAATGAACATCTTGCCTGGTGGGGGGCAAGTTCGGCCGTGGTCGGGTACTGCACAAAGCTTCCGAGGCCTTCAGGAATCGAAGGAGGAATTCCATGCCCTACATCACCGTAAAAGATGGAACGGAGATCCACTATAAAAACTGGGGCCACGGTCCGGCCGTCATGTTCTCGCACGGCTGGCCCCTGAACTCAGACGCGTGGGACGGCCAGATGCTGTTTCTTGCACAGAACGGCTTCCGCGTCGTGGCACATGACCGGCGTGGGCATGGCCGTTCCAGCCAAGCCTCTTCCGGAAACGACATGAACGGCTATGCCGATGATCTGGCGGCCGTCATCGAGGCGCTCGATCTCACGGACGCCACGCTGGTGGGTCATTCCACCGGCGGCGGGGAAGTCGCGCGTTACGTCGCACGCCATGGGACCAAGCGGGTGGCCAGAGTGGTTCTCATCGCCGCCGTACCGCCGATCCTGCTGAAGTCGGCGACGAATCCCGAGGGCCTGCCGATGGAGGTGTTCGACAATTTGAGAAGCGGCATGATGAAGGATCGCTCGCAATTCTATAAGGATCTAGCGATGCAGTTCTATGGCGCGAATAGGTCGGGCGCCAGGGTGTCACAGGGGATGCTGGATCAGTTCTGGCTGTGGAGTATGCAGGCGGGTCTCAAGAACGCCTACGAAAGCGTCAAGGCGTTCTCCGAAACAGACCAGACGGAAGATCTCAAGAAATTCGATGTCTCCACGCTGGTCATTCACGGTGAAGACGACCAGATCGTCCCCGTCAAGGACTCGGCGAAGAAAGCGGCCGGGCTCATCAAGGGCGCCAGGGAAATCTACTATCCGGGCGCGCCGCACGGCATCACGGCAACGCACCAGGATCAAGTCAACGCCGACCTCCTGAACTTTCTCAAGGAAGAGAAAAAGGCGCGTGCCGCTTAGCTGCTTTCGCCAAGTTCGGCGTCACGACGCTCGTACTGCACGGCGGATCAGATCATTCCAGGGACACGGCCATGAAGTCGCCCCGGCTCATCAAGGAAAGGGAGTGAAGGATGCGACACGACGGCGTTGGAGCGGCGGAGAATTGACGAGAAACATCCCAGTTCACGAACGGCCATCGGGCAGCATTTCTTCGCGAGGCCAGCGTCCGGGGCGGCACGAGCACCCGTTGCCTCCCCGGTCGAGCTAGTGTCCGACAAGAGCCATCAGGCCGGCAGGACGATGACAGGCGAAACGAGCGAAACACCTTGAAAATGGGGGGAGAGAACGGAGGCCGGAGAGTTGTCCGGCTTCCCGTCCGATGAAATCGTTCCCCACAAGGGTTCACTCCAGCTCTTTTCATTTCAGGATGGGCTCAGACTCGACTTTTCCCCTTTAACATGGTGTGTCTCAGGCTCAGGTGATGAAACGCCGCTGAGAGCACCAGAAAAGCACCGCACGTGGAGCAGCAGATGACGGTCAAAGACAAGCCCCTTCACATCGGGATCTCCGGCTCATATGGCGGGTTGAATCTCGGCGACGAGGCCATTCTGGCCGGCATGATTGCGGAACTACGGAAGTCGTTGTCGGTTGAGCTCACGGTCTACTCGAAAAATCCTGATGATACGCTGACGCGTCATCGGGTTGAGCGATCGGTCGCGATCCGGCAGTTGACCCGCCGGGAGGCGCAGGAGGAAGTCAAACGGTTGGATGTGTTGATCCTCGGCGGCGGCGGGCTGCTCTATGATGCCGACGCCGAGAAGTACCTTCGGGAGGTGATCCTTGCCCATGAGTTGGGCATCCCGGTCGCGATCTACGCGATCAGCGCAGGTCCGCTTCAGGACCCGCGTGCGCGCGCGACCGTGGCGGAAGCGCTCAATAAAGTCCAGCTCATTACGGTGCGCGACAGGCAAGGGTACCGGTTGCTCGAAGACGTCGGTGTTGAAAAGGACATTCACCTGACCGCTGATCCGGCGCTGCTGATAGAGCCGGCGTCCTTGCCCACGGAAGTGCTGATTACAGAGGGCGTCGATTTTGACCGGCATCTGGTTGGGTTTTCAGTACGCGAGCCGGGCCCGGCGGCGCCGCACATTAGCCCCACTCATTATTATAAGCTGCTTGCCAATGCGGCTGATTTCATGATCGACAGATTGAACGCCGACGTGGTGTTTGTGCCCATGGAGAAAACGGATATCCAGCACAGCCACGGGGTGGTCTCCAATATGGAATACGCTCAGCGAGCGGAAATTCTGAGAAGAGACTACTCGTCACAGCAAATTCTCAGCCTGATCGGCCGGTTTGAGTTCTGCGTGGGCATGCGGTTGCATTTCCTCATTTTTGCGGCGCTCGAAGGAGTCCCGTTCGTGGCGCTTCCTTATGCATCCAAGGTCACCGGTTTCATACAAGAGCTCGACATCCCCATGCCACCGATGCAAGACGTCCGCTCTGGACGTCTGATCGCGAGTATTGATCGCGCCTGGGATACGAGGGACGAGATGAGGGCCAAAAGCCAGCGCCTGCTGCCCGGCTTGAAGGAACGGGCCAAAGAGACGAACTCCCTGCTTCTCCGCATGTTGAAAAACCTCCAGGGAGCCGCACCGCTCAGGACAAGCGCCTAGACCATGGACGTGCTACGGACCGATGTCGCCATCATTGGTGGAGGACTCGGCGCCTGCGCGGCGGCGTTGGCCGTGGCCGGTCTGGGTTGCCGCGTCATTCTCACTGAGGAGACGCATTGGATCGGCGGTCAGTTGACGAATCAGGCCGTCCCTCCGGACGAGCATCCCTGGATTGAAGAAATGGGAGCCACCGCCCGTTACCGCTCGTTGAGGGAAGGCATCCGGGAGTATTACCGCCGCCATCTTCCTCTGACGGAGACCGCCCGCGCTCACAAGGCGCTCAATCCGGGAAACGGGTGGGTAAGCCGAATGTGTCATGATCCCCGGGTCGCCGTGGCGGTGCTTCATCAAATGTTCGCGCCGTACCAGCTCAGCGGCAAACTGTTTGTCATGCATCCCCAGCGCCCCGTTGCGGCATGGACGCACGGAGATCGCATTACAGGTGTCGTGGTGCGCAGTCTTGAATCGGGTCGCGACACGGCGATCGAGGCGCCGTTCTTCATCGATGCGACCCCTGAAGGCGACGTGCTGGCCCTGGCGGACGTCGAGCATGTCATCGGGGCGGAGGCAAGAGACCGCACGCAAGAGCCTCACGCTGCGGAGAAGGCCGATCCCCGCGACCAGCAGGCGATCACGGTGTGTTTTGCAATGGATTATCTGCCTGGAGAAGACCATACCGTTGAACGGCCAACCCAATATGAACATTGGCGGACCTTTACGCCACGGGGGTGGCCGGGCCCGTTATTGAGTTGGAATACGGTGAAACCGGAGACGCATGAAGTCATCTCGCGCGGCTTGTTCGAGGCAGCGGATGACCATCCATGGTGGCGATTTCGAAGGATCCTCGACCAGTCCAACTTTATCGACGGGTTTACCGACAGCGACATCACCGTGGTCAACTGGCCGCAGAACGACTACTGGTTCGGTCCCGTGTGCGGGGTGGATCCTGCGGAAATAGCAAAAAACGTCGAAGCGGCACGCCAGCTCAGCTTAAGTCTCCTCTATTGGCTTCAAACGGAGGCGCCCCGGCCGGACGGCGGGCTGGGCTATCGCGGTTTGCGTCTGCGCGGCGACGTCGTGGGCGGCACGCCGGACGGTCTGGCTCAAGCACCGTATATCCGCGAGTCCCGGCGCATTGCCGCAGAGTTCACGGTGTGCGAGCAACATATTGCTTACCCATTGCGGCCCCACGGTCCGGAACTCTTCCCTGACACGGTCGGGATAGGGTGCTACAGGATTGACCTACACCCAAGAGTCAACGGCGGTGGGTACCTGGACCTCGGCTGCTGGACGTTTCAAATTCCCCTCGGCGCCTTGATTCCCGTGCGAGTGGAAAACCTCATTCCGGGCGGGAAGAACTTAGGTGTCACCCACATAACCAATGGAGCCTATCGCGTGCATCATGTCGAGTGGAACATCGGTGAAGCGGCAGGATTGCTGGCGGCTTTTTGTGTTTCTCGACGGGCAGTCCCTCGATGGGTCAGAAATTCCGCCCCTGCGCTGGACGAATTTCAAAAGTTGCTTGTAAGCCAGGGGATCCCCCTGTCCTGGCCGACGATATCTTTCTTATGAATGACGTGACAACAAGTGAGCGGAGGTATGCAGTGGCCAGGAGGGCCCAAAGAGGACGCGGGATCTGTCAAACGCCACTGTTGCGACGCACCGTATCAGTCTCACCAACAGGAGCGGTGACTGACAACATGTCGCGTACCGCTAATGTTCATTCGTGAAGCAGCAACAGATGAATAAGTGGCGGCGGACGTTTTACGGACAGCGAGCGTTATACCTCCGGTGAAGTTACCAAGCGCCCGCGCATGGTTAGCTAGGGTTGTGCCACATAGATATCAACAGTCAAAGCTAATACAACACGTCTGGCGGGACAACCAAACGGCGAACGGCTATTTTGAGCATCTCCAGGCCACAACGAAACTTTAAGGTTCAGTGATTTCATTTCTAGACGGCGATCATGATTCGCGATGAGAGGCCGATCGGCCGCGGCGGGGTATCAAGAACGGAAGCAAAGAACGAAATATTGGGCGCCCATATCGAGCATGGGGAGCGCGACAGAGCGAGGCACACGATGGCGACCATAGCAATCAACGGGCTGGGGCGAATCGGCCGCGCGGTCTTTAAAATGATCCTGGAAACGCCCCAGTTGGATCTCAGAGCAGTCAATGATCTCAATACGGCCGAGGACCTTGCGTACCTGTTGAACTACGACACGGTCTACGGCCGGTACCACAAGCATGTGACCGTCGTCCCCGATGGGCTGAAGGTTGATGGCAAAGCGTATCAGGTGTTCAGCGAAAAAGACCCTGCCAAGTTGCCTTGGCAAACACTCAAGATCGACATTGTGCTGGAATGCACCGGGGTCTTTAATCAGCAAGCGGATCTGCAACGTCACCTGACGGCGGGGGCCAAGACCGTCATCCTTTCGGCACCCGCGAAAAGCCCTGAGATTGCCACCGTGGTCCACCGGGTCAACTCGGCGGATGGGCCGACCAGCGGCGTCATGTCCTGCGCAAGTTGTACGACCAACTGTATTACTCCCGTCGTCGAGGTCATGGGAAGACGCATAGGGATCGAGAAGGCCCTGATGACGACCGTGCATGCCTATACGGCGACCCAAGCCATTGTGGATCGTCCGAATAGAAAGCGCCGGCGGGGCCGAGCGGCCGCCGCCAATCTGATCCCTGCTTCGACTGGCGCCGCCGTGGCGACCGCTAAAGCGCTCCCGCAGTATGCGGGCAAACTCGACGGCATGGCCGTCCGTGTTCCCGTAGCCATTGGCTCACTGGCCGATATTGTGTTCTTAACCAGCCGGCCAACCACAGTGAACGAGATCAATACCATCTTCAGGGAGGAGGCCAATAGTGAGCGCTATAGAGATGTCTTAGGCGTCACTGACGAACCGCTCGTGTCGTCAGATATCATTCAGGATCCACGCGCTTCAATCGTGGATCTGGAGTTGACGCAGGTGGTGGATGGCAATCTCGTGAAAGTAATGAGCTGGTATGACAATGAATGGGGATACGCCGCGCAGATGATTAGAGAAGCGGTCAGAATCGCCGCGGTATCCCCGTGAACGTTGGTAAGGAACGGCAGGCCTCGAACTCACACGATGCCGCAGACGTCCATCAGCGATGGCGCTCTGGTCCAGCATACCGCGGTCTGCACGCGGACTTGGCCCATGGAGTGTGCTGGAAGATCGTTCGCGTCGGGCTTCTCCGCCACGAAAGCGCTCTTTGCTCTTAACTGGCGACACCCTTTCCTGCTCACCGCAAGTTCGAGTACTGTCATGGATCTCGGACGACTGACAGGCTGCATCTCGCATCAATCGGAGGCTGCCACACACCGCGGAGGGATCTATGGACACCGATGCTGCACCGGATTTAGGTCGCGGAGTCGCGGTTGACCGCTTGGCTGACGGAGCGATGCTGCAGGGACACGTCAACGGCGAAGAGGTGATCTTGGCGCGCCGCGGGGGAGAATTCTTTGCGGTGGGAGCGAGTTGTACCCACTACGGCGGCCGGCTGGTGGAAGGCCTTCTGCATGGCGACGAGGTGCGGTGCCCTTTGCACCATGCCTGCTTCAGTCTGCGTACGGGAGAGGCGTTGCGTGCACCGGCGTTCGACGCTATTGCGTGCTGGCGCGTTGAACAAATCGGTGAACAGGTGTTCGTGCGCGAGAAATTGCCTGCGCCCCTAACGCAACAGACCGTCGTGTCCTCGCCATCACAAACAGTCCCGGCTTCGGTCGTGATAATCGGTGGAGGCGCCGCCGGTTTGGCAGCCGCGGATATGCTTCGGCGAGAAGGCTACGACAAGCCGGTGAGGCTCATCAGTGCGGACGAGTCGGCTCCGTACGATCGGCCGAACCTCTCCAAAGACTATCTCGCGGGCACCGCGCCGGATGAGTGGATTCCACTGCGACCGCCGGCCTATTACCGGGACCAGCGCATTGACCTGCTTCTGAATTCGCCGGTGTCGTCCCTGGACGTGCGGCAGAAACGGGTCCGCCTTGAAAACGGCACGTCCTATGAGTTTGGCGCACTATTACTCGCGACGGGAGCCACTCCTGTCAGGTTACCCATCCCGGGCGGATCCGATTCTCAGGTGTATTACCTCCGCACGTTTGCAGACAGCAGGGCGCTCGTTCAGAAAGCCGCATCGGCCAAGCAAGTCGTCATCGTTGGCGCGAGCTTCATTGCCCTCGAAGTGGCCGCATCGCTGCGCGCACGAGGCATCGCCGTTCACATCGTCGCCCCTGATCGGCAGCCGCTTGAGCGGGTGATGGGTTCGGAGGTCGGCCGGTTTATCCGTACCCTTCATGAAGGGCAGGGTGTCGTCTTTCACCTGGGAGAAACGGTCACACGCGTTGATGGAGCGAGAGTCACGCTGAGCGGCGGAGCCATGCTCGATGCGGATGCCTTGATACTGGGAGTCGGCGTCAGGCCGTCGATCGGGTTAGCCGAGCAGGCCGGACTGAAAGTGGATCGCGGCATCGTGGTTGACGCATACCTCGAATCCAGTGTGCCAGGGATTTTTGCCGCCGGCGACATCGCCCGTTGGCCCGATCCCCATTCGGGTGAGTTCGTCCGCATTGAACATTGGGTGGTTGCACAGCGCCAGGGCCAGGTCGCGGCGCGCAATATCCTGGGCCGTCGTGAGCGGTTCGATGCCGTGCCGTTTTTTTGGGCCAGTCAGTACGACGTGACGATCCGGTATGTCGGTCACGCCCAACAATGGGACACCATCGACATCGACGGAAGCCTGGAAGCAAAGGATTGTGCGATTGCATACAAACGGGCAGGGCGCACCCTGGCAGTCGCAACCATTTCGCGGGATCTCCATAATTTGCAAGTTGAAGTGGCCATGGAAATCTCGATTGGTCGTCCACACAGCCAACAGTATTAACCAACGTGAGCGTTCCGGCACATCCCAGGCGCCATCGGGGTCCCGCAGGCTGGCCTGAAAACACACCTGATTAAAGTAAGCAGCCCTGTAACCCATGCGGAACTGGAAAACGGTGGAGGAAACTATGGCTTGAAGCTTCCCCGTCGTCCCGCAGTTGTTCATCGGGCTTAAACTCTATGCATGAAAGGGTGGGGACAGTTCGTTGGGTGTAAGTCGGCGCAAAAGCGCTCACAGGTTGAGTGCCGTGCGCTACCACGGCGCTCAACCTGCAAGAGACCATGCGAGAGCCGGGGGTGTATCGTGCCCCGGGCCACATCGTTTCCTCAGCCGCCCTGTGCCGGCGCTTTCCCTGTGGGGACTCCTTCGGGGATTTGCAGGCCGGCCGATTGAGACAACTTCATGATCGCGCGTTTAACGTGCTCGGTCGCGTCTTCAGGATGCTTGCCTGCATGCTCGATCGCCTCGCCGAGAGCATAGACGCCGTCGTTCAGCGTCTGGTTATGCCCGGCGCGTTGTCCCTCTTTCGCTTTTTCCAACGCTTTCTGAGCATGCTTAGTCAAGGCTTCACGATCACCGCTCGCACCCGCGGCATCTGCCTCCTGGGCATGATGGAGCGCTTCCTTGATGATGGAAGTAAACTGATCTGACGACTGCGCCTTGGAGGTACTGCTCTTCTCCGGCATCGTCCCCTCGGACGTAGCGATCGCAAGAGGAACAGGACCAAAGACCAGGCTGATAAGTCCACCGGCTAGCCACAATTCAGTGCTGCTTTGAAGTTTCATGCTGCCTCCCTTCTGCGATAGACGACTCCTTTCAGAGAACCGAATGGTCGCAAGTTTCAGGCCTCATGTCGCCCGTATCCTTCGGACTTATGCTTCACTAGACGCCGAGACATTATGCCCTTGCTCCATGGAATACTGCACCGCTTGGTTTACGGGATTACGGGGGGGAGGCGATGATGCTCGCCGCTCAACTCGAGACGGGTTGCCTGGTATGCGGTTTGCTGAAAACGCATTGTGATCCATAAACGGATTACCGTCGCTCGATTCTTGTCTCCAGTAGTCGTTCCCAGGATGACGAACAGCAGGCCGATCACGAGGACCAGCCATGGGAGATAGGCCAGATAAGCGGCGAAAAGTGGTGAAAGCAGGTCCGCCACACGTCCTTTTCCAGCGGGCGTTCTTCACGGCGCGATGCTGTCTTAACGGCACCCCTAGATGCGGTCGCGTTTGCCCTATCGCTATGTAGTTGTGCAAGCTTAAGGCCTGCAGAGCTAAGCCATACTACGGAGATAAGGCCGTGGGACCTCCTCAGCCGAATCTTCTTGAGCCCGTGTTGGCGCATGCTGTCCGGAAGCAAGAACAGTTGTCCGTATGAGAGAGAGTGCTGGTGCACAGATTGTTCTTCCAAAGGCGGTTTAGCGGTTCTGACAACTGGCACAGCCTGTGCGTCGCATTCTTGCATGGGCACATTGCTTCAGCGCATCCTCCTTGCGACGGACTTTAGCCCGGGCGCTTCGCAGGCTCAGGATTATTCGCGGTCACTCGCCCACACCTACGGCGCAGCCCTTCGGATTATTCATGTTTCACAACCCTATCCCATGCTCTCGGCCGATGCGGTAGCTCAACCGTATCTGCTCGACCCGATGCGCACCGAGATCTCTCGGTTTCTCAACGAGCTCACCGGGCAACTAAGCAAGGCCGGTCTGCAGGCCACCAGCACCCATGCCGTCGGAATCCCCAGTGAACAGATTATCCAAGCCGCCCAAGAGGACGGGACTGAGTTGATCGTGGTCGGGACACAGGGACGCACCGGGTTGGAGCACGTGTTGCTTGGCAGCACGGCCGAGCGCGTGGTGAAGGGAGCGCCCTGTCCCGTCCTGACTGTTCGATCGACCCTCCCACCGGGGCCTGTCAAGATTGAGCGCCTCGTGCTTCCGCTGGACTTCTCCGATTGCTCACTAGACGCGTTGGAATTTGGAATTCAGGTGGCCCGGTGCTTCCAGGCCTCGGTGACGCTGCTGCATGTGCTCGAATGGGCCTCGCTGCGGCTGTATTTTACGATCAACGAGCTTGCCGAAGGAGATGCCGCCGAGAAAACAATCGCATCCGCCCTGTCGCAATATGCCGACCTCATCCGGGAACAGGGGCTTATTGTGGATACGGTGCTTCGAGGCGGCGGCGGCCCCACCGATCTGATATTGGAAACGGCGACGGAACAGCACGCTGATCTCATTGTCATGGGCACGCACGGGCGCCGGGGCATTAAGCGGGCTTTGATGGGTAGCGTCGCGGAAGGCACCCTCCGGCAGGCTCCCTGTCCGGTCATGACCGTGAAAAGCCCCAAGTTTGCACCCGGACACAGGCGAGTGCTCCCTGGTATGGAACAGCAGATCAGATCATGATCGGCATCGGCGGCCCTCGCTGGCTTCGGGAGCGGCGTCCACGCCAGTCATCATGGTCGTTGTTTGAGCCAGCAGGAGGTGCTTTCTGTGCCTATCGTTTTCACGGACCACCGAGAGGAGGGACGCAGCCGTGGTAACTGCTATTCTGCTATGTCTACCGCTTGCCCAAGAGGCCCTGTTCGGTCGTGATGCGCCGGCCATTGCGGTAACCCATGACGTTCCTTATGAGTCGGTGAACGAATCAGGCCGCTTGTACCGCGATGAGCAAGCGGAAACGATCCGGGGCGTCATCAAGGAGATCAACACGGTCACGCTGAAAGACGGTGCCCGCTTCTCTCGACTCAGCCTGAAGACGGCGCACGATGAGGTCATCCCGGTTCATCTGGGGCCATCATGGTTTATGGCGGAGAATCAGTATCTCATGGATCTCAACGTCGGTCGGGAAGTAGAAGTCAAAGGCTCCTTTGCAACCGTGGCGGAGCAGCCGGTTTTTGTCGCCGCTCAGCTCCATAACGATCATCGGAAAGAAGGCATGCGGCTGCGCCGTGACGATGGCCTGCCTGTCTGGGTCGGAGGCGAATACCTGCCGTAAGGGTTTTCAAACCGACAGACAGAGGCTCTCTACTGTAGCGTCTTGCATGGTGAGGGCCAAACGGATGGCCACCAGCCTCCGAGCATCACGCCATCCCGGCGGCGATAGCGTTCGAGGCGTTCCAGATAGGCGGTGTCCGCTCCGTGCATTTGTCGTTCTTGGACAAATTGAATCTCATCCGGCGGCGCTCTCGATGAGGGTTTTTAGGCCAGAAATATTTTTGAGCAGGTCGTCTCGCAGGGCGTGTCGCTCCTTGAGATATGATGGTGCATTGTATGAAACCCAAACCTTTCCTTCCTCAGTTTCCCAAGCCAGAGCCTTTAATGGCAGATCAAGCGCGATAGTTGGCGAGGCCAGCATCAAAGGAGTGCCCGACTTGGGATTGCCAAAGATCAGCAACTGCGTCGCCCGCATGTGGAGGCCGACCTTGGCGGCGTCGCCGCTAAAGTCGATGTGCGCAAACACCGTGAGCGCATGGGATTTCACAAGCGCATTAAGCCGTTCAATGGTCTTAGACACTGAATACTTGCTAGGAACGTGCACCATGCCGTGTTCCGAATGAGCTTGAAGTAACATCGCTTCCCTCCACGCTTGAATAACTGCAGCCGGCTACCGCATGTGGGTCGTGGGTTGCCTCGAGCGGCCGCGAACTATCGCCATGCGTACCGCGCAGTGGCTGATGAGAGCCGTCATGCCTTCTTCCAGACGGCGTTAGCCAGAAAAATCTCAAGTAAATCAACGCCGCCTGGTTTCTGTCACCATCAGGGACCTGAGGAGCCGCTGTTGCATGGCCTTGTTCGAGGAGCTCGCGCATGTCCGACTCGATGCAGACGTTGGCGGCAATGCCTGCCGGGATAGCGTGACCGATGCGGCGCTTCCCGGAGACGGGATCATTGGTTTGGCCGGTCCTGCAGTGTCGATGTGCCGTAGGTCGGCAATAGGCTAATGATACAGATCTGTTTCGGAGACTGGAACCGGGCCGGCCGGGTCCCCGGGCTGACGGGCGCGGCTGCGAGCGGAAAACATCGTCCCTTGCGCTGGGCAAACAGGAGCAAAGCGGAGAAAACCTAGCCCTTTGCTTATGTCGTCGTAGACGGCTTCCATCCCGCCCTCCATCAAGTACGTTTCATGCCAGAAGCCGGTTCCTCCTGAATGTCGCAGAAACTGCTGCCACCACAGCCGGTGGGGTTCGGAGCGTGCCCATGATTCCAGCGATGTGAAATCGCGCCAGTACTGGCGCATGCCGACGTGTGGAGGGAACAGCGACCACAAGAAATTTTCGTGCGAGAGGAGTCCATCGGGATGAGCCTCCACAGCCTTTGCGATGCGAGGGCCAAAGCCAAGCAACGTCTTCAATCCCGTCACGGTATTGACTCGCATGCCCAGGTAGATGACCACGAGGTTCGGGTAGCCCGATAGATCGACCGTTTGGCGTGTCACTTGTGGTTTCATCGAGTGCTCCGGTGCTCGCCGCCGCAGTTGCTACTACAGAACAGCGTACTACATCATCATGTTCTCTAACACTCAGTCATTCACCGATGCCAGCCTGATGTGTCTGTCTCTCGTCTCCCCATGGAGCTAATCTCCTGTGTCGTTCACCAACTGCCTCAACGAGTGCCGCGTTTAACTTCGCGTCATTCCCACGAAGCCCCTCGACGTGCGCATGGTTTCACGCACAGCGACTGAGGCGCTGAAACGGTCTTTTCAGTCGTCATGAGACTCACGGGCATGCGCTGACGCAGGAACTAGGGTTAACCCGGAAAGACACAAGCCATCTGCTGGTGGCAACCTGATCGTTGTCGTCCGGCGGTTTTCGTATCGTGAGGATACCTTTATCGGCGGCATGCGCGACATAGGGATCGAAGTGTAGCAGGGGTATCAGAACGGCATCTCTGGGAAGAACAAGTGGCTAACAAACCTTCTTGTGCGACATGAAATCTAGTAATAGCCCACATGATTCCAAAAAAACTGTACGTTCTATCCGATCCCCCTTCCCATCCACCATTCCCAAATCCCGCAAACGCAAGCTCGATGGTACAAACGCGGGATTGGTACCAGCTCACATCCGTGTGTTCGGACTCAAACTAAACAAAGAAGAGCGAGTTGTAATTCGACGACGGTTAGGCGAGAAGCTCGGAAAGTTTAGAGCCTCTATCGAGCGAGTCAGTGTCCGTGTGGAGGACGCGAATGGTCCACGGGGCGGAATCGACATGGTCTGTCGGGTCAAGGTTGTTCTTCGTGGGCTCCCTAGCGTGGTGTTTGAGGCCCGCAACGGCTCGCTCAATATAGCAGTCAGGGCTGCCCTGGCCGGGACGGAGCGGATCGTGCGCCGAACCCTACAGCGCAAACGCGTGAAACCGATAAAGGTTGCAAAACGCTCAAATCCCCTAAGCCGACAGAGTCAGTGAAAGAACGTTCAGAGTGATTTTGGAGAGTTGCCACGGGCGAGCACATGGTTGAAGGCGCTGTTGCGTTTGGCCGTCGCGACCGCCATTATCGGTTGCCTCGCGATAAAGCCTGCATGGGCGCATATCAGTGATCCGGCCGTTATATCGCATTGAAGGCCGACGCCCGTCTTGCCGTCCGGAACGAGGCCTTCACCTGCTGCTTGATTGATCTGTTCCCCGTGTACCTGACCTCCTCCCCGAGTCATTCTCCATCAGAGCCAAGATCGTCGGCCGATAACATGCCCTAGACTCCTTGAGTGACTCAGATTGTATACCTTGATTATATAAGTCCTTTTGGACAGACCTATCAGACTGCGTCGTCATCACCGTTCATAAGACCTGCACGTCCTGCTTGATGAGACAATCTTCATAATCCCTTCATATGTACCTCATGTACGTCAGGCATCGTGCCTCGTCGATCGCCTCATCAGTTTCATGCGTTCGCGTTTCGTCAGCGTGATCGTGTTCGTCATGAACACGATTACAGTCTACACATGGGTGGGAGTCCACATGAAGAAGCTTTTCTCTATTCTCTGCCTTGTCGTCTTTACTACCGCGACTACATTGCCGGTGCAAGCGAAGGACAGCAGGATCTGTAGGAAGACGAGTACACAGGAAATTGCGGCCCTATTTGACCGCTGGAACGCTTCGCTGGCCACCTTAGACCCCGATAAAATGGCGGCTTTCTATACGCCGGAGGCAGTGCTGTTGCCGACGCTGTCGAACAAACCGCGAACCAATCATGAGGAAATCCGCGAATACTTCGTTCATTTCCTCGAAAAGAAACCGCAGGGCAAAATTGACTTCCGCATCATCAAGATCGGTTGCGATAGCGCTTCTGATACTGGTCTTTATACGTTCACGCTGTATGACACACAGAGCAAGGCCCAAACAAAACTGTCAGCCCGATATTCTTACGTTTATGAATACCTGAACGGGCAGTGGCTGATCGAGCATCACCATTCTTCCGCGATGCCCGAACCAGTCAGCGTGAAATGAGAGCCGTCGTGTGGTGGCCGAATGGGCCGCCGCGCATGACAACATGGAGTTCAGGACTATAGCAAATCCTCAGAAACGAAATCGGTGCAAGCCTGCCATTTCCTCACAAAGACCCCCTACCTAATCTCCGCGCTCTGCAACTCAGCGATCCGATTCCGATGGAGACCCCAAGCGACTGGCTGGAGTGGATTGATCAACCGCTTGTTGATTACAAACTCACGACCCTGCGGACGTGTGTGAGTCGGCAGCAACCGTTTAAAGACGGGATCTGGCAGGAGGGATTGCGGTGATGCTCGGGTTGGAATCGACATTGCGCAGAAGAGCATCCGTTCGCTTTAACCAGTTGTCAGGGAGTCGGTGAGGCATTTCACGGTCAAAGGCGCACTTCCCTCACTTCGATTTGTTCACCAGCACATACGCTCGTCGGTTCTCTTCAACTGCCTGTCTAACCAATGCCACAGTATCCTTCCGCATCATCGGTAACTGGGCCACAATCTTGTTGTACGGCTCGGCGATGCGTACGGCTAGAGCGTATTTCATTCGGTAAGGGGGTCTACAGGCGAAAGACGATGAAGGAGCAGAAAGCACCTCTCCCAGCCGTCTGTTCTGCAGGGGCATTTAGTTCAATGATTCCGTCCTCGGTATCGTGGCCCTTATACTTAAACACCATTAGAAATTGCATTTCTAGGGTTTTACCTAGAGTCACCCAAGGGAAACAACAGCACATAGTGAAAGAAAGCACAATAGCGACAGTCACTGGAGGTGGACCATGAACATGAACACTGCGCTTTTCGCTAGTTTTGCTATGGCTGCACTCTTGAACGGATATAGCCTCGCATACGCCGCCCCTACTCCAACGGAAACGGTGAATGATGCTATCACCAGTGTGTTTCACATCCTAGGTGGTCCTTCGGCAGAGCAACGCAGGATATCGAAGGATTACAGAGTCCCGCTTGAAAAGGTCTTGCTTAGCAAATTGAGTTATGAGGATATGGCGCGGCGCTCAATGGGCACGGCCTGGGCCGGGCTAAACGAGCCAGAACAGCAGCACTTCAACTCTCTGTTTTTACAGGTACTGCGCGATGCCATAGCCTGTCGTTTGAACGAATACTCTCAGACGCAGGTAGTTTATCTGTCGGAACAAGTCGAAGGAAACTATGCCCAAGTATTCACATTACTTATAGGAGACAAAGTAAATACCGGGATCAATGTGCATTTGGTAAACCGGTCTGGTCAATGGCTGATGTATGATGCCGTCATTGACGGCGTCCATCTTGTGGAAAATTACCGCGCCCAGTTTCTGCAAATAATGCGTAATGGTTCCTATGCCGGTCTGGTGGAAAAGATGGAAGCGAGGACGCTCGCTCGGAAAAACTTCGAGCGATAGCAACTCACCGCCGGCCATGCGTTTTACGTTAGCGTACGTCCTAAACAGCGGCGCACCCTTGTACTGATAGGCGGCATACTTCGCGAGACAGTCCTTCTTGAACCGTAGACGGTGCCCTGCCAGCCCTCGTAAGCCCGAAAGGGTCATCGGGTGAGTGTTCTCTTACGTCAAGAATTGATCCCTTAAGTACTGTGAGCTGACACCGGACTCTTCCAGTTTCGCGAGCGGGTCTCGGAACAAACAGCCTGCCGTTTTTTGCCTTACAATCTGTGATCTTCTCCAGCGGCCCCTGAAGGGCCTAGCATGAGATGACCGGAGCTGAGGCGCTGCTGGGATAGAACCTGGCCAACTTCTCCGCCGGGGTCTGTCCATTCAAGGCCTTGGAGAAGCGCTCATGGTGGCTTAGGCAGAGTAGTGGTCCTGCAGGTGGTCGCGCTGGAACCGCGTGATGTGGCGGATCAAGATGTCGCGGTCCTTCGCCGGCATGCGGATGAAGCGGGCATGCAGGCGGTACGTCCCGCCCGGATAAGGAATGGGATCGAGCCGGAGAACTTCGACGAAGGCGGTGAAGAGGCCGTGCTCCGGGAGACGGAATGTGACGGCCAGAACGTCGTTGGGTTGATAGACCTCGGGGATCGTGACGCCGATGCCGCCGCCGCTCAGGTTGACCGACTTTTCAACGAACGCGCCCTCCGCCTGATCCAACTCCCGCTGAATGCGGATCGGGAGCGTGACGGTGATACGGTAGTAGTCACGGCGCTCTCTGCCGGACGGCGGCTCACCCGGCTTGTTCGAAGCCATCATGTGTAGGACTATAGCAGCAACGCGTAAGCCCGCCTCTTTTCTTACTTATGTGCTGCCAGGAGCCCTCCTGATCCGAGCCCCCTGTTCGGCGCGGTAGTCTGCAATCCGGCTTCGATCAGCTTCAAAAAGCGCGCGGGCCTTGCCAGGTGAGCCGACGCCGAGAACTGCTATTATTGGTCAAATGCACGGCTGCGGGCGCAATTACACGAATGACAAGGTCAATCAGATCCGCATGAGCACTGCTGCCTTGGCTTCCGCCGAATCGCCGGCGACCGGAAGCGCGATCCGCCCTTCGTTCCCTTCGAGCACCCCTCTTCGAGAAGGCTTTTGGCCACGATATGCTTCCCGCACCGATGACTCCAATCCGCATGGCCAGTCCTTCTTTTCAAATCTCATCACTTCCTGTGCTCCTTTTTAGCGGTGCGCTCGTGGGGCCAAGAAGTAAGGAGAGCAGGAAAGGAAGAAGCCGGCCCACCACGCGCCAGTTAGAGAGTCTTCACATAGGCCACGAGTTGGTCGAGCGCCTTCCCCCAGCCTTCGTGAAACCCCATTTCTTCATGCTGCTTTCGACCTGCTTCGTCTTTGTGGATAACGAGGGCCGTGTACTTGGTTTCCTTCTGATGCCGTTCGAGAAGCAGCACTGCCGTGAAGAAAAAAGTGTCGCACGCTGCCACATTGTCGGCGGGTGGGGGAGCTGGACGGAAGCCGGGCAACAGGGCGTTCGTCCACACGAGTTTCTCCATCGGCACAATCTCAAGATAACAGCCGACATTCGGGAACTCCTGTCCCTCCGGCGAGCGCATCACAGTCCGGAACAGCCCCCCTGGACGGAGATCGATTTCGCAATCCACTGTTTTCCATGGCACCGGCGTGAACCAGGGTTTGAGGTGCTCGGGCGAAGTCCAAGCCTTCCAGGCCAGCTCTCGAGGGACATCAATGATGCGTTCAAAGAACAAATCAAGCCGAGGATCGGGTTGGTGCTGCAAAGGTGTCATCGGTTGGTCTCCGATCGTTTGTCGAAGTGTGATTGAGACGTTAAGGGCTCTGGTCATGGAATAGTCGTCTAAAAGGATCACAATCGACAAGCGAGTTGCCGATTCAATTATATCGAGATCGCTCTTCGCTTTATCAATTACTTATGGCAGATCGCAGACGTGCCGGCTTTTGCTCTTCCGTGTGTTGCATCGCAAGCAGGCATGAGCGCATGATCTCCTCAGTATTGAAAGGTTCTCTGCGCCAGCCCTAGATCTCCGGCCTAGCGGACCATTACCACTACGAAAGGCGTACCGTGCCGTCCTGGCCTCTGCCCAAGCACGACCCCTGGTCGACCCCGTTTGCCGAGTCATTGCTCGAGCACCTCCAGCTGTTTCCAGGAGCGACGATTCTGGACGTGGCTTCAGGGCACGGCATTCCCGCCTTCTATCTTGCCGAGCAGGTTGGACCTGCCGGGCAGGTGCTGGGTATCGATCTCAGCGCGCATCAGGTCAGCCGGGCGAGAATGATTCAAGGGCAGCAGCTCCCTTGGTTACAGTTCGAGTGTCTTGACGCGCGCCTGTTGCCGTCTGACTTGCCCCAGTTCGATCGAATCACGGGAAATCTCTCGGTCATGTTCTTCCGGCCCGATCGCTTCGCGACGCTACAGGGTTTGTCCGCACACCTGAAGCCGAGCGGACAAATCGTACTGACGTTTCCATCGCTGGGCACCTTTGATTCTCTCTGGCAGAGAGTCGAGCAAGAAATGGCGAACAGGCAATTGCTGACCGAGCGACGCCGGTTCGAAGCCTATATCGCCGAACGACCGTCTGCTGACGAGAGCGGTGCATGGTTGCGCAAGCTCGGTTTCGAGCGCATTGTCGTGAGGGAATATCCTCTGGAAGTTGCTGCCGGTCGCGGACAGGCGTTGTTACAGGATCCGTTGTTGCGTGGCGGGTTTCTCGATGACGTCTATGAGTGTTTTGATGACGCCCATCTGGCCGACGAGGTCATGACGGCCGTCGCTGAGGACTTTCAGAGCTTCGAGCCGTTGATCGCTCAGCGCTGCGTCCTTTCCGGATGGAAGCCGGGAGGTCGAACTTATCCTTCATAGGGACTGTGCCACTCGGGGCGCCGCGCCAGGACTGGGCCGCGCGCGTGCCTGGTCTGGTATGGGTGCCGGAGACATGGCTGGTGTGACCGGACTTCATCGGTCTGATCGGATTGTCGTTGGCACAGCCCTGGCTGTTTGCGAGTTTCTGTTCCACACCCTGAATCTGCCGGCCCCCTCACCCTCTCATCCGTCGATAGGTCGCGAAGTCCCCTGCGGCGAGCCGCTGACCGCTTGGCATGCGGATCTCTTACGAATCGCCGGGAGTCTGTCATGCCAAGACTTCCGCCCCAGCCGCTTTTATTTCGACGATGATAGCGTCACTCGGTCTCCCCGCGAGATACAGCCGCTTTGCACGACGGACGCGTAAACGCCGACATGGCCCTGATTCTCCTGCACGGCGGTGCGTAGAATGCCGCTGTCTTTCGGCAACCCCCCCTGGGCGAGCGTCGTCATTACGCAACGGCCGCAGGAGCCTGTAATCTTGAGTTGCACGTCACCGATCGAAACAATGCAGCCGGTCCAGGCCTGTTCCACGAAGCCCTTCTCTCCTCCTTCCGTCTCCAGCACGATATTCGGCCTAAAGCGCGGGACTTCGAAGCGGCCGTGTGGATACGCCTCTTGCAGCCGATTGAGTGTGGCGGTCGTCACGAGATGGATGGTGGCACCGTCGAAGAAAGTGCCGGTGGGCAGCGTAAATGTGGTGACGGTTTCGCGGTGGTCTCGGCCCTCTATGTCGGGCCAGTATTCTTCCCCTTGTCCTGTCCATGACGGAGGTAAGGAGCTCTGCACGCCCGCCAGTCGACCTTGGTGGGCGGCCGTCAGTAGCACGGAGCGAGTGAGCGTCTGCGAAAGGATCTGATTGCACTCGGGTTGCGTACTCATCACCGCCGAGCCGTTCGGCAACACGATCCGGACCGGCGGAAGTGATGTCCCGCCGGCCGGCTGGTGCAAAAGAGTGGCGTGGAAGCGAAAGAGGGATGGCCACTTACCGGGATTCTTCGCCGTGGCGACGTTGCCCTCCGTCTCGTCGATCAACGCGTAGGCCCGATCGCCTAAGAAGCCCTGTTCCATGACTTGCGCCGTCGTCAACTCTTCGCCAATCATCGACTTGACCGGATACCGCCAGAGGGACGCGACCGTTCCTATCTCCGCTGTCATAGGTGCCTTTCTGAGGTAGAAGAAGGATGGAACGTACCGCGGCCAGCCGTCCATCTACCTAGTTAAGATATCCATTGGTGAAATCGTAACCACTGTGATCAATACCCGAAATTCTGACAGCACTACCGCTTCCAGTCCCGACATCTCTGGTTGTTTCGGGCGAAGTAGCCCCGGTTGATCAGACGGGGCTCAGGCTCGACGATATAAAACTCTGTAAGGGACCCAGCAGGCCCAACAACTCATGCTTCTGCTTTCATGGTGATCCAATTGTGCGATGTAGTCGTCTACCAGCGCACCCAATACTGCGGTGTCGGGCCCTGAACTCGCCCCTCGTGTCGAAACACACGTACCGTTTCTATATCCTCCTCAGTTTTTCGCGCGCACATGTGTAGGATTCCTTACCTGGTAGCAGAGACCCAGGGCCGCCGTCAAGCCTTCGAGGGCCGGGACGACACATGAGAGTGCTGAACTGCGTGTTGGTAAGGTGAGGGACGGTTATCAAACCAAAGTGTTCGATTGCAGGACCTGACCCTCACTTGCTTGTCGTGACCTTGTTTGTCATCGGTCATAGTTGATTGTGTGATCCCCAGCGGCTGCACATAAGATTGGCAGCCGGCGAGGACGGGCAGCCAGATCAGTAGACATGCGGTCCTCCTGGTAGGAAGCACTACTGCACATTGTCCCATGGGATCAAGGCGCAGAATTAAGGCGTCGAAAGTCACTGCTTCAGGGGGCAGGGCGATGCACAAGATCGGAATGCTTGTGCTCGGTCTCACACCGATTCTTGTGGTGACCCTCCAACCGCAGCGGAGAAGGGATTGGGGCTGGCTTTCTACAAACAGCCAACTCCTAGTCACACTCCTTGAATTTCGACTGCTGACAACGCCGTGCCATTTCCTGCGCCTCATCGATCTCTGCGGCAGTCATGCGTGAGGTCAGATAGTCCCGGCGAGTCACGGCTGTTTTCCCCTTATCGCCCGGCAACAACTCGGCAGCGACGGCGTACCACATGTACGCGCGAATGACGTCTTTCCGGACGCCCCGTCCCCTCTCATACAGCAGACCCAGATTGATCTGTGGACCGGGGTAGCCCTGCGCCGCCGCCTTACGAAACCACTTCAGCGCCGTTCGATTGTCATACTGGACACCCCGCCCCCGTTCATGCATCAGCCCCAGATGAAACTGGGCCGAGGCATTGCCTTGCTCCGCAAGCCGGCGGAAGAGGCGGGCCGCCTGCGTGTAATCACCACGATCATAGGCAAATTCCGCTTCCTCGATGGAATCGGCCGCCACAATGACTTCTGCTCTTGCGCCGGTCGAACAGGCCAGCACCAGGAGCAGTGAAAAGAGAAGTCCCCGCATCGCATGAACCTTTCAATGGAACATACTATTGATTAGCCATGGTCAAGTCTATCACTGGCGGAATGGCTGCAAAACCGTAGGCGGATCTATTATGAAGTCGGGAGTAGTAGGGGATGTGAGCGGATGAGGGCTCTTTTTGCGGTGGAGAGGACCCTAATCAGTCTTGATGTGGCGTTCTCCGGAACCGGAGGAAATCCGCCACTGGCTGCCTAACGGCCCCTGCCGCAGTGCGGACCACTATGGCAGAAATGTGGGATTGCAAGACCTGACCCCATTGCTATTGTGATTGGGCATCAAACAATAGGCGGCGATGCGGATCTTGGTCTGAGCCAGGGCTTCAACGAGGATCTTTTCAAAGGCGGCGTAGTCAGTGGACTTCTCAACCAGCGGCAGTCGCCCGACGCGACGATTCAGGACGTGATAGGCGAGGTCCCCCACAGCGAGTGAAGATCCTCGGCTATCTTATACGCGTGACGCCGCTCTCGCTTCTGGCGGAAGATTTGGGGAGCCTCTATCGCCCTTCTTCATGGTGTCCACGAAATCGGGACAGAACTCGTTTGCAGATATGCGAAGAGGCGAAATACCATCTTCATGGCTTCGAATCAGGATGAGACCAGACATGAAAAGCAGGAGTGTACACATCATGCCGAGCCCCCGCAGTGCGAGCGATGGCCCGAACTGCAGCTCAAAATAACAGGCAAGCACAATCACTGAGGACACAGACCGGAGTGAGCGCGGTCTCCTTGCATCGCTCGCCACACCGACGAGGATCATCGCGGGAACCAACATGACAACCCCGTGGTGTGGTTGCAATGCTGGACTAAAGGGGAGCAGCGAAAGCATTAAGGTGCCGGCGTCAAGCATGAGTGCCCGTCTCGTATCTCGCATGGGCCTGCGGCTCTGCCACCAATAGATGCCGACGAGGGTGAGCCATAGCACCTGAGCCACTCGTGTGAGATCCAACACCTCTCCTTGCTGGAGCGTCAGGATGTTGTACACTCCCTTTCCCCCCGTGGCATTCAGGAATGTGAGCAGTGTTTTATGCCAACTCATGACATAGGCCGCCAGCTCGAACGGAAGTGTCATACTGTTCCCACTCTGAAGCACCATATGTACCCAATTGTCCATCAGAGTCGCGGCCTGAGGTCCCCCGAAATAAAGGACCGGCAGGACCAGGAAAAAGAGTCCCAGCCACGCGGCCGTCGCGAAACAGAGTTGAAATTGGCGCTTGAGTAGGCAGTACGGCAGGAAGACCACACTGTAGAGTTTCAGGACCACACTGAGGGCTAGCAAGAAGCTGGCACCAGTCAGGTTCTCTCTGCTGACGAGGACGAGCGCGCCGAGGATGGATATTAAATAGAGTACGTTACCATTCAAATATTTTAGATCCCATTCAAAATAGTAACTGACCGATCCGAGCGCCAGGAGGCCGATGAGGTACTTAGTCGGATGATCGGACAGACCCAACAGACGCAAGGAGACTTCAATGGATCCCACCGTTGCGGCGATGAGCAGTGCCATCCAGAGCACGGCGGAGGCTTCGAGGCCGAGGTTGCCTAGAGTGAGACGCAGGACGAGGTTAGGGGGTGGATAGAGAAATCCGCTCGACCAGGCTGGATAGGTCAGCCGGTCTGCAACAAGAAGGCTCCGTTCATAATTTAACGCATAATCAAGAAGATCCGCAGGACCAAAGGCATGGTGCCGAATCTGAAAACTGCAGGTGTACCACCCTGCATAGAAAACGATGCCTGCCAGGCAGAGGAGGTTCACTGCCCGTAGCCGACCAGGCGTCAGGAGGCGTGGCATCATCATGCGAAGTGAATGAGCCCAATGAGGTTTCTCAAGGACGTGCCGGTCTGAGAACTCGACTGCCCAATATATCGACTAAGCAATAGAAGGTATTCAAGAGCGGTCCATCCTCCACTCACTGAGTAAGCAGCAAGGGTATCTGGCGCTGGGTTCTTGCCCCTTCTCTAACGCCTCCTTGATGGCACCTTAGCACGGCTACCTCCCACCTATCGCAGAACGTGATGCGTTCGCAGGATTCGGAGGCACTCGCATCTCTTCCTGGTATTCAGTATCGGCATTGACGTTCCATAAGTCATGTTGCTCATGCTGGAGAAGGTTCTGGACGGCCAACATGCCGGTGAGCATAGAATGGTCTTGATTGTTATAGCGATGAAGTCCGTTCCGTCCAAGGGTCTGGAAATTTGTCATGCTGCTGATGCCTGCGCGAATGACGTCGAGCGCCTCTCGATACTGTTCATCATAGATGGGATAGGCTTTGGGAACTCGGAACACACACCCATCTTCAATCTCCTCCTGGCGAGCCAAGCCGAGATGGGCCACCTCCCGTTTGCCACGCTGGATGAGCTCAGCATCCGAGGCCGACCATAGTTCGTCCCCTTCTTGACAGAAATATTCCAAGCCCAGGCTCGATTTCATCGGATTGGGCACCATTTCTGGACTCCAGTTTTTGTAATTCTGAATACGTCCCACTTTGACCCATGCATCGTGCACATAAATCCAGTTATCTGGGAAGAGGTGGCTGCGGTCAATAATGAGACAAACGGTAAGGAAGTCTCGATATCGAAGTCGTTGCGCGGCCGAGCGTAGCGCGGGATCCGCGGAGGGGGCGAACTTCATGACAGCTTCTGTCACCGGCATGCTGGATATCACGTGGCTCACCGGAATGGTTTCGATTCGCCCCTGCCTGTTAACCGTCACGCTGCGAATGACCGAGCCTGCTCGGTTGAAATGGATGACCTCGCTGTTCAAGCTGACTGTGCCGCCTGCTGACTCAATTTTCGTCTGCACGGCCTCCCACATCATGCCCGGTCCCAACCGAGGATAAGCAAACTCTTCAATCAAGCTCCGTATCGTTCGGCGCTCTGTACCGAGCATACGGAGAATGAGTGTCTTGAGCGAGAGATCCTTGATGCGCTGGGCCGCCCATTCCCCTTTGAGCTTCGCACACGAGATGCCCCAGACCTTCTCGGTATAGGTTTTGAAGAATGTCAAAAACAACCGGCGTCCGAAGCGGTTGGTGACCCATTGCTCAAAGGTGTCGTCCGTCGGAAATGGGCGAATCTGCCAACGAATATAGCTGAGGCCGATCAAGACGGCCTCCAAGATGCCCAAATTCTTGAGCACATTCATCGGGCGGAGGGGATAGTGGAAAAACCGACCATTAAAATAGATGCGGGATAAGCGAGGCCGCCGCAAAAAATCCTTGCCAAGAATTTCGTCCCACATGGCATGGATGGCATGCGATTTGGTAAAGAACCGGTGTCCCCCCATATCGAACCGGTAGCCCTTATAGCACTCGGTACGCGCAATGCCGCCCACTTTGTTGGTTTTCTCGAGTACAAGAGGTTGAAAACCAGCCTTCACTAATTCATGCGCGGCGGTCAGTCCCCCTGGTCCCGCACCGATTATGAGGATGTCTTTGCCGCGATCTCCATTATGTGGTTTCAGTGGTTGAGTCATGGTTGCATACCCTTAGATGACATGACAGCGCCTTTCGATATAAAGCCATCACACGGACAAGTTTGGAGCGCACACGAGGAGAACTACGCGCGGTTGGTAAGGACTACCAACTTCTCGATATACCCGTACTTCAGGCAGTGCTCGGCTTGCCTGCCTATCCGGAGCTCATTCTCGGCGAAGCGTTCCTCGATAATCATGACTCCCTCACGATATGCCGCATGCGATGATCCCTTTTGTCATTCGATCGTTTGCGAACTCAGCATGACCTCGGTCCATTCTCAGAGTGAAGACCTCAACCAGTGATCTTCTCATCGAGGCAGGAAAGAGGAGGGCCTAAGATTAGGGACAGATATCATGGAGACTGGTATTTCGGTTCCCAATGTCTGGGTGCGAGATATCATAGGGGCGCATCCCCATGCTCATCGTCTCCTGCAGTACTAGTTCGATATTGATAACATCGAGACGACGGGTGGCATTCCCGCTATAGCGTTCCACCGGGGTTCAGCATAAGTCATGCCTACAGATGGTTTATTGCCAAGAGGTGAATGTCGCGAGGACGAGCAGCGTAATCGCCAGCAATACGTGACTGCTGATGTTGGGCACCGCGGGATCCCGCGCTTTTCCATACGTCCCGCTGTCGCCACCGCGAGATCTCGTGGTGACTGGGAACGATAATCCACGATAGCGGAGCCAGAGAAACGAGGCCAGGCTACTTATCCGTCACGTTCCTCAAGACTGGCACTTGCGTGATGCAGGTGTCGGGGAAGGGCTGGCTTGAGCTGGAACTAATGGAGGCGTACTTCAGCATCTTCGTCTTCTCGGCCAGTTCTTTCGTGACCCGCTCCAGGTCGTCGCGGACGATCTCGTTCTTTTCGCCATTGATGCGCATCATGGATGTCCCGTGGCCGACTTCTCGGCCACCGGGAAACTCGTAGAGCTGCGCGATCACTGCATCATGGAGTAGGGCTTAGAGAACAAACTTCTCTGGCCGTTTGACGTCACCAACGGCGCCCAGAGGACCTAGACGTAATCAAAACCCAGGTTCTTCTGCAGCTGTTTGACGCGGTCGAGATCGGTCTTGCGAAAATATAAAGGGGTCGGGAGTCATTGTTTTAGGATCCTTTCGGTCGGCCGCGGGGTCGTAAGGTCGATGCCAGTGATTGGGCATCAAGCAATAGGCGGCGGTGCGGATCTTGGTCTGAGCCTGGGCTTCGGCGAAGATCAAAGGCGGCGTAGTTACTGGACTTCTCAAACAGCGGCAGTCGCCCGAGGCGACGGCAGAGGACGTGATAGGCAAGATCTCCAGCGGCGAGGCGTGGACGGCGTGGCATGCCGACCTTCTACCGAATCGTCATAAGTCTGTCAAACAAAGACTCCCGACCCCTTAAAGTGAAGGCAGCAATCCGAGACGATAAATAACTCAGTGCGCCTGAGCTTTAGGCCGCGCACCGACTTGGGTATCTGCTAGTAGGCAATCGGCGTACCTTCCCTTATGAATGTTAGGCGAATTCGCCATCCATCCGATCACCTCAAAACTTATGTCGACTACGACTATCTACCAAGACGGCACCTATCTGGCCCGCAATCCGACTTGGCACGGGGAGGATTCCGCCTGGAAGGCGGAGCGCATCCTCAAGATGTTCCGGATGCATGCCATCGAGCCCACCTCGTTGTGCGAGATCGGCTGCGGCAGTGGAGAAATGCTGCAGCACCTCTCGCAGCATTTTCAGGCCGATGTCTTGTGTATTGGCTATGACATTTCTCCGCAGGCCTATGCGATGTGCAAGCCTAAAGAGACACGGAATCTCCGCTTTGCCCTGAAGAACGTGTTCGAGTGCGAGGACGCTGCCTTTCACGTCATCCTGTCGGTCGATGTGTTCGAGCATGTCGAGGATTACATCGGTTTTTTGCGTGAACTGAAAAAAAAAGCGACATACAAGGTCTTCCATATTCCGCTTGATCTCTCCGTTCAGTCCGTCTTTCGGGGCTCCCGTCTTCTCCATTGGAGATCTTTGTACGGGCATCTGCATTACTTCACCAAGGACACCGCCTTGGCGACGTTGCGGGATACGGGCTACGACGTCATAGATCATGTGTATACGAGCGGATCGCTGGAGTTGCCTACAGGCGGGTGGAAAGCGAAGCTCATAAAGGTACCGAGGAAGCTGTTGTTTCAGCTTCATGCCGATTTGGCTGCCAGACTCCTGGGCGGATTTTCGCTTCTGGTCTTGGCGAAGTGATGCTGCGTGAGGCGCGGGCGACGAAAGAACCACCTCTTGCAACCCAACACCGAAGAGAGCAGTTGACGCTTCCCTTTGGTGACTTGTAAGGCGCTTAGCGTCATTGCTAGCCCCCCACACCTTAGCGGTAGGTGATGGCCGCGAGGTCCTTCGTAATGTATGGGATTAGGGCTTTCAATGCGAGTCGCCTCCCCCTGCGATCCGCTTGATCTTCCTGGCGACTCACGTACCGCCGTCGAACGAGGTGTTGAACCACTGGGGTCAGCGTGGGCGGCCTGAGACCGAACGCCTTAGCGGCTGCGAAGATGCCGGCGCCCGGATTGCGCTGCACATACAGCATCAGCCCTGCTTGCAGCGGCGTGAGGGACAGCGCATCCAATGCGGTGCGAAAATCACCATGTAGGCGGAGCATGGTCTCAAGCAGCGTGGGGTTCGGCTGGCCGTTGGTCGTCAATGCGTCGTCCTTCGTGTGATCTGCAATCCCATCTCAATGATCCGTCCCACACGCTCCAGCAAGTCTAACGACTGCTGCGAATCCAGCCCGTGCTTGTTCAGCAACGCCAAGATATCGTCAATGATTTGGTCCTCAGTTTTGGAAAGGACAAACGGTTCAGGGAAGGCGGTTTCGGGGATGGTGGCGCGGGGTTGCTTACTGCGAAACTCAGCGATGATGTTGTAGAGATCCTGCTTTGGGAAGAAATAGAGGGACAGCAACTGTCTTGAGAATCAAGCATGGTGAACCAGCGTGGGATTCCAGGGAGTTCGATGTTTGAGTATGGCATTGACGATCGTCAGTAGCTTGCGCATGCAAGCCACGAGGGCCACCTTCTTGGCCCTGCCGGCGGCGCACAAGCGCCGATAGAACACACGAATGATGGGGTTGAATCGCGTGGCGACGATCGCTGCCATGTACAGCACCGTCCGGACTCGGGCGCGCCCACCCCAGACGGTGCGGCGGCCGCGCAGCGTCCCGCTATCGCGATTGAGCGGCGCAACGCCAACCAGCGCTGCAATCTGTTTATGCGTTAATGATCCCAGTTCTGGCAGATTGGCCAGCAGCGTTGTCGTGAGCACGGGGCCGAGCCTGGGACACTGCGTAACAGCTCGTCCTTCTCCCGCCAGACTGGGCTCTGCCGAATGGCCTCGGCTAGATGCCGGAGCCGCATCCGTGGCCGGTTCATGACCACCCACCAGGTCAGCCGGCACGTTCGCCGGGATCGTATGCAATCGCATGACGTCCTTGACCGGATCGTGCAGTGACACATCGACGTAACTGACTTCAACGATGCGCGGAAGCCGCCGTGCCAGCTCCCGGCACAACGCATCCAGATCATGGTGTGCGGTGATGGCTTGAGCCACGTCTAATAAGGCTTGATACCGTTCCGCCAGCGAGCCTTGGGGGATCATGCGCGCCAGTATGCCCCACGGGATGCCGCTCCTCAAGCCGCAGAGGTCAGCGGTGGGTTTGGGAACCGCACGAGGCCGGGAAGACGACCAGACCGTGTCGGCCATAGAGCCGACAGGATCAGCCGCGCGGCCCATGCCGATGGCACGGACCGCGCGAACTGGTACAGAGCGACCCTGGCTCTAAACCGTTAGGCCGCCGATTTGGGCGCCATGCGCTCACAGGAGTCCGCACAGCGTGTGCACATGTCGGCGCACTGCTTCAGGAGCTGGTCGTCTCCGGCGATCTTCATACAGCTGTCCCCGCATTGCCGGCACATCTCGGCGCAGAGATCGCACATGCGTTCGTGATACGGCGACCCTCGAAGCAGGTAGTGCGCGGTCGTCTCACACATTTCCGCACAGTCGAGCAAGAGGCGCATGTGGTCCGGTGCGGCATGCCGCCCGCCGAGCGTCAGGCAATGCTGAATCGTTCGGACGCACAGCGCATGGCAGTCTTGGCAGAGCTGTATGCATTTCTTCATCTCGTCGTCCGTGTGATGCCCGCCTTGCACTGCTGAACGGTGCGCCTCTGAGCCGCGCTCTTGCACATGATCCTCGACCCCGCCATGAGGCGCGGCATACCCCTTCGGCAAGATCATGAACGACGCACCCGTGGCGAGCAGAGACGCCGCGGTCGAAAGAAAAGTTCTTCTGTTGAGATCGTTAAATACTGACATAAATCCCCCCTTGGGTGGCTAAGTGTTCGGTCCACGTTCCTTTTGTTTGACACTCTTCCTTCAACCTCTGCCCCGTCGTCAGCGGACCAAGGCCCAGAGGTTCATGACAGCACACCGACCGTGATCGCTTTTCGTTCGCCTCGGTCTATGCCGCATAGGGCATAATCCAAGCGACTCCAAGCTGCGGCGCACCAAAACCTGAAGGAGGTATCAAATCCTCAGAACGGTGTTTGGGATCGAGAGATGAATGGGTGTGTCGGCACCGCGTGGAGGATGGTCGAAGCGGAATACGAGGACTACTGAAGTAGCCGGTTCGGGAGCGGCCTGACAGTCCACCACCTTCAGGACGGGGAGTTCGTGGCTGGACACAGCGTGAGACTGTGGTCCTAACTGAAGGAAGGCATCACACGGCTGCCGGACCGGCTGCTCGGTGGCTGAGGAGCAGTCCATTGCCGACTCAGGCTGAAGCGGCAATAAACAGGCGTAGGCATTGAACGTCAGAACCAGAAGAAGCAGGACCAGGAATGTGCAGATCCGAGCCATGGCCATGCCGTCATTATTCAACCCGCTGGTCACCGGGTCAAGTGCGCCTGACGCTTTGCCGGTGATTCGTTCCCTGCCACTGAAAACTTATGGGTGCCCTGTATTCTCCTCCATGCCATCAGGGCGCGCTGAACCGCATGACCGAAGCGGTCAGACGGTAGGCTGGAGAGGTCCGCGGACGTGCTGAGGACCGAGGCCGGGCCGCAGTTACTGAAGTACGGCGAAGTGTGGGTGAAAATCGGCCCCGGTCATGCCGGTGACGCCGTTGTTGCCGGCTATGGCTCCCCGGCATCGGAACCTGCTCGTACCTGCTTGGACGGCGCCTCATGAGTGCTGCGTCGCCTATTGCCAGAAGTATGTTGAAGGGCCCTATTAGGTGCGAACGAGGCGGAACAGTCATAAACCAACATTTGTCTTGGCGAATCGGGGCTGTGAAACTATCCTTGAGGCTATGAATCGTACGAACAAAGGAACAGTATCCCGGGTCACATTGCTACTGCTTCAGCTGCTGTTGCTGTTTGTTCTTGGCGGATCTGTGTCCGTGGCCCAACTGGCCAGAGACGACATGGCGGTCGGCGCAGCCGTCCTCGTATTGAGTGTGGTTACCCTCTGTGTGCCGGCGTCCATGTGGAATGGCCGCTGGAGCATTACCATACCCATCCTGGCAAACTGCCTCTTGCTGGTTGGAGCGACGTACCAGGCGGGGGCGATGCATTCTCAGTTTTATATCGGCTACATGCTGCTCATGCTGATGACGGCACATAGTCCATCGATGATGCAAACGGTCTCCTTGGCTAGCCTGCTCTGCAGCGCCTATGCGTTCTCGCTCTATGAGCTTGGTGCGCTCCACAGCCAGCATGTCCTCCTCATTCCCACTATGGCGGCCATGGCGCTGGTCTCAGTGACGAACACCCGCCTCATTACTGCCAAAGAAGAACGGACGACCGCCTTGGAAGAGAAGGTCCGCTCGGAGGCGATGTCCGATCAGTTGACCGGCTTGCCCAACCGGGCTCAATACATTGAACGGGTCTGGCGCGCGATTGAACGTGCGCAGAGCAACAAGTCTTTTGTGTTTGCCATCTTGTTCATTGACCTGGACGGGTTCAAACCCATTAATGATCAACTTGGCCATAAGGCTGGAGACGCCGTGCTCAAAACGGTCGGCAAACGGCTCCAGGGTTGCTTGCGCAAAGGAGACCTCGCCGCGCGGTATGGAGGGGATGAGTTTGTGCTCTTGGTCCATAACGTATCCGGACAAATTGATGCGGTGCGCGTGGCGGAACGCGTGCTGAGGAAACTGCAGGATCCCATTGATGTGGGGAAGCCGGTCTCCGTGGGCGCCAGTATCGGCATCGCCCTCAGCACGAACCTTCATGCTCGGCCGGAAGACTTGATTCGAGATGCGGATGCGGCCATGTACGCAGCGAAGGCCAAAGGCAAAAACTGTTATCAGTTCTGCGACCAGCTTCGTACCGTGCTCGCGTAAGGCTGCTATCGAATATCGCCCGCCTGGACAACGGCCTGCTGCCTCGCGTTAGATCTAGCAATCCGGCATTGCCTCAAAGCGACGAACCAGGCATCCGCCCTGCCCGCAAGTCCACCGAACCGCGATGACGATCGAGACGCATCGAGCTAGGACTCTTACCAGCTGGTCTATTCTGTATGAGGGTATATAGATCGGCTTCAACTCGACGCGTCGATCCTTGCTTTGCGCACGATCGAATGATTCAGAGGGACGAGCGATGGCGAAACAATGCACCCATCTCAATCAGATCCATCACGTCACACCCAGCGCGCTGGGATGCGAAGACTGCCTCAAGATCGGCGACACCTGGGTTCATCTCCGGCTGTGCTTGAGCTGCGGACATGTCGGCTGTTGCGACTCGTCCAAAAACACGCACGCGACCAAGCACTTTCACACGGCGCACCATCCCATTATTCAGTCGTTCGAGCCGGGAGAGCATTGGAGATGGTGCTATCCCGATGAGCTGATGATGGAAGGCGACCCCACGCTCCCTTCCCGACCCAGCACCGGCCCGGCGCCTCACATGCCCTGATCTTTGCCAAGGCCGACGAGCGTGAGGAGGCTTCGATGACACAGGACCAGCGCCATGCCCTGCCACCCTCTGACGGCCTACCTTGGCCATCCCTTCCTCTGGAGGCCTGGGAAGCGACTTATGCCACCTTGCATCGCTGGACCCAGATCGTCGGGAAAATCCGATTAGCGTTCTGTCCGGAGATCAACCATTGGTGGCACACGACCCTCTATCTCACGGCACGAGGATTGACCACCGGGCCGATGCCCTACGGCGAGCGGATGTTTCAAATGGATTTCGATTTTCTGGCGCACCACCTCAACCTGACGACCACCGAGGGCCAACGTATTTCGATCCCGTTGGCGCCTCGTTCGGTTGCCGAGTTTTACCAGGAAACGATGGCGGCATTGACGAATCTCCGGCTTCCCGTTTCGATATGGACGACGCCGGTTGAAGTCGAAGACCGGACGCCGTTTGAAGAAGATCACCAGCATGCGTCCTACGATGCCGAGTACGCGCAGCGGTGCTGGCGCATCCTGTTACACACCCACCGGATCCTCACTCAATTCCGGGGACACTTCCTTGGCAAAGCGAGCCCCGTCCACTTCTTTTGGGGAAGTTTCGATCTGGCGGCCTCACGATTCTCCGGCCGTCCCGCGCCGCGGCATCCGGGCGCGCCGCATCTGGCGCGTTTTGTTGCGGTCGAAGCGTATTCGCGCGAGGTAAGCAGCTGTGGCTTCTGGCCTGGCGCAGGGCTGGGACAACCGGCCTTTTACGCCTATGCCTATCCGGAGCCTCCGGGATTTAAACAGCACACCGTGTACCCGTCCGAAGCCTACTATGATGAGACGCTTCGCGAGTTCATCTTGCCGTATGAGGCCGTTCGGGCGGCGCCAATACCGGAAGACGCCTTGCTGGCGTTTGCCCAAACGACTTATGAAGCGGCAGCCACGACGGGCAACTGGGATCGTGAGGGCCTGGAACGATCGCCATCGCCAAGCTGGCGTACACGGGTCAGTTGGTACCGATAAGCCCTGGTCACGACAGCTTCCCTCTGATTCCTCCCAGTGGTCCTCTGCTCTCCATTTTGATACATGACGGGATCACCCACCGATAAGGAGGACCTATGGCGAGCACACCATTACGAGGCATGCGCGTAGCCATCCTGGTGACCGACGACTTCGAACAGGCTGAACTCACGGAACCTAAAAAGGCGCTGGAAGAAGCAGGCGCGGAGGCTCTCATCATCGCACCCCACTCAGGTGAGATTCAGGGAATGAACCATGACGAGAAGGCGGACCGGTTTCCCGTTGATATGACCTTGTCCGACGCCAACCCGGAACAATTTGATGCCGCCTTGCTTCCGGGTGGAGCGCTGAATGCGGACACGCTGCGCGTCGCGCCTGAGGCGAAGGACTTCATCACCCGGATGGACCAAGCCGGGAAACCGATTGCGGTAATCTGCCATGGGCCCTGGCTGCTCGTCTCGGCCGGCCTGGTCCGCGGACGGAAGATGACCAGCTATCACACCATCCAAGACGATCTCCGAAACGCGGGCGCCGAGTGGCAAGACGCCGAGGTCGTCCGCGATCGCAATTGGGTCAGCAGCCGCAAGCCGTCCGACCTCCCCGCTTTCAATCGGGAGATGCTGGCACTCTTCCGGGAGCATCAGGCCGGGCAGACCGCGCGCGCCGCATAGGCGTTCGCGCCAGAAGACAGAGCAACCGATCCACTGGAACGCAGCGGCCAGGTTCCGCCCTCTTCCAAATGCCCTCGGCCACAAGAGATCTCATCCACAACGGTCATGATCAAGCCCCCAGCTGGTACAACCCGCCTCTGCATCCATCTCCATACGGCGATGTAAGAGAAGCAATCCGGATCGTCAGGACATCAGTCCTGCCAAATCACGATGATCACGAAATAGAGAAAGATGGCCATGAGGGCATTGCCAAGGAGCAGACTGATGCTGAAATCCATGGAGCCCTCCTTTTCGTCCATCCCGGACTGCTGTGGGGCAGCGTGTGCCTACAATAGTGTGCAAAGCCTGCGCCTCCCGGAGAGCATCCTTTTGAAGACGCGCAACTCTTCTCTGGCAGCGTTGATCCTGAAATGAGCGGTGCGGCGCATCACCGTGGTCTTTCCGGCAGCGAGCGGTGCTACGTATCACAATTCATTCGGCTTGGATCGGATCTGATTCAAACCGGGAGAGGAAAGGGCCTCACACCAAGAATGTCCGGAGCGGATACGGGAGTTTTCTGCCGAGTGCTGACGAAGCGTGGCACCGAAGATGACACGAGATCGAGCGATGCCGGCGCTCTTCAGGGAGCATCAAAGCAAGCGTGCGGCGTAGACGGGAGTGTGCGAGAGAGCAAACTAGGGTTCAACCGGACATTCGCGGGATGGCGGGTCAGCGGCCTGCCCGGAGATTGGCAGGAATAGCGACGTCCATTTTGGCGGGGACCGGCACGTGCCGCCCTTTCATCATCTCCAGGAACGCCTCCTTGCCGATCGACAGGTTCAGACGTTCGTTCCATTGTTTTTCCTCGCCGATCGTCGAGGAGACTCTGCCGTGGTAGTCGTGGCCTGGATACACCATCGTGTCATCCGGAAGCGCAAACAGGGCCTGGCGGACCGAGTCGAAGAGTCTCTCGGCCGACCCTCCCTGCAGATCGGTGCGCCCATTGCTGCCGATAAAGAGACTGTCCCCCGTGAAGACGGCGCCGGGGACGACATAGCTGGTACAGGCGTCGGTGTGACCGGGTGTGGCCAACGCACGGATCGACGTGCTCCCGAACGATAACGCTTCTCCGTCGAAGAGGAACAGATCCGCGCCTGTGACCATGCCCTTCGCGGCACCGGCATAGACGATGCGCGCACCGGTGCGCTCCTGCACCACGGACGCGCCGGTAATATGGTCCGCGTGCACGTGCGTTTCCATGACGAAGAGCAGGGTGAGGCCGAGCTGCCGGACGATCTGGCAATCCCGTCCGACGTTTTCGAGGACGCCGTCGATGAGCACCGCGTTGCCGGATTGGCGGTCGGCCACCAGGTAGGTGCGCGCTTCGGCCCTGTCGTCTCTGTCCTGCGTCTCGTTCACGTCCAGCAAGACGGTGACCGTGTAGCGATCGCGCTCTGTGTTCATCGCGGGCATTCCGTTATCCCTGCTGTTTGACCAGATCGGGGGGCGGCGATGCCGCGCAGCCCAGCTTTGGATCGTGAGGGTCTTGGAGTTGGGCGAGATCGGACATCAGCGGGACTTCCCGTTCATAGACGGTAAACTGATACGGATCATTGGCGGCCAGGCCATATTTGGTAATGAGCATAATGCGGCTCCGCCAGTTGCCGAAGGCTATCCCGATGGGGCTTAATGGCGTCCAAGGAGAGATAATGCGTCAGGTCGAAGTACATGAACGCCAGGATCGTCAGGACGGCAAAGCCGAGCACGAACAGCCGGCCCATGAGTGACGATTCGGCACGAACGGTCGCGGTCGATTCCCTCATCACGCCTCCAAGAATGCGATGCAATACGCCCCATGACTGCCAGAGGCCATAGGATGATCGAGCGCGGCTCCGCCACACACCTGTGGCTCGTCAGCGTTCTCGCTCTGACCCTCACATTCCTCATTGCCCTGGTCACTCCCCTTCACGCGCGTACCAACTTTTGGCTGCGTGGACCGTTTTACATGGCCTATCTCGCACTCTTCCTCGCCATGATGCTCCCGCTCGGCGCCTGGCTCGCGCGGGGCTATCATAGGAGAAGGCATTCGTTTCTCGCAATGATCTTACTCGGCTGTGTGACGGGCTATCTGGCAGGTCTGCTCGCGTTTCTCCTTCACCCCCTGTTGCTGCCGGACGGCTTCCCTCTGTTTGTCGATGCACTCGGATTGACAACGCCGGAGGCTGTGATCGCCACCCTCCAGTTTCCGATCAGGTTGCTGAGCTGGCTCTATGGCGGCATCATGGCCATTCTCTTGGTGGGTCTCATGCGGCTCGGCCGTATGACGGATCGTGAGGAATGTACAGATGACGGACCGTGAGGCAGGAATTCCGCCCATGGCTCATGCCGGCTGGAGCATGATCGGCATAATGACGTTCGCCCTCGTGTGGCCGGCTTCCATTTCGGCCTTCAACAGGCGTCCGCTCATTGCCGATCCCACTCTACTCGAACAAGCCTCGGATCACATCAAGGAATGCGCATCTCAGGAAGCGCCTGCTGACCTTGTCTGTCAAGGAACGGCAACAAGTCCTCCACGAACTGTACCAGAGCAATATCGGCATGCTTCGGCGCGCGCTCCATTTTTGCCAGGCGCAGAGACTTACGTTGTACCGCCTCAGCTCCTCGCTGTTTCCCTTTAGCGATGAGCCCTATGGCCCCCGCGTGCTGGAGACCTTCCATCAGCCGCCGTGACATCGGCCGCTTGGCGCGAACGTTGGCATACGCAAGCAGTGGAAGCGCCCGCCCTAAGCAGGCACAACTGAAGTATCCCCTCTCCTTATCTGTTGGGCCCACTGAGGAAGTAGAACGGGTCAAGGAGCGTTCGTCGTCTGCATCATCTGCATGAAATTCTTTCCATGGCATTGGGTCGGCACAGGTCATATCCCGTCCCTGTACCCCCTGGTCCGCCACCATAAAGAAGGTGGAACGCTCTCAAGATTGCTCCATCATCGTATCATTGTCTGCTTGCACGGATTGGTCGGCCGACTGATCCTCTCACGTCCATAAGTGTACGGTAAGCCGTACGTTGTGGCTTTCCTGAGACACCTCCCGATCTAAATGGAGACAGGTGTCGCACACGTGCGATTCACAAGATCTGCCCCGTCTCCTCCGTCTCAGGATTGCGATCGCATGATCTGATGCGGCTTCGGTCTCGCTGAACCGCGATGATTCGCTCGACTCCTGCACTAGTCTGCCCGGATCTCTCCTCGTCCTATGTATGCCGCCCGATCATTGAGTGTCTGGCATGACTGCTGCTCAGAGGCAGATGAACGGTTTGACTCCGATGTCCTGATCACATTGTGACCTGTCATCTATGCCGAACGCATGGGGCCTGTGTTTGACATTGTGCCTGCTCCTCATCAGCACGTCCTTATGGGCTGAAGACCCGCGGTCGGTGGCGCTCGATCGACTGCATTTCACGGGATCTCCGGAGCAGGGTTCCAGCACAACGATGCTGTCCCTGTTAGACCAATCCGTCACGGTCTCCCTCCGACCCACATTTTTTACCCCGCCCCTTATCAGCGGGCGCCTCAAAGATGTGGTTCCCGATTCTCATGGCCTACGCTCACGAGGGCTGCAGGCCTCCTCCACCTTGCTGCGGGGCAAGCTGCAGGTTGACAGCGAAGTGGCGTTCGGGGACAGCGCCGATCCGGCAGGAAGACCGCGGCAAGACGGAAGCCGGCACATGATGCGGCTGGCGGTGACCGGTACGCAGGGCGCATTTCGCTATGGCGCCTTCTCCCGCACAGCGGGAAAGGCCTATGTCGAAGGCCAAGATCAAGGCCTGCGGGAACTGTGGGGCGAGTATGCCGCCGGGGTCGCGCGTTTCCGCAGCGCCCTCGGTCAGACCTGGAATAACGTGGAAGGGGACCCGACCCAGTTGCGTCTGATGCAGCGTTACGGCCGGCTGGGCGTGGCGCTCGCGCCCCCTCGGTGGCCGGAACTGTCGCTCGCGTATACTCGCGCCTCACTCTTGAATGCGCCGGCCTTCGGCGGTACACCGGTCTCACATACCGCTTCCCATACCATCGAAGCGGCGGTCGCCTATACCAAACCCTCTTGGCATGCCCGACTGGTCTCCAGTTATAAACTGAGCGACCCGCAGCAGCCCGGGATGAAGCACACGACGGGCGTGGCGGAATCCCTCACCGTCTCCTATCGTCCGTCCAACACGCTGACAATCATCCCGTCCGTGGGCTATCGGGCCGATGTCGATCCCTGGTCGGGCACGCACCTCGAAACGCCGTCGGCTTCGGCCTCCATGAATTATCGGGCTACACCGCGTCTCTACGTGTCCGCCCTCTGCGGCTATGCGCTGACGCATTCCAGCAATGGCACCCTCAATGCGCGGTCCATCAACAGCCGGGCGCTGATGGCCTGGACGATCCCCGATTATTTTCCGCTGCCCGTCTCGCCGCCGATCGTGGCCTTGGAAGCGGCCTATACCAGGACGGCATACTCCGCCGCCCTCATGGACTTTCAAGACGTCTCCGGCTTGGTGCGCGTCATTGTGGAGGAGTTTTAACACCCGCTGCACGAGCCCTTTTTCATCTCAGCCCGGCGGCTGGGCGTCGCTCCGTAATCATCCGTCACTGCAGTTTTCCCGCTCTCAATATGGTTAGGCAGAGCATTCCTGGCGGATGGTAGGATTAGCATCTGCCGATGCTGAGCAAGCGGGACATCGCACGAACGTTGAAGGAGATCGCGTTCTTTCTGCGCCTCAAGGGCGACAATCCCTATCGGGCCCAGGCGTACGAACGGGCCGGGGATGCGTTGCTGGTCTGTGCTGAGGACCTCAGCAACCTGGTCAAGAATGGATCGCTCACGGACGTTTCGGGCATCGGGCCTGCCACGGCTGCGGTCATCAACGAGCTGTTCTCGACCGGCACCTCTGCCCTGCTTCAAGAACTCCAAGGCAGCTCTCCTTCGTCTCTCGCTGAATTGGGAGACCTCCCGGGACTGAGCATCAAGCAAGTCCGCCGGCTGTATGACAAGGCCGGCATCCGGTCGGTGGCCGAACTGCAAACGGCCTGTCGCGAGAATCGGTTACTGTCCATAAAAGGGATTGGCCCGAAGGTCCAAGCGAGGATCTTGGCGGCCTTGGGAGAATATCGGCGCGGACAGGGCTATCGGCTCTACGCCAATGTGCTCGACGAAGCCTGCAGCTTGGAGCAGGCCTTTGCAGCCATCAACGGGGTCCGGAAGGTAAGCGCAGCCGGCGCCCTGCGCCGCAAGATGGAAGTGATCGGCGACTATCACTTCGTCTTCGCCTGTGAGGATGTGCAACCGGACCGGCTGGTCAAAGCATTGGAGGCCACTCCCAATCTGACGGAGGTCCGGGCCACCGGCTCCACGACCATCGCCGCAACCTCCCCGACCGGAATCCCCATCACCATGACGCTGGCGCCGCGCGACTCGTATGGGTTCCAGCTGCTCCTCGCGACCGGCTCCTCCGAGCACCTGGAGCAAATGCTCACGCGTTTCAAGAAGCAGGGTTGCAAGAATTGGGAAACGGTCGGGCAGCGGTTGAACGGAGCGAGCGAGCCAGCGCTGTATCGTGCCATCGGATTGCCTTATGTCCCGCCCGAACTCCGTGAGGGACGGGATGAGCTGGAGCTGCTCGCAGGCCGGCGCGCTGCCCACCTGATTGAGCCGGGACAGATCCAGGGGTTCTTTCATTTTCATACCGACTATTCGGACGGTGCGGCCACCGTGGAAGAGATGGTCCTCGCCGCGCGCGCCCGCGGCTATCGCTACCTCGGCATTTCCGACCACAGTCAATCGGCCTTTTACGCGAACGGGATGAAGGAATTGCGGATCCGCGCGCAATGGGCTGAAATCGACGCGGTCCAAGCGAAGTATCCCGATATCCACATCTTCAAAGGCATCGAAGTCGATATCCTGCCCGACGGGTCCATGGATTATGCCGACGACGTCTTAGCCGGGTTCGACTTCGTGATCGCCTCGGTGCATAGCCGGTTCAATTTGCCCGAGGCGGAACAGACCCGTCGCGTCTGCCGGGCCCTGGCCAATCCCTACGTGACTATGTTGGGCCATCCCACCGGCCGTCTCCTGCTTTCGAGAGCGGGCTACCGCATCGATCTGTCGCAGGTGATCGAGGCCGCAGTCACGCATCGCACCCTTCTCGAAATCAACGGCAGCCGGCACCGGCTGAATCTGGACTGGCGGGTGGTGCGAACGGCGAAAGCGCAGGGCGTGCAATTCTGCATCAATCCCGATGCGCATGCCGTCGACGAATTGCGGAACGTCCCATTGGGCGTGAACGTGGCGAGAAAGGGCGGACTCTCGGCCGGGGACGTCGTCAATACCAAATCACTCGCCGACATGCGGACGTTCCTGTCAAAAATGAAAAGCCGTCGGGAGTCTTTTCCGCCCGTTTGCTAACGACTCCGCCAACTTTCCCTGCCGCTCATATCTCCACGTATCAAATTAGTTTCATCGTTGGTACTGGTGGGAATCCTGGACGAAACGGAACCGAGGCTTCTCTGAGGGGCGACGTGTCGCTGAAAGAGGGTGGTTGCTCGCCTTGCCCAGAGGTCATACGCGAAAAGACGGGCGCCAACTTGGCCACCGGTCACGCCGCACACGGCACTGGAGGGAGAGCACGAGGGAGAAATCATCACCGGGAGTACGGTGCAAAGGGTACCCACATCCCCGAAGGGATGCCGCCCTGAAGCACTGTCCCCGGTTAGCGTTTGTTGACATTCTGGGTGGGGCTCTATAGGGTGGAACGTGACGTACTGAGCTACGCCGACGCTCCCCGTCTCTCGCGCCTCTTCCCATCGCGCGTCTGATTCCCCGGTCTCCGCCGCTTCTACGCCAGATTCTCCGTCTTCTCGATGAGGTCGAGCACAGCTGTGCCGTCGTCATCACCGTCCGCCCTCTTGCCGGTCACGAAAGGAGCCTCGATATGAATCACGAACAGTTCGGACAGTTTTGGACCCAGCTCAAAGCGCCTTTAAAGGCCAAATGGAACAAGATCACCGAGAGCGATCTGCTCGAGATCGACGGCGATCTCTCCAAATTTTCCTCCCTGGTAGCCATGCGCTACGGCACGGCTCAAAACGAGGAGGTCAGAACCTGGGCGGACCGTCGCTATTCCCACTGGACAGGAAACTATATCGGCTACAAGGATCCTGCGCCGACCACCTGAGGTCCACGCGACAGGGGCGCCGTCCGGCTCACTGAGGAAGGAAGGGAGACCACAATGAAAAAGATTGTCATCAATACCAGCTATGAGCGGTTTTGTCTGAGCCATAAAGCATTCCGTCGTCTGAGGGAGTTGGGGCAAGCAGAGGCGCTGCATGAGGAAGACCGTGGCGCCTACTGGCCGGAAGCGGCGGCGCCGCGAGAACCCGGTTTGAACCAGTACGGCAGGCAGATTCCACGCGACGACGCCAACCTGGTCACAGTCGTGGAACAATTGCGTTCAGAGGCCAACGGCCATTGCGCCGAACTCAAGGTCGTCGCCATTCCGGATGACGTCCAATGGGTCATCGGAAGGATCGATAGCGTGGAGCACGTGAGCGAAGTCCATCGCACCTGGCAGTAACGCCTGACTGTGTCCCGCAGGAGCAGCGGACCATCCCGGTGTAGTCGGCATCCGCGCGCGCACTACGCCTACCGGTCCAGGCGCGCATCGCTTGAGACAAGGCACCCTTTGATCGCCATTATTGCCGGCTCCTGTGCCGACGTCCTCTTTGGGTGCCTGGTCTCCGGGTGTGAACGCCGCGAGAAAGGGCGGCTCTCGGCCGGGGATGTCGCAAATCGCTCGCCGACTTGCAGACGGTCCGACCCGCGACGAGTGGCGTGAAACGACATCTCCGTGCGAGGTTTAATCAGAGCCACCCGACCGAAGCACAAACGTCCCCATCCCGTTACACCATCACCGGAGTCTCATACGGCACGGTGAAGGAGATCCGGGTCCCTCCTCCTCCCGGCCCACTTTCGGCCGTGATGGTGCCTCCATGCAGCTCGACCAGCCCTTTCGCAATGGCCAGGCCTAACCCCGCGCCGCCCATGTTGAGCAGGGTGGAGTGCACCTGATAGAACTTGTCGAAGATCCTGGGCAAGTGTTCTGTCGGAATGCCGCAGCCCGTACGACCACCTCCACCTGGATGCGCCGAGCATCAAGTACTCTCGCGGCAATGTGGACGCGCCCCGCCTCGGGCGTAAACTTAACGGCGTTCTCCAGCAGATTGGCGAGCACTTCATACAATTTGTCCCGATCGCCTTGGATCTTCGGCATGTCCGGTGCGGAACGCAGCTCTATGACGATACCCTTGCGCTGTGCCAGCGGTTGGAACGCCTCGACCACATCATCGAACAGCTCCCCGAGCGAGAGGACGGTCGGGTGCAGTTGCAGCCTCCCCGCCTCGATTTCGACAGGTCCAGCAATTCGTTGAGCATGCGGGTCAGCCGGTCGGCGTTCGTTTGAATGCGGGCGATGTAATGCCGATGCTTGTCACTCAGCGGCCCGGCCACGCCTTCCATTAAGTTGTCGGTCAGCCCCTTGATGGACGTGAGCGGAGTCCGCAGTTCATGCGACACGATGCTGACAAAGGCCGTCTTTAACCGGTCCAGTTCTTGAAGCTGCTCGACCGTCGCTTGCAAGGTACTCGTCCGGTCCAGAATGCGCCGCTCGAGAGATTGGTTCAGATCCTGAAGGGCCTGTTCCGCCCGCCTGCGTTCCGCCACGCCGACTGCCAATGCCAACGCGGTGACGGCGATCAGCGCCATAAAGGCTTGCAAGGCGAGCAGGGCCTCATGTGGGCTTCCCCCGGCGAACGGGCCGGTGCCCCGCAGCGTGCCTCCAATGGCGATGCCGGCACAGAGGACGATCGCCGTGGCGGCTTCCCGCGCGCCCAGCCTGACCGCAATCCATATGACAAGGGAAAACGCAAGAATCGCCAGCGGGTAATTCACCGCCCTCATCGCATAGCCGCTGTGAAAGACGATCACCGTCACGAGACTGAGCAATCCCCAGGAGAGACCGGTTTCCCATAACCGGGCGCGATCTTCCGTGATCCTCGGGTGGAGGCTCCACAACACCAGGGCCGGGGTAAGGATCAGTGCGCCCACGGCATCGCCCAACCACCAGGTGACCCAAATGGCGCCGAACCGGTCCCAATCCGCGTATTCCCCGAGGGAGAGCGTGGTCACGCCCACGGTTGCGCTCACCATCGTGCTCAGGAGCGCTGCGAGCAGGACAAAATTCACGGTATCGCGCTGGCGATCGAAGACGAACGCGCCGTTCGCGAAGCGGTTGACGAGAACCGTCCCGGCGACGGCTTCCAACGTGTTCCCCGTCGCGATGCCGAGGGAGGTGGCGAGCGTCCCTACGGTCGTGGCATTCACGAGAAAGGCACCGATGAAGATGGCCGGCCACACCCAATAGCCGAGCAGCAACAGGGCCGCCAGACTGATCGCCGTGGGAGGCCACACCGGAGTCGCGCTGGGATGATAGACCGCGAGTAGCAGTCCGACCTTGCCGACCAAATAGCACAATATCAGGGACCTGCCGAGCAGGCTCATCTGGCACCGCTCTTTCGAACGTGTCGGTGAACGGCGGGACGAAAACACCCCTTCAGGGAGGATAGTCGCCGGGATGTCAAACACAAACTAGGAGAACCATTGGGTTGAGGTGACAAAGACCGACGGCTCAGCCGCTTTCATCCGCGCCCCGTCACAAGAACCTACCGAGCGGGCGCTTTGTCCGGAGCTTGTGACGCCGGAGACGGCCCAGGCGAGCGGAGATCCCCAAATCCCGAGACGGATCGCTTCGACGTCCGATTCCTGCTCCACGCGATGCAATACCTCGTCGCCGCGGACGCCCTGGAGGCGCTGGTCCGCGAGCACATCGCGGCGGCCGCGCTCGCGCGTCTGGATGAATGGGCGATCGCTGACCGGATCGTGAGAGAGCATGGATCGGCTTCGGCTGCATTATGTCCGGCAGCGCGACCGGTTTCGCCAGCCGGAGCCGGATCGATCCGGATCGATCCGGACTGTTCGGAAGCCGGGCGCAACTGACGAAAAGCCTGTAGATTCCCCACGGCCGATCAAGATGATATGACGCCGGTCAAAACGCGCGCCTGGAACCGGGTCATGGAGGACACGTTCACTGAAGTGCCGGCGCGGATAAATCCCGCCGGCAACACAGGCGAAAACAGCGGAGACGTGAACCCGTTCAGGAATGACTCAGGCAAGGTAGGAGGCCCAGGAGGGTCACCGCGATCTCGCTGGAGCTGTCGTGGGTCATCATGAGCACCAGGCGCGTGAGACCACCGACGCAGAGTCCGATGAGGATTCCACCCAAGACCGGCGAGGACAACATGACCGATTGCGAGTCATCACGATCACTCCGAATGCTCCATGAAATCCCCGGGCCGTTCAAGGGAAACTCCTAGCATGGAAGACGACGGTGATAACCTAGATTGAACCCCAGGGGAAAAGTGGCCGGCTACCGAACGTTCAGCGGCTTGTTGACGGAGCGTGGTCAGGATACCGCATGGGGCCATGGCATAACATTGATAGACCAAAAGTGTCAGCTAAGGTTATCTATACAACATATTGTTTAGAATGAACTTATTGTCGCCACAACAACATCAAAGATCTATGACGGACCAGGCCGGGGTGGCCTGTGAAGCCTGTCAGGACGCCGCCTCTTGGCGTTCGGAACGACAGAGCTTCAAGGACCAGTTGCTCAGCTGGTTGGGATGGTATCCCTGGGAGTGCAGGAAGTGTCGAACCCGCTTTTATCATCGTCGCCGTAGCTGAGGCTGTGCTATTCCGCGGCTCTCTGCCGTCGACTTCTTCCGCCCCTCCCCTCCTTCGCCAGCTTCCACCTTACCCCCCTTTCGTAGTGCTTCCTAGACCCGAGGCTTCTTGTGTATATACTATGCCTCGCATGGAGGCACTGCGAATGCTTGCTCATGTATCAACCACAGGAGGGTTCCATGTCTTTGAAAGTAATGCTTGGCGTGTGCGTCCTTGTCAGTTGTCTTATGGCATTCGGTACAGTCCCCAGCTTCGCCTTAGAAATGACCGTGGATCTGTCCAGCGGGGCCGGATCCTTCATCGGGGCGAGAGGAACGGTGTTGACCGGAGGTCTCGATACCATCTCATTCGTCAACCTTGACGTTGGAACATACAATTTTGACTTCTCGCTCAGCTCGCAGTACGCGAGCATCAGCAATGTGTTTGTTAATGGCCAAGCTGCCGCCAATGTAGGATTCGGCTCATTTCAGTTTTTCGGTCTGAGTAGCGTGGACACGACCCCGTTCACCGTGCAAATTTTCGGGAGCGGGACTGGCCTCTCTTCGTATTCAGGTGAACTACAGGTTGCACGTGCGAATGTTCCTGAACCTTCGAGCATGATACTGCTTGGATTAGGAATGGTTGGTGTTGCCCTTCTCTCTCGCAAAGTCGTCGCCTGAGCAGCCGTTTTGGTTTTTCACGAGAGGCGAGCCATCCGGCTCGCCTTTTGTTCATCGCGAACGCCCGACACCGTCGTCTCCTGTCTTCCTTGCCGCGTGCCTTCCTCACGGCGCTTACCAGGCCGATATGGTAGGGTAGGCATCATCACGCTTACCCTCGCAGTCCAGGAACACGCATGAAACTCCTCGCCTTTGCAGCCTCCCTTCGGGCAGCCTCCCTCAATCGCAAATTGATCGGGCAAGCGGCGACGGTGCTCCGCAATACGCCGAAGATCGAGCTGGATCTCGCCGATTTCCGGGAGTTCGAGATGCCGATGTATGACGGAGATCTGGAGGAAGGCGATGGCATCCCGCCCGGAGGGCTCGAGTTCATCCGCCGCATTCAGTCGGCTGACGGTCTCGTCATCGCCACGCCGGAATACAATGGGGGCATCCCGGGCACGCTGAAGAACGCCATCGACTGGGCCTCACGCACCGATCCCATTCCATTCGAAGACAAGCCGGTCCTGCTTATCGGCGCCTCGCCCGGTGGTCTGGGGGCCGTCCGTGGTCTCGCGCATTGCCGCATTCCACTCCAAACGATCGGAGCCCACGTGTATCCGGATGTGTTCGGCTTGCCGCGTGCGCATCAGGCCTTCGATGCGTCCGGCGCGTTCGTGGAGGCCCGTCAATTATCGCGGCTTCATGCTCTACTGCAGGCCTACATCGCCTTCGTCGGTCGGCTCGTCGCCCCGTAGTCAAGTCGATGCGTCCGTTCTGGCGAAGCTTACCTTGATCGCCTGTGCCAGGAGGAGGTCCACAGTCCCCTCAGGCATCCCCTCCTTTGAACGTGATAATGAATTCCGACCCTCCACCCTCGCGCGGCTGCACCCACGCCCGACCGCCATGACGCTCGGCCACCTGTCGGACAATCGCGAGCCCGGCGCCGGTGCCTTCGACGTCCCGTCCGACCGCCCGCTGGAAGAGCTGAAAGATCCGCTCCGCGTGCTCGGGCGCGACTCCCGGTCCGCGATCTCGTACCACGAGGCCGACCTCCGCACCCTCTGTGCCATCGGCATGATAAGGCGCGATCTCGATATCGGGCACTTCATTCGGCCGCGCAAACTTGAGGGCATTCGTCAGGAGGTTGTACACCCCTTGAGTGGCCCAGGTGCTGTTCGCGCGGAACCGGGGAAAGGGTTTTGCCATCCGCACCCTCGCGCCGGTTTCCTGTATTTTTTCAGCCAGGCGTCGCAGCGCCTCCTCGACGATCTGCTCCCCCTCGACCACCTCAGCAGAAAACTCCGTGCGTTGTACGCGAGAGAGTGCGAGAAGATCCGCCATGAGGCGGTCCATTCTCTGGGCCGCGCGGCCGACACGCCGGAGAAAGTCCCGTCCTTTGTCATCCAGGCGGTCGGCGTAGCGCTCATAGACCAAGCGCGAGAAATTTTCGATGGAGCGCAGCGGCTCCCGCAGGTCGTGCGAGGTGACATACAGCAATGTCTGCAGGTCGTTCGTCCGCTTTGATAATTCCGACGTCCGTTCCGCCACGCGCCGTTCCAAATCGGCATGGGCGTGGCGGAGGGCCTCCTCCACCCGATTGCGCTCAGCCACCTCGATCACGAGTCGTTCGTTGGCGGCCGTCCGCTCCTTCACCTGGTCGGCGAGTTCCTTCTGCTGTTCCCTGAGTTTCCGATTCAGACGAACCGCTTCTTCAAACGTTGGAATCAGCAAATCCAGAATCTGATATCGTTCGGCCGTGATGGTATATGTGCGGCCGGCGAGTTCGATCTCCACTGCCGCGTCGACATTCCGTTTCGACCGGAGCTCCTTATTTTTCAGACTCTGGCTGATCCGAGCGAGCAGGAACTGCGAATCATAGGGCTTGGTAATAAAGTTGTCCGCGCAACACTGCAGCCCCGCCACCACGTCTTCGGGACTGTTGAGGTCCGTCACCAGGATCATCGGAATGTCCTTCAGGGCGGCATTGGATTTGACGGCTTCGCACAGCGCATAGCCGTCCATCTCAGGCATCATGATATCGCTAATGATGATCGTCGGCTTCCGAGTACGCGCCGCGTCGAGAGCCTGCCGACCGTTCGTCGCGAGCGTGACCGCATAGCCTTCTTCTTCGAGGAGATACCTGAGGTGCTCAGCCTGTGTCCGGCTATCCTCGACGATGAGAACTTCGATACCGTTGTTCATAGCGCCGCCAGGTGTGGGCATGTTAGATCAGACCTCTGAGTTGTTGTGCTATTTCCTTCGGCGATAACACATATTGCGCCGCCCCCAGACGAATCGCTTCACCGGGCATCCCGAAAACCGCGCTGGTTTCTTCATCCTGTGCAATGGTCACCCCTCCCGCCTTCCTCAACTCCAGGAGGCCCTTCGCCCCATCCTGGCCCATCCCGGTGAGCAGAATGCCGATCGCCGACCGGCCGAAGGACTCCGCCAGAGACTGAAAGAGATAGGACACGGAGGGACAAAAAGTGTTTTCCGCCGGCCCCTCGGCCAGGTGTATGTGCCGATCCTTTGTGATGCCCATGTGAACGCCATACGGCGCGACGTAGACGGTCCCCGGTTGCGCTGGTTCGCCGGACACCCCGAGTTTGACGCGAAGAGAGGTGCTGTGGCCGATCCACTCGACCAATCCGGTGATAAATCCGTGGGCGATGTGCTGAACAGCAAGGATCGGGACCGGAAACTGTAGCGGGAGACCGCCCAGAATCTCCGCCAGCACCGGCGGTCCGCCCGTGGAAGCGCCGATAGCCAGGATCTCGATGTTCGAGCCTATCCTGGCTTGTACCGCCGGCAGCGGCACCGAGCCATCGCGTCTCGGCCAGCGACGGATAACTTTAACCCCTGCCATCAGCCTCACGGTTTCCTGCAGTTGCCAGGCGGTCTCGTCGTTGTCCGGGCAACCAAGTCCATTCGGCTTAAGTACCACCGTGAGGGCTCCTGCCTCGAGCGCCTGAAGGGTCATGGCGACCTGGTCCTGACTCATATAGGAACTCACCATGACAACCGGCGTAGGGACGCGTTGCATAATCTGCCGAGTCGCTTCGTAGCCGCCCATGACCGGCATGTGGACGTCCATGAGAATCACGTCCGGCCTGAGCCGTTCGGTTGTATCCATCGCTTCGAGGCCGTTCTTCACCGTCCCGATGACCTGGAGCGCCGGGTCCTGGCCGAGGAGGTGGGCGAGATACTCTCTGGTCGTCACGGAGTCTTCCGCCACCAATACACGGATCTTTTTGGTCTCGCTACCGGTCACAGCAGTCTCCGGATGAATTCCAGAAGATTCGATTGATCAAAGCTGGACTTCACGATGTATGCATTGGCTCCGACCTCGAGCCCCCGTTCCTTGTCTTCTCGTGATTCGAGCGCCGTGACCAGAATGATGGGGAGGTGCGCGACATCGCCGTGCGCCCGAATTCTCGCGGTTAATTCCAAACCACCCATCCTGGGCATATCCACATCGGAGAGGACCAGGTCGATGGCGTCTTTAGTGAGGAGCGTCCAGGCCTCGACCCCGTCGACGGCCACAAGAACCTTATACCCTGCAGTCTCCAAGAGGTTCTTTTCCATAGTCCGAGTGGTGATCGAGTCATCGACCACGAGAATGACCGGCTGACGCGTCGCTGTCTCCGGCACATGCGGCGATACAGGTACCCGATGGCTTGCACGGACGGATTGGCGCAGATCCGCCGGACGGAGTATCAGAACCACCTGACCGGTTCCGATAAGGCCTGCGCCGGCCACGTTCTTGATCCGGACGAGCGGTGGCCGCAATTCCTTGAGGACGACCTCCTGCTCCCCGGCTATGTCCTCGACCATAAGTCCCAGGAGTTCGTGCTGTACCTTGACGATGACACACTGTCGCTGACTCTCGGACCCAGACCGGGCTTGTCCTGCCGGCAGTCCGAGTAAGTCGGCCAACCGTGCGAGGAGGAGCGGCCGGCCCTCCCAGTAAATCGCTGGTCGCCCCTCCGCGCCTTCCACCTCTCGAGGAAAACGGACGGTCCGCTCGACCGCCTCGCTCGGCAGGAGATACGACTGTCCGCCGGCGCGCACCAACAACCCGCGAAAAGTGGACATGAATACGGGGAGCGTGATCCGCACCGTGGTACCGATGCCGGGGCGGCTGTCGACGCAGATCGTGCCATCTAACTGTTCGACCCGCTCTCTGACGATCGCCAGACCCAGGCCGTAGCCAGAAATATCGCTGATGAGCGGGGTGGTGCTGACCCCGGATCGGAAGATGAGGTCCAGGGCCGCCTCGTCGCTCAAAGCCTGGGATTCATCCGCAGTCAGATGCCGGATGCGAACGGCCGCGGCACGGACTTGCGCCAGATCGATCCCCCGCCCGTCGTCCTCGACCTGGATCTCGATCCGATTCCCCTCCAAGGATCCGATGGTCACGGCAACCCGTCCTTGCGGCGGCTTGCTTTGCGCCGCCCGGACTTCCGGTAACTCAAGCCCATGATCAATGGCATTTCTCACCAAGTGAATGAGGGGGTCTTTCATCGCCTCCAGCACCTTTCGATCCACTTCGAGATCGCCCCCTCGAACCACCCACTCCACTTGTTTCCCCAGTGCTTCGCCAAGGCTCCGCACCATACCCGGAAACGGGGTCAGCACGACCGAGGCCGGGCTCATCCGCAACCGCCGCAAGTGCGCTTGAAGTCCGTCCGTGATCGACGTCATGGTCCGGTGATCGCGGACGATGTGTTCGAGCATGGCGGCGATCTGCCGTTCGAGCTTTTGCATGATCGATTCAGGGTCGGCCTCGGGAGTCACCGGACTGGTCACAGGCTGCAATCTCCGCACGGCCCGTACGCGAGCCAGGGCAGTACGCCAGCCGGTCACTGTGTCGAGCAATGCCCGAGCTTCGAGGACCCGCTCACCGGCGGCGAGCTTGGGGAGCAGGAGATCTTCAGCCTGAAGAATCAAGATATCGAGTTGGGTGGCATCGAGCCGGATCGTGTTGGTCGATGGCACACTCACCTCCGGCGCCGCCATCGGGGTGCCCGCCTGATGTGCCGGCGTGTCAACAGGCTCCACCGCCGCGAGCGTCGGCACGGCAATGACATCCTTAAGAGGTCTGAGTACCTCGCTCACGGCGGTGGACGTTTGGCCCCCGGCCAGCAGGAGTGGTATCTGCGCGACCCCGTCATGCAGCGCTTTCAAGATCGGAGGCGTCAAGGCCAGCTGGTTCCGCGAGAGTTTGCTGAGAATGGCCTCGCAGGCCTGGCAAAGGGTCTCCACCTCCATGAGGCCAACCGAGCGAGCCGCCCCCTTAAACGTATGTATTTCCCGGAACGCAATCTCGATGGCTGCGCGCGCCTCGGCCGGAGGCAGCCCGCGATCCAGCGCCACGAGGTGGGTCGTCAAAGCCTGAAAATGTTCCTCCGCTTCCACCCGAAACGTGGCCAGCAGCCGCGCCCTGAATGCTTCGTTCCGATCTCCCATCGTCGTCCGATCAACCGGCAAGAGGGACCCGTCCTAGCGGACGTCGACCGACGAGATGGCCGTTGCCTGATATCGCCACCAGCGTCATCAATCGCTGAGCCAGCTCATTCAGATTGTTCGCGGACTCTTCGACCTGTCGTGTGGCGGCCATATTTTGGGTGGTGGCTTGTCTAAGGTTCTGCATCGCGAGCGCCATTTGATCCATACCCACCACCTGCTGTTGGGCAGACGCCATGATCTGTTGGGCGGCTTGGGCTGACTCGGTGAGGTTCTCGGCCAAGAGGCGAATGCTCTCACCGGCCTGTCGAGCTAACACCTCCCCGTTTTCCGACACCTTCATCCCTTGTTCAGCCGCCATAACGGCAGCCTGGGTCGCCCGATGGATCTCGTTGAGGTTCCCCCGAATACGGGCTGTCGCCTGCTTGGACTGCTCGGCCAAGCTTTTCACCTCCACCGCCACCACGGCAAATCCCTTCCCGGCGTCCCCTGCTTTCGCAGCCTCAATGGCCGCGTTCACCGCCAACAGGTTGGACTGTTCAGCCAGATCGTTGACTGCGGCGATGATCTCGCCAATGGCTTGGGCCTGCTCGCTCAGAGTGAGTATCCGCTCGGCCAGCGTTTCCATCCTCATTTTGGCTTCCTGCGATCCCTTGACGCTGTTCTCCACCGCCCGGCGTCCATCTTGGGACACTTGTACGGATTTGCGCGAGGATTCGGCTACCGCCTGGGCTTTCTGGGCGGAGATTTGGGCGGTTTGCTTCACTTCGTCCACGGTGGTGGAGGTTTGCTGAACTGCGGTGGCTCCCTCGGCGGTGCCCGCGGCCTGTTGGGCTGTCGCTGCGACGATCTCGGAGGAGGCGGCTGCCAAGGCGCTCACAGCTGCTCGCAAGGAGCCGGTGATCGAGCGCGTCACGGCCCAGCCGATCGCCACTCCGGCAATGAGCGCGCATACCACCACGCTGAGCATCATCCAGGAGGCTCGAGCGCTTTCCGCGAGGGCCGATTCCGAGATGCGCGTCGCAAACTTCGCCTCGGAGTCCATGACCCGTTCGAGCGTGGTTAACAGTTGCTCCACAACCGGCTGGAATTGCTTCGCATGAATTCGAAGCGCATCGGCGTGATGACCCGCCGATTCAGCATCGACCACTTGCTTCCCCTCTCCTATAGCGAGGTCGACTAAGCGGAGTACTTCATCCCATCCGGACCGGTTCTCCGCCAAGACGGTCGTGCCCTGAGATTCGAGGACCATTTGGCGGGAGACCTTGGCCCACTTCTCCCAACTGGCGAGATATCGGTTCTCTTGGTTTCCCAGATACCGCAGGAGATCCAGTTGCGCTAATCCGATCGCCCCGGGCGCTCCGAGCTTATTCTTCAAGATCACCGCTTGATAACGGAGGGTGGTTTCAGTCGCATCGGCACCACGGAAGAGCCCGTACATGCCGACTCCCGCTGTCAGTATGAGCAACCCCAGGAGTACGGTGAATGCCGTAATAATCTGCCGACCGACGGTCCATGTTCGAGTGTTCACTGATATCCCCCTTGTCAGTTAGCGCCTTAGCCGATCTGCTCATTGACCAGGATTTCCGGGGCTCGCGCCAAGGCGTCAACATCGAGCACCGTCATCAGGTCTTCCGTCAACCCACGTGTGAGGGTCAAGCGAAGATCACCAAAGCCTTGCGGAGGCGGCGTCACCTGACGGGCAGGAACCGACAGGGTCCCCTCGACCCTGTCGAAATACAGCCCGAAGGTCATGCCTGCCGCTTCGACGAGGACCACCTTGCCATCTTCCTTGACGCCTTGCCCTTGCAGGCCCAACAGCGGTCGGAGATCCAAGACTGCCAGGATCCGCCCCCGATAGTTCATCACTCCCAGCACGAAGGCGGGCGTGCATGGCACCGGAATCAACTCTCGCAAGGGCATCGCTTCGAGGGCCTGCGCGATGTCGATCCCGAACCGTTCACATGCGAGGGAGACGGCCAGCAACTCGATCGTCTCGGTCGACGGCGTGGCATATTCCAATGGCTTCGCGAGTGCGAGAGTCCTCTCCATCAAGATCCGCGCGACCTGCTCTGGCGAAAGCCGGCCATCGGATTCCATCGCGAGCCGCGCCCGTTCCAGAGAGGCGTGGGCATTGTGCCAGTCCGCATCCCATGCTTCTCCGTTCATCGCTTCTCCTCAAGATAGGCGCGGGCTGTCTCCAACAATCGACCCGCCGTCAACCCATCACTTCCGGGCACCGCCTCATCGGGAGAGGCCGACCCCAGCAGGGCCACGACGGCTTCGAGGGACTGCCGTCCCCGTTTACCGTCTCCTTGCCGCACCAACAGGCAGCCCAGCATGAAGTGCGCGGCAGCCGAGTTCGGTGCCAGATAGACAGCCCGGCGCAGGGCGTCAATGGCCGCCGGAATTTCTCCCTGTTCCTGGCAAATGGCGGCCAAAAGGAGAGCGGATTCCGGATTAAGACGATCCCGAGCGACCAGCGTGTCACATAAGCGGCGGGCCTCCACCAGATGTCCTTGATCAGCCAGGATTCGGACAGTGTGAAGATTTGTTTCCCTGCTGCCGGACTCGACTGCGACAGGCTGCGCCGTACCCGGCCGGACCGACAACGGCCATGGGTCCTCTGGCTCTGATTCGCCGGTCGCCCGCAACGGTTCCGGCCCCTCCGGCACCATTGGCTCGACGAGTATGGGGTTTCCCATCGGCAACGGCACCATGGAACCATTCGGATGCGGGCACTTCTTGTAGAAAATCGTGCCTGGAAGGTTCACGGGAACCAACGGAAAGAAGAGTTCGGATGAGGTTTCGGCCGGAGACACGACGAGCCACCCTTCGGTCACCAAGGCCTCCTGCAGCCGGACGACCGCGGCTCTTTGGACGTCCTGAGTGAAATACATCAACACGTTCCGACAGACGATGAGATCCATGACGATCGTGTTGGTCGTCAGTGCAGGAAAGCTGTTTCCAGCCAGATTTAACGGTGCGAATGTGACCATCTGGCGAATGGCCGGATCGACTTCCCAGCTGTCCTTTCCCCGCCGATGAAAATAGCGATCCATAATCCACGGAGAGGTCTCGCGGAGGGCCCACTCGCTGTAGATTCCTTGCTTCGCCGACTCCAAGGCCCCCGAACTGATATCCGTGGCCAGGATAGTCAGAGCCCACTGTTGGCGGTCGGGAAGCAGTTGATCCAGCAGGATCGCGAGGGAGTACGGTTCGGCTCCAATGGCGCACCCGGCGCTCCAGCACCTGAGACGGAGAGTGTTGGCCGACCGCCGATCCGCGATGAGCGCCGGGAGGATTTCTTGTTGGAGTGCCTCAACGAACGCGCGGTCTCGGAAAAAGTAGGTTTCTCCAATCGTGAGGGAGCCGGCCAACCCCTTCCACTCCGGGCTCTCGTCCGGGAGGGTCGCGAGCCAGGTCATGCACTGCTCCGATGATCTGAGGGGCGAATCGCCAAGGACCTGCTCGAGTCCTCGCTTCAGGTCGGCCTGCCGGTTTTCGGGGAAGTCCAGTCCCAAGCGATCCGCGATCAACGCGCGCGCCGGGCCAAGCATGTCGTCCGAGATTCTCACTCGGTGTCCCCGTCGAGCGCCTGGGTCAATCCCTGCTCTTCGTTCAACGAAAGCACGGTGTCCAGATCATGGATGAACAGGACGCCATCCGGGAGCGCGAGGACTCCGGCCACAAGGCCGGTTCCAAGGAGCCCTGCCTCCGGCAGTGTGATGCTCTCGATCGGGACCTCTTGCACTCCATGAACCTGGCCGACGGGGAAAGCCAGCCTTCGCCGGCTCGTCTTGGCGACCATGAGAAAAGAGGAGAGGCCATAGTGGTCCGGCGAGTGACCCAAGCGGCGTACCAGATCAATGGCCGGGATGATCTGCCCATGAAAATTGATCACGCCCAGAACGATGGGAGGTGCTTTCGGCAGGGGTGACACCTGAACCATGCGGAGGACCCGCTCGACAACGGGAAGATCGAGGGCGTATCGCTGGCCCGCGATGCCAAATACGACCAACCATCGCATCGGATTGTGACCGGTCTCACTCATCGCGGCCACAATCACCCATGAGGGATATGGCAGGAGATAGCGCCTGATGCCGAATCGAAACACGCATGCCGATTGGCCCCTGAGAAGAGCTGAGAAATCCTAACATCGACGTGCTCCCCGCCAATGCTCGTTTCCATTCCCCGGATGCGGGCTAAACAACCTGCGTCACATCGCAGACTACACCACGGTTACCGGAATAGGATGACCGCTGCATATTGTTTCATGCTTCCATGCCGAGAGGAGTCAGACGCATCCGTGCGTATATCGTCCGGGGTCTGTTCCGTCCACTCAAGAGCAGTACCCGTTCGTTCACATCTTGACGCGCACGTCAGGCGTTCAATGCTCCGACGCCTTTGCCAGTCCAGTTCGCCCGGCTCGTCGCTTGCCTCCTTGTGAGCAAGAACGATCTCGGGAACTTGCCCGAAAGGAGGACAGAATGACACCTCATATTCAGGTCATCCGTAGCGGTGAGCGTTTTCACAGGCAGCTGCCATGGCTCGATTCGCACCATAGCGTCACTTTCGGCCCCATTATGATCCGCGCAACACGCGCCACGGGCTGTTGCTGAGCAATGCCGATAGCGTGAAGGCCTGCACCGGCTTCCAGACCATCCCCATCGCGACACGGAGATCGTCATCTGGGTGAACAGGAGCTGGAGCATAAGGACTCCGACGGCCAGTTCGGCCTCTCTATCCCGGTCTGGCGTAACGCATGAACGCGCGCGGGCATCTGGCAGTCGGAGATATGCCCGCGCGGCGATCGGGACCTCCATTTCATCCAGATGTGCGGTGCCACCCGACACCATGCCAATCCCGCCCGCGTACCAGCAACTCGGCATTACGGCCAACCTCGAGACGCGCGGGCCCTGTGGCGTCGGGCCAGGCACATGACAGCGCCATTGCCATTCGGCAGAAAGGGGCGATGGGGGAGCCGGCTCCACCCCGCCGAAACCATCCAGGTGCCGGACGCCCGCTACGCGCACCTCTATATGGCCAAAGGGAGCACAAGACTCAAGGGCCATGTGGACCTACCGCAGGGCGATACGGTGGCCGGAGCGGAGGGCTTAGTCTGGATGTTCGATGACCGGTAGGAGAAATACGGGGCCATTCGGCATGACGTGCGCAGCTCCATCACGCGGGTCGTGCACGTCATGGCGCCCGCGTCTTCCGTTGGGGCTGAGTTCCATTTCAGAAAGGAGGCAAGCCGGCAACCTCCGGTTCATCATCCGTCTGCGGGCTCCGGGACCTCGGATCATCCGGATGGCCCACGCCTATTCTGTCGCACGTCATGGGCGCAGAAGGCGATGGACCTCTTACCACTGCAATCCCACCCGGAAGAATGCCTTGTCCACGTCCTCCGGTTGGTCACGGCTCCTTGCAGTGGCCGCCGCGCTGCCCGTCACCGGTACCGTAAACACCATTCTCCGTCGAGCCGTGAAATCGAAGCAGTCCCTTCATAAAAGGGCCGGAGCAATTCGGGCCGCTTGGAGGACACGAGTACCCATGGACCTCTGTAAAAGAGACATCGCGCGTTGGAAAGGACCGGCAGCCAGGATGGCTGCAACCGCCCCGACAGGGCTGCCGCTCCACCCTGCCAGGCATGCCGCAAAAGGTGATGGAAGACCGCCTGTTCGGAACCGGTCTTGGCCGCCAGTTGCAGCACCTCGCTGGTGCCCCCGGGATTTACATAATAGAGGTACCATCCCACCGCGCCGCGGCTCGCAGTCTTGACGGTCATCCACTGCAACCTGCCGCAGTCCTGCTTGGCCTGCGCCCGCCGGTTGACCCACTGCCACGCCGTGAATTGATACTCGGGTCTGAGGGTTTGTTCGCCATAGTAATCCGACAGAGCGTTCCACAACTCTTCGCTATCGACACTCTCCGCCAGGAGATCAGATGTGACCTGCCAAGGATTCCGAGGTATGCTCCCCATCATCCCGTCCACGATACTGGCGAAGGGACGCAGCGCTGCGGCCACAGGCGCCCAGGGTCGTCGAAGACGGAGCAGCGACAGGACATAGGCAGCGGGACGGAGTGGCCGGGTCCAATAGAAGCTATAGAGGGGAGCCGTCACGCCGCCACACCCCTCCCACACTGTGCGAGCCGCGTCGTTCGCTTCATCCGCGATGGAAAGATCTTGCGGCCCCTGAAAGAACTCCTTGAGCAGCCGGATGCCGGCCAAGTGTGATCGGCTGTCCGGGTCCACGATAAACTGTGAGCTGATTGACACGCTGATGGACTTTCCGCCTAATCGGAAGTCCCTTGTGGATGCACCCACAAATCCCACGATGCGATTGTGCGCTTCATAGACTAGGGACCGTCCTGAATCATGAGGACCATCGTCCCGCAGAAACACCTTCCGCAAGTATTCTGCACGGTCTGACAGGTCCCCGGCACTGGGCTGGCCGTGGCCGAACACGCGGGCATGCAGCAGGGCAACTTGGGGCACCTGCCGATGTGTGAAGGGAAGGATGTGTCCCATGACGCTGGTGCGGGGACCTCACCGGACAGAGAGGACCCGGCGGCGCCGGCGAGGCGTCACGGCCTTACGCATCGGTTACACGAACGTGCAGGAGATGGATCGTATGGGGAATCCCGCGCTCGGTCGTCAAGCGGGCCAGCGCCTGTTTGATCTCTGCATCGCACTGGACCTTGCGCTCCGGCGGCATGCGGACGAAATGCCCCTCGGCCCGCATCCACCAACTCCAGTGCCCCTCCAGTGAATCATAATAGGTGTCATAGGACTCCTGGACGGTGACCCGCGCCGAGCCGAAGACCGGCTCAAACAGAGTCTGGGCGGCATCTTGCGTGAGTTGCTTCCGCATGGCGGCGGACTCGAGCAGCATGCGATGACCCATGTATTTGAGAAAGACCGGCGTCGTCATGCGAAGGAATTCTCGGCCGTTGTGGCGCCCTGTGAAGAACAAATCCATCGCGCCGCAGGGCTTGAGCACTCGTGCCAACTCGCGCACAGAGCGCTCCAGATCGGTGGTCCAATGAAAGGCATGGATACTGTACACATAGTCCACCGAGGCGGACTCCAGGGGGAGGCATTCGAAGGTCCCGTCGAGAATCTCCACATGATCCTGGTGGCGTGTGAGTTCGGCGGCCTTCCTCCGCATCATTTCCGCGGGCTCGACACCGATGAATCGCCGGCCTTCGGGATACCATGACGCAAGCTTGAGGAGCCCGCGTCCCGTGCCGCACCCGATATCCGCCACGATGCGATGGTGGTCGGCGAGACGGATGGACTTGAACGCCTGATCCGCCGAGAGCCCCCAACAGGAAGACTGATTTCGTTCGTCATCATATGCGTCGGCCAGCCGTGAATAGCTCTGCACGATGGGGTTCATCGCTCCCCTTCCGACACCGTTGTCCGGCAAATAGTTTGGACCAAACCATGAATGGATGCACAGGCGTCGAGATCAAGCTCCTGCAAGCCCAACGGCTGTCCGGTCACGGTTTCGGCGTACGCGAGCAACTCAATAAATCCCATCGAATCCAGCGCGCCGCTGGCAAGGAGGTCCTCATCGTCCGCCATCTCTGTCCCATCTGCGCGGCCGTGTTCCGTAATCCATTGCCTCACCAACTGCCCGAGTGCTTCTTCAGTCACCAGGTCCTTCTTCCTTGCCTCGTCCGGCGATGCCGGAGGTACCTTGCTGCGATAGCAAGCATACTTTGGCTCGAATGCCGACCGGCTTCCACTAGGCGGGACCCCGGCATCGAACACCCGCGCTCTCTTCGCGGGGATAGATGACCAAGGGCTGCCCTGGCCTGCCAATAATTCGTGTGCTTCAAAACGGCTTGACATTGCCACCGCAGGCTCCGGCTCGTCGAAATGCTGCTCCAGTGAATCCCTGGCCTCTTCATACCGTTCGAATGTTCGAAGAGCCTCAGATAGGCAGGGGCGGTCGAGGCCGCCAAGCGACGAGCGAGGAGGACCCACCAGATGAGGAGCCGTGTCTTGGTGGATCCCCAGTGCAAAGGTGCCTCCTCACTAGGGCCGAATGGACCGGCAAAAAATGAAGGGCACAGGAAGATGTCATAATACACCACGAAGATCGGCGGGGTCGGCATGCGCGCATGGCTGATGGACTCTTTGAAGGGTGTGAGAGCGTTACGGTTTGGCACGGTGCCGGACCCGCAGCCGGGGCCTCGTGACGTGCTCTTGAAGGTGCGGCTTGCCGCTTTGAACCCGGCGGATGCCTTCCTGGCGGAAGGCCTGTATCCGGCGAAGCCGGCGCTGCCTCATATCCTGGGTCGGGACGGCGTCGGTGATGTGCTGGCCATCGGAGAGGGAGTGGACCATGTTCGTGTGGGCGAGACCGTGGGAATCTTGCGCTGTACCCTGGGAGTGGAAACCTGGGGGACGCTCGCGGAGAAAGTGATCGTTCCCATGGACAGCGTGACGCGAGTCCCCGATGGCTGGTCTCTCGAAGAAATGGCCGGTGCGCCGTTGGTGTATTTGACGGCCTGGCAGGCCTTGACACAATGGGCGGAGCCTCCGGCCCCGCCCCCGTCGGTTTCCGTCCTGCTCGTCACCGGGGCCTCGGGCGGTGTCGGCGTGGCCACCGTGCAGCTCGGCAAATCGATGGAACTCCGGGTCGTGGCGTTATCGCGCAGTCCGGAGAAGCGCGCAAAGCTGCTGACTTTGGGAGCGGATTACACATTCGATCCCGGTGATCCCGGTCTGACAGAAGCCGTCAGGGCCGCGCTGAATCCGAACACGGTGGATCTGGTGATCGACATGGTCGGAGGACCGCTGCTGCCGCCGGTGATCAACCTGCTTGGCTATGGCGGCCGGGTCAGTGTGGTTGGAAGGAGCGGCGGCCCCGTACCGCAGTTCAATACAGCCAGCTTGTTCTTCCGCCGCCTGCGAATCGGTGGAGTCTCGGTCGGAGACTATTCCGCTGCCGCCGCGCAAATGGCCTGGCACGAGCTCGTTCGCCGACTGGGCGAAACCGGGCAACGGCCGCAGGTCGACTGCATCGTCTCGTTCCAGGATCTGCTTCGAGGATTCGCACGTTTGGAGGAAGGTCCCATGGGAAAAGTGCTGGTCCGGGTGGCGGAGTAACTCACGGTCTCGCCTTCGTCTGCTTGCCCTCCTCTCCGTCCTCTTCCTTCGCAGGCTTCGGGTCTTGATATTGGCCGCAGACTTTGCAGAACTGTTTCCCGGTCAGTCGATTCTCCGCATCATGTTCCTCCACAAGCTCGGCATGTGGGCAGGCCCTGTTGCTCTGCTGCCAGCCCCGGCGGAGCGCTTCGCCCCCATCGATCTGCATCGCTCGATCCCTCCTAGGCCCGCGGTCTTGTCGTTCATCGGCCTTTACAGGCCAGGTGGCCGCATTCACACTTGGCGTTGCCTGTCGCTCCGGAGGCACACCTCGCGTGGCAGTACATCGTTTTCAAAGCGACCCGGCAGCTACAGGCGGCGTGCGCACATTTATTCGTCACAGCATCTCCTTTCTTCATTGATCACAGGATACATAGGATACAGATTCACCGGTCTGGCACATACTGGGGCACTGCCCTGACAGAGGTGGAAGGTGATGCGAGCTCTCTCTAATTTGAATATGTCCGCTATCTGGACTCGCGTCAGCCGCCAGGCACAACTGCCGCCCTTTTCCCGACACGACACAAGGGTGGCTGCCCCTGCGTAGGTAGTCAACCATGGTGGCGTCCGGGGGACTTAGGCCGCTCCGGACTTCCGGCGCTTGAGAGTTACTCCACGGAGACGCTGATGCGATGCGCGCGATCTCTCGCCTCACGGCTCCATGGAATCCGGACTGTCAGCAATCCATGCTGGCAACTGGCCTCTGCCTGAGACGCATCCACCCCTTCAGGCAAAGCCACGCTCCGATGGAATGCGGCGTACTGGCGACCGCTTCCAGTGCCGTGTCATTCCCGCTCCTGTTCATATCCGACGTGAAGGTACCCATTGCGGACCTCCACGTTGATCCGTTTCGGATCAAGTCCCGGGACCTCTACCCGGGCAATGACTTCATCTTCCGTGTCCGTCATCTTGATGCCGTATCGCCTGGTGGATGGCACGGACCACATGCTCTCAAACGGAGCCATGAGGAACCGATCGAACACTTCATTGATGTCGTCACGTAACGAGAGGCCCTCTTCCCGTTCCACCGGTTGTTTCTTCCACGGGACAATATCTTTCAGCTTCGTCATCAGTTCCATACCTGCTCCTCCTTTCTGTTCGGCCACGTCCCGGAAGCGCATCGACAATGGGATATCGCGCAAACTACGAGGAGATGCTTATGCTCCGGTCAACGCGCCCGGATGCGTGTCGTTCATGTGCCACCGATCCGGCTTCTCTTCCTCCCATGAGGCCCAGATGGCGGCTCCCCACATAAAGATCATTAGGGTTATCAACATAGAGACTGCCAACATCAACCTCACCTCCCTTCTTGCGTCTACCCGATTGTTGGTCCAAGACCACTTCTCTTTCTTCTCTCCCACCCCCGCCAGGCGGCGATGGCACAACTCATCACGGTCAGGACGCACATCAGAACGAAAAAGACCTCGAGCCTCCCCCGTCCTCCGTCGGAGTCTCACCTACGCTGACACTAAGAAACATAATCTTTGGCTGAACGGAGTCAAGGGAGACTACGGCCTCTCCTGTATCCCGGAGCAGGGAAGCCATGAACGGTTGGCCGCCGGCTGTGGTGCGAAGAAATCGAACGAGGTGCTTTAGAAACCCGTCATGTCGGCCGTGCTGAGATGCTGACAGACCTGCAACCCCATTCCTGCGCCGTCCGTGGGAGCGCAGGCTTTTCCGGAAAACACGGCGCAAAACCGGCCATGAGTTGCGCTATAGTGGCGCCATGGCCGCCAGATCCCATCCTCGTGCCAACCGGGCCGGCCCTCGCCGGAAAAAGCGGGGACGCCGGAGCCGGATCAAGACCGTCAGGCGCGTGGCGGCGGCGTGCTGGCGGACCTCCGGACAGATGCTGACCGCCTTGCGGGCGTCTCCGCCCGCCGCCAGACTGGTGCTCGGCGCAGCCCTGCTCTTGCTGGTCCTGGCCGGCGCCAATTGGCTGTACCACGCGATCCGCAAGCCGACGGAAGTCCTCTTTCCACTGGATCGCGCGCTGGCCAAGAATCCCTCGGAAACGTGGCGGGAATACGGGCCGCTCTTCCGCGAGCATTCCACCGCCGTGATCTCGCCCGAATTGCTCGCGGCGTTGGCCCAGGTCGAAGGCGCGGGCAACCCCGTGGCGCGGACGTACTGGCGATGGCGGCAGACCTGGAACCCGTTGGAGTGGTACCAGCCGGCGTCGAGCGCGGTGGGCATGTACCAGATCACCGACGGCACGTTTGACGCGGCGAAGCGCTACTGCATCCACGACCATGTCGTGGTGGAGGACGGTCCCTGGCAGGATGTGCGCTCCTGTTGGTTTAACAGCTTCTACACGCGGGTCCTGCCAAGCCACGCCATCGAGTTGACTGCGGCGCTCCTCGATCGCCACGTTGCCCGGGCGATCGGAAGCGGGCGCGGGGCGGCCGCGACGCTGCAACGGAAGCAGGATCTGGCCGCGCTCATCCATTTGTGTGGAGCGGGGGCGGGTCACGCCTATGCGAGACGCGGGTTCCGGCTGCTCCCGGGGCAGCGGTGCGGCGATCACGACGTGCGTGCGTATCTGGCGCACGTCAACACGATGAAGCAACAGTTCGCCCGGCTCGGAGCCGGGGGCAGGATCGAACGGCTCGTGAATGCACGCTGATCCGCTGCCGTGTTGGACTCGGCTGGCTCCCGCACAACCGGAGAACCGTCATGATACACATCCGACCGGCCACCGACCGCGACTTCAACGCCATCCTGGCGGTACAACAGGCGGCCTTCCGTGAGTATGCCTCGGTGTATGAAATCAGTGCCTGGACGACGGAAACGCTCGAGAGCCTGAGAGGGGACGCGCAGGAGAAACGCATTCTGGTAGCCGAAACGGAGGCCGGGGTCATCGGATCCGTGCGCTGTTGGACTGTGGCCGGTGTGTGTGTGATCCGGTTGCTATCGGTGCATCCGGACCATCAAGGACAGGGCGTGGCAAAAACGCTGCTGCGGGAGATCGAACGGATCATGACCGATTGTCACAAGTTTTACGCCTGCACGATGCTGGGAACGCCCAGGAATGTCCGCCTGTTCATGACGTTGGGTTACCGGGCGGAAACCGTGCTGCCGAACCACTATCATCACCTGGATCTCCTCTGTTTCGCGAAGTATCAGGGCGGGAAGGGTTCACACACGTGAGAGAGAATGTCCCGGGAGTCTCCCATTCGTAGAGCAAAGGCGGCAGGCGTGCAATTCTAGGGGTTTCCCTAGTACACTAGATGACATTCTTGTGGTCTGTTTCTCGTCCATGACGCAATCAAACAACGGGGCCCTGGCCCCCGCTGTTCCCTTTCGGGAACTGGTATACCATTTGCCCGCCGCCGTGTATTGCACCGACGAAAACGGCCTGATCAGCATGTACAATGAGGCCGCCGCCCAGCTCTGGGGACGCCGCCCGGCCCTCGGGACGGAGGCCTGGTGCGGCTCATACCGTATCTTCCGGCCGGATGGGACCGCACTACCCCTGCATGAATGTCCGATGGCCCTCGTCGTAAAGACCGGACAGGCCGTGACACCGCAAGAAATTATCATTGAACGGCCGGACGGCAAACGACGGCATGTCCTCGCCCATCCCCGGTCGATGGTGGACGAAGAAGGCCGACGCATCGGCGCCTGCAACATGCTGGTCGACATTTCGGACACCAAACAAGCGGAAACGACCGGAGGCCACCTCGCCGCCATTGTGACCTCATCGGATGACGCCATCATCAGCAAAGATCTCGATGGACGCATCACATCCTGGAACGCCGGCGCCGAGCGACTATTCGGCTATCGCGCCGAGGAGATGACCGGAAAGTGCATCACGCGGATTGTTCCCCCGGATCGGCATCGGGAAGAACGTCAGCTCCTGGACCGCATTCGAAATGGAGAACGGGTCCATCATTACGAAACCGTTCGCCGGCGGAAAGACGGGCGATTGGTGGATGTCTCGATCACCCTCTCCCCGATCCGGGATGCGCGGGACCGGATCGTCGGGGCCTCCAGCATTACGCGGGACATCACTCAACAGCGCGCCAGATGGAGCCAACAGCACGAGTTATATGAACTCGCCACGCAGGTGAACCGCGCCCAGGCCTTGCCGGAGTTGTATGACAACGCCCTCGGCGCCATCATGCGGTCCCTGAATGCCGACCGCGCCTCGATCTTATTGTTCGATGCGGATGGCGTGATGCGTTTTACGGCCTCGCACGGACTCTCGGAGGAGTATCGCCGCGCGGTGGAAGGCCATTCGCCCTGGAAGCCGGATGACCCGTTCCCGGCCCCCGTGCTGGTGAGCAATACCGCCGAATTCGAACTGGACGGCCGTCTCACGGACGTGATCGCGCGGGAGGGAATCGGCAGCCTGGCCTTTATCCCCTTGACCTATGGCGGGCGTTTGCTCGGAAAGTTCATGGTCTATTTCAATCGTCCCTACGCCATGAATCAGGATGAGGTCGAGTCGGCCCAGGCCATCGCCACGACGCTGGCGTTAGGCATCGAGCGCAGAACCGCCGAGGACCGTCTCAAGGCGAGTGAAGCGCAATTGCGCCTGGCCTTGGAAGCGGGACGGATGGGATCGTGGGAATGGGATACGATGACGAACGAGGTCATCTGGTCCTCCGGGCTCGAAGCTTTCCACGGGCTGGCGGCCGGAACGTTTGACGGTACCTTTGAGGGATTTCAGAAAGGCATTCACCCGGACGACCGGGAGCGAGTGCTTACGTCGATCTCGCGCGCGCTGCAATCCGAGGATCGCCATCACGTCGAGTACCGGATCCTCCGCCCGGACGGCACCCTGGCCTGGGTCGAAGGAAAGGGGAAACTGATTCGCACGGCCGGTGTGCCGACTCGCATGATCGGCGTTTGCACCGATATCACCGAGCGGAAACTGGCCGAAGAGGCCTTGCGCGAGAGTGAAGAGAAATTGCGGAGGTTGGCCGGTCAACTCGAGCACCTGGTGGCGGAACGCACCGCCCGCCTGCGCGCACTGGCGACTGAACTCAATCTGACCGAACAACGGGAGCGCCAGCGCCTCGCCACGGACCTGCACGATCATCTCCAGCAGTTGCTGGTCCTCGGCAAACTGAAACTCGGACAAGGCAAGCGCCTGGCCCAATCGCTTCCCTCCTGCGCCGACGTGATCAAACAAGCGGACGAGGTCTTGAGCCAGGCCTTGACCTATACCAGGACCCTCGTGACGGAACTGTCTCCGCCGGTTCTCAAGGAATTCGGTCTATCCGCGGCGCTGAAATGGCTCGCCGAGCAAATGCGCCAGCATCAGTTGACGGTCTCCGTTCAGGCGCCGGATGACGAGCCGTCAGTCGGTGAGGAACATGCGGTGCTGTTATTTCAGTCGGTGCGGGAATTGCTGATCAATTCGTCGAAATATGCCGGCACGGGGGCCGCCAGCGTGTCGATGCGGCGGGACGAGGACGTCTTGTGCATCGAAGTGCGGGATGAGGGCGAAGGCTTCGACATGGCGTCCGCCGGGCAGCATGACGTGACCGCCCTCTCCTCGAAGTTCGGCCTCTTTTCGATTCGTGAACGGATGAACGCGCTGGGAGGACGATTCGAGTTGCGATCGGCGCCGGGCCAAGGCACGACCGCCACGCTCACCCTCCCGCTCGCCCCGGAGGAGAGCGACCGGCCGGCGCCTCTCGCGACCAGCGCGACGATCGTGCCCCGTGAGGCGGTGCAGCTCCAGCGGTACGGACAAAAAGCGATCCGGGTGTTGATCGTGGACGACCATGCCATGATGCGACAAGGGTTGCGTTCGGTGTTGGAAGCCTATGCCGACGTGCACATCGTCGCGGAGGCGGGTAACGGAGAAGAAGCCATCACCGCGGTGCAGCAGCATCAGCCTTCCATCGTCGTCATGGACATTAACATGCCGAAACTCAACGGTATCGACGCCACCGTGCGGATTAAGGCCGCTCATCCCCACATCAAAGTCATCGGATTGTCCGTCAATGCCGACGCCCGCAACCAGGACGCGATGATGCAGGCCGGCGCCGAGCTGCTGCTGACGAAGGAAGCGGCGGTGGACGAGCTGTATCGGGCCATTCTCAGAACACTGGACATCGGCTAGATCCACCCGAACCTGACCCGATCGGCGGCCCCCGGGTCCAACACAGGTGGCCGAGCCTCCGGCATTAGCCCTGCGCTTTCGGCCTGCTCAGACCTCGATCAGGATGCGCCGGGGTGCCGCTTCCTCGCGCTCGGGAAAAGACACCGTCAACAACCCGTCCCGATGAGTCGCCCGACCTCTGCGAGGATCCACGAAAGCCGGGAGGGTAAAGATCCGTGAGAAGCTGACTCCTCCGATCTCGCGCCGGTGATAACGCCGGTCAGCGGGCTTCTGCTCCGGCCGCTCCCCTTGGATGGTTACCACGCGGTTATCCACTTCCAGATCCAGCTGATCCGCCCGCCACCCCGGTAATGCCAATTGGATGGTGAACCCGTCTTCGTCATGCCACACATCGCATGCGGGCATCCAACCGGCGCCCAGGGTGGTGGACTCAGACTGGTCCAGTAAGTCATCAACGCGCCCGTCCGTCGTCAATAGCCCATAACTGCTCATCCAACCTCCTCCTCCGTGTGTAGGGTGCTCTCATTCCTGATGTTTCTGTTTTCGGCGGCTTGGCCGCGAGCCTGGCCCAGCCGCTCCTTTCCCTTACCGGTGATCGACGCGGATATCACTGTGACGCAGGCCGGAAAGCCCCCAGGTAATCGCACCGATCAGCATCACGATACCGACACCCACATTGTTCCGCACGGCAGGAACCGACTCGGCGTACCCCAACAGAAAGGGCGCGACGATGAGCCAGATCGCGATAGCGCCCACAATCCACGGCATATATCTTGTGTACATCATCAAGTCATCACCTCCTTTCCCAACATCGCTGGGCGCACCGTGAGGCCATGGCGATCGCATGGACCGCAAGTGCGTCACGGTCCGCCGAGACGAACGGACTAGAGATGGAAGCGAGGGAACAGATGAGAGCCAGCGGTAGCGAGGGACTCAACCGCTCTTCCAGACCGTGCGCCCTCAACCACATCCATCCAGTCCGGCGGTTCAGTCCTTCAATAATCTCTCATAGAGAAAAGTCAACCGCCGCCGACCTCGTCCGGCCAAGAAGCCCCGCTCAGGGCACACGCGACCGTTGCGCAAAGGAGTTTCTCATTGTCATTTGAAAAGGTTGCGATACACTTTCCACGTTGATGGAGTGCGCAGTCGAATGCCATCCCGTTCCGGGGTCCGTCTTCATGCCTAAACATTTTCGGCGCGCGATGGAACGCAGCCTGCTGGACTGTCTGGCCTACCGCGGAATCGTGAGCGCAAGCGACCTGGAAGCAGCGGTGCAAGAAGCGTTGGCGCGCGGGGCGGATCTGGAGGCGATTCTCCTCGACAAGTATGGCGTCGCAAAAGCCGATCTGGGAGCGGCCTTGAGCGAGTTCTATCAATGTCCGTACGTGGCGTACGATGAACGGACGGTCATCGATCCGGACCTGCTGAAAAATCTCAGCTTTGACTACCTGAAAAACAATGTTTGGATGCCCTTGAAACGCCAGGGGACCATCCTGGACATCATCATCAACGATCCTCACGACTTGGAAAAGGGGCTCGACATTCGCCGGGCCTTCCCCGGGTATACCATCCGCTTTTCCGTCGGGCTCCGCCGCGACATCGAACAATATTTTCTTGTGGTCACCGGCCAGGCCCTGGGAGGATCGATTACGGAGATTCTTGGTGAGCTGGTCCATGAGGCCGGCGCAGAACGGACGGCCGATGCCGACAAAGACGAGATCGATGAAAATGATTCCGCCATCGTCCGGCTGGCCAACCGAGTCATCGCGGAAGCTTACCGCCTCGGAGCGTCGGACGTGCACATTGAGCCCTATTCCGACCGGAAAGAGACCGCCGTGCGGTTCCGCATCGATGGCACCTGCTTTACCTACATGCGCATTCCCGCGCTGTATCGCCGGGCGATCGTGTCGCGCATGAAGATTATGGCCAACCTGGATATTTCGGAACGCCGCAAGCCTCAGGACGGGAAAATCCGGTACAAACTGGCCAAGGCGCGCGAGATCGAGCTGCGGATTGCGACCTTGCCGACAGCCGGCGGCAATGAAGATGTGGTGATGCGGCTGCTCACGACGCAGGAGCCGATCCCCTTGGATGCGATGGACTTCTCCCCCGACGTCCTCCGGTCGCTCAAGGCCTTGTCCGAAAAACCGTATGGCATCATCCTCTGTGTGGGACCGACCGGATCGGGAAAAACGACGACGCTGCACGCGCTGTTGAGGCACATCAACACCGATGACCGGAAAATCTGGACGGCGGAAGATCCCATCGAAATCACTCAGGACGGCCTGCGGCAGGTGCAGGTCCATCCGAGAATAGGATTTTCGTTTGCCGCGGCGTTACGGGCTTTTTTGAGAGCGGATCCGGACGTCATCATGATCGGCGAAATGCGGGATAAGGAAACAGCCGATACGGCCATTGAAGCCTCCTTGACCGGGCATCTGGTCCTCAGCACCCTGCACACCAATACCGCCGTCGAGACAGTCACCCGGCTTCTGGACATGGGCTGCGACTCCTTTAATTTTGCGGATGCCATGCTGGGAGTCGTGGCGAAGCGCCTGTGCAAGCGCCTGTGCGAGCAGTGCAAGGAGGCGTACCATCCGACTCGTCAGGAATACGACGAACTGGTCGAGGGATACGGGTCGGGCTACTGGGACCGGGCCGGCGTCGCCTATACGGCTGAGTGGACGCTCTATCGAGGACGCGGTTGTGAATTCTGCAACAAGTCCGGCTTCAAAGGACGCATTCCCTTGCATGAGCTGTTAATCGGGTCGCCACAGATCAAGGCGATGATTCAATCCAAAGCCAGGACTGCCGACATTGTGGGCGCCGCTATGCGGGAGGGCATGAGGACCCTCGTCCAGGACGGCATCCAGAAAGTCCTCCGGGGCATTACCTCGTATCGCCAGGTCCGCATGGTCGCCATGCAGTAGCGCATAGTGGGGTTGCGGGAGAGCGTGATGCCTGTCTAGGGAGTGCGTTCGAGCAATTCGATGAAGGCCTTGAGGCGAGCCGTCATCTCCGGTGACATGCGGATGAATTCCAGCCCGCAGCGATGATCTGACAGCCACCGCACCGCAGCCAATTCCACGGCGACTGGTTCCCTACCGTCCAGAAGATCGACCTGTACTGAAATGTAATCCGCCACTGAAGGAAGCTGCTTGGCGGTCATGGCGCAACCGTGGCCCGAGAGATTGAGCACGGTGCCTTCGTGCTCTTCGGCGCCCGTGCCATGCACCGCTGGAAGTTGAACGCCAAAGCGCCGGGCTTGTCGGGATTGATCCATGTTACTGATCGTGCAGCCTCTGACACATCGACGCAGTCAGTGGCAGACCATCTCCACGCCTGCAAGACGGCGCATTATCGGGATTCACGAACCGGCGGTCAAGGATGTGCGGTACGAATTCGTGCCGGCAGACGGTGCGGAGGAAGCACATACCCTCCACCGTTCACCGCCGCGCCAGCGAGACAGAATGTCTGTCGCGGGAGGGACAAGATGGGCGCTCATTCGCGCGCTGTCTGTTCTTCACGCTTGGCGCTCCTACACAACCCCTTGCAAAGTCGAGGTTCTGCCTTGATGCAGCTTATGGCAGAACATTTGCGGCGCAGACCTTTGGCATGACAACCATTTTCCCCATTGGAGGTCAGGATGAAGCTCTCTACAATTTCATTCATCGCAATCGCTTTGGTTTGCCTGATCGGAGGCACGGTCCCGCCCGGCGACGCCGCCACCAATTTCAACGGCAGCACCATTACGGGCATCGATGAAGGGCAGCGGACCGTCACCTTCCGGACGAGGGAGGGACAAAGCTGGACCCTGCCGGTGGTCGATCCCGAGCTGTTGAAGACCGACCGGCTCACCAAAGGCGATCAGGTGAGCATTGAAATCGATCTGAACGACCGGATCATCAAGATCCTCAAGCCATCCGATTCGCCGCAGGCCGCACGCACCGATAGCGAAGCCAATCAGTAAGGGCCCGGGGAAGCCTCTCTGGCGTGAGACCGGGAACCGGAGCGCTTAGCGGCGGCGGAAGGAATCTTTTTCCTTGAGCACATCGGCGAGGATTTTGTCCGCCAACTTCGCGGCTACCCGGCGCCGGTACCAGTGACGGCCCAGCATGGCACCAATTACGCCGGCCACGAACAAGAAGAACCAGCCTAGATCTTCCATGGAGTCAGCTTAATGCAGTCGTGGGTCTTGAACAAGCCGTGGATGCGAGAGAACGCAGGGGTTGGATCGCGGCACGAGCCGGTACGTACTCGCCGGACCGGCACCCCTCTCTTCCGCGGCTGCTGTCCCCGTGAAGAGAAGGAAATGAGGAAAGCGGCGGCCTTCAGTTTTCCATCATTTCGAGACGCGTATCAAACTCATGCCCGCAGGCGACACAGCGAATGCAATCCGATTCCACCGTAAACTCGTCGGCTCTGATCCCCATGCCGCCGCAATCGGGACAACGGGCGAGATGGACCTTTTGATCATCGAGCGTCTCATAGCGGCTGCCATGAAGACAGTAGATAGGTTGTCCATCGAGCAACCAAGGCATCCCGGCATTGTCCACGACCGGCAGCACCAGATAGTGATGCTTCACGTGGTCTTCGATCTCCTGCCGGCTCACGAATTGGTCCCGGATGAGTTTGCCGGTCACCGCGTCATAGAGCGCGTTGTCCCTCACGACGGCTTTCGTCGGTCCCATAGCCCACCTCTCTTTGATCGCTAAGGATGGAGTATGGCTGACGGCGAGCGACAAGCCTGTCAGGGCTCAACCGCGCTTGCCATCAGCGATCAGCTGTGTCCGCAGCCCTCCCGCTATACCACGCCCGAGTAATATCGCAACACATTCGAAACCGACAGCAAGCCAATGATCTGCCCGTCCTGCGTCACCGCCACGTGCCGGGTCGCCTGGTCCTTCATCAGCCGCACCGCTTCGATGATGGGCCGGTCCCCTTCGATGGAGACGAGCGGCGCACGCAGGCAGGCGGACACCGCGGTCGTCCGGGGATCCAGCCCGTTGGCCACCACTTCCTGTGCCAGCGCGGAATCCGTGATGATACCGACATAGGCCCGCGCGTCGGTGACGAGCAGCGAGCCGGTCTTCCATCTCTGCATGAGCTGCGCAGCCTCCTGAAGGGTCGCGCCTTGCGGCACGCTTCGGATCTCCGTCGACATGTGCTCGGCCACCTGCGGGCCGGTCAGAATCTGCCGGTCGGTGCCGGCGTTCTTCGGGTTCGCGGCGCGCCGCGATTCCAACTCCGACACGCAGCTTTCCAGCACGCGGCTTCGCTGCAACAGCTTTTGCCGCTGGCTGTCCATGCCGGTGCCTTCCGGCGCCTCATCCGTCATGTTGACCAGACCGGCCGCCTCGCCCAGTTCCGCATACTCATAGGCTTCCAGCAATTGTGAGGTTTCTCCCAGGAGGTCTGCGATGACACGCTCGGTGTCCAGGTCGAACTCCTCCAGGCTTCGGGAGGCCTGGCCGTTCCGTAGAAACGGAGCCAGATCGGCGAGTTGCTTCCGCATGCGCTCAATGCTCTGGTCGAGAGAGATGCGAAGTTTTGGAGGAGTAGTCTGTACGGCCATGGCGCCTCCCCTGAGATAGGTGACATGAGACAGGACCGGTTGGTGTCTCGATCTTAGCCCCCTGCATGGGAGGAGGCAAGAGAGGAGATCCGGCCGTCACCGGAGAGCGGACTATCTATTCGAGAACCGATGGGAGGCCGCGCCTGTCCCTCCATCGTCCGTGACCGGTTGACGAGCGGTTCAGCTCGATCGGCCCTGGGGTATCGCCTAGACGACCCAATAAAATGAACGAAAAGAACAAAGCCTCCGGGCGAGGCTCCGGTGGGATCAGGGATTCCCCGACAGGTGGTACGCCTCCGCGAAATGGTCCAAGGCTCTAGTCAGGGCATGCGTCGCCGTCTTCGACGCCCCTTCCAGCGACCCCCGGAATTCCTGAATGCCTCCGGACCACACTTCGACCTGTTGCATGCCTCCCGTTTCCAGGACGGTCGCGACCCGTTCTATCCCCGCGATCAGCAGACCGTTATACCCCTGGAAGCCGTTGATGGACATGTCATGCAACACGAGCACCAGCCGTAGCCGATTGCCGCATTGTTCCGTAACTGACAGGAGCGGGAGGGCGCTTTGCAGGGTACTGGACGCGTTTCGCTGCAACCTATCCTCGGTCACGGCGGACCGGGAATGCAGAGCGGGGTCCTGTTCCAACGCCACATCGAGGTGCACGCAGCGAAGATTCTTCAGACCATGTTCAGGTTCCATGGCGGGCACAATGCCCGGCATCAGACAACTCGTCACCAGGGCACAGACCGCCGCTGCCGGCTTCAGTGCAGGTAGGGCTTTCATGGCAGCTCCTTTTCATCGATAGCGGGAACGCTGGTTCGACATGACTTCGAATTGGTCCGTCTCCCGCCGTCCTGTGTATCATAGGCTGGCACCCGAAGATGGAAGGCTATGTATGGGAGGTGTAAAAGTTTCGTTAAAGGCTGTTGTTTTGTCGTGTGCTGGCGCGTGGGAGGCCACCGGAGTTTCCGCTTTGTTTTCGCCTTCCGTTCCCGCTAGTCTTAACGCCTATGAGCGAGCATGATCGCCTCCTGAAGACCGGCACCCTGCAGGCCTCGTTACTGGAACGCACGGCCCGGGCGCGCGGCTGTGGAGCGATTCGGTCGCTGCCTACGACGGTGGAGATTTTCCAACAGGGAGGCGTGGCCTTCGAAGTACGGCTGGTCACGGCGTTAGCCGAAAAGGAAGAGGCAACGCACATCCACGACACTGACCGCACCAATCCCTTTCTGCCGTATGATCCGGATCTGTTTGTGGCAGACCTGTCGCCGACTCATGTCGCCTTGCTCAATAAGTATAATGTCGTCGACCATCATTTGCTGATCGTCACGCGCCTGTTTGAAGAGCAGCAGACCTTTCTGACCCAGAGGGATTGTGAGGCCCTCCTCATCGGTCTGGCCGAAATCGACGGCCTGGTCTTCTACAATGCCGGCCCGGCCGCCGGCGCCAGCCAGCGCCACAAGCATCTGCAATTGATCCCCTTGCCGGATCGGGCCGGCTCCCGGTTGCCCATCGAGCCCCTGCTGCGCTCGGTGCAGATGGTCGGCGACATCGGCTGGCTTCCCGGTTTGCCGTTCCGGCACGCGTATGGGTTGATGGAGCCCGAATGGATCGATCCCCGGAAAGACGCGGCCGCATCGTTCCTGGCGAGGTATCGGACGCTGCTTCGCACGGCGGGGTTATCCATCGACGCGAGCGTGGGCGGTTCTGCGATCGCGCCTCCTTATAATCTGCTGGTGACCAGGCAATGGCTCATGCTGGTGCCGCGGGGACAGGAATGCTTCGCCGGCATCTCGATCAATGCCCTGGGCTTCGCCGGGGCGTTGCTGGTCAAGGATGCCGCACAGCTGGCGACGCTCCGGGAGCGCGGTCCCATGACGGCGCTCCAGCAGGTGGCGCTCCCGCCCACCGTCGTACCGGCGTCATTGCAACAGGAGGACGGGGCATGACGAGCGGCATGGAGACCCTTTCGAACGCTCACGCCGCGGGAGCTTCCGTGCGATGCCATGCCGCCCAGCCATCTGCAACACAGGGCACGAACACCATGCCGCTCTGCGGCGGACTACCCGAATCGTTCCGGCGATCTCACCGGCTGCGGGGGACAGGCCCGAGGGCAACAAGTTTTCGTTATCCGGCCTGGAGTCTGACGGGGGTGTGCGTGAAGCAGGAGTCCGTTTTGCGGAGAGCGCGCACCGGCCTTCAAAGTCTTCCGCTGCGGACATCCCAGGAAACGCGCGATCTCCGGCACATCCGGATGCCGAGACCAGGAGAAAGATCACAAGCGCCGGTCTTCCACATAGAGTTCGCATGTAAGGCATTCTCTGGCCGGGTGAGGTCCGTACTCGTCATCATAGCAGAGGGCTTTTTCGAGACCTTCGATCCTCCCCTGTCTTGCGTTGAACTCCTGTGTGATTGTTTGATGTCAGGCTTGAGGCTCCCAGTTTAGGCTTCGCGGCGGATTTGATACCGAGATAGGATCACAAGGAGGCGGCAATGGCGGTCTATCGCAGGCTCAGACCTCTCAAGGGACGGTGGATCGCGGCGTGGTGACCGCGATGAAATGGATGCCCAGGCCTTCTCTTCGCACCGCCTTACTGTGGCGCTGGCCATCGCTCTCGCCGGAAGGACGAAGCGGCGCCCACCTGCGTCGCGCGCTTCCACGGAAGCACCCGCCAGGGAACAGGAACCGGCGCCGGTCGGTTCTTAAGAAAGAAGGGATGGAGGGCCCGGATAGGCGCGGCTAGGCATGTTGTTGCTGCTTGAAATAGGCCTGCCGGATGGTGTCGCACACCAGGTTGAACGCCGTGCCCTTTGACAGATAGGCGGACGCTCCGGCCTCATACATGAACTGCTCTAAGGTGGGATCTTCCTGCACGGACAGGCCGATGATGGCGATTTCTGGCATCATCCGTTTAATTCGGCGCGTCGCTTCGAGTCCATTGACCCGCGGCATGTTGATGTCCATTACGATGACATCCGGGCGCAACGTCGTCGCCAGCTCGACCGCCATCTGGCCGTCCCCGGCCTCGGCAATCACCTCGCAATCCTTCTCGCCTTCGATCATGCTCCGCAGTCCTTCTCTCATGATCTGGTGGTCATCCACGAGCAGGATGCGAATGGTGGCGTGTTTCTCGGTCGGATGCGGGGACAAGGACTCGCCTGTCTCGGCGGCTGGACCGCCGGTCTGCGCCACCGGCGCTCCCGCCTGAAGCGGCAGCACGATGACTACGCGGGAACCGGACGACGGCGTGGACTTGATCTTCATTCTGCCGCCGGCCCGTTGGATCTGCTCCCGCATGTTGAACAAACCGAACCCGCCCTGGCCAGTGGGCGCCCTGAGAGCAGCCTCCCGGAACCCGGCCCCCCGGTCGCGGACTTCCATAATGAAATAGTGATCGAAGCGGCGCAGCAGGACGGTGGCCGAGGCGGTCCCCGCATGCTTCAGCACGTTGAACAGCAGTTCATGGAGGGATTGATAGGCAATCCTGAGAACGTCGGCATCCAACGGTTTGTGTCTGTGGTCGTCGATCACCGTCACGGTCAGTCCGTACCGTTCCAGTTTTTCCGTGACCCACTGGACCGCTGCGCCGAGGTCTCGTTCATCTCCCAACATGGGCGGCCGCAAGTCGCTCATCAGTTCCCGCGTGTAGCGCAGGGCCTCGTTGATCAAATCGACCACCGACGTCAGCGATCCCTTGAGGGTCTCCGGCGCTGTCCGGTTCAGCGACCCCAGTTTCATCCGGCACAAGGCCAGCATTTGAGCGAGATTGTCATGCAGGTCCGTAGCCAGACGCTGGCGCACGTTTTCCTCGGTCTTGCGCAACTGGGACGCGAGCGACTGCAATTGCTCCTGGTATTGCAACAGCGCCTGGGTCCGCTCGTTCCGCTCCCGGACGTCCATGAAGGTGACCACGAACCTCGTCGTGCTTTGGCTGTCATTGAGCGGAAACGCGGATCCCTCTACCGGGAGCGCCGACCCGTCGTTCCGCCACAAGATGTGTTCCGTCAACCGATAGGCCTGACCGTGGGTAATGAGCTGCTGCATCGGACAGATGTCCGGAACACAGGGCGTGCCATCGCCATGGTAGAGCTTTTCGTGGAGCGGCTGGCCCAGGAGCCTGTTTCCGCTATAGCCCAGCATCTCTGCCGCGGCGCGATTGATAAATGTGCACCGGCCGCCGTCGTCCAGGCCGAAAATCCCTTGATCGGTGGTTTGTAAGAGGAGGTGATACTGGCCTTGCACGGAGGTGGCACGCAACCGCTCCGCTTGAGCGACCAGCCATTCCCCACGGAGGCGCTGCTGCATCCACACCAGCAGAGCGAAAATCGGGAGAAGAATGAGCACACCCGCGGCGCCGATCTTGAAATGATAGGTTTGCATCGGTGCGATGAGCGAGGCGGTCGGGATGCGGACCAGCACCGTCCAAGTCAGTGCGTTAGCCTGTCCCCACCCGTGGGTCTGGCTGTAGCCGGTGAGAACTCTGCCCCGATGGCCGGGTTGGTCTTCCTCGATAAAACCGGAACGACCCTGCCGGCTCAACTCCACGGAAGGCAGATGCAGAGGGCCTACATTCATCAATCCCTTGTGTTCCAGGTCAGAATCGATATAGACCCGGCCGCGATGATCCAGTATCTGGTAGTCGATATGCGCCAGCGTGGAATTGCTGGTCTGCACGCTTTGAATGGTCTGCAGGGCCAATTGCTCCAACATAGCGATGGACACGAGACTCGTCACCACGCCTTCAAACCTGCCCATGCCGTCATAGATGGCCGTCGAAAAGGAGATGGAGTCAGGCGCACCCCGCTCGGTGACAAAGCTTTCGACCTCGCCCACATAGGCCGCATCCAGACCGCGGAGCGCCCGCGACCGGGACTCCTGAAACCACTTGGTATGGCCGACATCGGTGCCGATCATGGCCGGCGAAGAGGACGCCACCAGCCGTCCGTTCCGATCCACGACAGCCAGCCAGTGATAGCCTTTGTAGGCGTCCAGCATCCAACTGATATGCGCCTGCATATACGCGATATCGCGTGTCACGCGGTTGGAAAGGACCTTCGACAGAATCCGTAGGTCGCCATAGCGCTCTAATAAGGTGCGATCGAGATCTTCTGCGATATCCCGGGCGGCAAGCGCCAGGCCTTCTCCCGCCATGGTGATCAGCGATTGTTCCACATACCGCCAGCCCAGCATCCAGGTCGTGGCCGTGACGACCGCGATGGCGGCAATCAGGAACGGGAGGCGAAAATACCGGCTGCTTGAAGGCACAAGAGGAGATTTGATTCGCATAGGGGTCTCAACCTATACACAATCTGGGATGAGCGCAGACCTAGGGGGACCCCTAGCAATGGTCGAGCAGCCGAGCGGCTATGAGCAGGAAAACCTGAAGTAGATTAACGCCCTGGAGTCGAATCAGATGCCTTGCCAGAAGATTCAGGGTGCGCCTCCGGCCGGTTGGACGCGCGGTTGCTTCCACCGATGGAAGGGTCAGGGTTTTCCGCGTTGCGGGTGGAAGGATACTCCTGGGCGCTTTTCCGACCCTCTTCCGTTTGAGCGGCCGGGGTTAATTGCTCCTGATTGCGCTGGCAAGCAGTGAGGCCGCCTGCAAGGCACAGGGCAAGAACGATGACGAGGCACCCTTTTATGTTCATCGTGCGAGTCCTTCTTTAAGTGATCAGACGTATCGATCAACGGCCCTCCGGCCAACCGGCCGTTTGGTTGGTCGTGCCTCCGACAATGGGAGGCGCGCCGGCCGGATTGCCTGCCGGATTTCCCGGTGGAGAGACAATGTTGCCCGACGTATTGGGGTAGAACGGCGGACGAGCTTTGGGGATGGTGCTTCCCTCGGCCCCCGTCTCCTGCTCCAATGAGTTGAGATCGGCCAGGCGGTCGTTCTGCGCGCAGCCTGGAAGCATCAGCAACCACGAGAGGCCCATGACCGCTACTGTCGACAGGGCGGTTGGCTTCGTTCCCGGAATATGACGACCGTGATGCGACATGGCGGAGACCCCTCCGAGGCGGTTATATTTTCCCGACCAAATCGAGACTGGGCTTCAATGTGCGCTGGCCCGGCTTCCACCCTGCCGGACAGACCTCGACCCCGCCGTTCTCTCGGACGAATGCCGCCGCCTGGAGCTTGCGCAGCAGCTCCTCCATATTCCGCCCGATCGTATTGTGATGCACTTCGTACGCGCAGAGCCTTCCGTCCGGATCAAAGATGAAGCTGCCGCGCAGCGCGACACCTTCTTCCGCCAGATAGACACCCAGCCGTTGCGACAGACGGCCTCCAGGATCGGCCACCATGGGGAACGACAGCCCTTTAATGGCGGGGGACGTGTCATGCCAAGCCTTGTGGACATAGACCGAGTCCGTACTGACGCCGAGCACTTCGGCATCCAGCTTTTGGAATTCCCCGTACAAGGATCCCAATTCCTCCAGTTCAGTGGGACAGATAAATGTGAAATCACCAGGATAAAAGACCAGGACCAGCCAGCGGCCGCCATAACTGCGCAACGTGACGGGTCGGATCTCACCCTGATGGTAGGACTGATAGGTGCCTTCCGGAACAGATTGCCCGATTATCGGCATAAGCAATATCCCCTCCTGATGATTGTGGCGAGGTTCCTCGCGCTCAGCTCCAGTTTTTCACCCGTGACGTGTTGCGATCCACGTTGTGTCCCAACAAGCCGGCCGCCCTGCCCAACGCTTCCTGCTCCGCGTCCTCGCGAGAGGGGCAGGCTCCGGTCTCAAAAGTTTGGACGTCGCTGTTCTCCGCCAACCCGCATTCCACCGTACCCTGCACAGACCATCGGCCGTTTGTCTGGGAAAAGGCCAGCCGGACTCGGCATCCCGACACCACCATGTCTTTCACATCGCGGTCCGCCGGCATCATGCGATCACCGGGCCGAAGGTGGCGGGACTTCCGGTGGTCGCTCGCGGGGCGCCGGCTTTCGATCATGCTGTTCGGTCGCGGGCTGATCCGGGTTGACGGCCATTTTTGGATCCACCACCGGCGGGGTCACGACGGAGTCCGGGTGCGGCAGCGTTTCCGGCTGTTTCACCATCCCGGGATCCCTGGGACTCGGCGCGATTTCCGGCTTGGGCGATTCCGACGATGGGGGAACCGGCGTTTCCTGAGGCGCGGGAGCGATATCGGCCGCGCGAGGGACAGACGCATACGACAACGCCATGGCCCAGACAACCCCTGCAGCAAGATTGCTCTTCTTCATGACAATACGCTAACGCGTGGCGGCCTGATTGACCACTAGGGAAGCCCCAAAGAATCTATCGCCGATCGGGCGCAGCGGAGAAGCCTTGTCCGATTCGGGACAAGTCGTCCAACTCCATGGAGGGGGAACATGCGATCTCATGCCGGAAGCTCTCCCTTCCTTATGGTCCCGCTCTTGCACAATTAAGAAGACATCCCCGAGTACCAACCCTGGAGGTGCGGCATGAAGCAGGTGGTTACCTATTGTCATCGCAACGGCCGGATTGAGCCTTTCAGTAGCAGCGTATGGCCCTCCGGTCTCCGATGGCCGTGATTGCGGTCACTCGGGTGACCGGCCAATCGCGATCCGGCTCTTCGTCGGAACAACAGCGCCATGAAGAGCAAGCGCGGCAGTTGCAAGGCACTCCAGTGCACTCGCAATTCGGAGGGGCGCCCAAAGATCAGGACACGCGCGAGCGCCACCATCAACAGTAGCCGGAAAGCGCGCAGCATCTCGGTCCTCAGGAAGAAGAGCAGGGTCAAAGTTCAAAAGGAAGCGGCAAGACCAGGCCCGGTCATGAAGAGAAGCGCAAAGACGCCGCATCAGACGGCGGCCACTGACCGGACACGACTGCTTCTCCAACCCGGAACCATCCGACCAGAGGAGGCGACAATGAAGCGGATGATATGCCTCATGGGCGTCGCGAGCCTGCCGTGCATGGCAGGGACCTGGACAACGACGGTGCAAGGCGCCGCGTTAGACGTGCCCGAGTCGCAACTGGATTCGCGCACGGTGCCTCATGGAGATTGGGTGCAGGTCAGCGGTGAAGTACAGCAGACCATGACGGTGCGGCCGGACGGCGAGCATGAGCAGATGGTGGCCATGCTCCAGCCTGTGGAGGGCGGACACATCGTCGTGGACCTTGGGCCGGCCGCCAACCTGGGATCCGTCCGGTTGCAGGATAAAGATTATATTCACGTCCGGGGCACGCCGTTGCAGCAAGGTGGGACGGTCATGATTCTGGCAGGCGAACTGATCGCTGATGGGAAAGTCATTCCCATCCAGCGTGAGGACAAACAGGCGCCGCCCGTCACGGTCCCTTCGGGTAAGTCGCTCGATCAAATCAAACCCCATCCGGCCGCGCCGGCCGCATCAGGCCGGTGAGGCGCGGCCGAACGGCCTGCGGTCAACGGAGCAATTGAATCCGGGTACAACCCTGCCGCCCCGGCCGAACACGGGGCGGCCCCCTCGGATTTCCCAGTCCCATCCGTCCATAGAGTGGGCGGTATTTCCCTGTTCGCGATAGTCGGCGGAGGCATCTCCAGCGGCCGCGTTTGACTTCCTGCACGGGAAGGCGCAGCATGCCGGTAGTTCATACCAAGAGGTGTTCTGTGATCTTGTGCTGACGCACGTGGATTCCTCCACACCACGTTCATCGAAAGACGCCCTACCGGTACGCCTCGCCGGTAGGGCGTTGTTGTTTTCGGAGGTGGCCGCAACCCGTACGGGCCCTTAGGGCCGACAAAAGGAGACCGTCATGAAACGACTGGCAACGCTTGTGGCAGGTGTCATCCTTGCCTCCCCCACCCTCGCCCTGGCGGCCGAACATAGCGCCGGGTATCGCGGGATCGGCCAACTGTATTTCAGTTTGATGGCGGCGATTTTGATCTATGGCGTGTACGACACCTACGGCAAGACGGCGATGTACATCACCGCACCGATCATCGTGGGCGGGTTGTATATGATGCTGCCGCCGGTCTAAGGCAGGTCTGCGGCGGAGAAAGCGGTGACTCGCTGACGCGGCTCACCGCTTTCCGTCATATCCCCGGTCCCGCCAGCGCTCCAAGAGTTGAATCCGCTTTTGCAGTTGCTCCGCGGTAGCCTGATCGACACGGCTTCCGGTGCGGGCGATCAATTCCGCATTGAGCCGACGATGATCCACACCGCTCGCCCGGGCGACGCTCCCGACGAGCAGCCGGTGCAAATCCCGCAGGTCCCGTTTCTGATCGTGCAACGACACCGGGGGTTCGGCGGCAACAGGACCGGCGCCGTCCGCCCGAATGTCCTCCTCACCGATCAGCAGATCGATCCGGGCCACCGCATTCAACGGCACATACTCGTTCCCGGCCTGCGCCGTCACGCGGCCGAAGAGATCCCGCTGGCCGGCCGGCATGATGTCCTCCAGGACATGGTCCCGTTCGGCCTTGATCTGTCGCGCATAGTGCACGAGGACCGGATCTTTCGGCAGATACAGCCAGGCCCGCTGCGGCTTGGGCACATGGTCCTGCATGCGGACGAAGCGGCCCACCACCTGGCGAAAGTACATTTCGGTCAGCACGTTGGTGCCGTACACGCCGACGCGCAGGCGCGGGATGTCCACGCCTTCGCTGACCATATTGACGGCCACGAGCCACTGTTGCGTCTTGTGCGCGGAAAACAGGTCGATGGTTCGCGAGGCCGACGGATCGTCAGATACCGCGACGAGCGCCTTCGTCCCGGTGAGTTTCGCCACCAGCTCCGCAATCCACCGCGCATGGTCTTGATCCATGCCGACGATGAGCCCGCCGGCGTCCGGCTGTTCCTGTTTGCGGAGGCGGGCCAATTGCGCATGGGCGTCCGCGATGACCGGTCCCAGCCAGGTTTCCTGGAGCAGCGCGGTCTTCAGCCGCTCGCGCTGGCGATCGAAGGTCAGCCCGTCTTCGAAAGTGGCTTTATGCTCCCGGCCTTCCGAGAGCCAGGTGAGTTCTCCCTCATAGCTCGGAAACACGATCGGCCGGCAGACGCTGTCCCGAATGGCCTCGGTATAGCCGTACGCGAAGTCGGCCCGGCTCTCCCCTTGTTCATAGCGAATGAACGGAATGGGATTGTTGTCCGAGCGAAAGGGCGTGCCGGAAAGAATGAGGCGAAACACCGCCGGCTCAAAGGCCGTCCGCAAAGCCTTGCCCCAATTCTTGCCGTCCCCGGCATGATGCAGCTCGTCCAGAATGAGCAGGGTCTTCCGGCTCCGGCACGTGCGTTGAAAAATGGCGGGAGCGAGACAGACCTGCTGATAGGTCACGACGGCGCCATGGTAGTCCGCCGCCTCCGTGCCCTGATCATTGGTGAGGGTCGGATCGAGTTGGAGGCCGATCTTGCCGGCCGCATCCGACCATTGAGTGCGCAGATGGTTGGTCGGACAGACGACCAAGACCCGTGTGGCCGAGCCGTTCCTCAGGAACTCATGCGCGACTCGCAGCGCAAAGCGGGTTTTGCCGGCCGCCGGTGTGGCCATGGCCAGAAAATCCGGATGCTGAGAACCGAGCACGGCGGCCAAGGCCCGTTGCTGCCACTCACGCAACGGGGCGGTCCAGGCGGGAAGCGTCTTCATCATGCGTTCGGCAGGCTGCGACGGAGGCACAGGCCTCCTCGAACCGCAACGATCATCCTTGTCATGGGGTTCAGATTCACCGGGAAAAAAACGAGAGGCGGGAGCACCATCCTCGGCTGGTTCGCCTGTGTCATGACTTCACGACAACCGACACAGCTCGGCCATTGTAGCCAATTATCCAAAACTCGCAAGGGGAAAACGTCGGATCGGAAGCGGCAGCCGGTTCAGACGACGGGGCCCAGGTGATCCGACCACTGACGGGCTAAAAGTCCTCCGACGTCGGCCATGCGTCTCGACTCAGTCCCGGATAACGGCACGAATGTCCGGGCGCGGCGGAGATTGTCGGCCAGTTCCTGCCGGGTCGCCATGCCGATCACCGAGCAGGAGACGTGGGCCTGACTCAAGGCATAGCGGAAAGCCATGTCCAGATGCTCGGACGGCATTTTACAATGGCTCAAGCCGCCCGGCGGCGGGCTCTGGGCGCCGCCGAAGACTTTCATGGCGATGAGCCCCACATTGGCGCGAGCGGCCGCCGGCCAGACCTGCTCCTCAAAGTTGTAGGTGTGACGATCCGCGAAGTTCACCGCGTTGAGCAACACGTCGATGTCGAAGTGCCGCAGCGCCTCCAGGAATCTGCCGGGCCGGCTGTGCCCGGAGAGTCCGACGAAACGTGTGAGACCGCGGGCTTTGGCTGCCATGACCGCCGCATAGGTCCCCGACTTGCCGAAGACCCGCCGCGGGTCCATCTTGTCATCGCCGACACTGTGCACGAACACCAGATCGGCGTAGTCCGTTTGCAGTTCACCCAGGCTTCGCTCCAGCAGCCGGAGCGCCTGCTCGCCGTCAGGCTCGAAACACTTGGTCACTAAAAAAATCTGCGATCGCACCTGCCGCAACAGGTGACTCAATTGGATTTGCGCCTGACCATACCCGGCGAATTCCGGTGCGGTATCGAAATACGTGATCCCTTCGCGAAAGGCCGTTTCATACAGACTGACCGCCTCTTTGAGCTTCAGCCGAGAACCGGCTGCTGCCGTGCCGAATCCGAGGATCGGGAGTTCCACCCCGGTCTTGCCCAGCACACGTGTCGGCATGCGTGGAGCTCTGTTCTGAACAAACCGGAGAGGGTGGCTGCGGGATGTAGGGTTCACCCTCCGACGATAAGCGGTCGTGCGCCCCTGCATCCACTCGGAAGGCGCCTAGGATTACGGCTCGCCGACGGAAACCCGGATGCCGGCAGCCATGCGCGGCATGGACGGGTTGATACAATCTCACGTCCTATGCCGACAATCATCCCCCACTGCCTCCTCCTTGCCCTATGCCTGCAACTCCTGGCTCCCGACTACGGCGCCGCGGTCCAGAATGATGCTTCACCGGTCCGCCTCCTGACGTACAATCTGCTGCACGACGGGCCCTGGTCCGGCTTTATCGACAATGGGACGCATCTTGAAGAGCGTCTCGACATGACGATACGGGAATTGGAGGTCCTTCGGCCGGACATCATTGCGCTCCAGGAGGCCTCGGACAGCCGGCGACACGGACATGTGCCGCATCGCATCGCCGAGGCGCTCGGACTGCATGTGGCCTTCGCGCCCGCCACCGACCGGTTGCTCGGCATCCGGCTGCTGGACCGCCTCCTTGTCGGATTTCTGGGTTTTATGGAAGGGTCCGCCATTCTCAGCCGCTTCCCGATTGCCGACGTGGAAGTGTATGACCTGCCCCGCTGCGCCCGTCGATGGGATCCGCGTATCCTCCTGCGAGCCGGAATCGATGCGCCCCAAGGACGGATTCAGGTTTTTTCAACCCATGCCGCACGCGGTGACGACTGTCAGCTAAAGCGAATCGGTGAAGTCGTGGAGGGATGGAGACGGCGAGGGCCGGCGATCCTCATGGGAGACCTCAACGCCACAGAGGATTCTCCGCCGCTGACCGATTGGAGGGACCGCTACGGATTCATCGACGCCTTTCGAGAGGGGAACCCGAATCCTCCTCTCCCCGGGTTTACGGTATGGCAACAGATCCACGCCAGCGCACCGACGATTTCGCGGCGCGTGGACTATATCTTTCTGGTCGATGATTCCAAGCGGAGCATGGTCGCCCGCTCGAGCCGCCTGGTGCTGGACCGGCCAGGCCGTCTGCCGGATGGATCGGCGCTCTGGCCGTCCGATCATCGCGGAGTGTGGGCGGAGGTTGCAACGGCGCCGGCACGCGGCGGGTCTAACCACGCGGCGTCCGGGCGCTAAGCGGCCAGTCGGATCAGTCCAGCCAATCGCGTTCCTCGAGCTTCCTGGGCAGGTACTTCTTGGTCAGATATTGGAAGTCCTTGTTCGCCAGCGCATCCAGTTCATACTTCAAGCCGCTGGTCAGCATGCGTCTGATTTCCGCCTGCCAGGCCGGTTTTTGGAACCACTGATAGTTCATCAATTCTTTGGCCCGCGCGATATCCTTGTCGTTCAATTTAATGCCCACGTTGCGCGGCAGCTCATACCGCTCCGGATCGGCGCTGGACAGTCCCATGAACTTGGCTTTGGGAATGGCCATGCGCTGGCTTTCAAAGGCGAGATTGATGGAGCCCTGTTTGATGACCGAGTAAATGTAATACCCCCAAGGGTCGTTGTCCACGAGCACGTACACCGGCAGACGATGTTCTTCGTGCAACCGCCGGGCAAGGCGGCGCACGCCGCGCGGCGGTTGGCCGTTGCCGGTGAGCAGCACACAGTTATAGCGGCGCCAGAACTTATCTTCCGACAGCCGGTTCCACTGCGTGCCCTTCTCCACGAGCAACACGAAGTCGGCGGTGCAGCGGCGGATCTCCAGATACTCCGGCTCCACGATCGAGGGGACGGAATAGCCGCCTTTGCCTAGTCTGGCGCAATCCACGCGATCGCCGTCGTCGCCAAAGACGACCGGCCCCACGATGCTGCCGCTGTTCTCGGCGCGCACATGCAGCTCTTCCCGGAGCGCGCCCAGGGAGACTTCGAGGTCCTCGATGACCGGATCCGATTCATCCTGGTTGTCGAACGTATTCTCGTGGGAATCTTGAATGGTATGTTTCGTGCGGTAATAGATTTCGCGCAAGGAGGTGGTGAGATCGGCGCGCTGCAATTCCGACAGGGCGTCGGCGACGAGCATCGTCTGCATGAACTTCTTCGCCATGCCGACGTTGAAGAACGACCGCGCCTGCTTCTTGCCGCCCATCTCGATCAGCCCCTTGCGCTCGTTGAAGACGACGTTGGAGAGCGCGCGGATCGGAATGGAGAACGTCGGATCCTTCGCCCGTTCAGCCGCGTGGATGACGACATCCGCCAGGCCGATCAGTTTCCTTTCAACCGCCGTGGTCTTTTTCTGTTTTGTCGGCATCGGGATCCTATTTCCTGGCTCGCGTTCTTGCCTTGGCCCGTGTGGTTGGTTTGTTTGGTTTACTTGGTCTATTTGGTTTGTCTTGTTTGTGGGATTTCCCTGCTCGTGGTTTAGCACGTGCGGATGCTGCGCCGGACGCGGCCGCCTTTGGAGAGCGCTTCGTGTCGTCCCGTCCACGCTTTGATGGCCGGTCGTTCGTCGCTGCTGTCGATGACGACGATGTTTCCGCCGGCAAGCGAGCCTCGATCGGTTCGACTTCAGACGTGCTCTCCGCCTCCACCTGGCCCGCGAGGGCGACGTCCCCTTCCACGCCTTCCGGCGTCACGATAATCGAATGGGGCAGTCCTTCCGGTCCCGCGCCGGTCTTGCCCAACGCCTCGTCCGTCTTCAGGCCGCCGGTGCGCGAACTGGCGATCTTGTGCAGCTGCATTTTCAGATGGTCGGTCGGGAGCTTCCCGCCCTTCAACCGGTTGCAGGCCTCGACCACTTCCTCAATGTACAGTTCGAAAATATTCCGGCGCCGGAATTCGCTCGCCGCGCGATCGCGCCGCCGGAGAAACAAGCCGAGCCGCCGGCCGCACTCGCGCAGCGCCAGCGTGATTTCTTTCTGGATCTCATCGTAATCGGCGATGGCTTCTTTGGACTCACTCGTAAACGGCACCCAGACCGAGGCCATGTGGACGAAAACCACCATCGGGCCGCCGGGGAGCGCGCCGCGTGATTGGGGCACGCCGTAGTTCTTCCAGGTCGTGCTGAGCACCGCTTTAAACGTCGCGCAGGCCGATTGCTGGTAAAGCAGCGGCACCCGGTTCGCGTAGCGGATCACACGCGCCAACTCCGTCCCTTCGTCGTCTCCTTCGCCTTCCGCCTTGGGCAGTGACGGCTGCTTGGGCTTGGCCTCGTCTTCCGGCCGGTTGCCATAGGCCAGCCCGGCTTCGATGGCGAACGGATTCCCCCGGTACACCGCCGGAGGCCGGCTGACGGCAGTGTAAAACTCGCCTTTGATCTGTTTGTAGAGGCCCGCGAGGATGGCCTTCTCGCCGATCGGCGAGATGCAATTGGTCGGCGGCGCCATGATCTTCGTCTGTTGTATCGTCTGATACAGCGTCTCGGCGGCATGGCCCTTGAGCGCACGCGGCTTCAGGGTCGGCGAGATGCGGGCGGCCCGGCACATCTCATCGGCCAGCTGCGGGGAGACCCGGCAGAAATCGGCGGAGAGAAAGCCGGACAGCGTGGCGCTGCGCGTGTCCTGGAGCATCTTGAGCCACATGCCGAACTCGATGCCGTAGGGGTGCGGCTTGATCTCGCGCGGCTCGGGCGGCAGCTCGTGATATGTGCGCGGAAATTCTTTCGTCTCCCCGTCCGGCGACTGATAGATCAGGCGCACATGCGGATTGGCGATGGAGGTCTGTTCGAGGTACTCATCGACGGAGGCCCGGCCCTTTTGATAGCGGCCCTCAACTTCAATCGATACCTGCGTGCCGCGGGGCTGATCCCAGTCGATCTGCTTGTTCTCATGGACGAGCGGTTCGTTCTTCTTCGTATCGATCTGCACTTCGAAATAATGGGCCGCCGCCTTGGGTCCGGTGCGGGAAATGATCTTGACCGGTTTGCCGGTAGTGAGCTGTCCATACATGCCGGCGGCTGAGATGCCGATGCCCTGCTGGCCGCGGCTCATGCGCAGACGATGGAACTTGGAGCCGTAGAGCAGCTTCGCGAAAATCCGTGGAATATGTTGCCGTACAATCCCGGGTCCGTTATCCCGGACCGTAACGCGGAATCGCGTCGCCTGGCTGGCCGGCGGCGTGGTACCGCCCGTCGGCACCACTTCGAGCCGCACGGTGACGTCCGGAAGAATGCCGGCTTCCTCGCTGGCATCCAGCGCGTTATCCACCGCCTCCTTCACGCAGGTGAGCAACGCTTTGCGGGGATTATCGAACCCCAGGAGATGCCGGTTTTTCGTAAAAAACTCCGAGACGGAAATCTCGCGCTGTCGCGCGCCCATTTCCACAGCCGTGACGCCCGGCATCGCTTTGACGGCGGCCTTCTTGTGAACCGGTGAGTTGGAAACGGTCGCGGAAGCAGCAGCGCTGGATGCGGGCGCGGGCACAGTCTTCTTGCTCATTCACCCTCTCATACTGTGGTGGCGGGAACTGTTGGTATCACAATTCATGGCGGCGGGCAATGCAGGCGCGATTTCACGCACCGCTAGACGGCGGGCTCAGACGACGGTCCGGACGCCTTCCGTACGGCATCCGGTAATGGAGAGGGTCACGGGCGCCGAGCCGGCCGCCTTGAGCTTCTCGCTCAGGCAGGCGGTGACCAGGGCCTGATGCAACCCGTCCGCCGTATGGGCCTGGAGAAAATCGATGCCCAACACGGCATAGTGCAACGGCCGCCCGCTCGGGGCATCGATACGAAAGACCTGAGCACGGCTCGCCCCTTCGAGGAAATCCGCGATGAAGTGTTTGGGAAACTGCTCTCGCAGGTACTGGCGAATCACATCACATTGCGCGCTCGTGTTCACGAACTGCTCCTCAGGCCTCTGCCGGTTGGGACCATGGACCGTTTGACCGCTGTCAGGCTAGGCCGTGGACGGTGAAGCTGTCAAGCAGGCCGTGAAGGAGAAAGACGACGAGGAGCACAGTAAGGGTGGGAGGAGCACGCACCTACCGAGGATTAGTAGGTACGGCGGAGATCTCGGGAGGATTTCAGGCTTCCCAGAACGAGCTGGGCATGCACACCATCCTCGGCGCTCGATCCCCTAATGAGCCATATTCCCTCGGGGCGTTAACTCCCCCCACCCGGTCAACATATGCCCGGGAGGGAGATGAGTCAAGAGATTGCACGGCTCTTTTGGAGTATTTAATTTGGAAGAGTCCGCGGTGGACGTAGCCGTGCCGGATAGTGACGACACGGCGAATGTGAGGTGCGCAATCAGTCGCTCGACTCCATCAGTCGCTTGAATTGCTGGAGTTGTTCTTGAATGCGATGTTTCGGATCGTCGCTCAACGCCCGTTCCCTCGCGACGCCGACCGGTCCGGCCGCCGGATTGTCGTCCAGGCTCATGCGGACTTCCCTCTGTCCGGAGCCACGGTGCGGAACCGGACCGGCCCGCGATTGCCCCCACCGGATTGCCCCATCGATTCCCGCGCGCAATCAACGTGATCCACCGACTCTTCCAGTGTGATGGCTACCATAGCAGGACCGGAGGAGGACGCCAGCCAGCAAATGCCCGAGTGGGTCGATCGAGAGATGACGGGACGGATCCGATTAACAATAGGGCGTCGTCACGGGCGCAACAGGTGCCGCTGCCATTCCGCTAACTGCTTCCCCAGTCGTTCCAACTCCTCCAGAGTGGAATCCAAATTCGAATCGGCCGGCTCGGACGCCGGCTCCCGGCGGACAAGCAACGAGACCTTCTCTTCCAATCGCCGATGCTCGGCCTCCAAGACGTCCGTCATCCGGCGTGTCAATTCTTGGGCCGCCATGGGCTGGTCGTCTGTTCGCTCACTCCCCTGCCGTCCTGCTGCGCGAAGCGCGCTGACCGCGCGGCCCAGATCCTGGGTCCGTTCCATGAGTTCGTCTCTCAACCGGGCGGTGACTGCGGATTGGCGCTGAAGCAGCAGCTGGTAACTCGTGATCAGCCAGGCCAACACCCAGAAGGTGCCAATGCCAATCGCCCGGTTAGTCAACGCGAGAGACTCCGACGCCGACGGAGCCGACATGCCATAGTCGGCGATGATCAGCAGCGTGCACAAGCCGGCCACCAGCAGAGGGGCATAGCGCATGCTGACCCAATAGGTCAGTCCAAGCGGAATCACGTACAACAGCCATGGGGTAAATCCTAAGGCCATGCGGGTGTCGACCATGAAGATGGCGAGCAGGAGAACGCCGATCCCGACCGATACGCCAAGCTGCTCATACTTCATCGAGGGACTCCCCGGGGCCGCCGGTTGGTGTGATCCCCACGACAGCTCCTTATGATACAGACCGGAGCACGAGTGGGCGCAAGTGGAAACGGCGAAGTCGAGACCAACGGGCAGCCTTGTCCTCACTTCGCAAGGAACTGAGCCACGGCGTGGAGGATAAGACCGACGAGTCCGCCGACTACCGTGCCGTTGATGCGGATAAACTGCAAATCCTTTCCGACTTCCCGTTCGATCGTGTCCACCATATGGGCGATGGACCAATCTTGAATGGTGCTGGCGACCAACTCGGCGATCTTATCACTGTGTCGCCCCGCTAAATCTTCGGCCAGTCCCTGCACTCCCTGATGGAGCATCGCGCGTAACGGTTCATCGCGGCTGAGCATGTGCCCGACATCTTCGAGAGAGGCGTCCAGGTATGCACGGATCTCGGAAGAGTCCTTTTGCACGTCGTCCAGGATCCATTGCTTGAGGCCATGCCAGGACTCGTCAATGAACTCCAGCAGGGTGTGGTAGCCCAAGAGCTTTTCTTTCAGCTCCGCTTCTTTTTTCAAGGCACCCTCATCATGGATCAACCAGAGAGCCGCCTGCGCCAACCGTTCGATGGCCTGGGTCCGCATCGCGTCGTCGGGATCGTCGCGCATGGTGCGGAGGACTGCGAGCAGCCTGTCCAGCACCTTGCCGGCGAGCGCGTCGTCCAGCTTCATGAAGCTGAGAATACGCGACCATGGCAGTTTCTCGGCAATCAACGTGCACAGGACGGCGCGGTTGGTTTCAACCGCCTCGATGAGGGCCGATAGAACGTCGTTCAGCAATTGATCGCGCCGGCGGCTCCGGAGAAAGGCCGCCAGCAGTTGTCCGGCAAGCGGCGCTACGGTGACTCCTCGGATCACCTTGGCGGCGATATCACGGAGGCACCGCTGCATCGCCGCATCCTCACAGGCGCCGAGCGCGCGAACGAACAGCTTGGCGGCCTCGCGGATCAGCGCCTGTCGACGTTTCGGATGCAGGAGCACCTGGATCAGCTCCTCCGGAATACGCCAGGAGCCGATCAACTTCGCAATCCCGGCCGGCGTCATGAGCTTCCGCTGCGTGAGGCTCCCGATTCTTGCGGCAATCCGGTCCTTGTTGGCCGGAATAATGGCGGTATGGGGAATCTGCAGGCCCATCGGATGTCTGAACAAGGCCGTCACGGCATACCAATCGGCCAGCGCTCCCACCATCGCCGCCTCGGCGAAGGCCCGGACCCAGCTGAGCCACGAGTACGCCGGCTCCTCGATCACAGCCAGAGCGAAGAGGAACACCATACAGAGCAGCAGTCCGGTGGCCAGCGTCCTGGTTCGCGCGAAGGGATGAGGCTCGACCGGCAAGGATGGCGTACTCGTGCTCATGCGGCTCCTCCCATTGTTTGGCTGCTACGGAGATCGGCTGGCTCACTGGTCAGGTCACAAAATCGTACACTCTCGGATGCGCGAACGGCAAAGACAAGAATGCGAGGCCCTTCATGGAAATCGATGTCGAACATTGGCCTCACGCGCTGCTGCCTGGCATAGAAGCGCTCAGTCCCCATCTTCTGTGGATAACGTTGTGAATAAGTTTGCCGTCACACACTGGAGCGCCTGAATGGAGCGGAAGCTTCTTCAAAGTGCCTATTTTTTAGGCATTGGCCGATTCACGCCCAACCCCCAACATATGGTGGCATCCTGGACGCTAAACGGTTTTTTCCACATTCCCATGTAAAACCGTCTTGACAAGTTTGAATCCCCGCTACAGACGCAGGCCCTTTGTCATCAAACGGCTGAAATATCCACAGCCAATAGACTTTTTTGAGGATAAGCCTTGAAATGGCAGGTCTAGAGACGCATTTCGTGAAAGGAAAGATGACCCGGTACCCTGTCAAGGGCCGAATGGAGGAAGGAACCACAACAGTGCGTCGACGGCCACGGACATCCTACTTTTTCCGATACACATTCAGTCCGATTTTCTCTTCGCGATTCGGAATGGTCACATTCCCCTCGGTCGAGGCGATAATGATGGTCTTTCCGGAGGCCGACGGGCCGAATTCCTTGGCGAGGTCCACCTTGATCGTGAGCATGGTCCCTTCGACGGTCATCTCCACATTCTTCATAATGGGTCCTTTCAGTGCGAAAGCTAACGCCAACCTATTACGCATTACACAGGGTATTGTACAGGCAACGGCACGAAGGAGATAGCAGTCGGCGGGATGAGTCGCTACCAGGCGTAGGCTTCGGGTGCGGGCCCGCCCGGTCCCGGGAAGATGTCATCCAGCCGCTTCAGCATGGCTTGGCTCAAAGAAAGATCGAGGGCCCGCATGGAGCCGTTCAATTGTTCCATGGTGCGGGGTCCGATGATCGGCGACGTGACGGCCTTTTGATGCAGCAGCCAGGCAAGCGCGACGTCCGCCGGACGCTCTTCCAGTTCCCGGCAGAGGCTCTCGTAGGCTTCCAGTCGGGGACGGTGGGTGTCGACAAGCTTTTGTAAGTCGCTGTCAGCCCGGCGGCCGACCTTCGACGGCGCCAAGGCGCCGGCCAACAGCCCGCGAGCCAGTGGACTCCAGGGAATCAATCCGATTCCGTAGGCCTCGCAGGCGGGAATCACTTCCAGTTCGATCATGCGCTCCTGCAAATTGTAGAGACTCTGCTCGGAGATGAGGCCGAGAAAATGGCGGTTTGCCGCAACCGCTTGTGCTTGCGCCAGATGCCAGCCGGCAAAGTTGCTGCTGCCGACATACAGGATTTTGCCGGCCCACACCAACTGCTCCATTGCCTGCCAGATTTCATCCCAGGGCGCGTCCCGGTCCACATGGTGCATTTGATAGAGATCGATGTGGTCGGTCTGCAGGCGCCGGAGACTGTCGTCGCACGCTCGCTTGATGTGCAGAGCCGACAACCGCGAGTGGTTCGGCCACGTCCCCATCCGGCCGAAGACCTTCGTGGCCAGAACAACCTTGTGGCGCCGTCCGTTTCCTTGCGCCAACCAACGGCCCACGATCTGCTCAGTCCAGCCTTCGCCGATCTTCCAGCCATAGACGTCGGCCGTGTCGAAAAAGTTGAGACCGAGATCGAGCGCCCGATCCATGATCGCAAAACTGTCCGCCTCGCTCGTCTCGGGGCCGAAGTTCATCGTGCCGAGACAGAGCCGGCTGACGGTGACTCCCGAGCGACCTAAATGGACGTATTGCATGTGGCCTCAAAACCAACAGTACCACAACCGCCGATCATCCGGCTTGTCCGCTCTGTTTGATGAGCCGTAGGGCGCAGGCCTGCTCTTCATGTGGCGCTCTCAGTACAAGAGCATCCGATAGACTCATTTCACAGACGGCTTGCTAGGAAGCTCCCCAGGCTATTCCATCCCGAGAACCGGACATCTTGTCCCGCTTGCTGCGTCCGTCCAAAACCATATCTTGCCGATTCAAACACTTCGCCGTTGGGACGCATCGGTACATGGCTTGCACTTTCTCGAATGAAAACATGGCTTGAACAAGGAGGCGACTATGAGAGTCCTCATGCTTGGAAGACCGGCACTGCTGCTAATGCTGCCGGCACTACTGGTTCTTGGATGCAGCCATACGATCCCTTCGGCCACCAGCAAGCCGCAGCCGCCGCCCCAAATAGGGAAGACCCCGCCGGTACTTCAACCGCTGAGCCCCAGCACCAAACAGACGCAGGCTCCCGAATCCCTGCTGCCGGTCACGCTGACGGCCGACCTCACGCCGGTGCAACGCAGCATCCAAACCGCGATCCCTGAACGCGTAACCGACGAGAACCACCCCCTGTCCAGCGACTACCGCTGGCGCTTTATCCGGGAGGGGGAGCCACAGGTGCTGATCCAGGACGGACTCGTGACGTATCAGGCGGTTTACCGCGGCGAAATCGAATCAACCGCGGCGCGGGCCTGCCGGCTGGACCCCGTCTATCCCATACTTGAAGGAACGGGACGCCTGGTGTTGCACGAGCAAGACCAGGGACTGCTCGTGACCATGAACGATCCCCAGACATCGATCAATTTGAAGCCGGAAAGCGACAGTAAATGCAACATGTTCAACATTCCGGTTAAAGAGCAGCTGGCGGAGTTATTCAAGCAGCAAGAGCTGAATCAGCGGATTCGCCGATCAGTCGAAGCCGCCGGCTATAGCATTCCGATCCAGATCGTGTGGGATCGTTTACAGGAACCGTTGTCCGTCGGCTCCGGCAACACGCAGCTCTGTCTGTATGGCCAAGTCCGTGATTTGATCGTCGGCTCATTGAAGGGACCGGCGCAACAGACGACGGTGACGGGTGTGGCCCGCCAAACGCCGGTGGCGCTCTATCAGACTCCCTGCCAGAAGCCGAGCACCGGTGGACCGATGAAGGTGCACATGGATAATACCGCGGCGGCGGCCCAGGAAGGACAACCGTATAAAATCCTTTTGACGGTGCCCGTGCCGTACGCCGTGCTGAACCATCAACTGCAGGAGCGGCTGTTCCATCAAAACGTGACGCTGCCCACGATGTTCGGCAATTCGCTGATGATTGAACGGGTGGTGGCCTCCGACGTGAGCGGCCGCACACTGCTGTCCGCCGACACCAGCGGCGATCTCAACGGCACGCTCTATTACTGGGGCACCCCGCGACTCGAGCAGAACGGAAATGTGATCAGCATACCCGATCTGCAGATGGCCAACGAAACCAAGATAGCTCTGGACGAGGTAAAGACAGGCTACTGGCAGATGGTGGATCAGGAATTAAAGGACCGTTTGCGACAAGCCACGACAATTGACCTGTCTCAGCGCCTGGCCGGCATGAAGAATGCGCTGAACGGCCAGCACAAGGCCGGAGGCCTGGCAATGGATCTTCTGCTGGCCAAACAGGAAGCCGCCCAGGTGACATCGACCAAGGATGCTCTGCTGGCAGATGTGCTCCTGGAGGGCACCGCAAGCGCCAATGGCCGATTGCCCGTCAAGCAGCAGGTGCAACGAGAGGTGAATGAGAAACCGATGGAGCCCTCATCCAGCGAGGCCCGGCCCCGGTCGGCCCGGGCACCGGGAGACCAGCCTGCAGACGATATTCCATCACGCCGGTAACGAACTGCGGGGGCGGACCCACTGAGGGTCCGCCCCCGTTTCTACGGCTCTTCTTCCTCTACCTGCTCTATAGACTGTGTGATGGCCGCGACGAAGGCCGACGGGTCGGCCAGATCGGTCTCCCTCAACTGAAATTCCGAGACCAGCACCCCGTCCTTATCCACGACGATGAGACGATACCCTTGTTTCACAGCAGTCTTCTCCAGGCGTGCTTGACGTTCAGGCCAGCAAGGTGAGCCAGATATACGGCGTGAGGTAGTAACAGACCACCGAAAAGACAACGCCCATTACGGCTCCAAACAACCCGGTCACATAGAGGCCGGCAAACGGAGACAAGAACACAATAAGAATCATCAGAATTGCGATGGATCGATGCTCCTCATAAAATTTGCGCCGTTCTTCACTTTTGAGCGAGTCGGCGAAGGACACTCCATAGCCGAAGGCCATCAGCACCGCCTAATGGAAGTAAGGTTTGTCTGCTCTGTCTTATCTATCCGGCCAACCCAGGAAGATCTGCTTGGTCCGGCATCGTTTCCCCGCCGGAACGAGAGAGACCCGACAGACGAGGCACCAGACGAACCAGTTTAATACCCGCGCCCGGTGTTGCCGCCTCGCCCCATCCGGTCCAACGGGAGGGCTTCATATCGCTTCTTCAGGTCGGGGTGCTCATCAAGGTAGCGTTTCACTGCGGCATCGTCGGCGAAAACCTCGGGGCTGCGCTTGCGGTAGTCGTCCACCGTCAGGTCGTACTTCGCCAACACGTTGCCTAGTTTCGTATTGATGTCAGCCCCCATCTCTTTCATCTGCTCGGGGGACGGCCGCTGCCCCTCCTTAAACCGTTCCCCGCCCTGAAAGTAGTTGGTCATCATTTCGCCGATATCTATGCGTGCTTTCACAAACTTCTCCACTTCACCGGGGTCTGCCGCAAAGCCGGTCCCCGAAAAAATCATAAGCCCCAATGCCACGCCGATCATGCACCGAGTCACTGTCTTAACCATGGTCTCCTCCAGAAGGTAAATAAGACGATTCCGCCATCATACACCATCACATACGGGCTGCGCGCCGCTGATACAATACCACGATGGCACTGTCCACGCTCATCCACCTGGGAACCTCTACCTGGGCCTATGAAGGTTGGCAGGGAGAGGTCTATCGTAGGGCTTACCCGAAAGGTCGATTCAAGCAGGACTGCCTGGCCGAATATGTGAACTATGAGTTTCAGGGTGAGCCGCTGTTTCGGACCGTTGGTTTTGATTTCACTTTTTATGGCCCGCCGACGGTAGAGCAGCTGGCTCATTACGCAAGCCTGGTATTAGCGGGGTTCAAGGCATGTGCGAAAGTCTGGGAAGAGATCACGGTCCCGGTCTATCCCTCAGGCCTGCGCTACAGAAGCAAAGCAGGACCCAACCCCCGCTTTCTGGACATCCATTATTTTCTCGATCAGGTGCTGGCGCCGTTCGACCAGGCCTTTCAAGCGCATACCGGGCCGTTCATTTTCGAATTCCAACGCACGGGGCTCGAGCCGGCGACTTTTTTGCCGAAACTCGACGCCTTCTTGAACCAGCTGCCATCGCGGTATCAATATGCCGTCGAAGTGCGCAACCCCGCCGTCCTGGGTGCGGACTATCGAGCCATTCTGAAGGCGCATGGCGTGAGTCATATCTACCACTATCTCCATGCCATGCCGACGATGGAGCAGCAGCACGAAAAGCTCGCCGGGGAATTTACCGCGCCTTTTACCCTGCTCCGGCTTCTCACTCCTCGTGACAAGAAGTACCACGATGCGGTCAAAGCCTATCACCCCTACGACAAGCTGGTGCGGGCTCTCCCCGATATGCGGGAGTCGGCAGTTCGCCTCATCAACCAAGCGGTCGGAGAACAACGCAAGGCCTATGTGCTGATAAATAATCGGGCCGAAGGGCATGCACCCGGTACCGCCAAGGCCCTCTATACCCGGCTTATAGAACCGACACCGGCAAACACACCTCTGCCGTGATGCAGGGCGACTCCTTTATATAATGGGTATATATGGGACACCTACAGGAAGCCTAGAGGCGCTCTCCCACAAGTTCACTATCAGTCCATTTGCCATATTTTACATATTATGCAGTTATATCAATATCTTATACAGCTCAAGATGCCGACATTACAGGGTGATTTCTTCCTTCTTTCGTAAGATCGTTCATGGTAAGCTACCGATGTTTGGGAAATCGGGAGCCCAAACGCTGCCTTCTTCTCGTCAAGGGACTCGCCCTGGCGCAGAGGAAACCGGGGGAGGTGATGTGGCCATCACCTCCCCCTTTGTTTTGTAGTCCGGCCTTCTTCTTTCACCGCTACTGAGTCGAACCAGCACATCTCAGTTGAGATAGTGATGTCTCATCTCCAGGACGGTTCCACCGTTCATATGAGTCTTTGGGGACGGACTGCCCATCCGATAGATTTTCCCCGTCTTATTTTCCGGATTGCGAGTGAATGGCCGCCGCGTATTCTTGGCGCGATGATACCGAACGGAAGAGCACCGCTAGGTCAGGGACAGTGACGCACCGGCCTAAACAGATGATCTCACGAATCGTAGAGTCTTTAGAGGGCAGATAGTGGAGAGCGTTGGCTGAGATCTATCGAGGGAGCATGTCGGACATGAAGGGATGAGGAAGTGAGGAGGCGACGTGGCCGTCGCCTCCTCGATGGTACTACTTCTTCTTCTTCGCCACTTTCTTCGCGGGCTTCTTCGCTGCTGCCTTCTTCGTTGCCATCTGAACTCCACCCCCCTTCAATGTCTAAGTGTTTGACTACTGCTGTGTCTGGTATACCAGAGATTGCGCAACGTGTAAAATTTTTGTGTCACAGATTCTCCGGATCCCCCCTCGGAACGAACGCATCCGGCTCTTCCCGGCTTCCCACCTTTCTCTTAATCCCTCCCACCGGCCTCGCAGAAGGCCGGTGGGAACCACTTTCAGCGAGTGATAGAGATTCTTCTTCGTGCTCGTGAAACGAACAGACATACAGCGCAGCGCCGTAGAAATAGGCTGTCAAGCGACTCGAAGATCCAAAGTGCTGGATGGGCACCAATGCAATGGAAGCAGAGCGGCGCATGCCACGATGGAGGTTGATGGAAGAAAGAGGAATGAGGGCACGTGCGGGTGGAGGGTACTGAAAAAACCTCTCAGGACTACCGCTCTCCTGTGAGTTCTTTGCGGACCAGGCCGCGCATCATGGCAGGATCGTTGTAGCCCACTTCACTCAGCGCATCCATGAGGTGCAGCCCCTTGGAGGCGACTAGTTCTTTGGCCTTCGCATAATTTTTGGCGCTGAATCGCGCGACGGCCGGTTGCCCATTCACAATCTGACAGGCCAGGACTTCGCCTTGCACTTCCAAAGTGCCGCCCTGCTCGACCAGCGTCTTGGCCTGGGCAGACGAGATACCATGCAGGCTGGCGAATTCTTCCAATCCGCCGGTTTCAACGAGCCGTCCATCCGGCATGATGCACAGACGCTTGAAATGGGGCGACCAATCCTTGCGGAAATCGATGTACTTGATGTCTCCACCCTTGGCGACGGCCCGGTCGAGCGTCCGGTAATCGATTCCAAGGTTTTTCTGCTGCAGTTTCGCTTTCAACTCTTCAGGGAGCGTCCGGCGAAACACCTCAACCGCCGCGTCAGCCAGGGAAAGCGCTCGTGCTCGTGCCAACTGTTCCGCCTCGGCGAATTGCATGAGATCCAACACGAAGGTTTCTTTTCGTGCGTCGCCGGCCGGATCGACGACGCAAGCAAACAATCCTCTGGTCAGCAACCCACCGATCTGCGGATAGACGTACACTCCGCCTTCCATCAGTAACTTCGTCATGGTGTCCGTCGGGATGTCGTAGCTCTCGGCCAGCACCTTCGCGTGGGACGGAACATCTTCCTGGAGGGTCATGGCACACGCCGTCACATTCCCCGGTGCATCGAACTCCGAATAATCTTCGATGATGTTATAGAGCACTGTGGGCTTCGGCTTGTCTGATTTCTTCTTGATTTTGAACATGAGCTATTCCAGTGCAACTGCTTGTTATCTATTATGTCCTATTCAGGTGATGGTATGGATGCATCGTCATTAATCGTCCGTCCTCTACAGGACCACCGACGGTAAAGTGATAGAGGGATTGGAGGCTTAATCCCTTCACGTTCACAACTTCGTGCACCGGATCGTCGAAGAAGCACCCGATTCCCGTGGCTCGCACTCCAGCCGCTTCCGCTTCGAGATAGAGCACCTGCCCGAGTAAACCCGCCTCCCAGAAAAGACGTGGATACCACCAGGCCCCCCCGTCCCGCAAGCGGCCTTCGAATTCCGCCAGCATGCCGAAGGAGAACGCACTGTCGCCGGCGATATCTTGATGGCAGCTCACCTGCGAGGCCAGTTTCCTCGCATCGCCTTCAAGCAACCAATATAGCGGGAGATTATCGGAGCACCCCGGCGGACTCATCCAGTTCAATTCTTGATTCAGGACTTGCCGGATGAACGGACTCTTCGTGAGGTCCCGGACGAGAAAGTAGAGTCCCGGCTCAAGACCCTCGACTCGATGCACGAACAGCATGAGATGGATGGCAGGATCATAGGGCCAGACGTCCCAGGGCACCGGCCGGTCAAATTGGGTCCGATCGGCGCGCGGCATCACTCGTTCAAGCATCCTGAAGAAGGTGGCAGCGGCGATCGATGTTCGACCGTCAAAGGAGACGGCGCTTCGGCGCTGACGGATGATCTGTCCGGCAGTCATGGTGCGATGGTGCATGCCTGGTAACGGATCGATCGCCGCAGCCGCGGGAAGTGAAATCACGGTCCGTTCACTGGTAATCTTCCAGGATGCCTCCACCGCCCTATCGATCGCCTCCCAGTGCACGGCATGCTCGCGGCTCAGCCTGTTGGCCTTGCCATGCCAGGCACTAGCGGCCAGATCTTTCACCACCGCGGTGTCGAGGAAGAGGGGCATATCCGTGCCTTGGTTCCGCATGAACTCATGTGGCCACACGGCCGCGAGACAGTCCGGATGCTCGGTTTCGGCGTCCGGAAAGTCATCGACCCGGCTGGTTCCCAGCAGCAGGGCAATCGTGTTCTGCTCCAGGCCGTCCAGGAGCGCCATGTTCCACCCGAGAGTGGCAGCGGCCAGGCGGCCGGATCCTATCGCATGCCCCACATCGTGATTGCAGTACCGGAACGCCCGTTCTCCATATTTCCACGCTTCCCGCCAATGGATCGACGTCAAACCAAAGAGAAAGGCGCCCGGCGGGAAGGGAGCCAGGAGACCAGCGACCTGCTCCGCTGGAAACTCGGCCCGCCATTCAAGGGCATGCTCTCTGGGGGCATAGTGATAGAGCCCCGGCCTGAGATCGAGGCCATGCGTGTGCGGCACCACGACATACCCCTCTGTCGGATGCAGGTTGCCGGACGATGGATTGCTCCTCAACGCCCATTCCGACTCTCCGGATTTTTTCCAGGCCGAGAGGCCCAAGGAGAACTCGAAGAACCTGGAGAGCGAGCGCAGGGTGACCGCCTGAGGAAGGACAGCGCCATGCTGATAAATGGCGTCATAGGGTGGCGACAACGGCTCTTCGTCCGGCTTCAGTAACGGAAGTGGAACCAGTGGCGCCCCCGCGAATCTCCTGAACGGATCAGGCTGATTGGCCCAGTCCAGAAACCCCAGAGACCGCGCATAGCGGTTGAAATGATGCTTCGTTTGAAGGTGATAGGCGATGACCTGATCGACTGGATCAGTCAACACCGGATCGGCTGGCGGAGTGGGAAATGACTGTTCGCTACTCATCGTGATCGTGCAGGCAGTCTACAGAGCGGCGGGAAGAAAAGTAAACGCGGAGCCTGGCGACAGAACCCTGTGGCCTGTCATTGACCATGGGATCCCTCCCCACGTATCCTCTCCGGATCATTGAGGCCACCTATGCAATTCGACGCAGCCCTTGCCGCCCAATCGGCGTTACAAGAAGCACAATCTGAACTGGGTCCCGATTGGGATACCGCCGTTGAGTTAGAAGAGACCTTTTCGTCCAACGCCGGAGCGACGGCGCGCGAGGCCTATGAGGCACTGCTCGCGCTGGCACCGCGCTACCCCATGGCGCATGCCTTTCATGCGTTCTGCATCTACATCACGTGGCAGCAGGTGACGGAAGAGACGATCGCGCATCATTTTCAAACCGGGATGCGACTGTCGGAAGCCTATCTGGCTTCCCTGAATGGCAAGGACCAGCGGCACATCGCGTATGTGACGGAATTGCTCGAATCGTTCCGCGCCGGACTGGGACTCGACGAGGAGGACGACATTCAGGTCGAATTTCGGAAGGATACGCCGAAGGGCGGAGACTAGCGGGAGGGCTCACGGTCCAGGGCCTGGTCAGTCACAGCAGTGCTCGATATACTCGCGCCCCCGCCTGCGGCAGTTGGTATGCACCATCGCCGGTGACGCACCGTAGCGAACTTTTCAGGTCTCTCAAGAGCCGCCGGATGTCGGACGACCATAAACATCGGGCCAGGATCTTTCTTCATCGCGGTGATCTCGTGCAAGCTCGTGCGGCCTGGGAAGCGGCCGTCGCCGACGATCGCGCGGCGAACCAGCCGCCTGAACTTTCTGACTCCCTGGGCAATCTGGGCAACACCTGCGCACTCATGCACGACTTCGAGACAGCGGAACGGTGCTATCGGGAGGTGCTGGGCATCCAGCGGATCGAGCGGAACCGGCATGCGATCGCCCATACCCTCGTCAACCTTGGAAACCTCCACATCGGGGCGGATCATCCTGACAAGGCCCGCCCCTACTACCTGGAAGCATTGGATCTGCTGCGCGAACTCCGCGACGATCGCGCGCTCGGCATCCTCTACAACAACCTGGCGCTGCAAGAAGCGCGTGACGGGCAATGGGAACAGGCCGTCACCTCCTTTCAGCAGGCGCTCGAGTTTCACCGGACGGTAGGAAACGAAGAAGGACTCGCCGTCACCTACAGCCAATTCGGGAAGGCTTTACTGGAACAGGGTGATTCGACCCAGGCTGAGCGCTGTCTCAATAACGCCTCGGAACACTATATCAAGCTCGGCAACGAACCAGCCGAAGCGGCCGTGCTGCGACTCCTGGCCACCATCTACGAGACGCGCCACGATGCGATTTCCGCCCGTCGGTGCCTCGAGCGCGTCGTGGCCCTTGACCTTCGCTATCAGCTTCCCGAGCTTCACACCGACTCGGCTCGTCTGGCGCGCATCCCTCATGGCGACCGCTAAGGTCGCACCGCCTCTCCTTCATGCCCCTTCCTCCTTCGGACTGAACATCGGCTTTTCCTGGACAGTACACCGGCCTCTGCTACCGTGGGGTGTCACGACGGGTGCGTCAAGTTCCACGGGCCATGAGCCGACAGGATACTGACCGGATTTCCATGCCATTTGTTGTTCGGGTCTGCTTCACCATCCTGACGCTGGGGTCAATCATGAGCACGACCATCGCGAGCACGGCCGTCGCGGGGGCCGCGGAGGGGTCGCCGGCCATGACTGTCGGCACCCAGGAAGTCGGCCTCACCGCCGGCTATCTGTTGCCGCATCGGCTGACGAGCGACCACAGCACGAAACAGCAAGGTCCCGCCTTCATGCCGTCCTGGATGATGACGCTGACCGATCCGGTCGGGAGCGGATGGAATCGCGGACAGGTGTCGGTCGGGGCAGAAATGGTCTACCTGCAGTTTCGGGAACCGGTGCTCACGCATGGCGTGGGATTCACCCCGAAGATCAAATTTACCTTCGTCGCGCTGGACCGTCTGCGTCCCTATGTGGAATTCGCCGGCGGGCCCTTCTGGACCGATCTCGGCGGACGGATTCCGGAGGAGTCTTCGCAATTCAATTTCGTGCTGACGGCCGGCATCGGCGTCTCGTATTTCGTCACGCCGCAAACCGCGATCAATCTCGGCTATCGCTTCCATCATATTTCGAATGCCGGGACGCATTATCCGAACCTCGGGCTCAATGCGAGCCTCCCGTTCGGCGGGTTTTCATTTTATTTTTAGTCTTGAGGAGACTGCTACCATGGCGCACCGGTTCATTCACTCCACGCTCATAGCCCTCCTGGGGCTGACCCTGGGGACGACAACCGGCTGCGGCCGATGGATTGATCTCAAGCCCGCACCCACCGATCAACAGGAACCCGTCACCCGTTCGGTCGCCGACCATGAACGGGTACCGCTCCTCTTGGATGGGTTCCGGGTGACACAGAATGGCGCCTTCCAAAACCCCCCGGTAGCCATTGAGCGACGCATCTTGAATCAGGTGCAGGAGACGCGGCTCTTTTCAACGCTCATCCCCCTGGGAGGCGATGCGTCCTCGCTCGGCGACAAGGCCGTCACGGCCCGGATCCTGCTTGACGAAACGATCGATCCCCATGGCGGCGAGGCGGCCTGGAAAGGATTCGTCATCGGCGCCTCCATGTTTCTCCTCTCGCCGTTGATCGAGTTGAATTACGACTATGCCGCCCGGGCGAGTCTCGAACTCGAGCGGTGGGACGGCGAAGTCAAACGCTATGAAGCCCGCTCCGCGGGAACCGCCCGGTATCATTTGTTCGGCGCCAGTCCCCTCCTGATCGACGAACTCAAAGGACAAGTGACGGAAGCCTGTTTGACAGACCTGATGGAACAGCTGATCAGAGACACGAGCTTTTATGTCGCCGGGACCAGTGCCCAGCCGGGCCCGACCATCCGGACGGTGACGATCAAAACCAGAACACCGGTCTCATCCGCTCTCTCCGCCATCCCTATCTCCCTGCCGGCCACCCCATAGCCCCAGCCCTCCTCACATCGCGCTCGCGGAATCCGCTGCTCCGATGCTATAGTGGGCTTCACCCAATGGAGCACCACCATGGACCTGGACGCATTTCGTCAAATGGTCGCCAAGAATCCGAAAGGCTTTCTCGGCCGCTATGGACTGGGCAATAAGCTGTTGCAGGAAGGCGGAAGCGCCGAGGAAGCGGTCGAGCATCTGTCGGTGGCCGTGCAATTGGATCCGCTCCATGTCGCCTCGCATCTGGCCCTGGGCCGTGCGCTGGTCAAGCTGGGGAAGCAAGAAGACGCCAAACCGGTGTTGGCCGCCGGCATCGACGCCGCCATATCCGGCCGCTCCAACGGCGGGAAGGACCTCGTGCCCGAGATGCAACAGTTGCTTCGCACGCTTTCGTAAGGCACCCGACAAAGGAACTGCGATGAAGCTTGAGGACGCCAGGAAACGCATTGAATCCGCGGTCACTCAATATGGGCAGCATGCCGCCCCGGCAATTGATTTGGTACTGAATGAAGTGCGCTCGGACCTGGGCGCCGGCGCATTCAACGAATTGGTGGAAGAGTTCGACCTCGAACTCTTGTACAACATTCCACCCATGGAATCGGACATCTCCAACAGCTAAGCCGTGAGAGCTATCCCGCCTTGCCACTGATCTGGGCCGCCATTTCCGCTCACGGGTTCGGGCATGCCGCGCAGGTCGTGCCCGTCCTGAATGCGCTGGGAAAACTGATTCCCGGTCTTCGCATACTCTTACGAACGACCGTTCCGGCCTCTTTTTTTCAAGACCGCCTTTTGGTTCCCTGGGACCTCAGCGCGGTCCAGCAGGATGTCGGCTGCATCCAGAATGGGCCGCTGACCATTGACGTCACTACTACATGGCAAGAGCACCAGCGGTTCCATGCGACCTGGGCCGAGAGACTTGAGGCTGAAGTGGCGGCCATGCGGGCGGCCCGACCGAATTTCGTGCTGGCCGACACGCCGTATCTCGCTCTCGCGGCGGGTAAGCGCGCCGGGATTCCCGCAATCGCCCTCGCAAGCTTCACCTGGGACCTCGTACTGGCGGACTATCCGGCCCCCGCTTCAATCGACAAAGCGGCGTTGGTGCGGGCCATCGAAGAGGCCTACCGGCAAGCCGACCTCGCGCTCCGCATCGCGCCCGCCCCAAAGATGGACCTGTTTGGCCGCATCACGGACATCGGTCCCATTGCAGAACCCGCCGCTCCCGCCCGTCTCCCACTCGCTGAGGCGCTCCAGCTCGCGCCCGGTGAGCGAACGGTGCTGGTGGGGTTCGGCGGGATTCCGCTCGCGACCCTGCCCTTTAAGCAGTTGGAAGGATTGCACGGCTATCGCTTCCTTTTTGACGGGCCGGTGCCGGAAGGAAGCCCGCGATTCGTCTCCACGAAGGCGCTCCCTTTTTCATTCAAGACCTTGATGGCCTCGGTCGATGTCATCATGACCAAACCGGGCTATGGCACGCTGGTCGAGGCCGTGGCGTTACAGACTCCTGTCCTCTACGTGCGGCGATACAATTTTGCGGACGAGCCGCCCCTGGTCGAGTATCTGCATCGGCATGGCCGCGGGTATGAGATGTCGAAAGAGGAATTCGTTCAAGGCCGGTGGGAGCCGGCTCTCCGGAGGGCCGTTGCAACGCCGCTGCCGGCCACGCCCGCCCCCGCGCCGAGCGGCGCACGGGACGCCGCACTGTCGTTGGCTCGCTATTGCCGGTGATCGAGGACCAGTGATGTCTCCGATCGGGAACCTGATCCGCAGCCTCGCACGAGGGTTGGAATCTACCGGAAACCTCTGCCAGCGGCTCGCCATGCTGCTGAACAATCTGTTGCCGGCCGTGCTGTCCCCTCCCGAGCTGATGCACCTCGTCAAGCGGCACTACGAGACGAGTTACACCCATACCGTACCGCAACTCGCGGCCGACCTCTACGAGTGGACCCTGGAGAGCTGGGAACAGGACGCGATACACCGCCATGGGATCGCGATCGGCCGTATCCTGGTGCTGGGCGCCGGAGTGGGACGGGAGGCCATTGCCCTGGCGCAGCGCGGCCTGACGGTGGTGGGCCTCGAGGTCAATCCGACGGCATTGCAGGTCGCGACCCGGACCGCCCATACCTTGCAAGTCTCCGCTTGTTTCGTGCAGGCCGATTTCCTTCACCTGCCGTTCACACCCAGGCAGTTTGAATACGCCATCATGTCCGGCATCATGTACAGTTCCATCCCCGGACGGGACCGGAGACAAGCCTGGCTCGCGGGGCTGGCGGATCATCTCGTTCCCGGCGGAGTGGTCCTCCTCAATTTCCTCATCGACCGCTCTCCCCTCTCCCGGACCAAACGGCTCAGCGACGCGATGAATCGGGTGCTCGTCATGCTGCCGGGCGCCAACCGTTCCCACCAGCCGGGGGACGGCTGCGCGCAGGGCCATTTCCTCCATGCGTTTCAGGACGAAACCGAAATTCGTGAGGAATTGGAGCAGGCCGGCGTTCACCTACGTGAGCTCAACTGGAAACGAGGATTTTCGGTGGTCAGCTTTCCTCTCAATCCGGTCGCCGTGTCTCCGGTCCGTTCCCTGCATGAACACCCGGATGACCATAAATAGGACTGGAAGGGTCCTAGGGGATTTGCTATTCTCACCGCCGCTATGAGGCTCGCCGCCGTCTACCGCAGAAATCCCGACTTCGTCCAGCGCGACGTCGCAGGTGAATGCATCCTGGTTCCCATCAAGCGCCAGCTGACGGACGTCAACAGCATTTATGTCCTGAATGACACCGGCGCGGCCTTATGGAACCGGATCGACGGCACACGATCGGTGCAAGACATCCAGGCTCAGTTCTGCGAAGAGTACGACGTGACGACGGACCGGTTACGGCATGATTGTGAGACCCTGTTGACCGATCTTCTCTCAATCCATGCCATTGAAGAGGTCTCTGTCACCGATGGTCAGACGCGATAACCTCCGGGACCTGCCCGATCGGTTCCCCCTCTCCTGTCAGTGGGAAATCACCTGCCGCTGCAACCTGCGTTGCATCATGTGCTACACCGACTGTTTCAATCGTCCCGACCGGATTCATGACGAATTGCCCGCGCATGAGATCCTGCGCATCATGGACGAACTGGCCGATGCCGGCTGCCTGGAACTGTGCCTCACCGGAGGCGAACCCCTGGCCAGACCGGATTTCTTTGACCTCTACGAGCGCGCCATCACGAAGGGCTTTCTCGTCACGCTGTTCTCGAACGGGACCCTGATCACCGAGGCCGTGGCGGACCGGCTCGCCGCGCTCCCCCCGTATCGGCTCGAAATCAGCCTACACGGGCTGACCGAGGACAGCTTCGAACGCGTGACGCAGGGCCCTCACTCCTACAAGCGTTGCATGAACGCAATCCGGCTCCTTCTCGAGCGTCGAATCCCCCTTGTCCTCAAAACCACCGCCATGACCGTCAATCGTGACGAGATTCTCGAGATCAAGCGCTCGGTCCAAGGCCTGGGCTCGGTCGGCTATAAATTGGGGGAAGACATGCGGCCGGCGCTCGACGGAACGGACGGCCCGTTACAATTCGGCCTCACGCCCGAGGAGACGGAACAGCTCAATCGACTGGACCCGCAATTGTGGCAGGAGGCCTGCCGGAAACAGCGAGCACCGGCGCCGCCCTGCCGGAGCGGCATGCGCTCATTCCATATCGACGCCTATGGATTTCTGCAGCTCTGTTCGGGGAACCGGGCGCAGGGCTACGATCTGCGGCAGGGATCATTTCAGGCGGGATTCTACGGGAGCCTGCCCGCCTTCGGGTGCCGGTGGAAAGCCGGATCCGTTCCGGCTCATGTTCCGTCCGGTGTGACCCATGCCTGATCCGCATGTCCTTCCAACCATGGAGTACGGAGTCTTCAGTCAACGGATTCACGACCAGGCCGCCGTCCAACAGCGCGTGATCAAGGCTCAGCTCGAACTGACCTACCGCTGCAATCTGCATTGCCGGCATTGTTATACCGATCCTTACAATGACAAGGAGTGGTTCGGGCGCGAGCTGAGCCTGACGGAAATCATCCGGCTCATCGATGAGATGGCCGAACTCGGCATTGTCTGGCTCAATCTGACCGGGGGAGAGATCTTTCAGCACCCGCATTTCTGGGACATCTATGATCATGCCCGTCGTCGGGGCTTCCTGCTGCAGCTCTATACGAACGGCACCTTATTTACAAAGGGTCTTGTGGAACGGCTGCAACAAGCCCCTCCCTTCACCCTCGACATCTCCTGTCATTCCGTCACGGAAGACCGTTTCGACTGGTTCACGCAGGTGCCGGGTTCGTTTCGCGCCTTCGTGCGTGGCCTGGAGCTTCTGAAAGGCGCCGGTGTGGCTTTCACCTTGAAGACCAAGGCGATGAACTGGAACAGGGACGAACTGCCGCGGATCAAGCAATTCGTGGAGGCCTTGGACCAGCCATTCGGATTTACGACGTCACTCTCGCCCCGGCTGAACGGTGATCTGTCCTCTCTGAACTACCGCTTGGCTCCGGCCGATGTCGTGGCGTTACAGGACGCTGATTCCACTCTTGAGGATCAGTGCCCCGCCGGCTTGGTGCCTCCGGCCACGGACCGCCTGTTCCGCTGCGGCTGCGGAACCAATACGATTCACATTAATGCCTGGGGCGAGCTGGGCACCTGCACGCTGCAATACGAACGGCGCCTGTCTCTTCGCGCCCACCGGCTGGCAGAGGCCATCGGCCGTCTCTTCGCCGACATCCGGGCATTACGGTATCACACCGGGTCTCCCTGCCGAGCCTGCGAAATCCATACGTTCTGCGACAAGAAGCCGTCTGATGCCCGCTGGGAACGCCATGACGCCGAGGCCCCGATTCCCTATGATTGCGACGTCGCAGTGGCTCGCGCGGAGGCGACGCTGCAGCAGCGGCTGATTCATCCGTTGCGCAAGGAACCAACGACGTGACGGTCAAAGAGCCCGACAGTCTGCAGCTCTTCCGCGTCGCACTGGATCCTGACCAGGTCATTCTGACGGCTTGCAGCTTGATGATGTCCGCCGCGTTCAACAATGGCACCGCCCGCTGCAACACGTCCATCGTTCCATGCTCGGCGACAATGGCCCACGACTGTCATAACCTCGAGGCACTATGATCAATAAGAAACCCTACAGCACTCCCACCCTCTTCCGTGTTGAGCTGAATCACGAGCAAGCCATTCTGAGCGCTTGCAGCTTGACTGCCACGGGCATCGTGAACGGCGGCAATATGAGCTGCAGACCCAGAACTAGCGGCAACTGTAAGAATTTTACCGGGGGAGGAGGCGGCGATAACGGTCCGCGGGTGTCCTAGGATCGAAGCCCTTCACGGTGACCGGGAAGAAATCCGATACGGCTCCGGCACTGTTCCGGGTCGGACTCAATCAGGAGCAGACCATTTTAACGGCCTGCAGTCTCCTGGCGACCAACGCCATGAATGGGGCCGGCTCATTTTGCCGCCAGGGCAACTGTAAGAATGCCTCCGCTTCGGGCATGGCCGACAACGGTCCACGCTCGTCATAGCGGCACGAACACATGCCCATACAGCTCCAGATTGGCGGGTACCATATTCAGGTGGAGGAACCGGACCACCGTTCCGCTGTGGCCTGGCCGCTGACCCCCTTCGACCGTTTCATCACGGACCGATTTTCACCTCCCGACATCCATGTGACCGTACGGATCGTCAGGACGCTCCCCATCTTGCCCAAAGGGCCTCTGCGTTTCGATGCCTGCCACGGACTCTGGAGCCTCTTCGAAACAGACTCGGGCCTGCTCCTGGAATGCCTCGATACCCGGACATTGCAGCCCCGGATTCGGGCTCTCCTGACTCCTGACTTTTCGACCGTGCAGGCTCATGTCCTGGAGCACCTGGTCGATGAACAACCCGGATGGGTCCCGATGCAGGTGTTCAACCCGATTGTCGAATTGTGCCTGGTCTCCAGAGTGGCCTTGGATGGAGGGCTCGTGCTGCACGCAGCCGGCGTGCTGTCTTCACAGCAGGGGTTGATCTTCACGGGCCCGTCGGGGGCCGGGAAGTCCACCCTGGCTCAGCGCTTCGCGGATCAAGGCGCGTCGGTCTTAAGCGACGAACGCATCATTCTGCGAATAGACGGAGAGCGGATCGTCGCCTACGGCACCCCCTGGGTCGGCAGCGGCCGGCACGCCATGAATGCGTCGGGTTCCGTCACCGGTCTGTACTGCATCCGCCATGGCGCAGAGGCGCACCGGATCGACACGATGAATCCCGGCCACATCGTCTCCGCCCTTCTCCAACAAAGTTTTCTCCCGCATTGGGATCGGCCGGCGATGAATTCGACCCTGGCCTTCCTCGGCACCCTGATCCAACGAGTGCCCTGCCGTCGGTTGGCCTGTTTGAATCAGCCGGATGTGGTGGACTATCTGAGCCGGCAACCGGCCGCTTGGTCGTTGGTACCGTCATGAAGACGCTGCCCATCGACACATTTCTCGATGCCGTGGCGGCCAATGCCCTGGCCGCCCGCCGCCCGGAAGGGGTCACCTTCGAGCTCACCTACGGATGCAACCTTCGCTGTCTCCATTGCTATAACCCCACTCACCGGATGCTGCCTGCGGAACTCACGACCATCGAGATCCGTTCCATCCTCGACCAGATCGCCGCCCTTGGTGTGCTGACCGTGACCTTTACAGGCGGCGAACCGACGGCGCGTCCCGACATCGTTGACATACTGCGACATGCGCGTGCCCGGGGGCTGATGATCCAGTTGCTCACCAATGCCACCCGCATGACGGCCTCCTTCGCGACGGTCCTGCAGGAAGCCGGGGTTTCACAAGTCACGGTGTCCATTTATGGAGCGACCTCCTCCACCTACGAGCGCATGACCGGTGTGGCCGGGTCCTACCCGCTTTTCCTCCAGGGGCTTCGCTGCCTGGCTGAACATCAGTTGCCAGTGACCGTCCGCATGCCGGTCACCACGGTGAATCAGGAGGAGATTCACGCCTGCCGTACGCTCGTCGAGCAGCATGGCTTCAAGTTTCAATACTGTCTCGACATCATGCCGAGGACGGACGGCGACCAGACGCCCCTGCAGTTCCGGCTGAGCCCTGCGGACAAACACCGCCTCGATCGTGATCTGCGGCCTTACACCGGTAACCGGACGTTCGAGGACGCCTGTGTCGCCGCCCCGCGGTCGTTTATCAATTGCGCCTGCGGACAAACCCGGTTTGCGATCACGCCGTACGGGAAAATGAACCTCTGCGTCGCCTTCCCTATCCCGCAATACGATCTGCGCACGGGAACGGTGCGCGAGGGTTGGGAGCTGCTCAAACGGACCGTCGATGAAGCGCGGCCGAACGAGCATGACCAGTGTCCCACATGCGATGTGAGTCACAACTGCCGCCAAGGACGCAGCGATGCGTGGCTGGAAACCGGCGATATGAGCGTCTGCCTGCCCCATTTCAAACGGTGGGCGGAACTGGAGTCTCAGGCCCATGCCCTGCTCGACCCTCGACGACCTGCTTGAAGCCTACAGCACCGTCAGCACGGTCAATCGAGCGATGCTCGAGCGCTTCACCTCGCTCGCCGGGGCATTGCAGCGGCACGGCATCCGCTTTGTCGTCTTGAAGGGCGCTGATGTCCTTTCACGTCTCTATGGGATGCGCGGGATGCGGCCGCTCGCCGATGTGGACCTGCTCGTGGATGCCGCCGATCTGCCGGCCATTGACGCGTTTCTGACCGGCCGCGGATTCCTTCAGCAGATTGACGGCAATCCCTCCTACGTTTCTTCGGACTTGACGCTCTCCCTCGATCTCGTCACCTCTCTGTGGTATTTGGACGAACAGGGCCTGGCAGACCTGTGGGCGCGCGCCGTCACGCGGCCCTTCGCGGTCTCGCCCATGACGATCACCTGTCTGTCGACCGAGGATTTGCTGATTCATCTGACTGCCTACGCGGTCATCCACCGAGGGCAGCTTTCGCCCGCATTCGCTCAGGATGTTCGATTGCTGGTCGACCAGGAATCGCCGAATTGGACCAGCGTCGTCACCCGAGCCCTCGACTATGACCTGCGCGTGCCTCTCCATCATGGGCTGAGCCATGTGGTGGCGCGCTTTCCCGCTGCCGGAATCCCCCAATCAGTCCTCTCCCAGCTCGCGCCCCGGAACCGGCATGAAAAAGCCCTCGCCTGGCTCTTCCGCAAACTGGTCACAAGGACGCCGCTGCCGGACCTCGGTCACTTCTTGCTGTGGGTCACGCGGCGGCGCGGCATGAGATGGTCCTGGCTTCGCTGCGTATTGTTTCCCTCTCGCACATTTCTGACCTATCGCTATGGAAACGCCGGTCTGACGGCGCCCTGCGGCACGAGACTTCAGCGGCTCGGCCACCTCACGGTTGCCGGGCTTGTCCTGTCCGGCCGCCTGATGCTCAGGTTGATGGGCGTGCCGGGAAAGGCCACCCCATGATCACGCGTCTGCACAGCCCGGTGACCGCCAAGGCGATGTTCTCCGCCTATGAATTACCGGACGAAGTACAGCATCAGGTCCTGTGCGCTCTGGTGACCCCCCGAGTGATTTCCTTCAGCATGATGCCCGCGCTCCAGGCACAGGATGGCCTTGAACTGGGATCCGCGAAGGATCTCCATATCGGCGACCTCATCGTGTTCCGCCACCGGTCTCTCCTGATTTGCCACCGCATCCTGCAGATAGACGAGAAGCACCTCTATGCCAGAGGGGACGCCGCTCAAGGCCGGCCGGAAGAAATCGATCGCTCGGACGTGGTCGGCCGTGTCACGGCCATTGTCCGGGGCGGCATTCGGCACGCCCTCGATCGGGTGCCGCTTGCCGAGCAACGGCCGTCAGGTCCGGCGCAATATGCCGATGACAGCCGGGAGCGGCTTCACGCGCTCGCGCGCTGGTTGTTCGAAACAGTTCCGGTCCTGGAGCCGGTGGTCCAATGGCTGGGCAAACGGCTCATGAGGATGGATGTGATGGAGAGGGCGCCTCTGCGCTCGGTCAGCGGCTACATCAAACGACATTCATGCAGAGGGACTCAGGTTCCGAAGTTCCTCAAGTCTCCGACAATGGGACATGATCCGGCCCGCATCATCCTCGTCTTTCGCATCGGACGACTGGTCCTCGCCACCGCCCGGCTCTATCCCCCATCTCTACTGGTTCGGCCGTCAGCCGTCACGCTCGGTCTGGAGACCTGGCTTCAGTCTCTTTGGCCGCTGACACCTCGAGAGCCGTTTCTAGGAACGGATCCTCAGAACCAGCCGTCGAATCATCCCGCTGGGGATTGAAACTGCATCCTTTTGCCCGATTCGTCCGTAGAGTGTTATAGTTGTGGCGGTTTTCAGCCTGCGAAGGATCCGCCTGCACCGTATGGACCGTACGCCACAACCGGGCGCATCAACCATAGATCCCAACTTACTGGCTCGTGTGGGCAAAGGAGACCAGGAAGCCTTCAGTCAGCTCTATGACGAGTCCAGCGTCCTGCTGTACTCGTTGGCTGTCAGAATCTTGCGCGATCACGACCAGGCGGCCGAGCTGCTGCAGGAGGTCTACCTCGAGGTATGGCGGAAGGTCGCCCGTTATGATGTCGGCCGCGGGACCCCCATTGCCTGGCTGATTACGCTGACACGGAGCCGGGCTATTGACCGGCTCCGCGCGCGAAGTGCCAGGGTGCTCATCAGTGAATCGCTTGAAGGGCCCTCGTCGGCGCAGGTGCCCGACCAGCGTGCGGGGCCCTTTGAATCCCAGGCCGACCAGGAACTGCGGAAGCTCGTCGGCGATGCGCTCAACACCCTGCCCCCCGCCCAGCAACAGGCCGTTGAGTTGGCATATTATGAAGGGCTGACCCACGTGGAAATTGCCGCGCGTCTGGACCAGCCGTTGGGCACCGTGAAAACGCGCATTAAGCTCGGTTTGTCCAAGTTGCGCGAGATCTTGCGCCAGTGTTTGGATCAGGGTGATCGTTCATGACGCACGAAGAACTCGAAGACGCCGTCCCGTTGTATGCCGTTGGTGCACTTGAACGAGTCGAACGCCAGGCGCTGGAAGCGCACCTTCTTTCCGGTTGCGTCTCCTGTCATACGGCCCTCAAGGAATACCAATCGGTGGCGGCCATCCTTCCGTTCAGCCTGAATGTCGCCGCTCCGCCTCGCGCCTTGAAGGCGAAGATCATGGCCGCACGCAGCCCCGCCGCCATGGCGGCGGAAATGGAACCCCGCTCATCGTCCAAGCCGAGCCTGGAACCGGGCGAGTGGATGAACCATCTGTTCCCGCCGGAAACCTCTTCACGGGCGACACGGTTGGGATGGGCGCTCGGGATAGTGGCGCTTGTCCTCGTCGGCATCGGAGGCTATCTCGCATGGGACGCCTATACCCGCATCACGGACAGCTCCACCCGATTGAGCCAACTGCAAGCCGAGGCCAAAGCCACTAGCACCAAGCTGGCCATGGTGCATCAACAGGTGGCGGAACGCGAACAGGCTCTGACGCAATTGAAAGCAGAACTCCAGCAGCGGATGACCGAAGCCGCCGAGTTGCAGGATCAGTTGAGCGAACGGGAGGCTGAGCTGGAAGAGGTGAAGATGCTCGTCGCCGAGCGGGGCGACAGACTCCGGGCCCCGCAGGATGAACTGGCGACGCTCCTTCGTATTCCCGACGTGAAAGCGGTGTCGCTCACGGGCTCGGACGTGGCCAAAGACGCCGCAGGATTCATTCTGTTTGATGAACGAACGCGCAAAGCGTGGCTGTATTCAGTCAATCTCCCGGAATGCCCCCGGGGCATGACGTACCAGGTCTGGGCCATCCAGGATAAGCCCGTCAGCCTGGGAACCTTTCATATGAACAGCGGAGAAACCGCTCACCTGTTAGTGAAGCACGTGTCCGGTTTTATGGAGGCCAAGCAGTTTGCGGTCAGCCTGGAACCCTTGGGGGGCCGCCCCCGGCCAACCGGCGCCATCTATCTTGCGAGCTCCGCCAGCCGCTAAGCCATCGTGTTGCTGCCCTCCACCGCTGAGTCCCCTGTGAGGATTGACCGTCATGGATGAACAAGCACGAGATCACCACTTTATGCGGCTCGCGCTGGCGGAAGCGTCGGCGGCCCCTTCGCTGGGAGAAATTCCCATCGCCGCCGTCCTGGTCCACCAGGACACCGTGCTCGCCACGGCGCACAATCTTCGGGAAGTGCGGCAGGATCCGACCGCCCATGCCGAAATGATCGTCATTCAAAAGGCCGCGCAGCAGCTTTGCAGCTGGCGGTTAACCGATACGACGCTCTACGTGACGCTGGAACCATGTCCCATGTGTGCCGGAGCCATCGTGCAATCCCGCGTGACACGCCTGGTCTTCGGTGCGCGGGATCCCAAAGCCGGCGCCTGCGGATCCATCTTCGATATCCCCGCTGAACGGCGACTGAATCATCGGGTGCAGGTCACCGGAGGGGTGCTGGAGTCGGAAAGCCAAGCCCTCCTGCAGAGCTTCTTCCGGCGTCTTCGCCTCGAGGCCGCAGGCAAACCGGCGGTGCCCGTCGACTAGCCTGCTACGTGCATAGGATTAGGCGCCACTCGGTTCCTTCCGCAGCCACCGCTCCGACCCAATCTGTCTCCAGCGGAACGAAACGAAACACCATCGGATTGACGGCGGGGTCATCCTCGATGAGACGCCCCTGACCTGCCTTCGGGTCGATTTCCACATGGTCCTTGTTCAAAGGAAAGGTGATTCCGCTCCCTCGCGCTTTGCTCACCGCTTCTTTGGCGACCCAGACGTGGAGGAACCGCTCGGCCCTGGCCGAAAGATCCGCGGTTGCGATGTACGCCTGATCGCGCGAGGAAAAAAAACGGTTGGCCAGGCGCATGACATCGGCCTCCCGCCGAAGCGTTTCAAGATCGACGCCGACGTCACGATCATGCGCCACGGCAATGAGCGCCCGCCCCTGCGAGTGGGTCAGATTGAAACGAAGGGACTCACGGCCTGTTCCGGCGTCGTGGAGGAGAGGCTTTCCCCTGGCGGTCGTGTGAAAGGCAAGATTCCGCGGGCTGGTCTCACAATACCGGCTCAAGACCAGGCGCACTGCGCCATGCGCGGCCACAAACTGCTGTCGATGCACCTTTGAGATCAGCCGCGCCGCCCGCGCTCGTTCGTCGGCGGATAGCCAGCCCTCAATATCTGGAATCTCCCCGTCCTCCGCCGTCAACGACACGCCCCACAGGTGCACGTCGTCGGGGAGTAGCACCGGCAGCGGGTCCGCGTCGCGAATCACGGTAAGGGAATGAAAGGCAATCACCGGACCCGGGATGCGCGGTTCGTTCACGGCTGACTTGCTCCAGCGAAGGCTTGGAGAAGGCGCTCGTATAGGCATTGCACACTATGAGCCACGGTAAGCTCTGGCCGATCGTTGAGCCGACATCCCACCTGCTCGCGATTCACCGTAAGACGATCCATCATAATCGGAGAGATGCGAGAGCGGCCGAATCGGCCAGTCTCAAAACTGATCCAACCATAACACTGAAACGCTAAGGCAATCGACAATCTCCTTAAGACATGTGCAGGAACGGTTCAAAGCCTTTCTCCAAATTCTCCAGCCTTAACCTCTTTCGTCGCACGTTTCACAACGCGATTCACAACACGTTTTATTTCGTGCTCCAGTTGTTTAAGCCGCTTCACATGGGAGCCGTTCGGGCCCCGTACCGGCCTCCCCCTGGAAGGCTGATGCCACTGAAGCCAGACAAACCAGCGCATCATAATTCCATAATGAAAGTCGACGGTTCAGGCACAAGGCAATGGCCGTGGGGCTTCCTCCACTCTGTGTTCTGGATTGGCCAATGTGTTCTCCACTGGGATCACCCCTTCGAGGGGTTGAGCAGGAAGGGAATCATTCGTACCGTATAGCTTGTTCGCTCGGGGATCTTGGATTGAAGCGGCCCACTAAACCGGAGGGTGTATCGATGCATTCACCAGATACACGCAATGCGCTCAATTCCCGTTTGGCTCAGCGATGGTCCGTGCACTATAAGGTTCAGTTCGCATCTCGCGATTACGCTGGGGAAGGCGTCACGCTAGATGTGTCCGCTGGTGGATTGTGCATTATCACCAATCGAGAAATTGCACCGGGCGTTGAGATATATGCCCGCCTCGTGCTCTCCGACAATACCCACTTAGAGGTTCCGACCGCTACTGTGCAATGGTGTGGCAACGGACAGATTGGTCTCGAAATATCTGAGATGGAGCGACCAGACGCACTGCGATTACTAGAGCTACTGTCTCGCTTAGGTGGATCAGCGATTACCTATTCCAGGAGATACCATCCCGGGTCTGTAACTATAGCTTCAGGTCGGGACCTTGGCAGATACATCGTAGGGCAATGGAAGGAAGCCTGCTTCAACACCTTTGTACGGCAATTTCGCAATCGATATACCGATGCACATTGGCCTGGGATGCCACGATAGGCCATCTCACCCGGCTTACATCCCGCTAACGTGGCATCCTGGTTTTGGTAAGCGGCATATCAGCGACCTTACGCAACGGCATTGCGCCTCGCCGCCTGTCCGTACAACCTCCGACATACCTTCCTCCCAAATATTGTCATGGCCATCGATCTAAATGGTCGTCAGACTGTGGTAGAGCTTGCAGAACAGAGGCGAGCTGTGTGAATATGCGCGCTCTTTTCAAGGCCGGAGAGGTGCGAGAGCGGCCGAATCGGGCAGTCTCGAAAACTGCTGTCGGGGTAACTCGACCGTGGGTTCGAATCCCACCCTCTCCGCCATCCCGTTCCTCCAACCAATCGCTAGGCAGAGCCCTGTGGGGCATCAGCCCCTGTCCTGATCTCGCCACAGCGAGGGTGGCTTCTGAGCCTCGTCAGCCGGGGCACTGCTCCGCTTTTTCCTTGAGGACCCGCCGCAGCTCCACCATCGCGAGCGTATCCCTCGCACAGTAGCGCAGCAACGCCTCCTTGATGGAGGCTTGTTCGATCCAATCGGTTTCCACAAAAATCATCCGGTAATATTCACTCGCCGCCTGGCCGCCTTCGTGGATGGCGAGATCCTCATAGCCAAGAGTCGGCACAAGCGCGGGCAAAACCGACTTGATGGAGAAGGACCCGTGAAAGCCGGGATGGTAATAATGATCCCGGATGACGGGGAATAAATCCCACAGCCGCTTGATGATCAGCCGGAATGCCGTGCGAAATTCCGGAAAGGCCTCGGCCAGCTGCTCCAACACCGACCGCTCGTAGGCGGAATACACGCAGATGCTGCCCCGCTCGCCCAGCGACTCAATCAGCGCTTCCGCCCACCGCTTCCTGGGTTCGCTGGCGGCATCGTGCAAAAACTCGTGATGAATGAGTTCGCCGGATTCCTGCTGGATGTGATTGGACCACTGCATCGGGATCGCTTGGTACGGCCGAGTGAAAGGGAACCGGGGAACGGCCAGCATGACGGTTTCAAAGTCCACATGATGCACGGGGTAATGCACGGACCGGAGCACGCCGGCCAGGTGGGCGGAGATCCACTCCGTATTCTCTTTCACGCGCCGTTGCGCGAGCGACAGCGGGGTAATCTCGGGAATGTCGTCAATGACGGTGATGCCCTGCGCGATCAGCTGAGTGACGGTGCGGGTCGAGCCCGGCAAATGGAAAATCCATCGCGCCGGTTTGTCGGCGGTGCAATGATTCCAAAATTGACATTCATAGGGACTCTGACAATGAGCGCCTGGCTCGATGGCAGGAGGCTCTCCCTCGAGCAGCATTTTTTGCATCATGGCGAGCTGCTCAGGCACCGCGGCACGCCGGGCGGCCACTGTGTCCGTGAGATCCTGCAGGGCAAACAGCCGGCTCAGGTCGACGTCACCCTGTTCGTACACATAGCCTGTATTGATATGGAGCAGGCACGTCGCGCTCAAGGAGAGTCCGGCCCCGAGCAACACATGGGTTTGAATCGCGAGATCATTGAGATGCACGTCTTTGATCTTGGTCGAAGACTTCACCTCGATCAGCCGCCAGGCGGACGGGACCCCGGCTGACGTCTGAACCCGTTCGAGGATATCGGCGCGGACCAACACCCCCTCATGAAGAAACGCCCCCTCGAAAATGGCGGGCACCGCCGGATCGTCGATCAACCGGGCGGTCTGCGCGAGCGCCGCCTCCCGCTGCCGGTGCCCTGCCGTCACCAGTGCTCCACCGGGAAAGCGGCGGCGGGCCAATGCGCCCACTTCCGTCCCCATGTCGAGGATGGCCTGCAGGCCGGCGTTCGGAGGAGTGGCCAATTGCGGACGATGCACTTCCAGGTACAGCCGCTTGAGGCACTGGAGGCCCGACACGAATTTGGACTTCGACAAACGCGGCGTCGTCGCGACCGGGACGGCTGAAACATCGTCTGACTGGTTCATGTTGGGCGAACCGTAACGGACCTGAACAGATTTGTCCAGGCGGGCCCGGTTCCTGATAGGATGACGCGGCATGGCAAACGGTGTGGCACAAATCAGGCGCTCGGTGATGACCCTCGCGCTTCCGGTAACCGTGAGCAGCCTGCTCCAACGGACAGAAGGCATCGTGGCCGTCTTCTTAGTGGGCGGATTAGGCGCGGTCCCGATTGCCGCGGTGGGGTTGGGACAACTGCTGGCCTTCATTGCGACCACGCTCGTGTCCGGTCTCTCGGTGGGCACGAACGTGATCGTCGCGCAACTCTGGGGCGCCAAACGGCACCGGGATGCCGGTGAAGCAGCCCGTCACTTCCTGGGTATATCCCTGTTGATGTCGCTGCTGTTGGCCGCCCTCGGCATGACATTCAATCATCTGGCGATGCAGGTACTGGGCGCCGAAGCGGCGGTCATCGAATTGGCCCTTCCCTATTCGACCCTCATCTTTCTGGTCATTCCCTTCAGTGTGCTCATACAGGTGCTCTCATCCACCCTCCAAGGCACCGGCGATACCCGCACGCCGATGTACGCCATGATCGGGGTGAACCTCCTGCATATCCTCATTGCCTATCCGCTCATCTACGGAAAATGGGGTTTCCCGGCCATGGGAGTGAAGGGCGCCGCGGTGGCCGTCGGTTTGGCGGAAGCCACCGGTGTGGCCTACCTCATGATGCGGTGCGGGCGCATTTTCAAACCCTCCCATCGCTGGCGAATGGATCTCCTGAGAACCCTGTGGGAGGTCGGCGCGCCGGTATCCGGCGAACGCATCGTGCAACAAGCCGGCATTCTCATCTATACGAAACTCGTGTTGCTATACGGCACCGTAGCCTATGCCGCGCACCAGGTCGGCCTCTCCATCGAGTCGCTGTCGTTTTTGCCCGGCTACGGCTTTGCGATTGCCGCCGCAACGATGGTGGGACAAAGCATCGGGGCGGGAAAGTACACCCGGGCCAAACTGGAAAATTGGGAAGCGAACCGGCTGGCCATCGGGATCATGGCCAGCATGGGCCTCGTCTTTTTCTTCTTCCCGTATGTGCTGTTGCGCGCCTTCACCACCGATGACGCGGTGATCGAGCTCGGCACGGTCTTTCTCAAGATCGTGGCTCTCCTGCAGATTCCCCTGGCTCTGACGATGGTGTTGGCCGGCTCTCTTCGCGGCGCCGGCGATACCGGATTTATCATGAGCGCGACCGTCGTGGGCATGTGGGGCGTCCGCGTGCCAATGGCGCTGGTGATTGCGCTCTGGCTCGAATGGTCTGTCTTCTACGTCTGGACGGCCATGATCGCCGATTGGACCGTCCGCATGGCCCTGCTCCTGTGGCGGTATCAATCCGAGCGGTGGAAAGGCATTCGCGTCATCAGAGAAACCGAGCCGGCGCAATAATTCCCGGCTGCTCTAGCACTGCGTACGTGCTTCAGCCGGCGGTCTCGTATCGTGGCCCGGCCCGATCCGGATTTCGATCCGTCCCACCCCCTTCACATTGGCGCACACATCACCCAGTCCCGGCGTGATCAGACGGAACGGTCCGCCCCTTGATTCCGGCAACGGCTGGCCCTCCAGCTCATAGAGTAACAATCCGAAGTCCCGGGCCTGCTGCAGGGTCAGCGTGGCGGCATATTGTCCGTCCAGAGAATGGAACGTGACATGGTCTGCATGGATATCCAAGGCCGGCACCTCGAGCAACCCCTTCACAGCAATGGCACTCCCCTGCATGCCCGGCATCACCGTGCTGACATCCGTCACCCGGTGCTGAACCGGCAGCTGTTCCAAGGCGGTGCGATCCATTGAAACCGGCTGCACGACCGCTCCTTCGATCCGCACGACGCCGGCGCCGGCTTTTTCCTTTTCAGTGATCGTCTTGATCATCGCGGTCAAGACCTCGTTCACCGGCGTCGGAATGCCCAATTCCCGTCCCTTCTGCACGATGTAGCCGTTCAAATAATCAATCTCCGTGGGCCGGCCGGCCTTCCAATCGTCGTACATCGAGGTATGTATGTCGCGGATCTCTTGCGTCCACTTCACGACCCGTTCCGGCATATCCGGGGGCAAGGGCACCTTCACCGCCGCCGACACCGCCGTAATCTCATCGACGATCTGGTGGATCACGCGCAACATCTCGGGATGATCCAACGCTTTGGCCACCCGATCGTTGATCAGCACGGTGATGGGATTGAACACGCAGTTCCAACACATCTTTTCCCACTTGCTGCGCCGGATGTCTTTTGAAAACTGACAGGGAATGCCGGCGGAGATGAAGACATCGCGAATCTTCAGGAGGCGCTCGCTTTCATGCCCCATCAATTCCCCGACCGCCACCGCGCCTTTCTTGTAATGATCAATGACGCCCGGCTCGACGATCTTCGAATAAATGAAGGCCACGCCGCCGACGACGCAATCCCGCTTCATGCGGGCGATCAGGCGATCTTCCGTGTCGATGCCGTTTTGCAGCGTGAGGATGACGGTCCGGTCCGTCATGACCGGTTCGATTTGAGCCATCACCTCATCCAGGTCGTAGGCCTTCACGCCTAAGATAATGAGATCAGGCCGCGGAAGCTGGCTCGCATCCGCCGACGCCGCCGGGCGCACCGTAAAAGTCCCGCTGGCGCTGCGAATGGTCAACCCCTTTTGTTGAACGGCCGCCAGCGTCTTCGGCCTCAACAGGAACGAGACATTGGCATGCGATCTGGCGAGCTGCGCCCCAAAAAATCCGCCGACTGACCCGGCACCGACCATCATGATCTCTTTCATAGCGTCCCCATGATTTGCCTCAACCCTGCGCCGCAATATAGCATGCGGGAATCAACCACCGCAGCCTCCTGACGGAGTGGAATCGCCATGGAACCGGGCTCAAAGCTCGCCATCGTACGAAGCCGATTGGCCGAAGCGCAGGCCGTCACCGTCCTCACCGGCGCGGGAATTTCCGCCGACAGCGGCGTGCCCACGTTCCGGGGTGCGGAGGGCTTGTGGCGCCAGTACCGGGCCGAGGATCTGGCCACGCCGGAAGCGTTTGAGCGCGATCCGCGCCTCGTCTGGGAATGGTACAACTGGCGGCGCGAACTCATTGCCACGAAACGTCCCAATGCGGCTCATGACAGGGTCGCCGAACTCGAGCGACGGTCCCGGCAATTCTGGCTCATCACGCAAAATGTCGACGGCTTGCATCGGGCCGCGGGATCCCGGCAGCTGTCTGAGATTCATGGCAACATCTGGATGGTGCGCTGCACCGCCTGCGGCATGGTTGAACAGAACCACGACGTGCCGATCGCCCTTCTCCCGACATGCCGCCAGTGCCGCGGGCTCCTGCGGCCCCATATTGTCTGGTTCGGTGAATCGCTTGCGGCGGAAGACTTGTCCCGCTGCGACGCGGCGCTCCGGAACTGTGATGTGTTGCTGATCATCGGAACGTCCGGTGTCGTCTATCCTGCAGCGGGCTTTGCGTCCGTCGCCAAGGACGCGGGGGCATTCGTGGCCGAGATCAATCTGGACAAGACCGCTCAGTCGGCCTGGGTCGACCTGTCGGTGCAAGGGCGCGCCAAAGACGTCGTCCCTCTCCTTTTATAAACGAGCGATCAGCGGCGGCAGTTGCCCGAGGGTCTGAATCACGTGACCGGCCGTTGCATGAGGCGCGCCCCCCTGCCGATCCAGCAGCACGGCATGCAAGCCGGCCTTCTTGGCGCCCTCCACGTCGTCGCGGACACTGTCTCCGACGTGCACCGCCTCATCCGGGTCGACCGCATGCTTCTCCAGCGCGAGTTGAAAAATCTTCGGGGCGGGTTTGGCCGCGCGGGTGAGGCTGGAGATCGTGACCGTATCGAAGACATCCGCAAGGCCCAGCCCGCGCATGACCGGAAACAGGCGTGAATCAAAATTCGAAATGATGCCCAATTCCAATCCACTGGCCTTGAGCGCTTCCACGGCCGCCATGGTGTCCGGAAACAACCGCCAGGATCGCGGATCTTCGAACACCCGAAACACCTGCTCGAAGAAGTCATCGAACCGATCGAACATCCCGACCCGATAAAAGACATTATGCACGATGTCGAACCACCACAGCCGCTCGCTGTGCTTGATCTGGGCGAGGTCGGTGGCCGCAAAGATCGGCGGCGGTGCGTCCCGGAACGCACGGCTGAAGGCCTTGGAGATCGCGCCGAGCGAGTCCGGCGTTTTCGGGAACCCGAATTGAACGGCATGCTGGAGATAAATGTCGGCCACCGACCCATGCACATGGAACAGCGTATCGGCCGCATCAAAGAACACGACGCGAATCGGTGCACTCATGCCCGTTGCACCCGTCCTGCCGCGACGGCAGCCTCGTATGGTTTTCCCGCATGAATACAATCACCTAACGGCTGTTTCATTGACAAAGCATACCCCCCCTGCTAGCTTCGAGAAAGTCCACGCGTTTGGAGATTATCATGTCTTCTTCGATCTTTATTGTCGACAGCAGCCCCGCCGTCCGACGATTGGTAGAGGAAACATCCACTCCCGAAGGGTTCGATGTCGTCGGGTTTCAGGATGGCCCCGCGGCCCTCGAAGCGGCCCGCCGCATCAGCCCTGCGCTGATCATTGCAGATTACCATCTCGACAATATGACGTTTTCCGGGTTTTGCAAAGAAGTCAATAAGCTGGATCATCTGACTGAAACCTACCTGATTTCACTGATCGATCCCGCCGACCGACCGGATGAAGGGCATTTGCGGACGCTGGGCGTGAAGGCCTTCCTCAAGAAACCCTTTCAGGCCGATGATTTGCTCGATGTCATCAAATCCCTTCAACCGACTCGACAAAGGAAGAGCACCGGCTTCAAACGACGGGTGTGGCCCCCGGTCTCCACCGGGACGGATTCCGACGAAGAGGATGAGACGACGAACTTCATCGACGACTCCCCTGAACAGGAGGACGCGGCCATGCACCAGCGCATCGATTCATCCCTTGACAATCCTGCCGCCAAATCTTCCTCCCAGGATCCGGAAGATGCCATGAAGAGCCTCTTCGAGCAACTGCTCCAATCGCTGAGCGACCGGACGGAAAAACGACTGGGCGGTCTGTTGTCCGCCGCTATCGAGGAGCGCATGTCCGGCCAGGTACGTCCCCTCGTGCACCATGAATTGGCGGCGCAACTGGGAGACGTGCTGTCGCGGGAACGGCTCGCCACAATCCTTCAACCGCTGATAGCCGCGGAGCTACCGGGCCTCATTCACAAAGAAATAACTGCCTGCGAACCCCTCATCCGCCAGCTGGTATCCGATCTGACTACTGCCTCCATCAGCGAGACGCTGGAACAGGCGGTACGGGAACAAGCGGAAGCCGGGGTGCGGAGGCAGTTACCGGAGGCGGTGCGTGAACACCTCAGTGCGATCGATCTGGTGGTGAAAGAAGAGATTCGGCAGGCGGCGTTGAAGCAGGCGCCGTTGCTTGCTGATGAACTCGTTCGGACCACCGCTGAACGAGCCGTCGACCAAGCGGTTCAGCGCCTCGTCCCGGAATTGGCCGAGCAGCACATCCGCGCGGAACTGAAGCGGCTCGCTGATGCTGCCGAAGAAACTCCGCGCGTATCCGCCCGCTAACTGCTTTTCTTCCCGCGCTTGGCGGCTCCCTTCCGTGCTTTGACCAGCCCCTTCTTTCGCTCCACATTCTTCCGATGCTTCTTTTTCGTTTTACGATCCTTCTCTCGTCCTCGTGCCATGGATGCTCCCTACGGTAATGTGAGTGAATGCCGCCGCGGGCGACTGTATAGCATAAGCCTCACATCGTCACAAGCAGGAAGCACACCATTTTCGGCGTCGGCACGAACATGCTAAGATGCGCCTCTCATTCACAGAAGAACCACTGCCATGGCCTCACGACAACTCGATAAAACGTACGAACCGAAAGCGGTTGAAGACCGCTGGTCCAAAGAGTGGATCACCCGCGGGTATTTCCACGCGTCGTCGGACCGCCCGGGAGAGCCCTATTGCATCGTGCTCCCTCCTCCCAATGTGACCGGATTTCTCCATGTCGGTCACGCGCTGAACCACTCGCTGCAGGACATCCTCATCCGCTGGCGCCGGATGCAAGGGCGGAACGTCCTATGGATGCCGGGCACCGATCACGCCGGGATCGCCACGCAGAACGTCGTCGAAAAACAGCTGATGCAGGAAGGCACCTCCCGGGAAGCCTTGGGACGTGACCGGTTTATCGAGCGCGTCTGGCAATGGAAACAGACGTCCGGCGACACGATCGTGCGGCAACAGAAACGGCTTGGAGAATCGTGCGACTGGGATCGCCAGCGGTTCACCATGGACGAGGGACTCTCGAAGGCCGTGCTCGAAGTCTTCGTACGGCTTTATGAAGACCGGCTCATTTACCGCGGGGAACGCCTGATCAACTGGTGCCCCCGCTGCCTCACGGCGCTGTCAGACATCGAAGTCGAGCACGAAGACGTGAAGGGAAAGTTGTACTCCATCGACTACCCGCTCGCGGACAATCCCTCCGTTCGTCTCACCGTGGCGACGACGCGGCCGGAAACCCTTCTTGGGGACACGGCGGTGGCCGTGCACCCGGAAGACCGCCGCTACAATCATCTCATCGGCCAGCAGGTGCGCCTGCCGCTGACGACTCGGACGATTCCCATTGTGGGCGACGCGATACTCGTGGATCCTGAATTCGGCACGGGCGTCGTCAAAATCACGCCGGCCCATGACTTCAACGATTATGAAGCCGGCGAGCGTCACGATCTCCCGCGTCTGGCGATTCTGGATCACCAGGCGTTGGTCGATCCGGCCGGCCTCGACAAAGCGCAGGCCGAGCCGGGGGTGAAGGAGCAGCTTCGGGGGCAGCCGGTCGCCAAGGCGCGCTCCGTGGTCGAGACGATGCTCCGGGAGCGCGGAGCGCTGGTCGCCGTTGAAGAGCACAAGATGGCGATCGGCCGCTGTTACCGTTGCAAGACGGTCGTCGAGCCCTATTTATCCCCGCAGTGGTTCGTCGATATCAAACCGCTCGCCCTGCCGGCGATCGAGGCGGTTGAAACGGGCGCCATTCGCATCATTCCCGAGGGATGGACCAACAATTACCTGGGCTGGATGCGGGACATCAAGGATTGGTGCATCTCGCGCCAGATCTGGTGGGGGCATCAGATTCCGGCCTGGTACTGTGTCCCCTGCAACCAGCCTCATATCGTCACCGTGGGCGATCGGACCACCATCCTTCAAGGCGCCACCCCGCTGGTTGCGAAGTCGGCTCCCGCGCACTGTCCGTCGTGCGGCGGGCAACAGCTGCTCCGTGACCCGGACGTGCTGGACACCTGGTTCTCCTCCGGCCTCTGGCCGTTTTCCACGCTGGGATGGCCGGAACAGACCGCCGAATTGAAGACCTACTACCCGACGTCGACGCTCGTGACCAGCTTCGACATCCTCTTTTTCTGGGTCGCACGCATGATCATGCTCGGCCTCAAGTTCATGGGCGATGTGCCGTTTCGAGACGTATACATCCATGCCCTCGTGCGGGATGCCGAAGGCCAAAAAATGAGCAAGTCGAAAGGTAATGTCATTGATCCGCTGCACGTCATGGAGCAGTTCGGAACGGATGCCTTGCGCTTCACGCTCGCCGCCATGGCCTCGCCGGGCCGGGATATCAAGCTCGCCCACGAACGGATCGAAGGCTATCGTAACTTCGCCAATAAGATCTGGAACGCCGCACGCTTTGCGCACATGTATCTTGACGGGACGAAGGACGCCCGGCCGACGAGCGAGCGCTCCTTCCCCGACCGGTGGATCTTGAGCCGGCTCAACCACACCATTCACACCGTGTCGGCGGAGCTCGATGCCTATCGATTCGACCGCGCCGCAAACCAGCTCTATCATTTCATCTGGCACGAGTACTGCGATTGGTATTTGGAACTCATCAAACCGGTCCTGCAGGATCCGGCCCATCCCGACGGCGCCTCCACCAGGCAGACGCTTGAGGAGACGCTCGAAATCTGGCTCCGCTTGCTGCATCCATTCATGCCGTTCATCACGGAAGAGATTTGGCAAACGCTGCCGCACCGCGGAGAGACGATCGTCACACAGCCCTATCCGACCGTGAACCCGGCCTGGCGGGACGAGGCCGCCGAGGACGCGTTTCGTATCCTCGAACAAAGCATCGGGTTGGCACGAACCGCCCGCGTATTGCTGAACTACCCTCCCGGCAAAGACGTCCAACTGTTCATGGCGCAGGAAGGGGACGGCTCGAACCAGACCATGGCGGCCCTTCACCGTCATTTGGCTCATCTTGGCCGCGGCCAGGTCTCCCTGGCACCTCCCGCTGAGTGGCCGACCCGTACGGTCCTCCGCCTGATCGCAGGCGGCGTCACGGTCGGCGTAGTGGTTGAAGGGGACGTGGACCTCAACAAGGCGCTTGACCGCCTGCTCAAGCAGAACACAGAAACCGACAAGGAATTACAGCGCCTTGACGGAAAGCTGAAGAACGCCGACTTTGTCTCGAAGGCCCCTCCGGACGTCATCACCGATCATCAACAACGGCTCAGTTCACTGGCCCGCGATCGCGCCATGCTGGCCAGTAGCGAGCAGCAACTGCGCGCCATGCTGGGAGCCTGACCGATGGTGATCCTGCCCGCCGCTGAGATTCGCCGCGCCGTCAGGCTCGGCCTGGAAGAAGACCTTGACCAGGGAGACATCACCACGTCGGCTCTTTTCGCGGCCCCTGCACGGGCTCATGCCGATATCATTGCTCAACAGCCGATCGTCGTGGCGGGATTGAGCGCGGCGGTGCAAACGTTCCTCGCCGTGGATCCGTCTCTCAGCTTATCGATCTCCCGGCAGGACGGGGAGCCGGCCAAAGAAGGGGAAAGCCTGCTGCAAATCGATGGGGACGGCCGGTCCATCCTACAGGCCGAACGAGTCGCGCTGAATTTTCTGCAATATTTATCCGGCATCGCCACGCTCACGGAGAAGTTTTGCGACGCGGTGCGAGAATATCCCGTCACGATTCTCGATACCAGAAAGACGCTTCCGGGATGGCGCGCCCTGCAAAAATGGGCGGTCGCCCTCGGGGGCGGGACGAATCACCGGCAATCGCTTGGAGACGGCATTTTGGTCAAAGACAACCATTTGGCCTTGTTACGCCGGCGCAAGGCGTCGATCCAAACCGCCTGCCGGTTGGCCAGTGCCAATGCGCCCAGCACCATGCCCCTCATCGTTGAAGTGGAGTCGCTGCCCGAGGTTCGTCAGGCGTTGGCTGGACAAGCCGATATCATTTTGCTGGACAACATGACGCCCGCCATGGTGCGCCGCGCCGTGACACTCATCAACGGCCGCGCCCTCGTCGAGGTGTCCGGAGGGATCACCTTGCAGAACGTACGGGCCATGGCTGCGGCCGGAGCGGATCGCATTTCAATCGGCGCGCTCACTCATTCCGCTCCGGCGGCCGCCCTGAGCCTCGTATTGAAACCGGCGGCGGCTGCCCGGCGGCCGCGTTAGCAATGCCCGGGTCCCGCCCACTCACGCGCGAGGATATCAGCAGCACCCTGGCAACGAGAAGCCTGGGCCAACGCCTTTCTGTTCTCAGGGAGGTCTCCTCCACAAACCGCGAGCTCATGCGCCTCGCCCAGACCGGTGGGGAACACGGCACCGTCGTCGTGGCAGAGAGCCAAACGGCCGGCCGCGGGCGACAATCGAGGAGTTGGTTTTCTCCGCCCGGCATGAACCTGTATATCTCGATCCTCGTGCGCCCCATCAACCTGAACCTCTCTGTTGCAGACTGGCTCGGGTGGATCCCCTTGACGACGGCCATTGCGGCCACCGAATCCATCCGGCGGATTGCCGGCCTTCGAGTCTCGTTGAAATGGCCGAATGATCTGTTTGTGCACGACCGGAAGGTGGGCGGCATCCTGTGTGAAAGCGGAAGCGATCAGCGAAAGCAGCCGTTCGTCGTCATTGGGTTGGGGCTCAACGTGAACGCGCCGCTCAGCATCTTTCCCCCTGAGCTGGCCCTCATCGCGGGCTCGCTCATTGAAGACGCCCGCCAACCGGTGGACCGGAATCGTCTGCTGGCACAATTTCTTGGTGACCTGGAGGAAGCGCTTGATGAGTTGGCCTCTGCCGGACCCCGGCGACTCCATCAGGTCTATATAACCCGCTGCGCCACGATCGGGAAGCGGGTGCGCGTGGACGTAGGCGATCAGCGGGAGTGGGTCGGCGACGCTGTAGGCATCGGGCTGGACGGGGCCCTGCATGTCCGCCCGAGTGGAACGACTCCGCACTCCTCTCCCCTCCCGATTGTGGAAGTTCGGGCAGCCGACGTCGTGCACCTCCGCGAGTAGCAAAACGGACAACGCCGGCGATAAAATACGCGCCTATGTTACTGGCCATCGATATCGGCAACACGAACATCGTCTGGGGGATCTACCGAGAAGGGACCCTTGTGGCCCATTGGCGGCTCGCCACTGACGCCAAGAAGACATCGGACGAATATGGTGTGCTGTTCCTCAGTCTATTGGCCCACAGCGGTCAACTGGCGACTCAGATCAGCGGGGCCATTTTGTCCAGCGTCGTCCCGGCATTGACGGGATCGTTTGAGGCGATGATCGAGACGTATTTTTACCGGAACCCCCTCATCGTATCCGCCGAAACGCCAACCGGCCTGACGCTCAAATACGCCAACCCGAAAGAAATCGGCAGTGATCGGATCGTCAACGCTGCAGCTGCCTATCACAAGTATCACCGAGATCTCATCGTCGTGGACTTCGGGACCGCCACGACGTTTTGCGTCATTACCAAGTCCGGTGAATATCTGGGTGGCGTGATCGCACCCGGCCTGGGGATTTCCGCTGAGGCCCTCTTCACCCGGGCAGCCAAGTTGAGCAAAGTGGAACTGGCGCGCCCGAAGTCCGTCATCGGTGCCGACACGGCCAGCAGCATTCAGGCGGGTTTGCTGTACGGGTATGCCGGCCTGGTAGACTCTCTCGTCCAGCGCATTGAACGGGAACTCGGACGGTCCGCCTACGTCGTGGCCACCGGAGGGCTGGCCACGACCATCGCCCCTGAAACCCAAAGCATTCACAGGGTCGAACCGTTTTTGACCCTCGAAGGTCTGGAACTCCTCTACCGCTTCTCCGACGGGTCCGCCGGCTCCGTCGAGGTCTAGCCCGGATTTAAATCTGCCATCTACCGTAGTTTTTTCTTGGCGGTGCTGTTGACTTCTATAGTCGTGTGGCTATCTGCCTCTTTGTACAGGCATCACTATGGCACAAGAAGAACAAAATCATCCGACAATTGAAGACTTAGACAATCAGCCCGTTGACCAAGGCGCGGACGGCGAACGCTCCTGCACGGAAGCCCTCGCGGCGAAGACTGAGGAATGCAAGGGCCTCAACGATCGGTATGTGAGGCTGGCGGCGGAATTCGAAAACTACAAGCGCCTTTCGCAGCGGGATCAGCGCGATCAAATCCGCTACGGCAACGAGCAACTCATCAAAGAACTGCTCCCCGTCGTGGATAATCTCGAACGAGCGATCAAAGCGTCGAAAGACGGCGGCGGCGGCAGCGGTAACGCCCTCATTCAGGGCGTCGATCTGACGCTGAAGCAATTAATCGGAACGTTGGGAAAGTTCGGGGTCCAGCCCGTCGAGTCCGTTGGGCAGCTCTTTGATCCGACCGTGCATCAGGCCGTGTCTCAAGTTCCATCCGAGGCCGTCCCGTCACAGCATGTCGCGGAGGAATACCAAAAAGGTTATCGCTTGCATGACAGAGTACTACGCGCTGCCATGGTGAGCGTGTCGTCCGGCGGACCATCATCGGATACGGGCACAGCGGCAGCGAATTGAAGACAGTTTTCGGAAGGAAGGAGTAGACCAATGGGTAAAGTCATCGGTATCGATCTCGGCACTACCAATTCTTGCGTGGCGATTATGAGCGGCGGCGATCCCGTCGTGATTGCCAATGCCGAAGGGAGCCGCACGACTCCTTCCGTCGTCGCGATCACCGACAAAAACGAGCGCCTCGTCGGTCAAATCGCCAAACGCCAAGCCATCACGAACCATGAAAACACGATCTTCTCGGTCAAGCGGCTCATGGGCCGGAAGTTCCGGACCAAGGAAGTGCAGGACGCCCTGAAGCGGCTCCCCTACAAAGTACTGGAAGCCGACAACGGCGATGCGCATGTGGAACTCCGCGGGAAGCGGTACAGCCCGCAGGAAGTGTCCGCCATGATCCTGCAAAAGATGCGGCAAACGGCGGAGGACTATCTCGGTGAAAAGGTCACTGAAGCCGTCATTACCGTGCCGGCCTATTTTGACGACAGCCAGCGCCAGGCCACCAAGGATGCCGGGCAGATCGCCGGATTGACGGTGCTCCGTATCATCAATGAACCGACCGCGGCGTCACTGGCCTACGGTCTGGATAAGAAAAAAGACGAACGGATTGCGGTCTACGATCTGGGCGGCGGCACGTTCGACGTGTCTGTCCTGGAAATCGGCGAAGGGGTATTTGAAGTCAAGTCCACCAACGGCGATACCTATCTGGGCGGCGACGACTTTGATGAACGGGTGATGGATTGGCTCGTCGACGTCTTCAAGAAGGACCAAGGCATTGATCTGAAGAAGGACCGCATGGCCCTGCAACGCCTCAAGGAAGCGGCGGAACGGGCTAAGATCGAATTATCCTCCTCGCAGGAAACTGAAATTAACCTGCCCTTCATCACGGCGGACGCCAGCGGTCCGAAGCACCTGGTGACCAAGCTGACGCGTGCCAAGCTGGAGCAGTTGGTGGATGATTTGATTCAACGCACCATCGAGCCTTGCCGGAAGGCGTTGTCCGATGCCGGCGTGACGGCCAAGGATATTCAGGAAGTCGTCCTGGTCGGCGGCATGACGCGTATGCCGAAAGTCATCCAGGTCGTCAAAGAGTTCTTCGGCAAGGAACCTCATCGGGGCGTCAACCCGGACGAAGTGGTGGCCATTGGAGCAGGCATCCAAGGCGGCGTGCTGAAGGGTGACGTGAAAGACGTCCTGTTGCTGGACGTCACACCCCTCTCGCTCGGGATCGAAACCCTCGGTGGCGTCTTCACCAAGCTCATCGAGCGCAATACCACAGTGCCGACGAAGAAGAGCCAGGTGTTCTCGACTGCGGCCGACAATCAAACGGCCGTGACCATTCGGGTCTTCCAAGGCGAGCGCGAGATGGCCAACGACAATAAGCTGCTCGGGCAGTTCGACTTGGTCGGCATTCCTCCCGCTCCTCGCGGGATGCCTCAGGTGGAAGTGACGTTCGATATCGATGCCAACGGGATCGTCCACGTGTCGGCGAAAGATTTGGCGACGCAAAAAGAACAATCGATCAAGATCACCGCCTCGAGCGGCTTAAGCAAAGACGAAGTCGAAAAACTGGTCAAAGACGCGCAGTCCCACACCGAAGAGGACAAGAAACGCCGCAAGCTCGCTGAAGCGAAAAACCAGGCGGATAACCTGGTGTATCAGACGGAGAAGAACATCGCGGAGTACGGCGATAAGGTCAGCGAGGACGAGAAGAGACAGATCCAAGAAGCGGTGGACACGCTGAAGAAGGCGTTGGAAGGGACCGATGCCGAGGCCATTGAATCGGCGACACAGGCCTTGATGACGGCCTCCCATAAGCTGGCCGAGGAGATGTATAAGAAAGCCTCGGCGGCGGCCGGCACCCCGGGCGCAGAGGCCGCGGGCAACGGAGCGGGCAGCACCAAGACCGATGAAAAGGTCGTCGACGCGGAATTCGAAGAAGTGGACAAAGAAAAGAAATAGCATAGAATACTCCAGGCGGACCGAGTTTCCTGTGTGACAGGGAACTCGGTCTTTCTGTACCTTTACCCCGAGCTATGGCATCCGTGTCAAAACGAGACTATTACGAGATCCTCGGCGTCGAGAAAACCGTGTCCGAGGAAGAGCTGAAAAAGGCTTATCGGAAGATGGCCCGCCAGCACCATCCCGACTTGCAAAGCGGCGATCACCAGAAAAAAGCCTCAGAAGAAAAATTCAAAGAGATCAACGAAGCCTACGAAGTTCTGAGCGACCAGGAAAAACGTAAGCGGTATGACATGTTCGGCCACGCCGGTGCCCAGCAAGGAGCCGGGTTTGAAGGCTTCGGCGGATTCGGTGGAGCGGGCTTTGGCGATGTCTTCAATGACATCTTCGAAGACTTCTTCGGGCAGACCCGAGGCGGCGGGCGCGCCGAACGGGGCAACGATCTGCAGTACAACCTTGAGCTTTCCTTCGAAGAAGCCGTCTACGGGAAAGAAGCCAAGCTGAAAATCCCGCGGTGGGAAATCTGCGCCGATTGCAAGGGGACCGGCGCCAAATCCGCGGCCTCCATCAAGACCTGTCCGAGCTGTAAAGGCGCCGGTCAACTGCGCTTCCAGCAGGGCTTCTTCAGCGTCAGCCGGCCGTGCGGGCAATGCGAGGGGGCCGGTCAGATTGTCACGGACCCCTGTCCGACCTGCCAGGGCCGCCAGCGCGTCTACAAAGAGCGAACGATTGCCGTGCATATCCCGGCCGGCATCGAAACGGGCATGCGGTTGCGCTTATCCAATGAAGGTGAACACGGCGCCAACGCGGGCCCTCCCGGCGACCTCTATGTGGCCATCACCGTCAAGCCGCATCCGGTGTTTCAGCGCAAGGGGCTCGATATTCAATGCGACGTGCCGATCAACCTGGTCACCGCGATCCTGGGCGGCAAGGTGGAGGTGCCGACCCTGAAAGGCGACACGGTCATCAAAGTTCCGCCGGGCACGCAGCATGACAAGACCCTCAGAATCAAAGGGCTGGGCATCCCGAGCCTGAAAGGCGGCCAGACCGGAGATCACATCTATACGATCAAGGTGCAGATTCCCACCAAGCTGACCGCCCGGCAAAAAGAATTGCTCATGGAATTCGCCAAAGAGGGCGGCATGACGATGGAAGCGGACGGAGACGGCTTTTTCGATAAAATGAAAACGTTTTTCGAGTAACTGCCCCTCACCGGTTGTCTTCCGGCATGCCAGTTTTCTTCCTCCCTCCCGACCTCATCACACCCCCGATCGTCACGATCACGGGCGAGCTCCTCACTCATGTCCGCGACAGTTTGCGGATGACGGTGGGAGAACCCCTGCTCATTGCGGACGGACAGGGACGCCGCTATCGCACGGAAGTCACGGCTGTCACGAAGCAGGCCGTCGTCGCGCGCATCTTGGAGGCGGTGCCCGCCCCTGTGGCCCAAGCCCCTTCCTTGACCCTCGCGCAAGCCCTATTGAAGGGGGAGAAAATGGACTGGGTGATCCAGAAGGCCACGGAACTTGGCGTGGCCGCCATTGTGCCCTTGCAATGCCGTCACAGCATGGTGCAACCTAAACCGGATCGTATTGGAAGCCAAACCGCGCGGTGGCAGCGCATCGCGCTGGAGGCCGCCCAGCAGTCGGAGCAGTGGCTGGTTCCCACCGTCATGCCGCCCCTGACCATGGAGCGGTTCTTCAACAGCATTGAAGTCTCTTCTCTTCATCTAATTTTGATGGAACGGCGGGAGACGGCCATGAACCTATCGACAACTGATTTGCCGGCGTCTCGGCAAGACAGCATCACCTTGTCGATCGGGCCTGAAGGCGGATGGGCCAGAGAAGAAACGGCTGAAGCTGAAAAGCGAGGCGTGGTTCCCATCACGCTGGGTCCCGCCATACTGAGAGCTGAGACGGCGGCCATCGTGGCGGTCGGCATACTACAGCACCGGCTTGGACGTCTCGGGTAGACCTTACCGCCCGGATTCGAGATGCACGATGGTGCCGTTTTCGCCGCTCGCCCATCCGTGCTGCGGCGTCGGAAAGCTGAGCCCGAAGATCGACACCTTGCTCACGGATCGGCCCTCGCTCCAGGAAAAGCCGGCATCCGTCGTGCGGTAGACCATGCCGCGCTCTCCAACAATCCAGCCCGCTTGCGGCCCGGTGAAGCGCACCTTCAAGAGATCGATGAGCTTGGTGCAGGTTTTTCCGCAGGGCAACGTCCGATCGATCCAGCGGGCGCCGCCATCCGTGGTCTGAAATAACGCGCCTGCATTTCCGACCGCCCAGCCATTGAAAAGGTCGGTGAAGTACACGTCGAACAGGGTCACGGCCCCTTGGGTTTCTTGGGGAACCCATGTGGCTCCGGCGTCTTCCGTGGTCAGCACGGTACCCAGCGCCCCCACGACGGTTCCCCGGCGGTCATTGAGAAAGTGCGCGGCGTACAGGGTCGCGTTGGTTCCGCTGGTTTGCTCAGCCCAGTGCTCACCGCCATCCTGCGTGTGGAGGATGGTGCCGGCCCCACCGACGGCCCATCCGGCCGCGGGTGTGGGAAAGAAGACGCTATACAGCGAATGTTGGGTACCAAGCGGCTTGGGAGACCAGGTCTCGCCGCCGTTCGTCGTCCGGCGCAACGTCCCGGACGCGCCCGTCACCCAGCCACGCTTCTGATCGATGAAGAAGACGGAGGTCAGCGTTGCGTTGGTCCCCGTCGAGACCTTCTTCCATTTTTTCCCGCCATCCACCGTCTTGAGCACTGTTCCCCCGGCTCCCACCGCCCACCCGGTTCGATCATCGAGAAACTGGATGCCCATCAAGGTGGCTTCCGTGGTGCTTTTCTGGGTAGTGACCATCAGAGGAGGAAGATCCGCGCTCCACAGAGGAGGACATACCAGAAGAACGAGCAGACAGGCACACAAGGCGGACCGGCCGATTGATTGCACGAATCGCCGACAAGCCATTATTGATTGGTGTTCGCGTCGGGGCGGTTGTTATTCCAGTACCCCTGATCCGGAAGTCCTTCGGCTTTGATGGTAAACTGTCCGGCCTCCAACGTGACCCATTTTTTCGTCGAGCAACAAGTCCCGTCCGGGAGGACGTCCCACGATCCGCGCCGGACTACCAGTGGTCCGGTGGCCAAGTTGTCGAAAAATCCGCCGCGCTTCCCGATGCCATATAGATTCCGATGCGGCACCTTCACCACAATCTCATTATCCGTCCAGGATTGGACCAATGCTGCGGACCCATTAAAAAGCACTTCCGTTCTCGAGACATTTGAGACGACGGTGGAACTCGTCTCGGCTTCGTTAATTTCAAAGTCCTGCCGCCGCTTGTATGCTTTCTGGCTCAACCCCAGCTCCGTATGTTCGGCTGTTTTCAAGAACGTGCCGAATCCCTTTCCCTTGATGGTCACCGTCGCATCGAGCCCCGCCGCCTTCGGGTCGTAGGACTCGATCACCGGCGTGACGACCGAAAATTCCCCGGCGTCGATAGACAGAACCCCCTGCTCGGCGCAACAGGACCCCTCGGGGTTTGGCTTATTGGCGCTCCGATAGACCATCACTTTTCCGCTCTTGGCGCTGAAGGGAACCCACACGTCGATGCGATCGTCATTCCAGCGATAGATGGGCGCCTGTACGCCGCCGATCTCGACCCGGTTCTCGCCGGTATTGAAATCCATGAAATTGTACGGGGTGGAGCCGCTTTCCGAATAAAAACCAAAATGCTCGCCATTGATGCGAAGCAACGTCCCGATCGGCGCGCTGGCCGGCGTAATGGCCGTGGCTTTGGGCTGGTGGACAGTGAAGGCCGGCACGACGGTCCGTTGACGCCCCTGGCTTTTCAAGACCATCGGACCCGACTCTGCGCCCAGGGGCACATGGAGCACGATGACATCGTCTTTCCACTGATCGATCGTGGTCGGCTGGCCGCCGATCAGCACGCCGTCTCCGGCACCTTTCCCTTCGCCGAAGCCCTGACCAAACAACACCACCTTCGTGCCCACCGGGCCGCTGACCGGGTCCACGCGCACCGATGGAATAAAGGTCAGGGGCACCGCGTTGCTCTGGACATATTCCACGGGGGCGCAACAGGAGCCGTCGGGCAAGGGATCAGAAGAGGCCAACCGGACCACCACATCACCGCTGGCGGCATTGGCCGGAATCTCAAGCTCGATTTTATCGTCCTTCCAACGTCGCGGACGCACCACCACCCCGCCGACGACGACATCATTGACCCCGAACATCGTATTGGGATCTCGCGCGCCCGCGGTCATCCCGAAGTGCCGCCCGGTAATCTGCACCACCGTCCCGCGTTCTGCCTCGCTGGGTGAAATGCTTTCAATTTGCGGAAGGACGATGGCCAACCTGCCGGCCGACAGGCGCTTTTTGCCGATGATTACCTCCACGGAACCGCTGGTCGCCTTAAACGGCACTTTGATTTCAATGAGGTCCGGCTCCCACCGTTGAACGAGCGCCGGCACTCCGTTGACCGTCACCTTGTTGGTCTGAACGGATTGAAAATTGCCGAACCCTTTCCCGGCCAGCGACAGGGTCGCGCCGGGCGTAGCCGATGGCGAAGATAATTCTATGGCACGAGGGGCCGCCTGCGCCGACACGGCCACCAGGCCACAACATGCTGCCAATACACAGAGCTGCAGAGACTTCATGAGGCTTCTCCTGTCGAACCGTAAGGCATCACTCACCCGGTAAGTGATCCCTGCGTGGCACGAGACCCCACGCCTGGATGTGGGAGGGGAAAACGGGGTACCGTGAAGCGAGGGACTCGCGACTATAACAAGCGATTTTTTGGAGTGTCAAGGACACCATCCGCTATGAAACGACTTGCACGATCAACTCGATTTCAACCGGCGCCTGGCGCGGCAATTCCGCCGCTCCGACCGCCACACGGGCGTGCCGCCCACGGTCGCCGAAGACGGCGACGAGGAGATCGGACGCCCCATTCAAGACTTCGGGCTGGCCGGTGAATCCAGGCGCCGACGCAATGTGGCCGACCATCTTCACGATCCGCTTGATATGATCCAACGATCCCACTTCGCTTTTCACGATGGCCAGCGCGTTCAACACGGAGATTTTCGACGCCTCCATCCCCTGCTCGATCGAGAGGGTGTCGCCGAGCTTGCCGGTCATCACCAGTTGTCCATCGTGTGATGGCAGCACACCGGACAGAAATAGCAAATCACCCACTCTCACCGCGGGAACATAGGTCGCGACGGGCTTTGGCGGGGCCGGCAGCGTCAGCCCCAGTTCAACGAGTCTCTCATCATAGGACATGGCACCCCCCACGAGCGATGCGACAGAGAAACCTCTGTCTCATTATTTTGGTCCACGGGCCGGCTGGTTATCCGGGCCGGAGAGCTTCTAAGAAGCTCTCTCCGACCGGCAGCCGGTCGGCCCGGAGCGCATCGACAATCGTCTGCCCGAGGTCTGCAGCCGTAGACCGCGTCCCCAAATTGACGCCTTGCGCAAGCCTGGGTCCGGTCACCAGAAGCGGAACGTATTCCCTGGTCGACATGGCTCCGGGTCTGGACAAATCGCGCCCGTGGTCGCTCGTGATCATCACGAGATCCCCTGCCCGCAGCTTGTCAAAAAAATCCGGTATCCGGCGGTCGAACTCCTGGAGCGCCGTGGCCGCCGCCTCCGCGCTGTTTGTGGGCATCAGATCGAGGCTGACGTACAAGAGTCCGCGAGGAACCTGGCTTAATCGCCGGATCGTTTCATCAAACGCCGCCCAGGCCGAGGAAGCGGACAACGCCCTCGTAAACCCCCGGCCGCTGAAGAGATCAGACACCTTGCCCAATCCCATAATAATCTGGCTCGACCGGTTGAGCACATCCAACATCGTCACGCCGGGCGGTTCCGGGACGAAATCTTTGCGTCCGTCGGTCGCCGTAAAGGCGCCGGCTCCCCCGGTAAACGGATGCGCGACAATCCGGACGGGTGCCCCATGATCCTGAATGGATTTTCTGGCGGCTCGGCAAAGCTGCACGAAATCGGCCTGCGGCATGACGGCCTCGTGCGCAGCCGCATGGCAGGTCCGTCCGCCGTCCGTCCAGACAATGGGCGCGCCGCAGGCGAGATGTTCGTCACCATAGTCTTTCAACATAGCGGTCATCGAGGAGACCCGGTTGCCGATTGTCTTCCGTCCCCATGCTTGTTCCAGCAGGGACACCATCCCGGCAGGAAGACCGGATGCAAAACCGGTCCCTCCACCCTTCAGCACCACCCCGCTCATTTCCCAATAGCCGGTCACGGAATCTTTTCCTGGAGACGCAAAAGCCAGGCGTCCGAAGCATCCATGGGGCTGCGCCATCGTACGCACACCCTGGACGGAAGCGACATGGCCTAACCCTAAAGCCTCCAGATTGGGAAGATTCAGTCCCTGAACGGCATCCGCCAAATGGGTGAGCGTATTGGCGCCCGCATCACCATACTCAGCCGCATCGGGCATGGCCCCGACGCCCAGCCCATCAATGACGAGAAGTATGACCCGATTGATCATGCGGGGCACTATAGCAGAACTCCGGGGTAGCGCCTAGGTTGGAAGCAGCATGACATGCGACACTCACCTGTCACCGGTGGAAGTCAATCCAGACTGAAGAGGAAACGCGGACCCAGAGCCCGGGCCGGACATCTCACATCGGCTTCGTCGGTCCATGCGTCCCATGCATGATCCTTTCAGGAACCGGCTACGACCCCAGTGCCTTCCATTCCCTCAGTATGGTCAGGCTGGCACTGGTGCCGATGCGATCCGCTCCGGCCTCGAGCATGGCCAGAGCCGTCTTCCAATCCCGAATGCCGCCGGACGCTTTGACGTGAGCCTGCCCTTTCACGGCGCCGTGCATCAACCGCACATCCTCAACCGTGGCACCGGCCGCTCCGAAACCGGTGGAGGTCTTGACGTAATCCGCTCCGGCTTCCACGACGACCCGGCAGGCGGTCAGCTTTTCCTGCGTCGTGAGATAGCACGTCTCGAGAATGACCTTATGTTCGACCGCCGGCGTGGCCTGCACCACTTCCGCAATGTCCTGTCGCACATACTCCACATCACCGGACTTCAATCGACTGATATTGATCACCATGTCCAGCACGGTAGCTCCGCGAGACACGGCCTCAGTCGCCTCCGCCACCTTGACCCTCGTCGTATGGCCTCCCAGGGGAAACCCGATGGGAATGCCCACTCGCACCGCGGTACCGCGCACAGCCGACACCGCGTCGCCCACATAAGAAGGCGGAACAAAGATCACCGTAAAGCCATAGTCTTTGGCTTCCTGGCAAAGCCGCAGCACGTCCACTCTGGTGGCCTCGGGCCGCAAGACGGTGTGGTCGATCAACGCAGGCAGATTCCATTGGCTCATGAGCGACGAGACTCCTTGGTTGTCATGATGCTCCGGCGGGGGGCCCGGTCCGTACGGGAATGACCCAGACGCTTGAAGGGACGCTTCTGATACTCTTCCACCGCTTTGTTATGTTCGACCAACGTGGCCGAGAACTGGTGGGTGCCGTCGTTTTTTGACACGAAGTAAAGATACGCCGAGGGCACCGGATACAGCGCAGCGCGAATCGATTGGGCGCCGGGACTCGCAATCGGGCCCGGCGGCAACCCGGTCCACCGGTAGGTATTGTAGGGACTCGGATGGGACAGATCCGCCTTGTGAAGATTGCCGTCAAACGTCGTCAGGCCATAAATCACGGTCGGATCGCTCTGGAGCGGGATTTTTCTCTTCAGGCGATTATGAAAGACCGAGGAGATCTGCGGCCGCTCGTCCCCCGCCCCCGTTTCTTTTTCAATGACTGAGGCCAAGGTCAGCACCTCATGTTGCGTGAGATCGAGATCTTTTGCACGCGCCCTCCACGCCTCATTGAAGACATGGCCCAACTGATCGACCATGGCTCTGACCACGTCCTTGGCCTGAGACGGCCGGGGAAACCGATAGGTATCGGGAAACAGATAGCCTTCTAGGGTGCCAGCCGAGATGCCCAATGTCCTGATAAAGCCCGGGTCCTTGACGAGTTTCAGGAATTCCGCCCGGTCTGTAATCTGCTTTTGGGCCAGGACATCGGCAATCTGCAGCATCGTGTAGCCCTCGGGAATGGTCACGGGGTGGAGCACGACGCGACCGCCCACCAGAAGGCCGAGGATATCGATGGGAAGCATGGCGGGACTGAGTTCGTATTCGCCCGGATGGATCTTTCGTTCCGCGTCATGCACTTTTCCCAATAGGATAAAGGCGATCCGGCTCTTGATCAGCCCTTCACGCCCCAACAGTGTCGCGACCTGCTGAAAGGGAGCGCCCGGCGGAATGACGACGATTGTTGAGGAGGGATGAGCCGAGGGGGGAACGGCCGGCATATTAGCCCATCGAATCATCTGATACCCGGCCAGGCCGGCGGCCACGACGGCGGCCATGAGAAGGGCGAGGATCAGGCGCGGTTTCATCAGACGGTTCGACCGGGGTTGAATAATCCCACGCGTCCTCGCTCGGGATCTGAGCTTCGCCCGGGTCGGCCGGGGCCGGCGGGGACGCCAGAACTTCCAGGTAACTCTGCAACAAAATCGCCGCGGCGACGCGATCGACGACGCCTTTGCGTTTCTTGCGACTCATATCGGCGGCGATCAGCAACTCCTCCGCCGCCTTGGTCGTCATCCGCTCGTCCCATGTCACGACCGGAACCGGGAGCGCGTCGGCCAGCCGCTCCAGGAACTGGTGCACCGCTTGAACGGCCGGACCCTCCTCGCCATTGAGCCGCAACGGCAACCCCAAGAGCACTTGTGCAACGTCATGCGTCCGCACGAGATCCTGGATGTGGGTAATGTCCCGTTCGAGCGTCCGCCGTTCATACGTTTCCAGCGGCTGCGCCGTCCACCCCAGTTCGTCGCTCAGCGCGACGCCGATCCGCTTCGTGCCATGATCGAGAGCGAGAATACGGCCTGGCATGAGTTTACCGCTGAAGGGTGCTTTCGACTAGACCAAACACCTTCTCAAGCGCCGCATCCAGGCGAGCCGGATCTTTGCCTCCGGCCTGCGCCATCTCAGGACGCCCGCCACCGGTGCCGCCGACTTCGGCGGCCATGACTTTGATGAGATCACCGGCTTTCAATTTGCCGGTCAAATCTTTTGTGACGACGACCAACAACACCACTTTCCCGTCTTCGGTCGCCGCCCCCAACGCCACGACGCCGCTTTTCAGTTTATCCCGCAATTGGTCCGCCAGCGCGCGCATGGCGGAGACGTCCAAGCCATCGGTCCGCTGCACGTGCACGGCCACGCCGGCAATGGTCCTCGCCGCCGACGCGACCGTCGAACCGCTCGCCATCTTCAGCTTCAATTCTTCCAGCTCGCGTTCCTTATCTTTGAGCTGGGTCATCACCTTGCGGGTTTTATTGACGAGTTCTGCCTGGCCGACCTTGAGCAGCTCCGAGAGTTCACGGATGTCCGCTTCCAGTTTCTTCATCAACGCCCAGGCCCCGCTTCCCGTTTGGGCTTCAAGCCGGCGCACGCCGGCGGCCACGCCCGTCTCCGACACGATACGGAACAACCCGATTTCACCGGTGTGGCGGCAATGCGTGCCGCCGCACAGTTCCTTGCTGAAGGACTCGACCGTCACCACCCGAACCTGGTCCCCATACTTGTCGCCGAAGAAGGCCAGCGCGCCGTTGGCGACCGCATCCTGGATGTTCATCACTTCCGTCCGCACCTGCTCGTTCTTCCGGATTTCTTCATTCACCATGGATTCGATGTCGTCGATGTCGCGGGAAGACAGCGGCCTGAAGTGGGCAAAGTCGAAGCGCAGCCGGTTGGGCGCCACCAACGACCCGTACTGTTTGACATGGGGCCCGAGCATATCCCGCAAGGCGGCATGCACCAGGTGAGTCGCCGTATGGTTGCGTGCCGCGTCCTGCCTCGACGCGCGGTTGACCGTGAGACGCAGCTGCTCGCCTTGGCGAATGCGTCCTTTGGTCACCACGCCTTTGTGCAGAATCAGCGCCGGTACGGGCCGTGTGGTTTCCTTGATCTCCACGCGCCCTTCCGGGCCGACCAACACACCTTGATCGCCCACTTGCCCGCCGCCTTCGGCGTAGAACGGCGTCACGTCCAAGGCCACTTCGACGTCGTCGCCTTCGACCGCCTCTTTCACCATCCGCTCGCCTTTTAGAATGGCCTGGAGGAGGCTGTCCGACTCCAACTGCTCGTAGCCGACAAACTTCGTCGTGCCGAGCCGGCCGGCCAACTCGGAAACGGCGGGACGCGCCGTGTCCTGTTCAAAGCCGCCGGTCTTGCGGGCCCGGGTCCGCTGCTCCTCGATGGCCTGATCAAATCCCTGTTGATCGACCGTCAGCTGTTGCTCGCGCGCGGCCTCCTGGATGAGATCCATCGGAAACCCATAGGTATCGTAGAGCTTGAAGACGTCCGCGCCAGCCAGGACGGTGTGATTCGCGGCTCGCGTCTTCGCGATCATGTCATTCAACAGCGGCAACCCTTGGTCCAGCGTCGCGATGAACCGTTCTTCTTCCCCGCGCGTCGCTTCGGCAATCGTAGCCGCCGCGGCCCGAATCTCCGAATACACGTCGCCCATTTGATCGACCACCATCTGACTCAGTTCGTAGAGGAAGGGTTCGACGATGCCCAACAGCCGGCCGTGCCGTGCGGCCCGGCGCAAGATACGGCGCAATACATAGCCTCGCCCTTCGTTCGACGGGAGAATGCCGTCCGCCATGAGGAACGCAATAGCGCGCAGATGGTCGGCGACGACCCGCATCGACCGATCAGCCGTCTCGTTGTGTCCATAGCCCGTCCCGGCCCGATGGGCGATGCCCGCCAGGATCGGCGTAAAGAGACCGCTGTCATAGTTGCTGTAGACGCCCTGCGCCACGGCCGCCAACCGTTCCAGACCCATCCCGGTGTCGATGCTGGGTTTCGGTAAGGGATTCAACGTGCCGGCGCCATCGCGGTTGTATTGCATGAAGACCAGATTCCAGATCTCAATCACGCGATCCCCGTCGCCATTGGGCGTCTCGTCGCCTGGAACCGACGGCCCCTGATCGAAATGAATCTCCGAACAAGGCCCGCAAGGACCGGTATCCGCCATTTGCCAGAAGTTGTCCTTCTCGCCGCACCGGACGATGCGTGACGGCGACACACCGAGTTTTTTCCAGAGCCGGTCGGCTTCATCGTCCTCGCGGAAGACCGTCACCCACATGCGGTCTTTGGCCAATCCCACCGTGCCGGTCAGGAACTCCCACCCAAATCGGATCGCCTCTTCTTTGAAGTAGTCGCCGAAGGAAAAGTTGCCGAGCATTTCGAAGAACGTATGATGCCGGCGCGTGTAACCGACATTTTCAAGGTCGTTGTGCTTGCCGCCCGCGCGCAGACATTTCTGCACGCTGACGGCACGGGTATAGGGACGCGTCTCTTCTCCCAGGAAGACCCGCTTAAACTGATTCATGCCGGCATTGGTAAACAGAAGGGTCGGATCCGCCTGCGGAATCAACGACGAACTGGGCACCGCGTGATGCCCTTGCTGCTCAAAATACCGGGTGAATGCCTGTCGAAGTGCGTCTGCGCTATTCATCATACCGGACATCCTTAGACTCATTCGCCATCGCTACTATCATACGGCTAATTACCTCTTCTTCGAAACCCCGCTGACGTAGGAATTGCCGGGCCTGCGCCAGGGTCACCCGCCGGCCCTTCCGCTGCGTCGATTCGAGCGCCAGGGCGGCCAGAGCTTCCTCACTGACGTCCGTCAAGGCCTGGGCAATGGCGCCGTCGGCCAGGGGGCCGGCAATGCCCTTGGCCAGCAATTCCGCCTTGAGACGATCCCGGCCCATGGGCTGACGTGCCAATCGGCGTTCTACCCATCGCTCCGCATACGCACGGTCGTTGAGATACCGGAGGTCGGACAATCGGCCGATCGTCTGTTGGACCTGGGCGGGAGAGGCTCCCTGGTCTCTGAGATGCTGCTCGACTTGTGCGACGGTGCGATCCCACCGAGCCAGATACCGCATCGCGAGCCGCATCCACTCGTCCGGCGAGGACGGGACTATCCGTCGGCGCGGGCTCACAAACTCTCGCCTATTTGTGCGCCCGTTCGGCTTTCCCGGCCGGCTTGTCTTCTTTGACGTCGGGCTTTTTCTCGCCCCGCGCCGGCACGCCGGCCAATTCGCGAAGCTTCGCCTCGACATCCAGCGCCGCACTGGGATTGCTCTTCAAGAAGTCGCGTGCCGCCTCACGGCCCTGGCCGATCCGCTCGCCTTTGTAGGAATACCAAGCCCCTGACTTATCGATCACCTTCTTATCGACGCCGAGGTCCACCAATTCGCCGGTCTTCGATATACCTTCGGCAAACATGATGTCGAATTCCGCCTGTTTGAACGGAGGCGCCATCTTGTTCTTCACCACCTTCACACGGACGCGGCTCCCCATGACATCCTGGCCTTCCTTGATGGACTCAATGCGCCTGATGTCGAGACGGACGGACGAATAAAACTTGAGCGCGTTGCCGCCGGTGGTCGTTTCCGGATTGCCGAACATGACCCCCAGCTTCATACGGATCTGATTGATAAAAATCACCGTCGTGAGGGATTTGGCAATCGCGCCCGTCAGTTTCCGTAGCGCCTGCGACATCAATCTGGCCTGCAAGCCCATGTGGGCATCGCCCATCTCACCTTCGATCTCGGCGCGGGGCGTCAGGGCCGCCACGGAATCGACTACGATCAGATCGATGGCGCCGCTGCGCACCAGCGTCTCGGCGATTTCGAGTGCTTGTTCGCCGGTATCCGGTTGAGAGACCAGGAGGTCATCGGCCTGCACACCCAATTTTCTGGCATAGGTCAGGTCCAGCGCGTGTTCGGCATCGATGAAGGCGGCCACCCCGCCGGTCTTCTGCACCTCGGCGATGCAATGGAGCGTCAGGGTCGTCTTCCCCGAGGCTTCCGGCCCGAAGATTTCAATGACCCGGCCACGCGGAAGTCCGCCGACGCCGAGCGCAAGATCCAATCCCATTGAACCCGTCGAAATGGCCGGCACATCAGCCGGCCTTTCATCGGACCCCAGCTTCATAATCGCCCCTTTCCCGTACTGCTTTTCAATCTGGGACAGGGCCAGGTCCAAGGCGCGCTTCTTGTCGTCTTTTTCGGCCATGCGGGTCTCCTACAACAATTAGAGGAATTCGGGACGGGGGATTATACCGAAGCGAGATGGGGAAACCTAGCCTTTTGCGCTGAGGGGGAGTCGCCGGCTACAGCACGTCATCGGCGCGTGAGGGGGGAAGGTGCGAGAACTGTTGCGGACGTTCCAGGCGGAGATGAAAGTCTTGTCGTCCAAGATCGGGAGAGAGGCGGAACCAGCCTTCAGCGGCCAGATACTCATCTGATCGTGACTTGCCCTTCGGATACACTTTGACGGTGAAGCGCCCCTCCTGCTCTCCGCCGGAGTCCCGTTGAGCCACGTCGCCCGCAATCTCCAAGTGATCTTCAATCAGGTCCAGCGTGTGGTTCAACATGGCACGGAGCATCGTGGAAGTAAACGCTTGCCGGAACGGTTGGTCCGGATCAAACGAGGGTGTTTCAGCGACGGACGTACCGGGCAGACAGATCAGCGCGAGGCACAGTCCAAATGCAAAACCATCCTGTTTACGCATAGCCGCGTCCCCTTCCCTTGCTCTGCTTTTTGAGACGGAGTATCATGCGGATTATTCTATGCCGTGTTGGAACAAAAATAAACCCACCGGGTTCCTCATTGTGATGATCCTCTGTGTCTGCATTACCCTGCAGATGCTCGGCGTGCCTGCCACGCTTCTGAACCCGGCGGGGGGAGAATCGGACACAGGGGGAGGATCGGTCATCGAAGGCTTTACCCTGCTCCCAGCCCTCGTCCAGCTCATGGTGTCCCGGCAGGCTTCCGCGCTGGCGGTGCCATTTGAACCTTCCGTGCATGATGCGGTTCTGACCGCTGTCCTCTTTCACCCCCCGGTATAGTGTTTGGGGACAGAGATCCCGTCAGGGCCGCCAATTTCAGGTCCGTGCGTTGCTCCTCATTTTTCGAGAAGGCCCAGCGGGACGGCGGGCGGAAGAGGCCCTTTCACTGTTCGCCCGCCATCCCACGCATCATCGGCAGGAGGAAAACATGCAGAAGCGGTTTGTCATGTGTGCGATGGTCCTTCTCACCGCTTCGGCTTGCAGCCTCACCCCCGACAGCGAGGCGTCACGGACCATACGGGAGATCCAGATCGGCGACACCGTGCAACCTCGACTGCTCTATGCAAAGACCGGCGAAGAAATCAGATGGCAGAACGTACGGTCCACCCCTGTCAATCTGGGGTTCCTCACCACGTCTCTCCTGAAGGAACTCAGTTGCCAGAAAGGCGTCGTCACCATGTTCGGAGAGGTTAAGGACTTCATATCCATTCCACCTCAGGAATCGGTGAGCGTCTGTTTCGTCCGGCCGGGCGAACTGAAGTATAACGTCTGGCTCAATCCTGAAAATCCCCGCGGGGTCATCACCCCGACGGCCACGATCCGTGTCGAGGCAGAAAGCTAGCCATGAGGCCTCTGTCTGAACGATGCTCGCCGGTGAGACGAGCCGGGATGAACCTCATGAGAAGACTTTCCTAAGCAAGAGGTGGGGGGTATGCGTTTATCGCTCCGATTCGTATTGCCGCTGGCCGTCGTGCTCGCGGGTCTCGCCTATGCGGTCATTCCCTTGGTGGATACGCTCACGCTCAAATGGTTTGTGCGCGATATGGAGATCCGGTCCCACTTGATCGGCAACACCATTGAAGCCTCCCTCGTGGATCTCCTGCGGGAGGAATCCAAGACGAAAATCGCGAACTACTTTCATCGGCTGATTCAGGACGAGCGCCTGTACGCGGTCGGCTTCTGCGATCACAACAACCGGCTGCTCTATAAGACGCAGACTTATCCGGACACCATTCCCTGCGACGGCACGGCGGCCTTGAAGGCCAACCAGACCGCCGTGATGCCCCTGTTCCGAGGGGCCGTGCACATCTCCGCCGTGGAAATCCAGAACAACAGCCATGTCCTCGGCCGTCTCATGCTCGTCCATGACATGAGCTGGGTCCAGCGCCGCAGCACCGATACCAAATGGTATCTGTTTTATCTCTTCGCCATCATCGGTGCGGTCATCTCGCTCGTCACGGTCCTGGTGGCGCATTTGAGCTGGAAGGGATGGGTCACCGGCGTACGATCCATGCTTCGCGGAGAAGGGCTGCTGACGTTGCTCCGCAGTCAACCCCATGATCCTGAATTGCAACCGGTCGCCAAAGACCTCCGCGCGCTCATCCAGCAATTGGAAGCCGATAAACGTTTGCGGGATGAGAGCCAGATGACCTGGACTCCCAAGACGCTGAAAGCCATTCTCCATGACTATCTCGCCGGCGATGAGATCATGATTGTGTCCAACCGTCAGCCGTATATCCATGACCGGACGGAGGAGGGCATCAAGGTTCGCGTGCCGGCCAGCGGACTCGTCACGGCACTGGAACCGGTCATGCGGGCCTGTTCCGGGGTGTGGATCGCCCATGGCAACGGAACAGCCGATCGCGAGACGGTGGATATCCGCGGACAGGTCCGTGTGCCGCCCAGCCGCCCGACCTATGCCATCCGGCGCATTTGGATGACGGCCGAAGAAGAAGCCGGCTATTATTATGGCTTCGCCAATGAAGGGCTCTGGCCCTTATGCCACCTGGCGCATGTCCGACCGGTCTTTCGATCGTCCGACTGGCAGCACTACAAAGAGATCAATGAGCGCTTTGCGTTGGCCGTCATCGAGGAAGCCAAGACCGACAATCCCGTCGTCCTCGTGCAGGATTATCATCTGGCGCTCGTACCCAAGATCATTCGCGACCATCTGCCCAACGCCACGATCATCACGTTCTGGCATATCCCCTGGCCGAATTCCGAGCACTACGCCATCTGTCCCTGGCATCGCGAGATCCTCAACGGATTATTGGGCAGCAGCATCCTGGGGTTTCACACCAGGTTTCATTGCAGCAACTTCTTCGACAGCGTGGACCGGCTGCTCGAATCGAGAATCGACAGAGACAGCTCCACAATTTCACACGGCGGCAAACTGACCGCGGTGAACCATTATCCCATCTCCATTGAGTGGCCGGGCCCCACGCCGCCGGAGCAGCCGTCGGTGCCGGACTGCCGGACGCAGATTCGCACGATCCATCGACTCAAAGCCGAGCACCGGATCGGACTCGGCGTGGAACGGCTGGACTACACCAAGGGGATCCTCGAACGGTTCTTGGCAGTGGAGCGCCTGTTAGAGCTTCAGCCCGAATGGGTCGGCAGCTTCTCGTTCGTTCAAATCGCCGCGCCCAGCCGCTCCATCATCGAACACTACCGGCAGTTCAACCAGGAGGTGCGCGCCCTCGCCGACCGGATCAACCAGCGCTTCGGCTACACGGGGTACCAGCCCATCATCCTCCTCGTCGAGCATCACGATCCGGCGGAACTCCGGACCTATTACCGCGGGGCGGATCTCTGTCTCGTGAGCAGCCTGCACGACGGCATGAACCTCGTCGCCAAAGAATTCGTCGCGGCGCGGGACGACGACCAAGGGGTGCTGATCCTGAGCCAATTTACCGGCGCGGCGTGCGAATTGCCGGAGGCCCTGATCATCAACCCCTACCACATCGATCAGTGCGCCGCCGCCCTCCACCTGGCGCTCAGCATGCCGCCGGTGGAGCAACGGGCCAGGATGCGCAGCATGCGGGGTATCGTCCAGGAGTTTAACGTCTATCGCTGGGCGGGGCGCATGTTATTGGATGCGGCCCGGATGCGGCAGCGCGCCCGACTGATGCGCGAAGTGGGAGAACCGGATATGCGGGTGATTAGCGGAGGCAGAGCATGAGGCATCACGCACTTTCAAAGGAAGGACGGCGCGCGCTACGCGCCCTGGCCGCGCAGTCCATACTCTATGGATTCGACTTCGACGGGACGCTGGCCCGTCTCTCGGCCGATCGTGCGCGGGTCACGCTCTCCCGGTCCATGCAGGAGTGGCTGATGGAGTTGAGCAAACGCGCGCCCTGCGCCATTGTTTCCGGCCGCTCGCTGGAAGACCTTGCACCGCGCATCGGCACCGCCGTCCCCCACGTGATCGGCAATCACGGCCTGGAGAGCCCCCTGACCGAGCCTTCCACGTTACGCCGGGCTGAAGCGATCTGCGCCGAATGGATGCAAGCCGTGGAAACCGACTGCTCACGGCTGTTACAGGATCACGGCGTGGATGTGGAGAACAAGCGCCGCACGCTCACCTTTCATTACCGCGGCGCCAAGGATCCGGACGCGGCTCGCCTGGCGCTGACCGTCCTGCTCAACCGGCTCCTTCCCCTGCCCCGGCTGACCTTCGGACATGCCTGCGTCAACGCGCTGCCGCCCGGGCACCAAGGCAAAGGCGTCGCCGCCATCGCGCTCATGAAACGGCTGCGATTGGGTGGATTGTTCTATATCGGCGATGACGGGGCGGACGAAGAAGTCTTTGAACGTGTCGAGGGGCTGGCCATGGGCATTCATGTCGGCAAAGACGAGTCCCAGGCGGAGTACTACGTCGACCATCAAGGTCAGGTCGAAGACGTGATCCGCTTTCTGGTCCACCGACTGGACCGAACGCCGGAGAACGTGGATGCCGACGAGCCCACGGCGAAGCACAGTCTGTAACGCCGCGATCCGGAACATGGCGATGGCATGAGAGGAACCGCAGGCAGGGGGATGAGCCAGGGGCACGGCTTTCGACCGTGCCCCTGTGGACCGGCTTACTTGCCGCTCTGGTCCTTGGTTTCGTCCTTCTTGTCGTCGCTGAACACGACGTGGCCGCCCTTGTCCTTCTGTTCGTCCTTCTTGTCATCGCTCATCTGCACGACGACATGGCCGCCCTTCTTCTCTTCCTTCTTGTCCTCATCCGCGAGCGCGAAGCCGGACATGGCACTCACACCGACAAACGCCGTCAACGCGAGAATGGTGCTGAACGCTTTCATGAGACCCTCCATAAGAACGATATGATTTTGAACGGATTCGATGAACCGTGCCCCATGCACGGCCATACATGACTGTGTAGCAATGATGGCGCGATCCCGGCAACGGACAAATCAGCCCGCCGCGGGGCGGTTTTTGTCCAATGCATCTTGCACGACCCGGAGGCACAATGATCCCTACCCAAATGCAAGGCGTGAAAGAGCAGACCATGTCCGAGCGCTCCATGGAGGCCGGCCGGCTGGACCAGGTGGTCACGACGGCCGAGGAATTCGATCAAGTGGTGTCCCGGGCCCTGCCGGCACTCCTCGACCGGGCGACGGGTTATACGAAGCGATTTCTGAGAGAGACCGGGCAATGGAGTGACGATATCGCCCATGAGAAGTTCGTCTTGCGCTGGGGAGCGGAGTATCTCGAACGGTTTCTGGTCTGCGGACGAACCGAGGTTCCCTGCCGGCCGTTGTTTCTCCTGGATTCCCTGGTAGCCAGGCAACATAGCCAGCCCGAGCCTTTTTGCTACCATCCGGACCTGCTGACGCCCCTGGGGCAGTTGATCGACGGACTGCTGGCGAGGGCGGCCGTCAGTCGGGATGCCCTTATCGCGCTTTATCACCACTGCTATGGATTGGGCCCGGGACAGGTCATCACCGTCTTGGGCATGAACGGATCGGAAAACCAGCGCATCTACAAGAATTTTCAGCGCTGGCGGGACTCCGGCTGGCAGCGCACCATCGAAGACCTGGGGATCACGGCGGGAGAGATCAAGGAATTTGAGCAGCAGCAATCCCGTCACCCGCATCGTTTCACCAGCGAAGCGGAGCGGATGGTAAGGTTCGCGCAGACCCATTACCGGAAAAGCGAACCCGACCATTACCCTTGCCTCTCGCGGAGCGCCTGGGAAGACATGTCGATCCAGGGATACGGGAGTGACTACCGCATCTGGCATTTCGCCCTCTGTCTGGACTGCCTGCAGATCGCATGGGATCTGGGCGCCCGTACAGCGACGACCGAAAAACCCCGGGTGGATTTTCATGTGCGCCCGTAACATGTCGGTACGGAAACCGAACGACGGTAGGGAGGGGTGAGTATGGAACCGGAACAGAATCTCGCGGAGTATCGGACCCGCTTGCTCAGGGAGATCCAGACAGGCAGCCGCCGGTCGACGCGCCGGACGTCCGAGCCGTTGCAATTGTTCATCAACGATCAGCGGGTGGGAGAACTCGACGGAGGCGGCTCCGATGCGACCTTCCACGCCAAACATGCCGGCCACATTCATACCGTGCAGCTGCGATCGGAAGACGGCGTCCTGCTCGGCGGGCTCTGCGCCCCTGAACAAGGGTTCAAAAGCACCTGCATTACGCTCGGCCGCGAGCGCGTGGATCTGGATGTGCGCAATCATCCCGAGGGGGGCACCGTCAATGCCGTCTTCACCTCCGCCCCGCCGCTGTGGCATCGAGCCCGCCGCGTCTTAAGCGGCGTCCGAGAGGCCGCCACGGGATGGCCTGGGACTCCGGCGTATATTCCGGGGTTGCGCACCATGGCCTTTACGCAGGCCCTGGTTGCGCTGTTGCTCGTCGGCCTGGCCACCGATCGGCTGACCGGATGGATGTCGGCCGAGCGCACGCCGCCCGCCCTCACCCCCGCGCAAGCACCGTGGGTGGCGCCGCTCTCCGAGGTGGAGAAGCTGGAACGCCGGCTGACCGACCTCGTGCAGATGCAATCCAAAGTCATCGACACTATGCAGACGCAGCAGCAAAACATGGCCCAGCTGCAACGGACCATTGCCAAGCTTTCCACCGCTCATGAAACCGTGGCCTCGGGCGTCGTCACCGTGCAACGGGAAATCGAGAAGCGGGACAAAGGCGTCGGGCGAGAGGTCGATCGCATGTCGCGCCTCTTGATGAGCAAGACCCACAACGCGCAGGAAGAACTGCAGGCCGAGATCCACAGTCTCACGATCGCCAACGATCGTCTGGCTCAGGAACGGTTGGATCTTGAACGTCGGAACCAGGAACTGAAGCAACAGTTGAAAGCAGCCGGAATGGATGTGTCGAAGGCCACCCCGTCCAAGGCCGGCAGCGGCGACCTGGCCCAGCGACGCGACGAACCTCTTGCGCCCCAGATCGCCGAAGGCCGCCGGGGTCAGGAGCCTCAACCCTTGTTGTTTTGGGTGACCTTCCAGGACGGCACCAGCGAAGACAGCATCGAACGGCTGGTGCGCGAAGTGCAGGGACGAAGAGGCACCCTTGCGGATGGATGGCAGGCGGTCGAAATCGTCCATCCCGCCGAAGCACCGGATCGCTTCCTCGATAAAATCCGACAGGCCAAGATCGTCAAGGCGGTGCGCACCGTCGACGCACGATGAGTGCGTCGAGCCCCTCAAGGTGCCGGATACCCGCCGTCTGTCATGACGCCGGCACTGAGCGATGACGCCGGCCGAAGCCCAGACAGGGAACCCCCTCCATGAGGAAAACGCCCCGCTTTGCGAAACGTCAGTGCCGAGCCACCCCCAGCTGCCCTTGGAGTTCGAAGACGGGGACAGGGCATCATGTCCCCTATGTCTGCTCGCCGGTCTTCCTTCCCGGAGGCAGGGGTGGCTCGGCCGGATCTGGCGCCTGGTGAGCGGTTCGTGTTCGCACTGCCCGCACTGCCGGCTCCGGTGTGATTCCTCCCGTGAAACGAGATAGCCATTTTGCCATGACGGGTCGGCTCCATCATAACGCCGATTGGGCAGGAGGCGCCTCTGAGATCCGACCCATCCGATCCCGGCGCCGAGCCGCATGCGAGCCCGCCGGTTTCAGCGCCTGAGACCAGACCGGATGACCTCTATCCCGCATGACATACAGACACTCTTTAGGATGAGTCCGGACTCTGCAGGCTATTTGCAGACGGGCGAGCACATTCTCTGTTCTGCCGGGCCCAGTCTGACCCGGCCCTGCGGACTGCCGGTCTTCACCTATCGCCACGGATGGGATCCTCCCTTCTGACTCCCGGACACATCACCTTGACGAACGGCATCCAGCCATCGATCATGAGCGTATGCATCTAAGGAGGAAGACATGAGGAGAGACGCGTCCAACGGATTAGCGCGCACAGTCACGGCCCTAGCGATCATCGCGAGCGCCGGAACAGCCATGGCCTACGAAGAAGTCCCGGTGCAGGACGGCGGGACGATTGCCGGAATCGTCCGCTTGGACGGCCCGGTGCCCAAGCCCAAGGGATACAACCTGACCACCCTGCCCGATCAGATTTATTGCGGCCGCATCTCCGACGGGCACGGCTGGCGCCTGCTGCAGCCTTTTGAATCCGGTACCGACGGGGCGTTCCGCGGCGCCGTCGTGTTTTTGGAAACCGTGGACAAAGGCAAACCCTTTCCGGCCAGTCCGCCGACACGGATCGAGGCCAAGGATTGCCGGTTCCTGCCGTTCATCAATCTGGTCCGGGACCAGCATGACGTGGTCGTGGTGAATTTGGACCCTGCCATGCACGACATCCAGGCTTACGAGACGTCGCACCTCGGTCCCCGTGTGCTCTTCAACCTGCCGCTGCCTATCAGCTCCCGCTATCCTCAACAGGCCGGCCTGAGCGCGCATTTCCACAAACATTACGAAGGCACACCGGTCACCCCTACCGTGCGGATGACCAAAGGCCGGCGCGTGTTCACCATGCAGTGCGGATTCCATGCCTACATGGAGAGCTGGGCCATGGTGCAGAACCATCCCTATTACGCGGTGACCGACGAGTCCGGCCGGTTCCGGCTGAGCGATGTGCCGCCTGGCACCTACCGCGTCAAGATCTGGCATCCTTACGTGCACGAAGACATCGGGCAGACGATCACGATCGAGCCGAAGACCACGGCGGACATCACCCTGATGGTTCCGGTACCGACCGGACGGTTGTACGCGAATCAACTGGTCGAGAACCCGTACAACCGGTACAAGATCACGGAAAACGAACAAAGCGAAATCCTACCGACGCTCGAAAAGCAGGCCTACTAGACTCCGGCGTACCGTCGACCGGTTGCGCATCGCCCGACGTCTAAGGAAATGGGTTCGGCCACTTCGAGCACGGACGCAGGGGCCGCCTCAGGGCAGGCATCAGGAGCAAGGCTTGCCCGGTGGATACAGGGTCGGAGTGACATCACCGTGACCTCCAAGGGAAACCCTTTCATATGCCTATGATCCAGACTCTGACCATTTTGATCTGCCTCGCCGCCTTATTCAGCTACGTGAATCACCGGTGGCTGAAGCTGCCTATGACGATCGGACTGATGGCGGTGGCGCTCGTGTTTTCTCTCGTCCTCCTGTTGTTGGGCAAACTGGGGTTCGGCGTCGAAGCGGAGGCCCAACGATTCATCGGCGGCATCGACTTCAATGAAGCGCTCATGCACGGCATGTTGGGCTTCCTGCTGTTTGCCGGGGCGCTGCATGTGAATTTGGACGAACTCCTGGACCTGAAGTGGGTCATCGCCACATTGGCAATCGTCGGAACGATCCTGTCCAGCCTGATTACCGCAGCCCTGGGTTACGTGCTGTTCGACCTCGTCGGCATGCCGCTGCCGTTTCTCTACTGCCTCCTCTTCGGCGCCCTCATTGCCCCTACCGATCCCATCGCCGTGATGGGCGTCCTGCGTCAGGCGCGCCTGCCGAAAGCGCTCGAATTGAAGGTGCTCGGTGAATCGTTGTTCAATGACGGGGTCGGAGTGGTCATTTTTCTGGTGGCCCTGAACCTGCTGCCGAAACCGTCCGTCGATGTAACGGATATCGCGGTGCTGTTTGCCAAGGAGGCCCTCGGCGGCGCGGCGCTGGGTCTCGGCCTCGGCTATGTCGCCTACCGCATGCTTCGTTCCATCGACAACTATCAGGCTGAAATCTTGATCACGGTGGCGCTGGTGATGGGTTGTTCTAGTCTGGCCGATCTGCTCCATACGTCCGGCCCGATCGCGGTGGTGGTGGCGGGGCTCTTGATCGGAAACCACGGACGCCAATGGGCCATGTCGGAAACAACGCGGGAATACCTCGACAGTTTTTGGGAGTTGCTCGACGAATTACTGAATTCCATTCTCTTTGTCCTCATTGGTCTGGAGGTCCTCGTTCTGCACGTGGAACCCTCGTACCTGGCGGCCGGTGTGATTGCGATTCCTTTGGTGTTGGCGGCGCGCTGGCTGAGTGTCGTCGTTCAGATCAAAGGCTTGAGTATGGTCCGGGACTTTGACCGGAAGACGATCACTCTGCTGACCTGGGGCGGTCTCCGTGGCGGGGTGTCGGTGGCGCTGGCCCTTTCCTTGCCGCCCGGCCCCATGCGCGATGCCGTGGTGACGATCACCTATATGGTGGTCGTCTTTTCCATTCTGGGCCAAGGCCTCACGTTGAACCGTGTGTTGAATATAGGGAGCGGAGTCCGGGAGACCATACCATCGGCTTCTCGAACGTGATGTGAGACAGCGCACCGCACAGTTGTCCCGTGGGCGCATCTAATGGGTGACCTTCGGGGGTCAGTACAGTCATTCGGGGATCGCGAATGGAACAGATACGTATCGAGACCGTCCTGGGGCTGGGGGCATCGTGATTATCGTCGGTCTGGCTGGTGGGCCGGGTTCAAACAAACGGGTGTGCCCAGCGTACTCCTCTTAATGGGCTTGGACATTGTCCTCGGTCCGGTCCTGGGTTATGCCGACGCCTCGCAAGTAGCCGTGCTGCGAGCGGGTGCTCATTTCGCCGATGATGCCCCGAGAGGTCGCCACGGCGGTCATGGCGTTTCTTTCGGCCAACGCCGGCATTCTCGAGGCCGAAGACTTTCCCATGTATGCCTTGACCGTGATCACGTTCGGAGTCTTTTTCATGACGTTGTCTCTCGTCTTCTATCGCCATGTAGAGGGAAACTCCCCTGACGGCAGGCTCCCCGGCATGGCCCTCTGGCAGAGTCCCCACAAAGAAACTATGAAGCCTGACCCGCGTGCATGAAGACCGTTGCGGCGATCGCCGGAGCAGTTGTTCCGAACCGGTGATTCCGCTACGATCTCACCGGCCCTGTCAGGCCGCGTCGCGTCGCAGCGCGCGATCGAGGCCGGTTTTTTGCTCAACATCCACCGACACCATGACCCATGAGAGAGAAGCGCGACAGCGTGAGTGTTAAACCTGCCACAGCGTCGAGTACAGGGATCCGGACGGACGCAGTTCGCTTTTCATCAATGCGAGGGCCGTCACAGACAGCGCTTCCACCGCTACAGGCCTTTCCATGACCCCGCTCATGGTCAGCGCCTGCCCGACTTGGCGTTCGCCTGCTTTGATGCGCGCCAATGTCAGATGCGGGCTGAGCGGTCTGCCCTCCGGCGCGAAGCCAAATGAATGACATGCGGCTTCCACGGCCTGATGGAGAGCCCGGAGCCTCGCGGCGTCGTCACTCTGCTCCCATCGCTCGGAAGGTCCGACCCACAGCACTGTTGGCTGTTGGGCCCGTGGAAAGACACCCATCCGTTCGAGCGGAATATGAAGCGGCAGATGCGGCCCGACCGCTTGCTCGATCGCAGGATGCATGGGAGCAACCAGGTCCTCATCGGTATCGCCCAAGAATTTAACAGTCAAATGAATGGAAGACGGCTGCACCCAGGAGATGCGGACTTCATTCCTGAGATCGCGGTTGAGGTGCGCCCGGAGGTCCTGCTGAAGGCGGGTCAGTTGGGCACGGAGGGCGGCACTGACCTCCACGGCTAAAAAAGTCCGGATCATGGGAGGCCCCGTGTGAGCGCCCACCGCCGGAGCAGATCCAGCGCGGCTTGCGAAGACCGCTGTTTGATCACCGATCGGTCGCCATGAAAGCGATATTCCCGGGTGATCGACTGGCCGTCGTCTGCATGCAGGCCGATATAGACCAGGCCCACCGGCTTGGTCGGCGTGGCGCCCCCCGGTCCCGCGATGCCGGTTACGCTCACCCCGGCTGATACGCCGGCTCGCTCCTGCATGCCGCGGGCCATCGCCGCCGCGACTTCGGCGCTGACCGCGCCATGCGTCTCGATCAAGCCGGGTGCCACACCGAGCAACTCGCTCTTCGCCCGGTTGCTATAACAAATGACGCCGCGGTCCAGGTAGGCGGAAGAGCCGGGCACCTGCGTCAACCGATGACCGATCAATCCCCCGGTACAAGACTCGGCGGTGGCCACGGTCAGCTTCCGCTCCGTCAAGAGGCGTCCCACCACCTCCTCCATGGTCTCGGCCCCTTCCGCGTAGAGCCACTCGGCCAGACGGGATCGCACGCCATCGGCCAATGCGCTCAGCGTCGAGGAAGGTGGGGAAGCCTGCGGCTGCGTCGTCAGAGACACCACGACCCCGGTCGGGGACGCGAGCAGACCCAGATCGACAGGAACGCGCGGGGAAACCAGTCCGGCTAATCGTGCATCGACGTCCGCCTCCGGCAATCCCCACGTGTGAAACACCATCCGTGTGACCGGCCGGGGACGAGTCTTGAGTCGCTGCGCCAGCTGCATGGCCAGCAGCGGCAGCACAGAGGCGGTCATCATCGCGTCCATCTCGCGCGGCACGCCCGGAAGCGCGATCACCGTCGCGCGTTTCCAGGTGAGCCAGAAGCCGGGAGCGGATCCGACCGGATTGGGAAGCACGGTGGCGTGAGAGGGAATCAGCGCCTGGCGGAGTTGCCCCTTGTTGGGTACCCGGCCCCATTGGGCGAGCCGGGCCGTCATGCCGTCGAGCGCGTCCTTACGGCGAGCGAGCCGGCGGCCCGCTGCTTTGGCGATAGCCTCCCGAGTGACATCGTCGACTGTCGGCCCGAGGCCCCCTGTGAGAATGACCACGCCGGCGCGAGAGACGGCCTGCGTCAACACCGTCATGATATCGGCTTCATCGTCGCCCACGATGGATTTGAACCGCACGGCAATGCCGAGCGCAGCCAGCGCCTCCGCGATACGGAGGGAATTACTGTCCGAACGGCCGCCGATCAACAGTTCCGACCCGACCGCCACGGTTTCGGCGATGGCCACACGAGAAGATGATGTCGGGCGCGGCATGGTGCAGGAGAGCCTAGCTAGTTCAGCTGCGCAAAGTCGAGCGGGAAAGAGACTTCTCCACCGTTCGCCGGAAACACCGTGATGGTCGTCTTGGCGGTCGGATCGAAATCGGCATAGTTGAACGACGCGACGACTTTGGCCGTGAAGCGGGGCGCATCCGGCCAGGCGGGACTGCGATTGGCGCGACCGTCGAAACGGACCGTGACCGGCTTGATGATCTTGCCACCTTGATCCAACACCATATAACTGTCTACCGCAAAAGCCGGCGAGTTGCCGAAGATGACGGTACTGACCAGCATGGTGGGCGTCTCCAGCACTTGGATGATCTCGGCCTCGCTCGGAGTCAGACCGCGCAGGGCCATATGGGTCGCCATGACGGACAGGGCTCCCAGCTTCGTGACCAGGAAGCCGTTGGGATGAACGTCATCCGTCGATCCAAACCGTACGTAAAGCGAATCCGGCGGCCGGTGTTGTTGCGCCGCTTCCTTGCCGCGTTCGAGCGCGGCCTGAATCGCTTCTGGAGTGGGCTGCGAGTCAATCGCCGGCGAGGGCGGCACGAGACCGAAGAGGATGCCGAGCACTGAGAAAACCGATGTCATAGTACGGTATCTCATGCCTTGCCCTACCAGATCGGGGTTTTCCCTGTCAACGAAGAGAGAAACGTCTCTGCGCCCCGTTGACAAAACAAAAGCTGAAATGCTACAGATTGCAGGCTCATTAATACGCATTTTCAAGACGTTATACGGAGGATCCATGTCAGCCCCCGAACAGACGCAAGCCCCGAAACGCCAGTATGTGAATTTCGTATTCTATAAGATCGATCCGGCTTGGCGCCGTCTCCCGGAAGATGAACGCACCAAGGGCAAGCAGGAGTTTCTGCGCGCCATTGAGGACTATGCCGGCAAAGTACTCGTGATCGCCTACTCGACGGTGGGCATCCGAGGTGATTGCGACATCATGCTCTGGCGCATCAGCTACGAACTGGAACTGTTTCAGGAGATGAGCGCCAAGATCCTGGCCTCCGGGTTGGGCAAGTACATCACCACGCCCTATTCCTATCTCTCGATGACGAAGCGTTCCATTTACGTCGATCACCACACTCATGAGGGTCAGGAGAGCAAGCGGTTGACCGTGGTCCCGGGCAAGAGCAAATATATCTTCGTCTATCCGTTCCTGAAGACGCGGGAATGGTTCCTACTCACCAAGGCCGCCCGTCAAGGCATGATGGACGAGCATATTGAAGTGGGCCACCGGTTCCCGTCGGTCAAGCTGAACACCACCTACTCGTTTGGATTGGATGATCAGGAATGGGTCGTGGCGTTCGAGAGCGATAAACCCGAGGACTTCCTGGACCTCGTGATGGCGTTGCGCGAAACCGAAGGCTCGCGCTACACGTTGCGGGACACCCCGATTTTCACCTGCATCCGCCGTAGCGTGAAGGAAACCCTCGACACGCTGGGCGGCTGACATCCTAGCGACATTCTAAGAAACGGCCTTCGATCCCGTGATCGAAGGCCGTTTTACTTGTGCGTATGCCTGCGTTTACCGACTCCCGCGCAGCGGTCCTCTCCGCTTTGATTCCCGGTCTCGGCCAGCTCGTCCAGCGACGCGCCGCCCAGGCCGTCACCGCCTTTGGCGGCACCGTCCTGCTCATCGCCATCAGCATGGCCTTGGGCCGGGTATCAGGCCGCGCGGCGGAAGTGTTTTTCTTCATGCTCCTGGCCCTGCCCTGGTGGGCCATTCAAAGCTATGATGCGCTCCTGGGCCCGAGCGCGAGCGGCTCCCCCTGGCGCCGCACCTGGAGGTCTGTCTGGGCCCACGGCCACGACATCCGTTTCCTGGGACTGCTGCTCCTCATCAGCGCCCTCAACGACACGTGGATCATCCTTAAGAACCTCGACTATCTACTGCCGTTCTATTGCACGAAACTGGACGGCCTCCCCGGCTTCATGACCAAAGCCATTTCGCCCGCCTTGCATCTGGGCGTCGGATACGGGTTCATGCGGCTACGGCGGTGGTCGCTGTTCGTCTACCTGGTGTACGCCGCCTATGGCTTCACGAACGGCGCGATCAATTTAACCTGCTTCGGACCCGGACGCATCCGAAACACCTTGCTCGCGGCCATTGTCGTCTCCACGGCTTACATTCTGTGGCGTCGGCGGGTTCTGCTCACGAGACGGCCTGGTGGTTAATACGGGTCCGGAGGCCCCATATCCCACCCTTATCATAAGAGAAAGCTGAGCAAGCCCTATTCCGCCGCTCGATGGCCGGCTTCCCGCTTTGACAGCTCCGCGAATCTTATGTTACCTCTACAGCATTCACTTTCCCTCATAACGGATGAAGTGCCATGGCTGATACGACCGCCCTGTACGCGCTCCGCTTTCCCGACGGATCCGTAAGTCTCTACATCGACGAGCACTACGCCAAAGATCGCGGAGTCGACACCTCGAAACTGGTCCGGGTGGAAATTCCCCGCGAGATGTTCATCAACGGCAGCGTGCAGGAGGTGCGGGAATATGTCGCCCTCTATCTTGAAACGCATCAGCATCAAACCGGGACGGCCTAACAGGATGCGGAAAAAGACCGCCAGCGGCGAAGGACTTGGGGCGCTCACCAACTCGCGCCCGTGCGCAGACATGAGGCGACTTATTCGTCGCCTCGCGCACCTCCCATCGTTCAGACCCTCAACGTACCAGGGGCGGGGACAGGGCTGCCTTGGCAGCACGGCGCGAGCGGGTGAGAAAACCGGCGCTTCAGCCCAAGACACTGCCGGCTCACCATCTCGCCGGCGCGCACACACTTGGCGCCACTTATTCGTGACGCCGTGCGCCTCGCTGCGAGGGATACGGGGCGTTCACCATCTCGCGCCCGTGCGCAAACCTGACGCTCGTTATTCCTCGCGTCGCGCACCTTGCCGGACGGTCATTTTGAGCATCCTGTGGGAGTGCGGTGCTGTTCCGCCAACCGCTTCTAAAACAATTTTTTCTGCAGACACCTGCTTAAGGCATACATGACACAAGCAGTCGCGACTTCTCCCCTCACCGCGGAACTGATCTACGAGGTGATCGCCGGCCTGCCCATCCAGGGCCGCATCATGCTGCGGCTGCTTCTGCTCCAGCATATGGATGTCACACACGACGAAATTCTGTTCATGGTCGCCGACCGGCCGGACCCGCGCTGCGTCTCCGGCACCAAGCCCATTACGACCATGACCCAGGAGTCGATCACCGCGATGATCAGCCGGCGTGACGAATACCGCCGGCGGGCAAGACTCAGGCGGGAACGTACGACGCTTCAATGCGTGGTGCTCAAGAAACTGGCCGAAACGGCCGAAGCCATGGCGGACCGCGCCGAAGCGCTCTTACTGTCCCGGGGCGTCTCGTCCGAGACGCTGAAGGAACTGAAGGCGCAGGCTCGGATCGCCATCCCCAGACCGGTGCTCCGCCTGCTGGAAGAGCGGTGGGACAAAGACGAAATCTCCGCCGAAGACTATCAGAACCATCGGCTCGTGATCGAGTTACAGACTCAGCTGCGCTTCGCCGAGCGCTTCCGGAAGCGCCTCGACGTCGTCGAACGCGAACGACAGACTTCGGATACGACGACGCTTCACGATCACGAAATCGGTCATATCTGGGGAATCCCCGCCGGCACGCTCGCGGCCCGCAAAGTCAAATTCTTGTCCCAATTCCTGACGGCCTTGCAGGCCAGACTCAGCGGCATGGCCGCGGCGCCGAATACCGCACCGCCGATCGACCTGTGGAAAGAGACGTTGACCGTGCTCGCCCGCACACCGGTTGAACGCTCGATCGCCCTCTACGATGGGTTAGAGCAGACCGAAGGCGCCTTGATCGAAAAATTGTCGGCCTATGTCCTAGGGGGCGTGCCTGAAGCCATCGAAACGAAATTCTGGAATTCATTGGTCTTCGGGGCGAGTTCGAACGCCATGCACAGTGAAAGCACCCGTACGCTCTTCGGCCTGCAGCGGCTCGTCGCGATCCAGAACGATACGGACACCAGCCCCGGAGCGCTCGACGAAGAACTGATGAGGCGCACCACGCCGAAAGCCAAAGAACAAGTCGGCGCGCTGGACGGTCCCGAGAACAAACCGGAACTGACCGATCTGCAGAAGCAGATTCTCCACAATTTCATCGGAGAGGACGTCAGCGGACGGGCCTCGGACAAATGGTAGCCGAGACGCCTCTTGCCATGAATGCGTTTTGAGGTATAATTCGAGCCCGTCATGCCCATGCATCTTGTGAACCGGCCAGCCTCACGCCTCGTCGCAGTCATCGTCCTGAGTCTGTCCCTTGTGTCGCTGCCTGCCCTATCATCGCCCGTGCAGGCGGGTCTCCTCGAAATCGCCGAACTGCTGGCACATCCCGAGCAATATGATCGCCAGGAAATCATCGTCGCCGGGAAGGTGACCAATGTGCAACTGGCCACCAATCGCCAGGGACAACCGGCTTACGGCTTTCTTCTGCAAGATCACGCCGGCACACTCAAAGTCGTCAGCTTGGGCCAGGCCGAAGTGCGGGAAGGCGACCAGGTTATCGTCGAAGGGGTTTTCAGCCGTCTCCGGCAGGCGGGACGCACGATCGTCTATAACGAGATTAAGGCCCTGGTCATACGGCCGATCAGCCGCCTGAATCCCGATCTCGTAGGCTAGTCCTTCCCGGTTTTTCACGTCACGGTCATCCATAGCCGGCTGGTGTGCTCCTCGAAGGCGGTAGGATGCCTCCTCGTATGACAAGATGGGCTCCGGCACAAGGCCTGTCCCCTCGCCTGTCCCTTCTCGGGTTGATGGGCCTGTTCTGGGTCGGCGGCTGCGGCACGCCGGCGCAGGTCGCTCATTATCCCAATCAGGAACAACTGGTCGGGAAGCCCAAGTCGTCAGTGCTGGCCTGTGCCGGCCAGCCGACCAGGGAACAGAGCCGCAATGACGTGACGCTGCTCCAATACTATCGGGAAGCGCCCATTCTCGAGGAATCGGTCCCCGTCGGCAAAGGCAGCTTCCCCACCATCCGCCACGGTTGTTGGGCCACCGTAGTTCTCGCGGACGACCGTGTGGCGGACGTGCACTACCGCTTCGTGCCGCCGACCTTCGACGCCTCGAACGATTGCGAGACGATCTTCGACTCCTGCTTTTAATAGCCGTTCCCTTTCGTCCCTCTCTAGCTGGCCATGGCAAATCATGGTACTCCTACATGGTGAAACGCTGGCTCTTGTGTATGCTCATCTGCCTCCCATTCGGATGCGTCGTGTGGGTCCGTCCCTTCGAGGCCTGGGCGTTGGAGAAATACGGCCGGCCGTTGCCGTCGCTGGACGATGCCAACGGCGACGGACGCGCCGCCGAAGAAAGCTTGTTCGGCGGCTATTTTCTGACCTCGGCGTTTGTCTCCAATCCCAGCTTCGCCGCCCGCCCCGACAACACCGGCCTCGTCGGATTGCGCCATATGCTCCACCTGGAAACCGATTTGTATAAGCAATATCTCACCTTTTATACGGATCAAAATGTCTTCTCCGACCGGACCAATGGATGGATCCGTCTGAGCGAGTGGGATGGGACCTATGCCTTCACGGGGGTCATCGACCACTTCAGCTGGCGCGTGCAATATGAGCGGGATGCGCCGCTCGACCGGAGTGGCCTCAAGCAGGCGTATGCCGACGCGCTGGTGACCGCGAAGTTTCAAGCGGTGCAGGATTTGTCCGCCTGGCGGCGTCTGTTTCCAAACCAGAATCTGACGGCCTACGCAGGAGCCGGCTGGCTCTTTCACAACAGCCAGTATTTTGCCCGGCCCGACAATACTGGGCGCGCGCTCTTCCGCTATGTGGCGCATGCCGACCTCGATCTGTACAAAAATAGGGTCGTGCTGTACGGTGACGTCAATTTCTTCACCGACCGGGAAGCCGGCAACCGGGCCAGGCCCACGGAATTGGATTGGATAATGGGTGTCGCAGTTCGCTGGCACGACATGGAACTGTCCGTCTACCGGGAGCAGGACCAGCCGTTGGACCGGAACGGGCTGGTCCAGAAATATCTGGCGGTGCAGCTCAGATTCGCCTTTGACGTCTCGAAAAATGATCTGGGTCTTGCGCGGGCCCGAGGACCTTCCCTCAGTGCGGCAGGCGCAGCACCCAGGTGAGCAGACGGTCGGCCGCGCGGTCCGGCAGCAGCTTGACCATCAGGGCTCGCACTCGGGCATCCCGGCCGACCAGATACCTGGTCCTCGGCCTGGCCGCCGTCAACGCATGGAGAACAGCCTTGACCACCGCCTCGGGAGCAATGGCGCGGGCCGCCGCTTTAGACACGGCCTGCTTCACCGCCGCTACGGCTGCCGCATAACGGCCGATCATGTCAGGCGCAGCGGATGATTCCAGCGCCAGAGCTTCCCTGCCAGACTTTTCCCAGATCGGCGTTGCAATCGCGCCGGGCTCGATGATGGAGACGTGAATCTTCCAGGGCTGCAATTCCAGCCGCAACGCATCGGTAATGGCTTCCAGCGCGTATTTTGACGCGGAATACGGCCCCATCAACGGCATGGTCGCACGGCCCGCAATGGATCCCATGTTGATGATGCGGCCTTCTCCGATCCGCAGCAACGGGAGGAACGCCTGCGTCACGGCGACCACCCCCACCACGTTGACTTCCAACTGGCGCCGCCAGGCGGAGAGGGGCACGGCTTCGAGAGGTCCGGCCACGACGATCCCGGCATTGTTGATCAGACCGGACAGCCCCCTCTGTCCCACCGCCGCCTCCACTGTTTCATGCGCCCGGCCGATAGACACCGCGTCGGACACATCCAGTTGAACAGGCACGAGAGAGGAAGAGGCGGCCCGGCGAAGGGCCTCGCCGTCCTCCCGCCGCCGGACCCCGGCGAATACCGGAAATCCCAACCGGTCAAGATGGACGGCGCAGGCTGCCCCTATGCCCGTGGACGCACCGGTGATGAGGATCGCTCCGCGCCTTGTTTCTGCCATGACATCCAATTCCCGGGTGAAACCGGAAGGAGCATAGCAGAATCCCGAAGCGGCACAAGATGGGGACGGACGGACAGGTCCGTCAACCGTTGCCGGCCGGCCATGTCCGCATCCTGATGCCCGCGACCTCCCCCATCCGGGAGGCCGCATCTCGCCGAGCATGGACGTCTCACTCGGGACCTTTTGGAAACTGAACGATTGGTTTGATTCATTGGGCCATGCAAGCACACAGGTTCCCTCTAGCCTGAAGCGAAACCCGTTCCTCCAAAGAAGACGCATGCGGGATCCGGCTCATGGTCGTACGGCGGAACATAGGCTCGATACCACGCAGCCGCAGAAGAGCCTTCCGCACGACCGGTATCAGCCCGCTGTATCTCTTCGATCGCTCCTGCCGGTCATGCAGTGAAAACGGCCGCCGGAACAGGATGAAGGCGGGCGTCTCTCGAAGAGACGCCCGCCGATCCAGCCGCTAGAAGTTGGTGATGCCGATCCCGATCGGCCCGTTGGCCGCCGGATCGTTGAACGCCACGGGCGCCGTCAATTCGCCGGTCCCGGTGTTGATGTTAAACCGTTGGATGTTGTTGGCCTCAAAGTTCGCCACGTACAAGAACCCACCCCGCACCACCATGTAATGAGGCTGAGCCCCGGTGGTCGTCGTCGTCAGGAGCGTCAAGACTCCCGAGGTCCCATTGATGCGATAGCCGGTGATAGTGTTTGAGTTGATGTTGGCGACATAGAGAAGATCCCCGGTGATCACCGCCGAGTGCGCGTTGCTCCCTGTGGCGATCGTGGCATTGGGAGCAGGCAACGGTGTCAGGGTTCCGGAGGTGGCATCGATGGAGAAGGCTTGGATGAGCCCGCCGTTGTTCGGCACATAGGCGAATCGTGAATCCGACGTGACCACTACGGTCAACGGACCGCCGGCGCCCGCCACTGGCCCCCCCACCGGAGCGAGACCGCCGGTCGTGGAATTGATACCGAACAACCGGATGTCATTGGACACATCGCTGGCCGTGTAGACGAATCGATTGGACGGATCGACGGTAAAATTGTGCACATGAGTGCCCGCTGGGAATGGTCCATTGATGAGTGTGAGCGTTCCGTTGGCATTGACCGTGTGGGCCGTCATGCTGCTCGCGCCTGTTCCGTTAGCGACGTAGAGAAAACGTCCGGTGCGGTCGAACACGCTGGCATGCACATTGTCGCCAATCACGATCTGCCCGGGAGTCGGCACCCCGGTCACGGGGGTCAACGCGCCGGTCGTCTGGTTGATGGTGTAGCCGGAAAGAAAGTTACTTTCGTGATTGGAGACGTACACGAAGCGACCCGCTGGATCCACATTGATGCTATGCGGTTGGGAACCAGCAGCAATAGGCGGCCCGTTCACAATCAAGGCCCCGGCGGAGTCCACGCGGAAGAGGGACACATTATTGGTATTGTGATTGGCCACGTACGCGAATTGAGACGCGCCGCCGCCGCCTCCTCCGCCTCCTCCGCCGGCCGGCGTGTCGCCTCCTCCATCGCCTCCACCACATGCGGGTATACTCAGTGCCGCCGCGCTGAGTACTACCATACATAGACCCTGCCGAATGACGCCCCCGGTTTTCATCGCCGCACGACTCATGATTGAAATCTCCTTTCCGCGTTGTATCCCGCAGCTTCGCCACGCGGGCGAGCGCCCTCCACGGGAATAACAATGAGCGAGCATTGGGCTGCGCGCGTCGGCAGACTTCAGCAAGAACCGAACCGACTCGGGTTAGGAGCGAATGGCCTGGTATCTCGGGGGTGAGCTAGGGACATTGCGGGCGGCCATCGGACAATATGTCCGGATGCCGCCGTTTTAGGGACAAAATGTCCTGGGAAACGAAAGTTCAGCCGTGCTGATTGGTAAAAGCCCTGGGAACCGGGAAGGCGGCTTATGTGAAATCACGTGAACGGCCTACCGGCTACAGACGGAGGGTTCGGCGGACAGCACTTCATCGATGTGCCGGTCGGAGGTGCATCGGTCACTCACAGTTGAATGGATGGTTACAACGGCTTGTCCCATCCCAGATGCTATGGCAGATCCTGCGCGGCAGGTGTCAATGCGGGGCGCTGTCGGCAGGTTCTTTATAGAGTCGGCAATACGTGGGTGGCTTCCACTCCGGGATCATACGGGACCGCAAGGCACGAAGGACCTTCCAACTAGGCGCATCCCTAGCTAGAAAAAACTCTTCAAAAGGCCTATTCCTTTACTTGAGTCTGGTCGTTGAACTAGGTAGACTCATAAATTAGTTCCGCATCTTGCCCGTGTCAATAACCTACAGCCCTGGAAAGTGATACCAATGCCTGATACTTGTCGAGTGTTGTTGGCCGACGATCACGTGCTGGTCGCCGAAGGGATTCAGAAGTTGCTCGAGCCGGAGTTTGAGCTCGTCGGCATTGTCGCCGATGGCCGCTCGCTCATCACTGCCGCCGCCAAACTGCAGCCGGATATCGCAGTCGTCGATATTTCGTTGCCGTTGTTGAACGGTCTCGACGCCTCGCAGCAGGTCAAAAAAACCAATCCCAACATCAAGATCATCATCCTCACCATGCATTCGGAACCCAACTTCGTCACTCAAGCATTTCGCGTCGGTGTTTCCGGGTATGTGCTGAAGCAATCGGTAGGCTCCGAGCTGGTCCAGGCGATTCGCGAAGTGATGAAGGGCCGCACGTTCGTCTCCCCCATGGTGACGCAGAGCCTTGTCGATCAGGCGGTCAATCCGCCGAGCGCCTCCTCTACGGAGCCCAACGGATTCGCGCAATCGCTGAGTGCCCGCCAGCGGGAAGTGCTGCAACTCGTGGCCGAAGGCAAAGCGACGAAAGAGATCGCTTCGATCCTGAACGTCTCCATCAAGACAGTCGAATTTCACAAGACGCGAATCATGAAAGAGTTGCGCCTACGTTCTGCGGCGGAATTGACGAAATACGCGATCGCGTCCGGACTCACCTCGATCCACTGAAGAGATTTTCAGCCGTCGGTCATCAGCGCGACAGCTTCGTTCACGCTGGAAGGCGGACGGCTCTACGCTGATTGTTTTCTTACAGCGACGTGATGCCCTGCGCGAGGGCGAACTTGATCAGATCCGACGTAGTATGCACGCCGAGCTTGCGGGTAATGTTGGCTTTGTGGAACTCTACGGTCTTCATTGAAATCTTCAGCGCCTGCGCAATGTCCTTGGTGGACCGCCCGTCGGCCAGCAACACCAGAATTTCCCGTTGACGCGTCGTCAACTCGCTGGAGTAGCCTTCGGGACGGAACCATTCATGTTCCACCGCCTCCCGGACATCGGCATCGACCTTACGGGAGACGTATCGTTTGTTCATCAGCACGCTCTCGATGGCCTCATGCAGTTCGTCCGAGGCCGACTGCTTCAGCACATAGCCGGATGCGCCGGCTTTGAACGCCTCGCTGACGGAAATGGCTTCCGTGAGCATCGTCACCATGATGATTTTGATTGCCGGCAGCAGCACCTTCAGCTGGCGGGCGGCCTCGAATCCGCTCATCCCCGGCAGCGACGCGTCCAGAAGGACCACATCCGCCTGCAGATCTTTGGCGCGGCTCAGGAGCTCCTGCGCATCACCGACCGTGCCGACCACGGTGAAATGCGGTTCAATGAGTTGACGCAGGCTGTCCAGTACCAGGGGATGGTCGTCAACCAGAAGGACTTTTGCTCTGGACATCAGGGGTCCCGGTAGAGTTGGAGCGCTTCCGAGCCCCGGGCAGGCGCTCGCTGACTTCTCATCATCTACAAGTCTGCTCCCGAATTCAACAGTATTAATATCAGAAGTGTTCGTTCACACGAGCGCGGGTATTCGTCATCCTTTAGGCATACAGAACTCACGGGCTCTTTACCCACTAGCGGCCCCCCTAGAGATCAGGCCGGCCGTACCCTTTCGGGGTTGTCCTAGTAGATGGTCCGGCAGCCGTTCGGCTAGGGTAAATCAATTATGCCGAAAGAAACGGGCCTCTATTTAGAGTCCACGGCCGACGAGCGATTCGGGGTCCTTCCCGGGGAGGAGCGCCGCGTAAAAGACATCATGCGCCGGAATGTCCCCGGTATAGAGATCTCGCGCTCCCTGAAGGAGGCGGCTGACATGATGCGGCGTCATGACGCGCCTGCGTTGATCGTCCTGCGCAATCGGCGTTTCGCCGGAATCCTGACCGAGCGCGACATGGTCACGCGTGGAATGACGGTGGACGCGGCTCCGGGCGCCATGTCGGTGCAACAAGTCCTCGGGGATCGCGAACCCGCCGCCTGCCGGGACCAGGCCATTCTTGCTGAAGCGGCACAACTGATGGCCGATCAACGGGTGGAATCCATTCCCGTGGTGGACGCCGATGGAGCGGTCGTCGGCCTGCTCACGTTGTCGGATGTCGCGGGGGCTGTTGTGCCCCACGCCGCCGCCATCTGGTTGGCGCGGGTCCGCGGAAACAGCGGAACGCCGGAGCGGGCGAAGGCTCGATGACTGTCCCTCTTATCCATCCGAAGGAGGCCTCATGAGAGACGGATCTTTTACCATCGACATTCAAGGGATTCGAGACCGGGCCAGGAAACAGATCGAACAGGGAGCCATGACTGCCGGATATAAAGGCAAGCCGGACGTTGTGTTGCGGCTGCTCAACGATGCACTCGCCACCGAGTTGGTCTGCACCTTTCGCTACAAACGCCACTATTTCATGGCCAAGGGCATCAATTCGGAGAGCGTGAAGACCGAATTTCTCGAGCATGCGCAGGAAGAACAAGGGCATGCCGACTCGATTGCCGAGCGGATCGTGCAATTGGGAGGCGAACCCAATTTCTCCCCCGAAGGCATCCTCGACCGGAGCCATTCGCAATATGCCGAAGGCACGACACTGGAGGACATGATCAAAGAAGATCTCGTCGCCGAACGGATCGCCATCGACAGCTACCGGCAGATGATCGAGTACATCGGAGGCGACGATCCCACGACGCGCCGCATGCTTGAGGAGATTACCGCCAAAGAAGAAGAGCATGCCGAGGACCTGGCCAGCTTGCTGAGCAATCGATAGCGTCTCAGGCAGATTGATAAGGATCGACAGAATGGATCGGGTCACTACTCGCCCGGGGCACCCCTACCCGCTGGGAGCCACCTGGGACGGAGAGGGCGTGAACTTTGCTCTCTTCTCGGAAAATGCCACGGCCGTGGAGCTCTGCCTGTTTGATCATCCGGATCAGGAGAAAGAAAACCACGTCATCCAGATCGAAGAGCAGACCAATCAGGTATGGCATGTATTCCTCCCGGAATGCAGGCCGGGGCAATTATACGGCTACCGGGTCCATGGACCGTATGAACCGGAAGCGGGGCACCGCTTCAATCCTGCCAAGCTGTTGATCGACCCCTACGCCAAGGCCTTGCATGGCCCGCTGCAGTCGTCGGACGCCATGTTCGGCTATGTGCTGGGCGATCCTCAGGCGGACCTGTCGCTCGATGCGCGCAACAGCGCGGGCAGCATTCCCAAATCGGTCGTCATCGAACAGGCCTTTACCTGGGGAGACGACCGGCAATTGCGGCGGCCCTGGAGCGAAACGGTGATCTATGAGATGCACGTGCGCGGGTTCACCATGCGACACCCACAGGTGCCGGAAGCCATTCGCGGCACCTATGCGGGATTGGCGACACGCCCCGTCATCGAGTATCTGCAGCGCCTCGGCATCACCGCGATCGAACTGCTGCCCGTTCATGCCTTCGTGGAGGATAAACATCTCCTGGATAAAAGGCTCAGGAATTACTGGGGCTATAACACCATCGGGTTTTTCGCTCCTGAATGTCGCTACGCCGCCCACAGCGAACTCGGGGTCAACCAGTTCAAAAGCATGGTGAAGACGTTCCACAGCGCCGGCATCGAGGTCATCCTCGATGTGGTGTACAACCATACGGCCGAGGGCAACCATCTCGGTCCCACCCTGTCCTTCCGCGGCATCGACAATGCGGCCTACTACCGCTTAAAGGCGGACGAGCCCCGCTATTACATGGACTATACGGGCACGGGCAATACCCTCAACGTCCGGCACCAGCGGACATTGCAGCTCATTATGGACAGCCTCCGGTACTGGGCGCTCGAGATGCACGTCGACGGCTTCCGGTTCGACCTCGCCAGCGCGCTGGCCCGCGAGCTGCACGACGTCGATCGATTGGGCGGCTTCTTCGACATCATTCAACAGGACCCGGTGCTCTCGCAGGTCAAGCTGATCGCCGAGCCCTGGGATATCGGAGAAGGGGGCTACCAGGTGGGCAACTTTCCGGCCGGCTGGGCCGAATGGAACGGCAAATACCGGGATACCATCCGGCGCTACTGGAAAGGCGACGGCGGACAGGTCAGCGAACTGGGCTATCGGCTTTCCGGAAGCAGCGATCTCTACGAGGCCAGCGGACGCCGGCCGTTCGCCAGCATCAACTTCGTGGTGGCGCATGACGGCTTCACCTTGCAAGACCTGGTATCCTATGACCACAAACACAACGAAGCCAATCAGGAGGACAACAAAGACGGGGCCGACGACAATCAAAGCTGGAACTGCGGCGTGGAAGGCCCCACGGAGGATCCAGCCATCCTGGCCTTGCGGCGGCAGCAAAAACGCAACATTCTCTCGACGCTCCTGCTTTCCCAGGGCGTGCCCATGATCTGCGGAGGCGATGAGATCGGCCGGACACAACAGGGCAACAACAATGCGTACTGCCAGGATAACGAGGTGAGCTGGGTCGACTGGTCGCTGCTCGACGAGGAGAAAGCGTTCCTGCACTTTACGAGATCCCTCATCATGCTCCGGGCCGCACATCCGGTCTTTCGCCGGCGGCAGTTCTTTCAAGGCCGGAGCATCTACGGCGCCGATATCAAAGATCTCTCATGGTTTCGTCCCGACGGCCAGGAAATGACCCAGGAGGATTGGCAGCAGGGCTACGTGCGCTGCCTGGGAGTCCGTCTCGCCGGTGATCGCATTGACGAAAAGGACCACCTCGGCAATGCGATCCGCGACGACACCTTTTTGATCCTTATGAATGCCCATCACGAACCGATTCCATTCGCGCTTCCGGCCCATGCGAGCTCAGCGCACTGGCAGTTGGTTCTGGATACCACTCAGGACGTCATCCCCGCCCGCGCGCCGCTGCTGGTCGATGGGGATCGCTATGATCTGCAGGGCCGGTCGTTGGCCGTCATGATGCTCGATGCCCCTCTGGTGCGGGCGCCCTCCAAACAAACCGCCGGTACTCGTCGCCACACCGCCTCCAAAGCGGACACTGTCCCGCCCCCTCCTGCGTAGCGTCCTGCTGCGACTGTCCCATTTCGCCTGAGCACTGTGGGAAAGCAGGACTACAGAGGGTCACAGACGTCCTTGGATAGCCCGCAGGCTGTTCAAAAAGACCGTCCAGCAAGGTGCGCGACGCGAGGAGTAACGAGCGTCAGGTTTGCGCACGGGCGCGAGATGGTGAGCGCCCCGTATCCCTCGCAGGGAGGTCCACGGCGCGAAGAATAATGAGCGCCAAGTCTGTGGACGCCGGCGAGTTGGTGAGCCGGCAGTGTCTTCCGCTGAGTGGGGCGCAGTCCTTCCGCTACACCGCATTGAGATGTGCGACTGAGCAGCTGGCGGACTTTTTCAACAACCTGTTAGGGGACGTTTCCGTCTCCCCTAGGGCGCCCGATAGTCGTACGCCACCCGCCCTGCCGATAGACTTAGGGAAAGACAAGGAGGAGACAGATGAATACAGACACGTTCAAGGGACAATGGAAGCAGTTTCAAGGTGAACTGAAACGGCAATGGGGCCAATTTACCGACGATGATTTGATGCAGATCGAAGGCAACTACGACACATTTGTCGGCAAGATACAGGAACGGTACGGCGAGAAAAAAGACGATGTCGTGCGATGGGCCGACCGCTGGTACCAGAATCATCACTAGTCGGACGACCATCCCGATTCGGTCGTAACTTACACGAGGAGGTTTCCATGAAGACGTTCATCTTGAGTGCCGTCGCAGTCACCCTTATGTCGGGACCGGCCTGGGCACTGTTCGAAACGAACAAGGACCTCATTGCCCAGACGAAGGTCCCGCTGGAAGAAGCGATCCGCAACGCCATTAAGACCGTGCCCGGCAAAGCGGCCGAGGCGGACCTTGGAAAGGACGAGGGACGGCCGGTGTGGAAAATTGAGGTGATCGATCACAACAACAAGAGCCAGACTGTCTATGTCGATGCCCAAAGCGGAATGACAAAACTCGACAAGTAGCCTCTCGCGAACGGCGCGGCGGCCGGAAGGCGCCGCGCCGGCAGCAGGCAGCGACAAAGAAGGAAGGGTACACCATGGTTGCATCGAGCGCCGTGCGTGTCAGCGCGGTGGCTGCCGTGCTGGCTCTCACAATGACATTGCTGCCCCACGCCGCGCGGGCGGATCACCGAGACGGCCGCGGCGATACCTACCGGGACGACGGAGATCTCTTTCATCAGGTGGATATCGGACCCCTGTCATTGGGCGGCCGCGCCACCTACTTCGATCCCAAGGACGGCGGCGACAATTGGTATGGCGGTGCGCAGCTGCGCTTTTACCCGTCCCACTATTTCGCGATCGAAGGGTCGGCGGATTACCGGAGGACCGACTTCAACGGGACGCGGACGCACAACTACCCGGTTCAAGTTTCAGCGTTGATCTATCCATTCGGCACGACCCGCCTGGCGCCGTTCATTCTCGGGGGAGGCGGCTGGTATTACACCACGGTCACAGGCCCGGGCGGATTCGACGACACCCAAAACCGGTTCGGCCTGCATGCCGGCGGCGGGCTGCAGTTTTTCCTGAACCGCCATTGGTCCATCGACGGCACCTACCGCTACATATGGCTGGAAAAGGTGGAGTCACGCGACCAGAACATCGTGAATAAAAATTTCCAGGACAACGGCCATATGGTCACCATCGGTCTCAATTTCCATTTCTGAGGAGCGGCCTGGCCCTCGAACCGCCAAGCCGCGGGTGAAGCCCATCCACTGGAGTTGACAAGGGGCTATGGGCAAGGGGGCAGCCTGCGCAGATTCAGTCGCTTCATTATTGCCTGCCTCATCGGGCCGGCGCTGCTTGGCTGGGGCTTGCCCGACGCGCTGACGCACGCCTCAGACGATTACATCGCGGGCTATGCCACCGCCGTCCTGGAGCACGAGTTCGGTGTGACCGGCGCCTCGATCGAGACGAATGGCGGAATCGTGACGGTCACCGCCAGAACGCTCGGCAATCTGGACCGGGCCAAGATCATTGCGGCGATCGAGCAGATACCGGGCGTCGTCAAGGCTCATCTCCGGGAGGCGGACTCCGCAGCGCCTGCTGAAGCAGGCGACACCGGCATCGTGACGATCATACCGGAAGCCCAGTCCCGATGGCTTCCGCGAACGCTCCTCTTCTCCCCGCTCCATGCCGATCCGCGTTGGCCGCAGTTCGGCGCCGCATTCCGCCAATTTGTTCAGGGCATCAATCTGACGGGCGTATTTGCCGCCAACTTCGGAGAGACATTTTCGATTTACCGCAGCACATCGTGGTTCGGCGGCGAATGGGAGTTCGGCATCCAGGCCGGCGTGTTCAGCATCTTCGACATCAGTTCCGCATCGATCGATCTCGTCAATGCCGATTATCGGGTGGGGTTCTTGAGCAGCTACCGGAACGGACGCTTGTCAGGCTTTGTCCGTATCCAACACCAAAGCTCTCACCTGGGTGATGAGTTTCTCATCAGCAATCCCCAGGTCCCCCGTCTCAATCTCAGCTACGAGGAAGTGGACGCCAAGGTGTCTTACGAAGTGTTCAGCTGGCTTCGGCTATATGGAGGCGCCGGGATCATCGTGCATCGTCAACCGGATGACCTCGGCCCCGGAACGACCCAGTGGGGGATCGAACTCACCAGCGCCCGCACGTTTTGGGGTGGTCGCATCCGGCCGGTGGCCTACGCCGACTTTCAGTGCACTGAAAGGACGAACTGGATCGTAGGGCGCTCAGTCCGAGCCGGCGTGCAATTTGAAAACGCCCGGATCGGGGATCGTCAAATCCAACTCCTGGGCGAATATTACGAAGGCCCGTCGCCTGACGGACAGTTTTATGGGCAACGCGTCGGCTGGTACGGGATCGGCGTGCATCTGTATTTTTAGGCTGGACCGGCCTGTCGCGTAGGCGAATGCCGCTAGGGTGAGCCTCGCCCTGATCTGGGAGTGGACCTAGTGAAAGCGGTCTATAGCCCACCGGTACTATGAAATCATATGAGTACAAGAAGAGATCCCAACGGCAAGCAGGCTCTCGTGATGTGTGCTTTCTGTTGGAGGGTTCAGGTCCCCCATCACGCGTTGGCACCCGAATGGGTCGATCCCACCATGTTCATGGCGCAGGCGGACGGCGGGGCGGGAGACTATCGCATCAGGGATGGCTATTGCGACCCCTGTTTGGCGGCGTTCGTGTCCCGACTGCGCGACGTCAAGATGAAATCAGCGCATGAGCGGCTCAACGCCTAGCGAGGTTGGCATGAATCGTCATCGTGTTTCTCTCTGGCTCCTTGTCTTCATCCTCCTGGCGTCGGCGCCATTAGTATTGCCGCCTGGCGGAACGGCCTTTGCTCAGGAGACCTTATGGCAGACATGGAGAGAAGGCGGGCTGAAAGCCCTGCAGGACGGCCGTTTGCAGGAGGCCGAACGATTGTTGATCGCGGCCCTGGAACAGGCGGAAAAATACGGGACGGAAGATCTCCGCGTGGCGGACGCCGCGAATGATCTGGCCGTCGTCTATGCCACCGCCGGGCGAACCGCGGAAGCGGAGCTCCTGTTTCATCGGGCTCTGCTCATCGGTGAAAAAGGTCTGGGCGCGGACCATCCGGGAGTCGGCGCCACAGTCCAGAACCTGGGTATTCTCTATGCCACGCAGCACAAATACAGGCAGGCCGAACCGCTCTTGAAGCGGGCACTGGCCATCAACCTCAAGCAATACGGCGTCAACCATGCCCGGACTGCCCTGACCCTCAAGACGTTGTCGAGCTTCTACGCCATCCAGGGGCAGCTTGGAGAAGCGGAACGTCTGATTCAAAAATCCTTGTCCATCCTGGAGCAAAACCGGGTGCATCAAGGCGATCCTCAGTTGACGGCCACGCTGGAAGTCTTCGCGGCAATTCTTCGCAACACGAACCGGGAGCGCGAAGCGCAGGAACTCGAGCAGCGCGTGCAGACCAACCGGGAGGAGATGGTGTTTCACTGATGTCCTATCGCTGAAAGGAGTGCGCCATGCTGAATTGGGCAGTCATATTCCTCGTCGTCGCCATCATCGCCGGAGTCCTGGGTCTGTCCGGCGTCGCCGGCACGGCGACACAGATCGCGTATGTGTTGTTCGTCGTGTTCCTGATTTTTGCCGCCGTGGGGTTCATCATGGGCCGCCGCCCGCCGATAACCTGACGCTGTCCTGCCAGCTTGGCCGGGGGACACAGACGATATAGCGTTCATGCACAACGGAAGGAAGGTCGTCCATGCGGACGCGGTTGAGTGTGTGGGTGATGGCCCTGTGCAGCGCCTTGGCGCCCCTGCCCGCCCTGGCGGATAACTGGACGCCGGGAGGGGCGATTCCCGGACAATGGATGTTCGGCGGCCGCATCGGTCCCTCCACGCTCACGCAGTCGTTGAGCTCGAACATCAACACCGCCACCGGACCGGCGTTGAACTTTCACTCCATGTACGCCGTGAACAATATGATTCTGGTCGGCCTCATGCTCGAATGGGAACGGCGCGGAGTCGATCGGGAATCGCCGTTCCTGGACTTGGGCTCGATGGATACCGTGTCGCTATTGCCGACGGTGGAAGTGCGGCCGGGACACTTCGCGACCGTCTACCCTTACGCCTCCATGGGGCTTGGGGTGAACATCAATAGTTTTTCAGAAAGCAACGGCATCGGCTCCCGGATCTCGCCGAGCAACAACTTTGCGTTTCGGCTGGCCGCAGGCGCCGATTACTTTCTCACAAAAGCGATCGCGCTGAACACAGAACTCGCCTGGAAGCGCAATGACGGGCACGCCCATATCAGCGCGCCGGGCCTCGCCGGCCTGAACCCCAGCGACTGGAACGCCTCTTCCTTTAATTTTCTCATCGGTGTCCGCTGGTTTTACTAGCGGCGCCGATTTCCAGCCGGGAGGCCGGATCGAAGCCTGGGTGTATCCGGATGGTCATGCCAAAACGATCGTGATCGTGAGAAGGGCGTCCGTCATACAGGAAGATCAGCGTGAACAGCAGCAGCACCTACAGCGATAGCCGGACCGCCCGCCTGAGGGGGCCTGTCTTGGCTGCCTCGTTCGTCATGTGGATCGCGGTGTCGGCTCTGCCGGCGCCGGCCCTTGCGGCGACCATACCGCAACAGGGGCAGGTCGAAGGTGAGGTGCTGCAAGTATTCCCCACCATGATCGTGATTAAGAACGAGCAAGGCCACGCCACGATATTACAGTTGAACCCGCGCACGCAGGTGGGAGGGACGTTCAAACCGGGCGACAAGATCGTCGCCTATGTCACGCCCTACGGGGTTTCTTCCGTGCAACCGAAGGCCGCGACCGCACTGCTTCCTTGAATGTCGAATCAGATCCGTTCCACCCCCCCGCTTCACGGTCCTGGAAGGATCATGGTCATGGTCGTGCCTTCCCCAGGCGTTGATGAAACTTCCAACCGTCCCCCGATCGCCTCCATCCGCTCCCGCACCCCGGCCAGTCCCACATGGCCCGGTTCGATGGCAGGAGCCAGGTCGCTCGGAGTGAAGCCCTTCCCGCGATCTTCCACGGCCACCCGGATGTTCACGCCGTCAGCCACCGTCACGCGCACCGTCGCCCGATCCACCCTCGCATGCTTCAGCACGTTGAACAGCAGTTCACGTACCGATTGAAACAGCAACACCGCCCGGTCTTCGGGCAAGTGCAGCGGTTCGCAGTCGGCCTGGACGTCGACCCAGAGCCCGTCCTTGTGCATGCGCTCGCCCAGCCACTTCAAGGCAGCCGGCAATCCGGATTCGTGCAACGACGGAGGGCAGAGTTCCGCAATCATCGTGCGCGTGTACGTCAGCGCCTGCGTGAGAATGTCGTCGATGTCCCTGGCCACAGCGTGCGTCACCACGGGAAGCCCCGGCGGCTTCCGAAGCTGGCTGACCTTGATCCGCCCCACGACGAGCAATTGCGCGAGATAATCGTGCAAGTCCAGAGCGAGCTTCCTCCGTTCCCGCTGCTCCGTCAGGCTCAGTTGGGAGGCCAGCGCCCGCAGCCGCTCTTGTGAAGCGACCAACTCCTGCGTCCGGAGAGCCACGCGCTTTTCCAATTCATCCTTCCACTGGCGCAATTGCTCTTCATGGCGCTTGCGTTCGGTGATGTCGGTGCCCAGGACATAAAATCCTGCTATCGTGCCGTCCTCACGCACATCGGGCGTATACGTGGTCATGACGGTATGGCGGAGCGTGCCGGACGGAATCTCCCGCTCGAATCTCACCGATTCCCCGTTCAACACGCGGCGGATATACGGTTGGACGATCCGATACCCGCTCTTCAACAAGTCCCGCACCGATCGACCGACAATCTCACAGCGGGGCAGGCCGATCCATTTCTCATACTCTCCGTTCACAAACCGGTACCGCTCCTCGCGATCCACATAGGCAATGAAACTCGGCACCGCATCCGTGATGACGCGGAGTTGTTCTTCGCTCCGGCGCAACGCCTCTTCAGCCAGCTTCATATCGGTGATATCGGGGCTGCTGCCGACATGGCCCAGAAATTCTCCATTGTCGGAGAGGCGAACCGCGGCTCTGGAATCGATCCACCGCCAGCTTCCATCCGCGCTCTTGACCCGTGCCTGGGCGCGGAACGGCGCGTGTTCCTCTGAAGCCTTTCGGTAAGCGTGGAGGAAGGCTTCGGCGTCATCGGGATGGAGCAGCAGTTCCCATTGCCCGCCGCAAACATCTTCAATCGCGACACCGAAGAACCGGCAATACGCGGCATTGACGAACTGAACCCCCTCCGGACCGGTCACCCAGATAGGGTCCGGCGATTGATCGGCCAACGTCCTGAACCGCTCTTCGCTTTCGCGCAGCGCCTCTTCGGCGCGGACGATCTCGTCCACATCCGTCACGGACCCGAGCCAGCGATAGATGTTGCCCTGTTCGTCCCGGACCGGCAACGCTTTGGCGATGACCCAAGCATAGAACCCGTCGCGCCGCCGGAGGCGCTGCCGGGCCTCGAAGGGAACGCCGGCCCGCATACAATCGGTCCATCGCCCGATGTTGGCGGCACGATCATCCGGATGCAAAGCATCCGCCCATCCGTGCCCGGCTACTTGCTCCGGCGTCTGCCCGGTAAACCGGCTCCAGGCGTCGCTCGTCCAGATGTTGCTTCCTTCCGCATCCGCCTCGAACAGGAAGCTGGGAACGGCCTGCGCCATGGTCCGAAAGCGTTTCTCACTTTCGCGGAGCGCCTGTTCCGCCGCGCGCTGGGCCGTGACATCCCGAAACACCACCACGACACCGGCGATCCTGCCCTCCGACCATATCGGCGCCGAACTATAGACGGCATCGAAGAAGGTCCCGTCTTTGCGGATGAAGACGTCTGTCTGCTGACACAGCGTTTGCCCTTCCCGCAGGACCTGAAGCCCGGCGCACTGCTCTGCCGGAAACGGTGTCCCGTCCCGGTGCAGGTAATGAGTGGTCGGGTGCATCTTTCGGCCGAGCAGTTCCTCGCTGGTCCATCCGAACAGCTCTTCGGCCGCCGGATTGACATAGGTCACGAGCCCGTCGCGATCCAAGGTATACAGCCCGTCCTTGATGTTGGCCATCACGGCCTCGCGGAATTGCAGCGCTTGTTGGAGGCGCTTCCGGCTTTCAATCAGCGCTTCTTCGGCCAGTTTCCGGTCGTGAATCTCTTCCGTCGTGCCGTGCCACCGGACGATCCGGCCCTGGCCATCCCGGTAGGGAAACGCCCGCGACCGCATCCAGCGGTAGACGCCCGATGCGGCGCGCAGGCGGAATTCGAAGTCTAAGGACTCACCGGTCCGAAGGGCCTGCCGCCAAGCCGCCAGGAGGGGACCCAGATCCGCCTCATGCACGGCGTTCATCCAGGCGTCCTCGAGCGCATCCGCGCGCGTCAATCCGCTGAACTGAAGCCATCGCTCGTGGATGTCCTCGATCGCCCCCTCGGGAGTGGCGGTCCATGGAATCTGCGGGTTCAGGTCCATGGCGGCCCGCAGATGCGCCTCGCTCGCAAGGAGACGCTCAGCTCGCTCTCTCGTTTCGGCTTCCAGACGCAACCGGTCCATCGCCGCCGCCACATACCGGGCGATGGTCTGCATAAAGGCGATTTCATCCGGCACGAACCGATCGCGGCTCTTGCTGGCGAAAGCCAGGGTACCAAGCAGGCGATCTCCTACCATCAGCGGATGGCCGACGTACGCCTGAAAGCCAAATGCGGACGCAAGCTTGGCTTTCTCGTCGGTCGCACTCGACATCCGCTCGTGGACGATCGGGATCCGCGCTTGCGCCACCATGCCGCATAACGCCTGCCCGAACTTCAACCGTTGCAAGCCGGCCATAAGGTCGTCGGATATGCCGGCGTAGGCGTCCAGCAACAAGATGCCTTCGCTTTCCTCCGCTCGGTAATGAAAGTACCCGTCCAGGTCGAGGTGCCGCCGCACGGTCTCGAACACGCCGGGCATGAGTTCAGCGGGATTGTGCGTCACCAACAACTGCTCGGCGGCGCACGCCAGCAACCGTCGACTTTCCGATTCCGCCTCCTGCCGCTCCTCCGCCAGCTTCCGCCTCGTGATGTCCTGCACGACCCCCGTCATGCGGACAGCCTGCCCCCCGTCGTCGTAGAAGAACCGTCCCATGGCGGACACCCAGTGGACGCTGCCGTCCGGA
>CBDIWP010000095.1:0-69300 GCA_965285945.1 uncultured bacterium | reverse complement strand
AGCATCGCCGCCTGTTGCGCAAGCGTCGAGGCTTCTTTTCCAAACTTGAAGGCCGTATCCAGCGCTTGCTGATAGGCCGCTGCCGCATTGGCCTGAGTTCCGGCGAGTCCGGTGATATCGGCAAACGACTGCTTGCCCAGTGCGTCCAGCACAGCCCGCACGCCGGCCGGGTCGGGCACGCCCGGCGCGTTCTGGATCGACACGATCGGCGCCGGGAACGAGGTCGGCTGCGTGGGGCCGGGCTCATTCCTGCGCGTTCCCATGGACACCGGCTCGATCGCAGGCGGTTCGTCGATCGGCGACTCCTCCCACCGCCAAAATCGTGAGTCATCGATCTTCTCGCATGAATTGCAGGCCCCCATGACGGCTTCGGCAAATATGCCCGGGGTAGGCAGGCTCACGCGCACCGCCGGCACCGGCGTCTCCAGCCTGTAATAAGTCTACAGGACTCCCGACCGCGCGTGGTGTGAAGCGCGGATCCAAGTGAATGCCGCTGGCGACGGGAAGCACGATCGAATTTCCCACGATGCCGATCAGGCGGTTCTCCACCACCGACGCGACACTGCGGTTGTGGGATCCCGGCGCGTAATAGCCGTCGAGCAGCATGTACCGGCGATTGGGATCCATCGCCCACCAGATGGCATGGTGGTAATATTCGAGATTGTCGTTCAGGTGATCCACGAGCTCCGCCGAGAGCCGTCGGTCCTCCGTTCTCGGGCTGCGCTGCTCCCAGGCATCGAGCGGCGTAAACAGCGTCGCACCGTTGCCTGTGCTCAATATCTTGATGTCGTAGTCGGCAAGGCCGGTGAACAGGGCCACCGCCTTCGGAGGATCGATATCATCATTGACCTTGCCGTCGCTGACGAGCGCATGCTCGAACGACGAGGTACGATAGCGAATCGTCGCCGTGTTGACGATGGCCCGGCAATTGGGCGCCAACGGCATGGCTGACTTGATCATGAGCTGGGTGATCTTGCTCCGTCTCTGCTTCGCCTCAAGCGTAGCCCGAAGGGAGACCAGCAAGGGGATGCCCGGCTGATACTCCGAGGCCAAGGTGAAGTCTACATCCTGAAGCTGCACCGGTTTGCCATCCATCAGGGCCCACAGCTCAAGGTGATCGATGAAGGCCTCCACCACACCAGGCACGATGTCACGATGAAACCTGTTGTAGCGCTCCTGCGGAGTTTCCTCATAGAGGCTGTCGGCGATGGACCGGGCGCCGGCTGCGGCGGCCTGCGCGGCTCTTATTCCGCCCGAGGTCGCCGCCCCTGCGATCAAGGAAGCTCCTCCCGTCGCGATCGCAAGAAACACTCCGAGGACGCCCGTCGTGGGGTTGACGGCGTCCGCGACTGCCTGAGCGGTGGCAGCCGCCGTGTCCTCCGGCCTCGGCTTGGGGCGTTCCGGGAATGGAGGCAGCGGAATATGGACGGTGAGCAACAATTCTCCCGTCAGCGAGACCACATACTCGTCGGCATACCGCTCCAATGGAGAATCCACTTCGGACCAGGAGGTGCTGACCCGGCGCGCGGCATCGAACCCCCCGGCGAGGTGAGGGTGTTGCAGATAAGTCTTCAATTCCTGCCGCCAGCGCAATGTCTTGGCGAGATCAAACTCGCTCATGGGTAATGGTATGAACAGACACTCCTGCACGCCCGCCAGTTCGTGCTGCAGCTTCAAATGCCTCAAGACCTCGAAATACTGCACCGTCATGGCATGGCAATGGTTGTGATTGGCGACCACCTCGGTCGTGGCCCGCACGGCCTCTCCCTGCGCCACGGTATGGACGACAGAGGAGCGCAACCCGCGGATCGCCGACGCAGATTGCAGCGTGCGATCACGCAGGTTCTGCAGTGAGCTGGACGCCAGGTTCCGCGAGGAATCCTGCCAGGCGCTGGAGTTGCTCTCGCCATATCCTCCCGATACGCCGATCAACGCGCCGAAGTTGAACCCTTGATACGATCCGTTACCCGCCGCCCCCGTGCCCACGCCGACGCCCGCCGAGGTGCTCCTCGACCCGCCGCGAGACGATTCGGACAACGCGCCGGTGACGACCTCGCCAAGATCGCGATCGCGGGAGAGTGCGGCCTGGACTCCCTCTGTGCTCACCGTGTCCTCGGTGCGTTGGGTCCGCTCGCGCCGCTCCCAGTCGACGACGGAAATCAATTTCTTCTGGCCCGGCGCCAGCGGAAGGCTGTAGAGCAAATCGCCCAGCGAGTAGCCGTCCGCGTACCAAATCTGCTTGAAGTGAAGCAGATGGCCGTGGGCAATTTCTGCGGCCTGATAGAACGTGGGCGTGTCATCCCAATCGACCGGGTTCTTCGCATTGAGTCGCTCACGCCCCCTCGGTTTGGATTGGGCTTTCCGGTCCTGAACCTGCGCTTGCCTGGCGAGTTCGTTCCTCTTGGTCGTCTCCGCCGCCCTGGAGGCATTAAGGGCATTGAGGGCTTCAGCCAAGGCGATATTGGCCGCTGCGGCAGCGCTGTTGCCGGCCGCCGCCACGCTGTCTGCCGACAAAGCGGCCGTGCGCGCCGTTTGCGCTGCCGCGTAGACGATATGATCTGCGACGTAGTGCGCCCGCGAAAAAGTCCCGGTGTAGTTCTTCTCATCCAGCTCGGAAAGGGGCACAGCCACGATTGCATCGACTAATGTCCCCGCGATGTGTGTCGCCATGGTAGGCGACAAGTGCTCCGCCCCCGTCAGCAACGCAATTAATTCGTTCCGGGTTTTCGCTTCGACCCAGTTGCCGGTGCCTTTCTCCTTCAGGGCATTTTCTACAACCTGCTTGACCCAGCCATTGGGATTGTTGGCAACGGCAGTGAATGCCGCGCTCAGCGGCTGAATCTCCGCCGCCGCCTCCTGTGTCTGGGTTGCGGCAAGGCGCGCCGCTTCGGCTTTTTGTCGGGCCACCGTGACGGCTCCCGTGGCGGCCTCTACGGCCGCGGTAAGCGTGGCCAACACTTCGGACGACCTGGTGGAACCCCCGCTCGTCGCCTCTGTCGTGGTAAACCCGACAATATCCGGTTCCGTCGTGCGAATAACGGTGTAAAAGTCAAATTCCTCGATGGCGCGATTCGGCGTGTTGAAATCAATGCAGCGCCCCGTCCCAAGATCGGTGGAGTACGTATCCGGCGAGTTCTCGATATCGGCATGGCTGGGCGTACGCGGTATCACGCCGCAGCCGCAGCCCTTTGCCTTAGGGCCGCCCTCGGTGTCGCGAGGCACGTCCACGATGATGATCAGTTTCTCAGGAATACAGCCCTCGTCGAGCGTGATGGTGCTGCTCATGCCGGTCACGACGGCCACGACCGCTTCGTACGCGTGATTCGGCGCCTCGCCGAAAAAATAACCGGACCCGTCCGTACGAGCCACTAAGACCGGCACACCCGTCCCGTCGGCTCCATGATCGCCATGCTCGCGGGCGAACAACATCACCGGTGAATTGGCGGGGATGGGGCTACCAGTCCGATTGAACACCCGCCCGGTGATCCGCCGCGTCGTCGCTATGGGAAGACGTTCCGGAACGGTCAATGGAATCGACGCGATGTTCTTGGTTGCGACGGGGATCACGAGCTTGTCGGTAATCTCGTAGATCGCATGCGCGACGGTCCCGATCAATTGTCCGGCCGGTCCCGATACGACAAAGTGCAGCATCGCCTTCTCGTCCGCGAACGGGCCCGGGACGCTCACGGTGAAGCGTCCTTGGGCGTCCGTACGCGCGGATACGCGCCCGCGTTCTGTCCGTTCCGCGCCTGGGGCTGATTCATGAGTTCCGTCGCCCACGGCACTCAGCCGTCGCAAGTCCGACGTGGCGGGAGCTTTCTGCTCGAAGAAGACTTCCACACGGCACTCTCCAAGCGCCGTGGAATCAGAATCCGTGGATTCGATGCGACCGATGATCGTTAATGTCACTGGGCAGCTCCTCGTCCATTCGGCACAGTTGGATTGAAAACCGGTTACGTCATCTTCGAGCGCACGAGCGCATGGGAACCAAGGCCGGGCATCCGCGCACAATGCATGCAGGTGAGGAAGAGAGAATAGAGCCAATCACTATGGTCGGTGGCCTTCGGTTGAGAGAAGAAGGATCATGCAACTGAGGGTATCGACTGGCTCTCATCACGTTCATCGACAGACTCGCGATTGAACAGCATCACCGCCCGCCACGACGAGCCCCCTTATGAACCTAATGGAATGTTCCGTCAAGATTTTCCATTGTGAGACGGCCCTTCGCGGTAAGCAGAGGCGGATCCATGGAAGTCTTAGCACCGAAGAAGATGAACGATGAAGGCGGGATGCCCAGAAGGGTCTGACTCAGACCGGGACTACGCTTCTGAAGGATCGGGATCGGTCTTGGCGGAAATTTTCTTCGATCTTGCCAGCGCGGAGGAGGTTCGTTTCACCGAGCCGGCGATCTTCGGAGTCTTCGTCACCACGTCGGCGTTCTGTGCACGATGCAACAGCGCGTGATCCATCAGCACGAGCGCCATCATGGCTTCCGCGATGGGGGTGGCTCTGATCCCCACGCAGGGATCATGGCGGCCGTTCGTTTCGACGGTGGTCGGACTGCCCTGCTTGTCGATCGACCGGCGAGGCACGCGAATGCTGGAGGTCGGCTTGATGCCGATCGTCACCACGATATCCTGGCCCGACGAAATACCCCCCAGAATGCCACCGGCATGGTTCGTCACGAAGCCGTCCGGCGTCAGTTCGTCGCCGTGTTCGGACCCGCGTTGCGCCACCGAGCCGAAGCCGGATCCGATCTCAACCGCCTTCACGGCGTTGATGCTCATCATGGCCGCGGCCAGATCGGCATCCAGTTTGGCATAGACCGGCGCCCCCCATCCCACCGGCACCGACTCGGCCACCGTGGTGATCCTCGCGCCGACCGAGTCGCCGGCTTTCCGCAGCTCGTCCATGAAGAACTCCAGTTCCGTCACGATCTCCGCGTTGGCCGAAAAGAATGGATTGCCGCCCACCGTTTCCCACGACTTGAAGGGCACTTCAATGGGTCCGAGCTGACTCAGATAGCCGCGGATCAGCACCCCATACTTCTCGCGCAGCCACTTTCTGGCGATGGCGGCGGCGGCCACACGAACGGCGGTTTCTCTCGCGGAAGCGCGTCCCCCGCCGCGGTGATCGCGGATCCCGTACTTCTGCCAGTATGTGTAGTCGGCGTGACCGGGCCGAAAGGTCTCGATGAGGTTCCCGTAGTCGCGGCTGCGCTGGTCTTCGTTGCGAATCAACAGAGCGATCGGGGTCCCGGTGGTCCGGCCTTCGAAAACGCCGGACAGGATTTCAACCGTGTCGGATTCTTGTCGCTGCGTGACGTGGCGGGACGTGCCCGGCTTTCGCCGGTCCAGATCTGTTTGAATGTCCTCCACGGAAAGGGCGAGGCCGGGAGGGCACCCGTCCACCACGCAGCCGATGGCGGGCCCATGGCTTTCCCCGAACGAGGTGACGGTGAAGATGCGGCCAAACGTATTGCCGGCCATCGGATTGAAGCCCCCTAGGCGTTCACTGACACAGCGGACGTCCTGACATCCCGCTACTCGACGAGATCGAGCTTGATGCGCAACTCCTTCAACTGCTCGGCGCTGACGGCCGAGGGCGCCTCTGTCATCGGGCATTGGGCGCGCTGTGTTTTTGGAAAGGCGATGACATCCCGAATGGATTCCGTATTACCCAGCAGCATAATAAGCCGATCGAGGCCAAAGGCGATCCCTCCGTGCGGCGGGGCGCCGTATTCCAGCGCATCGAGCAGAAATCCGAACTTCGCATGCGCCTGCTCCTTGTGGATGCCCAGCAAATCCAGGATCTTCATCTGGATATCACTTCGGTGGTTCCGGATGCTGCCGCCGCCGATTTCGTTGCCGTTCAACACCATGTCGTACGCCTTGGCGCGCACTTTGAGCGGCTCGGAATCCAGGAACGGGAGGTCTTCATCCATCGGGCCGGCAAACGGATTATGCATGAAGATGTAGCGTTTCTCTTCCGGAGAATAGTCCAACAAGGGGAACTCGGTCACCCACAACGGCTTCCAGGCCGTCTTGTCGATGAGGTTCAGTTCTTCGCCCAGAGCAAGGCGGATACGACCCAGCACTTCATGCACGACTGCCGGCTTATCGGCGCCGAACAAGACCAGGTCGCCCGGCTTGGCCTCGGGTAACGCCGCGGCGAACGCCTTGGCATCGAGGAATTTGGCGATCACCGACTCCAGCTGGCCTTCCGGCGTGATCTTGAGCCATGCGAGTCCTTTGGCGCCGAAGCTCTTGGCGCTTTCGCCCAAGGCATCGATGCGGCTTCTCGGCGTCGCCGCGCCGCCTTTGACGATGAGCGCTTTGACGATCCCGCCTTTGGTCGCCGCCTCTTTGAAGACCTTGAACTCGCTGGCGGCGGCAAAGGAGGTCACGTCATAGAGCGGCATCTCGAACCGCAAATCCGGTTTGTCCGATCCATAGCGGCCCACGGCCTCGGCATACGTCAGGCGCGGAAACGGAGTGGGCAGTGAGACGCCTCCGGCCTCACGGAAGATCGTTACGATCATCCGTTCCATGAGCGCCATCACCGCCGCTTGATCGACAAACGACATCTCGAGATCGATTTGCGTGAATTCCGGCTGGCGATCATTACGCAGATCTTCATCCCGGAAACAGCGGGCGATCTGATAATAGCGATCCACGCCGCTGATCATGAGTATTTGCTTAAACAATTGCGGTGACTGGGGCAGCGCAAAAAACTGTCCGGGGTTCACGCGGCTCGGCACCAGGTAGTCCCGCGCCCCTTCGGGCGTGCTTTTGGTCAACACCGGGGTCTCGATTTCCAGAAACTCCGCCGCATTCAAAAATCCCCGGGCGGCCTGCATGATGGCATGGCGCAGCCCCAGTAAGCGTTGCATGCGCGGACGCCGGAGATCGAGATAGCGGTATTTCAATCGAATGGCTTCCGTGATTTCGGCATCGTCCTCGATGACAAAGGGCGGGGTCTTGGCCTCATTCAAGACGTCGACCGCATCGACAAAGACCTCAATCTCGCCGGTGGGCAGATTCGGATTCTTCGATTCATCCGGCCGTGCCATGACCTGCCCGGTGAGGGACACCACGCACTCGCTCCGCAGGGCATGGGCCCCCTGATGGACCGCGGCATTGCGCTCGGCATTGAAGACCACCTGTGTCAGGCCGGTCCGGTCCCGCAAATCGATGAACATCACGGTCCCGTGGTCCCGACGTCTCTGCACCCAGCCGTTCAACACCACCGTTTGACCGACGTGGCTCCTGTTCAACTCACCGCACCGATGCGTCCGCATCTTCATACGACGCCTGCTTTCTTCGAAGACTTCTTCTTCGGTCCGGCCGGTTTCGCCCACCCTTCGCGGCGCTTGGAGCGCTGACGCCGGGCGTTCGGAACCTGCCCGGCTTTCGCGAGTTCCACCCGCTCTTCCACCAACTCACGCAGCGCATTGGCTTCCCGGTCCGTGAGAAACCTGAATTCGCCGGACCCCAGATCGCCCAGCTGGAGCGGGCCCATTCTGACTCGCATCAGCTTAATGACGACATGCCCGACCGCTTCCAACATGCGTTTGACCTGATGCTTGCGGCCTTCACGAATCGTAATCTCCAGCCAGGAGTTGGCCTGCGCTTTCTTGACCTTTTTCACGATGGCCGGGCTGGTCATGCCGTCTTCCAGCTTGATCCCCGCCTGCAATTGGCTGATCTCATCATCCGTCAGCACGCCCTTCACCTTAATGAGATAGGTCTTGGGGACATGATATCGGGGATGCAGCAAGGCCTGCGCCAAGTCGCCGTTGTTGGTGAGCAACATCAGACCTTCACTGTCAAAATCCAGGCGCCCTACGGGAAACACCCGCACGGAGACTCCGTGGAGAAAGTCTTTGACTGTAGGCCGGCCGCCGGGATCGTTTAAAGTCGACATGACGTTCTTGGGTTTGTTGAGGAGCAGATAGACAAAGGGCTGCGCGCCCGTCAAATGCCGCCCATCCACTTTCACGTGATCGCGCTCGGGGTCGACCTTGGTGCCGAGTTCGCTGACCACCTTGCCGTTGACCGTCACGCGACCGGCGGCGATCAATTCCTCCGCCTTGCGCCGGGACGAGAGCCCGGTTCCCGCTATCATTTTCTGCAATCGTACTTCCATAACGTTCAGTGATCAGTAATGCGTGATCGGTGATGGGCATTGAATGGGATCGAATATCCGGCTCATCACCGATCACGCATCACTGATCACGCCTCCTTATTCCCATTCAATCGTGCTCGGCGGTTTTGAACTGATGTCGTAGACGACCCGGTTCACGCCTTTCACTTCGTTGATAATCCGGTTGGACATCCGCCCCAGCACATCGTTGGGAATCCGGGCCCAATCAGCCGTCATCCCGTCGAGACTGGTGACCGCGCGAATGGCAATCACATTATCATAGGTCCGCTGGTCCCCCATGACGCCCACGGTGCGGATGGGCAACAGCACGGCAAACGCCTGCCAGATGTCCCGATACAACCCCGCGCCTCGAATCTCCTGGTCCACGATCGTTTCGGCGGCGCGGAGAATGGCCAACCGCTCTTTCGTGACGGAACCCAACACGCGGATCGCCAGACCGGGCCCGGGGAACGGCTGCCGCCAGATGATCTCATCCGGCAGGCCCAGCTCTTTGCCCAGCACCCGGACTTCATCCTTGAAGAGTTCCCGGAGCGGCTCGATCAGCTTCAGCTTCATACGCGCCGGCAGGCCGCCGACGTTGTGATGGGTCTTGATGGTGGCCGACGGCCCTTTAAAACTGACGCTCTCGATCACATCCGGGTACAACGTACCCTGCGCCAGATATTTGACCCCTTTCAGCTTCCTGGATTCGTCGTCAAAGTTCTTGATGAAGAGCCGCCCGATGATTTTCCGTTTGCGCTCCGGATCGGTGACGTGCTTCAGACCGGCGAGGAACTGAGTGGTGCGGTCCAAAATCCTGAGGTTCAAGTGCAATTGCGAGGCGAAGGTCTTTTCAACCTGATCCCGCTCGCCGGACCGCAAGACGCCATTGTCGACGAAAATGCAGGTGAGCTGATCGCCGATCGCGCGATGGGCGAGCGCCGCCGCCACGGAGGAATCCACCCCGCCGCTCAACGCACAGATCACCCGGTCCTTGCCGACCTGGTCACGAATCTGCGCGACCGCCGTCTCGACATAGGACTGCATCGTCCAGGTGGGCTTGCAGCCGCAGATCTCATAGACAAAGTTGCGGAGGATGGTGGTGCCTTCCGGCGTGTGCGCGACTTCCGGATGAAACTGCAGGCAATAGATCCGGCGCTTCCCGTCGGCGCGCTTCATCGCCGCGACCGGTGAATTGCCGGTATGCGCGATGGAACGGAAGCCCGGCGGCATCCGCTCGATGCGATCCCCATGCGACATCCAGACCACCGTCGAGCCGCCGTCCCCGATGCCCTTGAACAGGTCGCTCCGATCGTCGATGACGAGATCGGCCCGGCCATACTCCCGGTGGGGCGCTTTGACGACCTCGCCGCCGCTGAGATGGGTCACCAGCTGCATGCCGTAGCAAATGCCGAGAATGGGGATGCCCTGATCGAACAGCTCTTTCGGGATGCTCGGCGCCTTCTTGTCATAGACGCTGGAGGGACCGCCGGAGAGCACGATGCCCTGCGGGCGATAGGCCAAAATCGTGGCCAGCGGCACCGTGCAGGGAAGGATCTGGGAATAGACCTGTGCTTCGCGAATGCGGCGGGCAATCAATTGGGTATATTGGGAGCCGAAGTCGAGGACCAGTATTCTATTGTGCCAGAGTTCCATACGACAAGCCTTCAGCGGTCAGCTATCAGCGAGACAGGAAAACCGCGGTTTGAGAATGCTTCACTCAGGAAGGTATGATCTGCCTTCTGGCTGAACGCTGACGGCTGATTGCGACGGGCTCTACTCCCAATCCATCCGGTAGTTCGGCGCTTCCTTCGTGATGATCACATCGTGCACATGACTTTCTCGAAGACCGGCCACCGTTTGGCGGATGAACGTGGCGTTTTGCTGGAGATCGGGAATCGTCCTGCAACCGCAGTAGCCCATGCCAGACCTGACGCCCCCCACCAGCTGATAGACCACGGCGGACAGCTGCCCCTTGTACGGGACCCGCCCTTCGATCCCTTCTGGAACCAGTTTTTGCGCTGGCCGCCCGCCTTGTCCATAGCGATCCCCGCCGCCGCGCTCCATGGCGCCGATGGATCCCATTCCGCGGTAGACCTTGTATGTTCTGGCCTGGTACAGCACCGTTTCGCCCGGCGACTCTTCCGTCCCCGCCAAGAGCCCGCCCAACATCACCGATGACGCGCCCGCGGCCAGAGCCTTGGTGACATCGCCGGAGAATTTGATCCCGCCGTCCGCGATGATCGGCACGCCGCTTCCCTTCAGCGCCTTCGCGCAATCGGCAATGGCCGTCAATTGCGGCATGCCGGCGCCGGAGACGATGCGCGTCGTGCAAATCGACCCGGGTCCCACCCCGACCTTCACCGCATCGACGCCGATCTTCAGCAACTCCTTCGCGGCTTCCGCCGTCGCAATATTGCCCGCCACCAGTTCCAGGTCCGGGTGCTGTTTCTTGATCCTCTTCACCGTATCCAGGACTGCCTGTGAATGGCCATGTGCGGTATCGACGACCACGAGATCAACGCCGGCCTTTTTCAGGAGCAACACGCGTTCTTCCGTATCTTTGCCCACACCCACCGCCGCGCCGACCCGCAGACGGCCATGCTCGTCCTTGCAGGCGTTGGGATATTTGATTCGTTTTTCGATGTCTTTGATCGTGATGAGGCCCTTCAGCTCAAAGTGCTTATTGACCACGGGCAATTTTTCAATCCGGTGCTCGTGCAGGATTTCCTGGGCCTTTTCGAGGCTGGTCCCCTCAGGCGCCGTAATGAGTTTCTCCCGCTTCATGACCTGCGAGACTTTCAGATCCATGCGGGTTTCAAACCGGAGATCCCGATTAGTCAGAATGCCGACAAGTTTGCCGTTCTTGGTGACGGGGATGCCCGAGATGCGGTATTTGGCCATCAACTGGTGGGCGTCGCGAAGGGTCTGCTCCGGCGCAATCGTCACGGGATCCAGGATCATCCCGCTTTCCGACTTCTTGACCCGGTCGATCTCCGTGGCCTGGTCCACCGCCGAAAGCACACGATGAATGATGCCGATCCCGCCCTCCCGGGCCATCGCCACGGCGAGGCGGGATTCGGTTACCGTATCCATCGCCGCGCTCAGAAACGGGACGTTGATACGGATATTCCGGGACACGAATGTCTCAGTCTCGACCTCATTCGGGAGCACCTGAGACTTGGCCGGCACGAGCACCACATCGTCGTACGTCAGTCCGAGCCGCGGTTCTTTATCGAGCATCGTCTCCTAACTCACCCGTGTAGTGTCGCATGTCAGTGCTGGTGCGCCTGATCCAGTTCCGCCATTGCCTCGGCATCTTCCTGCAACCGCTCGCTGCCTTCGTCAGCCGGCATGAACTGCTGCACCCGGGTGTTGCCGCTGTCGACGACAAAGACGCTGCCTTTGGCATCGACTGCAATGCCGTAGGGAAAATTGAACTGGCCGTCGCCGTTGCCGAATCCGCCCCACTGGGTGATGAAGTTGCCTTCGCGATCGAATTTTTCAATACGGTGGTTGCCGGTATCCGTCACGTACACGTCGCCGGCTCCGTCGATGGCAATGCCCCAGGGTGACCGCAGTTGTCCGGCTTCCTGCGCCAGGGGACTGCTGGCATGACCGGCTTCGGCGCTGCCTCCCCATTTGGCCAGCAACTGCGGCAGCACGTTGGTGCTGGTGTCGAACTTTTGAATCCGGTGATTGCCCATATCGACGACATAGACCGACCCGTCGCTTTGGTCGACGGCGATGCCGCGGGGGAAATAGAACTGCCCGTCGCCGTTGCCGAAACTGCCCCAGGCCATGATGAACTCGCCGGTCATATCGAACTTCTGCACGCGGAAGTTGGCGCTGTCGACCACGTAGACGAAGCCCCGGACCCGGTCCACCGCAATGCCCCACGGCGCGTTGAACTGGCCTTCGCCGTTGCCGCGCGATCCGAACTTCATCAAATAGCCGCCGAGTTTGCCGTCGAACTTCTGGACGCGGTGGTTATTGGTATCCACCACCCACACGTCGCCCTTGCCGTCGCAGGCGATGCCCGTCGGATTATGGAAATTGGAGTTCGCCGATCCAAAGTTCCCCCAGAGGATGATGAAGTTCCCCGCATTGTCGAACTTCTGCACGCGGTTGTTGCCGTTATCGACGGCGAAGAGGGACCCCTGCTGATCGACGCACAGGCCGTACATCGGCGCCATGAATTCGCCGCCGTGCAGGAGGGACGCGCCACGACCCGGCTTGCCCCATTTCGACACGCACAGGTACCCGGAGGTGTTGACGAGGATCGTCGCGCTCGCCGGCGTCGAGACGTTGTTACCGACGTCCTTGAACCACACGTAGATGGTCTTCTGCCCGTCGGCCGGGGACAGGATGAACGGGATGGTCGCCCCGAATTTGACGGCGGGCGAAACCTCGACCCAGCCTGGGGTGCCGGCCATCGGCGTCAACGGACTTTCCGACACGAAGTACGATCCGACGCCGGTGTCCAGGTCCGTGGCTGAAATGGTCACGACCACTTCAGGGGAGTTCGTCATGAAGGCGCCGTGGTTAATGACGGCATAGGGGTTTTGGGGAGCCGTGATATCGATCAGGACCGGCATGGCCGTCACTTCGTCGGACAACGCGCTCTCCGTGCCATCTTCGTACGAGGCCGTGACGGCGTAAAAGTACGGCGTATCGTTCGTCAAGCCCGTATGCGTGTAAGGGTTCGTCACCCCTTCGATCTTGGTCGCGCCCTGCAGCGTGAGCCTGGGCGCCGTGCTGAAGTAGAGGTTGTACGACACCGCGCCGGGCACCTCCATCCAGCTCAAATACACTTCGGTATCCCCCGGCTTCACCGCCACCGAGCGCGGAGGCTGGACCGTCCCCGGTTCGGCGGCTTTCGCGGCCTCTTCCTTGCCGCGATTCATCTCTTCTTCCGTCGGGACATATTTCAGAATACGGCTGTTGCCGCTGTCGACGACAAAGACGCAGCCCTCCTTGTCCACGGCCACTCCGTAGGGAAAGTTCACTTGACCTTCGGTCTTTCCACGATTGCCGAAGGCGCACAGGAAGGTGCCGTTTCCGTCAAATTTCTGGATCCGGTGGTTGCCGCTATCGACCACATAGACATTGCCCAAGGCATCGCAGGCGATGCCCCAGGGAGACTTGAATTGCCCCGGTCCGTTGCCCTCCCGACCCCATTTGGTCAGGAAGCTGCCCCGCGCATCGAATTTCTGGATCCGGTTATTGCTTTCGTCGGCCACGTAAATATTGCCGACAAAGTCCACCGCCACGCCGCGAGGAAAGAAAAACGCGCCGTCGAAGCTGCCGTCGCGTCCCCATTTCAAAAGCGGCTGCCCGTCGGATTGGAATTTCTGAATCCGCGCGTTGCTCGTATCGGAGACGTAGACGTTGCCTTCTTGATCCGTGGTAATGCCCCAGGGCACATCGAACTTGCCCATGTCGGCGCCCCGCCAGGCGAACCCGAACTTGCCCCAGGCTTTTTGAGCGTTGCCTTCAAGGTCAAACTTTTGGACGCGGTTATTGCCGCTGTCGGCCACATACACCATGTCGTCCGGTCCGATGGCGAGGCCGCGGGGATAATAGAACGCCCCTTCCTGGGAGCTGGGCTCGCCGCCCCAGCGTGCCAGGAACTTGCCGGTCTTATCGAATTTTTGTATGGAGTGATTGTCGGTGTCGGCGACATAGATGTTGCCGTCTTTGTCGAGTGCGATGCCGGTGGGAGAGCTGAATTCCCCTTCGTCCACGCCCTCCTGCCCGAAGTTCATCGCCAACAGATACGGAGAGGGAATCGCCATGACTTCTTGCGATTCGAGGCTCTCGCCCTTCGGGGTGACGACGGTGACGACATAGTGATAACAGGTGCCATTGGCCAGATCGTCATGGATGTACGGAGAAGTCGAGCCTTCGAGACAGGTCGCCTTCTCTTTCTTCACTCCAATGACCGCCTTGAAATCTTCCGCGCTGGCAATGGGACGCGTTAATTCCGAAAACTTGATCTGCACTCCCTTCGTCGTCTGGAAGTAGAGGTTGTAATACATGGCGTCCGGCACCGGATCCCAGCTGATCGTCACCCGGCCGTTGCCGGGCTTCGCCTGCACATTTTGTGGCGCGGGCGGAAGTTCTTCTTCCTCGGCCACCGAATCTCCGGCACCCCATTCCCCCTGAGTGCCGTCAGCAGTCAGAAGCAAACGATCGAACCGGAACATTTCATCGAGAAGCCATGCTTTGATCATAGGTGGTGCCTCATGTTGCTAAAGCCGTCTCTCGTCCCAGAAACGATGGGTCTTCAATGACTTAGAATTGGATTGGCGAGTCTAACAAAGCGTTGGAAAGAGAGTCAAGGTGAGGGATGCACCTGAGCGGCACCGGTTCCATCATTCGTGACGACTCTCGTCATGCGGCTCAGCGGGTCATTGTTCGACCGGTTCGCCCATGAACTCTTCATTGATCTTCCGTTCGTCTCCGCCTGTGAATTCATCGGATGGCTGAGGCAGTTCGAGCGGAAAAGCGACGGTGTCCTCCCCCTCAATTTCCTCGACCTGTTCCATGCCTCGCTCACTACCGACTGGACCGGCCTCGTTTCCTCCGAACACATCGGTTCGCTCTAGGCCCAGTTCTGCGGCAGCTCCTGAAGCTGGCCCCTCGAACTCCGCTCCATCTGTGCGACTCTCCGTGCCAGCGTCTGCATCGGCCCCGGAAGCGGCGTCGTCCACTGCCTCCCGTTCGGCCTGCTCCTCATTAACGCCTTCATCAACAACGCCTTCATCAACGCCGGCTGCAGACGCCTCTGTCGGCACGGCCCCGTCCCCGCCTAAAACGGCTTCATCCGTGGAAGCCGCGGCTTCCATCGGTAACAGCGATTGTTCGGCCTCCCCCAGTTCTTTGAATTCACGCAGCGGGGGCAATTGCGACAGGTCGTTCAGACCGAAATGCTCCAAGAAATATTTGGTCGTGCCATACATGATGGGTCGGCCGGGCACCTCTTTGCGCCCCACGATACGCACCAGCTTTCGTTCGAGCAACGTTCGAACGACACCGGAGGTTTCCACGCCGCGAATTTCCTCGATCTCCGATCGGACGATCGGCTGCTTGTACGCAATGATGGCCAGCGATTCGAGCGCCGAACGAGACAATTTGGCCGTGGATTTCGTTTTGTCGAGCCGCTTTACCCACGTGGAATATTCCTGTTTGGTTACCAGACGAAACCCGCCGGCAATCTCGGCCAGCCGGACGCCGCGCCCTTCCTGCTCCAGATCGTCGCCGAGGCTCCGCAGCACACGTTCCAATTCGGCTTTTGTCACGTCTCCCAGCACGGCCACGAGGCGGGCCACCGACAGCGGCTCAGGCGAGACGAACAGCATGGCCTCGAGAATGCCCTTCAACTCCCGTTCGGCAATCGCTTCCGCGACGCCGGGTGCAGCGCCGGTCTCATGCCCGTTCAACGACGGTCCATCCACCTGTACCGGTTCCGTGGCCATTTGTTCACACGCGGACGTGTCGTCAGTCATATCTGCGGTGATTGGAGTCATGTCTCCCTCCATTCCGAATCTGAGTCATCCAGTTCTGCCGGGTCCGGCACCAAGGAGAAAGTCCGAGACACGAGAATCGGTCCGAACGTCTCGGCTTGGAAGATGCGTGCCACACGCAAACGCATGAGTTCCAGCATAGCCAAGAACGTCACGATGATGACCAACCGATGGCATGACTCTTCGAAGAGGGATACGAACGAGACGGAGTCTTTGCCTTCCAATCGCTCCAGAATCATGTTCATCCGTTCTCGTACAGTGAGGTTATCGGGAATGATTTCAATGAGCTTCTTCCCGGGATTCCGGTCCATGATCCCCTTCAGAGCCTCGACCAGATCGAACAATGTCACGTTCTCCATCAAGGTCTCGTCCGATTCCACCGGCTCGGGCGGCCCGGCTTCCCGGCCGAAGATCTCCCGCCACAGCTTTTCCTGCCCGTCCAGCTGGCGGGCCGCTTCCTTGAACGTCTTGTACTCGAGCAAGCGGCGCACCAGTTCCTCCCGCGGATCCGGTCCGTCTTCTTCATCCTCCACCGCCTCATCAACAGGCAACAGCATCTTGGACTTGATCTGCAACAGCGTCGCCGCCATGACGAGGAATTCCCCTGCCACATTCAGGTTCAATTCCTTCATGGCCTCCACGTATTCCAGATACTGCTGCGCGATCATCGCAATCGGAATATCGTAGATGTTGATTTCGTTTTTCTTGATGAGGTGCAGCAACAGGTCGAGCGGCCCTTCAAAATTCTCGATACGGACCTGATAGGGCAGCTCTGTCTGTTCAAAGCCTTGAATCTGAGGATCCACGGGGGCCCTTATACCAATTATTGGGGACTTGGGCAAGCCTGATTCTATATGTAGGGGTTACGCCTTCTTCTCCACACTTACTTGATTTTGAAGGCATAGGCGACGAGCAAGGCCGCCATGAGCAGAAAGAAAAGGGTGACCGCATATTGACCAGTCGGGGACTGCAGCAACCCGGTCCCCAGGTCCTGAGTCACCCTGGTGGTCCGGGTCAAGAGCGGAGGTTGATCGAACCGTGCCTTCATGAGGTCGTCCGGTCCTTTGAAGAGGGCATCCGAAAAATCTGTGCCTCCCAGGAATTGGGCGCCTGCAAACGACACGTCGCCCTCAAACCTCGCAAACGTGAAAAAAGCCTCGCGGCTGAAGATCGCGTCGGAAAAATTGACATGCCGCGCAAAGCGGCTCCCCGAGAATCCCGTCCCTGATCCGAATCGGACCCGCTCCATCGTAACCGGTTGTTCAAAGGCCACTTCGAGGAATTCGGCCATCCCGTCAAAGATGGCGCCCGTGCACGCCACCGGCCCCCGAAAAATAGACCGGTGAAATCTCGTATGGGGTCCGAACCGGGTCTCTTGGCAAGTCAGCACTTGGGCAAATTGACCTTGGACGAAATACGCCTCTCTCTCGAATTTCGCTTCCCCGATATCCAACGCCCCCTCGAACACGGCCCGGGAAAGATCGACCCCGTCCTTGAACGTGGTGCCATGAAGATCGACAGGGCCCGCGAATTGAAGGGTGCCCTGGGACGACCGATGTCGCACCGCGCCGAGCATCACTGAATGACGGATGGTCACCGGCGCTAGGACCAGGCGTACTTCTTCGGCGTTGAGCTGCGTCAGCGCCGTCTGTTGCTCGGGCGACAGTCCTTTCGGCAATTGCGTCGTTTGCACCGGCAGCGTATCGAATACCAGATCGCCACGGACCAGCACACCGGCGAGGTCAATGGGCTGGCCCTTTGCCATGGCCTCCATCAGAGCCGCGCCGTTCACCGCACGCGCCTCCCGTTCAGCCGCCGTACAGTCGCCGGCCAGATGCAGGACGAACCGTCCGGCCGGCTCAGGGGCAGGCGGCTCGACTGTGCAGGTCGCCCCGGCCTCCTGAGCCCGGAGCACCGGCAGACAGGCCAGAAAGACCAGCAGCAGGCAGGGGATCCATCGTCGCGTCGGAGGAGCCATGCGGGCGGTTATACGAGAGGCCTGCCCCCAAGGCAAGCCGGTTTTGAGGGAACGCTGTACAGCCTCACCCGCTTTGCTACACTCGGCGCAGAGCCTGGTGCGGCAATCCACCTCACGTGCTTCAGTCCGGAAGTACCTATGACCATCCTCAAGTGTCTGATCGGCCTGCTCCTCCTTCCGGCCTGCCTGAGTCCTCCCGTGGTCTCCGCCGAATACGTCATCGAAGTGCCGGTGCTCGCCGCAATCGTGGGCAATCACCAAGGCGTTTTTGAAATGATGATTATGAAATGGGATCAACGGCCGGAGCCGGATCCGATAGAACTCATCCGTTACCATAGCCGTGTGCGATTGGGTTCAGCGAGCATGGAATCGATTGATCGGGCGTTCGCCTATGCCGTCGAACGCGCCTCACAGGTTCGGCCCAGTGGGACCGTGTCGATCTTTGGGCATGCCTACCGCCCGGCAAACAGCGATGGCCCCAGCGCCGGCGCCGCGATAGCCGTCGGATTCATTGCGATGTTCAAAGGGCATCCGCTCCTGCGAGGGATCGCCATGACCGGCACCCTCGAACCGGGCGGACGTGTCGGACCGGTTGGGAACATTCCCGACAAAATGAGAGCGGCGGCGCGTGAAGGGTATCGCACGATTCTCGTGCCCTCCGGCCAGATCTATGGACCTGGTTGGAACCTGAATCAGGTGGCGATGGAACTGAACGTGATCGTGAAGGAGGTCGACACCATTGAGGCGGCCTACGAACTGATGACCGGTCGTCGCATTTAGGGTACCGGCGTGCCGGGACCCAGCCGCTCGACAATCGCCTGATATTCGGCCTCCGTCAGTCGATGCATGCCAAGACCCAACCGTCTGGTAAGTTCAGCCTGCTCGGGGATCTGCAGCACCTCCTGTAAGAGGGCGTGGCTGTCCTGTGGCGTGCCGGTCCACCGGCGGGTGGGCGTCACCCGGACAAATCCGAAGCGCGCCTCGGTACGCAGATCCTCTCTCAGAAACTCATCCATGTCCTGCAGCCGTAAGACCGGCGGGTGAATTCGAAACTCAGCGCAGAGACCGGCTTTGAGCACATAGATCAGCCCGCGGGAATCGGGAGCCAGGTATTTGGCCAGATTCTCTTGAATCAACGCGGTACAACATCCCCAGAGCCCATGCCGGAGTTGCAGTTCGGCGCTATCGAGCGAGCTTCGCTCTCGTAATGTCGCAGCGGTAAAAAGGAAATGGCTCATGGGAATGGGGCAGCCGAATCAAGAGGAGGGAAGTAGATCGCCCGCGCTCTACCCGCCTGCGCGAGCAGAGCGCCGCGTCCGGCGCAGGACCGCAGCACGGTCCTATCGTGCTTAATTGTTGCGGTAATCGTCGTGGTCGTCTAACAGATTTTCAGACTTTTCGATGAGATCGTCGGCGTCATCTTCATCGTCCAGATCCAACTCTTCCTGGGCCTCTTCTTCGATCTCGTCTTCAATTTCCAATTCGTCTTCCGCCAGTTCCTCGTCGAGATCTACGTCTTTCAGCTCGTTCGGCGCCGGCACCTTAGTCACAACCGGTTTCCGGGCTTCGGCTTCCTCACTCGCGACGCTTCGGATGGGCGCAACCGGCTGACTCACTTTAGGTGCCGGTTTCCTGGGAGCGGCCTTCTTGGCCGTTTTCTTGACTGTTTGTTTCTTGGGCGCCGGCTTCGCCTTGGCTCGTTTCGCGGCGACGGGTTTCTTCACCGTTTTCTTGGCTGTCGGCTTCCTGGATGCCTTGGCGGCCTTCTTTCTCCCCGACGATTGGGCGGCGGCTGTCCTTTTCGCCTTCGGCTTTGCCTTCATCTTTGCCTGCACCTTGTTCTTGGTTTTTGTCTTTGCCTTCGCCATCACCAATCCTCCTGTGCGGTCAACCACGCCACATCCAGCGTTGCGGCCTCCATCTAGCATGAACAAAGAGCCTCTTGCAACAGCCCTTTGCCCCTATTCTCTGTGCGACGGGTCTCACATGGAATAGACAGGTCATGCGAGGGAATCACCTAGCATGGCCTGCGGACGCGCGCGCGCAACGGGAAAGAGTCATGATAAGATAGGCACATCATGGCCGCTGGCTCTCGCCGGCCCTTCGCTCTTATGGCAGGATCAAGCAGGAGAGGTGCGCTACCGTGAAATGGTCGATCATAACTGGCCTCATGGGTGTCATCTTGGCAGGGCTGACCTGGCCGACCGCCGCCACGCCTCCCTCCACACACATTATTATCGAAGACGGATCGCCGTATTTCGTCCCGGTTGCCGCCACCATCGGCAGCGGCAGCCCCATTCTATGGGAGAACCCCACCCCCACCTACCACACAGTGACCCATAACGCCTGTGTCGACGACAGCGGACCCTGCGTCTTCGACTCCGGCACCATGCCCCCCGGCGAAGCCTTCAGCCTCCCGGGATTGCCGCCCGGCCGTTATGCCTATCATTGCCGCATCCATCCCATCATGCGAGGGGTCCTGACGATCACTGAATCCTCTCCCATGCCGTCTCAACTCTAACCCACGCTTGTCCATCTTGCGGGATTACAGGTTGGTCGTGTAGTCTGCGCGTTCCCGATGCGCCCACTCAGAATGCTCAAAACGCCTGCCCGCAAGGCCGCAGTGAACGAAGGACCGAGGCGTACCCTCGCGGTACGTTGAGGGGCTGAGCGATGCGAGAACGCTGCGGCCGGGTTTTTTTGAGCCTCTGGTAAGAGCTATGAAACCCGTCGCTGCCATCCAAGAGCCCTTGCACCTCGCCGGAGAGACGCTCAACCTCCTCGCCTGGCGCATTCCCGACCTTGTCGCCTATCAGCACCTGGAAGACGAATATTGGTTTGCGCCGCTCGACGACGACCTGCCCCTGATTCGTCTCAACAGCACGGGCGTGGAAATGCTGCGTGAGATGAACGGGCACATGACCGTGGGCGCCTTGGTGGAGAAATATGGCGCCAAGGTCTGCGGCCCCGACGGGCAGCCGGGCCACTGGCACCTGGAACGCTGGGCGACCCCCAATTACTCGCTCTGTTATTACGGCACTGAACCGCCCGGCGGTCACCGGCATAAGGCCAAGTGGGACCTTCTCCTCCAACAGATCCGCGAAGGCTGGTCGGGCCAAGAGGGTTTCGAAGGCGAAGACCATTTGGAGACCTTCCACCATCATGAGCTTTCCCAGACCCATGAAGACGACGGTCATTTCGACCTCATCGAAACCACCGTCTCCCACCTCTTCAGAGAACCGAACGAGGCGCTGAACGGGTCGACCTATGGCCGCGTCCTCATGCGGCAGCTTCGGCAGCTCGGCTGGTTCAATCCTAAACCGAAGGTCATCCTTGAAGTCGGCGGCGGGCTCGGATATCTGGCCAGGGAACTCGGGAAAGAACTGCTGCCCTTCGAGAAGCAATCCATCACCTATCTGTCGCTGGACATCACCCAACCCTTCCTCAAACTCCAGGTGACACGTGCCAAAGAAGGGGGTTGGAACTGTGCCAGCATGCGCGCCAATGCCGAAGTGCTGCCCCTGGCGGACCAGTCCGTGGATCTCGTCATCGATAACGAGAACATGGCCGACATGACGCCGGTCAAGCTCAGCCGAAAAGAGTTGACCGAAGGGAAAGGCCAGACCGGACAACACCAGGAAGCGCTGGATTGGATCAGACGGCTGCGTTTACCCGTCGAGGCGGATCCCCCGGACGAAGTGATCTTCAATCTGGGGCCGATTCGATTTGTCACCGAACTATGGCGGGTGTTAAAGCCGGGCGGCCGCGCGTTCCTGACGGAATTCGGGGTAGAGGCAGGCTGGCCGGCCCCCGTGAAACTGCCCGGCCACACCGAATACGAAGTGCAGTACAGCCACCTGCGCCAGGCCGTCCGCTGGCTCGGGTTCCAAGAGCGTTATCTCTCCCTGCCCCAGTTCCTTGCGCTCAAGCCGGACACGAAAGTCCTCTGTACCGGCGCCGCCTACACCATCCAGCGCTTCTGCCAAGCCATGAACAAACCGTTTATCGTGCGGGCCTACACCGAGAAGGAATTGCAGCAGGCCTTAGGCGAGGTGCTCCCCCGGCTCCACGGGTGCCACTATCACGACGTGGCGGATCCCGCCTGGTTCGGCCTCCTCGACTTCAAAGTGCTCTTGTTGGAAAAACCCGGCGGCGCGCCGAAAGCCCAGTTCACCGAGCAAAAAGGCTATCGGTGGTATTCGCAGCGGTAAAATCGGGTGCTCTTCTGAAAACCTATTTCATCGCCCGCTGATCCTTGAAGCCAGAGCAATCAGCACCCCTTCCCTCAACCCCAGATCGCTAACCAGACACTCTTCCTGTCGCAGCGTCTCCATGATGGTCCGGATGATGATCGCGCCGGCGGCGATGACTTCTTCGCGGTTTTTTTCCAGGCCTGGCAGCCCGACACGAGCCGCTTTTGTCTTGCTGAGAAGCGTTTGCTCCAACTCTCGAATGGCGTTCAGCTTGAGAATGTAATTGTGAATACGGGCCGGTTCATAGGCGGGAAGTTTCTGAGCCATCGCAGCGAGAGAGGTGATCGTTCCGGCGGTGCCGACGAATGTGGTGCTTGATGAACATGGCATGTTGGCTACGGCCGCTTCCGTTTCGCGTCGCACCCAATCGCGCGCTTGCTGAATTTCTTCGGTCATCGGCGGATCCTTATGAAGTACCCGCTCGCAAAGGCGCACGACCCCGATATCGATTGATCGGACCTGGGGCGGGTGTCCCTGTCTATCGAGAATGAACTCTGTGCTGCCTCCGCCGATATCCAACGCCAAGATATTCGTCACGCCGGCTGGCAAGCCTGAACGGATACCCAGCAGGGTCCGCCGCGCCTCTTCGTGACCTGTAATGACCTCGATCTCAAACCCGATGGCTTGTTTGACTCGTGCGAGAAATTCATCACGATTGTCGGCATCCCGCACGGCGCTCGTGGCGACGGCGGTCGCACCATCGACGTGATAGCCCTCAATGATCTCCATCCACTCCCGTAGACAGAGAATCACTCGGTCCATGGCGGCGTCGCTCAAGCGTTTGGTGTGATCGACGCCTTCTCCCAATCGGAGGATGCGCCGCTCGGAACGAAGTTCGTGGAGACTATTTCCGGGACTCACATCAGCGATCAGGAGGCGGCAGGTCAAGGTCCCGATGTCGATGCCGGCGAGGCGAAGGGAGCGAGGAGGCGGGGTGGTCATCGTTCGCTTCGGATCACATCCATTTCAACTTCCAGCTTTGTCCTCGACTCTTTCACCAGTTGGACATCTCGAACCAGCCGAACGATCTCGGCGTCGAACAAGATCCGCTCAGCAGGCTCCCCACGCTCTTTCATGTTCACCGCCCGCTCTCCGACGTCTTTATAAAGATCGCTCAGCTGCTGGTCCAGCTTGCGCAGCTCCAAGCGCATCCGCAGCAGTTCCGTCTCTTCGAGCGCCCGGCTGGCCGCATGGGCGGTGCCGAATCTCAGCGTGGCGAGACCGGTTTTCAAATCGTGCGTCAATCGTTGCAAGAACCCCACAATGTACCCCGTGAATGGTGATGTGTGAATGGTGATGAGAACTCGGCCAGGCTTTCTTCAACCCGCCACTCCTCACCCATCATCCCTCACTGCCTTTAACTGACCGATCCAAGCTCCAGCTTTCGTTCCCATTTCCGCAACATGGCTTCCTTCAGTCCCTGATGCGCGGGAGCCTTCAGGCCCGGGTCCACCTTGACGAGGGAAAAAGCTTCCAACCTCGCTTGCTGTAGCAATTCCTGATCTCGCACAATATTTGCCACGCGGAATTCCGGCATGCCCCATTGCCGCAATCCGAAGAATTCGCCCGGGCCCCGAATGCGCAGATCTTCTTCGGCGATGACAAACCCGTCGCTCGACTGGACCAATGCCTCCAGCCGTTCGCTCGCGTTGGAAGCAGGCTCATCGGGGCCGGCGGCCCCCCTGCTCGGACGTGCCTTCCTTCGGGCTATCGTCGAAGCCATCAGCAAACAGTAAGATTGCTCCGCCCCCCGCCCGACCCGCCCTCGCAACTGATGCAACTGGGCCAGACCGAATCGTTCGGCGTGCTCGATCATCATAATGGTGGCGTTCGGCACATCGACCCCCACTTCAATGACGGTCGTGGCAACCAGCAACTGGATCCGGCCGGCCTTAAAGTCGGCCATCACCGCTTCTTTTTCCGCCGCCTTCAGGCGCCCATGCAGAAGGCCCACGCGAAATTCGGCAAACTCGTCCTGTTGCAACTGCTCCGCGGCCTGTATGGCGGCCTGCAAATCGGTTTTTTCCGATTCGTCCACGAGAGGATAAACGATGTAGGCCTGCCGCTTGTTCCGGAGTTCATCGCGCAGAATTTGATAGGCCCGCCGCCGTTGCGGCTCTGCAAAAAGAAACGTGCGCACAGCCTTTCGCCCCGGCGGCAGCATATCGATGATTGACACATCGAGATCCCCATAGATCGTCATCGCGAGGGTCCGGGGAATCGGCGTCGCGGTCAACACCAACACATCCGGTTTGTACCCTTTGTCGATCAGCGTTTTTCTCTGCAGCACGCCGAACTTGTGCTGTTCATCCACGACGGTCAACCCGAGGTTCTTGAACTCCACGCCTTTTTGAATCAACGCATGGGTGCCGATCGCCACCTGAACCTCGCCGGATGCGAGCTGTGCGGCCTGCGCCTTCTTGATTGCGGCCTTGTCGCTTCCGCGCATGAGCAGGACTTTCAGACCGAGCGCTTCCAGCGACGTGGCAAGGTTCCGGTAATGTTGCTCCGCCAGGATTTCGGTCGGCGCCATGAGGGCCGCTTGATAGCCCGAGCCACAGGCCATCACGATCGCATGCAGGGCCACGACGGTCTTGCCTGACCCCACATCGCCCTGCACCAGACGATTCATCGGCTTGGGGGAAATCATGTCGCGGAAGATTTCCCGTATGACCTGATCCTGCGCGGGCGTGAGGCGGAAGGGCAGGAGCCGGCTGAGCTGTTCCAGCATGGGCGTGCGGGGATTGAAGTGCAATCCCTTGGGCTCGTCCTTGACCGCTCGTTGCCTGGTCGCCAAGGCGGTCTGCAGCAGGAAGAATTCTTCAAACGCCAACCGCCGATGCGCCGCAGTCCTTCCCTGCTCCAGTAAAGTCAGATCGGTCCCCGGTTTGGGAAAATGGACGTTGTGCAGCGCGTCTTGCACCGGCACCAACCGTTGGCGTGCCCGGATCGACACCGGGAGATGATCGCGCACCTCCGAAGCATGGGCGTCCAACAGGCTCTTCGTCAGCACGCGCATCTGGCGGGAGGTCCAGCCTTTGGTTTCATGGTAGATGGGCACGATGCGGCCCACATGGATCGTGGATTCCGTATCCTCTCCGATCACTTCGTACTGCGCCACGTCCATTCGCGGGACCGCCCAGCGCTGGCCACCGGCCGCCAGCACACGGCCACTCATCATCACGCGCGTGCCGGCCGACAGAATGTCCTCCAGATAGGGCTGATTGAAAAACACGACCTGCATCCGTCCGGTGGAGTCCTCCACGCCGACATCCAGCACGGTGAGCCGGCGGTTTTTGGTGCGTTTCGCCGCGCACGTGACGACGGTGCCGAAGACGGATGCCACCATGCCCGGCACAAGACGGCCGATGGAGGTCATCACCGAACGGTCTTCATACCGCCAGGGCACCGTCCATAAGGCGTCCTCCACCGTTTCAATGCCCAATCGTCCGAGCACGCTCGTCCGCTTCGGACCCACCCCTTTGACAAACCGGATGGGGAGACTCCACAGGCCCCGTTCGGCGAGATGATCGCGATCAGATGGCCCGGACGCGGGCGGCTCCTCATCGACGGGGGAGGGCGCCCCTGCGACAACATCACGGAGGGACCGGACGATGGTCCCGGCCAAGACCAGCCGCCGGCGTTGCTCCTCGAAAGGAAGGGCCGGTTGAAAATCAGCGAACAATTCGTGCAGCGAAATCAGCCGGGCCTCAATCGCTTTCGGATAGACCTTCTGCGCGAGGAGGGAGAGCACTTGCGCGGAGACATAGGCGCTGAGATTCTTGACCGTCCGGAGGTGGGCGAATTCGTCCCGGCTCGCAAATTCTATGGGACGTGCGATGCGGTCCACCCAGTCCTGAAGGCGTGTCAGCGTCGGCATACCGGGCCGGATCGTAGCATAGCGATCTTCCGCGCTCAATCGCGGGCCGATCAACGCCATGCCGATGCGCAATCCTCTTGAACGCTTGTCTCGAATTCCTAGGGTGCTACACTGACGTTCACGAGGCCCTTTATGTATCGGTATCGCCGGAACATCACCCCTTTGCTCGTCACGCTCAGCCTCGCCCTGCTGCTGCTGATCGTGTATCAGCTCCGGGTCAAGCCGTTGGTTCACCCGGATGGTCCTCCCTCAGTATCCAGTTTGTCGGCCTCCCCTGACCCGCCGAGAGAGCGCCCGATGACTCCGCCGGCCCACCGCCCTCAAGCGGACATCGACCACCCGCGCGCCATCGAGTATGCGACGGTCCCGGGCTCGGAGGAAGCCGCGTTATTGGAAGCCATCCGGGACGACATTGAACGGGCCGACCTCACCGCCGCAGAGGCCAAGCTCACCGCCTTGCCGGCCCGGCTGTCCTCCGGAAGCGACACGAAACCCTCTGTCGCCATCCTTTGGAACAATCTGGCGCTGCAGCAAGAGCGCCTGGACGGCCCGGCCAAGTCCGTCAAAGCGTTTCAAAAAGCCGCCGGTCTCGATGAACGGAACGCCATCATCCAATTGAACCTGGCCCATGCCTATTGGGCGCAGCGCGACCGTGCGCTGGACCGTGCGTTTCTCACCCGGTTGATGAAGCTGGCCCCGGACGAGCCCTTTCCCCACCTGGCTTTGGCCGACTTGCTGTATGAAGAGGACAAGTTACACGAGGCCGCGGCTCATCTGGACCAGGCCACCGAGCGGATCACACACGATTCACGGTTGCGCTCTTACCTTGAAACGGTCGCGGCCAAGGTTCGCCGCGCCGACCGCACCGAAGGCCGCATGACGGCGAGGAGCAGCACGCATTTCCTGGTGAAGTTCGACGGAACCGAGGATCAGGGCACATGGACCAGCGTGCTGGGGATCCTGGAAGAGGGTTACCGCGACATCGGCCAGCGGCTGGGTCATTTTCCCTCCAAACCAATCGTCGTCGTCCTGCATACGACCGATACCTTTCAGGGGGCGACCGACAGTCCCGCGTGGGCGGACGGCTTATATGATCCCGTGCTGGGCCGCATTCACATTCCCGCCCAAGGCGCCACGACCGATATCCCGAGGCTCACCGATGTCCTGCGGCACGAGTATGTGCATGCGTTGTTGCATGACCGGATGGGGGGCGGCGGCGGAGTAGTCCCGACCTGGCTCAACGAAGGACTGGCGATGCAACTGGCCGGTACGACCTGGCCGGATCTGGACCAGGCCATGCAGGGAGAGATGCAGATCATTCCCCTCCAATATCTGGAAGGGTCGTGGGGACGGCTTCCTCAGCAGGCCGCCATGCTCGCGTATCTGGAAGCCAATTCAGCAGTTCATTTTTTGATCGAACGGTGGGGGATGTCGCGCGTCGACGCGCTGCTGACCGCATTAAAAGCTCGGGAATCCCTGTCCGCCGCGCTGCAGGGACACCTCTTCCTCTCCTACGAACAGTTCCATAGCCATTGGCTGGATACCTTCCAAAATCCACATACTATGCGCCGTAACGACCCAAAGAGTTAAATCTCTTGCGGGGTGCGCTGCTCTTCGCCCAACCGGGGCCAGGCCGGGAGCACGTGCGCCTGATCGTCGACCGTCTCGTGCGCCTCTTCCTCCGGTGCTTCCTGACCGAACTGATCTTCCCACAGAACCCCGTGCCCATCGGCCTTGAACATCCGGATGGTCAAGTCAAAGGTCCGGGAGACAGGCGCTGCTTCTCCGCCCGGAGTCGTGAACCGGTTGATGGTACGCTCGATCCGCCCCGCGCCTGCGGCGTTGGTGGAAAATTCGTCTTCCCACACCAGCCCACCCGTCGTTGAATCGAGCGCGCGGACCAAGAACGACGGCTGCCGTAATGGGCTGTCGACGGCATGGATGCGGCTCACAGTCGCGCGACGGGGAATCAGGGTCGAGACCTGAAGGCCGCCGCCTGATCCGTCTTGCGGCGAGAGATTCAATCGGCCTTCCCATTGAAACGTGCCCGTGCTCGCGTCATAAACCCGCAGGACGAAATTGGAGAGATCGGTGGCGTCGAGGCCGACACCGCCGGCAAAAATTCGATCCTGCCCGGGACGTGTCCGATACCCCTCTTCTTTGACATTCAGTTCAAAGGTATCGTCCGACAGCACCTCACCGCTGACCGCATCGTACATTTTGACGGTGATCGTCGAGAGGCCGCCGATTTGATAGCCGAATCCGGCTGCGACAATCGTCCCTTGGTGTGGTCTTTGAATGTTTCCCGTCTGGCTCCAGCTTTGGCCGCTCATAAGGAGCAGCACCCCACACAGGGTAGCTGCTCGCGTGATGGCGCCTGACAGGCGGCGCCGAATCGGAAGGTCTTGATGGTGACGACTCGGCTGGGAGAACCAAGAGATGGGCGGCATAAGACCCTCCATGGAGATATGCCGCATTGTGCAAAACGAGCAACGACGGGTAAATTCCTCGCTATGGGAAAGACTCCCCCCGAAAGGATGGGTTCCGAGAAACCGGAGACTGGCGGCGCTTAATGGGGTGGCTGCACGGAATCGACCTTGCCGAAGACACGATAACGATGCCGGGCGACAATCCGGTAGCCCCACTCAGCCGCTGTCCTGATGAGAGGGAAGCCGAGCAGCCAATGGAACACCCGCCCGCCGGGAAGGCGTGGCAGTAACGGAAGAAACGCCTGGAGGCCTTCCCGAACGTCACCGCTCGGGGTGACGAGGAAGGCCACGTCCGGACGTCCCGGCAGATAGCGGGCCCCCAATGCCCGCTTCGCTTCCTCGCTGTCATACGGGGCGAAGCGCACATCCGAGGCGGTTCCGCCCACGCCCGCTTGCTCCAGCCTGTGCTTGACCCCCACACAGAGCCGGCACTGCCCATCGTAGACGAGCAGGCAGGCGTGAGCCGGCAGCGACTCGCGTTCGTCCGGTGCATGTTCCATTTACGTGCTCCCCGCCCAGGCTAGCACCGGATCGATCCGTCGGACAAGACAGCCATTGCCACGTGTTCCCGGACGCCGTTATAGTCCACGCATGAAACGACAAGCGCTGCTTGCAGTATTGGGAGGAATGGTCGTGCTCGGCATGTGGACGCTCTCCCGGAGCCCGGGAGGCCATCATCCCATGTGGACGGTCTTCTTGCTGCTCGCCCCGGTCGGACTCGCCGCGACCGTCTGGCGGAACCTCCGTTGGGGCGCCATGGCGAGTGTGGTCTACGGCACGGTGGGGTTGGCGCTCGATCTGGCGACGGCCGTACAGGTCCTGACCAAAGATGCCGACTTGTTCCCGGCCTTGGCGACCAGCGGGCTCAGCGGGCTCTTGAACTTTCTGTTGATCGTGTACGGCGGGCAGGTGTTCTTGAACGTCTCACAGGCGCCACCGCCTCCAGGATCCCGTCCTCCCAATCCTCCGTCCCCTTTTTCATCTTTTGGAGGCTGACGCGCGCAAACCCGGCGTCCTTCAACCATCGGGCGGTATCGGTGACGGTGTAGGTGTTCCCGTTCGTCGTGAAGAGCAGCATGGAGACCGCAAAGAGACTCGCTTCCTCAGGAAATAATCCTTCGCGGTCATGCAGAAACGCGTCCTGAATGAGCAAACGTCCGCCGGGACTGAGGGCGCCCACCGCTCGTTTGAAAATCGCCTGGTTGTCGGCGGGCGAATAGATATGCAGCACATTGGAATACCAGATGACGTCGTAGGTCCCCGGGATCGCCTCGGTGGAAAAGTCGAGCGGTAGATAGGAGAGGCGTCGTCCGGCTCGATGCGTGGCGGCAATCTCCTTGGCGACCTCCAGGGCGGCTTCCCGGTCGCAGACCGTCGCGTGCAGATCCGGGTTGTTGGCGAGAAACGCCATCGCGTACGTGCCGGGGCCTCCACCCAGATCCAACAAGGTCTTCGCCCGTCGTAGATTGAGCTGCGCGGCGATGACCGGCGCCGTCTCCAACGTCCGGTGATGCATCGCCCAGGTGAACCGGCGCCGATAGTCGGGACTGTCGGGCACATTATGGTCGATCGGCAATCCGCTGCGCACGGATTCCGGCAGCCTGGACCAGTCCGACCAATGAGATTTCATCAGCTCGAGATAGCTTCCGCGATAGGCGGGATGCCCGGCATTCAACACGCTGGCGCCGAGCCGGCTATTGGCGTACCCCTCGCCCTTCTTGCGGAGCACTCCCGCCATGGCGAGGTTCCGGCACAGGATCGACAGCCCGCGTTCGCTGACTTTCAGTTTTTTGGCCAGGGCGGCCACCGTCCAGCTTCGATCGCCGACCACCGTGAAAAGGTCGAGCTCAAGCGCCGTCAACAACACGCGGGGCAGCCGGTAGGCGGAGACGGCATCGCGAAATTGATCGAAGGTCGCGATGCGCCCTCTCATCCCATGCCCCCGATCGTCCGGCAGCACCACCGGATCAGATCCTGCGCCTTGGCGAGATTGTGCAGATCCACGGTCCGGCCAAAGCTCACCGCCACAAACTCCTCGTTCATCTCGGTCTCTTCAGTGAACCCGGACTGCAGCAACAGCGCGCGATACTTGGACACCGCCGGTTGAATGAAGTATTTGACCTGTTTCGCGACTTCGTCCGTCCCCAGGTCTTCCGGGGTCCCCTCGGACATCAGGCTCATGGCATCGTCAATCGAGAGGCCGTACTGACAGAGCACCCTTCCTTCCGGCTGAACTTCCAAGAGCCAGCCATCGCTGCCGAGATCAAGCACCAGCGGGCCGCCGGGCTCGAGCTCATAGAATTGAGGAAAGGATGCGGAGAGCGCGGCCTTCGCCTGGGGCCAGAGGGAAGAGGCCGGCTCACTCATGTGTGGGACTCGGTGACGGTGGATGAGTCCGTGGCCAACAAACGTTCACGGAGCGCTTGAAGGCGCCGGACATTTTCGTCCAGCTTGGGCAGTTGATATTTCCGGTCCATGTAGACCACTTGCTCCAGAAGATCCGCGGCTTCGCGGAGCCGGCCCATGTTTTCATAGCACTGGGCCAGCACATAACGGGCGCCGCCCGTCCGGAGTTCGTCGCGTAACCGCTCGGCGATCGACTGGCTCGTCTGGCAGCAGGCGATGGCGTCCTCATAGCGGTTCTGGACCAGGAACGTGCGGCCGATCATGCGCCAGGCGTCCGCCACGCCGCCGTGATTGCCCAACCGGCGCATCAGCACCAGGGAATGCTCATAATATTGAATCGCTTGCTCGAATTGACCGCTTTCCCTGGCCACCAGGCCGAGATCCGAAAATAACACGGCTTTGCCGGCCTCGTCGTGGGTCTTGGTCATGATGTCGAGCGCTTCAAGATAATAGGCCCGGGCGCGGTCCCATTCACCGGCGTCGGCCTGCAGATTCCCGAGATTGCCCAACGTCGTGCCGATCCCCTTCTCGTCGCCCAGGATTTTTTGCAGCTCCAGCACTTCTTGATAATGCGCCTGCGCGGCGTCCCGGCGTCCGCTCACAGCGCAGATGTTCCCCAGATTGCCCAGCGTCGCCACGAGCGCGCGCTGGTCCCCGGTCAGCCGGTTGCACTCCAGCGCTTTGGCATAACAGGCATAGGCATCGGTATAATGCCCGCGCGAAAAATGCTCGTTGCCCTGGCGATTCAGTTCTTCGGAAAGGCCGTTGCGGAGTGGCATGGTCAGGTATGCAACAGCTGTTCGACCGGTTGTTTGCCGCCGGCCAGGATGGACGTTCCGTCCCCGACGAGAAGACTCTCGAATTGATATTTGAGCAGGCGCCGCAGCCCCTCTTTCGCCTTGGTGACATCCGCGTACTTCTCGGCCGCCAGCATGCTGACTGCGCCGGCCGGTTTGCCGATGAGCGCATCGCCCACGATCAGCACGCCGCGGCCTTGCTGAATGAAGAGAGCCGATTCCCCTGGGGATTTCTGATCTCGGAGATGAATGACCCAGATCCCTCCGGGCAACAACTCGCCGTCCTTGAAGGTCTTCGTCGGGTTCACATCCATCTGGGCGGCGTCGGCGTCCGGCACTTGCAACTGGCACCGATACTCCGCCTGATAGGTCGCCGCCTCCCGGACATGATCGCGATTCGTCACGATGATGTAATCGACCGGCCCGTTGCGCCGGATGAACGTGCCGGCCTCCGCCGTCATCGGCGGCGGATCGATCAGGATTTTATGTTCGCCCACCATGAGAAACAGTCCGTTAAAATCCAGCTGCTTCTCCTCGGAGAACGACGACCACTGCCACATGCCCGGAAGAATTTGTTTCATGTGTGTCCTAACTTGACCCGCACAGGGCGCTCAAAATGGCCGGCCGGCAAGGCCGCAGGGAAGTGAGGAAGCCGAGGCGTACTGGAGAAGTACGTTGAGGCGTCCGAGCGACCGAGAACGAAGCTGGAGGCCATTTTCAGAGCCCTGCAACGGCGTCCTTGACCACTTTGGTGACCTTGGCCAAGATGCCGGCTTCGTTGGGCAGGTCGATGATGTCATCTTCCGGCAGCGTAATGAACTTCCGATTCGGCCCCTTGGTCAGGGAAATCAAAAACATGCTGTTGGACGGCGTCACAGGAATCACGACCTGCACCGCGCCGTCCACACCCTTCACCACGTCCAGGAACTTCTGCTTGCCCTCTTCCATCTCCTCGTCCATCGTCGCCCCGTCCCTTCTCAGCCGTCCGCCGGGTTCCGCCGGCCGTTACATCTTATTGGTGGACCCTGCAGCGAGCAGCTTCTCCACCTCGGCGACAATCACCTCGGCCCCTGCAAGGTCCATGTTACCGACCCGCTGCCAGCGAATCACGCCGTTGGGATCGATCACATACACGTTCGGGATAAACTTCCCGCCGCCGTACAGCTTGTCCGTCACTTTGGCCGGGTCCAGCAAATAGGGGTAGGTCACTTTCACAGGAAAGGCCGAGAGAAATTCGCCCACATCCTTCTTGGAGTTGCCGTTGGAATTGACACCGATGACCGCGACATTCTTGCCCTGGGTCGCCTCGTGGACTTTCTGCAAATTGGACCCCTGCATCATGCAGGGGTCGCAAATGTGGAAGAGGCCAAGGACGACGACCTTGCCCTTGTAGGCATCCAGCGACACGGTGTCGCCTGTCATGGAGGTCAGCGTGAAGCCGGGAGCCGTTTCACCGACTTTAAAGAAGCCGGCGGCCGACAGCATCGGCACGAACATGAGCGGCAGGATCACTGCGCTTAACACCATGGCCAGTCGTCTCATCACGAACTCCTTGTCGCCCCTCACGAGGGAGCGGTTCCGGATTTATGACTTACGCGCGAACGCCAGCTTGTTGTCCCAGATCCCGGTACGGGAGGCGATCAGCCAGATGGCCAGTAGATTGGAAATGAACAGCACAGGAAACGTCAAGGCGCCCAGTGCAAACGAGAGTCTCATCATGACCTCCATAATAAAATAAAGAGGAACACTGGCGGTATCCTAACACGCTGTTTTTTGCAGGGGCAACTCACCGGCCGAGGAACTTACGCGAGGGGGGACGAATCGTGCTGGTTGAGCATTTCTTCCAGTTGCTGCTTGGACTGGCCCTCGAAACGGACGAATTCCAAGCCGAACCGGTCGCCGTTTTTCCAGCGGACCACGGCCAAGGACACCACAATAGGGGGACGCGCACCCGACGATTGGATGCGGGCGGCGAGCCGCGTATCGACGGGGCAGTCCACGGGGCTCTGGATCTCCGCTCCGGCAATGGTCAGATTCGTCAGGGTCCCGGCGCCGGTCACATCGTCGCCGGTAAACGTCACCGAATAATCGACAGAAATGCGCGGCCGGCGCGAATCCATGCAGTCATCCTCCCGGTGTCACTGTCGCCATGCCAACTCAGATCAATGCGGGGATTCAAACAGGCCGAGTTGAAGCTCTTCGGCGCGGGTAAACGGAATCGGATACTTTTCGGTGAAGCAGGCATTGCAATACTGATCGGGTGTCCCGGGAGCGGACTTGAGCATCCCGTCGAGGCTGAGATAGGCCAGCGAGTCGGCGGTAATGTATTTACGGATTTCCTCCGTCGTATGATTCGAGGCGATGAGTTCTTTCTTCGTCGGCGTGTCGATCCCGTAAAAACAGGGTGAGATAATGGGTGGCGAGCTGATCCGCATGTGGACTTCTTTGGCGCCGGCCTGGCGGATCATCTTCACGATCTTCCGGCTGGTCGTCCCCCGCACGAGCGAGTCGTCAACCACGACGACGCGTTTGCCGTAGAGGACCTCGGGAATCGCGTTCAGCTTCACCTTCACACCGAAGTGCCGGATGGACTGCTCAGGCTCGATAAACGTCCGCCCGACATAGTGATTCCGGATCAAGCCTGTCTCGAACCGGATGCCGCACCCTTCCGCATAACCCAGGGCCGCCGGCACGCCGGAGTCGGGAACGGGAATGACGATATCGGCGGGCACCCACGACTCTTCCGCCAATTGCCGGCCGAGCGCCTTGCGCGTGGCATAGACGGCATTCGCGCCGAAGATCCGGCTGTCGGGCCGCGCAAAATACACATACTCGAACACGCACATGGCCGGCTTCGTGGGAGGAAACGGCCGGTGGCTGTCCACTCCCTGATCGGTGATGACCACCATCTCGCCCGGTTCGATCTCACGGACATATTCCGCATCGAGCAAATCGAACGCACAGGTCTCGGAGGCGACGATCCAACTGCTGCGCACCCGCCCGAGACAGAGCGGCCGCAACCCGTGGGGGTCGCGGGCGGCGATCAGGCCGTTATCGGTCATGAGCACGACGGAAAAGGCGCCGCGCACCTGGCTGAGCGCGTCGATTACGCGGGCCAGGAACGTATCGGCCCGGGAATGCGCGATCAAGTGGATGATTACCTCGCTATCGGAGGTCGATTGGAAAATAGCCCCATAGGCCTCCAGCTCGTTCCGGATGACCTGCGCGTTGATGAGGTTGCCATTGTGCGCCAGCGCCAGGTTGCCCAGGGCGAAATTGACGGTCAGCGGCTGGACGTTCTTGAGATCGTTCCCGCCGGCGGTGGAATAGCGGTTGTGGCCGATGGCCATGTGACCAGGCAGCTTCTCCAGGACGCCTTTGTTATAAATGTCGGCGACCAGGCCCATTCCTTTGTGCACAAAGAATTGCTCGCCGTTTCCCGACACAATCCCGGAGGCCTCCTGCCCCCGATGCTGCAGCGCATAGAGTCCGAGGTAGGTCAGATTGGCCGCTTCTTCATGGTTGAAGACCCCGAAGACGGCGCACTCGTCATGGAATTTGTCGGGCGAAATGATGGGCAGTTCTTTGGTCATCGTGATCCGTGACGATCCTATTCTTGATTGAGCGTCCGTTCCAGCGAGAAGGCCCACTGATCATGCAGCGCCGCCACCGGAAGGTCGATCGTCGTGGCTGCCGAGCGCTCCGCGCCCACATGAACCACCAATCGGTCGCCGCTGACGGTCCCGATCACTTCCGCCGGCACGCCTGCCGCCGCGGCCTGGTCGAGAATCCTCTGCCGTTGCGCCGGATGTGCCGACAGCACCACGCGCGACTGGCTCTCGCCGAACAGCAGGGCGTCCTTCCGGATCCGCCCGGACGCTAATCTTAGCACAGCACCGAGCCGTCGGTCCGGTGCGGACATGCAGCTTTCCGCCAGCGCCACGGCGAGCCCCCCGTCCGAACAATCATGCGCCGACTGAACGACCCCGGCCCGGATCAAGGCCAACACGCAGTCATGCAGGGCTTTTTCCTGTTCCAGACTGAGGAAGGGCGGCGAACCCTGCTCGCGCGCATGGAGGATCTTCAGATATTCGGTCCCTCCGAGGTCTTCGCGAGAGGAGCCGAGCAGGATGATGTCGTCGCCCTCCTGCTTGAACCATTGCGTCATCGTCCGGTCGGCCTGGTCGATCAGCCCGACCATTCCGAGCATGGGCGTGGGATAAATCGAGAGCCCGTTCGTCTCGTTATAGAAACTGACGTTGCCGCTCACGATCGGGACGGCCAGGTGCTCGCAGGCGTCCTTCAGTCCTTCGATCGCGAGCACGAACTGCCACATGATATCGGGCCGCTCGGGATTGCCGAAATTCAAACAGTCGGTCAGCCCGATCGGCTCGGCTCCCGAGCACACCAGGTTCCGGGCCGCCTCGGCCACCGCAATACGGGCGCCTTCGTAGGGATGCAGCAGACAGAAGCGGCTGTTGCAGTCCACAGTCATGGCCACGGCCTTGTCGGTCCCTTTGATCCGCACGACCGCCGCATCCGATCCCGGCCGGACCATCGTATTGGTGCGGACCATGTGGTCGTATTGCTCATAGATCCATCGTTTGCTGGCGATCGTCGGGGAGGCCAACAGCGCGAGCAGCGCCGCGTTCGCATCCTTCAGATCGGGCACGGCGTCATAGTTCAGGTTCGTCAGCATGTCCTGATAGGCCGGCGGCGAATAAGGCCGGTCATACCGGGGCCCGTCGTCCGCCAGCGACTTGGCCGGAATCTCCGCGACGACCCGGCCCTGATCCTTCACGCGCAGGATGCCGTCGCCCGTCACGCGGCCGATGACCGCGACATCGAGATCCCACTTCTGGCAAATCCGGATGCAGTCCTCTTCCTTGCCGGCCTTCGCCACCATCAGCATGCGCTCTTGCGACTCCGACAGCATCAATTCATACGGCGTCATGCCGGGTTCCCGGCGCGGCACCGCAGTCAGATCCAGTTCGATGCCGTTTCCCGCGCGCGACGCCATTTCGCAGGAAGAGCTGGTCAGCCCGGCCGCTCCCATGTCCTGAATGCCCACCAGCAGATCGTGGGCCATCAGCTCCAGGGTGGCTTCCAACAATAGCTTCTCGGTGAAGGGATCGCCCACCTGCACAGTCGGACGCTTCTGTTCGGACTGATCGTCGAACGAATCCGAGGCCATCGTCGCGCCGTGGATTCCGTCGCGGCCGGTCTTGGAGCCGAAATAGATGACGGGATTTCCCACCCCGGCGGCCGTGCCCCGGAAGATTCGGTCGGTCTGCGCAATCCCGAGACAGAACACATTGACCAGTGGATTGAAGGAGTAGATGTCCTCGAACCGGACTTCGCCGCCGACCGTCGGCACGCCCATGCAGTTGCCATAGCCGGCGATCCCGGCGACCACGCCCCTCACCAAATGGCGGTTCTTGGGCGTATCGAGCTGCCCGAACCGCAGGGAGTCGAGTAAGGCAATCGGCCTGGCTCCCATGGTGAAGATGTCGCGCAGAATGCCCCCCACCCCCGTGGCCGCCCCCTGATAGGGTTCGATGAACGAGGGGTGGTTGTGCGATTCCATCTTGAAGACGACGCAGAGCCCATCGCCGATATCGATGGCGCCGGCATTCTCGCCGGGGCCCTGGACGACGCGCGGTCCCGTGGTGGGCAGCTTCCGCAAGTGAACGCGTGAACTCTTGTACGAGCAATGCTCCGACCACATGACGGAAAACATGCCGAGTTCCGTCAGATTCGGCTCCCGCCCGAGAATCTCGACGATCTTGGTGTACTCGTCGTCCGTCAGGTTGTGTTGTGCGATCAGATCTTTGGTGACCAGTGGTTGCATGAACATGGACCTATCGTGGTTGGCACGCCTGGCAGGCTGTTGAAAAAGTCCGCCAGCAGCGTTCTCGCGGCGCTCAGAAGCTCAACGTACGGGACAAGGTACGCTTCGCCTCTTCGCTTGCTGCGGCCTTGCCGGACGGCCTTTTTGAACAACCTGCGGGCTATTGTGAGAGGATCTGAGATTCTTCGGGCTCTCGTTTTCCATACTGGCATAGTCGTTTTTCACATCCTGCTAACGAGCGGCTCCGGCGGGTTGGCGCGTCACCGTTTTCATCCCCTCGACCAGCGAGGCCAAGATCAATCGCCCGTCTTCGTTGCCCAACAGGGATTCCGCGCTCCGTTCCGGATGCGGCATCATGCCGAGCACATTGCCCGAGGCGCTGCAGATCCCGGCGATGCTGTCGAGTGACCCGTTCGGGTTCGCAGCCGGCGTCACCGTGCCGTGCTCATCGCAATACCGGAAGATGACCTGCGCATTCGCCTGCAGGCCGGCCAATGTCACCGGATCGGTATAATAATTGCCGTCCGCATGGGCGATCGGGAGTTTCAGCACCTGGCCGGGGCGGCACAGGCCGGTAAATGGGGTGGCTGCGTTCTCGACTTTCACGTAGACGTCTTTACAGATGAAATGGAGGGACCGGTTGCGCAGCATGGCGCCGGGCAGGAGCCCGGCTTCGAGCAGAATCTGAAACCCGTTGCAGATCCCGAGGACCAGACCCCCGGCCGCCGCGAACTGCTTCACCGCATGCATGACCGGCGAGAACCGGGCAATCGCGCCGGTGCGGAGGTAATCGCCGTACGAAAACCCGCCCGGCAGAATCACGCCATCCAGGCCGGCCAAAGAGGTTTCCTTGTGCCACACCATCGTGACGTGCTGCCCCAGCACCTCCTTGAAGACGTGCTCGCAGTCGTGATCGCAATTCGAACCGGGGAAGACAACGACGCCGATGTTCACTTTAATTCCTTCGTGAAGCGTGATGCGTGATACGTGATGAGAAGACGATGATGAACACATCACACCTCATTCATCCGCCTTCACTGTAACTCGTACCGATATTCTTCAACAATGGTATTGGCCAGGAGTTTCTCACACATTTGTTTTACTTCCGCCTCGGCCTTGGCTTTATCGTGCTCCTTCAACTCCACTTCCATGTACTTGCCCACCCGCACATGGCCCGCACTCTTAAATCCCAAGGAATCGAGCGCGTGCTCGATGGCCTTTCCTTGCGGATCAAGAATACCTTGCTTCAACGTCACGTGAATCTTGGCCTTCATACTGTCCCTCTCTTCTCTATCCGTCTTCACTTCGTCTCTCCAAGAAGCGAGCGCGAGCGCTCCCGCTGCGCGCATTGACCGAGCACCGCCCTGCCACTCACTCTCATTGAGTCCTGGTGCGCGGGCAGCGAGCACGGGGAGTATTCGCGCTTGCTTCATTCCTTATCCCCCCGTATCCGGCGGTTTGGCCAATTCAGTCAAGTGCCGCCTCACCCACCTGATCCCGACAATGATGCCCACGCCGACCATCGCCAGCGCCAGGAATCCCAGCTTGTGCAAGGTCGATTCGGCCAGCACGGCAAACGCCACGATCGCCGCCGTGCCGACCATCAAGGCGATGATCAACCCGTTGTCGCGCACATAGAGGACCAGGCTTCTCACACACTCCCTGATGATCCGCAGACCCGGCGCAGCACTTCCTGGTACGCTTCTTCGATTTTGCCCAGGTCCTTGCGGAACCGGTCTTTGTCCATGGACTCGCCCGTCGTCATGTCCCAGAAACGGCAGGTATCGGGAGAAATTTCGTCGGCCAGGATCAGCTTGTTGTGGAACACGCCGAACTCGAGTTTGAAGTCGACCAACTGCATCTTTCGCTCGGCGAAGAAGGGCTTCAGGATCGTATTGATCGAATGCCCCAGCTCCCGCAGTTCGCGCAGGACGGCCGGCGTGGCGACGTGCATCAAACGCAGATGGTCATCGTTCACCAGCGGATCCCCCAGCGCGTCGTTCTTGTAGTAGAACTCGACGATCGCCGGTTCGATGGCCTGTCCTTCCTTCAATCCCAACCGCTGGCCGAGGCTCCCCGCCACGATATTCCGCACCACCACTTCGACCGGCACGATGGTGACTTTCTTCGTGAGCATTTCGCGGTCGCTCAGCCGCTCGATGAAATGGGTGGGAATGCCTTCCTGCTCCAGCAGCTTGAACAGCCGTTCGGAGACTTTGTTGTTGACGACGCCCTTCTCCACGATCGTGCCGCGCTTCTGGGCGTTGAACGCCGTGGCGTCGTCCTTGAAATACTGCACCACCTGGTCCGGCCGCGCCGTGGCAAAAATCTTCTTGGCTTTGCCTTCGTACAACAAATCGCCCGTGCTCATCGTCGCCTCTTTTCGGATGTCGGACCAGGGGGCTTTCAGCCGCCCGCTATTGCGCCAGGGTTTCGATCAACTGATCCACCGACTTCGCGGTGCCCACGAAGGTCGGGTTGCCGAACCGCCGGTTGTGCCGGGCCTCTTTCACCTTCTGCATGGACAGAATCAGGCTCTGAAAGTCGTCCAGCTTGGCCGTTTCGAAATAGGTGATGAAATCAAGATCGTCGAGGCCCGTCGAATGATAGAGCTTCCGCTTCACCGTCTTGTGATACGGCAGCGCGGCCTCGGTATGTTCCTGCATCATGCCCGCCCGCTGATCCTGCGGCAACGACCACCACTCCGCATCCTTGCGGATCGGGATCACGATGGCATAGGGCCCGGATTCGCTGGGCGCCTTGAGATCCGTCTTCAGCTGGTCGTGGAATCCCGGCACATAGTTGGGCTTTTTGGTCAGTCCATGAAACACCACCACGCTGGTGAGGTACCGGCCGAACAGGCTGTTCTGCAGATCGACCAGAAACTGCTGGCTGTCTTTGAGCTCCGTGGCATGCACGCGCAGGAGGATGTCGGCATGCTCGGACAGGCCCCGCAACAGATAGAGGTCGATGGCCAATTTTTCACGATACTGTTCGATGACGCCTTTGAAGAACGTGAGGTGGGCGATGCGGGCCGGTTGTTCCAGCTTGCCCCACTCGGGATCGATCCGGTAGGCCGCGAACGTGCCGAAGACCCCCGGCTCGGTGAGCAGCTTGTCGCGGTCGGCGGCCAAGGCCATCGGCACGAGGTTCCCCACGAACAGGACCAGACCGAGCACCAGTGCACATCTACGCCATGCTGTCATCGCTTGGCTCCTCGTTTGCCGCCGCCCGCTACGGAGCGGCCCCGTTTGGCGAACACCCGGCGGAAGATCTTGTCGAGATGCCGCAGATAATAGTGCGGATTGAAACAGGCCGCAATTTCCTTCGGCTGAAGGTGTTGCCTGATGAAGGGATCTTTGCCGGCCAATTCCTGCAAGCCGCCCGCCCCCCGCCAGGACGCCATCGCGTTCCGCTGCACGGCTTCATACGATTCCTTGCGCTGCGCGCCTTTCTCGATCAAGGCCAGGAGCAGCCGCTGCGAATAGACGAGGCCGCCGGTCAATTCTAAATTCCGCTTCATCCTCTCCGGATAGACAACCAGATCCTTGATGAGGTCCGTGACTTTCGCCAGCATGTAATCAATGAGGATCGTGCTGTCCGGCATGATGACGCGCTCGACCGAAGAGTGACTGATATCCCGCTCATGCCAGAGCGCGACATTCTCCATGGCGGCCAGGCTGTTGGCCCGTACGATACGCGCCAACCCGCAGAGGTTTTCCGAGACGATCGGATTACGCTTATGCGGCATGGCCGAGGAGCCCTTTTGCCCTTCGGAGAAGAACTCTTCGGCTTCGAGCACTTCCGTCCGTTGAAGATGCCGGATTTCGACCGCGATTTTTTCAATGCTGGCCGCCAGCAGGGCGAGAGCGGCGGCGTAGGAGGCATGGCGGTCACGCTGGACGATTTGATTCGAAACCGGGTCCGGCTGTAACCCGAGCTGCGCGCACACATACTCTTCGATCTCCGGCCCCTGGTGGGCGAACGTGCCCATCGCGCCGGATAACTTGCCGACCGCGATCTCGGGGCGCACCGCCTGAAGCCGCTCCCGATGGCGGCCCATTTCCTCATACCAAATCGCAAGTTTGAAGCCGAACGAAACCGGTTCGCCATGGATCCCGTGCGAGCGGCCGACCATCACGGTCGTCTTGTGGCGCATCGCTTGTTGGTGCAGCACGGCCATCAGGCCGTCCAATCCCGCCAGAATCAAATCGAGCGCTTCCGTCATCTGGATCGCCAGCGACGTATCCACGATGTCGGATGACGTCAGCCCCATGTGGAGGAAGCGATGTTCCGGCCCGACCGTGTCCATCAGCGATTCAAGAAACGCAATCACATCGTGCTTGGTGACCTTTTCGATCTGCGCGATCCGGACGACGTTGATCTTGGCCTTCTTGCGGATCCTGGCCGCGGTGCCGCGCGGCGCCTGCCCGGCCCGTTCAAAAGCGGCGCAGGCCTGCAGCTCCACTTCCAACCAGATCTCGTACTTATGCTTGAGGTCCCAGATGGCCTTCATCCCGGGCCTGGTGTACCGGTCAATCATGCGCCTGCCCTCCGCCACACCGGCTTGTCCGGATGGGCCCGCTTCTCCGCCAACCTTGGTTCCGTCGACAAGACTTTATCCAGTACGCCGTTCACAAACTTCGAGGCTTCGTCGTCGCCGAAACTCTTGGCCAACTCAATCGATTCATCCATGGTCACTCTGGCCGGCACCTCGTCCATCCACAGAAACTCGAACAGCCCCGCGCGCAAGATGTTCCGGTCCACGATCGGCATGCGGCTCACCTTCCAGTTCGTCGCATACCGGCCGATCAGGTCGTCCAGATCCTTCTGATGGTCGAGCACGCCCTTGACCAATTGCTCGGCGAACAATTTGGTTTCATCCTCCGTGGCGTACTCTTTCCAGAACTCATCCAGCTTGACCCCGCGCTTCCCGTGGATGTCGTGTTGAAACAGAATCTGCAGCGCTCGCTCCCGAGCCTCATGACGCGTTCCCATAGTTATTTCGCATGCCTTCGCGCCACGCGCTTCGGTCTGTCTGAGGGCTCCCCTGCTTTCGCCTTCAGCTGTTTGAGCAGGGAGGCCATTTCGATGGCCGACTTCGCCGCTTCACCGCCCCGGTTGAACTTCGTCGGGTCCGCCCGCTCCATCGCCTGGGCGACCGTATCGGTCGTGAGCACGCCGAAGATGATCGGCACATCCGCGTCCAGCGCCGCCTGCCCGATCCCCCTGCTCGCCTCGGCACTGATGTAGTCGAAATGCGGCGTGTCGCCGCGAATCACCGCCCCCAGGCAGATGACCGCGTCAAATCGCGCCGACTGGGCCAGCAGCTTGGCGACCAGCGGAATCTCGAACGCCCCCGGGACGCGAGCCACTTCGATATCCTCCTCCTTGACCCCATGCTTCGTCAGGCCCTCAAGACAGGAAGAGAGCAACTTGCTGGTGACAAACTTGTTGAATTTCGCGACGACGATACCAAACCGCAATCCCGTCGCATCGTGAGAACCTTTCCGGAGCTTCATGTACTAGCAGTCGCCTTCCATCCCGACCTGGATTATTGTGCCGGTCAAGGCTGCTCAAAATGGTCATCCAACGAGGCCGCAGGCGAATCACGAACCGCAGGCGTACCCCATTGGGTACGTTGAGGATTCGTGCGAGCCGAGAACAAAGTTGGGGGCCATTTTCAGCAGCCGCTACACCTTTTTTAAGATGTGCCCCATCTTATCTTTCTTGGTCCTGAGATACTTCACATTCGCCGCCCGCGGAGCGATTTCGATCGGCACCCGTTCCACGACATTCAATCCGTAGCCTTCGATGCCGACGATTTTTCGCGGGTTGTTCGTGATGAGCTTGATCTCGTGCAGCCCCAGATTCACAAGGATCTGCGCCCCCACGCCGTAATCCCGAAGATCCGCCTTGAACCCCAGCATCAGATTGGCTTCGACCGTGTCGCTGCCTTGATCCTGCAAGCCATAAGCTCTGATCTTGTTCAACAAGCCGATGCCGCGCCCCTCCTGATTGAGGTAGAGCAGGACGCCCCGCCCTTCTTTCTGGATGATCTCCATCGCCTTGTGCAGTTGATCGCGGCAATCGCAGCGCAAGGACCCCAAGGCATCCGCGGTGAGACAGCCCGAGTGCACCCGCACCAGCGTCGGCCCCGCGCCCTCGACATGGCCTTTGACCAGGGCGATGTGCGTGATGTTGTCGACCTGGTTTTCGAAGGCGACGGCTTCGAACTCGCCGAACATGGTCGGAAGCCGGGCGCTCGCCATGCGTTTCACAAACGTCTCGCGGCGCATGCGATATTCGATCAGGGCTTTGACCGTCACCATTTTGAGCTTATGCGCCTTCGCAAATCTGGTCAGTTCCGGCACCCGCGCCATGGTGCCATCTTCATTCATGATCTCACAGATGACGCCGGCGGGCTGGAGTCCGGCCAACCGCGCCAGATCGACCGACCCTTCCGTCTGACCGGCACGCTTCAACACCCCGCCCTTTTGTGCCTTTAAAGGGAAAATGTGGCCCGGCCGCGCGAGATCGCCGGGCTTGCTTTTCGGATCGACGGCCACGTGCACCGTCGTGGCACGGTCCGCGGCCGAGATCCCGGTCGTAATGTCCTTGCGGGCGTCGATGGAGACGGTAAAGGCGGTGCCGAAGGTGGCCGTATTCTCCACCGCTTGCTGCGGCAGTTGCAGCTCCTCGCAACGCTCCGGCGTCAGAGCCAGGCAGATGAGCCCGCGCGCATGTTTCGCCATGAAATTGATGGCCTGGGGCGTGACCTTCTCCGCCGCCATCACCAAGTCGCCTTCATTCTCCCGGTCTTCGTCATCCACCAGGATGATGAACTTTCCCTTCCGGATGTCCTTGATTGCGTCTTCGATGCTGTTGAATGGAGTCGCCATAGTGCCGAAATTGAAATCCTGATTTTCTCAGCAAAAACTGCCTTTTGAGGGAGGCCCACACATAACCCTGTTTGGCCCCCGACTGTCAACGGGAAAAACGGCGTCAGGAGGCCGGACTGGCCGCCGACTCCTTGGCCCGCAAGGCGACGATCACGGTGCCCCAGGCGCAGACCCCCAGGCCGGCAAACAACCAAAAGCCGAGCGCAAAATCGCCGGTCACCCCCTTCAGAGTCCCGACCAGCAGAGGGAGCACGAATCCTCCCAGTCCTCCGGCCGCTCCCACGACACCCGATACGAGCCCGATGTCTTTGGGAAACCACTCGGCGACGAGTTGGAAGACGACCCCGTTGCCGAAGCCCATGGCGCCGGCCGCCACCATCATCATCGCCACCGCCAGGGCAAACGACGGACTGGTCACCGCAACGACCGCTCCGGCGATGACCGGCAACACGTAATAGAGAGTGCGCAGGCCGCCCCGCCGATCGGCGACATACCCGCCGAACGGGCGGATCAGGCTGCCGATGAGTCCGCAGACCGCCGCCAGGGAGCCCGCGATGACGGCATCCAAGGCATAGGCCTGATGGAGGAGCAGCGGCAGGACGCTGCACAGTCCGACGAATCCGCCGAACGTCACCGCATACAGGAAGCAGAGCCAATAGGCAGCAGGACGGCGGACAAGCGTCGCCACATTGTGCCACCACTGCACGGCGTGAGGGGCTCTTTTCTCCTGAGGCACCAGGCCCCCAAATGCCACCAGAGTCACCATGACGAGGCCGGCCATGAGCCCGCAGATCTCATGCCAATTGAACGACGCAGCCCAGCGGGGCGCAAGAAACAACACAAGCACGGTGCCGACATTGCCGGAGGCCACCAGGCCTAACACCAATCCATGCGCTGAAGGAGGGTACGCGCGGCCCGCAATCGGTAACGACACAGCGAAACTGGCGCCGGCCACTCCCAGCAGCAAAGCAAAGGCCAGGGCTTCCGGATAGTCGCCCACTCCGAGCCACCCCCAGAGCAACACCAGAAATTCGGTCAACAAAATGGCAACGGCCGTAGGCCTGGCTCCGATCCAATCGGCGCTCCACCCCGCAATCACTCTCAGCACCGCCCCGCCTAACATCGGCAATGAGACGAGCCAGGCGATCTGTTGATCGGTCAACGTCAGGTCAGCGGCCAGGGCGATGCTCAACGCTCCCATCAACAGCCACACCATAAAACTGACCGTTAAATGGAGCCACCCGCCGATCAAGGAGGGCCAATGTCCGCTCTTGAGTGCTGTAGATATGGTCATGTCTATTGGGTTTGTCTGGTTTGTTTCGTTTGTCTGGTTCGGCTCTTCTCAGAAAGAGACCGCGCATCATAGGGGAGGCTCTTTCATACGCGCAACCGGCGCCATCGCAGGACCATCGCTTGCTTGAAGCACCGGGCGTTCTGCTATAGTCAGGGGTCTGCCATGGCGAAGCGCGTCCGCGAAAAAAAGAAACCCCCGGCATCCCTCGAGCCCGAGATCCTCGAACCGTCCGAGAACGATCTCGCCGTCGAAATGACTGCGGACAGTCCGGTCGTCGATCTGAATTCGGACGGTCAGGTTACCACGGCCGTCGCCCCCGTTACCGGCCTGCAACAGTACCTCGCGGAGGTCCGCCGGTATCCTTACCTCTCCAAGGAAGAGGAGCTCCTGCTCTTCCATGAATATCAGACCCAAGGCAGCCGCGAAGCGGCCGTGAAGCTGATTATGGCGAACCTGCGGGTGTCGGTGGCCATCGCGAGTGAATACCTGCATACGGGTGCGGATCACATGGACTTGATTCAAGAAGGCAATGTCGGGCTCATGCAGGCGATCAAGAAATTCGATCCCTCTAAAAATGTGCGGTTCTACGCCTATGCCGCCTGGTGGTCCCGGGCCTATATCCTCCGCTACCTGCTCAATAATTTCAGGCTCGTCAAGATCGGCACCACACAGGATCAGCGGAAACTGTTTTATAACCTGAAAAAAGAAAAGTCCAAGCTGGAACGCGAGGGATACGCGCCCGATACCAAGCTGCTGGCCGATCGTCTGCACGTCCGGGAGCGCGATGTGATCGAGATGGACCAGCGGCTGGGCAATTGGGAACTGTCGCTGGATCAGCCCATCGGCGAAGAGCAGGACAGCACGCTCCTGGACATCCTGCCGTCGCAACAGGCCGCCGCCGACGACGTGATCGCGGACAACCAGCTGCGCGTGCTGTTCAGGAAAAAGCTGGCCGAGTTCACCAAGACCCTCGATGAACGCGAGGAGGACATCCTGCGGAATCGGCTGTTGTCCGAAAATCCTCTGACCTTGGATGACCTGGGCGAGAAGTACGGCATTACGAAAGAGCGGACCCGCCAACTGGAAGCCCGCATTATTACGCGTCTCCGCGACTACATGAAGAAAGATGTGAAGGATTTCGACCGCTTAAGGACCTGACTCCGTATCCATGCCGCACCGGCGGCCGTCGAGCTTTCCCGAAGAAGTTTTTTTATACGGGCCCCTTGACTTGAAAGGGGCGGAGGCTATCTCTCTACCCACAAGCTTGACGGATTAGGGCTTCCGCCGCTCGTTCGGAAGTATCGCTTTCGCCATCGAGTGCGAACCCGTTGAACATCGTCACATCCCTATTAACTTCAGCACGAGGAGGTCCCAGTTATGAGCACAGCCGCGAAGGACAAGAAGAACGTTGCCAAGGGCTTTCAGCCCCTCGGTGACCGCGTATTCGTCACCTACACCGAGGAATTAGAACGCACCGCCGGAGGCATCTACGTGCCGGATTCCGCCAAGGAAAAGCCGCAGCGGGGCATCGTTCAAGCAGTGGGCAAGAAGGTCGAGAACGTCAAGGTCGGTGACCAGGTCCTGTTCGACAAATATTCAGGCAGCAAGCTCCGCATTGAGGACGAGGAATGCTTGATCCTCAAGGAAGAAGACATCCTCGGGATATTCACCAGCTAATTGACGCACGACGCACACTCGACATTCGACATTTAAGGGAGGAATCACATGGCAAAGCAACTACTGTACAGCGAGGCCGCTCGGGCCTCGATTCTCAAAGGGGTCAACCAGCTTGCAGACGCCGTCAAGGCGACGCTCGGGCCGAAGGGCCGGAACGCGATCCTCGACAAGAAATTCGGCGCCCCGACCATCACCAAGGACGGCGTGACCGTTGCGAAAGAAATCGAGCTGAAAAATCCCTATGAGAACATGGGCGCCCAGTTGGTCCGCGAAGTCGCGAGCAAGACCAGCGACACGGCGGGCGACGGGACCACCACCGCCACCGTGCTGGCCCAAGCCATCTATCGGGAAGGCGTCAAGAACATCACCGCCGGCGCCAACCCCATGGAAATTCAACGCGGCATCAACAAGGCCGTGGAAGTCGTGATCGGCGAGTTGAAGAAAATCAGCAAGCCCTGCCAGAACAAGACCGAGATCTCCCAGGTCGGGACCATTTCCGCCAACAACGACAAGACCATCGGCGATTTGATCGCGGAAGCGATGGAGAAGGTCGGCAAGGACGGCGTCATCACCGTTGAGGAAGCCAAGTCCATGACCACCTCCCTGGACGTGGTCGAGGGCATGCAGTTCGATCGCGGCTACATCTCCCCCTACTTCGTGACCAACGCCGAGCGGATGGAATGCTCCGTGGAAGAGCCGCTCATCCTCATCAACGAAAAGAAAATCAGCGCCATGAAGGATCTGCTCCCGATCCTCGAGCAGGTCGCCAAGATGGGCAAGCCGCTCGTGATCATCGCGGAAGAAGTCGAAGGCGAAGCGCTCGCGACCCTCGTGGTCAACAAGCTGCGCGGCACCTTGAACGTGGCGGCCATCAAGGCCCCCGGATTCGGCGATCGCCGCAAGGCGATGCTGGAGGACATTGCCATCCTAACCGGCGGTCAGGTCATTTCGGAAGACATCGGTCTCAAGCTTGAGAACGTGAAGTTGACCGACCTCGGCCGCGCCAAGCGCGTCACGATCGACAAGGACAACACCACGATCGTCGAGGGTTACGGCGACCCGAAGAAGATCGAAGGCCGCGTGAAGCAGATCAAGGCGCAGATTGAAGAGACCACCTCGGATTACGATCGCGAGAAGCTCCAGGAGCGCTTGGCGAAGATCGTCGGTGGCGTGGCCGTCATCAATGTCGGCGCCGCGACCGAGACCGAGATGAAGGAAAAGAAAGCCCGCGTCGAGGACGCCCTCCACGCGACCAAGGCGGCCGTGGAAGAAGGCATCGTGCCCGGCGGCGGAACGGCCTATCTCCGCTGCATCCAGGGCCTGGACGGCTTGAAGCTCATCCCCGAGCAGCAGGTGGGAGTGAACATCATCCGCCGCGCGCTCGAGGAGCCGATCCGCCAGATTGCGGCGAACGCCGGAATGGAAGGTTCCGTCATCGTCGAGAAGGTGCGGAACGACAAGAATGCCAGCGCCGGCTACAACGCGGCGACGGAAGAATATGTGGACATGATCAAGGCCGGCATCATCGACCCGACCAAGGTGTCGCGCACCGCGTTGCAGAACGCGGCGAGCGTCGCGGGCTTGATGCTCACGACCGAAGTCATGATCACGGACATCCCTGAAGAGAAGAAGGAAGCAGCCGGCGGCCCGGGCGGACACAGCCACGGCATGGAAGGGATGTACTAAGGCTCACGGTCCGGCGAATAAGCCGGACCAAGTCTGTGCGCGCCCGCGAGATGGTGAGCGGGCAGCATCTTAGCTGTGACGCACACAGCTTTCAGCATCAGAAGGGCCCGGCGGGAAACCGCCGGGCCCTTTGTGTTTTCCGGGCCTTCGTCCCGGTACAATGGGCCTGTAATAATCCTGCCGCGAGGTGAACCGGCGTGATCGTCGAGGTCGAACCGAACCCGAATTGCGAGATGAGCGTCTTCGCGCGTTTCAAGGCCGCCGGGCCTGCCCGCCCCGTTCGCCAGGTGCGGCTGCATGACCGGAATCCGGCCGGAGAATGGTACCGGGTCACCGGGTGGAGTGACGATGCGGGCACACCGCCCTGTCAAGCCTACGTCCAAGCGGTGGAAGACTCGGGCTCCGGCCTCGCACACGTCGTCTATGGAGGCCTCTATGGCCTCCGCCTGAAGCCGGTGGATCCGGATGAGCCCTGGAGCCTGGATAACGCACGGCAGTGGGGAGAGGCTTATCTGCTGCTTGCCAGCGAGCGGGATCTGCGCTATGAGGATCCCTAGATCGCGCAGTTGGCGGCGAGCCACGAATTCCGGCCGGTCTCCTTGAGGGCTTCTCAGTAGCCCCTTTCCTCATCTGGATCTTTCCTGAGCCGCTTCAGTACGATAGTCGTATCGGCGTGCACACACAACACACCACAGACCGGCTTTCCGCTCATCTCGCGTTTCTCGCTGACGCGGCGGCGGATTTTCTCGGCTCGGACGATCCCTGCACGGTGCTCGATGCGCGGTTTCCTCAGCTCGCCCAACTCATCGACTTAGCCGGATATGAATGGTATGCGCTCAATGAACGGCAGGAACCAGGCTTGATCGCGTCCCGCGGGATTACCGAGCCGCTCGGCGCGCCGGCCGCTTCCCTGACGAGTCCCAGTCCCGGAGCGGCCATCGCCCGTCAAGCCGTCCGGAATCGGCAGCCGACCCTCCATTCCTTCCAGCCGAGGACCGATGAGACAGTGGCGCCGTTGTCCGAGTTGGGCATCACGGACTATGTCTGTTATCCCCTTCTGCAGCGGGACCGGTTGTTGGGGGCGATGTCGTTTGCGACGCGCCGCTCGGGCGGCTGGGACGACGAGGCGCGTCTCCTGCTCCAGATCATCAGCCAGTGCTGCGCGTCCGCACTGGGCGACGGGTTGCCGGATGCCGTCGACCGGCCCGTTCGTGAACCGGAGAAGGCGCTTGAGCCGGCGCTGACGAAACTGCGGTCATTGGCCGCTCAACACACGGTGGCGGAGGAGCAGGCGCGTCGTCAAATCGCGCGCGAACTCGAGGATCATCTCAGCCGGCCCCTCGCCCTGGGCCGTATGAAACTCGGGCATGTGATCCGCCAAACCACGACAGCCAGCATCAGTGCGCTGCTACAGGACATCGATGAGGTGATGGATCAAGCGGTCAAGTTTACCGAGACGTTTGCCGGCAACCTGACGCCCCCGGTCCTGCACGAACAAGGCTTTCAACCGGCGCTACAATGGCTGGCCGCCCGCATGGGAAAGGAAGGGCTCACCGTCGCGTTACGCCTGCCGCCGAAGCCGCCGATCTTGAACGGCAACCAGGCCATTCTGCTGTTCCATTCGGTGCGCGAGCTGCTGGTCAATGTGCTGCGACATGCCGCCACAAAACGTGCGTCCGTCACCGTCGCTCATGAAACGACCGGCCACCTGCTGGTGTCGGTGGAGGATGCGGGACAGGGATTTCAGGTGCAGGACCTGGAAGCCGGCGAGCCTCACCGGCGCTTCGGTCTCTTCGGCATCCGGGAGCGCTTGGCGATCTTGAACGGCCGGATGGACATCCGTTCGCTCCCTCACCAGGGAACGAAAGTGACCCTCTCGGTGCCCCTGACTGCGCCGGCGGCGGAAGACGAAGCTCCGGACCAGCAGACGATGGCCGTGCACAGGCTGCGGGTCCTGCTGGTCGACGACCATGCCATGGTCCGAGAGGGCCTCCGCAGCATCCTGGAGGGTTACCAGGATCTCGAAGTGGTCGGCGAGGCCGGCGACGGCATCGAAGCCGTAAAGCTGGCGCGTACACGCCACCCGGACGTCGTCGTCATGGACATCAACATGCCGCGCCTGGACGGCATTGCCGCCACGCGCCAGATCAAACATGACCGCCCGTCGACCGCCGTGATCGGCATCTCGATACAGGAGTCGACCCATGTGGAACAGGCCATGATCTCGGCGGGTGCGACCACATTCCTTCGAAAAGACCGTGCCGCCAGCCATCTGCACGACGCGATCCTGCAAGCGAAATAGTGCGTGGTCGATGGCGGCCCTGTGGCGCGCCTCAGCCGAAGCGTCGCTTGGAAGAACGCGGACGTCGTCGGGTTCACCACATCCCTGTACCGGTGATGGTCGGCATGAAAACGGGCCGCGCCCGCGGCGCGATTCTCCGGGTCATAGCCGCCCCGAATGGCGCAACGCTCTGCTCCTCGCCGCTTTTCCGGAAGGGTCCGGGTCCTGCGCCATCTGCAGCTTGTGCTGACATCGCGCAAAAACAGATAGGCCGCCGTGAGCTGATTCCGAACAAGATAGAGCAGGGCCTGCCTGATGCCGGCGGGAGCGACTACGTTCTTTCGAAAAGAGGTGCCGCCAGCCATCTGCACGACGCGATCCTGATGCAGGCGAAATAGTGCGTGGCGGGAACGGCGGCCCTGTTACCGGTTGGCGCGCCTCAACCGAAGCGTCGCTTGGAGGAGCGCGGACGTCTTCGGTTCATAAAACAAGGACCGGAACAACCGGTTCACCACAGCCGTGTACCGGTGATGATCGGCATGAAAACGGGCGGCCCCCATTGCCCGATCCTCCGGATCATAGCCGGCCCGGATCGCGCAACGCTCCAGCTCCTCGCCGCTTTCCGGAAGCGAATGGGTCTGGAGGTCCTGCACCATCTGCAGCTTGTGCTCGACATCGCGCAAAAACAGATAGGCCGCCGTGAGCTGACCGCGCTCCGTCCCCGACAGCAGCTTGTACCGCACGAATCGATCCAGGGCCCCGAGCGTGCTCCGGTCTAACAGGCCCGGCACCTGCTTTCCCGCCAGCACCTGAATCGTCTGCACCAGAAACTCAATTTCTCTGATGCCTCCGGTGCCCAGCTTGACATTCCGGCGCTCGTGTCCGCGATCGGCCATCTTCGCGTCGATCAGTTCCTTCACGGTCCGCACGTCGTCCACGACGCGGAGCGCACCGGCCGGATCCGCCGTCCCGGCGGGTCCGAAGATAAACGGCTTCACCATCTTGAGGAAGGCGGTCCCGACTTCGCTCGAACCGGCCACAGGCCAGGCCTTGAGCAGCGCCAACCGTTCCCAGCCCTGGCCGCGCGACGCATAGTATTTCTGATAGTCCTCCAGCGATCGCGCCAGCTGTCCGACCGACCCTTCGGCCCGCAGCCGCAGGTCCACGCGGAAGACGTACCCTTCCTTCGTCTGTTCCGTGAGCGCTTTCGTCAGTTCGCGCGAGAGGACTTCGAAGTATTCTTCGTTCGAAATGCCGACGGCGGCGGAGGAGGAGGAGGCCCGCTCCTTTCCCCTGTTCGCTGGCCGTCTCGTCTCCCCGTCGTGTGAGGCATAGACGTAGATCAAATCCACGTCGGAACTATAGTTCAGCTCGTGTCCGCCGAGCTTGCCCATGCCCATCACGGCAAAGCCGGTTTCAACCCACCGGGCTTTCCGGTTCTTGTGCATGGGCACACCGTACTGCCGGCGCAAGTCGGCATCGACGATTTCATACGCGGACTGGATGAGCAGGCCGGCCATATCGGAGAGCGCGGCCGTCGTCTCCGGCACGGGGGCGAGGCGCAGGAGGTCCCGCACGCCGATCCGCAACATTTCGCGCCGTCTGAACCGCCGCAGCACGTCCAGTTTCAATTCCTTCACCGTGAGATGATCGAGGCTGCTCCGCAAGGAGGTTTCCAGCCCCCTCCGCGTGGGCGCCTTCGACAGCACCCCTTCCTCCGCGAGCCAGTACACCAGCATCGGGTCGCGAATCACGGTAAAGGCCAGGGCATCGCTGTTGCCGAAGATCGTGCAGAGCAGATCCAGCATGCGCGGCGAGCTGTGCAGATAGTCGAGGAACGAGGAGCGGGTGACATTCTCCAGGAGCCGCTCCCAATGATTCAGCGCCTGATCGGGATTTGCCGTCCGGGCAACCGACTCCATCAGCACCGGCAGCATGCGGGCCAGTTGGCGGCGATGATGCGGCTCCCCTGCCATGGCTTGCAGGTTGCGGTCGGCCTGTTCGATGTCGCGCAGACCGTAAGCGGAGAGAATCGCGGCCACCTGGCCGGCCCGGCGCTCGGTCGCCAGCAGCACGGGCGAGGGGTCCGGCTTGGAGGACATAGGCAGGACAGGTTTCCGAGGTGGTTCGTGATCCGATTTTGAGGCTGTCGGCTTGCCCCCAGGCCGCTGGAATATATTCTTAGGACTCACACCTCTCCCCGCAACGAATCGTCAGGAATGACATGGAGCGTCGAAAGGCGGCGGCCTTTTCCACCTTCTGCCGGCCAAAGGCGGCATTATACTGGCGCGGTTCACTCCACACAATGAAGTGTATTCCGGTATACTGGCGGCCGGTGAAGAGCTTCAGCTTTCAGCAGTCAGCTCTGTCGATATCCTACCTGATAGCTGAACGCTGACCGCCGAATGCCAGGGAGTGCCTCATCATGACCGCCGAAGAACGATTGCACCTCCTCTCTCCGCACTGTCAGGACATCGCGCCCGACATCCTGCAGGACTTCGTCAGCCGGATGGACCAGGAGTATTTCCGACGGTTCCCGCCCGCGGCGATCGCGCACCATGTCCGCCTCGCCGCGCAGCTCACGCCCGAGCATCCCTGCGAGGTCTCGATCACCGGGCAGCCGGAGCAGCGCTTCGAACTCACACTGGTGGCCTACGACTACTTTTCGGAATTCGCCATCATCTGCGGCTTGCTGTCGGCCTTCGGCCTCAATATCGAAGAAGGGCAGATCTACACCTTCGTGGAAGGCGCGCCGCCGCCCGCCGCCGCTCGCACGACCCCGGCCGGCAGCAGCTCACGCGTCAAATCGAAGAGCCGGCCCGGTTTGAGCCGCAAGAAAATCGTCGACGTGTTCCGGGTCCAGCCGGCGCGCGGCATTCCGTTCGGGCCGGAGGATCATCGGCGCCTGGTCGCGGAACTCACGCGCATGATCGGACTGCTCGACGCGGGGCAGGTGGACGAAGCCCGGCAGGCCGTGAACCGGCATCTGGTGGAGCAGCTCGGCAGACGCCGCGGCTCGTTCAGCGGGCTGCTCCATACCGTCCAGATCACCTTCGATAACAGTCAATCCCCGACCGATACCATCATGGACATCCGGTCGGACGATACACCGGCGTTTCTCTATGCCTTCGCCAATGCCTTGGCCATGCGCAATATCTACATCGCCAAGGCGCAATTCGAGATCGACGACGGCAAGCTGCACGACCGGTTTTACGTCCGGAACCGGCACGGCCAGAAGCTCATCGATCCCCTCGATCAACAGCACCTGCGCCTCACCGCCGTCCTGATCAAGCAGTTCACCCATGCCTTGACCTGGGCACCCGATCCGGCCAAAGCCCTGGAGGCGTTCGATCAGTTCCTCGACCTGACCGTGCAAGACACCAAGGGAAAAGAGCAGGCACAGGCCCTCGCCTTTCTGAGCGACAAGAAGACGTTCCCCCTCCTCGCCCGCTTGCTCGGCACCAGCGACTTCCTCTGGGAAGACTTTTTACGCCGCCAGCACGGCAATCTGTTGCCGCTGTTACAAGACTATCGCGACGCGCCGCTGATCAAGCCGCAAGCGGCCCTCCGGAAAGAACTCGACCGCGTGGTGGACCGCGCCAAAACGGAACGCGCGCGCAAGGATGCGTTGAATCGATTCAAGGATCAGGAACTGTTCCGGATCGACATGAAGCACATGGTCGAGTCTTCCAGCCTGGCGGATTTTTCCGAAGCCTTGACCGAACTGGCCGAAGTGATCATGAGCCGCAGCCTGCGCGACTGCCAAGCCAAGTTGGAGAAGCTCTACGGCGCCCCGCGTTTGGAAAACCGCAAGCCCTGTCTTTTTGCCGTCCTGGGCATGGGCAAGTTCGGCGGCCGTGAATTGGGCTACGCGTCCGACATCGAAGTCCTCTTCGTCTACGGCGGCGCCGGCCGCACCGGCGGAAAACAGCCCATCGAAAACAGCGAGTATTTCGAACGGCTCGTTCAGGAGTTGCTGCAGTGGATCGAGGCCAAGCAGGAAGGCATCTTCCACCTCGACGTCCGGCTCCGCCCGCATGGCGGTAAGGGTTCACTGTCGAATCCGTTGGAGGAAATAGAGAGCTACTACAGTCCGACCGGACTAGCCGCCCCGCTCGAGCGGCAATCCATGATCAAATTGAGAGCCGTGGCGGGTGATCCGGCGTTGGGCAAGCAAGTCGAAGCGCACCGCGACACTTACGTCTACAGCGGCGAGCCCTGGGATCTCGCCGTCGCCTTGGATCTCCGGCGGCAGCAATTGAGGCAACTCGTGGAGCCGGGCACGGTCAACGTGAAACACAGCCCCGGCGGCCTGGTCGATATCGAATATGCCATCCAATATTTGCAAGTCTTGCACGGCCACAAGTATCCCGTGCTGCGGACCCCCAACAGCATGCAGGCCCTGGCGGGCTTGGTGGACTGTGCCATCGTGACCAGGCAGGATGGCGAGCATCTGCGGAAGGCCTATCTGTTCATCCGGATGCTCATCGACGGATTGAGAATGGTGCGCGGCCACGCCAAAGACCTGGTTCTCCCCCCGGCCGATTCAGACGAATTCATCTTCCTCGCCCGCCGCGTCGGCTACACCACGGATGATTGGCAGGCAGGCGCGAGGCATCTGAAGACGGATATCGAGCAGCATATGGCGCAGACGCGAGACTTTTTCGAAGGGATGTTTGGAAAAGTGTGAGAGAAGCTTCCCTCCTCCCTTACACCGGCTGATCCCTCTTTCATGAGCCGGATACATGTACTATTCGGCTCATGCCCTACAATCGGCAACGGCCAACTGGCCTGAGTTCCGATACGATCTCTCCGGAATCGAGGAGGCCATCTTTAACCTTGCCGAGAAATCCGGTCGTGCGAGTGGTCGGCGCTGAGACGAGCCCCGACGTGATGGAATTTCGGAGTGATCAAGTTCCGACCCTCTCCATGGTGAAGCGCTTCCGCTCGCCTCATCCGTGCTCGAACGATGCAGGTGCTCTGCCAAAGTTCTATCAAGAAGATGCAGCCAAGTCTGCTCGCTTACGACCCATCCAACGCACAGCGGAAGCCCAGCGAAGGCCCCCAGTAGGTCATGTCATCCCACCCCCGGTAGCTGGCGCGTAATTCCAGGGGACGCTCGCTCTGTTCCCCTCCCCGCAGAACCCTGAACGAACCCCGCGCGGGGCCTTGCGGATCGCGGCCGGAGGACAACCGATAGAAATCCTCCGCGTACCAGTCGTTGACCCACTCCGAAACATTCATCACGAGATCGGCGACCCCGTAGGGAGATTGCGCAAAGTCCATGGTGCCCACCGGAGCCGTCCCGTTCTTCGCGCGCTCAGCGAGGCGGGGCTGCGCCTTGACCACCTCATCGCTGTTGCCCCAGGGATACAGCCGCCCGTCGATCCCGCGCGCCGCCTTTTCCCATTCCGCCTCCGTCGGCAATCGCTTTCCGAGCCAGCCGCAATAGTGACGGGCTTGCGCCCATGTGACGTTGGTCACCGGGTGGTCTGTCAGCATCGGATCGTCATACGCGGATTGATCTTTGGGAGCCCCGCATCCCCCGCTCTCCACACAGTGCCGGTACTGCTGATTCGTCACTTCGTGCCGGTCCAGCCAATAGGTGCTCAGGTACACCCGATGCATCGGGCGCATGTCCGGCAAACCGTCCTCGGCGCCCATCCAAAACTCTCCGGCCGGAATCAGCACCATGCCCTCGGGACGCGCGAGGCCCTGCTGAGCGAGTCGCTGCAGGTGTTCCTGTTGCGCCGCCCTCAGCTGCTCGTTGACTTGTTGGATCAATGCGTGGTCGGCGGCCGGGAGCCCGCGGGCCCCGGTCCCGGCCGGCGGTTGAGCAGGAGGCGGGCCGGCGGCATCGCGCCGTGTGACGGAGTCGGCCGGGGACGGCATGACGGGTGGCGAGGCCTCCGCCCCCCGGGCGGTCTCGATTCTGACTGTCGTCCGTACGACCAGGGCGGCAAGAGAGTCCTGCTCCGCCTCCTTGCCCTTCTTCCCTTTCTTGCCGTTACCGCCCTTCCCGACCCTGGTGAAGTCAAAGCCGTCGATATTGGCCAGCATCGGTGTCGCATAACTCACCGGAACCGCAAACGCCATGCCCTCGGGAACGATACCGGAGGGATGCGAGAATTTGGTCGTCAGGATGCCGATCAGTTGCCCTTGTAGGTTGAACAACGGCCCGCCGCTGTTGCCAGGATTGACCGCCGCGTCGACTTGAAAGACGCGCTGCACCCCCTTGGTCCGCACGGCCGCAATCCGCCCGCGGGTCAGCGCCACCTCCCGCAACCCGAACGGAAACCCGACGGCCACCACTTCCTGATCCAGCCGGACCCCACCGACCTGACCGAGGGCCGCTTCGGTCAGGCCGACCGTGTCGGCTTTGAGCAGCGCCAGATCGTGCTCGGGATCGCTGCTGACCACGATCGCTGGCGCACGAAATTCGCCTAGGGTCACCACGACCACCCGACGGGCGTTGGCCACCACATGATGGGCCGTGAGCACATAGCCGTCGGGATGGACGATGACCCCGGTTCCCGACGGCCGTTCGGCCGGCACCGGCAGGCGCTCCGCCGCAAGGACGGCCGTCCAGGCCACCAGACATCCGAGCGAGATGGAGAGCGCAATGCGTTTCATCGTGCAATGGGAATGACCACACTGATGGCGCCGGCATTCTGCCCGAGTCTCAATCCTTCGCGGGGATAGCCCGTCTTATCGACTGTGCCCTTCGGTTCGCCATGGCAATCGAGACACTGCCGGGTCATGTACAGCGGGAACATGAGTCTGAAGATCCCGCTCTTGGACGTCGCTTCGCTCATCGCCTTCTCACGAGGGTAGTCGGGGACAGCAAAGATTTCCAGGGACGACCGTTCGACCGCATCCGGCGCATTGGCGGGATTTCTCGGAACCAGGGCTGTCTGCTTCATTCGGATGCCGGTCCGCTCGGTAAAACGCCCGGCTGCCCGCGAGCCGAACACGGCCGGGATCAACAGCGATCGGGCGGCCGGCCGATTGATATCCGGTTGAGCCTCCTCCACGACTTTCTTGCTCGCATCGAGCAAGGCCTTGAGCCATTTCTTACCCTCGGGCGGAACGCGGGCCGAGTCCAGATCCGCGAGATCGACGCCGGACCGGCTGCGGAACATATCCGTAAGTTGTCGCTGGAAGACCTCCGGCGTAAAGCCCTTGTCGGCTTTGATTGGATCATCGAAAAGAGGTTGGTTTTCGTTGATGACGGAGCGCCCGGAATCCAACAGGATCGCGAGCAGGCGAGCGGTCTGCTCCAAATCAAGAATGGTCTGGAACGCCGCGCCCCCTTCGGAACGGCCCCGCTCGGGGGATGCCGATTCACATACGGCCCCCTGGATGGCAGAGAACACGACTGCCGCGGCCACCCAGCGCAACCGGCTCGTCATCGGGTCATCCCCTGTGTGAAGAGGCGTTGTTGCGCGCCGTCCGCCGGCCCTTTACCGGAGCCGGCGGACACGCACAGAAAATGCTACGGCGCCCCTCCCCTCAAGGTCAAGGGACGGCCCGCCCGGCATACGTTACCGCGAATGGCTGCGGTTGATATCGATCATCACATTATCCGTGTCCAACTCCAGCGTGACCGCTGCGCCTTCCGGGATTGCAGACAGCTTGCTTCCGGCCAGCGCATCCACTTCGTATGTGGTTGTCCCCTCCGGGGTGGAGAGTTGGATCTCCTGCCAGAACGGATCCGCATAATGAACGGTGCCGACCATAAACCGATGATCAGGGAAGAACCGATCGGTGCGGGAAACATCGATCAGCACATTGCCTGAATCGAAGAGCAGGTTTACCGGGTCGCCCACCTTCGCATCATGCAGGCCGACCCGATCGGCTTTATTCGGACTGATCGTCCTCGGCTGCAGGCTCGTGTCGCTGTGGACGAACAACATTCCCGACTCGATTTTGGCGATGACCCCGCTGAGGCCATAATGGGAGCCGAGAACGATTTCTTCTGATTGTTCCGCGCCAACCGGCGTAACAAGAAACACCGCCGCCAGGCCCAGGAGCGCTTGTGTCGGACATCGTGCCATGAGGACCCTCCTTTCCGTCATTCCCATCCCTCCGCGAGACGAGAGTTAGTGCTACTAGCCCGTTTCTGCGAGACCGACCGGACCGGCAGGAACCGCATTGCCGTATTCCTGAACCGGCGTCGCCATCAGCGATACGTTGTCCCGCCACGACGAGACAGCAGAGGGCGCGGCCTACGGCCAACACACCGATACAGCTTTCATAAACCCCTCCTTCCCCTCCTTCGTGGCAGGACTGAATGGAATATGCAGTGAGGCTGGCGTTCCACCAGCGATCAGAGAGATGCCCGGATGCTGAGTACGGGAATAATAAACGTAGACGATAGCTGGAGAAGTTGCTCAGGCAACTCAGGGATCGAAGGCGCGTGGGAGGGAGGAAGAGACCGCACCGGCCATGTCCATCGTGATGGAGTGCAGTTCCATGGAGGATCATGGCCACCACCTCGCAGACGTGGGCGGCCGGAAAAGACTGACTCTACGCTTGGGGTCTCAACGCGTCAATCGTGGTAAACCACCGAACGGGAAACACCTCAGCGAGTTCTTTACCGGATACCCGCCGACTCCGGTGCGCTCTTTGGATAGGAAACAGTTGCAGGATCCGATAGAGGGGCAGGACGAGAGGACATCTGCGGGAGCTCCTTCACCGAAGCTCATCGACGGATCAATAATGGTGCGCGGCAACGCAAGGTGAACGGCAAGGTGACGAAGGGTCTTGGGGACGGACGTTTGGAGGGCTGTAAGTAGAGGGTTTCCTATCAGGGGCGCCGGTAAGGATTTGCCTATATACAGAAACTCACCGGGACCCTCCGATGGCGCAAGGGCTGCCGGCTGTTTGCCAAATCGCTACAGATTAACGGCTAGCCATTCGACGCAGGCGTTTGATCAAACCCGTACTTGAGCAAGAGTTTTTGTATCAGGGGACTGGTCATGAAATCGAGAAACTGCTCGGCGGCGGTAAGGGAGGCTTCTCGACAGGTCCACACGACCGCTTCGCCGAATTGGACCGGCGTGTGCTTTCCGGCCGGCATTTCATCAATGATGCGCATGCGACCGCTGCCGATGGCGTCCACGCGTTGGACGATCCCTGCATCGGCCTTCCCCGACTCGATCAGACTCATGACCTCTTCGCTGTGCTGCCCGTAGATGAAGTTGGAGCCGTTTTTATAAGAAGGATTCGCTCTGACGAGGGCCCGGGCGGTCAGTTCACCCAGTGCGGACGTCTTGGGATGACCCAGCGCAATGCGGGCGCCCCGGTTCGGCAAGGAGATGGGCGTGGCCCGCGAGGCGGCCGACATGACGAGCACCAGGGAACTGGTGGCATAGATCCGCGGTCCTCCGCTGAGGGTCAATCCCTTTCTTTCCAGCTTTTCGACTTCCTCAACCGACTCCGGCAGAAACACGTCGATTGAACCACCCTGCTCGATTTGCCGGCGGAGGGTCTGGGAGGCACCATACACCACCTGAACGGGCACACCATATTCCCGCTCGAACATCGGCAGGATTTCTTCGAATGCCGGCTTCAGACTATGGCTCGCGCCGATCCTCAAGGCTTCGGCTTGAGCCCGGGCTTCCGATGCCGTGACACCGGCGAACCCGGCTAGGACTGCCATGACCACCGCACATTTCTGAAGTGCCGTCATTGATGTTCCTCTTCCTGAATCAGAGTGACGCTGCAAGCTCCTACAGCCTGCACCGCAAGATCAATACCAATTGAGACCATCAGCCGATGACTCGCAGCACCAGGTCTCAACCGGTCAGTTTTTAACGGTTTCTTCACCACTCCTCGCTTCAGACCGGCCAAGCCGAGGGCCATCAACCCTAGTGAATCGCGCGATTCCGCACAGTAGGATCAGTGCTCAATCGCGCAACCTGAAGTTTTTCCTCCCGTCTCCTCGACGCATCAAAACCGCGACCCAAAGCGCTTCCCGCCGTATTCCGTGATATATCGCGAACATCCTGGCACAGGCCTCAGTCTCTCCAGCACGCCTCGGAATTTAGGTAAGCCACTTGCTATGTAGCTTCTCGCTACTAGCGTTGCACCGAAGAAAGTACCGGTCATTTATGCCGCCTGACTTCTCATGCCGCTTCGTCCGCGGGGCTGAACATAGGGGTTGTTCGGACGGGTGGAGCCGATGAACCAGCTCGTCCTCATCGCACTCCGGCGGCCATACACCTTCGTCGTCATGTCCATCCTGATCGTGCTGTTGGGAACCCTGACGGTGCTCCACATGCCGACCGACGTCTTTCCGAATATCGATATTCCGGTCACCTCCGTGGTCTGGATCTACAACGGCCTGCTGCCGCAGAGTGTGGAGGGCCGCATCACGTACTTGTTCGAACGGTTTTTGACCGCCACGGTCGAAGGCATCAAGTATATCCACAGTCACTCCTACTACGGCAGCAGCATTACCAATATTTATCTCCAGGACGGAGTCGACGTCGGCCGGGCCGAAGCGGATATCACGGCCATTGCGCAGAACGTCGTCAAGGCGCTGCCGCCGGATATCTCCCCGCCCATGATCATGCGGCTCGCCCCCTCCTCCATCCCGGTGGCCATGCTCGAAATCAGCTCCGACAATTTGACGCCGGCGGAGCTTTACAATCTCGCCTACATGCGAATCCGCCCCCTCCTCGTGACGGTCAATGGGGCGATCCTGCCGCACCCGTACGGCGGCCAGGACATGCAGGTCATGGTCAACCTCGACCAGCAGAAATTGCTCGCCCGTCACCTGACTCCGGCGGACGTGCATACGGCCCTCATGCGGCAATATCTCGTGATCCCGTCCGGCGACATCAAGATCAAGCAGACCGACTGGATCGTTCAGACCAATGCGTCACCGATGAAGATCGAACATTTCGGCGAGATCCCGATCAAGCGGGAAGGCAACGCGTTCATCTATCTGCGGGACGTCGCCACGGTGCGCCTGATGGGCCGGGTGCAACAGAACGCGGTGCTGGTGAAAGGAAAACAGACCGTCGTCATCATCGTGATGAAGAGCACGGAGGCCTCGACCCTGGCCGTGGTGGACGGGATCAAGAAGATGATCCCGCGCGCCGAACAGGTCGTGCCGGAAGGCGTGTCGATCAGGCTCCTCGACGACGCCTCGACCTTCGTGAAGGATTCGATCGAGGACGTGGTGGTGGAAATGCTGACCGCCGGTGCGCTGGTCGGCGCCATCGTGCTGTTGCTGCTCGGCTCGTGGAAGGCGACGGTCATCGTCTGGACCTCGATTCCGTTGTCCATCCTGACCGCCCTGATCGGCCTGCATTGGCTCAACGAGACGATCAATGTCATGACCTTGGGCGGGTTGGCGCTGGCGGTCGGCATTCTGGTCGACGATGCGACGGTCATGATCGAGAACATCGATCGGCATCTCGACATGGGCAAGCCGTTGGAGGCCGCCATCATCGACGCGGCGAATCAGATCGTCGTTCCGACCCTCGTCGCCACCCTGTGCATCGCGATCGTCTGGCTTCCGCTCTTCCAGCTGACCGGCGTCTCCGGGTACCTGTTCAAGCCCATGGCGGAGGCGGTCATCATCGCGATGCTCGCCTCCTTCATCCTCTCGCGCACGCTCGTCCCGACCATGGCGAAGTATATGATGAAGGGACACCATGCCCACGCCGCATGACCCTCACGAGCCGGCCGGCGGGGACGCCTCGCGGAACGTCTTCCTCCGCTTTCAGAAGCGGTTCGAACGCGGCTTCAATCGGTTCCGCGAGCGTTACGGCCTGCTGCTCGAAAGGGTGATCGCCCGTCGCGGCACCTTCGTCAAGATCTCCCTGGCGCTCGCGGTGGGCTCCCTGTCGCTCTTCTTCTTCCTCGGGCGCGATTACTTTCCTGAGATCAAGTCGGGGGTCATGACGATGCACATGCGGGCCCCGCTCGGCACGCGCATCGAAGTGTCAGGCCGCATTGCCACGCTGGTCTCCGGCAGCATCGAGGAGTTGCTGCCCGGGAAGGTCGAAAACATCGTCAGTAATTGCGGCCTGCCGGTCGGACCGCATAACCTCGCCTTCATTCCGACGCCGACCATCGGCTCGCAGGATTGCGACCTGACGATTCTCTTAAAGGATGAGAAGTCGCCGGTGTGGGACTATCGCCGCATCCTCCGCAAGGGCCTGAAGGAGCGTTATCCGGGAACCGACTTCACCTTCCAGCCCTCCGATTTGACCGCGAAAATCCTCAACTTCGGCGCCCCGGCGCCGATCGACGTGCAGATCAACGGCCCGGACATCCGGGACAATTACGAGTTCGCCCGCAAGTTGGCGGGCGCGTTGCGCCGGATCCCCGGCGCCGCCGACGTGGTGATCCAGCAGACGATGCGCACGCCGACCCTCATGGTCGAAGGCAACCGTACATTTGGGTTGGGCGTCAACCGGACCGTGAAGGACATTGCCGACAACCTGCTCATGACGACCGCCGGCAGCCAACAAATCGATCAGATTTATTGGCTCGATCCCGCGACCGGCATGTCGTACCTGATCAATGTCTATACGCCGCAATCCCAGATCAACAGCCTCAATAGCCTCAATACCATCCCGATCGATTCTTCGAGTGATCCGTCCGACAGTACTGACGTGCAGCTCCTAGGTAATTTGGCCAATATTTCCGCGGAGGGGACGCCGGGCGTGATCACGCACGGGAACATCATGCCGCTGTTCGACATTTATGTCTCCGCCGAAGGGCGCGACCTCGGCGGCGTGCTGGCCGATGTGCAGAAGGTCGCCCACGGCATGGAGCACGAGTTGCCCCGGAGCGCCGCCATCGAAATCCACGGCCAGGCCGCCCTGATGCACGACGCCTATTTCGAGCTGATTGTCGGGCTGCTCGCCGCCGTCGTGCTCGTGTACCTGCTGATCGTCGTCAACTTCCAGTCCTGGCTCGATCCCTTCATCATCATCACGGCCTTGCCCGGGGCGCTGGCGGGCATTGCATGGTCGTTGTTCCTGACCCATACGCGTCTGTCGGAGCCCGCGCTGACGGGCGCCATCATGACGATGGGCACGGCCACCGCCAATTCGATCCTCGTCGTGTCCTATGCGCGGGAGCGGCTCCACGAGCACGGCGACGCCCTGCGGGCCGCCGTCGAAGCGGGAACGACCCGCTTCCGTCCGGTGCTCATGACCGCCGCCGCCATGATCATCGGCATGGTCCCGATGTCGATGGGGAATTCCCCGAACGCGCCGCTGGGCCGCGCCGTCATCGGCGGCTTGACCGTCGCGACGCTCTTCACCCTGTTTTTCGTGCCGTGCGTCTACGCCATGGTCTACAACCGGCGCACCGCCGCCAACAGGATCACGAATGTTAAATAATCTCACTGGAAGACGGGTGGCGGCGTTCGTAGGCCTGCTGGCTCTGTTGTACTTCGGCTATCGGATCTATGCGGGCAACCTCGACGCCGCGCAACTCCGGGAGAGCACGCTTGAAGATGCCGTGCCGACCGTGGCGGTCCTCAATCCAAAGCCGACGGATCCCAGCGAGACGATCACCCTCCCCGGCACGCTCCAGGCCTGGTTCGAGGCGCCGATCTATGCCCAGGTCTCCGGCTACGTCAAGATGTGGTACAAGGATTACGGCGCGGAAGTGAAGAAAGGCGACATCCTCGCCGAAATCAACGCGCCGGCGATCGACGCGCAGTATGAGCAGGCCAAGGCCGACCTGGCGTCCGAGCGTGCGAGATACGACCTCGCCCTTGTGACCGCGAAACGCTGGGCGGCGCTCCGGAAAAACCATGCCGTCTCCGAGCAGTCCATCACCGTCCAGGAAATGACGGCGAAGGCCGAAGCGGCGAAGGTCAAGGCCGCGGAGCAAAACCTCAAAAACTTCGAGGCGTTCATCCGGTTCAAGACGATCGTCGCCCCCTATGACGGCATCGTGACCGTCCGCAATATCAACGTCGGGGACTACGTCAATAAGGAAGGCACGATCAGCGCTCCCGGATCGGTCAGCAATCTGTTCACCGTGGCCGACGTGAGCATGATGCGCCTCTTCGTCTCCGTGCCGGAATCGTTCGGCCCCTTCCTGCGTCCGGGACTGACGGCCGATGTGACCGTGCCGCAATTACCCGATCGCCATTTCACCGCCAAGTTCCTGACCGTCGCCCGGGGCTTCGATGTGAGCACGCGCACCGCGATCACGGTCTTCACGGTCGCCAACGAGGACCGGGCCCTCTGGCCGGGGTCCTATGCCAAGGTCGTGCTCACGGCGCCGGTCGATCGGAAGACGCTGACGATCCCGTCCACCGCCTTGGTGTTCCAGGAGCACGGCACGCAGGTGGCCCTCGTCACGGACGATGACCGCGTGCACTTGAAAACCATTGATGTCAGCAAACTCATGGACAACGCCGTCGAAGTGGCCGAGGGACTGTCCCTGAGCGACCGCATCGTGAACAATCCCAGCGCCGCATTGCTCGAAGGCGACAAAGTCCGCATCGTAACGCCTGCGCCGGGATACGACCTCGTCAATGGAGCGTCTCATGACTCAAAAGGCATAGCTGAACATCATGAGCAATCCGCGTCGAAGGCACGCTCGGCGAAGTGACGAAGCACGATCAGCCTCTATCCACGTGCATGAGACGAGACATGCTGCGTAGCTGTCACGCCGTCGCCCGCTGCAGTCTGCTGATGCTGGCGTTCGATCTGTCGGCTTGCAGCAGCGATTGGCTGCCGCACGTCGATCCGGCGCCTTCCTATCAACCGCCCCAATACGTCGTCCCTGAGTCATGGCAGGGGTCCAGTCCCTTCGTCGAGGCAAGGCCGTCCGACGACGCCTTACGGCCGGATTGGTGGAAGGTGTATCACGACCCGTTCCTGGACCGGCTCATCGACCAGGCCATGGCCGCCAATCCGGACTTGCACGCCGCCGCCGAGCGGTTCGTCCAGGCCCGCGATGTAATGATGCAGGTCCGCTCGCAGCGGATCCCGCAAATCGGCATCGGCGGGAAAGCGGCAGACAGTCATAACCACGTCGATCCGCTCAGAGCTCCCGGCGATCTGCCTCTCACGGGGCCCATTGCAGCCGGTGCAGGGCTGGCCTCTTGGGAACCCGACTTCTGGTCGGCAATCCGCAACGCGACACGGGTAGAGACCTATCGCGCCGAGGAGCGCGCCGCCGACTGGGGCCTCGCCCGGCTCAGCCTGCAAGCCGAACTGGCGGCGAACTATTTCACGCTGCGCGGCTTTGACGCGCAGGCGGCCATCTATAAGCAGTCGATCGATCTCTACCGACAGTCGCTCGGGCTCGTCAAGGCGCAGTTCGTCGGGCACATTGCGTCGGCGCTCGACGTCGCCCGCGTCGAATCGCTCCTCTACAGCACGGAGACGAAATACGCTCAGATCCAAGGCCAGCGCCAAGTGACGGAGCAGGCCATCGCCATCCTGGTCAACCTGGCGCCGGCCAACTTCACGATCCCCCCGGTCGATGATCTCCGCCTGGCGCATTTCACCATTCCGCAGACTATCCCGTCCACCTTGCTGGAGCGCCGGCCCGACATCGCCGCGCTGGAGCGCCGGATGGCGCAGGCCAACCGCGCCATCGGGATTGCCCGTGCCGCGTTCTTTCCGGATGTGAAATTCTCAGCCGACGGAGGGTTCCTCGACGCCGGCTTCGATGTCGCCAAGCTGGCCGGCGCCTTCTGGTCCTATGGCTCAGTCGTGTCGCTGCCGGTCTTCCAAGGCGGCTATCGCCGCGCCCAATTGCAGAAGACCTGGTCGGCCTATCGCGAGACGGAAGACCGCTATCGTGCGACGGTGCTGAACGCGTTTCGCGAGGTCGAAAACGGATTGAGCCTGACGAACCGGCTCGCCGCCGCGGCGGACCGCCAGGACGCCGCCGTCGGAGCGACCCAGAAAGCACAGGATTTGACCATGGAACTGTATCAGGGCGGGTTGGCGTCCAGCCTGGAACTGATCTACGCGCAGGTCGCCACGCTCACGGCACGCATCGAGGCGGTGCAAGTCAAGGCCGAACTGCTGCGCTCCTCCACCGCGCTGCTCCGCGCGCTCGGCGGCGGCTGGACCCGCTCGCAACTGCCGACCGACGAGCAGATACAGCCCTTCGGGACGTTCCAATTCATCAATCTCGACAAACCGCCGCCCGCCGGCGGCATCGACGTCAACGCAGATGACAACTGGCGTTACAACGATCTCACCACACCTCTTCTGCCGTGACGTTAGCGAGAACGCTGAGGCGGCAATCACTTTTCCGATGAGGGAGGAGCAGAAGCGGCAAGCAATTGTTGGCGGATACTTCGCGCCTTCGCCGCATGGGCGAGGAGATCAGGGCGGGACTCCAGCAGTTGCTGCTCAAGCTGTGCGTCATCAACGGCCGTGTATTCCACGATATCAAGCGCCTCGTTGTGCATGGCGATCTGGTAGTCAATGTAGGTGAAGTCGAAGTCAGGGCCGGATTTTTTAGCCAAGGCCTCCAGCATATCCCGATTGGCTGCGTCGACGCTCGATGTCAGCGACGACTTCTCGGGCTGCACGTGAATCCGGTCAGCTAACACATGCTTCCGGTCCAGGAGCACCGCATGCTCAGCTGCCAGACGATCCGCATAGTCCCGGACGATCTGCGAGGACGCCTGCCGCCGTGCCACCTGAGCACCTTCGATCTCGTTTGCATCAATGGTTTCAAACAAGGAGACGACATTAGCGTCCGACATAGTGCTGGGCATCGCTCGCTGGGTCAGGGCACAGCCTGAGATGAGGCTGGCTGAGACGAGTCCTGCGGCAGCTAGTTGAAGGATCAGCATAGCGCTTGTCATACGAGGCCAGATCTGGCCTTCCACCCCTACTCTAACGATAGTCGGCCCGATAGAAGGTAACAAACCAGCATTACGCTAGCTGTGGGTGTAATGAACCCTAGTGAGATGAGAGGACGTCAGATGGGGACTAGCCGGTGCAAAGAGTTCCGTGAAGCCGATCCAAGGATCCTGCCCATTCACCCGGCACGCACAAACAGCCAAGCGCACTGGGGCCGACCTCTCCTTCTCGTGCCGGGCATAAGGCACTCAACCCCTCATTCACGCGACACGCGCTGTCACAGCACCGTAATGCTACTAGGGCCATAAAGGGTCCAATTGCGGCCAGTCTTTCACAATATTCTGTTAAGCTTCGCTCACGGACAACGGAAGGTAACACCATTTAGGGTGGTGTCTTTATGACCGGACCAAAGGTTGCCTCTGCCGAGATTCGCAACACCAATTTTTTCGCAGTCAAGCCCTATGGAACGATCCGGTTCAGGCGCTGAAAGAGCCATTGATGTGCTAGTGGTCGATGATCACGTGCTGATTCGAAAGGCTTTACGAATCATCCTGGAAGGGTATCCCGACGTGACGGTCATTGGAGAGGCCGGCAACGGGAGGGAAGCCGTCCAAGCGGTCGCTCTCCTTCAACCCACGGTCATTGTCATGGACATCGACATGCCGGTGATGAACGGCATTGAGGCGACCACCCGCATCACGGCCACCCACCCCGGCACTGTCATCGTTGGACTATCGGTCAATATCCGCCAAGAGTACCATGCTGCCATGGTCGAGGCTGGAGCGTCGGTCCTGCTGCTCAAAGAACTGGCCGATACGCAGTTGTATCCCGCGATTAAGCTAGCGCTCCAGAATCGTCCTTAGGGTTGGACGTTCCATTTGCGCGGGAGTCTGAACGGCACCTCTCTTCGCCTCCCATTACGCCGCGCCAATCAGCCGCATGTCGGTCGAGAGAATCTCTCGGGCTGGAGACTTTCTCTGTTTGAAAACTGCAGACTGCCGCCTTTGAGAAGATCCCTGCTGAAGCGCACGACCGCACCGGGACACGCACTGCGACTTCTTGTCTGATGCCCAATCACGGGCATCTCCTGCTCTAGCCTCGCAAGGATGGTGCGGCGGGTAAAAAGGGGTCGGGAGTCTTTTCTTGACAGGATTAGGACGGGTAAAAAGGGGTCGGGAGTCTTTTCTTGAAAGGATTAGGGCCGGTTCGATAGAAGCTCTCCATGCCGCGTCGACCGCGCCTTACTGCTGGGGACCTCGCCTATCACGTCCTGAACCGTCGGGTCGGCCGACTTTCTCTCTTCGACAAGACT
>CBDIWP010000094.1:0-18844 GCA_965285945.1 uncultured bacterium | reverse complement strand
GCCACGCAGCTCTTCGGGAAGCTGGCTCTGGACATCCTTCATCTGGCCGGCGCTGACGCTCTGGGCGAGCGTGGCCCACACCGAGGCCATGAGCTGCGCCGCGCGCGTCGGATGCACATTGACGCGTTGAACCAGCTCTGCCTCGATCATCTGTCTGCTGATGCGCTTGTCCGGGCCGGGCGGCAATGCAGACAGTGCGGGTTGCATGAGTGAGGGGAGCTGCGCGATGAGATCCTTCGCTTCATGAGGCGTAAGCCGCCGCACCAACGAATGAAGGACGATCTCGAGCGCGACCTCCGCCTCAGCCGCAGTGTTCAGGTCGGCATTCTCCCGCAGTTGATTGAGCAGGCGTCGATAGGTCGCTTCGGCGCGGGCGGCGCGCCGCGCGCCGGCAGGCGACTGGACAGTATCGGCCGGGCCTCCCTCGCCGATCTGGGAGGCCACAACGTGCGCCAGTTCGTCGAGAGGGGCGGCTTCATCGAGGAGCAGGTCATCCAACGTGACCATACCCACGAGCCGCTCTCCTTCCACGAGAGGGATACGCCGGACGTTACGTTCCTGCATGAGCCGAACCGCACCGCTTTGACTATCCCGAGGCGAGAGGACCGCCACGGGGGCGGTCATGACGTCGGCCAGCAGGGTCGTCGTGGGATCGAGGCCTCGGCCGACCACACGGACGGCCAAATCGCGATCGGTGACGATCCCTACAACCTGTCCTCTGTCGTGGACGACGACGGCGCCAATGTTGTTGTTCTCGATGGCTCGTCCGGCCTCCAGCACGGGGGTCCGTGGGTTAAGTGCGACAAGGCGTGGCCGCTGATACCATCTCAGAGACATGGCAAGGCTCCTTTCTTATAGTCAGGGGACGCGGATTCTCGACCGCGCTCCGACTTTGAGTGGTTTCATGCGTCTTCGTTGCACGCTTCGGCGTACGGCGCGCTCCGTGCCGCTGAGGGCGGCGGCGATCGCGACATCCAGGGAAGCGTCCTGCGCTTCGAACACCACACTCGGAAGACCACTGAGCACGACTTTGATCCGGCAGAGTTGATCGACGCCTCCGCGCGGACCGTTCACATCGTCCACGCGGACACTGACGCGCTCAATGGATGGTGCAAATTTTCCGAGCTGCCTGCCCAGCTGTTGCCGGATGTCCGTCCGTTTGTCTTTGCTGAGATTAGCCCCGAACACACGGATATGAGCGGGAACCAGCGGCACATCCATGCGGCCCGACTTCCGCTTGAACGCTCTGGGGATAAAGCCCGGGAAGGGCGAACGGGGAACGTTGCGGCCGAGTTCATCGAGCACGTCGGTCGCTGTTACAATGCCGACAAGGAGGCCGCCATCCATCACGGGCAGGGAGCCGATCTGCCGTCGTCGCATCACATCCGCTGCCCGGCGCAGTGTCATCTTCGAGTCGGCACTCACCACGCGCGGCGTCATCAGATCCTCGACCATGCGGTGCTCCCGACTGTCAGCGCCGCGCCCGCCGTCGAGAGCGCGCTCGGAAATGACGCCGCGCAGTCGACCATTTTCCATAACCACAAGATGGCGGATTCCTTGCCGTCGCATCCGAGACCAGGCGACGCTCGCCGATTCCTTAGGTTCGACCGTTGCGGCTTTGCTGTTCATAATCTCGCCGACCCGTACGGCGGAACCTTTCACCACACCTCCACGAGGACTTTGTCTTGCTTCCATGTACGCCTCTCTTATTCTCTGCTCTCCTAGTGATGGTGAGCTGAGCATCGGCTTGAGCTTCTGCCGGAAACACAATGAGGCAGACCTGCTCCTCCTTCGTCTCCACATCGATGAGAAGGACGCGCGGGTTCATCGTCACCACATCGGGCGCTGAGTGTCTCCAGCAAGGGCTGATCCCTCGCGGCCACACTGATGCCGGCGTGAAGCAGTTCATTCACTCGGGTCAAATCATAGTCGATGAGAGAGATCGCCCGGTGTTCCATCGCTCCCTCCCGATCGCGCTCCCCTTTTACTCGGCGGCCTCCGGCAGCACGCGGCGATGGCCCGGTTCGAATTTGGGGCTTTTCACCGCGAGGACGGGACAGGGCGCCTGCCTGAGGACCGCTTCGGCGACACTCCCGAAGCGCAGCCGGGACCACCCTCGTCGTCCATGCGTTCCCGTCACAATGAGATCGCAGCCCTGCTCTTTGGCCGAGGCCACAATGGCGTCAGCCGGCACACCGCCACGCAGTAGGGTTCCGGTTGCCAGTCCAAAGGAGCTGACCAATCCGGCGAGTTGATCTAATTGTGCCCGCCAATGCACCCACTTCTGCCACTTCTCCTCGACTGATTGCAGTTCCAGTTCGGCGCCATAGTAAATCGGTTCCAGGACGTGGAGGAGCGTCATCTTGGCGCCGAAATGGTTCGCCAGTTGAATGGCATACTCGGCGGCATCCAAAGATGGACTGGAGAAGTCCAGCGGGGCCAGAATATGTCGGACGGCGGGAGTGAGGCCCGTCCCTGCCGTCTCTTCAAAAACCGGCTCAGGAGTCGCCGGGACCGCGAGCACAGGGCTCGGCGCGCCCTTGATGACTCGTTCCGCTGTACTGCCAAGCAGGATCGCGTCTAAGTTGGTTCGGCCCCGTGTTCCAACGACGACCAGATCAGCTCCAATATCTTGGGCGGCTTTCGTGATCTGCTCGCTCGGGATGCCGACGACCTGTCGAATGTCGACGTGTTTCACTCCGCTGTGCATCAAATGTTGTTCCGTATCTGCGAGTTGTCTTTCGCCCTCCTTCTGCGCCTGTTCTAAGTAGAGAATGGTCGCCGCATGTGAGCCGTACCAGAGCGGACTTTCCGGCACATGCACCACATGAAGTGTCGCGTCATACGCCCTCGCGAACAGGACAGCATAATCCTGTGCGCGAATCGCGCATTCCGAAAAGTCGGTGGCCAAGACAATGTGGCTGATCAACGGCCTACTCATGGATCCTCCTCCTGGCTCCAAACAAGCGATCATTCGCGCAGCCACGCCGCCATTCCGCGGACGGTCTTCAACTTCGCGGCTGCTCGATCGGCGACCACGTCCACCGGCACACCCGCTCTCCGAACTAACGGGGGAAGGACCTCACGCAGCGCGACGAGCCGACGCTGCCCGCCGCACGCCCGACAGACGGGGTCGGCAGCCCGGTCAGTCCAGCCACATTGTCGGCACTGCCTCACTCGGCCGCGAAGCCCTCGTGCTACAATCACCACGCGCGCTCGGCCTTCCTGAATCGCGGCCAGCGTCTGATCGATGCCCAGGACAGCATGCTTCTGGTTCCGCTCCTCCATGATATCGGCCACCATATCGGCCTCCTGGCTCCGCTTCCAGCGGGTTATCTCAGGCGCCACGTGTTCTTGCAGGGCGGCGGCAGAAAGCCGAACATAGTCGCCCGTGAGCCGGGTCGCATGGACACGGGTCTTGTCCGGGATGTGGTTCCATACGGACTCGACCGCATGCTGTGAGCCTGCGATGAACAGCACGTCGAGGTTCTCCTGCCGCGCCCACTGTCCGATCTTTTTAGCCGCATCGCGGAACAGCCTCGCATAGTGAGCCGCCACGCGTTGATCGAAGGCATCACGTTGAGCGGTGGCGGTCCGGCCAGCGGGACGCACCACGTTCTTGACCCTCCATTGAGAGGTATCCACTGCAAATCGCTCTGTCTTCTGCTCTTCCACTTCCCCCATCCAGAAGCGATAGAATCGGGCCCCGGACCGATCTACACCCACCACCCCGCTGGGCTGGTGTTCATCGAGGAGCCAGAGCAACTGCGTCAGTACTGCTTGTCCCCAATGTAGTTCTTGATCCACATCGACTTGTAATCTCAGCACGCGCCAGGCCTTCGGGCCGGAAAATATGACGGTCCCTCGTTCGCGCTTCGCCCGTGTCTTCAGAAAGGAGTCGACGCGCTCGAGTTGCTTTCGTACCGCCGTCTGCTCGAGACGAGGTAGGCGGGCCTGGAGTGCCTTTCCCTGAGACTTGAGCCAGATCCGTGCGCCGGAAGACTTGCCCTGATTGGAAGGATTGGCAGGGTTCGTATCGAGATAGACCGTGAGGATCGGGGCCTCGAGCTTCGGAAGCAAATCGATCAGGGTTGAATCCAGCATAAGGCCTCCCCGGTTTCCGAAAGCAACGTCCTGCGTTTATGCATGCTCCCGCCCGTGAGATATAGCTTAGTCAACCGTCCTACACGGCGCGTACTTCACCGTCTTACCCCGCATACCATACAGTGCCGACTTCGTTCCTATCGTCGCAAGCCAGCAAAAGAGCAGTCATCCCATGCATCTCAACCTTCCTTCCAGGGTGAGAAACCTGCTCTCCCACAATCGAGGTGCCACCCTGTCTGTTAATCACATTGCTGTTCAGTTGAAGATAATGAGCGGTTTCAAGATACCCTCCGCCTTTGATGATGCCCCGGTGATCGAGGACCACCGCGCCGGTAATCACAAGATCGGGCGTTCCCTCCGCTCTGGTTGCCCGGGACTGGCCCATGGATTCGCGAATCGTCTTCCCTCCGCCGAAGACCGCTTCATCGCCTCCGCCACAGCGATCCTCCTCTATCTCGATGAACAGATCGGTGTCGGCGAGCCTGATGCGGTCGCCCGTCGTCGGACCGAACGAGGCGCCGTACTGCTGCCGGTCGATGTCAGCCATCGAGAGACCCTCCGCATTCGCCGCGCAGGCCGGCGACGATCCGTTGGCCGCCGATGGGAATCAAGTCCACCTCGTGCGTAGCGCCGGGCTCGAACCAGACGCGCCTGCAAGAATACTCAACTCGCGGTCGAATTTCAGCGAAGGGTTGGCCTCTGCGAAGTGATAGTGCGAGCCGACTTGGACGGGACGGTCCGCCGTGTTGACGACCGCCAACCGAATCGCGTCCTTGCCCTGGTTGATCTGTACCGGCCCCGCGCCATACAAGATTTCGCCGGGGACCTTCGGCTCGACCTGCTCCGGATGGTCAATTGCATTGACGTGTCCGAAGCACTCATCCTGACCGGTGCCTGGCCGACGACCCATGGTAACCTCCTTGCGTGATCGTCTTGAGTAAGACAGAGGGTTGTTCCGCCGTCCGTCATTTCATGGGATCGGCTGCGAAACCGTAATCATCTTTGTCCCGTCCGGAAATGTGACTTCCACCTGCACCGATTTCATCATCTCCGGCACACGATCCATAACATCTTCCCGGCGGAGGACCGTCCGACCGGCCTCCATGAGGTCCGAAACCGATCGTCCATCACGGGCGCCCTCTAAGAGAAAGGCGGTGACGATTGCAGTGGCCTCGGGGAAGTTGAACTTCAGGCCGCGGGCCTTTCGCTTGAGGGCGAGTTATCCGGCCGTATAAATCATGAGGCGTTCCCGCTCGTGCAGTGTGAGAAGCATCGTCCATTCCTTTGCTGGTGGTTAGCGGTCACTCTACCGTGCGCTCGCCGCTTCTCAAGGATTCACATATGAAAGGCGGTCCGCAGACTTATTGGACCATGCCGTGGGGGACCTGCCGTCTCGTTGCTCGGCCTTTTTGATCCGCCGCCTCGGCTGCCTTCTGAAGATCCTGGGCAAGCCGGAGCTTTCGCTGAACTTCCGGATCGTTCGGTCCCAACTGCTAACCTGTCGCACAAGCTGCAATGAGCATTGGCGCAGCGGCAATACACGAATTGAGCTAGAGTGTTTCATAGTCATTCCCGTTACGATTGATTTTGGTAAACTTCGCGGGGAAACCGGCTGCAATGGAATAGGCAAGCCTCATACCTTTGGCCGGTATGCAAACAGATGCCACCGCGGCAAGGATGCGGCGAGATTACAGAAGGAGCGTAGGCAGGGGATGGGACATTTCGTCGTGCGGAGGAAAAGCTGTCTCAGCGGACTCTTTCTGCCATGACGAACACGAGAATCTGGAACGATGATATGGTCGAATTACAGCGTCGCCGTATCGAGAAAAAAGGCGAAGCCCGGCCGCCCGAGTGCGCAGACCATTTGATCCATAATCCCGACCGGCGCGCCGACAAATTCCGTCTCGGCCCGGTGGGCCACCCGTGCGATGGCGACATCAGACAAGTCGAGCGCAAGAAGGGAGCGGATCGCGTGCCAGCGGAAATGGCTGTCCGCAGGCCGTTGCCACACCCCATACGTGTCGAAGGAGAAATCCAACGCTCCGTTCAGGCTCTGGCCATTCTTTGCGGCGCAATTGCGGCCTGGGATAGTCCACTCCTTGCTCATCGAACCGGGGTTTCATATAGCAAGAGAGGGGCCCCGGTCAGTGATGCCATCTTCAAGGACTTCTGATGGCCGTCCCTTCGCGGGAGGCTCACCTTGTCTGCCGGAGGACAAGTTGCCCGGCCGTCACAGGAGATGGGCCGGGCTCACTGTCACACGCCGGCTTCACTCAAACACATCTGCTCCATCACCTGCCGGATCACCGCCAGATGCCGGTCCTCCTCGGCGAGGGCCCGCTTGAACTGGGCCGCCATGTCATGCTGGCCCAATTGCATCGCGAGCTTGATGAGGATCTGCCAGCCGTCATTGTCCGCCAGCTCCGCGATATGGATCGCGTGAAGGCTTTGCGCCACGGACGTGCGAGGATCGCTGATGATTTGCATCAGGCCGATCGAGGCGACGGCATTCGTATCCGCCATCGGGGTGACAGCGGTCGGATCCGCCCCGAGCTGCCGAAGCGCGTCCCACACGAGTCCGATGTGCGCCGCCTCCTCGGCACGGAATTGCTGCAATTGCTCGATCGGCAAGGATGGCGCTTCATCGGTCCTGATCTGGTACTTGCCCAACAAGGCATCGTAGAGACGCGTCCCGGTCCGTTCGAATGCCAGCCGGCCGCCGAGTTTGTCGATGAGGACTTCCGCATGCCGGCCCAGCAGCTTCTGCATCCCGGCCTTTGCGGCGCCCTTCAACGTGCCGGGCATCGGGACGGTGCCGATCGGTTCTGCTTCCGTGACATAGGACGACCGGTACTCCGTGAGCGTCTGTTCCCCGCCGGGCGAGCTGGGGGGAAACTCCCGCACCGCCTGCACCATTTGCTCCGCGCCTTCGGACGCCATGTCGATCCCGCTGCGATTCATTCCGATGGATGTCGGTGAATTCATGCTTTCTCCTCCTCTGCGCCATAGGGCGCTCATGGTGGTCTATCCGGTACGCGGTCTCTCTGGTCTGTCTTGTGCGGAGGTCCCTCTGGTCTCTCTTGTCCTCGCGAGTCTCGTGAGGTCTATCTGGTGCGGAGGTCTCTCTGGTCTGTCTCGTCATCGGACCAGGCTCGTATCTCTCTGGGACCAGACAGACCAAACCGACCAGACAGACTAAACAGACCCATCCCTTGTCCCTCGTGAGGTCTATCTGGTGCGGAGGTCTCTCTGGTCTGTCTCGTCATCGGACCAGGCTCCGTATCTCTCTGGGACCAGACAGACCAAACCGACCAGACAGACTAAACAGACCCATCCCTTGTCCCTCGTGAGGTCTATCTAGTGCAGAGGTCTCTCTGGTCTCTCTCGTCCTCGGACTAGACAGACCAAACCGACCAGACAGACTAAACAGACCCATCCCTTGTCAGGCGGCCTCCTTCAAGCCTCGCTGGGCGGTGAGTTCGCCGCCGGGGCTCCAGCGCCATCCGGCCGCGACGGTTTGCGAGGGAGAGCCGTCCTGATTCATCCGGCGGCGATAGGCCAGCGAACGCTCGGACTCCTGGCTCTTGTTCACGAAGCGCTTGCCGTCCGTCCGCAGATCCACCTCATCGCGCAATACCTGGCGCACATACTCGCGATTGCTTTTGTAGGCAATCGGTTCGGGGAGCGATTCGGGCAGAAACTCGGCCGGGTCACGCCCTTCGATTTCCTTGCACACGTCCCGCGCCAACTGCAGATGGCCGAGTTCATAATCCAGGAAGCGTTCCCAGATCGCTTTGACGTGCGGATGCTCTTCCTGCGTCACGCAGCTATAGTAGTTGTACACTTCGTTCGCCTCATGGAGCAGCCACTTCTCGATCCAGCTTTCCGTCGGATCGATGATCGATTCGTATTGCGTCACATGCTGCTCTTCAATCGAGGCGATTTCCGCGTAGAGCTGCCGGGCCAGCGGATCCGCAAACCAGGGCCCGTAGTGCATGTAATAGTCGTGCGTCTGATGCTCGCCGGCCATGATGGTGTAGGCATGCAGTTTCGTCAGCGGAGCCGCACTCTTCTTATCGTAGTGTTCGCGGAGATCGTCCATGGGATCGCGGTGTTCGTCCGCCGTCGGCCGTCCCGGCACGATGTCGGTGTATCCTTGCGTGATCGAGTTCGCGTCGATCCCCTGCAGCCGGTCGAGCAGGGCCGAATACCGGTACAGATGATCGAAATCCTCGAGCAGCCCGAAGCGCAGGACCTGGGCGATGTAGGGATCCGGCTCGTTCTGCGCCAGCGCGGCGGTCACCTCGATGGCGACCTGCTCATACCCGATCGTCGTTTCCAGCGGCGACTGATCGGCGGGCAGCAGCCAGTTGACCAAAGTCTGCTGATGCTGCTCTTTGCGCCGGACCCGGGCCAACGAGGCTTGCAGGTCCTTGTTCATGCGGGCGCAGGAATGGCTGAAACGGATGGACTCGGATTCGATGCCGTTCATGAGGATGATCCGCACCCGCGTGAAGGCATCGATGTTCATCTTACTGACCGGCTTTTGCACCACATCCTTCCAGGTGAAGTGCTGTTGGTCGACCGGCGTCCCTTTGTCTTGTAATAAATTGACGGCCATTTGGGCTCCCTGTGGCTAAATGGTGAATGGAAGCGTTCCGCATTCGCGACGCCTTCGTCGCCTTGCCCCCTTACTCACAATCCTTGCGTCCTCCGGCTAACCGGCCAGCGCCGCTTCGGCGCCCAGGTGACGCACGTCCACGGCGCGCCGCGCCGCGCCGGCAGTTATCGCATCGGCCGCAGTCTTGCTGGAGCTCGGCGCCGAAGTACCGGGTGAGAAACCGCGCCCGGCATCCGGTGGTCTGCCCATACTTCATCATCATTTCGAGCCGGTCCCGATCGGACTGATGGCGGCGTTCGTACTCAGTGAGATACGTCATGAATTCATTCTGATCCGCAAACCGCCGGGCCAGGCTGATCCGGCGGCCCCGCATGATGATCCCCATGGCCTGCAGCCAAGGCGGTAATGACCTTTAAGCCGGGCTTCGGCAATGCCGGTCGCTGCGGAGAGCCGCTTCAGCGTCAGACTCCCGCCAGACTTGTCATCCATGGGACGAACGATTTCGCGGTATACTTGCGCGCTCTCCTCGCGACGCGGGTACTTGCCGCCCTTAAAAAATGCCTGGATGCGCCGGTCTTCCAACCGGTACAACAGGATGCCCCACGCCGGCTTCCCCTCTCGCCCCGCCCGGCCGCTCTCCTGCACATAGCTCTCAATGGAGAGCGGCAGCGCATAGTGGACGACCATGCGGAGATTCGCCTTATCGATGCCCAGTCCGAACGCCTTGGTGGCCACGACCACGCCGAGGCGATCCTCCATGAAGTCCTGCTGGGTCCGCTGCCGTTCCTTAGCCGATAATTTGCCGGGGACACGGCTTACCTCTGAGAGTCGGACCGGGAGACAGGCTGTCTTATGGCGGACAACCTAGCTCCTTGCCGGCCCCTGCTCGGGCACAGAGGATCGCTTGGCGTCACATCAGGTGATGCCCGCCTGTCGCGGCTGCCGTGGAGGGTTTACCGGGACGGCGACTCGTGCAGCATCGCGGTCGTCTTGCCGTCGAAGTGATCGTCCCGATCCGCTTCGGCCTCCTGCTTCGTGCGGTGTACCGTGCCGTCCTTGTGTTCCGGCGGACTGTACAGCGTGTACAGCTTCAGCGCTTCATCGCGTCCGGTATTGATGACGTTGTGCCGGGTGCCGGCGGGAATGACCAGGGCACTGCCGTCATGGATCGGATAGTCCTTTCCGTTCAACTGGGCGGTGCCGCGGCCGGCCTCAACCCGGATGAACTGATCCAGATGGTGCGTTTCGGCGCCGATGTCCTCGCCAGGCTTGAGCGTCATCAGCACCAGCTGGCTGTTGGGAGCGGTGTACAGCACCCGGCGGAAATCTTCATTCTTGACGGTGGCCTCTTCGATATCGATCACAAAGTGGTCCATGGACGACTCCTTTCGCGATGCGGTTTCACGGGCAGGCGACCAGGTGGCCGACGGGGCGTTGGCTGGGAGACCCGCAGCGCGAGTCAGCCACACAATGCCGGTTTGCACATCCTCACGGGCTTCATCCAGGCGACCCTGGTGCGCTCGGGTCAGCCCTTCTCGGAGGGCATGGATGGCTTCCGCCATCCGATGGCTCGGCGCCTGCGTGCCGGTCCTGAGCGCAACCTCCAACGCCTGATCAAGGTGCCCGGTGAACGACTCAAGGTTGTTTTCCGCCCCGGCGGCTTCGGCTTGCTTGGCGAAGCGCAAGGCTTCTGTGGCACTCAAAGCCGGCGCGAGGCTCTGCCCCGTCGTCCCACCGGGCTTGGGCGTCGCAGGGCCGGCATCCGCTACGGCCATTCCCGCCGCACCGATAAAGACTGCGGTGGCAATCAGCATGACATCTCTTTTCATGGCACGACCTCCGATCTCTGGACTCCGTCGTTGGGAGTGGTTCACTAGCCTACGGCGTCATGACGACTTTCATGCAATCCTCTCGTTTCTGGTTGAACAATTCGTACGCCTTCGGCGCATCGGAAAGCCGCAGACGATGCGTGATCACGAAAGCCGGATCGATCGCCCCTTCCTCGATTTTCCTCAAGAGCGGCTGGAGGTAGCGCTGCACATGGGCCTGACCGGCCTTAATAGTCAGAGAACGGTTCATCAGTGCTCCCATGGGGAACTTGTCGATGAACCCGCCGTAGACCCCCAGGACCGACACCGTCCCGCCGTTCCGGCAGGCCAAGATGGCTTCGCGCAGGGCGATCGGCCGATCCGTCTCGAGCATCACCGCTTGCTTCACGCGATCATACGCATATTGCAAGCCGGGCGCGTGGGCCTCCAACCCGACGGCATCGATGCAGGCATCCGGCCCGCGGCCGCCGGTCCTGCTCTTCAACTCATCCAACACCTCACTGTGCTCGTAGTTGAGAATCTCCGCGCCTTGCCTGCGCGCCATTTCCAGCCGATAGGGAAACCGGTCGATCGCAATCACCCGTTCCGCGCCCAGCAACAAGGCGCTGGCAATGGCAAACTGACCGACCGGTCCGCAGCCCCAGACGGCGACGACATGGCCCGGTTTGATGTCGCAGGCTTCCGCGCCCATGTAGCCGGTCGGAAAGATGTCGGAGAGAAACAAGACTTGATCGTCCGAGAGGCTCTTGTCGATTTTGATCGGCCCGACGTCGGCGAACGGCACGCGCACATACTCCGCCTGTCCTCCGGCGAAGCCGCCCAGCAAGTGCGAATAGCCGAAAATGCCACAGGGAGAATAGCCCCACAGGGTCTCGGCCATCCAGGCGTTCGGATTGCTGTTCTCACAGGTCGAGAAGAGCCCGTTCTGGCATGACCAGCACCGGCCGCAGGCAATGGGAAAGGGCACCACGACGCGGTCGCCGACCCGCAGCTTGGAGACTCCTTTACCCACCTCGACGACTTCGCCCATGAACTCATGCCCCAGCACGTCGCCGCTCTCCATCGCCGGCACAAACCCGTTATACAAATGGAGATCGGATCCGCAGATCGCCGTCGAGGTGACTTTCACGATGGCATCCTGCGCATTCAAGATCGTGGGATCCGGCACGTCCTGCACTTCGATCGTCTTCTTGCCGATCCAACAGGTGGCTTTCATCCCGCAGTTCCTTTCCTGGTTCGCACGGGCGGCCTCCCGGCACGTTAACGGCTCACGCCGACCGGCGGCGGCTGCGCGGGATGCATCCCGCGATGGATGCTCGCGTCCGACCGGATGATTTCTCCGGTTTCCATGATTTGCTTGAATGCCCGCAACCCCTCATAGACCTGTTGGGCCGGCTTGACCCCGAACAACAGGGCCACCGCGGTGCCCAGTCCGCCGGGGGGCGGTACGTATTCGAACGTGACGGTCACTTCGGTTCCGCGCCCACCCGGAGCCGGCCGGAACCGCACAGACCCGGCATGGCGGATGTCGGCGTCCGGCAGCGCGCGCCAGGCAATCATCTCGTTCGGGCGGTCCTCTATGATGTCCGCATCCCACTCCACCGACGTGCCGGCGGGCCCGCGCACGACCCAGTGCGAGCGGGTCTCGTTCACCGCCTGCACCGACGCGAGATGCGGCAACATCGGCGGCAGGTTTTCAAAGCGCCGCCAGACCGCATAGAGGTCCTCCGCACGGCGGTTGATCGTGACCGACTGCGTCACGCGGACGAGGCCGCCATCGGACGCCCGAGTGAGGCGCCGGCTGACCATGACATCCGCCATCGTGATACCGGCGACAGCCGCCGCGGTCAGCGCAACCCGGCGCTTGCCCCGCCCGCTGACGGGAGCGCGGAAGGCGGCGCCGAGCAGGGCCAGGTCCATCGCGTCACCGGCCACGCGCGACCACATCCAGCCGGCCGGCCGGCGCTGGGTGAGGATGCCGACGCCGCTGATGATTTCGCGCACACCCAGCGAGCGCAGCAGCAAGCGGCGTTCCTCCACGCCTATCAGGCGCGCCAGTTTCCGCGGTGCCGCCACCTCGGCCAATCCCAGTCCGATGCTGAACCAGCCGAGCGCTTTGCTCCACGCCACATCCTCTTTCGAAGGCCCGTCTTGCCTCGCATAAGACTCGCCGGAGTCCGGGACCACCGCCTGTGTGTCTTGTTTGCCCTGGGCCGAAGATTGCGTGATCATCGTATCCTTTTCTCCGGCGATACCGTTCGCCGGTCACTGAGGCACCGCTTCATGCATACCGCTTCGTGCATAGTGCGGAGATTGGCCACACTTGCACTTATGGTGTGGACGGGTCCTGCACCGCCTTCTGAATCGCCACAGCCCGACCTTGCGGCGTAATGATGCCGGTGATGACATCCCCCGGATGCAGGTCGCGGTCCCCGGCGGTGCGGGCATCCACGACCAGCGTCGTATCGTCGCCGGTCGGCTGGCGGACGACGTGGGTGTCGGCCTCTGACTTGATGATGAGTCCCCGCACACTCCGCATGCCGGACGACTGGCCGGGATTCACACTGGGATCTTCCATGCCGGTGTCTTGACGGGTCAGGCCATGCGATTCCGATGCCGCATCGCCGGAGGGTGGCGACGGCCGAGGCTCTCCTTCAATCCGATAATTCGGGCCTTGTCCTTGCTGCTTCAGACGGTTATCCCGAATCTCGTCGCGCCGCTGCGCGTCGTCGCGCAATCGCGGATCTCCGTGCGGCAGAATGGCGTCCTGCCCGAAGACCGGAATAGTGTGCACCGCACTGCACACCAGCGCGATCCCTATCAGTGTCGTCGTACGCATATCGCATCTCCTTGGTTGCGATGCCATGCGGTCGCCATCCTGCGCGAGCTCATGGCTCATCGTCTCTCGAAACCCGGCCGGCCCACGAATTGTCGGCGCCGCCAGGACCAGGTTCAGCGGCGCTGGATCCGCTCGCATGACGCTCTGTGTGTAGATCCCTGTCCTGCCCCTTTCATGCAAATCATGGGCGCTCAGCTTTTCATTAATCGCGACACCGTGCGACACACGCAGGAATGACCAGGCCCGCGGCGAGGCTGCCGTAGAGCCATGGAAAGCTGCGACGTGAAAGGGACAGCTCAAACCCGGGTGTGAAACGACGAGGCACGATGTGATAGTCAGTCACATAGGCCAGCGCCGAGATGCCGATCGCGCTCAGGACGGCATTTACTATCGACCCCTGTTTGCCGAACCCACGGCCGGCCTCATAGAGCCAGGACCAGAAGGCACAGGCCGCACCGTTCAGCAGCAGACCCAACCCGGTATGGCGCAGGCTGACCCTACGTTGCCTCCCGGCCGCTGGTCCCCAGACGATATGGCTGATCGCGTTGACCGGAGGCCAGGCTGTGCGAAGTTCGATGCGGCCGCGCCAAGCTGCGACCCCGGCCACCGCGACACTGCTGGTCAGCGTGCTCAGGACCACCTTGTCTAATCTACTGTTCATATTTCTCCACGACCTGCGGCGGCCGGACTTGCGCCTTGTCCGGATCCTGTCCGCTCGCACGAAGTGCCCGTCGCTGGCGCAGTAAATCCCAGGCCTGATCCAATTCCACTTGCACGGTCCGTAAACGGGCCCGGTCTTCCTCTGTCTCAGCTTCACCCTGAAGCCGATGCTCTTGAGCCACAAGTTCTTGAATGTGGTTCAACAGTGGTTGATCGGCTGTATGCGTTTCCATCATGTTCCTCCTCTCCTTCGCTGGGTGTCAGCGGGGCGGCTGCAGGTCCGAGTCGCAATCTCCATCACGTATCCCTGCTCATCCATCAGGAGCACGAGTTCTTGCCCTTCTTTGAGCTGTTCCAGCTTAGGGAGCGCCGGGCGGATGGGAACCAGCCGGATCTTGATCCGATCATCCTCGCCCGCTCCCTGAAATACGGCCCGGATCTTTGCGTGCGCCCCTTTGATCTTGGCCTTGCTGTTCTGCGCCGAGTTTTGCACCGCTTCTCGGCTGGCCAGCTCACCATCACGAAGGTCGCTGTCAACATTATGTGCCTGCCCATTGCCTGCCCATCCGCTTCATGCCGCACCCTTTTCATGTGTATGTCTCGGGGAGCTTTCAGAATGGAGCAAACCTTGGACCGGAAGCGGAGACCGTGCAAACCGCGCTTCTTGAAGACTCCCTCACGCTCATCCGTGGTATGGTCCTGGCAAAAATGGCAGACAGGCTGTCTTGTCCTGGACAGCCTGTCTTCCGGCATGTGGTGCGGAAGAGGAGCGCGCCGTCTTCCGCCTGCACGAAGCACCACTCCCACCGGCCTTACAAGGCCCGCATGAACCCGACCAGCGCTTTCTTGTCGTCCGGCTCGAGGTTGAGCCCGCCGACTATGTTGAAGAACTCCACCGTATCCTCCAGCGTGGGCAACCGCCCGTCGTGGAAGTAGGGCGGCGAATCTTTGATGCCTCTTAACACGAAGGTCTTGATGGGGCCATCCGGGGTTGCGCCGAAGCGTTCGAGATGGAGATCATGCATCTGATGATCGGTATAGGAAGGAGGCAGATGGCAGGCGGCGCACCTCGCCTTTCCGAAAAAGAGATCCTCGCCGCGGATTTCCAGTGGCGTGGCCTTGGTCCGGTCCAACCGTCCGGTCATGGGATCCAGATGCGGCGCCGGCGGGAAGTCGATCATGTTCTGCATTTGGCCCATATGCGCCACCGGCACCCGGTCGATCAGATTCATGCCTTTCTTCATCGCGCGGATCGGATCGCCGTTGAAATACGCCGTGCGCTGCTCGAACTCGGTGAAGTCCTCGACCGAACGGATGGACCGCTTTGAGCCGTGGATCTGCTGGTTGAACATGCCCCGCAGGCTCGGCGTGTCGAGCCGGAGCCGGTCCATCTGCGGGCGCGTGTCGGGATTCAAATGAAACTGGCCCGTCGTATGGAAGTTCACGTGACAGTCCAGGCATGTGACGCCCAGGCTGGGCTTGGCCGATTTACGGTCGTGCGTGGCGTTGAACTCCTCCTGGGCAAACTGCGTGACGAGCATCCGCAATCCGTCCAGCTGTGCGGGCGTGACGAGGCCGCGAAAGAGGCGGTCGAAGTTCTCGGCCTGCAGCACCTCCCCTTGCGACACGTCACCCAGCTCGGGATGGATCGTCAGGAAGATCGGCGGAGGGAACTCGGGGAGGAAACACTCGGGAAGATCAAAGTCGACATCGAACCGTTCCAGACGGGGAAACTGCTTGATCTGCAGTTGCGGAAAGACCTGCCCGCCGACCGCGTGTTTGACATGCGGCAGACGATCGAAGCCCGCCGGGAACCGGCGTTGAGTCTTGATCTCCTCCGAGGAAGCGCGCCCTAACGCCTCCCAGCTCGCTCCAGCCGGCAACTTCACGGCAGGCCCGATCGGCTGGGGTTTGCCTTTGGTCATCGCGATACCGGATGACTGCTTGCAACTCAGATCATACCGCTCCTCCAGCCGCTTCCGCTGCTGTGCCATGACGTCCGGCTTCTCCGCCATATCTTTCTTCATGACCTGCTCGAACGATTTCTGCGGATCCTGTCCCGGCGGGGCACCAAAGACGTCGTAGCTGAAATCCACGCCCTCAAACCCCTTTTTCTTGGTGTCCTCGATGGTGGCGGCCGCCGACTGCTGCCGTTTTCCCTCGGACGTGGGCTGGGCCAGGCCGGATCGGTTCGGGAAGGAGCCCCACAGGATTCCGGACGCGATAAGAGCCGTGCAGACCAGGGTGACAGGCGAACGGTGCCACTTCATATGACCTCCACAAGGTTTCAGATTCCGACCGGACGACACCGGCATCGCGTGACGCCGGGGACCATGGCGACGCAACGATGGTGCAGGCCGAATCGCGGCTGCCAGACGTTCGCATGCGAACCCCTGGATCGATGCCCTGCCTGCCTCTGCGCGCAATGCCGATCAAAAGAGGTGGCTGGTCTGACGACGAAGAGGAGTAGCTGCGTGACCGTCTCCACGGCTCTTCATCACCGATGCCAGCATCAGCCCCGCCATCGCCATCACGACTCCGGTCATCGCGGGATGCAGTGAGGCGTAGGTATAGAAGCTGGATTCCGAGACATGGCCAGGATGGCCTCCCCGTTCCTTCAATTCCGACGTAGGACCATACAGGCTGTTCTTGCTGCGGTCGCGTTCGGGCTCATCGGATTGCTGTAGATCGAACATCGTGGCCCGCATCAGCTTGTCCATGAGCCGGGGCGCGTAGTAGTGGGCGGCGGACATGATCTTCCCGCTCCCCCCGGCAAACACGTCACGGACCGGATGCTCGGCACAGTGAAGAATGGTGGCGGCCACGACCTCCGGCGCGTACACCGGAGGCGGGTACGCAGGTTCATGCGATAGATAATTCTTCGCGTGCCGGATGTACGGCGTGTCGATGGAGTACGGCTTGATCAGCGTCACGGCAACGGGAGCACGGTCATGCTCGAGCTCGAGGCGCAAGGCATCCGTATAGGCCTTTACCGCATGCTTGCTGGCACTGTAGATGGCCTGAAGCGGCACCGCGACATCAGACAGCGTGCTGCCCATATTGATGAGGGCGCCCCCCTGTTCGCGCAAATGCTCGACGGCGATCCGGCTGCCGTGCACCACACCCCAGAAGTTGGTCTCGAACACCCGGCGTTGATCTTCAATCGACACATCGATGGCCCGGCCGTACAACGAAACGCCGGCGATATTCACCCACGTATCAATTCGGCCGAAGCGCCGCACCGCTTCCTCGGCTACTCGCCTGAGTGCCGCTTCATCCGACACGTCGGCCGCGACCGCCGCTGGTTTTCCACGGCCGCCGGCCTCGATTTCACGAGCCAACCGCGTGAGCACCGCCTCGTTCCTGGCGGTCAGCATCACGCGGGCGCGGCGTCTGGCCGCCAGACGAGCCGTGACCAACCCGATGCCGCTCGTCGCGCCGGTGATCACGATGACCTGCTCATGCACCGGCTTCAAGCAAAACCTCATGGCAGGTTCATGTCCTCCATGCCACGCTACAGCGAAATCCCAATCGCTTAGTCGAATCTCTTTACTATGAGGACCGTCTCGTCCGGCCACGACTGGCAAATGCCCGAGTTCATCCTACCCAAAGATCAAGGCACTGATGCTGTTCATTGCCAGGGAAGGCCGGAGGGCCATCGGCATGTCAGGACTCATCTGCCCCCGAAGCCGACTTCAGCTTTTTGCCGGACCTGAACAGTCATCCATTGGTCGCGCGCATCATGGGGCCGCAGGCTTGAGCCATAGGTTATCGCTTACCTTCGAAGCTTTCCGGCTCGGCAGCACACCCGCGCGGGAATCACGCGCTTTTCCGTCCCTTGGCCGTGACGCCCGGATCGGATTCAGGGATGGTGTCACGCCGTTTATGGGTCGCCGCCTTACATACCTCGAGACGACACGAATTGCGATGAACTCCGCTGAGACAGCTTTTCCTTCACACGACGAATGTCCCGTCCATTGCCCTTAAATCTCGCCGCATCCTAGCGGCGGTGACATGTGCTTGCATGTCGGCCAAAGGTATGAAGCTTGCCTACTCATCTCTGCCGGTTCCCGGTTCCCGCGCGGTAAATTGTCAGAACAATGCAAGGAGAATGACTATGAGACACTCTAGCTCACTTCGTTTTATTTGTTGCAGCGCCAATGCTCATTGCTGCTTGTGCGACAGGTGAGCAGTTGGGACCGAACGATCCGGAAGCACAGCGAAAGCTCCGGCTTGCCCAAGATCTTCAGAAGGCAGCCGAGGAAGCGGATCACAAAGGCCGAGCAACGAGACGGCAGGTCCCGCGCGCCATGGTGCAATAAGCCTGCTGGCCGCTTTTCATATGCGAATCACTGAGCGGCGCTTCGTTGCTCTCAGTACGATGATGAGGCCGAGGAGTCCTGGCGGATCATGGAGCCGATTCGGATGGTCCGACGTCGGCGGCTATGATACACCGGCGGCAGCCTGAGGAAGCGAGGTACCAGGATATGACGCTCAAGAAGATGCACGCACGCTGCGACGGAGGCATCCGGCTCATTCCAATCGGGATCGCTGTAGCAGCATTCGCCGTACTCATCGCCGCCAGGCGGATGCGCTCGTCACGCGAGCAGAACGACGGCCACTCCCGGCCGCTCGGGAAGATCCTTCGTCTCGATCCTCGCCTTGACGAACTGATCGCTCAGGACGCCGCACTCGAAGTCTTAGCTTCCGGCTTCGAGTGGCTGGAGGGTCCCGTCTGGATCAAGGGCGAGGGCTATTTGCTCTTCTCCGACATCCCACGCAATTCCATCA
>CBDIWP010000093.1:0-36981 GCA_965285945.1 uncultured bacterium | reverse complement strand
TTGCCTTGCCCGCCGTCCTTGGTGAATCGAAATACCACAATCTTATTTCTAGCCGCTGTCGGCGTGAAACCGCCGGCTACCGTAATGGCCTGCAGTAAGGTGGTCTTGCTCTTGAGAGGGAATTTGCCTGGATGTGTGACTTCGCCGAGCACGTAGATGGCGTAGCTATTAACCTCTTTCACCAAAATGGAAACTTGAGGATTTTCTTTATAGTCCTTCAGCTTACCGGAGATATCATCGGCTAATTGGACGGTCGTTTTCCCCACCGCCGACACATCGCCGATGAGCGGAAGAGAAATTTTTCCATCCGGACGGACAGTGACCGTTTTGGAAAGATCGACATTCCGCCATACAGTAATTTCTAACACGTCTTCAGGGCCAAAAATGTAGTCTGGTGTCACAATAAGCGAGGTCTTTTCGCTCATATGCTCATTGGTGGCTGGCGTACCCGCCTTGCTGGTGTTGCTTTGCGCCATCCCCTCGGAGCCGCATACTGTCAGGCTCGCTACAATAACCAACATAGGCAAGCATTTCATCGCAGTCCTCAATGGCAGTGTCCGAGGTTTCATGAGCGAACCGACGTTTGCTACTGTCCTGGCGAGATGCACAGCCGCGCGAAAACTCTTGAGCCGCATCATAACGTTGTTTCGTTCTTAAACTAGAAAATCAGTCATTTGGATCAAATCGCGATTGGGCCCTAAAACATGAACTTTAATCCGACGAAATAGGCGCCGTTACCGTTCGATTTGCCAAATGGCAACTTTCTTGTCCAGCGGACCTCCGCGAGAGTCGGAGTTTCAGCCACTGTGATCGGTGTCGGCACATAAATCTTCAACACCTGCTCGACATCCGGCGCCTGGTCCATTAAAAGCAGCATGCCCCCATTGCTGATATTGAGCGACAGCGCCTTTCCTATGCTGGCTGCCCCACTGACCCCGTCGACTGGTGTAGTCATTTCAAAAGGAATAGGCCGTAACAACGCCACCCTTTCACTATGATTTTCCTGACAGTCCGCCATCGGCCACTCCCACTCCATCTGTGCCACGTCGATCCTCCTCGGTAAGAAAGCACTGCCTATATGCATGCCCAATTGGGGCCAGTCTGCGTTCCATATTTATGGTGGCGAATATAGTGGCAGCCTGAAGATCCAACAATACCGATGATGTAGGCGGATTTCTCGAACGTAGGTGTTGACTCCCCCAAAAGGGTTAGGTACTCTTTCGACTCCGCGGCGCGGACGTTACCAGAAGCGGGCCCGTAATCCACAAGAATTAATCAATTCGACGGTTTTCTCCATACCGCCCATGACAGACCCAACCAGTACCAATGACCAATCAGACGGCCTGGCTGATCAGCGGGCCGGTTCCGGCATCGTCGTGCTCTCAGCATCCATGCAACTGCTCCACATGAACCGTCAGGCCTCCGAACTGGCCAAGAAGATTAATGCGGCTGAACATGGGGGCAATGCCGCACGATCCGCCCATGGCGTGCTACCTGCGGCTCTGACCGAACTATGCGGAGAGATCGTCAAGGCATTGCATATACGTACGGAAGCCAAAGATTGGGAGCAGTTTGAAGTGAAGCGGGTAACGGGCGACCCCAATCAGCCTATCTTATTGCGGGGATTCGGACTGCCTGACCGTGGGGGAGTGCAATATGCCCGCTTGGTGGTCACGATGGAGGAATTGGGACGCAAGCAAAATTTGAACACGGAACATGCCAAGGAACGATTCCAATTGACGAATCGAGAACAGGCGGTGGTCGAGCATCTGGCGAAGGGATGGACGAATAAGGAAATTGCCAATGCCCTTCTGATCACCGAACAGACCGTCAAAGAGCACATCAAGCACATTATGCGGAAGACCAATGCGACGACCCGCACCGGGATTCTAGTTCACATCTTTAATTCCTAGCCCTGGAAGCCCTTCCTAGCTGTGTTAAAGACCCAACAGTGATGTTTGTTTGACACAGCCACGGTATGAAATCCTCCTGGAAATGCACTGATCTTAAATGTTTCGGGCCCCATACCATTGGTCCATAGATTGCAGAGTTCAACGGCGAATGGGAGATGATCATACAGTGAAACCAACCTGCCGCCGTCTATTGTATGGGGCCATCATGACTCTGCTGCTGTCTGGTTGCCAGACTGGCCCCCAAGCACCGACCGCAACCGCCGGTCTTGATAACACCGGATTCATGTCGCTTTGGCAGACCTACAGTCACTGCAGACTTTCGTCTGATGTAGGTGAAGCACAGCACGACATGCTACGGTTGACGGAGGCCGCCCGCCTTCAGTACGGAAACGACGGCTTTGTGCTTCCCCTGCCGGAGACGCTAGACCGATTGGTGAATAACCCAACCAACCGGTTCGCAGTCGACGTGCGGGCCATGGCGTCGGCCTGTTCACTCCATGCCGGACAACTCGCTGTAGAGCAGGGTCACCTTGATCTAGCCCGCGATTTGGTTAGCACTGTGCTGCAACTGCATCCTCAGGAAGAGTCCTCCTACTATCGTACTCAAGCCAAGATCATCCTCAACGGGTTGAATCAGGGCTTTGACGTTTCACTTACCACCCGCTAAGGACGATTTCCTTGCCGTATCATCCAGCGGTATAGCTGGATGTATCTCGTGGCCGCCTGTCGCCATGAAACATCGGTGGTCATGCCAGCCTGCATCATCAAGCGCCATGTCTCCTGATCTTTATAGATTTGCAGGGCGAGTAAGATAGTAGATAGCAGTGCATCCCCGGACGCATCGGTGAAATGAAACCCCGTCGCCTGCTTCCCCTGAAGGGTCGAAGGCTTCAGGGGCACCACCGTGTCGGCTAACCCTCCCGTTCGTCGGACAATCGGAACTGTTCCGTATCGGAGACCGTAGAGTTGCGTCAGTCCGCAGGGCTCATAACGGGACGGCATCAACAACATGTCGCCACCTGCGACCATTTGATGAGCCAGTTTCTCGTTGAAGCCGGTGTGCAGGCCGATCCGTTCCGGATACTTTTGTTTCGCGTCACGGAACGCCTGTTCGAGCGGGCGATCGCCGGTTCCCAGTATGGCTAACTGCACATCAAGGGCCGCCAGCTCAGGCAGGATATCGATTAGGAGATCGAATCCTTTTTGAGAAGTGAGCCGGCCAATCACCGCCAGCATCGGCACGTCTGCAACCGGGAGCTCCAGCGCACGTTGTAATGCCTCCTTGCACCGCTGTTTGCCGGAAAGATCCGTGAAGGAATAGTGCGCTGGGAGATAAGGATCATCCGCCGGATTCCATACCGCCAAGTCGATACCATTGGTGATTCCTTGGACGCCCTCAGGCCGCCCGGCAAGGACTCCTTCGAGGCCACACCCGAATTCGGGGGTCATGATTTCTTTTGCATAGGTCGTACTGACCGTGGAAACCGCATCGGCAAACACGATGCCGCCCTTTAACAAGTTGATCGAGCCGAAGAACTCCAGGCCGCCCGGTGCAAAGAGGGACGGAGGTAAACCCGTGTTTTCAAATTGCCCGGACGGAAAGATCCCTTGATATCCGATATTGTGCAGGGTCAAGAGGGTTTTCAGCTGTGCGAGTGCAGGATCGCTCTGGCCGGGCGTTTTGAGATAGACCGCACAGAGCGCCGTTTGCCAGTCATGAAGATGCAGCACATCGACCGTTTCTCCGCGCGTGGCGCGAAGGAATGTGACCGTTTCAAGCACCGCCTTGCTGAACAGGACGAAGCGATCGAGATTGTCGGGATAATCTCCTTCGGGCGATTGATACAGTCCCGATCGGTCAAAGTAGGGATCATAGCGAACCGCCAGCACTCGAAGCGGGAAATGGGCGCCCATAACCGGCACCATTTCTTCTTCAAGCACGACATCCGCCTTCCCCCCCGCGACAGGAATGACAAGCCGTGCAACCGGTTGAAGCGGCGGCCGGCCGGCAAAGAAGCGGCCATAGTGGGGAATCACGAGAGTGACTCGATGGCCCAGCTTCAACAATTCCAGCGGCAAGGCGCCCGCCACGTCTGCGAGGCCGCCGGTTTTGGCGTACGGCACGGCCTCCGACGCCGCCATCACTATGTTTAAGTCATCGATGTGTGGAGAGGGGGACATGGCAGTGAACGCCTGTTAGGGAATCGGGGCCGCTCCATCGAGACGGGTCTTGAATCGATCTTCGTATGCCCAAGCCTTGGCGAGTGCGTGCAATTCATCTGGCTTGAGTTCTTCCCGATAGACCAACTGCTCATCCAAGAATACCAGCAACCACCCGCGATCCGGATACGCAAAGTAAACGCCTTCTCCGGCATGTACGCCGGCGTCCCACCCTTTGGGAGCCTCCCCATGGCCCACACGCGAACTCGGGATCAACGTGCGATCCGGCATCACAAAAAACTGCGTGAACTCGCTGTGGTGATATGACGGCTTGCCCCAGACATTGACGACTGCCCTCGTCGTGACCCGTTCCAGCAAGAGATGATTATCCCGCACGAATTGTTCCTGCTGCTGCAGGGTCGGCATCCCTTGGCAACCGCTCATATCCAAGATCGTCAGCATGCTGCACAGCACACCCAAGGCCATCTTGGGAAAACACCGGTCAGCCACTCTTCCAAAGAGCAGTTTGACTATTCCTTTCCCCCCCATCACATCAACCGCCGGCTCTTGGGTTCAACCGGTTTGACGGGCTGACAGACATCGCACTGGCACAAGCGCCGCAGCAGGGAATAGGCGTAAATGCCGGTATCGTGACCATCGCTCCATTTGAACTGCAAGGCATACCGGCCGACCGGCTCCACATCTTGCAGCATGATCAGGAGCGGCACATCATCAGGCTTCACACGCCGCTCCCCGGTCCATTCATCTACGCAGGCGGCACACGGACAGTGCTGACGCAGAGCGCGCACCGGATAGACTCCCTTATGGCCGTCGCTCCAATGAATGCCCAATACGCCCTTGTCCAACCATTCCATGTCTCGCGGCTCAAGTGCGATAGCCGTCATGGCGCATCTTCCTCTCGATTCATCCATTATACCGGCAAGGAGGCGGACAAGAAGTTCACCGACGGAAGTCGTCTTCCTGCCACCACCGTGACATACCCTTCAATGGCTTCTTCAATCTCGCTGCGCACCTGGCCGGTCGCCCTCAGACGCGTCACCAACAGAGGAGCCAACCTGATGGCTTGCTGAAGAAATAACACGCTCCCTCGGGAGAGGGTGACGCAACTGGTCCGTTGACGTGCCGCGCATGTGGGACAGACCAATCCCCCGGCCGCGGCGGAGAACTGCGGCTCTCCGACCAACCGGGTCTTACCGCAAGCTGCACAATGGTCCGTCTGGGGCCGAAAGCCGGTCAGCCCCAACAACCGGATCTGAAAAATCAGCGCGGTGAATGCCGGATCTCCTCTTCGCTCCGCAAGCGACGCAAGGCCTTGCTCGAGCGTCTCGAAAAGCTGAAGGTCGGGATCTCCATCAGGGGTCACTGCGGACACCACATTGACCATCCGCGCGGCAGACGTCATCAGTTCCAGGTCTTCCCGCAGCGATTGAAAGGAGGTGACCAAATCCACGTGCGAAATCCGGAAGAGCGAGTCGCCCTGCTTCTCAAAGAGATTGAGATGACAGACGGTAAAGGGCTCAAGCGACGCGCCAAACTGACTTTTAGCCCGGCGGGCGCCCCGGGCCACTCCGCGAATCTTGCCCAGGTGCTTGGTGTAACAGGTCACAATCCGATCAGCATCACCCCATTTACGGCTTCGTAAGATGATCGCCGTCGTCTTTACGAGCGGCATGACGGAGTCCTCTGTGGCAGAACCGGACGGAACCGCAGGCCGCCAGTCGCGCGCGTCACCGCAACCGTTCCAGAAACACGGTGGCCAGCGTGAGATAGATCGTGATCCCGGTAATGTCGTTGGCGGTCGTCACGAACGGGCCGGCCGCGACCGCCGGATCGACCCCCATCCGCTTGAGCACGATCGGCATAATCGTCGCCATGCTGGTCGAGACCAAGAACGCAATGATCAGCGACGCGCCGACGACCATCCCTAAAAACGCTTGATGCCAGGCCCATCCGACCACCGTCAAAATGATCCCGCAGGCGATTCCCATTAAAAGGCCGATCTTCACCTCCCGGAGGAACACGGTGGACACATCGGTCAACTCCACCACCCCCGTCGCCAAGCCGCGGATAATCAGGGTGGACGACTGCAAGCCGACGTTGCCCCCCATGGCGGCGATGACAGGAATAAAACTGACGATCGCCACGACTTCCTGAATGGTAAACCGGAAATACCACAAAATCGCCCCCGACAGCAGGCTTCCGACGAGATTCGTAAACAACCAGGGCAGCCGCACTTTCGCCGCGCCGAAACTCGACGATCTCGACACGCTGTCTTCTTCGATGGCACCCGCCATCTTGAGCATGTCCTCCGTCGCTTCTTCGCGAATGACGTCCACCACGTCATCGACGGTAATGATCCCGACCAAGGTGCCGTCTTTCTCCACCACCGGAATGGCCAGCAGGTTATAACTCGCCACCTGCCGGGCCACTTCTTCCTGGTCCATATCGACGGACACGCTGATCACGTCACGCGTCATGATGTTTTTGAGCGCTGTGGCCGGAGGGACCGTCAGCAATTGCCGCAGCGAGAGAACACCGACCAGATGATCATTCTTGTCGGTCACATAAATATAAAACACCATTTCCGCGTCGGTCGCCTGCTGCAGACGACGGATCGCTTCTTGCGCCGTGGCATCCTCCGGCAGGGAGAAGAACTCCGTCGTCATAATGCCGCCCGCCGTATCTTTGGGATACTTCAGGATATCGGCAACCTCGCTGGAGTCCTCCGTCTTCATCAGGGCCAGGATTTCTTTGCCGCGCTCCTCAGGAAGGAACCCCAGGATATAGGCCACGTCGTCAGGCCCCAGATCCTTCAAGAGCCAGGCGATATCGGAGTGCAGCAGGTCGGCCAAGACTTGCTGAATGCTCTCTCCGTCCAGTTCGCTGAGCACCTGGCCTCGTTTGGCTTCTCCTCGGACCAACTCAAACACCTCACGCTTTTCCTTAAGCGACGAGAGGTGGGTGACGACTTTCGCAATATCGGCCGGATGCATGCGGCCCAACATCTTCGAGAGGTTCGTGATGGCCCCCCGCCGGAGCAGCCGCTGGACCGATTGCATGACGATATTCGATTTCGTCTGTCCGCGCTCGGCTTGGTCGCGCAAGGCCTCGCGCAGCACATCCCGCTCCACAGCGCGGGGCCGTGGAGGATCAGGAAGCCGCGGTTCTATTGGCTGTTCGCTCGGTTGCATCGGCGTCGTGCTAATATCCCAACTCGGCTAAAGCCTGCTCGTCTTCCCGCCAGGCTTCCTTCACCTTCACCCAGACTTCCAAAAACACCTTCATGCCGAACAGTTGTTCCATATCCTGCCGGGCCTGCGTGCTGATCAGCTTGAGGCGCTCGCCGTGCTTGCCGATCAGAATGCCTTTCTGAGTGTCCCGCTCAACCAGAATCGTGGCGCGTATCCGGGCCAGTTTGCCTTCCTCGATAAACTCTTCAATGTCCACGGCGACGGCATAGGGCACTTCCTGCCTCGTCGCCTGAAGCACTTTTTCGCGGATCATCTCAGCCGCCAGCGTCCGCATCGTTTGATCCGTCACGACATCCTCGCCATAGGCCCCCTCGCCCTCCTGAAGAAAGGGAACGGTCAGCGACAGCAGGCGATCGATATTGTCATCGGCCTGCGCGGAAATCGGGATGACTTCCGTCCAGTCGAACAACTTGCCGTAACTGTCGAGCACCGGGAGCAGCTTCTGCTTGTTGACCAGGTCGATTTTCGTGATGACCAAAATCACGGGGCGCGGGCGCTTGGCCAGCGCCTCTTTCATATGCTTGATCGCGGCCAGATCACCGGGGCCCGGCAAACTCGTCGCCTCCATCAACATATACAGCACATCCGCTTCTTCCAACGTCTCCACGGCGGTACGAACCATTCTGCGATTCAACAAATGGTCCGGCTTGTGCAAACCCGGTGTATCCAGAAACGCAATCTGGGCCCCCGGCACGTGCGCGATGCCGAGGATCCGAGTGCGCGTCGTCTGCGGTTTGTCCGAAACAATGGCGATTTTTTCGCCCAGCAGGCGATTGAGGAGCGTGGATTTGCCGACATTGGACCGCCCGATGATTGCGACCGTACCGAACTTCATGGTTTTGCCACAGGCTCCTGTTTTTTTGAGGGATCCGGCGACAGCTGATACACCGTCTCCCCCTTGCGGACCAAGCCGAGTCGTTCTCGGGCGAGTTGTTCGATTTTGGCCGGATCCCGCTGCAGCCGCGCGATGTCGCTGCGCAACGAGGCGTTTTCTCCCCGCAACGCGGTGAGTTCACCCTGCAGGCGCGTCGCATGGTTGCGCATGGCGAGATACCGGGGCAGACCCATCTCGCCGAACAGCAGCGCGAGTAACAGCCAGACACAGGCTCCTGCGCCAACCACCTGCGCTGCCATGAGCATCCGTCGCTGCCAATGCAGCCAGTGGCGCCCACGATTTTGCTTGATGATCATGCGCTCGTTATCACATCAATAGGATCGACCGGGGACGGCATCACGGCCCCGGTACAGGGCCGCGGCGCCCAACTCTTCTTCGATCCGGAGGAGTTGATTGTACTTGGCGACCCGATCGGTGCGCGACAATGAGCCGGTTTTGATCAATCCGCTGTTCGTCGCCACGGCCACGTCGGCGATCGTCGTGTCTTCGGTTTCCCCCGACCGGTGGGAAATGATGGCCGTATAGCCGGCGCGCTTCGCCAGTTCAATGGCATCCAGGGTTTCCGTCAACGTGCCGATCTGATTCAGTTTGATCAGGATGGAATTGGCGATGCCCTCTTTAATGCCCTTCGAGAAAATTTCAACGTTGGTCACGAAAATATCGTCGCCGACCAATTGGACGCGCCGGCCCAACTTTTCGGTGAGCATCTTCCAGCCTTTCCAATCCAATTCACTGAGACCGTCCTCAATCGAAAGAATCGGATACCGCTCCAAGAGCTTGCCGTAATACTGAATCATCTCTTCGGAGGACCGTTCCGGATTCTTCTCCGCCTCCAGGACATAGCGGCCCTTCTGATAGAGTTCGCTCGCCGCGCAATCCAGCGCCAGGGCAACATCCTTTCCGGTCTTGTATCCGGCTCCTTCAATCGCCTGCATGATGAGCGCGAGCGCTTCTTCGTTGGATTGCAGGTCGGGCGCAAACCCGCCTTCATCCCCCACGGCCGTATTCAACCCCTTCTTTTTGAGGAGCGCCTTCAGCGCATGAAAGACTTCCGTGGCCATCCGAAGCGCGTCACTGAACCGGGCCGCGCCCACCGGCATAATCATGAACTCCTGGAGATCCAGCCGATTATCCGCATGCGCACCGCCGTTGATGATGTTCATCAGCGGAACGGGCAAGACGCGCGCGTTCGTGCCTCCCAGATAGCGATACAGCGGTTGTCCCGTTTCATTGGCCGCCGCTTTCGCCACCGCCAGGGACACCCCCAAAATGGCATTGGCGCCCAGCTTGCCTTTGGTCTTCGTGCCATCGAGCGCGATCATGGCCTGGTCGATGGCCGCCTGGTCAAAGGCCTCGTTTCCGAGCAACGCCGGCGCAATGACCTTGGTGATGTTGGCCACGGCTTTGGACACGCCCTTGCCCATCCAGCGCTTCTTGTCGCCATCACGCAGCTCAATCGCTTCCTTTTCCCCGGTTGACGCTCCCGACGGCACCGCCGCCCGACCGACGGCTCCGCTTTCCAGCATCACTTCCGCTTCAACCGTCGGATTGCCCCGCGAATCGACGATCTGCCTGCCCTTGATTTCTCTAATTGCGCTCATGCTCCCCCTCTCCGGCTGCTGAAAAAGGCCTCCCACTTCGTTCTCGGCTCGCCAAAATCCTCGCCGTACCCCGGAGGGTACGCCTCCGGTTTTCTCTCCCCTGCGGCCTTGCTGGCTGCCTTTTTGAGCAGCCTGTCAAACTCAGAACGAACATTGGTCCACCGCTCATGTGCTTTGCCAGCCGTATTCTTTCGCACTTAATGGCACTGACATCTTGCCGTGATGCTCGTCGCCCGCCATGATCTGATCGCACTCACAGTCGGCGCTTCAACAACTCATTCACCTTGCCTGCTCACCATACCACTCTTTAGTTGCCAGTCTGCCCTGTTCCCACATTGAAGGGAGCTTGCTTACCCTAACTTCTCCTTCAACAACTCATTGACCTTCCCGGGATTCGCCTTGCCGCCGCTCGCCTTCATCACTTGTCCGACCAGAAAGCCCAGCACTTGCTGTTTGCCATCCTTGAACTGTGCCACTTGAGACGGATGCTTGGCGAGCACGTCATTGATGATAACGTCCAACGCGCCTTCGTCGGACAGCTGCGTCAAGCCCTTCTCCTGCACGATCTGTTCGGGCGTTTTCCCGCTGCTATACAGCTCCGGGAAGATGTCGCGGGCGACTTTCAAGCTGATCTTGCCCTCGTCGACCATCTGCAGCAGGCTGACCAACCGTTCCGGGGACACGGGCGAGGCGTTCACGTCGGTGCCCGACACATTCAACTCTCGCGTCAACTCACCCATCACCCAATTGCTCACGGTCTTGGGCTGATAGAACAGCTGCAGGCAGGCTTCGAAATAATCGGCGAGGCCTTTGGAAGCGGTCAGGATCCCGGCATCGTAGGGAGGCAGCCCATAAGCGGACGCAAACCGGCTCGCACGGACGCCGGGCAATTCCGGCAGGCCGACACGGAAGCTCTCAACCCATTCCGGATCGAGCTGGAGCGGCACCAGGTCTGGGTCCGGGAAGTAGCGATAGTCATGCGCTTCTTCCTTGCTCCGCATGACAGCCGTTTCACCCCGTTCGAGATTCCAGAGACGCGTCTCCTGATGAATCTTGCCGCCTTCGTTCAAGACCTTGGTCTGACGCTTGATCTCGTACTCGATCGCATCCTTCACAAATTTAAACGAGTTGATGTTCTTGAGTTCGACTTTGGTTCCGTATGCTTGTTGCCCCACAGGACGCAGCGAGAGATTCGGCTCGCAACGGAAGCTGCCTTCGTCCATATTCCCGTCACAGACACCCAGATACATCAAAATGTCGCGCAGGCCCTTCAGGTACGCCACGACTTCGTCCGCCGACCGCATATCCGGCTCCGTGACGATTTCCAGCAGCGGCGTGCCCGCACGATTCAGATCCACGCGGCTGCCTCCGGTCCCGGCCGCGTGTACGTTCTTGCCGGCGTCCTCTTCCAGGTGTGCACGCCTGATCTTCACGCGTTTCCGGCTCTCTCCGGCCGCAATCTCGATCCACCCGTGCTCGCAAATCGGAGATTCGTATTGCGAAATCTGATAGCCCTTGGGGAGATCGGGATAGAAATAATTTTTCCGCGCAAACCGGTTATTCGTCGCGACGGTACAGTTCAACGCCAGGCCGGCGCGGACCGCCATTTCCACCGCCGCCTGATTGATCACCGGAAGCGTGCCGGGCATACCCAGACACACCGGACAGGTCTGGCTGTTGGGCGACAGCCCGAACGTCGTGCCGCAGGCGCAGAACATTTTGGACCGGGTCCGCAACTGCGCGTGCACCTCGACGCCAATGACGACTTCGTAGGTCATGCTCCGCCCGGGCCCTCGCCCCGCATACGCTCTCCTTCGCGTTTCATCGCTTCGCGGCCCGCATCCATCGCGTCCCGCAGCACCGACTTCTTGGTCTCCACAAATTGCTTGCCGTGATCCAGAACCTCTTCCAGCGCGTCTCCGGCCTGTCCCGCGAGATCCCGCAAATTATCCTCGGCACGCCGTGCATAGCCACGCAGTTGCTCGCGCGATTCGCGTCCCGACTGCGGGGCCAGGAGCAGTGCCGCCACGGCGCCTAACGCCGCCCCGCCCAGAAAAGCCAATAGAACTGCCGCTGAGGATCCCCGTTCATCCGCCATTGTGTGCCCCTCCCTCATGTGTCATACGTTCGCGCACCACCTGTGTGGCCGCTTTGAATCCGGCCACCATACTGGCCATATTCGTCAGCAGGGTGCCGCTCGACCCGCGAACCAGATTATGGACTTCCTGGACAGATTCCCCCACGTCCCCGATGGCGTGCAGCATGACCGCCGCATGCTCGACGCCGCCACGCGCTTGTTCGGCCAGGTCGTTCAGATTCCGGCTCATGGCGCGCAGTTCGACGATCAACGGCGGAAGATCCTGGTTCATTCTTGAGAACAGCGTTTCCGACTCCGCCACCGTTTTCCTGAGCTGAATGAGCACCGGCACCAGATAGCCGACCAGCATCGCAAACGCGATGGCAACCAGAACCGCCGCGATTTCGACAATGGACATACCCCGCCCCCTTTGTTCGCCGCCTATCGGACAATCGCCCGCTTGAGATGCCACTGAGTGGACTGCTCGTACGCATGGGCGGCCCTCAGCATGGTGTCTTCTTCAAAGGCCCGCGCGATAATCTGCAAGCCGATCGGGAGGTTGGCTTTGCTCATCCCGCATGGCAAGGCAATGGCGGGAAGCCCGGCCAAGTTGACGGAGATCGTGAAAATATCGGACAGATACATCTGCAACGGATCGTCGCTTTTTTCACCCACCTTGAAGGCCGGCGTCGGCGTCACCGGCGTGACGATGAGATCGACTTCCTTGAATGCCGCCTCAAAATCCTGGCAGATCAACGTGCGAACGGCCTGCGCTTTGCCATAGTAGGCGTCATAATAGCCGGAGCTCAGCGCATACGTCCCCAGCATGATACGGCGCTTCACTTCCGGGCCGAATCCTTCCTGCCTGGTTTTCATGTAGAGATCGAGCAGGTCTTTGGTGTCTTTGGCCCGCAGGCCGAACTTCACGCCGTCGTATCGCGCCAGGTTGGAACTCGCTTCCGCCGTGGCCAGCACATAATAGACGGCGACGGCCGCATCGGTCCTCGGCAGCGCAATTTCTTTGATCTCACCGCCCAGGCTCTTGAACTCTTCAATGGCCGCGAGCACGGCCAGTTGAACTTCGGCATCGAGGCCCTCCGCAAAGAACTCTCTCGGCACGCCGATCTTGAGCTTTTTCACGTCCCTTTTCTTGAGCGCCTTCATGTAATCCGGCACCGGCACGTCGGCCGACGTGGAATCCAGAGGATCGTGCCCGGCAATCGCGCCGAGCAGAAAGGCGGCGTCAGGAACGGTTTTCGTGATGGGTCCGATCTGGTCGAGCGACGAGGCGAACGCAATCAATCCGTACCGCGACACGCGTCCATAGGTCGGCTTCAGCCCGACGACGCCACAGAAGGCGGCCGGCTGGCGAATCGATCCGCCGGTGTCGGACCCCAGAGCGGCGACACACTCGTCGGCCGCGACCGCCGCCGCCGACCCGCCACTCGATCCTCCCGGCACACACTGGAGATTCCAGGGATTCCGGCTGGGACCAAACGCGGAATTCTCGGTGGAGGATCCCATCGCGAACTCATCGAGATTCGTCTTGCCCAGTAGGATGTAATCCTGCTGCCGTAATTTGGCGACGACCGTCGCATCATATGGCGGCACAAAAGTCTGCAGCATGCGGGAACTGCACGTCGTGAGCACGCCGTCCGTACAGAGGTTGTCCTTGAGGGCGAGCGGCATCCCGGTCATCGGCTGCGTCTTCCGCCAGCCTTTGAGCTTGTCGTCCAATGCGGCCGCCTGCGCCAGGGCCGATTCCTTATCCTGCGTCACGTAAGCCTTGACCTTCGGCTCGACCTGGCTGATCCGCAGGAAATACGCCCGGACGATCTCGAGGGCGGTCACTTCGCCGGCGGTGAATTTCTTCTGCAACTCGCACAACGACAGTTTATGCAGTGCCATCAGCGTGTCTCGACGATCCGGTTCTTGTCGTTGACGCGCACAATCTTGGGCGCATGCCGCTTGATCTCTTCCTCGGCATAGTACTCGTAACAAAAGATGATGATCTGATCGCCCACGGCCGCCTTCCGCGCCGTCGGGCCGTTCAGGATAATATCCCCATTCCCCCGTTTACCGTTGATGGCATAGGTCATGAACCGCTCGCCATTATTGAGATTCGAGATCACGATCGCCTCATACGGGAGAATGCCGGCTGCATCCAAGAGATCTTCGTCGATCGTCAGACTGCCTTCGTACTCCAGGTGCGCCGCCGTGACGGTGGCCCGATGGATTTTGGAGCGGAGCATTTGTCGAAACATGTATGGACCTCGTGATGGATAATCGGTAGTGACTGTGTGCGTGAAGGACGCTTCACGCAGTGGCATCCGTTTCGATCGTCAGCCTTCAGCTCATTCGATAATCTTCGGCACCCGGAATCCGTCCTCTTCGCGCTCCGGGGCGTTAGCCAACGCCTTGTCCGTGGGTAACGACGGACGCGCCCGATCCTCGCGGAACACATTGACCTGCCCTAAGACGGTCGATGTCGGCTCAATGCCCGTGGTGTCGTACTGGTTGAGCTTCTCTACATGCGTCAGAATCTGGCTGAGCTGCTTCGCGAGCGCATCCTTCTCGCTCTCCGTCACATGCAACCGCGCCAACTTGGCGACTTTTTCAACTTGTTCTTTACTAATTTGCATCCTGCCCCCTACGGATGTTCAAAATGGTCTTCCGGCTAGGCCGCAAGGAGTTTGGCGACTGAGGCGTACCCTCAGGGGTACGTCGCAAGGAGACAACCGACTGAGAACGACGCCCGAAGCCATTTTCAACATCCGATTACTCGACCGTGACACTTTTGGCGAGGTTTCTCGGTTGATCCACATCCGCCCCCCGCAGCACGGCGATGTGATAGGCCAGCAGCTGAAGGGGAATCGTAAAGAGAATGGGCGAGATCAGGGGATGCGTATCAGGGATCGTAAATACCGCATCGGCGATCTTGCCTAATTCTCGCTCCCCCTCGGCCACGAAGGCAATGACCGGCGCCCGCCGCGCCTTCACTTCCATTAAGTTGCTCACGGTTTTTTCATACAATCGATCCCGGGGCGCGAGGACGACCACCGGCATGTCCCGATCGATCAAGGCGATCGGCCCGTGCTTCATTTCGCCCGCCGCATAGCCTTCGGCGTGGATATAGGAAATCTCTTTGAGCTTGAGCGCGCCTTCCAACGCGATCGGATAGTTGATGCCGCGCCCCAGAAACAGGAAGTTCCGTTTCTTGAAATACCGTTTGGCGATCGCCACGATCTCCGCTTCACGGCCCAGAATCCGTTCGACCAACGACGGCAAGGTGACCAAGCGATCCAGCCAGGCCTTTCCGTCGGCGGCCTTCATGACGTTCCGGACGCGGGCCAGGTGCAAGGCCAACAGGTAGAGCGCGGACAATTGGGCGGTGAACGCTTTGGTCGAGGCCACGCCGATCTCGGGCCCGCAGTGCGTATACAGGACGCCATCGGATTCGCGCGCCAAGGTGCTGCCGACGACATTGACGATCGACACGATGCGCGCGCCCTTTTCCTTGGCCTCTCTGGCCGCCGCGAGGGTGTCCGCCGTTTCTCCGGATTGAGAAATCGTGATAAAGAGATCGTTCTTGCCCACCAGAGGATCGCGATAGCGGAACTCACTGCCGATGTCCACCTGCACCGGCGCGCGCACCATTTCCTCCAGCAGATACTTGCCCACAAGACCGGCATGCCAGGAGGTGCCGCAGGCCACGATCCAAATGCGCTCGACCGAGGCGAATTCCTTGGGGGTGAGGCCGATATCCGGAAGATCCGCTTCACCGGTCTCATGGGAGTACCGTCCCCGCATGGTATCCATGATGGTCTGCGGCTGCTCGTGAATTTCCTTGAGCATGAAATGCGGATAGCCGCTTTTTTCAGCCGCCGAACTGTCCCAAGTGATCTTGGAGGGCTTGCGGGTGACCGGATCGCCTTGAATATCGGTGAGGACGACATCCTCTTGGGTGATGACCGCCAGATCACCCTCTTCGAGATAGGTGACATCGCGGGTATGAGCGAGCATGGCCATCACATCGGAGGCCACATACGAGGCCTGCGCCGTCCGGCCCACGACCAGCGGACAGCCGGACCGGGCGGCGATCAAGGTGCCCGGCTCGCGCTCGGAAATGACGGCCAGGGCATAGCTGCCCCGCACATCCTTGGTGGCGGCGCGCACGGCGTCGGCCAGCGTGCATCCTCGTTCGAGATACCGGTCGATCAGATGGGCGACGACCTCGGTGTCGGTTTCCGATTCAAACGCGTAGCCTTCTTTTTCCAAATGCTGCTTGAGCGGCTGATAGTTTTCGATGATACCGTTGTGCACCAGGACGCAGCCCTTCGAGCGATGGGGATGGGCATTCTGCTCCGACGGTTTGCCATGCGTAGCCCAGCGGGTATGCCCGATGCCGACCGTGCCCTTGAGTTCTTTCGTCTTGAGCGAATTTTGTAGATTGATCAGCTTACCCACGCTTCGCCGGACCGCAATATGCCCATCTTGAAGGACCGCGACACCGGCAGAGTCATAGCCCCGATACTCTAATTTGGCGAGTCCTCCGATGAGGATCGGCACCGCGTCCTGATTGCCGACGTATCCGACGATCCCGCACATAGGCTTATGCCCTCCCTCTTTTCTTGGCCTTCTTCGCCTCCGGCGTCCTCGCTAACGGCGGCGCGGCAAGGGGTCCGTTGGTTTGCCGCTCATCGGGTTGCCTGCGCCTCTCGCCATCTCCGGCAGCCGCTTGCAAGGCACGCCGTTTGTCGGCATACCCGACCCGATTCACCTGCGCCACACGAGCAATGGCCAAGGCACCGGCCGGGACATCCTGCGTGACGGTCGTGCCGGCCGCGATCACGGCCCCTGCGCCGATCGACACGGGAGCGACCAGTTGCGTGTCGCTACCCACAAACACATGGTCCCCGATCACCGTCCGATGCTTGTGCATCCCGTCATAATTGCACGTGATCGTGCCGGCACCGACGTTCACTCCGTTGCCGATCGTCGCATCGCCGAGATAGCTCAAATGGTTGGCCTTGGCCCCTTCACCGAGCTCCGCGTTCTTGATTTCCACGAAATTGCCGACCTTCGCCTTCCGTCCCACCGACACCCCCGGACGCAAATGAACAAACGGCCCCACATGGGCCGCTTCGCCGATCTTCGACTCACGGAGAACGCAATGATCCAGGATCTCCACCTTGTCTCCGATGACACAGTCGGTGATGCGCGTGCCCGCATGGACGACGGCGTCCTCGCCGATCGACGTCCGGCCCTCGAGCGCCACGTGCGGATACAGGACCGTATCGCGGCCGATGGTGACCTCCGCATCGATCCAGGTCGTGGAGGGGTCATGCATCGTGACGCCCGCCTCGAGCCACTGCTCCCGGATCCGTTCCCGGATCACCCGCTCGGCCTGCGCCAGCTGGGCGCGGCTGTTGATGCCCAGGCCTTCATCGATCGCCCTCAAACGCACCGCCGCGACATGACGGCTTTGCGCGACCGCCATTTGCACGATATCGGTGAGGTAATACTCGCCCTGCGCGTTCCGGGGATCCAGTTGATCCAGTGCCGGGAAGAGAAAGTCTCCATCGACGACATAGGTGCCCACATTGATCTCACGCACCGACCGTTCGTCCGGAGAGGCATCTTTCTCTTCCACGATCTTCTGCACGGCATTGTCGTCGGCGCCCTGCTCCCATTCGTTCCACCGGCGACGGATCACACGCCCATAGCCGGTGGCGTCAGTCAGCACCGCGGTCAGCACCGTCACGGCGGCCTTTTGCTCATCATGGGTGGCCACAAGCTGCCGCACGGTGGCCTCCGTGAGAAGAGGCGTGTCCCCGTTCAAAATGAGATAGCGCGTCGGCCGCTGCCGGTCACCGGTAGAGAACAGGGGGCGGGCCTGTCGCACGGCATGGCCTGTGCCCAGTTGCTGCCGCTGTTCCGCCACGGCAATGGAACCGCCGGCGGCTTCGATGACCGTCCGAACACGGTCTGCCTGGTGTCCGACGATGGCGGCCACGCCGCCAGCCGCCAGCCGGCATGCCACGTCGGTGACATACAAGACCATCGGCTTGCCGGCGACCGGATGGAGCACCTTGGCGAGCTTCGACTTCATGCGCTTGCCCAATCCGGCCGCCATGATGATGACGCCGAGGCCGGGCAGCGGGCTGTTGGCCATTGCATGCGGAGGTAAGTGATTCATGGCATCGAGACAATGAGCACGTCATCCACAGGAACGGGCTCTGCGTTAGCCGATCGGTACCCCGGCATCCGGTTGTTTTACCTGGCTCCATTTGGCATGGGCATTGAGCGCCGAGATCATCGGCACGGATGGGGTGTAGAGTCCGCCTGAGACAATAAGTTTCATCGCCTCTTCCACACTGATGTCCACTGAGGTCACTTCGTGTTCGGGCACCAGCAGGAAGTACCCCGACGTAGGGTTGGGAGACGTCGGCACGTACACGTGAATCAAGGGTTCCGACCCCAAGGACGTGGACTCTTCTTTGGTGACACCGGTGACAAAGGCAAAACAGTAATGACCGTTCTTGGGAAATTGAATGAGCACCACACGATGATAGGAGGCTCGATCGGAAAAGGAGAGGATGTCCATCATGGATTTCAACGTCGAATAAATGCCTCGCACGAGCGGAAGACGATGGAGCAAGTCCTCCCACATAATCACAATGTGGCGCCCGATGAAATTGGCGGCAAAGAGCCCGACCGAAAACACCAAGGCAATGAGGGTAATGATCCCTAACCCCGGCACGTAATAGCTCGGCACCAATTGTGCCAGGATGTCGCCCAAAATGCCTTCCACCGTCACAAACAGGGTTTTAAGAATGAGGACCGTGCCCCAGATCGGGGTGACCACCAGAAGTCCCGTTAAAAAATAGCGCTTTAGAGCAGTTTTCAGCATAGAAGTCAGGCCATGAAAAAGGCCCCCTGATGTGGAGCCCATCATACAGAGGTTTCAAGATCTGTCGCAAGCTATTTATTGAGAATTTCAATAGGTTACACATCGCCGGCCGTAATTCTTCTATATCAACCGGCTCTGAGATGGATTCCGTTTTGTTGTATTTCATCCGACCTTGGCATAGGATCGCGCCCCATTGCAGACTCCTTGGGCTCTTCTTGGACGAAGACTCATGAAATCGGGCATCGGACTTTGCGGAGCGCACCGGGTAGGCAAGACCACGCTCGCACAAGCCGTGAGCCAGGCCAGGCGGCTGCCTTTTCTCCAAACGCATACCGGTCAGGTCTTCAAGAGGTATGGGCTGGATCCAGCCAAGCCGATGGCCTTTGCAACCAGGCTGTCCATTCAATGGGAAATTCTGTCGGCTGCGGTCGAGGTTTGGCGCCGAGCCGAGAGCCGGTTCATCAGCGACCGGACGCCGCTCGATATGGCGGCCTACACGCTGGCCGACATTCAAGGCACGACCGAAGTCGATGGAGCCGCACTGACCGCCTATCTGGACGACTGTCTTCAAAACACAAACCAATTCTTTTCCACGCTCATCATTATCCCCCCGGGCATTCCTCTCGTACATGAGCCGGGCAAGGCGGCCTTGCACAATGGCTACATCGAGCACCTGCATACCCTGGTGGTCGGTCTCTGCCATGATCCGCGACTCTCGCCCAAGGTGTGTCAACTCGCGCGGCATGTCTTGTCGTTGAACGATCGCACCGAACAGGCGATTTCCTTCATCGGGTAACTCCAACACCCGCGCTTGCTGGACGAAGGTGCCATTCGGCTCTAACGCACAGAGCCGACCAGCACAACTTTCGTCTCCGTTGACAGGATCAACGTTCACCGATAAGGTTTCCCCATGATTCCGATTGTTTACCCGCAGGTAAGGGGAGTGGTTCTGCAGACAGGGAACGCGGCATGACCACACCGCTACCATCCCTCTGCAACATCCTCATTGTGGAGGACCAAGATGGGCCGCGTGAGGCCCTCGCCGCAATGTTGCGCCCGTACTACCGCATCTGTACCGCCGAGACGGCCCAAGCCGCATTACGCATTGTCCAAGACCAACATGTCGATCTGGTCATTGAGGATGTCGGATTGCCCGACCGCAACGGCATCGACCTCCTGCGGGAGCTCAAATCCCTGCGGGACCTGAAAGTCATCGTGATGAGCGGGGCCGGCACCGTACAGTCGGCCAATGACGCCATGAATTTGGGAGCGGTCGCCTATTTACTGAAACCGTTCAACGTCAAGGAACTGTTGGAACTGATCCATCACGCGCTCCACCGGCGCGCCGCATAGCCAACCCGCGCTCTCCGAACCGTATTGATCTTCATTCCTGCTCCTCCTACAATCCCCTCGGTCCGTGACCAGCCTCCGGGGAGCCACCTGTAATCAGTTGCGTTGCCAGCATGCCATTTACCGATATCACCGGTCATGAACGGCCGATCGACATTCTCAAAGCGGCGTTGACCCATGGACGGTTGGCTCAGGCCTACCTCTTCCACGGGGACGCTCGAATTGGAAAATGCGTCACGGCCACCCGTCTCGCGCAGGCGTTGAATTGCGAGCATCCCGGATCGACCGGCGCCCGGGACAGCTGCGGGGTCTGCGGCTCCTGCCTGCACATCGCGGCGCGCACCCATCCGGATTATGTGGTGATCGAACCGGATCCGGAACTTGCCACCCCGCAAATCAAAATCGAACAGGTTCGGGATATCGAGCATCAGTTCATCTATCGGCCCTTGATGGGTGAGCGTAAGATCTGTGTGATCGACGAGGCAGACCGCCTGACGATCGGCGCCGCCAACGCCTTGCTCAAGACGTTGGAAGAGCCGCCGGGACACGGCCTCTTTATCCTGATTTCCAGCCGGCCTCAGGCGTTGCCCATCACCATTCGTTCGCGCTGCCAGGCCTTACGGTTTACGACGCCCGCCCGGACCCAGGTCGAAGCCGCGCTCATCTTGCAACGGAACATCCCCCCGGACGACGCGCGGTTTCTGGCGGTGGTCACCGACGGGCGCATCGGCCAAGCGCTGACGATGGACTTGGAGGACCTTCGCGCACGCCAGCGGGAATGCCTGGCACTCGTGGCGCCGGCCACGCTGAAGTCGATTACCGCGATTCTCTCTGCGGCCGAATCATGGGCGAAAGCCGATCGGGGCGTCGAGGTAATACGCTGGCTCGGGCGATGGATTCGCGACCTCGTCGTCGTGCATGTGGGGGGCGACCAGGAGCAGTTGCTTCACGTCGATCAACTGGCCGAGTTGCAGCAGGCGACCGAACGGGCTGACTTGCCCCTGCTCCTGGATCTGCTCAATGACCTCGAACGGACCGAACAGCAAGCGGCGCGCCATTTCAACTTGCACATGGTGTTGGAAACCTCGCTGCTTCGTCTTCGCGACGCCCTCGGCTTCGCGCCAGCGGCCGCCTGACCTGAACGCGGACATCTGCATACAGGCTCGCTGCGCGACAGATTGACGATATTCATGCCCCGTCCACGCTAGAAATCAACTCCGCCAACCTGGTATCTTCGAAATCATTATGGCTTCGTCCAACACGTTTTACATCACCACGCCGATCTACTATGTCAACGATGTGCCGCACATCGGCCACGCCTACACCACGGTGGCGGCCGACGTGCTGGCTCGCTATTGGCGGCTCCGAGGACGCGACGTGTTCTTTTTGACCGGTCTGGATGAGCATGGTCAAAAAGTTCAACAGGCCGCAGCGAAGGCGGGCATCGATTCGCAAGTCCACTGCGACAAACTGGCGCCGCAATTTCAGGAGCTCTGGAAGCGGCTGAACATCTCGCATGATGGATTCATTCGAACGACCGACGCGCCGCACAAATCGATGGTGCAGCGCCTGCTTCAGGAGTTGTACGACCACGGGCTGATTTACCAGGACTCCTACACCGGCTGGTATTGCACCTTTGATGAGCGGTTCTGGACCGAGAAGGACGTGGCCGACGGGCTGTGCCCGGACTGCCGACGGCCCATTGAACGGCTCAGCGAACGGAACTATTTCTTCAAGATGGGGCAGTACCAGGACCGCCTGATCGACCACATCACAACACGTGAGCGGTTCATTCGTCCGGAATCGCGCCGCAATGAAGTCCTCGGCTTTCTTCACACCCAAAAGCTCGGCGATCTCTCCATTTCCCGGCCGAAATCCCGCCTCTCGTGGGGCATCGAATTGCCGTTCGACAAAGAGTACGTGACCTATGTGTGGTTTGATGCACTGGTCAACTATCTGTCCGCCTTGGAGTACCTCCCCTCTGCGCCGTCGCGGGATCGGTTCTGGCCCGCTTCGGTCCATCTGGTCGGCAAAGACATCCTGACCACCCACGCCGTGTACTGGTCCACGATGCTCATGGCTTTGAATGTCTCCCTCCCGGACTGCATCTTCGCGCATGGCTGGTGGACGGTCGACGGCGAAAAGATGTCGAAGAGCCGGGGCAATGTCGTGGACCCCAATACCATGGTGGACCGGTTCGGGGTCGACGCCTTCCGCTACTTCCTTCTGCGAGAGGTGCCCTTTGGGCAGGACGGGGACTTCTCGGAATCCACGATGATCGCCACCATCAATAGCGATCTCGCCAACGGCATCGGGAATTTACTCAGCCGGACGCTGAAGATGATCGAGCAGTTCACCGGAGGGATGATACCGGCCGCCGGTTCCCCGGCTCTCCCGGAGTTGGAAGAGACGATCGCCGCAGCGGCCAACCAGTTGCCCGATACGCTCGAGCAAGGGTTTGGCGCCTTGAGTTTTCGCGATAACCTGCAGGCCATCTGGGAGCTGATCCGGCTCTGCGATGAATACATCGACAAAGCCGCTCCGTGGAAACTAGCCAAGAACCCGGCCGGTGCCCCACAATTGCATACCGTGCTCCATACCACGGCGAAAGCGTTGCGCCTGCTCTCCGTGCTGCTCTATCCCTTTATGCCGGGCACGGCCGAGGAACTCAGCAGGCAGCTCGGCCTGTCTTTTGACTTTTCCAAGCCGCTTGCTCGCGACGTCTACGGATGGCAGGCTCCGCTTGCCCGCGCAGCCATTGCCAAAGGACCGGGGCTGTTCCCCAGGGTCCTGCCGCCCGGGGCTGCGGTCGCGGGACCGTCCGGACAACAAACACCACCGTCACAAGCCAAGGGGGGCCAACCTGTGAGCGAATCTGTCCCATCATCCCACGCAACGCCTAAACCCGACGCACCGACGGCTGCCGTACCTGCGCCTGCCGCCGTGCCGCTCGCGTCGGCACCGGCCGCAGCAGCGGCTGCCCACATCACCATCGACGATTTCATGAAGATTCAGCTCAAGACGGCAAAAGTGCTGAGCGCCGAGCGCGTGCCAAAATCTGAAAAACTGCTCAAGCTCCAAGTTTCGCTCGGCGATGAACAACGCCAGATCGTCGCCGGCATCGGAAAGAAATATGAGCCGGAGGCGCTGGTCGGCAAGACCATCGTAATCGTGGCGAATCTGAAACCGGCCAAGCTGATGGGCATTGAATCGCAAGGCATGATCCTGGCGGCCGGTGATAGCGAAGTGCGGGGGCTCGCCACGATCCTGGAAGAAGTCGACCCCGGCACCAAGGTGAAATGAATCGGGTTGGGACCATCCTGCGGGCACTCCTCCTGCTCTGTGTCGTCCTTCCTCCGCTGCCCTCCCTGTCCATGCCCGCCGAAGAAGAGCCTCCGCCGGATCCGCACCTGAACGATCCCAAGCCGACCACCATACTGGTGCGCGTCGTCGCGCACGGATCGATGGTTCTCGGCAAGGAGGTCGGCGGGGCACGGGTGACTATCACCGATGTGGCGACCGGCCGGATTCTGGCCACCGGTTTGCAACAGGGCGAGAGCGGCGATCAAAATCAAATCATGCGCACGCCGCATCTCATGGAAGAGCCGCTGTATAGCTCCCGCGCCTCGGCCGCCTTTGCGGCTACGCTGGAATTGGCTCATCCCCTCCAAGTGGACATCGCGGCCGAAGGTCCTTTGGCATATCCGGCCTCCACCCAGCGCGCGAGCAAACGCGTCTGGCTCATACCGGGCCACGACCTCACCAACGACGGGATTGTGCTCGCGCTTAACGGGTACCTCGTGCAGATTGAGCATCCCCCAACGGGCCAGCCGCTCAGCGCCAAGGATGACGTGATGCTCCGCGCATCGGTTCGCACGCTGTCCGGCGCCCTCGTCCGGCCGCACGGCGACTGGGACTCCCGCAAAGTGCACATCTATGGAGAGTTGCTCATCGGCGACCGGATCGTGGAGCGGCTCCAGATGTTCTATAGCGGCGAACAGGCCCGGTTCGAGGCGCCGTTCTTCGTGCCGTTGCCGAAGGACGCCCCCGATGGCGTCACCTTGCGCGTGGTCGCAGCCGATGCGGCCGGCGGCAATTTCGGCCTCGGCGAAGCCAAGTTTCCCGTACTCAGCGAGCGACTGCCGTCCAAGAGGCGCGAACCATGACCCGTGCGCTACCGTTCCTCCTGGCCCTTATCTCGCTGTGTGCCGTTCCGGCGTTGGCTCAGGATCACACCCATCGCCGCCCCGATGACATCAAGCAGTATCTCGAACATCTGGACCGGAGCGAGCGCGACCAGTACCAAAAGCCCGCGGAAGTGATCGAGGCGCTCGCGCTCAAACCCGGCATGGCCGTCGCCGATCTCGGCTCAGGGTCCGGTTACTTCACGCGCCGCTTCGTGGAAGCCGTAACAGACCGTGGGATCGTGTATGCCGTGGACGTCGAGCCCGAAATGCTGGCCTATGTGAAAGAGAGCCTCATCCATCTGCACGTCCCCTACACGGCGGAGTTCATTCTCGCCCGGCCTGACGATCCCAAGCTGCCGTTCGAGTCCGTCGATCTCCTTTTCGTCTGCAACACCATCCACCATCTTGAGAACCGATCAGAATACTTCCGCGGTCTCCGCTCGTCCTTAAAGCCGGGAGCGCGGATCAGCATCATTGACTTTTACCCCGATGAGCGGTCCGGCGAACTCGGATTCCCGAAGCGCCACCTGGTCCCTCGGGAACTCGTCATCAAGGAACTGACCGACGCCGGGTACCGCCTCGAACGTGAGCACACCTTTTTACCAAGACAATATTTCCTGGAGTTCACTCCTGTCCGATAGGCCGCACAGAAGCCTGGCCGCCTGCTTGCCGCCGTCCCGGCGGCATGCGACACTAGCCCCATGACCGGCTCGTTCGAACACATGCGGTCCCGCCTCTATCTGACCCTCACCTTAAATGCCGTCGTGATCCTGGGCGAATTCATCGGGGGATGGCTCCTCGACAGCATGGGCTTGATGAGCGACGCGGGGCATAACTTCGTCGACCAGGGGGCGCTCTTTCTGGCGCTGTACGCGCATCTTGTCACCCGAAGGCCCTCGAGCGAAACGCGGACCTTCGGATATCACCGGGCCGGCGTCATTGCGGCGTTTCTCAATTCCTTCATCCTGCTGTTGACCGCCCTCGGCATTGCGCTCGTCGGCATGCAACGGATTCTACATCCGGTGCCGGTTGATGGAGGCTGGATCATGATCATTGCGGCCGGGAGCTTCGCCGCGAACCTCGCCATCGCACTGTTACTCCAACAGGGCGCCAAGGACGATCTGAACATCCGGAGCGCGTTCTGGCACATGCTCACTGACGCCTGGGTGTCCCTGGGCGTCGTCCTGAGCGGCGGAGCCATCATGCTCACCGGCTGGACCTTCCTCGATCCGCTCGTCAGTCTCCTGGTCGTCGGCGCCATTGTGCACGGCGCCTGGCCATTGTTCAAAGAATCCTTGGAGGTGCTCCTGGAATCCACCCCTCCCACGATCAGCGCGTCGCATGTCGCCGCCACCATCGAATCGGTACCGGGCGTCAAGAATGTGCACGATCTCCATATCTGGGCCGTGGAACCGCGCCTCATCATGCTGACATGCCACGTCCTGACCGATGGTGCCCACGCCACCGGCGCACAGGGTCTGTTGACGTTGATCCAGACGAGGATCGCCTCCGACTTCGGCATCACCCACATGACGATCCAGGTGGAAACCGAATGCTGCGATCCTGACGATGTCCATTGTGACCTGCGAAAGCTCGCCGACCGGCATCAGGAAGCGCAGGCGCTGTCCCACCGTCATTAGACTTCCCCGCACCGCCGGGTGCCGGTACAATACGCTTCCGATCACCTTCGGCCACATCGGAGCCTGACATGCCTATCCCGTTTTATGTGCTCTGCGGATCGCTCGGCGCCGGCAAGACCACGCTGCTGATGCGGCTGCTCGAATATTGGAAAGCGGAAGGCCGCCGGGTCGGCGTGCTGATGAATGAGGCCGGCGAAATCAGCATCGACGGCCCGCGGGCGGGAACCCTGGCGGAGCAGGTGATGAATCTGGCGGGCGGGTGCATTTGCTGCGATACGAAGGAAGATCTGTCGTGGGGCCTGGCGCAGCTGGTGCGGGACTACGAATCAGACGTGGTCATCCTGGAATGTTCCGGCCTGGCCGACCCGGCTGAAGTCGTGGATGCCGTCACCGACCTCTACACCGGGCGCCTTGCCACGCTGGAACGGGTCATTGCACTCCTGCATCCCGTGGCCAGCGAAGCCAGCCACTCCAGCGCCTATGTCACCGCGCAATCGGTCCGCTGTGCGGATGAGTTGATTTTGAACAAACGCGACCTATATGTGCCGGGCCACTGGGAAACATTCAAAGACACGATCCTCCGGCAGAATCCCTATGCGCGCTTGTGGGAGACCTCTCATGCGCGGGTCGATCCAGCCGCGTTGCTGGCATCTCAGACCCTCTCGAAACGGGCAGCCGCGACGAACGTTCTGTTCGGCGAGCCGGCGGCGCCCGGCAAGCGGCTCCGTGCACCCTATCATCCCATTGCCACGACGATTCGTTTACCGGGCGCCCTCAACCGGCAGCGACTGGTGGCATGGATGCGGACACTACCCCCGGAAGTGGAGCGGGCTAAGGGATTCCTCCGTTTTGCGAACGAGCCGGAGTTGCAGGAATTCCAATATGCGCCGCCGGGAAAGGGGACCCTCACGCCGACCATGTTGCTGGACGAGCCGGACCCTGCCATCGTGCTGATCGGACGCGGATATGACGTGGAGCATTGTCGTGACGCCCTGCTGGCCTGTCTCGAAGAGGACAAGACCGCGCCGGGCGCTATGATCTGAGAGGCACTGGCCGCTCGCCCGCCGCACGGGCCGGCTGCGGCTTCTTTCTGAAACGAGGCCAGCGGGTGAGCAGCCAGGCGACCGCGGCTCCGCAGCACCCGCCGATCAGCCAGCCGCCGACCACATCGGTCACATAATGCGCGCCGACGTAGACCCGCGCGAATCCCACCAGCGCCACGAGCGGCCAGGAGATCCATCCGGACCGCGGATAGAGTACCTGCAGAAAGGCCGCGGCTGCCGCCGTATTCACACTATGGTTGGACGGAAAACTGTACAACCCCCCGCACCCGCCAGGCTCGATTTTGACCGTTTCGATTAGCGCCCGGCAAGGCCTGACCCGCTCGAACAGCCATTTGAGTTGCCCGCCAAGAAAGTCGGAGAACCCGACCGCCGCCGCCAGCAGAGGGCCGCCCAAGAGGGCCTCTCTGCGATTGGCCCAGAGCCAATAGCCGATCGCCAGTCCGGCCGGAACGTACAATGTACTGCGGGACCCGAGGAGCAGAAAGAATTGATCCAGCCTTGCCGACTGACCGGCCAGACCGTTGATCGCACGGAATAGCGCTTCATCCCAGTTCATGGATGCGACGATACGGCCTCATCCGTGATTCGTCAACCGGCAACCTGACAAGGAAGCGGTCTGTCTGGTTGATCTGGTCTGTCTGGTGGATCTGGTGGGTCCGTCTATCTCGTCTATCCGGTCGTAGAACCGACGAGACAGACGAGACAGACCAGACAGACGAAACCGCGTTGTTCCCGATTCGCAATCAGCTCATCGCGTGCGGAAATGAATGCGGACGGTGAGTTCGCCGTCGACCGGATCGTCGCCCTTCATCTGCGGGTCAAAGGTCCACTTGTTCAAGGCCGCAATGCCGGCCTGCGTGAGTTCGCGGTGCTTGCAGGGTTCGAGCACGACCACCGTGACCTTGGCGTCCTTGGAAACCAGCATGCGGGCCTTCATCCAGTCGTCCAGTTCCTTGCCGTCGAGCGACGCAGGAACGCCGGGCCAGGGGGTGGACTTGGCGACCGGCCCCTGTTGCTGATTCTTGTTCAGGGACAGCCCGTGCACGTGAACTTCGGGCAGCTCCAAGACATCCTCGTGATGATCCATTTCATGCGTCGCCTCATCGCCGGCCGCCGCCCAAGCGGCAGCCGGCAAGCACAGAAGGAGGGCACTACACATAAATGCAAGATAGGGCATGGCTCGTCCTTTCCTTTTTCCCACACGGATGCTCAAACGGGCCATTCAACAAGGCCGCAGGCGACGGGCGAACCGCAGGCGTACCCTCTGGGGTACGTTGAGGATTCGACCGAGCCGAGAACGCCGTTGATGGCTTGTTTCAGCATCCGGTTAAAAGAACCATTGGGCGCGGAAGAAAAACGACCTCGGCATGCCGGCATGGGAGACCCCCAGGCCGATGCTGCCTTCTCCACGGTTGATAAAGTATTTCTGGTCGAGCAAATTAACCACATCAAATCCCAACAACAGCTTCTGACCGTGCCAAGGTAGAGAAATCGTATGCGTGATGGAAGCATTGTAGATCGTGTAGGACGGCACGTGCGTCGAGTTCGTCTTCGCATCCTCGTCCGCTGAGGTCCTCAGGCCGGACCCGAACAGCATCTGCCCGCTGATCGTGGTCCGTTCCCGGAACCGATACGCGGCCACCGCGGAACTGGTAACCATCTGCGTATGGTCGCAAAACACGCCGCTTTGAGAGTTGATGTGCCCAATCTCTTCCCCATGTAAAAGGAAGTGCCCGGACTGGAGGCCATACCCCTTGCACTGCCCCCAAGCCACATTCCCACGCGCCGTGAGATTTTCCGTCACTTGCAGTTTTAACGATCCATCGATGCCGCGGGACCAACCCCGTTCGAACGCAAAATAATTCAGCAACGGCGTTGTCCCGAACTGGCCGGCGTCGGACAAGTAGTTCGCCAGCTTATAATAGCCGGTTAATTGCAGGGTGGCCCACCTGGTCAGCGCATGGTAGCTGCCTATCTCGAAGTAATGCGCCCGCTCCGCGCGCACCTGGTTGTTGGTGGTATTTTCCGGCTCAGCGGTCGTGCCGGCCACATTCAGCTTGGCAAACGAGATCGCCTCCAGATTGGGCGGTGTGAACATCCGCCCGTAGAACGCATGGAAGACGTTCGCGGGATCGGCCTTGTAGGTCACGCCGATGCGTGGGCTGATTTGGCCTTCATGGCGCAAATACTGCACGACGTCGGCCCGCACACCAAGGTTGAACGTCCATTGATCGTTCGGGCTCCACTGGTCTTGAATCCAGAATTCCTGCCGGTACCCAATTAAGCGGTTATCGGCATTAATCCGGGTCAATGACCCTGTAGGATCGCTTTCGGGATCGGTGGGATCAAGACGATTGAACGCAAATAAGCCGGTTCTGTTCACCGCTTGCGTCCGGTCGAGTTGAAACCCTGTCTTGATGAGATGCTCCTTGCTGTGCACATAGGTGTAATCGAGCCGCACGCCGCCCGAATGAGCCATACGATCTTGGTCGGCGGCGGAAAACGGTTCGGCTGGATCCTCTGTGTAGGCCAGCAGGTTGAACGGATCCGTCTTAAACGTAGCCCTAGTATGCCGAAAATAACCAGCCAAGCTAAAAAACTGGTTGGACGATACATCCCGCCGCCAGACCACATGGCCATATTGATTGTTTTCTTTTTGGTTCTCATCGATCGCTTGCGAGGGCGCCGGTAAGAATCCCGGCCGGCTGGTCTGCAACAGCGGCAGCACGAGCCCGCTCGGATCGACTTCCCCGCCGGGCGCTGTCGGAATCTGATACTTCGCAATGGAGTTGAGAAACAACAGGGTGAAATTGTTCTTATTGTCGAGCTGGTAGTCACCGCGGAACATGGTTTGGTTCCGCTCGCTTTGGCCATGAAAAATCGAGTGTCCGAGCGTCGGAGGTTCAATGCCCCGATTGGTCGACGTGTGACTGTTCAAGATGTAATAGCGGAACTTCTCCCCGACCGTGCCTCCGTACTCAAACGAAGGGGTAATCGTCTGGTTCGAGCCGCCGAACACCTGCGCCGAGCCGAATCCCGGCTTCGTCCCGCTCTTCGTGGTAATGTCGATGAGCGCTGCCGCCTTGTTCCCCACGTTCGCTTCCATGCCCCCCAAGACGATATCCGCCCGTTCCCATGCGCGGGGCGAGATCACGTCGGAAAAGGTGGAGGAGACGGTATCGGGAATCGGCACGCCGTCGATCCTCAGCTGCAGATTGGCATGGTCCTGCCGAATATGCACCTGCTTGAGGGCGCCGTACGCCGCGCTCGGGATCGTGAGCAAGACATCCTGCAGCTCATTGTTATTCCCGCGCGGCAGGACCTCGATATCTTTGCGGCTGACTGAGTAGGTTTCGCTCGAGGCTTTGTACTGAATCGGCGGCAACGGGGAGACGACTTCCAGCGCGATTTCTTTCGTCAAAGACAACGTGAGCGTCACCGGCTTGGGCGGTTCCTTGCCCAAAACCAGGACCACGTACTCGCTGCGATAGGTCTCCTGCACCGCGCTCACCGAATAGGTGCCGTTCTCCGGCACCGGGATCACGAATTCTCCCGCATCGTTCGTCACTCCGGTGACGACGATGGTGCCGTCCTGGTCTTTCACCTCGACCGTTGCTTGCGGCACTCGCCGAAGATCCTGATTCTGAACCAGCCCGGTCACCGTATTGGGCGAACTCGCCGCATGAACGGACGAGAATCCCCCGCAACACAAGGATAGGCCCAGTAATACACGCCCTAATCTGCACCGCATCTCCTGCCTCCTGATTCTTAAGCCAATTCACAACGAGGCCACGGCGCAAGGCTGCCACCATGGCTCGCCGGATAAAATGTTTGGCGCGGAAGCTAACTGCGAGGAGGAGCGCGAGAAGGACCGACGGAGGACAAGTCGAGGGACAGCAGAACCGATTCCACCGGCGGCGCATGCTGCCGAACCAGTCCACAAGCCGACAACTGGGGCGTCGCGATGTCTATCGATCCGGACGTATGGTGCTGCACCCACTGGCAGAGGTCCGTATCCGAGTGCACATGACCATCGTGGTCGGCGGCGGCAAGTTCGTGGTGCACATCCTGCGCAACGGCAAACGGTGCGAGGCTGAGGAGAAGACAGACGACGGCCCATACCACTCCGGCACGCAATATGGTGTACATCGGTTGGTGCTGAGGCATAGGGAGGTCAGGGCGCATTCGGTATATGGAGACGTGTCGTGCGGGCCAAGGCCGGCAAAAGGTAAGCTGTCTGAGCCTTTCCTGTCAACGGCTCTGGACTTTTCCCGCTCAATTCGATAGATTAAGCGTCTCGTTTGAGAGTCAACTCGGGTTCTCCCTAGGCTCACCGTCCATGAACAGACCGATCGACAACCAGCACGTCCTCGACATTAAGCCGCTTCCCTCTCCGCGCGCCATCAAGACCAAACTCCCGATCCCGGATCAGACCGCGGCCCTCGTCGTCGAAACCCGACAAGCGATCCGCCGGATTCTGCACGGGCAGGACCGTGAACGGCTTCTCGTCATCGTTGGCCCTTGTTCGATCCATGACGCCGAGGCGGCCTACGAATATGCCGCCAAGCTCAAGGTCGTCGCCGACGCGTTACAGGACCGGCTCCTGATCGTCATGCGGACATACTTTGAAAAACCTCGGACGACCGTCGGTTGGAAAGGTCTCATCAACGACCCGCACCTGGATGGCACCTGCGATATTGCGACCGGTATGGAACTCGCCCGGACGATCCTTTTGAAGATCAATCTTTCGGGCATGCCGTGCGGCACTGAATTACTGGACCCCATCAGCCCTCAATACGTCGCGGACCTCATCAGCTGGACCGCCATCGGGGCCCGCACGACTGAAAGCCAGACCCACCGCGAGATGGCCAGCGGTCTCTCCATGCCGGTCGGGTTCAAGAATGGCACGGAAGGCAGCTTGCAAGTCGCAGTGAATGCGATGACCGCCGCCCGGACGCCGCACCATTTTGTCGGCATCAACGCCGACGGGCTCACGTCCATCATCAAGACCATGGGGAACCCGGATCGCCATATCGTGCTGCGCGGCGGGGGCGGAAAGACCAACTACGACGCAGAGCATGTCGCGCGGGCCGAGGCGGCGGTGGCCGGGGAAGGCATCGCCCGCGCGATCATGATCGACTGCTCACACGACAACTCAAGCAAGGACCATCGACGTCAGGGAGTCGTCGCCCGGGAGGTTCTACGTCAGTTCCGGGACGGCAACCAATCCATCATGGGCCTGATGCTCGAAAGCAATCTCCACCCCGGTAAACAAACCTGGAAGCAGGGCATCGCCTTGGCCCACGGCGTCTCCATTACCGATGCCTGCCTAGGATGGGATGAAACCGATTCTTTGTTGTGCGAACTCGCCGAATCCATTGCCCCTAAACCAGCTTAATCCACAGGTATTCCTCCTGCACCCTGCGCCACGCCGAGTCCCGCAGCTACAACCGCACACACTTCCTTATGTGGCCTAATCAGTCCTGCAGCAGAGGTCGCAGCCTCCGGATTCCGATGCGCCGTCAGGATGGTAGTGGCCACTTTCATCGTCGCCGGCTGGGCCTCAGATCCGCCATCGGTCTTGGCCCAGGCCTCCGCTTTCACCACTATATCGACCCCGGCCGAGAACGGCGACAAGATCCGCTCCAGCGGTGCTCCCCATCGGTCGCACACCGTGAGGGGCTCAGCTCTGATGGTCTGCCGATAGCAGAACCGCTTCGGACAGTAGAGCGATTCCAGCAATAGGCGGCGACATATTCGTCATTCGGCAATCTAAAAACCCCTTACCGCTTTTCTTTGTGCGTCGCGTGCGTGCGGCAATAGGAGCAATACTTCTTCAGTTCGATCCGGTCCGGGTCGCTCTTCTTGTTCTTTGTCGTCCAATAAACCGACTTGCCCGGGGTTTCACAGCCGGTGCAGGCCACGGCGATCACTTCACGCATGAGGACACTCCTTCTTCTTGGCTAAATCTTTGCTCCGGCGGCTCGCATGTCTGCCACGACACGTGCGAGCCCCTTCTTGTCGATGATCTTCATGCCGTGCGCCGAAATTGACAGCGTGACCCAGCGGTTCTCATCCGGCAGGAAATAACGCTTTCGTTGGAGGTTCGGTAGAAACCGCCGTCTCGTCTTGTTGTTGGCATGGCTCACGGTGTTGCCCGACACCGGCTTCTTCCCGGTCACCTGACAATAGCGTCCCATCGTGTCCTCCTCGTGTTTCGATTAGCCGTTTATTGTGACGCGCGGCTCACGCCGTGCCGGCCCCGTCCTCGGTCGCCGGCGACGCCTCCCCGGCGGGTGGAAACGGATCCGCTGCGGTCCGCCAAACGGCCACCCCCCGGCCCCACTCCGCCTCAGTCAGGAGACTGGCATCCAGCATCGCGGTGAGCTCCGCCTGATCCATCTTGCGCCCGATCAGCACCAACTCCTGCGTCCGGTCCCCGAACTCCTCATTCCACAGCCCCAGGAGGCGTAGGACGTCTTCTTCGTTCTCCGGCCACCGCTCCTTGGGCAACGCGGCATACCAACGTCCGATCCACCGGACTGATCCGGCGCCGCCGGCTTGCGACCAGAGGCCGATGAGGTCCGGCCGGGAGGCAATCCAAAACATGCCTTTGGAACGGAGCACGCCCCGCCAGGTCTTCTGCAGCGCCGCCCAGAAGCGGGTCGGATGAAACGGACGCCGCGCGCGGTACACGAAACTCCGGATCCCGTACTCGTCCGCCTCGGAAGCCTCCTCGCCCCGCAGGGTCGTCATCCACCCGGCCGCCTGGCTCGCTCGCTCAAAATCGAACCGCCCGGTGTTGAGCAAGCTTCGGGGATCTACTCGTCCATGGTCGGCCTGCAGCTGTCGGGCGCCGGGGTTCAGCTTCGCGAGGATCGCTGACAGTTCGTTGCGCTCATCCTCGGAAATCAAATCGATCTTGTTGATGACCAAGACATCGGCAAACTCGACTTGGTCAATCAGCAAATCGGTGATCGTCCGTTCGTCATCCTCCCCGAGTGCCAAGCCCCGGGCTTTCAGATCCTCCGCTTCCTGATAGTCCTTCAAAAAGTTGGCCGCATCGACCACCGTCACCATCGTGTCGAGCCGCGCCACGGCGGAGAGACTGCGCCCGGAGTCGTCCTGAAATTGAAACGTCTCCGCCACCGGCATCGGTTCGGAAATGCCCGTCGACTCGATCAGGAGATAGTCGAACCGCCGCGCTTCCGCCAGCCGCGCAACTTCCTTGAGCAAGTCTTCCCGCAAGGTGCAGCAAATGCAGCCGTTGCTCATCTCCACCAGCTTCTCGTCGGTGCGGCTCAGGGAAGCCCCGCCTTGCTCGATCAACGCGGCATCGACATTCACCTCGCTCATGTCGTTGACGATGACCGCCACGCGCAACCCTTCGCGGTTGTGCAACACCTGATTCAGGATCGTCGTCTTGCCCGCGCCCAGAAAGCCCGAGAGCACCGTCACCGGCAGACGTGCGTCGGGGCTCCGGCGCCGGTCCGTGCCTGTAGGTTCCAACGCTCTGTTCATGGTGCTCCTTCCTTAATTTGAGTCAGAGTCTTCATCCCGCGATGCCGCTTCCTGAGTCGCGCGCGCAAAGGGATCGTCGAATCGCCGCCACGCCTCTTCCCCCGACAGAACTTCAGACGACGTCAGCAAGCAGGCGCGCAGCCGGCGAAAGAGGCGCTGCTGATCCAGCCCGTATCCGATACAGGCCAGCTCCTGGTGCCGGTCGCCGAACTCGATCGTCCAATGCTTCTGTAACCGTCGCTGAAATTCCTCCCCGGTCGGCCACTCTTCCCGCGGCGTCGCCGCCCACCAGTCGCCGAGACATTCGTAGTGCCGCACACCGGCCGTTTGCGCCCATGCGAAGCACCGGTCCGGTTGCGAGGCGAGCCAGAAAAATCCCTTGCACCGCTCCATCCCGGGCCAGTCCTCTTCGATCAGCGCCCAGAGCCGTTCCGGATGGAACGGCCTGGTGGCGCGAAAGACTCCGGTCGTCCAGCGCGGCGAGCGGATAGCGGGCATCGGCTCTGCTTCGAGGAGCTTGGTCCATCCGGGCTGAAAGCCAATCGGTTCGTCGGCGGACGGACGGCAGCTCAGCAGACGTTCGGCCAACACCGGTCCGGCGGAGGCCATCATCAGTGGGGCCTCCGGATTCAAACACTGCAGCAGGGCGCACAGACGTTCATCCGCCTCGGGTCCGATTCGCTCGCGCTTGTTCACCACAACCACGGTACTGTATTCCACTTGCTCGATCAGCAATTCGGACAGCGCGCGGGCATCGTCCGCACCACAGCTCAGTCCGCGGCCCTGCAGATCGTCCGCACTGTGCACATCCTCCCAAAACCGTTCGGCATCGACGACCGCCACAATCTGATCGAGCCGCGCCAGGGCGGCCAGCGGAGCGCCATCGGCCCAGGCTTCGTTGAACACGTCGGCGACCATCATCGGCTCCGCCAGCCCGGAACACTCGATGACCAGGCGGGAAAAGCGCTGCATCCGCGCGATGGCCGTCATCGCCTCCGTCAGGCTCTCGCGCAGCGCACACCCGACACAGTCCTGCACCAGCTCGGCCAGCGCTTCACCGAGACGAAACACCTCGATCCCGCCGCCCAATCCGGCTATGCTCTCGCCGGACGCCTCGCCGCGATCATGCATCAGCACCGCCACAGGTCCGGCGGACCGATGCGCCAGCGCCTCGCGCAGCACCCTGCTCTTACCGGCACCGACAAATCCGCACAGCACCGTCACCCGCAAAAGCGCTGCCGACTTCTCTTGCAGAGCACGACCCGACTGAGACGACATGAGTGCCTCCCCTCGCGCCTGCGGCGCGATACGTTCTAGTGATAGTCGTCACCCGCCTCCCGACGACGGGTCCGCTTCAGTGCGAATCCAGCCCGGCGAACGGCAGCAACGCAATATGGCGCGCCCGCTTGATCGCTCTGGTCAGTTCGCGCTGCCGCTGCAGACTGTTTCCCGAAATCCGCCGCGGCACGATCCTCCCGTTTTCCGTGAGAAAGCGCCGCAAACACTCCACGTCCTTGAAATCAATGGGCGTCGTCTCGTCGACGACCCATCGTCGCCGTTCCCCGAACATGCTGCTTCCTCCTTACCAACTGGATTTGCGTACGCCGGGAATCTCGCCCTTGAGCGCCAGCAGCCGAAAATCGATGCGCGACATACCGAACCGCCGCACATACCCTCGGCCCCGTCCGGAAATGCTGCACCGATTTCGCACGCGCACCGGGCTTGAGTTTTTCGGCAAGTTATTCAAAGCGCCCTGCGCCTGCCGTTTCTCATCGACGCTGCTGGCGCTATGCTTAATGGTCGCCCTCAGCGCCGCGCGCCGCTCCGCATACTGCGCCACCAACTGCTTCCGTTTCTCATTCCGTAACCGACTGCTGAGCTTTGCCATACCATCCTCCTCCTTCGGTTCGTGTGTGTGTCCCCTACGCTGTCCGTTCGCACTTCAACCATCCTTCGTCAGCCGGACGCTTGCCAAAGCTCACCCACCTCCCTTCCGCACCGAGTAACAAATCACACAGGTGTCGACGTCTCGTGCATAGCCTGTCCCTTATGCGCTCGGTGAATCGGATTCGAACACCACGCGTCCTGCGACCAGCGTCCGCACGACACGGCCTTTCAGCTGCCAGCCGGCAAAGGGCGTATTGCGCCCCTTCGAGCGAAACCGTTCAGGATCGACGGTCCACCTCGCCTCTGGATCGACCAGCGTCACGTCGGCATCCGCCCCGGGCATCAACGTGCCTTTCGGCAAACGAAGCAGCCCGGCCGGCACGCTTGTCAGACAGGTCACGGCCCGCTCCAGCGACAGTCGGCCGTCCTGCACCAGACGCAGCGTCAACGAGAACGCCGTTTCCAGTCCCACAATGCCGAACGGCGCCCGATCCATCCCCC
>CBDIWP010000092.1:0-4744 GCA_965285945.1 uncultured bacterium | reverse complement strand
CAGGGGGCGGATGCCGCCCTTCCAGACCTGCACCCAGGGATTCGACACGGTCACCGTCATTTCCGGATAGGTGAATTCCATCCAGGAATTGCAGGCAAACGCGATGTCGTTGTGGTTGACGTCCGAGGTCATCTCGATGTCCTGCGTGATCAACATCTCGATGTTCGGATCCACGTTCCGCACCATGTCGTAATGGTGCTTCGCGTTGTTGAGCACGTTCACGTTTGCGACCCACCGGCTCTTGCTTGGGCTGGGCATGTGAGTCTTACCGGTAAACACCTTACGGCCGTACTTGGGCGTATTGACGATCAAGGCCGTATCGCCGTGGTTCCAGTAGCCGACTTCTTCGCCGTAGTAGTACGACTTGGTCTTGATCTCTTTGCCGTGGGCGTGGGGATCCGTGGTGATGTTGAACGGATCTTCACCCGTATGGACGGCCAGACCGGCGCCCGACCAGGGCGTCGCGGTCCAGGTCCCGGCCTTGTAGTTGCCGGACCAGGTATGCTGGCCCGTGCCGAACTTCCCGACGTTGCCGGTGATGATGAGCACCATCGCAGCCGCCCGGCCATTCGCAGTCTGATGGAAATAGTGGCAGACGCCTTCGCCATTGTGGATCGCGGCGGGCTTGATCGTGCCCGAATCCCGCGCCCACCGGACGATCAGGTCCTTCGGCGTGCGGCAGATCTGATGCGTGGTGTCCAGATCGTAGTCCTGGAAGTGCACCAGGTACATCTGCCACACCGGCATCGCATCGATTTCCCGCCCGTTGAGCAATTTCACCCGGAAGGTGCCGTTCAACGCGGCGTCGATGCCGCTGTTCGTATAGTGCCAGCCCACCTGCTCCCGATGGAGCGGGACGGCCTGCTTCTTGTTCAAGTCCCAGACCATCATGCCGCCCAGGCGCTCGATCTGCTCCGGCTTCAACGATTGAATCCGGCCCGAGTAGCTCTTGGTGAAATCCGGGAACGCGTAGTCCTTGACGACGTCGCGCGGATCGAGATATTGCAACGTGTCGGTGCGCACCAGAATCGGGGCGTCCGTAAAGCTCTTCAGAAAGTCGATGTCGTGCAGGTTCTCATCGACGATGATCTTCATGGCCCCCAAAAATAGCGAGCCGTCGGATTCCGGCCGCAGCGGCATCCAGTAGTCGGCCCGATAGGCGGTCGGATTGTATTCGGGCGTGATGACGACCACGCGGGCGCCGCGCTCGATACATTCCAACTTCCAGTGCGCTTCCGGCATCTTGTTCTCGACGAAGTTCTTGCCCCAGCTGGTGTTCAGCTTGGAGAAGCGCATGTCGGAGAGGTCGATGTCGGAGCCTTGCGCGCCACACCACCAAGGATGGGACGGATTCTGGTCGCCGTGCCAGGTGTAGTTCGACCAATAGCGGCCGCCCTGCGCCTGCTCCGGGTTCACTTTGCGAATCCAGGTGTCCAGCAGCGCATTGATGCCGCCGTTCATCCGGGTGTTGCCCATCTTGCCCAAGATGCCCAGGACCGGCATGCCCGCGCGGTGCTTGAAACAGCGGGTGCCCGCGCCCTTCATCATCTCGATCATTTCCGGCGCATAGCCCTGCTCGCGCAAGCGCCGCGCCCCCGCTTCGCCGCTGTACCGCGTCGCCACGATGATCATGGCCTTGGCGGCATAGGTAAAGGCCGTGTCCCACGATACGCGCAGCATGTCGTCGAGAAAGCGGCTGTCAAATCTATACTTGCGCTTGGTTTCGGGCGTCAGCTCCGGAGAGCCGTCGTCCATCCAGGCCTTCCAGCCCTTTCGCATCAGCGGCCCCTTCAAGCGATAGGGCCCGTACACGCGGCGGTGGAATGTGTACCCCTTCAAGCACATGCGTGGGTTGTGCGCGAACGTCCCGCGGTTGCCGTAGAGGTCTTCATAGGTCTGGTGATCATAGTTCTGCTCGACCCGCATCACGACACCGTTCCGGACGAAGGCCCGGATGCGGCAGGCGTGCGTGTCATTGGGAGAACATACCCAGGTAAACGAGGAATCGTACCGGTACTGATCGTGATAGACGCGCTCCCACGACCGGTCCGGATAATCGCCCAAGGGGTTCCCGACTTCGATGACCGGCTGCAGCGCGGTCAGCGCCAGGACTTTATCCGCCAACGCGACGGCGGCCACAGTCCCCGTTGTGACCTTCAGAAACTGACGACGTGAGACAAACATTGTGTTGACCTCCCTGTAAAGCCTCACTCTCGGTGGGACTCGTTTGGATGGCGTGAGAACTCGTCCACCTCCTTTTCTATAAGGTTGTTATGCCCAGTCGAGTACAAGCCTCGTGCCCGATGGGGCCTGCTCCCGGCGCGGAGGCCCTTCAAAAGAGCTGCGACGACAATGGTTTACGGAAGCCCGCCGGCCGTTGCGGCGAACGAGGATGAGACTGTCAACATTTCCTGACGATCGACTTGGGCGCTTGAGGTTAAGTCGGTGAAAAAACACAGGAAGAAAAACTGACAGGGAACAAGAGGAGGCCAGGGAGAAATTGTGGTGGGGGAATGCGCGCTTCGGAACGGCTATCGACTACGGCGCGTCAGGAGATTCATACGCTTACGCGGCTCGTCGATAGCGCCGCATGATTTCATGGAAATAGGGCCTGGGCAGGCCGGCCTCGGTCGCCGCCCGGGTAACGTTGCCCTCGTTGTTGGCCAACTTAAAGGAAAGATACCGGTGGTTGAACTCCGCCAGGATGGTTTCTTTGGCCTGCGAGTAGGGCAAACGCAGATAGTCCCCGGAAACCCATGGATCCTCGGCAGCGACGTGGTCGATGCCGATGAGATCGTTGAGTTCGATCCGTTCACCCTTCGCCAGCATCACGGCCTGTTTGATCACGTTCCTGAGTTCTCTCACGTTTCCCGGCCACGGGTAGGCCACCAGCTCGGTCATCGCCGAGGGGTGCAGCCCCTCCACGGCCTTTCCGCACTCGCCGGCATACTTGTGAATAAAATGGCGCGCGAGCACCGGAATGTCTTCCTTTCTGTCGCGTAAGGCCGGCACGCGTATCATCATCACGTTGAGGCGGTAAAACAAATCCTTGCGGAATTCTCCCTTGTGGACCTTCTCGGCCAGGTCCTGGTTGGTGGCGGCGATAAAGCGCGCATGAATCTTCTTTTGCTGCGTGCTGCCGACCGCGCGCACCTCGCCTTCTTCGAGTACCCGAAGCAGTTTCGCTTGGAGCGACAATGGAATGTCGCCGATCTCATCCAAAAACACGGTCCCGCGGCTGCCGGACTCAATCAGTCCCTGTTTGTCCGATACGGCGCCCGTGAAGGCGCCCCGGACGTGGCCGAACAGTTCGCTTTCGATGACGCCTTCGGAGAACATCGTACAGTCCACCAACTGGAAGGGGCCTTCATTTTGGTCGCTTCGTTCGTGAATCGCTTTGGCGATCAGCTCTTTACCGGTGCCCGTTTCCCCGAGGATCAACGTCGTGGCCGAAGTGGCGGCAATGGCGTCGATCATTTTCGTGACGGTCCGCATACAGGCGCTGGCGTAGACGATGTCGTTGAAGGGCCCGGAGATTCTGGGAAGCGTCTCGTTCTCAAAACGATGCAAGACCTCGGACGTGTGCATGGCATGATGCACGCGGGCTGCCATGTCAGGCTTTTCGAAGGGTTTGATGATGTAATCAAACGCGCCGTGGCGCATGGCCTCGACGACCCGGTCGACGGTGTCCATGGAACTTGCGACCAGGACGGGGATCCGGTGATCGAATTGGTCGATCCGGCGCATCAACTCAATGCCGTCCATATCGGGCAGATCGATTTCGGTAATGACCAGATCAATGGGCCGTTCCCGCAACCGTCGCAGGGCCCCTTGGGCCGTCGCATTGATCACGACTTCGACCTCTTCATCATCCTGACGAGGCAGGTCGTCCTCCAGCGCCCGCAGGAACATCTCCGCGTCGCTTCCGTTGCCTTCCACCAGCAGAATCGTAAAATTCCTCTCCTGTATGGGAGCCATGGGATCTCCTCCAGTCAGTCATGCTGGATTCTTGCTGACCCGTTGTTGAGTGGACCTCGCGTCCGGTCGGTCTCGGGCGCCTCCCGGCGTCCCCCGCAAGATGAGCTCACAAGTGTGGTGTACGGGTGGAAACTCTTGATAGGCAGGACGATCCTTGCCACGTCCATGCCGGTGGATCTCTGTCCCACCCATGATCAAGCCATCTCCTGAACTGTGGAAAAATTCACTGTACGCCGGGAGGATGCACCGGTCAAGAATGCGCTGCAGCAAGGGCCGGGCGCTACCTACATCGGTGCGCCACGCCGGTCGGATTGGCCGGGCTCACGCCACCGCGGCCGCAGACCGGTTGGGGCGGATGCTGGACGAGTCCTGCTTCATCGAGCGCGACCGCGGTGGGATGTGGTGGATGAGGAGTCGCGCAATCCGTGGTGCGATCCGTGGAAATCCCCCCGCCGAATAAGCCGGCTATCGCCGCGGGAGTGTCCGCGGGTCGATCGTCTGTCCCGTTGCCGAACCTTCGACGCTCCGCACATAGGCGCGCGCAACGATGTCGGCCGAGAGCCCGATCGACGGGTCCATCCCTCGCGCCAGCAGGGTTTCCGTCACCCAGGGCGGACTCACGACATTGACGCGCAGCCCTCGGGGCAATTCCAGGGCGGCAGCCCGGACGAACCCCTCGAGCGCGGCGTTGACCATGCTGATCGAACAGCTGCCGCGCATCGGTTCCTGGCTCAGCACGCCGCTCGTTACGGTGAAGGACCCACCG
>CBDIWP010000091.1:0-15735 GCA_965285945.1 uncultured bacterium | reverse complement strand
TGGCCACTTCGTCATAGCTGATGAACTTCGCCATGCCCTTATCCGCACAGACCTTCGTCAAGGCCGCCGTCAAGGTCGTCTTGCCGTGGTCCACATGCCCGATCGTCCCAATGTTGACGTGCGGCTTCTTCCGCTCAAATTTCGCCTTCGCCATTGTTTCCTCCTACAACCTGATGAGTGAGGGGTGATCAGCGATGCCAACGCTTCCGCTAGCGGCATAAACATCACTCATCACTCCCCGCTGCCTGCTCGTGGAGCCCACGACGCGAATCGAACGCGTGACCTCGTCCTTACCAAGGACGTGCTCTGCCAACTGAGCTACGTGGGCACGTTCAACGATTGATCCAATGGGCACGGTGGCGATGGAGCGATACCTCGCAGTAATCAGCCCAGGTTTACCCGAGACTCCGGTTATCATTTATTCGCCCCATTCCCCATGCTCATCTATCTAATGGAGCGGGCGGTGGGAGTTGAACCCACGACAGCCAGCTTGGAAGGCTGGGACTCTACCGCTGAGCTACGCCCGCGCACTAAACCTTTTGACCGCCCTTCATACCCATCCAACCCAGATCGGGATGGTGGGCAGGCAAGGATTCGAACCTTGGAAGACATAAGCCAGCAGATTTACAGTCTGCCCCCTTTGGCCACTTGGGTACCTGCCCGACACGATCCTTACGTCGAAAAATCTATATTTTTCCTTGGCTTCTTCTTCGATACCGGTGTGATAAAGAAGAGTAAGCCTCTCCGCGCACAGCTCTCTCTCCTCACGAAGAGGATGACGGCTGATGTGCTCGGACAGGCCAAATTAGGAAACGCTGGATTCTATTGACGAAGATGTGCCATGTCAAGGGGGAATGGCACATGCATGGTTTTTTTCTTACCGCGCGGGGCCTCCCTCACAAGAAGGTTCGAATTTGAAGAAAGCGAAGAGCCTAGGGCTGGATCTCACTTTAAGGACTAAACGGTGAGGGAATCCAAGAACTTCCGTCATCAGGGCTACTACTTCGGCACCGGAGATCTGAGATTGACCGGCGAGAAAACGCTTCTGAGCTACCCGCCGTTCATCCGGGTCTTCCGGAACGTAGTAGCCTTTCAACTCATGATTTTGCACCGCTTTTTCCAGCCGGTCAATCCATTGCCCGGCCCCTCGTTCCTCATGGGGTAATCCTTTGCCCTTCTGCCGGATCTGCAAGTGATTCCATATCGCCCAGCCAATAAAGACAGCCCAAGTTTCATTGAGCGCTTCCCAAGACTCGGATTCGGTCAGGTAGCGGGTCTCGGCCTCACCCTTTCTTTGTACCACCGGAGCGATCGCCACTTCGCCGTAACGACAGCTTTGCTGCCGTCGGGCAAAGCTCAAGAGGGAAGACGGCTGAGGCGACGTGGTCGATAGCCGCTCATGCTCCGTGGCGAGGAAATCCATATAGGCGTGAAAGAGCTCGTGATAGAGCACCTCCAGCTCTTTGTGCGTGAGTTTTGTCAGCGGCCTCAGCGCGCCCCCGGCCGCATTAAAGGACAGCGTGCGATTCAGCACCAGGCGATGGTCGGCGGGATGGTATTCCGCTGCATACGTCCGGAGATCGTCAAACTCGAACTGCACAAAATCCGGCGGAATACGCTGCAAAAACTTGGTAGGCAGATCCAGACGCGCGGCCTCCGTCACCACTTGCTGCCACATCCGTTCGGAAACCGGCTTGTCGGACGCAGCATGGACAGGAAGGACGTGAGCAACAAGACCAATCACCAGACCGAGACACGTCAGATGAAGCCGAAACCAGCTCATACCATCATGCTTCCGGAACAGGACGCTGTTGGGGAAAAAAGAACCGGGCTAGAAATCAGTAATAGGAATCCGAGGACCCCCACGGCCCTCTTCCGCCCTCTTCAACCAGGGCCAGCGTATCCAAAAGATCCGAGGACACGTGGTCGAGGAAGCGGGACGGCTTGGACAGCAGCATCCCGCTGGTCTTATCGTATACATTGATGGGGTACGTTAAAAACAGATGCCGTTTAGCCCTCGTCACGGAGACATAGAACAGCCGCCGCTCTTCTTCCAACTCATCGTCCGCGACAAAGGAATACATCGAGGGGAATTTGCCATCGACGACCCAGATGACGAACACACATTGCCACTCCAACCCCTTCGCGGAATGAATCGTCGAGAGCACCAGCCGCTCATCGTCCCGGTCCGGCGTCTCGACATCGACGGCGCTGCCGTCGGGCGGTTCCAGCGCAAGATCGGCCAGGAAGGTGTCTACTCCCGGATACCCTTCCGCGATCGTGTGCAAGTGATCCAAGTCTCGGGTGCGCTTGGGATAGTCATCGTAGTGTTCTTTGAGGATCGGCAGGTAGTACTCATAGATGTGATTGACCTGCTCCGCCGGCTTCATCTCGCGGGAACCGGACAGGCTCTGAAGCGTGTTAGCGAGACTTTTCAGGCCCGGCCCCGATCGGCCGCTTACGCCACGCAAGACATCATAGGGGTGATCGGCCTGGACCAGCGAGGCCAACAGATCGTGCGCTTTTTTGGGCCCCACGCCCTCCACCAGCATCAGCACGCGATTCCAGCTGACGGTATCAAGGGGGTTGGCCAACACCCTGAGATGGGCGAGCAAGTCCTTGACATGCGCCGTCTCGATAAACTTGACCCCGCCACGCTTAATGAACGGCAATCCTTTCCGGGACAATTCAATTTCCAAGTCGAACGAATGGAAGCTGGAGCGGAAGAGCACGGCGACTTCGTTCAGCGGCACACCCTCCTCGCGAAGCTCGAGGATTTTTTGCGCAATGAAGCGTGATTGGGCATTTTCTCCGGCTGCTTCCACGAGAGCGGGCAGGGGCCCGTCGATCTTTCTGGTGAACAGTCGCTTGCTGTACTTCTCTGCCGCTTCATCGATGATGCAGTTCGCCAAATTCAGAATCGGCTGCGTGCTGCGGTAATTCTCTTCCAATTTGTAAATGGCCGTGCCGGGAAACAAGACCGGAAAATCTATGATGTTTTTAAACGTCGCGCCCCGAAAGGCATAGATCGACTGCGAATCATCTCCCACGACCATGACGTTGTTGTGGGACGTCGCCAATTGCCGGATCACTTCCGCTTGCAGGCGATTCGTATCCTGATATTCATCCACGAGGATGTGGCGGTACTGCCGGGAAATCGTCGTCCGGGCCGATTCATCCAGCAAGAGCAACTGTCGCAGCATCACGAGTAGATCGTCATAATCCAACAGTTGCTTCTGCCGCTTTGCAGCCTGATAGGCCTTCTGAAGCCGACCAAGGTCTTCCGCATGGTCGGCAAAGTGGCCGAATTCATCAGCGATAATCTCGTCGAGACTGCGGAGCGTGTTTTCGCATTTGCTCAGCATCTCCATGATCGTCCCCTTGCGGGGAAAACGCTTATCCTTCTCATTGAGGCCCAGCTGGGAACGGACGAGCGCGATCAAATCCTCCGCATCGCCTCGATCCAGAATCGTGAAGCCCGGCTCGATGCCGATCGACCGGCCATACCGCCGCAGCAGCAGATTTGCGACCGAGTGAAACGTCCCGCCGCAGACCCGTTGGCTGCGCCCGCCGATCAAGTCCCCGGCGCGCTCCACCATCTGTTGCGCCGATTTGCGGGTGAACGTGAGAAGAAGAATGTGGGAAGGATCGACGCCCGAATCGATGAGATAGGCCACTCGATAGACCAGCGTACGGGTCTTCCCGCTTCCGGCGCCCGCGATGACCAGAGATGGGCCCTCCCCCGCCGTGACGGCCGCCAACTGTTGCGGGTTCAACGCCGCCGCATAGTCAATGGACAGCGCCCGGGGTGCGGCCTCTTCTGCCGGCCGTTTGAGCACGTAGGGTTTGGCTTCTCGTTCCATGGCGTCAAAAAAAATGAGGGGATAACCGATGTTGTTAAGACACCAGCCTGCCGGAGAACCATCATACCAATCCGCGGGAGAGGCTGTATAACATACTCCTTGCCGCTCTATCAAAAAGCTGTCACGGCATGGCGGATCCTCCTGAGACGGCCGTCCAGATTTTCCACACCGCCCAAACCACCAGGGCGATAGCCAGCAGTAAGGCGGCCGCCGTCGCAACGATGATGCCGCCCACGTAGAACCAATCACCGCCGGTTTCCCGCTCCGGCCGGCTCGCCGCTTCACGCAGGAGCGCCGCGTTGCGTGCGTGACTCCGAAACCAGACGGAAAAGAGATCGCCCAGGATCGGCACCGCGCCTACGGTACCATTGATCAAAAGATTCAAGCTCATCCGCGCCAGCACGATCCTCGGCAATCGCAGCCGGCTCGCCAGGCCCAGCATCACCGTGCCGAGAAGATTCGCAATGGCATCACCGACTCCCGGAATCAGACCCAGCAAGGGATCCAGGCCCAGATACAATGACGTCCCTGGGATCTTGACGGTCGTATCCAGTACCTGGGCGAGCAGATCGGCCGCCTTGATCAGGTGCTCGCGGTCATGGTCCTGGCCGGCGTGATGAGGGCGGTTGCTTGACGACATGCCTGCAAGACCTTCCACCGTTTCTCAGATGACATACTTCACCCTACGAGAGCAACCTTGAAAAGACACCGTGGCCCCCATGTAAGAAACAAGTTAAGAACAAGATTGCTGGTGAGACCCCTTGGAGCCCTCCCGAAAACCTGTATATAATGACGCGCTCCACCCTAATTGGGAGTATCAAGAACGACATGACGACGGCAAAACAAGATTACCAGCAGCAACTACGCGCCCTGGCCGAACTCATGCTGGCCGTGTCCGGCGAGTCGGTGACGATGATGAAACGCACCGCTCCCGAGCAGGCGCTCAAATTGAAACGCCAGGATGAGTGGGGCATTTATCTCGAATTTCTCAAAGTGATGTTCAACCTGACCGATCGTTTGACCGCCTTGCACGTTCCGATCAAAGACCAGCTCGACTTCATGAATAGCCTTGAGGACACCGTCACGACACAACTCAAGACCGTGCTTGAGCCTGCCTTCGGGGCCAACTCCGATCAAATGGAAATCATGCTGACGATCGGCGGAGCCGTGATGGAGAGCCGGGAGGTCTACGAGAAATATAAGTTTCTGATCACCGAAGATTCCAAGGTCAAGAACGAAATGTTTCGCGATTTCGGCGACCGCGTCGCCGAACTGTTGGGCGCGCCGGGCAACGCACAAGTCAGCGCTGCCGCAACGCTCTGTGCCACCGCCATCGTTCCGGCCATCAGCGCCGTCCTGCAAGGAGAGGCGGCCCCGAAGCCTTCCGGCTCTCCCCAACCCGCCTTGACCTCTTCCGTTGATTCCGCAAAAGAGCAGAAGGGCGCCACCGGCCAGGAAATCAAGTTGGTCAGCCTGATGTCCACCGTGTCGGGTGAGGAAGTCGAAACACGCTGGGGCCTCCATCCCCGTTTCAGGAACGACTTGACGCCATCTGAGCTGCAGCAGTTAACCAAGCTCCTGAACCGCGTGGCGAAAATTCTCGGCGAGCGGTATGCCTCGGTGGCATTCTCAGAAGAGTGGGCCTCATGGCATAAGGCGGGGCACGCCTGATCAGTCCGAAGGGGCCCCGTTCGTGCTCCCCTGTTCAACCAACTCAAAGCCACGTCACCTTACTATCAAAGGAGCCAGTGTGGATTACCCTGCATCGGTGAATGGATCGACCGGACGCCTCCCTGGAAACCTCAACCGGCTTCTCGAACTTTCCCAAAATCTCTGGTGGAGTTGGACGCTCGAAGCGCGCCAGTTGTTCGAATCGATTGACCCGACTCTGTGGTTCCTGAGCCACCATAACCCGGTCAAACTGCTCGCCGACGTCAAACCTGAACGGTTGACCCGGCTCGCGGAAGACCCGTCGTTTCTCCGCCAGTACTCAGCGGTGCTTCGCTTGTTTGACGAATATCGATCGAATAAGCGGACATGGTTCACCACCCAGCATCCCGACCTGGCTGACACGACCATCGCATACTTTTCAGCTGAATTCGGCCTGCACACCTCTATTCCAATCTATAGCGGCGGATTGGGCATCCTTGCGGGAGATCACTGCAAAGAAGCCAGCGACCTTGGCGTTCCGCTGGCGGGCATCGGGTTCATGTATCCCCAAGGATATTTTCGGCAACGGATCACGCCGGAAGGGTGGCAGGAAGCCGCCTACGCACCGTTTAATCGTGAGGACTCTCCGATTCATCCGGCGCTCACCCCCTCCGGGGAACGCTGCCGGTTTACAGTGGAAATGGGAGAACGCCAGGTCTCCGCAGTGGTCTGGAAGGTGCTCGTCGGACGGGTGCCGCTCTTCCTCATCGATACGGACGTGCCGGAAAATAGTCCGGAGAACCGGGCCCTGTCGGCCCGTCTGTACGGCGGCGACCAGGAGATCCGGCTGTGCCAGGAGATATTGCTCGGGATCGGAGGCGTCCGTATGCTCCGAGCGCTCGGTATCACGCCTTCCATCTGGCATGCCAATGAGGGGCATTCGGCCTTCCTGACCTTGGAACGCGTTCGCGAACTGGTCGCCAAAGGCTCGTCCCATGCGGAAGCCAGCGACATTGTCCGCCAAAGCACAGTCTTTACCACACATACGCCGGTGCCGGCGGGCCATGACGTGTTTCCGCATCATCTGATGGACCGCTATTTCGCCGGATATTGGGAACAAATCGGCCTGTCACGCGAGGAATTCCTCCGCTTAGGAGAGACGCCGGAATCCAAGGGACAAGGATTCAATATGACAGCGCTCGTGATGCGACTTTCGGCTCACGTGAACGGGGTCAGCCGCGAGCATGGGCGGGTGACGCGCGAAATGTGGCGGCATTTTTGGCCCGGGCTCCCGACCGAACAAGTCCCGATCCGGAGCGTCACCAACGGCATCCATGCGCCGACGTGGATCTCTCCCGAACTCAATCGCCTGTATAGCCGATCGCTCAGCCCTGTGTGGACGGAGCACTGCGATGACGCCGCGATGTGGCAGCGGGTCCTCGATATTCCCGATCATGAACTCTGGGCCGTCCGCCAGACGATGAAGCGAAAACTCATGGGCTTTATCCGGGAACGGGCCAGGACCGGCTGGATGCACGGCCAGCTTCAACCGTCCCAAGTGCTGACACGAGGCACCCTGCTGGATCCCGAGGCGTTGACGATCGGCTTCGCCCGGCGGTTTGCCACATACAAACGAGCGACGCTCTTGTTCCATGACCTGGAACGTCTGAAACACCTCATGCAAGACCAATGGCGACCGGTTCAACTCATCTTCGCCGGCAAAGCGCATCCCGCCGATGAGCCGGGACGGTATTTTATTCATGAAGTGCTGAACTTCTGCCATGACCATAAACTAGCCGGCCAGGTGGCGTTTCTTGAGGACTATGAAATGCACATGGCGAAATACCTGGTTCAGGGTGTCGACATCTGGCTCAACACGCCCCGTTTCCCGCTGGAGGCCAGCGGCACCAGCGGCATGAAGGCCGCCTTGAACGGCGTCTTGCATTTCAGCGTGCTGGATGGGTGGTGGCAGGAAGGCTACAACGGGGCGAACGGATGGGGCATTCAGCCGTTGGACGAAGTCGCCGATGTCCAGACACAGGATCGCCATGACGCGGAACAGATCTATCGCCTCCTGGAGCAGGAAGCCGTTCCCTTGTATTACCAACGCGACCTGGACGGCATTCCGCGCGGCTGGCTGCAAATGATCAAAGAATGCATTCGGACCATCCCCCCCCAGTTCTGTACGAAACGGATGGTCAAAGACTACGTGGGTACGATGTACAGCGCGGCGACCGTGCGCGCACCGACAACATGGTAAGGGTCTCCCGGTTTGACCGTTCACCCGTCACGGCGTTTCTGCTCGCCGGCGTGCTTCTCATTTCGGTTCCCGTTCCCGAAGACCGCGCCTGGGCAGGCGCCGGCCGTGAGCGTCCGTCATCGACGGATTCTGAGGCGTCCGCTCTCTTCAAGACCGGGGACTACGCGGCGGTCATCGCTCTCTTTCAGAGTTTGACGGCGGAGACGACGCCCTCCAAGGAATTGCTCCGCATGGCGCTTGTGAGCTTTGTCCGGTTGGGACGGACTGACGAAGCGCTGTCCCTTTACAGCCGGCTTCACCAGGCCGGGGAGACGCCGGATCCTGCGCTGCTCCGCCCGCTTGCGCTGGGCGTCATTACCAGCCGCGTCCGTGATCCGAAGGAACACGTCCGCATCGCCGCCTATACCGCCCTGGCCGAACTGGCTCTCAAGGAAACCGCCGCCATCCTGGAAGATGGCTTGCTCGATTCTTCTGTTCTCGTGCGGGCGCGTGCCGCGGAGGCGATAGGGAGGGCGGGACTCGCGGACAAGTCAGGCGCGTTACGGCGGGCGTTAAACGATGAGATGCCGACGGTGCGCATCGCGGCCATTAATGCCCTGGGCGAAGCCAAAGCCGGGGATCTGAAGCAGCGTTTTGTGGAAATCGGCCGCACCGAAGAAGGCCCGGAAGCCATTTTTGCGTATGCGGCGCTTTACAGAATGGGGCAGACCGATACGCTCATCGACATCACGAACGCCTGTACTCTTCCCGATCCGGAAGTACGCATGGCCGCCCTGGGCGTGCTCGGTCGCCTCAAACGTCCGGCCAGCCTGGCGGTGCTCAGCCAGGCCGTCTATGACCCTAATCCGTCCGTCCGGGCCTTCGCGGCCGGCGCGCTGGGCGAATTCGGTTCTCCGGGGGGAGTCGCTCCGCTGACCCACGCCATCGGCGACGATATGGCCATGGTGCGGAGCGTGGCTGCAGGCAGTTTGGGCCGGCTGGGCCTCAAGGACAACCGCCCCCTGCTTCAGGCTCTGACCAGAGATCCGAGCCTTCAAGTCCGCGCCAGCGCGGCCGAGGCGCTGCTTCGTTTGGGAGACAACTCCGGTATCTTGCTCGCAGCCGACTTGGCGCGGCACGCGGATCCTTCCATTCGCGGGGCTGCAGGCCAGGCCCTGAGTGCGACCTCGGACAAACAGGCGGTGTCGATCCTTCAAATGTTGCTGCAGGACCAGCAACCGCTTCCCCGACTGATGGCTGCCAAAGCCCTCGGCAAGAATTCAGGACCGGCTGTACCTTTGCTCATGAAAGGGCTCCAGGACTCCGACGAAGCAGTCCGCATTGCCGCGGCCGGAAGTCTGCTGCACCAATTGGCGCGGAGGAACCCCTTACCGCGTCGTCCGTAACTTCAAAGGAGCGCGATGCTCAAGTTTATCGGTCTCATGGTAGTGCTCAGCGTCTCCTTCGCCGGCGGGTACTATTTCGGTCAACGCCCGGTAGGGACCTTGCTCCAAAACGTGTCCGATCTGCAGCACTCTCTCAAGGACCTGTCACGCAATGTGTTGGATACCACGACAGGGATCGAGCGCGATCTCCGCCGTCGCCAAAGCCTGGTAGAGGCAAAATCGCAGCTGGTCCAGGCGAAAGCCAATATCCTCGAACACAATTTGGGCGAAGCGGCGAAAGACCTGGGGGAAGCGATTGCGGCGTTGGATGATGCGACGAAGGGAGTCAAACAGGATGACGGCGTGAATGCCGTCCGGACCCTGACCGGTTCGCTTCGAGACCTGCGCTCCGATGTGACCAAGGGGAAAGCGATCCCGCGCAAGAAACTGGATGCGGCGCAGCACCGGCTGGATCAGTTACTGGAAAAGTGATTCAGGCATTGGCCGGCTGAGAAACCGGCTGTTTCTTCCACTTCGCCAGGATCCGTTCCACTCTCATTTTAACCACCATGTCCGGATCCTTTAGGAGCGGCTTGATCGCTTCCCGGCCCCGCTCATCTCCAATAGATTCCAGGGCAGCCGCCGCGGTCAATCGTGTGAACCAATCCTGGTCGCCCAACATTTGGATCAGCGGGTCGATTGCGTCGTTGTTCTTGATCCTACCCAACGCCAGCACGGAGCTCTTTCGGACGTTTTCATCCCGGTCCTTCAGCGCGGCGATCAACTTCGGCACCGAAGGTTCGCCCAGCTCGACCAAGGCGTTGATCGCGTCGTCTTTAAACTCATCGTTGCGCAGCTGGAGCATCAAGGGATCAAGGACGCGCTCGTCCCGGATCTTGCCGAGGGAGAGAATCGCATATTTGCGGACATCCCAATCCCGTAAGAGCCTCAGAAGCGTGTCGACCGCCGGTGAGCCCACCTGTCCCATCGCTTCAATAGCCACTTCACGAACCTGCCAGTCACCGTCGCGCAGGGCTTTCGCCAAGGGCTCGACACAACGCTCATCACCCATCTCGCCGAGAGTGATCACCGCCTCGCGACGGACGACCCAATCAGGGTCGTTCAGCAGATCGATCTGAATGTCGATCTCGTCCTTGACCTGCTCTTCTTCGAGCGCCACCGCCTCCTGCGCGCCTTGAGGCGCGGTCTCGCCGGGCGTCATATCGCCCATCATGTCGGCGGCCACCTGATCCGTCAATTCTTCGGTCGCCGGTTGATTCTCCGACGATGCCTGAGGATCTTTCTGTTCCTGTTCCATATCCATCCTACCGGTACGATTATGTGAGAACGTCTACTTGGCAGGTGCTGCGGCACCCTTCTTTCCACCTGCATTCTTCCTGCGCAGAGCCAGGGCCCGTCGCTTACGTTGTTCCCGCTTCAATCGCTTCCGGAGCGCTCGCAAGGCGGCATCCCCCTTCGGGTTACTATGTCCAGTTCGCTTGCTGGACACCTTTTGCTTCAATTTCGCTTCCTCGGACTCTGCAGCCTTCTTCTTTGCCATTCCCCCTCGCTCCTTCTCCGATAACTGTTAGAGAACCCGTCGTGCGCCGGCACTAAGTTCCGTCAGTCTAGAGGAGAATTTCCTGCACTGTCAACCGCCGTGGCAGGTCGATGAAATTCAATCAGGCGAGCACGAGAGCCGCAATGTCCCGGTTTGATTGATCCACGGCTAAATTGGAAGGCGATGACCTCCAACGCCGCTGAAGAAGGACGTCATTCGGTGAGAGGCGATGCAGAGGCGTCATGGTGGCATTGGCCCGGTCCAAAGAAGGAATTGGCGCCGTGGCCAACTCCGACCCGTCCAACTGACGGAGGGCAATCAATACGGCATGGGCCGGCATGGCATCTTCCGCCTCGAAAATAAAGCCCGGACGATGGTCTCCGATTACCTCCAATTGGATGGCCGAAATCCCGCCATGGACCATGCCCAACCGGGTGGCAGCCGCGTAGGAAAGATCAAGGATGCGCCCGGTGACATAGGGCCCTCGATCATTGATGCGTACCCGCACGTGTTTACCGTTCTGCAGGTTGACCACCCGGACAATGCTCCCGAGAGGAAGGGTCCGATGAGCCGCGGTCAGCGCGGACATATCGAAAATCTCCCCGTTCGCCGCCTGCTTGCCGTGGAACTGCTCTCCATACCACGAGGCCACGCCGAGCTCCTTGATTCCCACGTCCATGTCACTCATGCCTTTGGGAATCCACGAGCAGGCGCCTAACGACGTGCAGACCACCAATGCAAGGATCTGGATGGATCGTGACCCGATATGGTGATCTACTGTTTGTGTGTTCATACTGTTGTCCCTCCTGGACCATACACCACAGTGCGTAGAGTCCAGACTAGGGAACACCCGCGCGTCCAACAATACCGAATGCGTACCCCTCTCCCCTACCTCAGTATGGAGGGTATAAGCCCGTCCTCTCCTGATGAGCACGTCCCAAAACGGACAGATGAGGGATCGTTCGGCCTGGTGGGTATGTCCTATATAGAAGGTAGAGACACCAGAGTCAACCCTAAGAGACCGCCTCCTGTGAAGCCAAGCTTGGACCGGGCGAAATGGGCGGTCAGAAATGAACTGGCTGCGGTCCTCTATTTAAACCGAACAGTCGACCCCTCCAGCTTGGTCTGACTGACGAACTTGTCAAAATTCCGTTCCATGACCTCACTCAAGATCTCCTCGGCATCCTCCGGCGCAAACCAAAAGACTGAATAGGTCCCGTTATGGCCGACCGTATGGGTGATGGAACTACCATCATGGATGTTCTTGGCATGCACCAAAATCTTGCTCTTGGCCAGGATATCAGTGGATCCCAGACTGCCATGCGCATCTACGGACGATTCCAAGACCTTACCCGATATCAAGATGTCCCCCTCCGTTGGGGTCTCACCCGAGGCCAGATAGCGGACCTGCCACCCTTTCCGTTCCAGATAATCGGCAAACGCCCTCCCCGTCACATCACCCACCGTGCCAAGCCTCAAGGTCACTGGCTCGCTGGATCCCCACAGCGTCTTATGAACGCCCAGCTTCGTCCGGTCGGAGCGATCGTCGGCAAATGGTGTGACGAGCACCAGCACCCGGCTCTTGACCGGCTCCGCCGCCGTCTCTGCCGCAGGCCTGAGACTGAGATTGATCGGCAATGGTTCTTGGCTGGTACAGCCTTGAAGCCCAATGAGAAGCCCAGCGACAATGATAGCGATACCGGGGTGTTTCACGAGTGCCCTCCATTGCTGTAGTCAATCTTATCGAGAGGCGCGCAGCCCCTCCCCAAGACGCAGCGAAAACTTAGCAGGTCGCGCTAAGGCCTGTAAAGGAGTCGCGTCGCGTATTGACGCGCCAGGATGGACTGGGTAAGATCTCCAGCCGCAGCAGGCGTGAGTGTGGAAAGCGACCGAGCCGCGCCTCCCCACAGTTGATCGTCCTGAACCACAGACATGATTGAAGTTCAGAACATTACCAAACGGTACGGACAGCATACGGCTATCGACCGGGTGAGCTTTTCGGTGGCCAAAGGCGAAGTGCTGGCTTTTTTGGGTCCGAATGGGGCCGGAAAAACCACCACGATGCGAATCCTGACCTGCTTCATGCCGGCCACGGAAGGCACCGCCCGCGTCGCGGGATTTGACTGTGCTGACCAGCCTCTTGAGGTTAAACGCCGCATTGGATATCTGCCGGAAACCCCGCCGGTTTACCAGGAACTGACGGTGACGGAATACTTGACGTTCGTCGGCCGGTTGCGGGGCATGTCGGGACACCCTTTAACGGCGGCACTGGGACAATCCATTGAACGTTTGGAATTAGGCACCGTCCGTCATCGGCTGATCGGCAACTTGTCCCGCGGTTATCGTCAACGCGTCGGTCTCGCCCAGGCCCTCTTGCATGATCCGCCCGTCCTCATTTTGGACGAACCGACCGTCGGGTTGGATCCCAAACAGATCATCGAAATCCGTGAGCTCATCAAACGCCTGGCCGGTTCACACTCGGTTATCTTAAGCACCCATATCCTTCCTGAGGCCACCGCCGTCTGCCAACGCGTCGTCATTATCAGCGGCGGTCGCATCGTGGCGGAAGATACACCGGAGGAACTGTCGGCACGCCTGCGTCACTCCGAAAAGATCTCCGTCACGCTGAAGTCGCCGCCGCCGGATTGCCAGACGCGACTGAGCACGATTCCCGGCATTCTCAATATCTTTGCGGGGCAGACCAACGGACAGTTTGTGATTGAATGCGGTTTAGGGCAGGACCTGCGGGAAGAGATCGCCAGGTTTGTCGTGTCGCATCAGTGGGGGCTGCTTGAGCTGCGGACGGTGTCCATGACGCTGGAAGATGTGTTTCTTCAACTCACCCGCCATGAGGAGGGACTGCCGCCTTCCATGGAGCCTCCGACCACGGCGGTACGCGAATCGGTTTCCATCCAGGATACGGCCTCATGACACCGGTTCAAGCGATCATTGCCAAAGAGCTCCGCGGCTACTTCGTGTCCCCTATCGTCTATGTGGTCGGCGCGGTCTTTTTGCTCATCTTCGGATTCCTCTCTTATTTGTATATCGTCTTCGCCGGCGCGCAAGCCATTCAAATGATGCAGATGCAAGGCGGCATGGCGCAGATCAATTTGAACGATCTGGTGTTCAGGAATCTATTTGCGAGCATGCGCTTCGTGCTGCTGATCATCCTTCCGATCCTCACGATGCGGCTCTTCGCCGAGGAACGGAAGTTGCGGACGTTTGAGTTTCTGATGACCTCGCCCATCGGGATCAATGAGATTGTCGCCGGCAAGTTTGTCAGCGTGCTGCTGGTGTTCCTGGGTCTCCTGGGATTGACCGGCCTGGTGCCGACCGTGCTCATGCTTTTCAGCGACTTTGACTGGAATCCGGTCCTGACCGGCTATCTCGGCATGGCCCTCTTGGGCGCGCTGTTTCTGGCCGTCGGTGTCTTTGCGTCGGCCCTCACCGAAAACCAGATCGTCGCCGCTTTCGTTAGTTTCGGCCTCCTGCTGACAATCTGGTTGATTTCCGGCCTCGGCGCCCTTCTCGGGGATACAACCGCCGGCCATGTCATCTCCTACGTGTCCTTCATGGAACATTACGATCGGCTGGTTCGGGGACTGATCGATACGAGCGACCTCGTCTATTTCGGCAGCAGCCTGATCCTCATGTTGTTCCTCACGCACCGAGTCGTGGAATCGGCACGCTGGAAATGAGCCTCAAGACATTCCCCCTGGGCATTATTGGAACCCTTTTCGCCGTCGCAGGGCTGATCGCCTATAGTGTGCGGCCGGACCTCCTCTGGGCGGTCACGATCGCCGAAGGCCTGGCGCTGGTGTGCCTCATCGCGTTTTTCATCCTGCATTTCGAATCCGTCAAGGCCTTTTCCGGCCGCCGTTCCACCAGAATGGGCGTCAACAGCGTCTTCATGGTGCTGCTGTTCGTCGCCATACTCGTCATCGTCAATTTCCTGGCTTCGCGTCATTCCATTCGATGGGATCTCTCGGAAAATCAAAACTTCACCTTGGCCCCCCAAACGCATCGCGTCCTGCGGACTTTACCCCATGACGTGAAGATCACCGTCTTTACGAGGGAAAAAGATCCGGGCTATCAGGCCTACAAAGAACGGTTGGAAAGCTATCGTCAGGCATCGGACAAGCTCACGGTGGAATTCGTCGATCCTGAAAAACAACCGAAGATGGCACAGAACTATGGAATCTTCCGAACCGACACGGCGATTTTTGAGAGCAACGGGCAGACCATCCGGATCACCTCCCCGTCCGAAGTGGAACTCACCGGGGCGCTGCTACGCATATCAAAAGATGCCAAGAAGCGGATTGTCTTTGTCGAAGGGCATAGTGAACGGAGCCTGGAAGACAAAGAACGCAACGGCCTCTCTATTGCGAAAGAGGCGCTGACCAAACAAGGCTATGAGGTGGCCACCGTTTCCCTCCTGAAGGAAACGACGGTCCCGAGCAATACCTCGGTCCTGGTGCTCGCCGGCCCTCGCCGAACGGTGACGAAAGACGAGCAGGACCGCATTCGAGCCTACGTCGACCAGGGCGGGCATCTGCTGTTGATGGTCGATCCCGATACCCAGGCGGCATTGGAGCCGCTGCTCAGCCAATGGGGCTTGGGCCTTGGGCCGGGCGTCCTGGTCGATCTTCAAGACCGGCTGGCGCAAGGCGATTTGACCGCGCTGTTGGTCCGGACATTTACCGAGCATGAAATCACGCAGGACCTTACCTCGGCCGTCTTGTTTCCGCTGTCACGGCATATCACCTTTGACGAGCAGACCGGCAAGGATTGGGACTATGTGCCGCTTGCCCGCACCTCGGCCAACAGCTGGGCTGAAACCAACATGCAAGGCCGCGTGGTCAGCCTGAACGAACCGGAAGATATCAAAGGTCCGCTCCCCATGGCCGCCGCCCTGGCACCGAAGAAAGCTCCCGAAGAGGGCAAGCCGCGCCCGTCCATCGTCGTGGTCGGCAATTCGACCTTCGCCACGAATGCCTTCTTTAATTTTCCGGGTAACAGCGACTTCTTCCTCCACAC
>CBDIWP010000090.1:0-4605 GCA_965285945.1 uncultured bacterium | reverse complement strand
AGCCCTGCTCGCGCAACCGGCGCGCGCCTGCTTCGCCGCTGTACCGGGTGGCGATGATAATGTAGGCCTTGGCCGCATAGGTAAAGGCCGTGTCCCACGACACGCGCAGCATGTCGTCCAAAAAGCGCGCATTGAACTTATATTTCGTCTTGGTCTCCGGCGTGAGTTCGGGGGAGCCGTCGTCCATCCACTGCTTCCAGCCCTTGCGCATCAACGGCCCCTTCAAGCGATAGGGCCCGTACACGCGGCGGTGGAACGTGAATCCCTTCAGGCACATGCGCGGATTGTGCGCGAACGTCCCGCGGTTGCCGTAGAGGTCTTCATAGGTCTGGTGATCGTAGTTCTGCTCGACCCGCATCACGATCCCGTTCCGCACAAAGGCGCGAATCCGGCAGGCGTGCGTGTCGTTCGGCGAACAACACCAGGTAAACGAGGAATCGTACCGATACTGATCGTGATAGACACGCTCCCACGACCGGTCCGGGTAATCGCCCAACGGGTTCCCGACCTCGATGACCGGTTGGAGCGCGGTCAGCGCCAGGACTTTGTCCGCCACCGCGACGGCAGCCACGGTCCCGGCTGATATTTTAAGGAACTGACGGCGTGAAAAAACCATGAGGGGTCTCCTCCTTGCCAGAAATAAAATAATGACGCCCGTATATGAATGTTGCCGGTTCGCTCGCACCTCACCTCCTTTCCATCACCAATACCCAGGAAACTCCGAGCAATGGGGGAACGCGGCGGAACCCTATATGGCAACTCCCATACCTGCGAAGAACAAAAAGAGCTCATGCAACTACTTGAGTATCCTAAATAATTTACGATCGATCGGACTCATGAATGAGCATGAGAGGCGAAGGCGCGAGTAATCGCGAAAATGAATCGCGAAAATCGCGATATGACGCGACAGCCTTCGTCGCATCGCTTCCAGATTCTGCGGGCCGGCAAAGCCGGCCCGCAGAAGATTAAGAGGTTACTTGAGACTCGGCAGAGGCTGAGAGGGCAGACCGGAAGCGGGGACCTTTTCGGCGATCGGCTCTTTTTTGGCACCCAGCGCTGCCAGCCAAAACACGAAGAGGATACTGGTCCAAAAGAACAGCACGTTGGCCGAAATCATGTTGGCCGCAAACCCTACCGTATGAGTGTAAGCCCAGGGCGAGTTGTCGCGCATGATTTCATTGACGTGCCAGAACAAGCGCACCGACGATCGGATATACCCCATCAAGGCCATCATCCAGGTAAACTCGGTGGCCAGCATGATCAAGGCGTATTGCGAGCGGGCCGTCATGCGGCCCCATTCCACCGCTCCTCCCGCCTTGGCGCCCTTCAGCATGGCCAGGTTGAGCACCGTCATAAACACGAGACAGGACAAGGTCGAGGCCACTTGCGGCACAGAGAGGCCGACCCGCACATTCGCCGGGATGTAATAGCCGTAGATCGCGAGCCAGATGATGTTGACGTATGCAAAAAAGAAAAACGTCCCCATAAAGATGTTGCCGAATTTCGCCCAGGACACCGTCGGAATCTTATTGCCCCGCTGATACCAGATAAAACTCAGGATGGTGGTGACAATGATCGTATTGATGCCGCCGTTTTTCGCCGACATGACGCCATAGTTGCCGAGCACCGGGTGCTGCTGCCCGCCCATGGCTTTCAATTCCGCCGGCGTCATGACCATGGTATGCGGAGTGATGAAGACCAGAAAGCCGACGGTCATCACAAAGACCAGATATTTGACATACTTGAGGTAGTGTTCCGCTCCTCGCATCCGCCCCATGCATTGCCAGAGATAGTAGCTCGTCGTGAGAAAGAGCGCCCCAATCATCGTGGCCTGGATGATGAACAGCCAGGCCAGCAATCCGCCCATCAGCGTGATCCCCATCTGCTGGCGATACGCATACACTTCACGCATGAGCCAGTAACCGGCAAAGGGGAGCGGGACGAGGAACAGCACGGCGATGAACATCGCGACATACCCCATCCAGTCGTAATGCGCCCGCTCCTCTTGCGTCTTCGCGGCGAGGAAACGGTACGCCGCATAGGCGGCCACCACGCTGCCGCCGAACGCCATGTTGCCGAGGATGCGATGCACGTTCAGCGGATTCCACAGGGCGGTGTGAATGACATGCCAGATATTTCCCAGGAAGCGCCCTTCTTCATCGACTCCGGCCGGCGACATCATGAAGGCGATCCAGGAATTGGCGAGAAACATGAGCACCGTGCCGATGGTATTCAGCACCACGGACAGACTGAGGTGGATCCATTTCAAGAATCCCGTCTTCATCTTGTCCCAGCCGTAATAATAAATGTACAGCGTGCCGCTTTCGGCGACGAACAGCAACGCATAGAGATGCATGACCGGCCGGAAAATGCCGGACAGATAGCCGAAGAAACTGGGATAAAGGGTAAGGAAAGTGAAGATGAGAATCCCACCGAGAATCGCCGTAAGCGAATAGGCGGTCAGACTGATCTTCACGAAGTCATAGGCCAGCCGGTCATACCGCTCGGCAAGCGCTTTGTCCTTCGTCGTCATCCCCATAAATTCAATGATCATGCAGAAGATGGGCACCGCGAGCACGAAACTGCCGTAATAGAGATGTTGCTGGTTGGCGAACCAGATGAGCACCCGGCTCTCGAAATTGTACCGGGGATAGTGCTCCGTGTTATCGAGCGTCTTCGGCGCCGGCGCTCCGCTGATGACTCCCTCAGTTTTGTAGTAAACGTCGCGGCCTTTCTCGACTGATGTTCCGCTTTCCGAGCCTGGCTGTTCAGCGGCAGGCCCCTCACCGAGCGCCACGAGCGGCGGCAAGACCGCAAGGCAGAGCCAGAAGGCGGCCAGCACAGCCATCACACTCATCCGCACCTTTGAGAGACGGAGCCATTTCATGTCGCTACCTCCTTCGCTGGCTCGATGGCCGATTCATTGGGTGGGGAGTAACCGGCGGGGCAACCGACCAGGCCATAGACACGGCCACCAGGAATGACCCGACGATACCGAGAGCTGTCAGAGCCGTCATACATGCATCCATCGTTCAACCTCCTTTGATGGAATCCCATCCATACGACGGGCAGGTCAGCAAGGCTTATGCCCATTGGGCTTTACCTGGAGGCGATTCCCAATGCTCTGGAGAACTAAGGGATTCGTCGTCTGAAAGGAGGGGAACGGACAAACACAGGCGAAATGCGTTGCACGAAAGGTCGCGAGGCGTTGTGAAATGCCACGGTGACCAAAACAGAAAGGGCGGGGCTCCGTTCCTCCTCCCACGCACACTACGCGGTCTGGCTAACAGCCAAGTCACGCGCTCAACCCGCCGGATCGGGATATAGAGGCCCACCGGAAAAGATCCGGTCCCGGAAGGCACCATACCGGGGGTGCTTCTGCAAACAGAAGCAACCGGATAGCGCCGCCCGGGAAGCGAAAAGTCCGGCCCGGGCTATGGCGTTCTGTTGAGCTTCTTTTTCTTTGGCTCAAACCAAGGAAATATGGTGGGCAATACCAGAAGCGTGAGCATGGTCGAGGTCACGAGGCCACCGATAACGACAATCGCGAGCGGCCGCTGCACTTCGGACCCGACCCCGCGGGCCAGGGCGAGAGGAATCAGCCCGAGCAACCCAGTCAACGCCGTCATCAGCACGGGCCGAAGACGGAGCAAGCACGCGTCAATGATCGCGTCCTGTCCCTCCTCCCCTTGTTCCCGTAGTTTGCGGATAGAGGCCACGAGTACGATGCCGTGAAGGACCGCCACGCCGAACAGATTGATGAATCCAACGGAGGCCGGCACGCTGAGGTATTCCCCGGAGAACCAAAGTGCGAAGATGCCGCCGACCATGGCGAATGGGAGATTGAGCAGGATGAGCGCAGCGTACCGTACCGAGTGGAACGACGAAAAGAGCAGAAAGAACTCTGACGAGCGCTGTGCGGTCGGCATCCGCTCCCCGTTCTGAGAGGAGCCGATAGACATTCTCGACCATGACAATCGACCCGTCCACCATCATGCCGATGGCAATGGCGAGCCCGCCCAGCGACATGAGGTTCGCCGTGAGGCCGACTTGCTTCATGATCATGATCGTCGCCAGCGGCGGGCAGGCGGCAGAAACTAATCAATTGGCTGCGGAGTGAACAGAGCGCCGTCCAGCTACTGTCATTGGCACTGATCGAAGCGTGATGAAGCGGTGCGTCAGGGAGCCCCGACCAGGAAACCGGCGTCACGTCTATGGCGGTTCCTCACGCAAGGGTACGGTCAGGGGAGACTGCAGAGCGGCAGAATATTCCTCTAAAGGGCGGATGCCAAGGCCGGGTGGAAGGTCGCCGTAGCGCCAATAGGTGTTTCAAGATCGGCACTATTGATGAAACCCGGTGGAGGGGCGGCGGCAGGTGCCCCCACCCCCCCACACAGTCCTATGGCTCTGTCCCGTCACACTATCCGCGACGGAACATGGAACGCCTTACAGCCAGGTCACGCGCTCGGCCGGTCTGATGTAGATCGGCTCTTCGACCTGAATACGCGCCACTTCCTTGCCCGACTTGTTGAAGCCCAGCACGGTATCGTTGTACATCTCGAACCGCTTCCCGTGGATCTGGGTCTCAAACACTTTCGGGCCTGG
>CBDIWP010000089.1:0-37232 GCA_965285945.1 uncultured bacterium | reverse complement strand
TCCAGATACCGGACCTCGCCCTTCCCCGCACACCCGACGGTGATCAACGCGCATGCACCAAATCCGAACAACCAGGCAGCTTGCAGTAACGATCGCTTCACGGAGCCCCTCCTCGTGGTCAACAGGTTACGCCGACGGTGGCCCAGTCTACCCAAGTTGCCCGGCAGAGACAAATGGCTAAGGCCGAGAAAGGAGGCCCGGCATGAGGAATTCGCTGTTGGAGATTGAGCGGCACACCTAAGCCGTCACAATCGGAAGCATCGCGCGAAACGTCTCGCAGCTAAACTGCGGCAGCTGTCCGGCCTGCATTCGCGGATCGCTCAACGGCATGGAGCGGATAATTTTCAGGAACGAGCGTTCGGCCAGTACGGCGGCAATCTGCGCCTTCCGGTCATGCGTAATGGGCAATGTGTAACCTTCTCCCCGCTTCCACTCCCATAGCGTGGGCGCCAGCGACAGCTCCAAGCCGTGGCCCGCCAGCTGATGAAAGCGATCCACGATCTGCCGTTTGTACTGCTTGAGTCCCGCACCTTCGAGCAGCAGCGCGCACACCCCGTGATGGCCCCACCAGACCAGCGTGCGAAAGGTGAATTTGTTCACGCCATCGAAGTGTTTCGGACAGTCGAGATACTGATAGGGACAATCTTCCAGATGTTCCCCTTTGACCAGTTGCCGGTTGGCCGGGTCGAACCCCGGCGGCACGCACAGCGACATACCCGCCAGGTCTTGTTGCAAGGCCGATTCGGTGGCCTCCAGCATCCGGCGCAGCTTGGCTGTGATGGCCGCCTTTTTGCGGAAGAGGCGGGCATCCGCCAGTAACGTGAGTTCTTCGTCGGCAAGGGTGATGGCTGGCGTCATGGTGCCTGATGAGTTGAGCGGCGTAGGATCAGCGCTGGTGCGTTCGGAAGGCCGAGACCGTCACTTCGTAATGACGGCGGCAGTCCCCGCATCGAAGCAGCACGAGATCGCGGAACACGTCCATGTCCCGGAGCGTCAGTGCGGTGTGATGCGCCGCGATACACTGGTTCAGCAACGTCTCGCCGGACTCGCTGGGGCCGCCCGACACGGCCGGCACCTCCTGAGCGGCGGACTGCAGGGGCGCCACCATTCGCACCGACAAGTGGTGTGTGAAGCGGCAGGAACTGCAGCTCAGGATCAATGCGCCGTCGGCCGTCATCCGCTTCACGGTGAGGCAGAGCGGATGAACCGACCAACATTGTTGCAGAAACGCTCCGCTTTGGATGATGGGTGTCATGGCTGCTGTCTGATTATAGTTTCCAGAGCACCACCATGGCCAGCATGCCGATGGCATAGGGAATCACACAGGAATAGAGGACGGCCGATTTCGCTTGGGCCGGAGAAACATGGCGGGAAAGTTGCTCCTTATACACGAATTCATACGAGAGGATCAGCACGGTGAGCGTCAACGCCAGCGTGCGGCTCGTCCTCGGCCAGGTGTACTGGCCGCTGATGATGAAATTGGCCGTGAAAAATCCACTGAACAACAGAATCAACGGCGCCAGCACCAGGCGGAGGGTTTCCGTGAAGAGCTTATGCCAATCGAAGGAGGTGTGTCGCGGATCGGAATCGGGGGGGTCCGTCACGAGCTGACTGCCACCGGCGTCTCATCCTGCTGCGGGGATGGAGAAGGAGCAGAGGCGCCTTCGTGCGCGGCACGGCAGGTTTTGCAGATGCGGGGGCGTGCCTTCAGGAAGGACACTTTTCCGCTGGCCAGGCAACTGTAATGGACGAATTCGTCGCACAAAGTGCAGCGAGACCATCCGCCACGGAACATGGTTTTGTCGCGGAAGAGTCCCTGCTGACAGACTTTGCAATAGCGCGGTTCGATCGGAAGCATCAGGGCCTCCCAGTCTCCGCCGCCTTTTCGAATGCTCATCGGGGCGGAGTATAGCCAATGCCGCAGCGGAATAACAAGCATGAGACAACGACCGTAGACGACGTCCTACGAGAATCAACGTCCCGGTTCTGAACGACCGCGGCCTCCTGTCGACGCTGGTTTGACACCCCCCAGGCCTTTTGTTACTCTCCGCGCCGATTTACACCACATCACGATAACCGTTTCTATACTTCATGAACATTACGGACTACCTTGAGCAGAAGCGGATGGAGGTCGATAATTTTCTGGACGGGATCATGCCACCGCCCAGCACGCCCCCGACCACGTTGCATGAGAGCATGCGCTACAGTCTCATGGCCGGTGGAAAACGGGTCCGGCCGATTCTCACCATTGCTGCGGCGGAGGCCATCGGCTCCAACCCTCCCGGCCTGATGGCGGCGGCCTGTGCGCTCGAATTCATCCATACCTATTCGCTGATTCATGACGACCTGCCCTCCATGGACAACGACGACTTCCGCCGTGGAAAGCCCACCAATCACAAAGTCTACGGTGAAGCGATCGCGATCCTGGCCGGGGACGCGCTACTGACGATGGCCTTTGACCTGTGCAGCCGGCCGGATTTGATGAAGGGCTGCGACCCGGGCCGCCAAGTGCGTTTGATTCAGGAGCTGGCCTACGGCTCCGGCAACATGGGCATGGTAGGCGGTCAGGTGTTCGATATCCAGGCTGAACACCAGGACATCGATTTGCCGACGCTCCAGAATATCCACAGACACAAGACCGGCATGCTGATCCGTGCGGCGGTCCGCATGGGCGCCATTGCCGCCGGGGCCACGGACCGCCAGCTGGACGATCTGACCGGGTACGCGGAAGACGTCGGCCTGGCGTTTCAGATTGCCGACGACGTCCTCAATGTCACCGGCACACGCGAGGAACTGGGCAAGAATCCGAATACGGACGCAGAGCGTGGAAAGAAAACGTACCCGACATTCTACGGGGTCGAGGGCGCCCGCACTCTGGCCGATGATTGTGTCGCGCGTGCTACTAGCCGCCTGGCCGCCTTCGGCCCGTCCGCCGACCCGCTTCGTGAACTCGCACGGTACATCACCAGCCGCAGGAGCTGAACGTGATAATGGGTGACGAGGCGGAATGAACCGGCGCGGGCATTTCCTCATCACACCCATCACGCATCACCCATCACCCATCACGTCCGCATGAAGGCGCTGGTCACAGGAGCCACCGGATTTGTCGGGGGAGCGGTCGCACGGGCGCTGGTCCGGGCCGGGGTGGACGTTCGCGTGCTGGCCCGCCCCGGTTCGGACCTCCGGAATCTTGAAGGCTTGCCCGTCGAACGGGTGGCCGGTGATTTGCGCGAGCCGAGTTCGCTCAGACCGGCGCTCGCCGGCTGCCGGCAGCTCTATCACGTGGCGGCACACTACGCCCTGTGGGCCAAGGACCCCGCCATCTTCTACGCTATCAATGTGACCGGCACCCAAAATCTCCTGGAAGCCGCCCGCGCAGCCGGGATCGAACGCACGGTCTATTGCAGCACCATCGGAGCGATCGGACTGCCTCCGGGCGGCGGCCTCGGTACCGAGGAGACGCCCGTCTCGCTCGATCAAATGGCCGGGCATTATAAACGGTCGAAGTACCTGGCCGAGCAGGCAGTGCTGAAGCTCGCCCACGAGGGCTTTCCGGTGGTGATTGTGAATCCGAGTGCCCCCGTCGGCGAGGCCGACGTCAGACCCACGCCGACCGGCCAGATCATCGTCGAGTTCATGAAGGGGCGCATGCCGGCCTATATTGAAACCGGCATGAATCTTATCGACGTCGACGATGTGGCGGCCGGCCACCTGCAAGCCATGCAGAGGGGCCGCCAGGGCGAGCGGTATATCCTGGGCAACACCAACTTGATGCTCCGGGACGTGTTTGAGATTCTCAGCCGCCTCACGGGTGTCCGGGCGCCTCGTATCAAGCTGCCGAGGGCCGCCGTTCTGCCTCTCGCCTATGCCAATCACTGGATCGCCAACCTGACGGGCCAGCCGCCGCGCATTCCGCTTGAAGGCGTCAAAATGGCCAAATACAAAATGCACTACGACTGCTCCAAAGCGATTCGGGAACTGGGTCCTCCGCAAACGCCGCCTGAAGTCGCGCTGGAAAAAGCCGTGCGATGGTTCCACGATCATGGATACGCCTAGATCAGATGCTGAAAAAGGCTTCCCACTGCGTTCTCGTCTCGACAAGATCCTCTATCCGGACCCGGCCGCCTCACCAACTCGGCGGCGCGCACAGACCGGCGCTCCTTATTCATCGCACCGTGCGCCCCAGAGGGTACGCCTCCGGTCTTGTCGGCGCCTGCGGCCTTGTCGGAAGACCTTTTTGAGCATCCGCTGAATCTCCCAATGGAACCACTCCTTCTTTTCGCCAAAACCATCCTCCTTCGTCCCTACGTCTTCCTGTTTCTCGCCGCGTTCCTGTGTGCGGCCATTCGATTGCTCGGCTGGCCGAGAACCTGGCGGTTCCTGCTCATTAGCTGGGGCACGGCCTTCGTCTGTGAGTTCGCGTCGACCCGCACCGGCATTCCGTTCGGGTGGTACCACTACAACGGGTCGACCGTGGGACAGGAATTGTATATCTCAAATATCCCGTTCATGGACTCCATTTCGTTCAGCTTTCTGCTCTATGCCGCCTACTGCCTGGCGCTCAGCTTTCTTCTCCCCACCGATGGCATGGCAGGCTCCGCCTGGCTGGCGCCGTTGCGCTTCGACATGGCCGTACGTACGGGATGGCCCGTCCTGCTCTTGGCCGCGCTCTTCTATGCGTTCATCGACATGGTGATCGATCCCGTTGCGCTCCGGGGCGACCGCTGGTTCCTCGGGAAAATTTATTACTATCCCGATCCGGGCACGCATTTCGGCGTGCCTCTCGCGAACTACGCCGGCTGGGCGGTGGTAGGCCTCATCTCGCTCTCCCTGTATTTCGCGGTCGACCGCCGCCTGCCGGCGGGACCGGCTCCGCCCTCCGGCGCCGTCACGCAGCGGCTCTTGCTCGGCGTGGGGCTGTATTACGGTGTCCTGGCCTTCAATGTGGCCGTCACGTTTTGGATCGATGAGGACCTGCTCGGCATGACAGGCCTCCTGATGTTCACTCCTGTGACGGCCCTGCTGCTGGCTCGCCTGTTTCAGGTCCCCGCGGCGGATACCGGCGTCGCGTCTCGCGGGTAGCATTGGCGGGACAGACTTTGTATAGTGACTGACCGTAGGACGTGATGCGAAGAACATTGCTTGCGATACTGGTGGTCGGAATAGTCGGAGTGGGGCTGGTACTCGGCTGGTTCGGCTATCAATCCTTTTCGACCGGCTTTAGCGCGAAAGCCGATCCGCATGCATTGGAAGTCCTCCTGGCGCGCCAACTGCGCTATCTGGCCATTCCGCTCGGCGACCGCAACAAGCCCAATCCGGTGCCGCTTACGCCGGAGGTCCTGCAGGCAGGGTTGGCTCATTTCGCGGACCATTGCGCCATCTGCCACGCGAATATCGGGAGCGGCCAGACGCCGATCGGCAAGAATGTGTATCCAAAGGCGCCGGATCTCCGGGAACCGGCCACTCAGGACATGTCGGATGGAGAGCTCTTCTGGGTCATTCACAACGGCATCCGCTTTACGGCGATGCCGGCTTGGGGGTCAGGTGATCCGGAACAGGATCTCGACAGCTGGAAGCTGGTCCACTTCATTCGTCATCTTCCCCGGCTCACGCCGGAAGAGCTGGAGCACATGAAAACGTTGAACCCGAAAACTAAGCACGAGATGGAAGAGGACGCGGCCTTTGATCTGTTTTTACAAGGCGACGACGCCGCCGGTGCACCGGCCGACTCAGGCCACCGGCACTAAGACATTTTTATTCATTGAAACGGAGTGCACCATGGTCAGATCTTTCCTGTTCGCGATCGCCCTGCTCACGGTTTCGGCAGTGTCCTGGGCCCATGGCACCGGGCAGCACGTGCTTGGCACAGTGACCGCCATCGATGCGCAACATATTGAAGTCAAAACGCCCAAAGGCGCGACGGTGTCGGTGAACCTGACAAAAGACACCCGGTTTAAGCAAAAGGGCAATCCCAAAGCCACCCAGCCGCCGGCCGTCGGCGATCGCGTGGTCATAGAAGCGACGAAAGACGACCTCGACAAGAAAGTCCTCACGGCGACCGAAGTGCATTATTCTACGGCCAAGACTACGCCGGCGCCGGCGCAATAGGTTGATCCAATGGCTCCGATTTACTTTTCCCGCATCGTCCAGGAATCACCGTTTCACGGCGGAACGCGTAGGATTATTACCCGGGTGGTCATCACCGGCATCGCGGTGTTTTTGGCGGTGGCCACCATCCCGGGCATTGAAGCGGACAGCCTCGGCTCGGGAATCGCCGCGGTCCTGGTGCTGACCATCTTGAATCTGGTCCTCCGCCCTGTCCTGTTCGTCCTTACGCTTCCCTTAATCGTCTTTACATTGGGCTTGTTCCTGGTGGTGCTCAATGCGCTCTTATTGGAACTCACAGCCTATCTGGTCAAAGGATTCTCCGTTGCGGGTTTTTGGCCGGCGGCCGGCGGCGCGTTGATCATCAGCCTGGTCACCACCATCTTGAACGGCTGGCTCATCGATCGTCCGATCGATCAGGTGGATCACGGCCGGCGGCCTCCCAGGATTATCAATCCGCAGTAGCCTCGTCTTTTCATTGAATTGCCACTTCATGGTTGCTAGAATGCGCTCCCGGTTTTAAAACACAACTCATGACACTATTAGCGACGCAGACAAAACCCACTCCGGAAACCCATTTGCAGCGGACGCTCAACGCCGCGCTCAATGAGCTGGCGATGGAGTCGGCGCTGGCCGCCATTTTTCATCAGGATAAAGGCCCGTTGGTCGGCCACGGCTCACGAGGGTTCACGCCGCGCGACGTACAGGCGATTCTGCGCACACTGTCCATGCAGTCGGCCGCCACGTTGGCCCCGGCCGGCCAGGATGCGGAGGACGCGCGCACCATACGGCTCCGCCTCATCACGCCCGGAGCGAAATCATTGATCGGCATCCCGCTCCGCCATCGCCAGCGCACGTACGGCTTCCTGGTCATCGGACGGAAGGAAAGCGCGACCTTTGCGAAGAAGGAAAAGACGCTGTTGGATCAGGCCAGCGAGGGGATCACCAAGGCGCTGGAGCGCGAAGGCCTCTTCGACAACAACGTGGTGTTGAGCCGTCCATACGTCTCTCCTGAACCGGTTCCGGCTCAACCGAGCCCCGCCGAAATCTTTACCGCTCCGACTTCACGGTTTTCGCCTCAGCTGCAACAGAAAATCGAAGCGGTGTTGGCCGAGGCGAACCAATACGTCGCCTTTGAGCGAGCCTGGGCCTCCTATTACGATCCGTTGGCAGGCAATGTCGAAGTGCTGGGGATGTCGGGGGATATCAAAGGTGAGCAGAAGGATACGAAAAAGGATTTGAAGCCGGGTCAACGGCTCACGCTCGACAGTTCAGCCGCCGGCTGGGCGGTCCGGCACCGGAAGCCGCGCGTCGACCATGATCTGGCCTCCACACAAGGCCGCTTTTTGGACCACAAGCATCTGTATAAGGATCGCTTCCTGTCCTCTCTGGTCGTGCCGTTTTTCGTGCGTGGTCAAGTCGGCGGCACGCTGACGCTGGGGTCGCGGGAAGCCGGCCGCTATCAGCCGACCGATGCCCGTACGCTCGAACCGATCATCCTCAAACTTGCCGATCTGTTGCAAGCGCCGATACAGCCTCCCGCCGGCCAGACCCCCGTGACCGAGACAGGCGAGAACGCGACCGAACCAGCCGCTCCCCTGTCCATCGAACCGATCATCCGGAAACAGGAACGACAGGCGGCCATCGGCGAGTTCAGCGCCTTCCTGGCCACCGAAATCCGAGAGCCGCTGGGCGCGATTCGGGCGCAACTGGAAGAAGTGACCAGCGAAGGGATTCTCGATTTTGATCCGCAAACCCGCGTCGAGAACGCCATGCGCGACATGATCAGGGTGGAGGCCATTCTCAACGAAATCCTGGATTTCGCCAAGCCCCTGGATCTTAATCGACGCCTCATCCGCATCCCCGAAATTCTGGAAAGCGCCCTGGTGGTCGTCGGGACGGACCTCGAAGTTACACGCATCCACGTCACCAAAGACTACGCCACTGTAATTGCCCCGGTGCGGGCTGATGAAGCCAAGCTGCAACAGGTGTTTCTCAGCATCTTCAAGAACGCCTGCGAAGCGATGACGCCGGGGGGGCATCTCCATATTGAGGTCACGCAACACCGGGCCGGACGCGGGATCGAAGTCCAAATCCTCATCAAGAACGACGGAGCGCCCATACCGGCAGAAATCCTGGACAAAGTCACCGAACCCTTTTTTACCACGAAGCGGTCCGGCACGGGACTCGGCCTGGCGACCGTCAAAAAAATCGTCGAGGAGCACGACGGGGCGATTGCCATTGGCAGCGCCCCGGGAGAAGGCACCACCGTAACCATCCGGTTGCCGGGAGTCAGCCGCGGGCCTGCCGGATTCCGGCATCGTGGCCGCAGCCGGCGTCCTCCGCGCCGCCAGAGCTGACATCGTGGGCCTGTGGGCCAACGACCTGGCCACTTTCACGTATGCATTCACCCTTGACAGGGAGAGCCCCTCGTGGCTATGATCCGACCCACTATTCGTCTTTAGCCATTAATCGTTCTTACGCGCACTCTCAGCCACCATTTTTCAAAGGAGTAGGGGTATGAAGCTTGTAATCGGCACTGTCGCGACACTGTCCGGTGTACTGTTCATGCTGTCGATGGCCTCGGCCAATCCAGCGCTCCTCCCCAAGCATGAAGGGTATCCCATGAAGAACAGCGGGAGCCCTGTCACCGGTCAGCCCACCGCCAATGATCCCGGACAGGCGGATGCCCGCGGGGAAGCCACCTTGTTGAAGTCCGCAGATTCCATCAAGAGCAGCCAGCAACATCTCACGAAGTCGGACAACGCCCGGATCACCGAAGAACAGGGCGCCGGCCGGCTTCCAAATGTGCAGGGACCGCAGATCAAGATCGCGCCTCCCGTCACGTCGGCGACCAAGATCACCGGCGACCGGAAGATCGACTAGCCTTTAGAACAGAGAACCACAAACGGGGGTGCCGTCTTCGACGGCACCCCCGTTTGCATTTTGTGTCTACCCTTATCTCTGACGCCTGCCTGCACTCTTTAGCGCGGTATCCTCCCCGGCTCTCAACCTGAAGCGAAACGGTTTGGTTGCCCACACCCCGGCATAGTCTACCCCGATCCGTGGATGGGCGCCGACCAGGTGTGAGCGCACAGGCTCGCCGCGATCCTCAAACCAGAGTCCTTCACCGATGGTCAGATCCACGCGGTTCAGCGTGCGATCGATATTCATTGCGCGACAAAGCCTGCCCGGCCCATCGATGAGCAGCCCGTCCACTTCGATGGCCCTGATGAGCACCGCTGCGGGAAACTCTTCGCGCTCGGTCACCACGTTCAGACAGTGATACATCCCGTAGATGAGATACACATAGGACACCCCCGGCGGACCGAACAACACCTCGGTCCGCCCGGTTCGGCCTTTCGACGCGTGACAAGCCTTGTCATGCGGCCCGACGTAGGCTTCCGCCTCGATGATCTTTCCGGCCGTCGTGCCCTTCCCGTCTTGCCGAACCAAGTACTTGCCGATGAGCGACCGGGCAACCACCAGCGTCGAGCGCTTGAAATAGCTGCGCGTGAGAATGGTTGGCAACTTGGACGCCTGCATGTGAGTGCTGAAATATACCGCGATACGCTTCACTCCCGCTAGCAACGGGCAGGAACCATGGCGGCTGCTCAGAACGCTCCTGCAACAAGGCCGCAGGTGAAGCATGGACCGGAGGCGTACCCTCTGGGGTACGTTGAGGATCCATGCAAGCCGAGGAAGGAGCGTTTTCAGCAGCCGCTAAAAGTACCATGCCAGCCCGCCCATAAACGTGCGCGGATTGCCAGGCACAAAGTGTATATCATTCACCGGCGCCGCTTCGGTTCTGAGCTGAGATTCGAAGGCAAAGATCGCCTGTTCCCACTTCGTGTTCAAAAGATTCTGAATGAAGAGAAAGGCCTCCAGATGCCCATGGGACAGCTTGATCGGCAGTTGATATCGTTCAGAGAGATCGAAGTCAATCCAGGACGGGGCTTTGATGCTCCGGTCCTCAGTGAGGGGCCGCACCCCGAGATACGTCGCCTGTAGTTGCGACGTGAGGCCCTCGGGCCAGCGCACCAACACCGCGCCATAGGCCGTGACTTCAGGAGCCAGCGGAATCGCCGCGCCGTTTCGGAATTCCGCTTTGGTCCATGTGACACTGCCGTTGAAATAAATGGGGCCCCAAACCTGTCCACGGGCAGCCACTTCGACGCCTTCGCGTCTTGTTGCGCCTCTGATCTCGGTGGTCCCTTCATCGCCGATGAACACGAGCTCCGACTTGAGATCCATACGCCAGAGCGTGGCGATCAATTCGACTCCCTCCGGCCCCCAGAGCCTCGACCGGACGCCCACCTCGTAGCTCTTGGCCCGTGCCAGCGGAGACGAGCCCGGCGCGACGGCCGACCGCGCGTCGTTGCTATGATAGCCTTCGCCATAGTTGAGGAAGAATTCCGTGCTCGCCCAGGGGCCGAGAATCACGTTCATCTTCGGCAACAGGATCCCGGATTGTTTCCGCCCGGCCGGCTGCTCCGCGCATGTGCCGCAACGGTTGCGGACATCGAACGTAAAGGTTTCTGCGCGCAGGCCGCCCGCCAGCCTGAGCCATGAAGCCGGCTGGACTTCGGCTTTGACGAAGGGCGCGTAGGAGGCCTCGAGAATGTCGGTGTCCGTGGTGACACCGATCGGGGTTCTCGTCCTTTGCGTTCCGAGTCCGGTGTGGATGTCATCCACCCTGGTTTGAAACCCGATAGTCCCGATGCTGGGCACACCCCACACCTCCGTGCGCTGCTTATATCCCATATCTCCGCCGTACATGACCCGCCGATCGCTTTGAAGAAAGCCGTCGCCATTGACCGGATCGTTCTGAAAGAAAGTGAAATTGGTGAAGAGATCCAGCCGGTAATATTGGCCATAGGCATTGGCGAAGAATTGGCCGCCGGAGGCGGTGTCGTAATGATAGTTCAGTTTGGCGGTGCTCCGGAGCGTCTTGCCCCCTTCCGTCGGATCGATGGCGCCGAACCGGTCCAGCGTGCCCTCATGTACCGCTCTAAGGGGTATCTCCCCGGAGGCGTTCCATTGCGACTGGTGAAACGTCGCCGTCAGACTGAGTTCGTCCCGCCCCGTGAGGTTCGTCGTCATCTTCCCCAACAGATTACTCCGGAAATAGCGGTTGTCGTTCTGAAAGGGGCCGTTGGTGTAATAGCCTTCCGCCGCCAGCAGCGTCCGGACGCGGTCCTTCGTGGGTGATAGCATGAGGAGATAGCGCTGGGTATCAAACTGGCCACCGGCGCCTTGCACCACCCCTTCCTTGACCATTTCCCGAGTCCGGAAATTCACGGCGCCCGCGGTCGCAAAATCACCGTACTCGGGGAGATAGGCCCCTTTATGAACATCGAGCCCTTCGATCGTTTCCGGAATGATGAAATTCAGGTCGGTATACCCTTGCCCGTGGGCGTGTGTTCGCAAGTTGATCGGCATGCCGTCGGAAAAGAAGGCCACATCGGTTCCATGATCGGCGTCGAATCCACGCAAAAAATATTGATCCGCTTTGCCGGCTCCCCCGGAATGCTCGACGGCGATGAAGCCGGGGATCAGACGCAGCACCTGAGCCGGACGCCCTTGTGGCTGAAGCAGATACTCTTTGTCCGGGATGAACTGTTGCGAGGAGGCTGCAACCGGGCGTTCACCGGTGACCGATACCTCGGGGACATCGATCTCGGGCGCATCCGGGTCGTGGGCCCACGCGCTGTCCGGCGCCAGCAGACAAGGCAACAGGACGGTCACGGCGAGTCGAATGCGCAGGCAGACATTCCCCATGAGCTTCAGCGGTACCCGTCTCTTCACCTTCACTGTGCAAGCGCATAGACAACCGGGATATTCACCACGATATCGGGACGCCCGAGGGCCTGCCGCATGGAAAGCGGACAGGCTTGGCGCAGCACCTCCATCGCCGCCGCATCGAGTTCTTTGTAGCCGGAACTTTTTTTCACGTTCACTTCAGTCAAATTACCATCGGCGTTGATTACCGCTCGCAGCACCACCTTGCCTTCCCATCCGTTGAGACGGGCCGCCGCCGGATAACGTTTCAACTCGGCCAGCCGCTTGCCGATGGAATCGATCAGCCATCCATAGTCGGCTCGGGCGGCCGATGTGGGTTGGACCGCTTTGGTGAGAGGTTGATCCGGTTGGGTCGTCATGCGTGGAGCCGTCGCTTCTCTGGGTAGCATAGCCATTGGCGTCGGCAGGGGCGCGTGGGCCTGCATTGGCTCTGCCAGCGCCACCGGCTCGCTGAGAACGGTAGCCGTCTGCGCCGGTTCAGGTTCCACGCGGGCCTCGACCGCCGGCGCAATACGCTGGGCCTGCGGCGACGTCACCGCCGGATGCGTGAACTCCTCTCCCACCGATGGTGGGATTTCCTTCGCCTGGACAGGAGCCTCCGCGTGCAAGGCCGTCGATGCTTGAGCACCCAAGCTCGGGACCTCGACAAGCGGCGTAGGCTGACCGATGGGATCAGATATTTGCTCGAGACGCTGCGGCTCTTGCACCGGAGCGACCTCCCTATTCGAAGGCAAGGTCTGGGCGACCACTTTTTGCTGCTCCTGGACTGAAACCGGCTTCTCTGTTTCCTGAACCGGCGTCCGCTCTAGGACATTCGGCGCTTCACTCGATGGTGGTTGTTGGTGTACAGCATTCCGCCGAGCATTGTGAACATCAGGCGCCACCTCTGGGGTCCTCGCAGTCGCCGGCTTCATCGGCCAGATCTCTGGCTGCGGCACCTTCGCCGGAGGGCGCACAGCCTGGACTGTTGAATCGATCGACGGCTCAGGAGGCACTTCCACGAGCGACACGTTCCATTGGAAGGCTTCTTTCAGCGGCAGCGGCTTACTCTTGGATGCCATCAGCACCGCCAGTATAACGAGCATGCCATGCAGCGTGAGCGAAGCTACCCAGGCTTCAAGGGGGAGTTGACGGGCGCCCGTTCTACTTGTCACTGGATCATCACTTTCGAAACGGATTTCACTGGCACATCGGCCTGTCCGAAATCCGCTTCTCTGCGGACGTTGCCGGTGGCCTCAAGCTGGATCGCCACTCTTACCGTTCTCCGAGCGCCATCACGGCAGCCCCTTGCCCGTCGTCGTCATCGTCAGCTTGCCGTGCTTCACGCCTTTCACGCTGATCAACGCGTCAGCCACTTTCTTAATTTCGACGCCTTTGCCCTTCACCACAAGAACTTCCAAACAATGGTCATGGTCCAGATGCACATGCAGCCCCGCCATAATATGCCCTGTGAAGTCATGCTGGATGTGTGTGAGTTTTCTCGTGAGATCACGCACATGATGGTCGTAAATAAAGGTGATGGTGGCGACGGTCTCTTTATTTTCAGTCCATTCTTGTCCGACGAGATGATCGCGGATCAAATCGCGCAGGGCCTCCGAGCGATTGGTGTACTTCCGGCGCTGAATATTCCGATCGAAGGATTTCAGCAGGCGGTGATCCAGTGAAACCCCAAAGCGAACAAGCTTCGTCATGACTTACTCAGTAACACGGAAGATTTTTTCATAACACTGCCTGATAGTCCTGTCAATTGTGACTGGCGTCCCCGGGAAGAGGGGGGAGGGGACATTCAGCAACAAACCAGTAGTTATCCTAGTCCTGTCTGTTTCCGCAGGATGGCACAACTCCATCAAATAAATGTAGATGACGTTATAGGTCGTTAGAAGGAGGACGGGGCGATCGCCTCCCGCCTAGTTAACCGTGCTTATCGCACTGCCGCCATCCTTGAGCCTAGTTAAGCCTAACCAGGAGGACCGCCATGAATCCTGTCACCATGAGACGTACCCTCATTACTTGTGCCGCCTTCCTTGCCTTGGGCGGCGTGGGGCCGACTTCCTCCCTTGCGTCCAGCCATCGCGAGGCCCCGCTGCTCACGGAAATGCCGAAAGTGGACAGCACGGATCTGTATGTCTTTAACAGCTACGAGGCGGGACGTGAAGGGTACGTGACGATCATTGCGAACTATCAGCCTTTCCAGTTGCCCTTTGGCGGTCCAAATTTCTACACCCTCGATCCGGATGCCCTGTATGAAATCCATGTGGACAATACGGGCGACGGCAAGGAAGACATCACCTTTCAATTCCGCTTTCAAAACACGTTAAAAAACCTAAGCGTCCCCGTGGGTGGAAAAAATATTCCGGTTCCGCTGATGAACATTGGACCGATCTCCGGTCCCACTCCCCCCACGCTCAACGTGGCCGAAACGTATACGCTGGACATCGTCCGTGGAAACAGGCGGAGCGGGTCGCGCCAGCCGGTGGCCAGTACCGGCGGCGGAAGTTTTACCAAACCCACCGATAACATCGGCCAGAAGTCCATCCCCAGCTACGAGGCCTATGCACGCTCGTTCATTCACTCTTTCACCATGCCCGGATGTGACGCGGGACAGGGTCGGGTTTTCGTCGGTCAGCGGAAAGAACCGTTCTTTGTGAACATCAGCGAAATATTCGACTTGCTTAACCTCAATCCCGTCGGCCCGATAGAAGCCAAACGGAACAACCTTAAGGATTTCAATGTGACCTCCTTCGCGTTGGAAATCCCGGCCAGCTGCTTGTGCCGCGATGGTCAAAACAAGGTCATCGGCGTCTGGCAAACATCCAGTCTCCGCCAGGGCCGCATTCTTCGGCCGCGTCCGACATTCGACAATCCGACCGTGGAAGGCGGCGCCTGGACGCAGGTTTCACGCCTGGGCATGCCGCTGGTCAATGAACTGGTCATCGGCTTACCCGACAAGGATCAGTTCAACGCCTCGAAACCGGTGGATGATATTCAGTTCGCCGACTATGTCACCAACCCGTCGCTGCCCATTCTGATTCAAACGCTCTTTCCATCCGTCACGGCGCCGAACCAGTTTCCACGGACCGACCTGGTCGCGGTCTTTCTGACAGGCGTCCCGAACGTCAACCAGGTGTCGCTGAATCCCATTCCCTCGGAGATGATCCGGCTCAATACCTCGATACCGGCCACCCCGGTGGCCCGACAGAACTTTCTGGGGGCGGCGCTCTGCTTCGTCAATGGCACGCTCACCCTGACAAATCCCGGTTGCGATCCGGCGGGATTTCCCAATGGCCGCCGGCCGGGCGACGATGTCGTAGACATCGAATTGCGCGTCGCCATGGGATACTTGCTGCCGACCGGCGCTCCGTCCGGCCAATTGCCGTTCACGGATCAAGTGGGGGGCGATGCCGATTTGTTTGATACGCAATTCCCATATGTCCGCGCCCCGATTCCGGGATCGCCGCAAACCGTGACGTCACCGGTGAATCAGTAACCGAAAGGAGACAGCATGAGAGGTCTCAGTGCAGCGATCGTGGTCGGGTTCGCGTTCGTGGTGGGGGGGTGCAGTGGCAGCGATGCACCGGCGCCCATCGCCGGTGCAGGGAGCGGAGGCGAAAGCACCGCGTCGGCCGACGGCTTTACCAACACGGTAGCGCAAACCGCCGCGAGCTCTCAGGACTCGGCGGAGCCCTCCACGCAGCTCGCTCAGCAGACGCCCTCGACACCAGAGGACAGCGAGCCGGCGAATATTTAAGGAGCCGAGGCCGGAGACCGTCGTGGTTCCCCGGCCTCCCACGCGAGAATCCCATGACATCTGTGCTTCTCAGATGGTCGAAACTCTCGCCCGTCATGTGCACGGCCCTCATCGCGACCGTGCTGTGGACGCCCCCAATCGCATTGGTCGAGGCCGCGCCCTACCTTCCTACCGACGATCGAACAGTGCTCGAGCGCCTGCCGAGCAAGCCTCTCACGGCGGCGCATCGCGAGATACAGGCGCTGCGCAGAAGTGTGACGGAGAACCCACGGGACGAGCAGGCTGCCGCCGCCCTCGCCCGGCGATACGTCGCCCTGGCTCGTGAGAACGGCGACCCGCGCCATCTTGGACATGCCCAAGCCGTGTTAGCGCCCTGGTGGGAGGATGCGCAGGCCTCGCCGACACTCCTCGTCCTGCGGGCCACGATCAAGCAAAGCCTGCACAATTTCGACGACGCGCTCTGCGACCTGGATCGTGCCCTTGCTCAACAGCCCCACCAGGCCCAGGCGCACCTGACACGAGCCACGATTCTTCGAGTCCAAGGTCGCTACGAGGAGGCCCAAGCGTCTTGCCGGGCCTTGTCTCGCACCACGTCCTCGTCCTTAGTCATGACCTGTCTTAGTGATCTTGCCGGCTTGACCGGGCGAGCGACCCCAAGCTATCTGCTTCTCGCGCAGTATGCTCGTACGGCACGGATGAGTGTACCCGAGCGGACCGGGATGCTGGTCGTCTTAGCCGAGATGGCCGCGCGGGTCGGACGCCCTGCTGAGGCTGAGGGGCATTTCCAGGAAGCGGTCCGCCTGGGAACTCCCGATCTTTACCTGCTGGGAGCCTATGCAGATTTCTTGCTCGATCAGCAGCGCGCGGAAGACGTCCTCCGGCTTCTGTCGGGCGTAATCCAGTCCGATGGGCTCTTGCTGCGTGCGGCCTTGGCACAACAGGCTCTCGCATCGCCCCACACCCGCGGTCTTACGGCGCTCCTCGAGGCTCGCTTCGCAGCCAGCCGGCAGCGAGGGGACCGACTGCATCTTCGTGAAGAAGCCCGCTTTGCCTTGTCCCTACTTGGGCAGCCGCACACCGCGCTTGGGCTCGCTCAAGCGAACTGGACCGTCCAGCGGGAACCTTGGGATGCACGGATTCTTTTGGAATCGGCCTTGGCGGCACAGAATGCAGCTGCCGCTAAGCCGGTCCTCGAATGGATGCGCACGACGAAGATCGAGGATGCGACACTCAGTTCGCTCGCCGAACGGATTAAACGCCTACGCTCATGAAACGTCACCTCCTCGCGTGTCTCTTTGTGGTCTGGGGAATCGGATCGGCGTGGGCGCACAAGCCCAGCGACAGTTATCTTTCCCTCACCGTCCACGAGGAGCACATCGACGGCCAATGGGATATCGCGCTCCGGGATTTGGACTATGCGCTTGCCCTCGATCGCGATGAGGACGGCGCCATCACCTGGGGAGAAGTAAGGACCCGTCAGGATGATCTGGTCGCATATGCCTTCTCTCGCCTGACGCTGAGCAATGACACCCAAGGGTGCACCGTTCGCCCTCAGGACCAATTGATCGACGATCATACGGATGGAACTTATGCCGTAGTGCGATTCTCCGCGGCCTGCCCAAGCCCCATCCGCCAGTTGACGGCCGACTATCGTCTCTTCTTCGATCTCGACCCGCAACATAAGGGACTGTTGCGGCTGACGAACGGCGCCGAAACCACAACCGCGGTTTTCGGTGCCGGCGATTCCTCTCTGCATTTCGTGCTCGGCCAATCGTCCCGATGGCGTCAGATGGCGGCGTATGCGCACGAAGGCCTGTGGCATATCTGGTTCGGCTACGATCACGTCCTGTTTCTGCTGGCGCTCCTGCTGCCGTCGGTCTTGCGGAGGGTGGAGCACCAATGGGAACCGGCCCAAACGTTTGTGTCAGTTTTGTGGGAGGTCCTTGCGATCGTGACGGCCTTTACGCTCGCTCACTCGGTCACGTTAAGTCTCGCCACGCTCGGCATGGTCACGTTGCCATCGCGACTCGTTGAATCCGCCATTGCCGTCTCCGTCGCCGCAGCCGGCCTTTCAAACTTGTATCCGGGACTGATTGGGCGCCGCTGGCTCGTAGCGTTCCTGTTTGGCCTCATTCACGGGTTCGGCTTTGCGACTGTGCTGGCGGACCTCGGACTTCCGCGAGAGGCCCTCGTGCTCAGCTTGGTCAGCTTCAATATCGGCGTCGAACTCGGCCAACTGGCCATCGTCGCGGCGTTCCTCCCCTTGGCCTACTTCTTACGCCACACGTGGACATATCAACGTGTGGTCGTAGTCACCGGATCTGTCATGATCGCCGGCGTGGCGATGGTGTGGCTGATCGAACGCGCCTTTAATCTCCACTTATGGCCGTCCTGACCCGCTGTCCGTCATTGCCTCCTGAGGCCCCGCTGGGGAAAGAAATCGCAGGATCTGCTCTTCCACATCCTCTCCATTCCAAAGCGCCCGATGCGCGGCAGGCGTTTCAACGGTGCGCGTCTCCGCCGCTTGTCGATAAGCCGCCGGCAGTGCAGCGGACTGCGCGGTCACGACTCCGTCGCCGTCTTCAAACAGGGTGAATTCAAGCTTATTGTAATCCATGCTGGCCTGCGCGAGCGTCGCCCGGCCGCGGCCGACGATAGACAGAACCTTCAGGGAGGAGGGGGGCAATCGGCCGGGTGGCGCATTCACCAAGCGGGAAACCCGCGCGGCTCGGTCCAGATGCGTCGCCACAAATGTGAGCCGTCCATTGTTCACTTGCAAAGATGGAACGGAATCGTACACCAACAGACCCCAGGCATGATCGCGCCATGACCAGGCGCTGTATAAGGAGATCGGGAGGGGCTCGCCACGCAGTGACATGAACGCGGCTTCCGTCGGCGCCGGAAGCAGAAAATAACTCGATGGAAACGACGAATGGGCCGTCGCATCGAGCAAGGAACCATTCAGTCCGATGGTTTCTCCCGCCAGCATGTCACGAAACTTCAACATCGCGCCACGATACGGCGTACCCATCAAAATCACATTATCCACTTGCCCCGCGCCTTCCCACGTTTCCGAGGCATGCTCGGGGTCTTGCACACCGTATCGAAGATAGTAGGCCGTAATGTAACCGCCGAAACTGTGCGTCACCAGACTGACGGACCCTACACCGCGTGTATGGAGGCTAGAGACGAGCGCTCCCAGCGCGGTGACCGCCTCCATCGGATCCTGTCGCCAATCGTACGCAAACTCGACAATGTCAGCGCCCGGTTGAAACCGTTTGTGAAGCGTCGCGCTCAACGAGCCGTAGACATCGAGTGCAAGGATACCGGGGACAATCCGTACGCGCTTCAACAAGCCGTCGGGGACGAGATCCAGAGCGGCCTGGAGGCCAAGGCGCGAATCGTTGCTGGCCAGAGTGGCATTTCCGAATAAGGCTTCACTCGCCGTAATCCATACTCGCTCGCCCGTGTCCACACGCGCGAGCGCCGTGCCTTTGAATCCAGGCACCAGGATGATCGCCGAAGACTTTGAGAAGCGGGGGTCCGCAGTGACCGGCTCTGTCGAGTGACATCCGTGCTGCAGCATCGTTGCCGCAAGAACAATCACCGAGAGAAACGAGATGAACCTGTTCCGGTATCTCAATGGCCGGCGGAATGGCATGGTCTGTAGACGTGTTTCCACAGAACATGTCCAAATTCGCCTACGGTTGTCCATCATCTCCAGCATACCAGTACGCCCAGGCGATGAGCAGGGCCTGCACCGGCAGTCTGGCCCGTAACAGGGCAGCGTTGAACTCCGGAAACAGCTCTGAGTGTGTTGCCATGTACATGGTGGCTGGAAACACGACTATCAACAAGGCCACCAAGCCCCAGGCGGCAAGCCGCACCAGCGACGGAACCAGCATCATCATGCCTAACGCGATTTCAGCCAGGCCGCTCACATAGACCAGAAATAAAGGCCACGGAAGAGAGGGCGGCATCATCCGGACGTACAATTCGTGAAGACGAAAATGGTTCAGGCCGGCCAAGATGAAGAAGACGGCAAACACGTATTTCGGTACAAGTCTCAGTCGTTGCACGAGGTACCGCCGTCGACATATGCCCGTGCGTGCCGGTGCCTTCGAGAATCGACAGTGTCGTTGCTTGCGGCACATCTCACTGAGGAACGTGGTGGCCCAATTTTGCAGGTGCCTGTCAGTGATATTACCGGCAGCTGGGGCGCGACGAGACAGTCAAATACCCTAGAGGAGTCGGCGGGTGTCTGATCTGAGAAGGCTGCACGTGTCACCGCCAGAGAATCGCACGAAACGGATTTATTCACCTTGAATGGGGATGTACAGCACGGTGCCCTGCCGGTTGACGAGCAGGAGCGCGAGATCGGTGGGTTTCAGCGGATCGGCGAGGCGTTGAAAGACATTGAAATTGTGCACGGCCTGCCGGTTCAATTCGAGCACCACATCGCCGGGCTGCAGCCCTGACGATTCGGCCAAGCTGCCTTCCTCGAGGTCGGTGACGACGACGCCGCTGTTGACTGGAAGATCCATCTGCCTGGCCAGGGGCGGCGTGACGTCGTCGAACACGACGCCGGCGAGCGGATGTGCGGTGGAGACGGAGGCAGAAGCTGCCTGGTTCTTCTTCGCCCGCTCCCGCGGAGCTTCCTGCACGATCAAGTCGGCTTGGAACGGCTTGCCGTCACGAATGAAATCCAATCGATGCTTGCTCCCGATCGCCGCCTGCGCGATGAGGTTCCGCAGCTGGCCGCTGTCCATGACATCCCGGCCGTCGAACCGCACCACGACATCCCCGCGCTTGAGGCCGGCCCGTTCCGCCGACCCTTTCCCCTGGATGTCCGTGACGATGGCGCCTTTCACATCCGGGAGCCGGAAAATTTTTCCCAAGGGCGGGGTCACGTCTTGCGTCGAGGCCCCGAGGAACCCTCGCACCACACGTCCCGTTTTGATCAGACTTTGCATGGCGGCGCGAGCCATGTTGCTGGGAATGGCGAACCCGACGCCGACGCTCCCGCCGGTGGGACTGGCGATCGCGGTATTGATCCCGATGAGCTGGCCGTGGATGTTCACGAGCGCCCCGCCGGAATTGCCCGGATTGATGGGTGCGTCGGTTTGGATGAAATCCTCGAAATCGGCCACCCCGACATCCGCGCGTCCTACGGCACTGACAATGCCGAACGTGACCGTCCGGCTCAAGCCAAGAGGATTCCCGATGGCGAGGACGAAATCGCCGACCGCCAGATGGCTGGAGTCGCCCCAGGCGGCGGTCGGCAGATTCGTGGCCTGGATCTTTACCACGGCCACATCCGTCTTGGGGTCGGTCGCGACGACTTTGCCCTTGTATTGGCGCCGATCGGCCAAAATCACTTCGACGTCGACCGCGTCCGCGACGACATGATTGTTGGTGACGATGTAGCCATCCGGCGACACGATGACGCCCGAGCCCTGTCCATACTGCCGGCGAGCCGGAGGTTCTTTGAACAGGCCGAAGGGCAAGGTTTCATCACTGAACGCTTGGTCCCGCACCATGACCGTCGAGGCGATACTGACGACGGCTGGAAGCACCTTGTTGGCCGTCGTCTTCACTAAACTCTGCAGGTCCTGGCCATTGGAGACCGGCAGAAGGCTGGTCCCCGACCATGCCCAGGCCGGCGGCCATACCGCGCTCAATATCAACATCAACGACAGGCAGATTTTGACAAGCGTAGGTCGAATCACGTCGTATTCCGTTATGAAATGGTACCTAGGCGGTGAACAGCACCGTATCATGCAGGCGAGGCCCGCGCACCCATAATTCCAGATGCCGCAGGCAAGCGTGCTGAAGTTGAGCGCGGCCGGGTCGGTGGGCAGACGGGCGGCCCTCCGGTCAGGCTGGCGCTTCGCTCCTCACTTCTTGCTGTCGTTCTCCAGGATGCTCCGAATGACGGTGATCACGTTCTCGGACGTCATGTTGGCGCCATCGATTTTAATGTTGCCGTCCAGCAAGAGCGCCGGCGTGGAGTTGAGCTTGACGCGCTCTCCCCATCGACGGCCATCCTCGAAGGCCTGTGCCGGCTTCCCGCTTTCCAACCCGGCTTCAAATGCGGCGACATCCAAGCCGACTTCTTTGATCAGCAACGAACGAATAGAGCGATCGAGCACTCCAAACATTTTGTCTTTATGGATGGTGCGAAACAAGACCGCCTTCATCTCGTTGCCTTTGCCCATGCTCTTGGCCTGTTCATACATATCAAAAGCGGTGGGCAATTTGCCGTGAATGACTGGAAATCCGACCATGGTGATGTCGAGCTTGTTGCCGAACTCCTTGACGAGCATCGGGATCCCCGTTTCATCGAATTGATGGCAATGGGGACAATAGAAATCGGCGAATTCCACGATCTTGACTTTGCCGCGTTGGTGCGTGGACGGTTCCTCCTTCAGCAATTCATATTTGCCTTTGATCTCCGGGGCGGCCGCCTGAAGAGGATCCGCACCTCCCCACAGGACGAGGACACCGACCACCGCCATAGCGATACTCCATCGGGACAGGCACCAATTCATCCGCGTTCTCCTTTCACAGTGAGTGAGGCTCCGGTTCCTTTGCCTATACCATACTTGGCATTTCCCGTCCTTTGCTATAATGCGCCGGTGAAGACCGCGCACACGGGATCACTGGGCTTACTGTTGCTCCTCATTGTCTGGGGCTGCGCCTCGACGGAGGATCCGGCGAATCGGTTGGAGCCGCCGCAGCTGAGCTTCGCCCAGATCAAGGCCGACCCGGACCTCTACAAGGGGCAGCCGGTCACGCTCGGAGGCGAGGTCTTGTCGGCGCGGCGCCTCAAGGATGGCACGCGGATCGAACTCTTGCAGTTGCCCCTCAGCTCGTCGCTGCAACCGTCCCTGGATCGAAGGCGATCGCAAGGCCGCTTCGTCGCGGTGCAACGGGAATTTCTAGATCCGGCCACCATCCCGCCTGGCACCTTCGTCACCGTGACCGGCGACCTCGGCGGTGCGGTCACCTTGCCGCTGGATGAGACGGAATACACCTATCCCTTGGTCGAAGTAAGGAGCGTGCGCGTCTGGACCCTCGAGGAGGCGGCACCTCGGTTGCGCCCATACCCGTATATGGGCCCGGGACCCTATTGGAGCCCCTACTGGAGTCCCTATCGAAGAGCATGGCCATACTATTGGTAAGCGGGATGGACCGGCGTTGCCCGATAGGCCAGACGAAGGCGGCATCCACCGCGTGGGTTGCGGACGATGACATGCCGCGCGGGCCGTGCGCTCCCCGTCACGCCGATTATCGAAACGTCGACCCCACGATCCGCTCCACGCGATCATCCCGTCCGCCAAGCTCACGGTACTTGCGATATTGCGCCAACGCACGCGCCATATCCTTCCGATGGAGCTCGTAGAACACGCCCAAATTGTAATGCGCTTCGGCATAGTCGGGCTTCAGAGAGACCGCCGCTTCATATTGGTGTTCTGCATCCTCCAGCTTACCCAGGCTCGTGTAGATGACACCCAGGTTCAGGTGCGCCTCGGCGTACTCGGGGCGATACCGCAGCACTTCCAAAAATTCACGTTCGGCTTCATTCGGCTTGTTTTGGCTGCGATAGATGAAGCCGAGATTGTAATGGGCATCGACCAGATCCGGCTTCGCGGCAATGGCTTGTTTATAGGCATACGCCGCTTCGACGAGATCGTTATTCTTTTCGGCGATCCGCCCGCTGAGGTACCAGGCATTCGCATGTTTGGGGTTGGCTTTGGTCAACCGCCGTAGCGTGTCTCGCGCCGCTGTTGCCTCTCCTTGATTGTCGTACAGCGTGGCCAATTCAAAGAGCGCGTCCTGTTGCGCGGGTATGGCTTTCAACAGATCCTGATAGATTTTCTTGGCGGCGGCGGCATCCCGGCGTTGCTCATATAATTTCGCGAGGTCGAGATAGGACTCGGCATGTTTGGCATCGGCGTCGATTGCACGCAGCAACGTCTGTTCGGCTTGCTCGGCCTTGCCCTGGATGACATAGATATCGGCCAGATGGTTGAGGGCTTCGGCATAGCGAGGCTTCAGCTTCACCGCAGAGGTGAAAGCCTCCACCGCTTCATTTGGTTTGCGGGCGCGAAAGAGAATCTGTCCCAGGAGATCATGCGCTTCGGGAGAAGAGGGATGCTGATGAATCGCCTGCCTTGCGGCCTGCTCAGCAGCCTTGAGATTTCCCTGGCCCAACAGTGCCGCCGCTTGTTCGATATGATGCTGACCCGAATCCGATTGAGCGACCGCCGAATCGGCAGGGAAGAAGGATACGATGAAGAATGAGAGGAAAGCGATGTTCTTGAGCGATGGGCGGGAAGTCACCTGATCCATCCCCCTCCTATGGACTGAGTGGACTATAACGGCGGGACAGTCCGAAATCAATTGTCGCCTGTCTTGAAGCGGGGCAGCAAACGTTGAGTCTGCCGCCCCTTTCTCGCCCCGGATACCAGCGCTCTTACTCAGGCATACCGTGATCGTCGAGACGTTCAGGCAGCAAAGCCGACGATACTGCTGAACCTCCGGTCAACGACGATGTGGCTTGCCCCCCGGCCGCAACGGATCCTGGGAAATACACCATCACTGATCCGGGGGTGGTCCCCACTGGCACGGTCTGCTTAACGAGATTGTCTGTCGCGTTAATGATGGACACGGAATTGTCCGTGCCGTTCGACACCGCGATGTATCGTGCTTCCGCAGGGGTCCCGGTCGCTGAACCGCTCGGTGGTTGCGCCAGCACATCAAAGGAATGGCCGCCGTTGACGGTCGTAATGAGACCGATACTGCGAAGCAGGGTCAGTGCGGGAGGATTCGCCGTCAAAGTAGAGCTATCGAAGGCAAAGAGAAAATCTTTCCGGGTAGTCGACGCATTCCCTGCCACAATGTAAAAGCGACGTCCGTCCGGGGAGAACTTGAACGCCCCTGGTGCGGCGCCATCCAGTTCAGGAATAGTAAGGTCGCTGATGGTTCGAGGATTTCCGGCAATGGCCAGGTCGATGACCCCCAGCCTGGTTCCAAAGGGAGTGGTACTGCTGCCTCGGAGCAGCATGAATCGCCCGTCCGGCGAAATCCCGAACGCCGTATAGTTGGTGCCGGACAGGTCGGCCACCAGCGTCACCGTCAATGTCGCCGGATCGACCTCGATGATGGTCCGGTAGTTCTCCTGGATACTATATATTTTCCCGGTCAACTCCGACCATCGGATCCCATGAGGATTCGCATTATTCGGCGTAAAGGCCGTCGTCAATGGCGTAGCAGTCTCGTCATTACAGGCCGCCGGTGTGGGCCGCGTCGCTTCCCTTGTCGCATCGCACAGATCAATCCGGCCAATGAGATTCCAATTCGGATTGCTGCCTGGGACGGGAGTATTGTTGATGACGGCGATTTCTCCGGCCGTGCTGCTGGAGACAAACGCACGGCGAGGGATGCCGGCATTGCCTACAGTGGGTTGAGAGAAAGCCGTGACCTTATGTCCGTCGGCGAGCACACAGACCGTCCGGAGGACGGTCGGCGGGGTCGCACCAGGCCCGAGATGCGAGTTGTGGATAATCGTGACTGAGCCACCCTCTTGCGCCGCGCAATTGATGAGATCGTCGCCGGGCGTCGTGGTCCCGCTGGCATTATCGCCGTCATTCATGATCCACATGACTTCTTGATCGGTCGGATCGCGGTACATATGGACCGGCCTTGTGCCGGCCGTCAGATTGACTTCGTGGATCGGCGTCGCCCCCGTGAGCGGATCGATGGTCGCAACTTGATTGGCGGCAGCGAGATTCACGAATACCCATTCTCCCAGTGAGAATTGCATATCGCCCAAGGCCACATTGCCAAAAACCCCAGGCCCGAGCGTGCTGACAACTGTATTGTTGGTATCTCCTCGCAGGGCCACGGTGGATAACGTTCGGTCCCCCGTGTTGTTGACAAACACCAGCGGGCCCTGCAGCCCGGCGCTCCCGCCCTCCAAAACCTGTCCGTTGGAAGAGTCTCCGGAGCTGCAACTCGCGAGCCCCATCAGCACCACCCCGACTATCCCCGCTTTGGCGCAGGATCCTAACTCGTATCGCTTCAGCATCGATCTCATGATTCGTCCTTCCTGGTTAATTCTGACGTCCCGGCTTTCCGCCCATTGCAAGACGCACCTTAGTCGATCGAGCGGTACGAGCAAGACGGCGGTCCCCGAGGCACGAACCCGAGAGTGAACCACGCGACGAATGGAGTGGGCGAAAGAGACCCTGCGACGAATCCCGTCGGGTCAGCGGATGAGCCTCCGCTTCGTCCAGCGAATGCCTGGGCATCGATGCCGTCGCAATGCCATACACATTGACTGTGACTGTGCTGCCCTCCGTGCGCCTGTCCTTGGGGACAGTGCGGCACAGTCAATTGCGGCGCCAGGCTGCCGTAGGTCATCGAGAACGATCCGGATAACAACAGCAGGAGGCACAAGCCTGTGACAGCCTCTGTAAACCTGAATGGCCGGATCCCTCTCCTCTTCGGCATGGACGTATGAGACATGGCCGGAGTGTTTCCTCAGCCGCCGATCAATGAAAACGTTTTTGTCAGCCCGAAGACAAAACTGATCTGCTGTTCGAGGTTTCCGTTGAAATCGCGATACACCGGAATCTGCGCAAGGGCGTAGATCGAGGCATAATTCCAAATGTTCAGCATGATGCCTGGTGAATACGCCACGTAGGTGGACCCGGTGGTGGGCACAGCCCGAAGCTTAACCGTCGGGTCGAGCAGAATCTGGGTGCCCGTCGCCGGATTGAACTGAAAGAGGCTCGCATCCATCGCGTCATTCTGCATCCAGCGATAATTGATCTGCTGCGTCAGCACGAACCAGGGGGTCTTCTCAAGCGGAATCAGGTTCAATCCCGCGCTGATATTAATCTCATCACCGAACTTATAACCGTCGCTGTTTTTGAAGGTATGGCGGTAGCTTGCCAAGGCGAACTGATTGAGCCGGTGGGGAATCAATTCATAACTTTGATAGAGACTTGGCACAAGGCCGACACTCCCTCGCCCAAGTTGAAGTGTCGATTCAGCCAGCGAGCCGCCCTGCACCCGTTGACCATGATCGCCGGTAGGCAGATCGACGCCCATCCCCAGCACCACCATGCTTCGCAAGGTCGGCAGAACGTTGTACTTCAGCGCCACGCGAATATCTCCGATCCCTTTGTCGCTATAGGGCACAGGGTTGAAACCTCCGACTTGAGCGTCCGAGTTCACCTGTTTATAGGGCAGGCTTACCTGGAGCCCGAAGCGTTCAGTCAGGCCGTAGTTCATGTCCAAGGTCGCCGTCCGCATCAGCGTGCGAATTTGGTTCACGTTCAAATTCGCCAGGGTCAAGCGCTGATTCGACTGGTCGGCAAAAGGGATGCTCCCACCCTGGCCCGGCGGCGCCTCCATCGGTGTGTAGTTATAGATCGCGTTGATGGTGAGTACTCCCGCCATGGGCACTTGCTGTTGCGAGCCAATAACCACAAAGCAGCTCACCGAGCCACAGGAGGACGTCGCCAACCCGGGCCACATGATCAACCCGAGAAGGGCGAGGGCACAGACCGATCGACTGAAACAGGTCGGACCTTTTCTCATCGCAAGACAATCTTTCGTAAATAAGGCAAGAAGAGGGTGGACGTCTCCACACGCTTTCAGCCATGGCCATCGTTCTGAATAGACGCTTAACTGAAAAAAGCGGGAGGACCACGAAGGGAGACGAAGCGGGGAGCGAGACATTCGCATTGGTCGGCCAAAACGTCTACCGACTCTTCAACAAGCTGAAAGGCAGGATCTACACAGACCAACGCGGCCCCGACGCCTTCGCCTGCGGCACAGAGCCACGCGCAGAATCCGGAGCTATGGGTGCCAGCGTGATGGGTGGCGTGAGACGGTGCATGTTCCACGCTGGGCGCAGCCATGAACCCGTTTACAAAGAGGAGGCAGGCTAGCAGGGACCAGACAATTCCGGCCTGCCGCAAGGACAGACTCAAACGCTCGCAGCGGAAGTACTCCTTGCGCCAAGCCATCATGCCCATTCGTCTCATGTGACGTCTCATCAAACAAATGAACAAGTACTCAACCCAGTCCCTCTCTCATCTGAGTTCCGCAGCCTTCATCGGCGTCTGCTTCTGCATGCGGGCGACCGCGTCCTCGATCTTCTGCTCCGTCAACAAGCCGCCTTTGATGTATTCCTGGACCCGGCCTTCTTGATCAATAAACACACTGACCGGCAGGCCGAAGACGCCGAACTGATTGGCCACGTTATTGTCCCGGTCCATGAGGACGGGAAACGTGTGGCCATGTTGTTTGATATGCGCACGCACTTGTGCATCATCCTCGAGTTCATTGATAGCCAGCACGACAAAGCCCTGTTCGCGCAGCTTGTCATAGACGGTTTGCATAGCCGGCATTTCGGTTGTACAGGGTTTGCACCACGTGGCCCAGAAGTTCACAAGGACCACCCGGCCGCGGTATTGGCTGAGACTATGCGCCTTTCCGTCCAGGTCGATCAGTCTGAAATCGTCCACCGGCAGCCCGACGACCGGGACGCGGCTCCCCATACTCCAGCTGTCGAATGCGGGCATCCCGATGAGTGATGCAAGCAATGCAAGCATCACTAATACGTTGTTGTATCGCCTCGACCTCATGTCTACCTCCCGCATGCCAGTCTTCCATGATGGACCAGTAGTTGAATGGGCTGAGTGGATCTCACAATGTCCCCTGTGCCTTGACGGCCGCCGATCCCTGACAACCGCCCCCCACAGGTCTGTCTAGAACAAGCCCAATGTCACACCGCCATAAATGGCCCGGCCATAGCCGGCAAAGAAGGCTTGTTGGCCGGCCGCCTGGGCATGGGTTTCCCCGCCGATGACCTGACCGGATGCGGCGTACTTTTTGTCGGTAATGTTGTCCATCTGCAGATAGAGCCTGACGAAGCGGACCCATGAATTTCTGACTTCAAAGTTCTTGTGGACGTTCACGTTGGCTACCGCATAGGAAGGAATGCCGAACGTGTTGCTGTTGTTGAGGAAGTAGCTATTGTAGTAGCTCGCTTCGACCCAGCCGCCCCAGCCGGTCGGCCGATGGTCATATTCCGCCTTGGTAAACAGGACATCGGTGGGGACATTGGGCACCTTGTTGCCGTCCCGGGCCAGAAAGCCCGCCGCGGTCCGATCGGAAAAGTTGATGTACATGGCGTCGATATGTGTGTAGGCGCCGGACAGGCGGAGGCCGGTCAGCGGACGCCAGTCATAGAACAGTTCCACGCCCCGATACTGGGACGAATCGGCATTGACCGACGCCGTATTGCCCCCGGATATCGTCTGCGTAATGATCTCATTCTTGAAGAACGTCCAGAACCCGACCAACTGGACCGTGAGATCCTTCGTCAGCCTGGACTCCGTGCCGATCTCGGTATTGAGATTTTTTTGCGGCTTGAGGTCGAAGTTGCTGCCCGGCAGCCCCGTGACGGGGTCTCTCAGGAGATTCCCGAATTGCGGGATGCCATAGCCGGTGGAGGCCCTGATCCAGTGACGCTGTCCTTCCTCAGGCTTCCACGTGAGCGACATCTCCGGTGCCCAGTTATAAAAGGTCCGGTTTGCGCCGACAGAAGACGGGATGGCGCCGGTATAGTTGATGGACTGCACGCTGATCATCGATTGCTCAAAGCCCAACCCCCCGGCCAGGATCCATTTCGGTTGAAACTCGAGTTCTTCCCGGAAACGGCCGCCAATGTTCCGGATCGTGCCGCGGTTATTCTGGAGCAGCGCGCCGCGCGTCCCGAAACCGGTCGCCAGGTTCTGGAAGGTCTGCCCTTCCTGCTCCATATTGTTCACAAAAAATCCTACATAACTTCTCAGCGGCATGTTCGCCAGCCGCCCGTCATGGCGCAAGTCGGTGTAGTGCTTGTAGTTGGGATTCACATTGTCCGTGATCTGAGAAAAATACTGATTGATGTCCTTGACGTCATAATCCGCTTCCATGGTCAGCACGGTATTGGCGTTAATTTGCCGTTCGTAGATACCTCCGACGAGCGTTCGCCGGTCTACCCGCTGTTGATGGAGCAGTTGCGCGTTGGCGCAGCCGGGATTGTAGATACCGGGCGTACAGGTCGTCTGGGCCCCGCCGGCCTGGCGTTCATCGGCGTGGAACTGGGTCTGCGTTAACCGGGTAGGAACCCTGGTATCCAGCCAATTCGTAATCGCTTTGAAATAGAAGCTCTGCTTATCGTCGATCCTGAACCGCAAATTGAAGTTGAGGGTCTGCGTCTTATAGTCGCTGTTGCGGATAAACCCGTCTTCGCCCACGTTGCTGGCGAACAATGACACGTCGAGGTTTTCATATTGTTTGCCGACGGCAAACGCCTCCTTGTGAAAGCCATAGGAGCCGCCGGAAAAAAAACTCTCGAAGCCGTTGATGTCGCTCCCGCGCCGGGTCCTGAACTGCACCATGCCGCCCAGCGCGTAATTGTCATACAGCGAGGAGGATGCGCCGCGAATCACTTCCACGCTCCGCATGAACCATGGATCCTGCATATCCAGGCGGGACAGTCCGTCGGACTGTGTCTGCATGAATCCGTCCTCGTATATCTTGATGTCCCGAACCGCAAAGGTGGTCTTCGCGCCTTGCCCGCGAATCATCATGCTGAAGTCTCGGGGGCCATTGGCCTGCCGCAGTACGACCCCCGGCAACGATTCCATCGACTCGCGCATGGTCCGGGTCGGCTGGGCATCCGTTTCGGACGGAAGGGTGGCCGCCAGCGAGACCCCCTCAGGACGTTTCTGCAGCCGCTGGCTCACGATGCTGGTGTCGGCCAGCTCATAGTGGGGCACTTCCGTTTCTTCCGCCGGCTCGATCTTTTCTCTCACGATGGCGGGGCGCTCCGTTTCCGCCTTGCCCTGCTCTTTCGACTGACCGATTTCATCCAGCTCCTGCAAAATAGTCTTGAGCTGATTTCGCAGTTCACGTTCACGCGGAGTGGCCGTTTCATCCGGTACCGCCGGGAGGTCTTGCCCCAGTGCTCCGGTCTCCAGCAACACCCACAACAGGCCGGCCGACGCGACTCCAAGAACCCACACAAGTTTCCAGGCCCCCATGATCATTCACTCCTTTAGACCACGCATGAAGACTCGGCTGAATCCCGCCGCCCAGCGGAACGCGCCTGGCCGATGACATGAAAATTAGATGAGACGCGACTAGAACGAAGGCGGGGCCCGCGGAGGAGCCGCACCCACCGTCAGACGTGCGGCCCTGGTGGTCCGGATGAGGATCAGCAGGACCACGAGTTGAAAGACGACGGCGTGCGGCGCCTCAACAAGCGCGCTGACCGTAGGATTCGCCTGGCAGGCCCAGGCGCAGAAGGCGGAATGCGGGACGTGGGATTTCTGATGATGATGTCCGGTATCCGGCTGTTCGAACGGCGTGAAGAGACAGCCGGCTGCGCCGACCGCCAGAACCAGATAAAGAGCCGCCATGCCGACGGCCAGTGGAACAAGACCCCGCCTCATTTCGCTTCCTTGAGCACATGCTGCAGCAGCGCGACGGCCTCCGGGCTGTCCCACTCGCGGGGCCCGACGGCGCGGCCCACCGGCCTGCCGTCCTGAGCCAGGAGTACGGTGGTCGGCAGCCCGCGCACCATAAATCTGCGCGAGATTTCCTGATCCTCGTCAAACAACACCGGGAGGCTGATGCCCAGCTGAGCCAGGAACTGCTTGATCCCTTGCGGATGCAGGTCCGTTGTCACGGTCACGACGGAAAACTGCCGCGGATCCAGTTGCTGTTTGAGCCGGGCGAGCGACGGCATTTCCTCTTTACAGGGCCCGCACCAGGTCGCCCAAAAATTGAGGAGCACGACTTTGCCCGCCAAATCGCGGGAGCGCACGATCTCGCCATCGAGGGCTTTCAAGTCGAAGGGAGGGGCCGGGGAATCCGCCGCCACGCGGGTGACGCGAAGATCGGCAAACAGATCCTTCGACGCTAGGGCTGCGCTGTGGGCAAGAGCGCCCAGGGCGAGCACGCAGCACCCTGCCGCCATGGCCAGGCCGACGGGGCGGCCGTTTCCCCTAGGGGGCATGCGAGCCGCTTCCTTCCGTAGCAAGATTCACCGAAGGCAATTGCATCGTCTGCACGACGATTCGGTGGGCGGGCATCGCATGTTCTTTCCATCCCATGACGACGGTCCCCTGGCCGTTGACCGATACGGTCGGCGTCTGCCCGTTCTTCTCATTGAGCTTCACCGGTTTACTGAACGACCCCCCTCGATCCAACGAACGACTCATGACCACTTCCCGACGGACCGGCGATTGCTCTTCCCAGATCACCACCACCCGTCCCGCCGGATCGACCGCCATCTGAGGGTGGTCCGGAAATGTACCCTTTGAGACGTTCAGCTGTGTCTTCGGCGAAAACGTCGCACCCTGGTCGTCGGAGTAGGCCAAATAGATGGCGGGCGTTTCGTCGGCGCCTTCGGTATACCACACGACATACAGCCGTCCCTGTCGGTCCACCCCGAGCGAGGCGGGGCGATGCGGGCAAGCCTGATAGATCCAGCGATCGTTCCCGACGACCACCGGGGAGGAAAAGCTGTCGCCTCCGTCCGTCGAACGAGCCACCACGGTCTCCCGGATATGGCCGTCGAAGATCTTTCGCCAGGCGACATAGACCGTCCCGTCCGTGGACGTCGCCAGGGCGGTTCGGCAGCAGACGCAGGTATTGTCGTCGATCTTGATATTCCGGCCGATGCTCCGGCCGTGGTCGGTGGATTTGGCGACGAAGGTTCCCGGTTCTTTCTTTCCCTCACGCGCGTCGATCCAGGCGAGATGAATGGCGCCGTCGGGCGCAACCTGCAGCGCATCAAACGTATGATTGATGGCTTGCCCGTCGTCATTGACGAGAGTGGATACACCAAAGGTCTTCCCCCCGTCGCTCGACCGGCTCAATCGCAGCTCACTGGAGAAGGGCTTGTCCGGCGTGGCGGCCGGGTGGGTCAGTGCCCAGGTGATGAAGACGTCGCGTCCCCGCATCGCAAGCGCCGGAGCCTCCTGGCGATAGTAGGGGTTCTCTGACGGTCGATTCACTCTCACCGGGGCCCCGAGCGGACCACCGGGGGTTTCGGACTTGGCAAACAACAGCGTACGCGTCTCTTTCTCCTCTTGAACCCATGTCATGCCGATCAGTCCCTGCTCGTCGATCTGCACGGTCGGGCCGACCAGGCTTTTCACCTGGTGAGTCGTGGACAATTTCGGACCGAGACCGATCTGAGGATCGGCGGCGGCTCCGCCGAGGAGCAAGGGGACCATGGTCAATACGGCCCCCAGGACAGGATACGCGTGCTTCAGCATCGGAACCCCTAATTCGCCAGGCTATACACGATCGGCAGACTCACCACGATCTGAGGCGGGCCGATGGAATGCTTCATGTGGAGCGGGCAGGCGAGCTTGACGGCCTCCATGGCGGCCGCGTCGAGCACCGCATGTCCCGAACTCTTCACCACCGAGACCTCGGCCAGATGCCCGTCCGCGCGAATGACGGCCTTCAATACCACGCGGCCCTCCAACCCGTTCAGACGAGCCGTACTGGGATAGCGTTTCAATTCGGCTACGCGCCGCCAGAGCGATTCGCCCACCCAGCGGTGATCCGCTTTGGCCTCCGGGGTGTGCGAAAGCGGCTGAGAGGCGACCTTGGCGACTTGCGCCGGAGACTCGGCGGCCGGTGCACTCGCCGGGCTTATCGGGGAAGGGGACTCTTCCGATGGCTTGGGCTCCGCCGCCGACGGAGAAGAGGAAGGATTGGTGTGGACCGTCTCGGCCAGCGGAGGAGGTGGAGCACTGGCCACGGCCATGGATTCCTGATGAGTCTCAACGGCTGGCCGGCTGTCGGACAATGCCGGCGTCTGATAGGTGTCCCTCGGCGCGGCCGGCTCAGCCGCGACCTCGCGAACCGGTTCTTGGACCGGTTCCGGCTTGGCCACTTCCTTGGCCACCGGATCGGGTTCCCTCACGTCCGCCTTTTTCATCTCCGGTGTTTCCGCCGGCTTGACGGGCGCCGGATGCACTTCCTGAATCGGCTGAATCGGCTGTGGCTTGGGCGGTTCCACCACCGGATGGACGACCTGCGCACTCTGTTGCGGGGCCACCCGCGGCATAGTCCTTTCAGCAACGGGGTCCACCGGAGGCGGAGGCTGGACTCGCGGTGCCTGCGGAGCCGCAACCGCGGGGACGGGGGCGGGAGTCTCCTCCCGCACCGTCTCCTGCTGGGGCGCTAACTCGATAAGGGACACTTCCCACTTGAAGGGGTCCTGATCGAGCACGATCTTCATTTGAGGCATCAGCGTCACCGCGGCCATAACCAGGCCGAGGTGCAGCACCAAAGATAACGTCCATCCCTGCATCATCTGTTTCGATGCCACAGGTTCCGGTCGCATTGCGTCTATCATTTCACGATCCCTCATCCACTCGCCGCTTGGGCGCACTCATGGGATGCTGTGGGGGGTAACCCGCCAGGCCGGGCACAAGCCGGTACAGGACACGGTCACCGAGCCAGCATGAAGTCAGAGCGTGGAGGTCAGAGGAGGACCGCGTGAGGTGGCGCTGTCGAGCGTGATGCGGGGAACGAAGAGAGTCGTGGCGGACTCGAAGAGGTTGACCGGCGGCTGTGCGACCAGCACGGGCGCCGCAGTGCCGTCATGCACGAGGCCTGCCGCACACATCCAGGAACAAAGCACGGTGCCGTGCGTCGATTTCTGATGGTGCGCGTGTTCGGATTCGTGGGTGATCGCCTGCGCTGAGGCGAGCCCGCTGACAACCAGCAGACAGAGGACCAGGAGAACCGCGAGGACTCGTCTTGCTTGGGTAAGGCGCATAGGGATCGGCTTAGAGAACTTAGGGGCGAATGCTACTGGAGTCCGGCAGAGAGAGTCAAGGTGGAGGGGATGCAGAACCTCTTGTCTTCCTGATAGGATTCAAGAAAAGTTTGCTGTATACTCCCACGATATTTTGGGGAGTTTCACTCTGGAGACTCTCATCATTGGACATGGCATGCTGACACAACTCCTGAACCTGATCTTCGGCAGTAAGAACGATCGCGAAATCAAGGCCTTGATGCCGCTGGTCTCACGCATCAATGAGCTCGAAGCGACGCTGACCCCCCTCTCCGACCAGGCCCTGGCCGACAAGACCCCTGAATTCAGGAAGCGGCTGGAGGCCGGCGAAACCCTGGACGATATTTTACCGGAAGCGTTCGCCGTCTGCCGCGAAATGTCCCGCCGCAAGCTCAACATGCGCCACTTCGATGTGCAATTGATCGGCGGCATGATTTTGCACAAAGGTCGGATTTCGGAGATGAAAACCGGCGAAGGCAAAACGCTCGTCGCCACCCTGCCGATGTATGTGAATGCCCTGGAGGGCAAAGGCGCGCATCTGGTGACGGTGAACGATTATCTCGCCAAGCGGGATGCGCAATGGATGGCGCAGCTCTACCATGCGCTCGGCCTCTCGGTCGGCGTAATCCAGCATGACGCCTCCTTTCTGTACGATCCGGCGTATGAGGCCTCGGACAAGCGGTTGCAATCGCTCCGTCCCTGCAGCCGGCAGGAAGCCTATCGGGCCGACATTACCTATGGCACAAACAATGAGTACGGATTCGATTACCTGCGGGACAACCTCATCGTCAGCGATCTGAGCCAGTGCGTGCAGCGCGAACTGAACTTCGCGATCGTGGACGAAGTGGACAGTATTCTGATCGACGAGGCCCGGACGCCGCTCATCATCTCAGGGCCGACCGATCAGACCACGGACCTGTACTACCGGGTCAACGCCGTCATTCCCCAGCTGAAGCCGGAGCAGGATTATACGATCGAGGAAAAGACGAAGACCGCGTCGCTGACCGAAGAGGGCAACGCGCGCGTGGAAAAGCTCCTCGGCGTGGACAATCTCTACGATCCGGCGAACATGGATCTCGTGCACCATGTCGTCAAGGCCCTGCAGGCCCATGCCCTCTATAAGCGGGACGTGGACTATGTCGTCAAGGACGGCGAGGTTCTCATCGTCGATGAATTTACCGGCCGCCTCATGCCGGGCCGCCGCTGGAGCGACGGGCTGCATCAGGCCGTGGAGGCGAAGGAAGGCGTCAAGATCGCGAACGAAAATCAGACGCTCGCCTCCGTCACATTCCAGAACTATTTCCGCATGTACAAGAAGCTCGCGGGCATGACCGGGACCGCCGACACGGAAGCCGGCGAGTTCGCGAAGATTTACAACCTCGACGTCAACGTGGTGCCGACGAATCGCACAATGATTCGCCTGGACTACGCCGACGTGGTCTACCGGACGGAGAAGGAAAAGTTCGCCGCGATCGTGGAAGAAATCAAGGAATGCAATAAGACCGGGCAGCCGGTGCTCGTGGGCACCATCTCCATTGAAAAATCCGAGCGGCTCTCCGGACTCTTGAGCCGCAATGGCGTGAAACACAACGTGCTGAACGCCAAGTTTCACGAAAAAGAAGCCGAGATCATCGCGCAGGCCGGCCGCAAGGGCGCCGTGACCATCGCGACAAACATGGCCGGCCGCGGCACCGACATCCTGCTCGGCGGCAATCCCGACTTTTTGTTCAAGCAGGTCCTGTATCGGGAGGAAGGTCTGCCGGAAGACCGCAAACTCGAGGTCTATGAGCAGATCAAGGCGGAATGCGAGAAGGACAAACAGGAAGTGATCACCGCGGGCGGACTGCATATTCTCGGCACGGAACGGCACGAGAGCCGCCGCATCGACAATCAGCTCCGCGGCCGCGCCGGGCGGCAGGGCGATCCGGGCTCCTCCCGGTTCTATCTATCCCTGGAAGACGATTTGATGCGGATTTTTGCGTCCGAGCGTGTGTCGCAGCTCATGCTGAAGCTCGGCATGGAAGAGGGCGTGCCGATCGAACATGGGATGGTGACCCGCGCCATCGCGAACGCCCAGAAAAAGGTGGAAGCGCACAACTTCGAGATTCGCAAGCAACTGCTCGAGTACGACGACGTGATGAACAAGCAGCGGGAGGTCATCTATCAGCACCGTCACGCCGTGCTCGCCGGCCAGAATTTAAAACAGGATATCCATGACATGATGGACAGCCTGGTGGACTCCGCCATGGCCGTCTATTGCCCCGCCGAGCAATATCCGGAAGAGTGGGATATGAAAGGCCTCGCAGATATGATGCAGGGCCAATTCGGGCTCGACATCACGCAAGGCAAGCACGACGACGGCGCCTCACTGAGGGAGATCGGCCGGGAGGCCCTGGCTGAAGATCTCAAGAAGCTGGCTCACGAGGGGTACGAGCGTAAAGAACAGGAATTGGGGTCCGACCTCATGCGCTTCCTGGAGAAGACCTTCATGCTGCAGGTCGTCGACCACCATTGGAAAGACCATTTGCTGGGCATGGATCACCTGCGCGACGGCATCGGCCTCCGGGGCTACGGGCAAAAGGATCCGCTGATCGAATACAAGAAGGAAGGCTATGATCTGTTTGCCGGGATGATGGAGCGGATCAAGTCCGATGCCCTGGAGCGGCTCTTCCGTGTGCAAGC
>CBDIWP010000088.1:0-118155 GCA_965285945.1 uncultured bacterium | reverse complement strand
TCTTGCTCTTGGAGGAGCCGGATCCCAGATAGGCGCGCAGCACATCACGCCTGGCAATGATGCCGATCAGCCGATCCCGGGCATCCACGACCGGCACGCGGATCAGATCACTCGCGCGTAACACATGAATGATCGTCCCCAGCGTGGTTTCCGGCCGGATGGAATAGGGATTCCCCGTCATGATGTCGCGCGCCGTGACCTCCTTGAGCGAATGCCCGTCGTCCATCGCCGCCAGCAAATCATGCTCGCTGACGATGCCGGCGAGCTTTCGCCGGCCGTCGAGCACCGGCACGGACCCGAATCCCCTTATCATGAACGAAGCAATCACGTCGCCTTTGGTCGTGACCTTGGCGGATTGAACTTTTTTCTCCATGATGTCGTTGACGGTGATGGACTCGAAGTCCCTGCTCTTGCCGGCCCCCGCGTTTCTCTTCGTCGGCATGACACGCTCCTTCTTCTCCGCGCCACTGAGCGCCCTCGCCCGCACCGCGTTCATTCGGTCAACTTGACGGGAAGCCCGCCCTCTTCAGCCCACCGCAGATGAATGGTCTTTTGCTTGCCGGTCGCCACCGTGATGCCCGGCACTCTCTGGGTACGGTCGCCATGCGCGGCTGTGATGTCATACGTGCCGGAGGGAAGATCGACAAAAAGCCAGGGCCCCTCGACATGCTCGGAGGGAATGGCCAACGCCGGTCCTCCGGCGGCCGGTTGTATCGTCAACGAGACTCCGGCCAAAAACGGCTTTCCCCCGGCGGTAAAGACGAGTTTTAATGCAAACGGCGGATACTCCGCCATGCGCTCCTCGATCCCCACGCCCGCGCTGAAATACCGCAGGTTGCCGGAACGGTGGAGCGGCAGACGATCCACGACCGTGCGGCCTTCAACCTGATGACTCAGTTCCACATCCTCTCCGGAATCGCCAATGCGCGCCACTCCCCCGGCCTCAACCCGGCTCAAGCCAGGACCGGGGTCGAGGCTCGCAGCCCCGAGGCTTCCAACCCATTGACATGCGAGCAGCCACCCACAGAGCTTTTTCATGGCCGGCCTCCTGTCGTTCAAATCTCGCAATGTCAGTGCCATGACGATGACTCCATCATAACGGTCATTCCCTCCAGCAATCATCCCATTGAGTCCTCGATTGACGCCAATCACCACAACGTCTCGGAAACGCCTGCCGCAAAACGCCGCACCGGGCATCCTCGATTTTGCATTGGTACCGTCCGAATGATGACCCTTTACCCCGAGCTGGCATAAGGATCACGGCACGAGCAATGCAGCTCATGCATCTGGGCAGACTGCTCAGGAACAATTGGGGAAAAGGGGGCGCTATGCGAGTGTTGTGTGCAGTGGACGGGTCGGAATATTCCCAGTGGGCAGTCCAGGCGCTGGAAGCCCTGGCGAGCCGGGAACCGGAGTCGGTCACCCTGCTCCACGCCATCGATACCCCGGCGATTGAAGCTGCGCAAGGCAAGAATGTCGTAGCGGCCAAACGGGCGCTGAGCGCGTCGGAGAGAGCCGGGCGTATCCTGTTGCGGGAGTCGGAACGCTGGGCCCGGGTGGCGCTTTCTCAAGCCGTCACGGCCCCCCGCACTACGTTTCACACTGTGTTGGCGCATGGCCCTCTCACCAGGACCATTGTCCGGCAGGCCCGGCGTTTGAAGACCGATCTGATCATCATCGGCTCCCGCGGTTTGAGCGATATCAAAGGGTTTCTCCTGGGGAGCACGTCCCGCCAGCTGGTGTCGATGGCGCCCTGTCCCGTCCTGGTAATCAAATCACCGATGCCGAAGCTCGTCCGCGTGGCTTTGGCGGTCGACCACTCCAAAGCATCCCGCGCCGCCGCTCGTTTTTTACGCACCCGCATGATGCCGGACTCGGCCACCGTGACGATCCTCTCCTCGGTGGACAGCCCGGTCACCGAGCTGGCGGCACGGCATCTGTCCGAGTCGCAACTCGACGAGCTCACGCGCCCGGCGCTGGAACGGGCGACCGCCCTGGTCAATGGGATGCGAAACGACTTCATCAAGGACGGCTATCCCGTCGTCACGAAGGTTCAGATGGATCATGTGATCGACACCATCGTCAAACATGTAGAAGCGGAGCATGACGAGCTTCTGGTGATCGGATCGCGGGAGCTGACGAAACCCGAGCGGCACTATCTGGGAAGCGTGTCGGAAAGCCTCCTGAAATACGCGCCCTGTTCCGTGCTCGTGGTGAGAGGGGTCCGTGCCTGACTTCAGGTTCCACGACATCAACCGGCTCTCCGTCGACGAGGTGCTGAAGCGGATGGAGACCGATCACGGAGGCCTCTCGCTCGACGACGCACAGCGGCGCCTGGCCCGGTTCGGGCCCAACGTCCTGACTCAACCGGCCCGTTCCTCCTGGCTGAGCGGGCTTACCCGCCACCTGGCCCACTTTCTCGCCGTGCTGCTGTGGATCGCCGCCGGCCTCTCGTTCGCGGCGGATTTTATGCGGCCCGGCGAGGGCATGGCCACCCTGGGCTGCGCCATCCTGGGCGTGATCATCATCAATGCGCTGTTTGCCTTCCTCCAGGAGTACAAAGCCGAACGAGCCGTCCACGCGCTGCAGCGGATCTTGCCGGACAAAGCCTGGGTGATCAGAGCCGGACAATCGGTTGAAATCCTCAGAAGCCAGATCGTGCCGGGCGACCTGCTGATTCTGGAAGAAGGCGAACGGGTGCCCGCCGATGCCCGCTTGATTGAAGCCGTTGGCATGCGGATGGATAATTCAGCGCTCACCGGCGAATCGAAACCAAAGCGGCGGACGGCCGAGCCGGCCGGGGACGGACATTGGCTGGAGCTTCCGAACCTCGTGTTCGCCGGCACCACGATCCTCTCCGGCCACGGATGTGCGGTCGTTTTCGCCGCCGGCATGCGCACGGAATTCGGCAAGATCGCCCGGCTCACCACGGCCGTGGAGCCGCGTATGAGTCCGCTCCAACAAGAGATTGTCAAGGTCACGCGGATCGTCGCAGCGATCTCCCTCGCCATGGGAGCCGCGTTTTTTGCGATCGGTTTGTGGGCGGGTCTCGGCTTCTGGATCAGCGCGATCTTCGGCATCGGGATCATCGTGGCGAACGTGCCGGAGGGCCTGCTGCCCACCGTCACCCTGGCGCTCGCCATGAGCAGTCAACGCATGGCCAAACGCCAGGCGCTGATCAAACAGCTATCCTCCGTCGAGACGCTCGGCTGCACGACGGTGATCTGCACGGACAAGACCGGCACGCTGACAGCAAATCACATGAAGGTGGACCGGTTTTACGCCGACCGGCTCGTCATTGAATCCAGGGAAGGCTGTTTTTTCACGGCGGGCCGCATGGTGAGCACCACCGATGCCGAGCGCTGGCAACCCTTTTTCGACGCACTCCTTCATTGCCATAACGCCAAACGGGTGCGGCGGCCCGACGGGCGAGTCGTCGTCACGGGAGACTCCACAGAGGTGGCCTTGTTGGAGTTTGCTATTGAACATGGATTGGCGCACCGGCCGTCCCTGCGCCGCATGGGCGAACTGGCTTTCGATGCCGATCGCAAACGGATGAGCACGCTGCACTGGTCGGAAGGGCGCCTGATCGCCTTCACGAAAGGCGCACCGGAATCGGTGCTGCCGCTCTGCACCCGCATCCTGCTTCAGGGCGAGGCCACGCTCTTAACGCCGGATGAGCGCGCAAGACTGTTGACGCAAAGCCGGTCCTTCGCCGAACAGGCCTATCGCGTGCTGGCCGTGGCCATGCGCGACGTCGCGCATCAACCCGAGCACATCGAAGTGGAGACGGTTGAACATGATCTGACGTTCCTGGGCCTGGTCGCCATGATGGACCCGCCGCATCGAGAAGTGCCCGCGGCGATAGCGACTTGCCGGCAAGCCGGCGTGCGCACCCTCATGATCACCGGCGATCATCCGCTCACCGCATGGGCCATCGCACGGAAGATCGGCCTGGTCCCCGACCAGGCCGCAGCACACCCGAGCGGGTTCGTACCCGTGATCGAGGGCATGCGGCTCGACCGGATGAGCGACGATCAGCTGCGGCAGCTCCTGACGCCGTCCCGGTCCGGGGAGCCGGACCCGGTGTTTGCCCGCATGGCCCCCCGCCACAAAATGCGGGTGGTCTCGACGCTGAAGGACTTGGGCGAAGTCGTCGCGGTGACCGGCGACGGGGTGAACGACGCGCCCGCGCTCAAGAAAGCCGACATCGGCATCGCCATGGGCCTGGCGGGAACGGATGTGGCCAAGGAAACCGCCGACATCATCCTGCTCGATGACAACTTTGCGACGATCGTGAGCGCGATTGAGGAAGGCCGCGCCGTATACGACAATATTCGAAAGTTCTCGACCTATATTCTGGCCAGCAACGTGCCCGAAATCGTTCCCTTCCTGGGATACGGATTCATCGGCATGCCGCTCGCGCTGACGATTCCTCAGGTGCTGGCCGTCGATCTCGGAACCGACATGGTGCCGGCGCTAGGCCTCGGGATGGAACGGCCTCAACCGGATGTCATGGACCGTCCGCCGCGCCCTACCGCCGAGCGGTTGTTGAACACCTCGCTTCTCCTGCGGGCGTATCTCTATCTGGGACTCATCGAAGCCGCGATCGCCATGGGAGGGTTTTTTCTGTATCTGTCCATCCACGGCTGGACCTGGGGCAGCCCTCTCGACTGGTCTTCTCCTTTGTACAAGGAGGCCACGACCGTGACCCTGGCCGGCATCGTCTTCGCGCAAGTCGCCAACGTGTTTGCCTGCCGGTCCGATCGGTACTCGGTCTTCCGGCTTGGCTGGTTGACCAATCCGGTCATTCTCTGGGGCATCCTGTTCGAAGTGACCATCCTCCTGTTGCTCATCTACGCGCCCGTCGGGCATACCATCTTTGGAACGAGCGCGCTGCCCGTCTGGATGTTCGCCCCGCTGGCCCTTGGCGCGGGGCTGCTTCTCCTCGCGGAAGAAGGCCGAAAGTGGATCGCGGCCCGACTCAGACAGCACCGGACGCGTCGCCTCCTCCAGCCGGCTGGTGGCATATGAGCGACCACCGACAGGACCCCGCGCATGACGCACCGGCCGGCGAAATGATCCCGAGCGGCGCAGTGCCGATCCGCGATCATCGGCTTCCCGCCCCCCTCATCCCTTCCCGAAGGAAACCCTCGCGCCTTCCGCCGGCCATCGGACTTGGGGCGGCGCTGATCCTCATCGGGCTGGGCGTGTGGTATTGGTGGGACTCAGGACCTCCACCGGTTCATTACAAGACTGGGACGGTGGACCGGGGGCCGATCACGGCGATCGTGACGGCCACCGGCACCGTGAACCCGGTCGTCTCCGTGCAGGTGGGCAGCCAAGTGTCCGGCAAAGTCGCGCACCTCTTCGCCGACTTCAATTCCGTGGTGACCAAAGGACAGATCCTGGCCCAGATCGACCAACAGCCGTTCAAAGCGCGGGTCAGCCAGGCGCGCGCCGCCGTGAAAAGCGCCAGAGGCAATCTGGTCAAAGCCGGGAACATGGCCCGGCAGCGCAAGCTGGAACGGGACCGCATGGCTGCCCTCAGACTACAGGCTTTCGTGTCGCAAGCGGATCTGGATCTCGCCGAAACCAGCTATCGGGATGCCGCCGCCAACGTGGAGGTGCTCCAAGCCCAACTCGATCAAGCGGAGGCCACCCTGGCGTCCGCCGAACTGGACCTCGGCTTTACGACCATCTACTCGCCGGTAGATGGCACCGTGGTGTCCCGCAATGTGGATGTCGGGCAAACGTTAGCCGCAGCGTTTCAGACACCGATCCTCTTCCTCATCGCCCAGGATCTCACCCACATGCAGGTGAACACGAATGTCAGCGAATCGGACATCGGCGGGGTCGCGGAAGGCACCACGGCCAGCTTTCGCGTGGACGCCTACCCGAGGCAATTTTTTGACGGTCTCGTGACCCAGGTGCGGAACGCCCCGATCAGCATTCAGAATGTCGTGACCTATGATGTGGTCATCACGGTGGACAACAGCAGCTTGAAGCTCAAGCCCGGCATGACGGCCAACGTCACCATCGTCACGGCGAAGAAGGAAAATCCCTTGCGCGTGCCGAACGGCGCCTTGCGGTTCCGCATGCCCGACGTCCCGGTGGACCGCAAGACCACCAGGGTCTGGCGGCTGGAAGGCGGCCGGGCTCAGGCGATCACCGTCGTTACCGGCATCGCCGACTCGCTCTACACGGAAATCACGGAGGGGCCGCTGCGGGCAGGCGACCCCGTCATCATCGGCATCGAGACCCCGGAAGAGCAGGCGGCCCAGAAGAAACTTCCTCCGGGATTCGACGCCGGACCGAGAATGAGGTGAAGCTCGTTTGTTTGGTTTATCAGGTTTATTTGGTTTGTTTGGTCGTGTAACCCGATACACGAGACAAACCAAACAAACCCCATCAACAAGAACTTATGCCCTTCCTCTGGCTCACCATTCTCTCCGCCCTGCGCATCCTGCGCCGCAATCCCTTGCGGGCGGGGCTCACCATGCTCGGCATCATCATCGGCATCGGCGCCGTGGTGGCCATGGTCAGCCTGGGACAAGGCGCGACGGCTTCCGTGCAGGCCGAAATCTCCAGTCTCGGCACCAACGTGCTCATCATCGTCCCGGGCGCGACCACGGTCGGAGGCGTGCGCGGCGGGCTCGGCTCCGTTTCGACGCTGACCGTCGGGGACGGAGAGGACATCGAAAAAAAGATCCCCGGTGTCGCCACAGTGATGTACGCCACCCGCTCGGTCCTGCAAGTCATTCATGAGAACAAGAATTGGAGCACGATCGTCCTCGGCACGACCCCGGTGTTTCCCGACATCCGGAGCTGGCCGCTCGCGCAGGGAAACTTCTTCACGCCATCGGACATGGATGCCGCCGCCAAGGTCGTCGTGTTGGGGAAAACCGCCGCCCAGAATCTGTTCGAGCCTGGGGAAGAGGCGGTGGGGAGCGAAATCCGCATCAGAAACGTCCCGCTCCGGGTGATCGGCGTGCTGGGGGCGAAAGGGCAGTCCGTCACGGGGCAGGACCAGGATGATTTCGTCGTCCTGCCGTTCACCACCGCTGAACGGAAGGTCCTCGGGACGAGGTTTCTGGGCACCGTCGGGATCATTCTGGTGGCGACACAGACGCGGCAGGACATCCCGGCCGCCGTGGAGGATATCAAGGATCTGTTGCGCACCCGGCACCACCTGCAGCCGTCCGATGAGGATGACTTCACGATTCGAACCATGGAGGACATCGCGAAGACCATCGCGGGCACGAGCCGGACGATGATGCTCATGCTGATGGGCATTGCCTCCATCTCCTTAATCGTCGGCGGCATCGGGATCATGAACATTCTGCTGGTCTCGGTCACCGAACGGACGAAGGAAATCGGCCTCCGGATGGCGGTCGGCGCGAAACGCGCCCATATTCTGCTTCAATTCCTCATCGAAGCCATCATCATGACGGCGATCGGCGGACTGCTCGGGGTCGCGTCCGGCATCGGCCTCGCACGGCTGCTGACGAGGCTGATCGGCTGGCCGACGATCATCAACGTCCAGGCCGTCGTCGCGGCCTTTGTGTTTTCACTCATCGTCGGAATCTTTTTCGGGCTCTATCCGGCGAACAAAGCGTCCAAGCTGAATCCCATCGAGGCCCTGCACTATGAATAGCAGGCCGCTGAAACCGTCCGCCGGCTTGTTTTCGCGGCGCGTAGAGGCTCACCGTACGGTCGAGTGTGCGCCTTTCTTCGCACGCTGCGGCTTCGCCGGAGAGCCTCTTTGAACAACCTGCGCGATATTCCGGAGACGGCACCGTTCTGGAGTGTACCCGTTGATGATGTGCTGCGCCGTCTCGGCACGAAGCCCGAGGGTCTGGGAGTAGATGAGGCCAGGCAACGGCACGCACAGGTGGCGGCGGTGCGGCTCGAGCCGCATCAGGACATTCGCCCCTTCCTGGTCCTGCCGGCTCAATTTCGCAGTCCCATCATTCTGATTCTCTTGTGTGCGGCGGTCATCTCATTGTTCTTGGCCGATCGCACTGATGCCCTCATCATCCTCACCATCATCCTCGCGAGCGCCCTGCTGGGATTTTGGCAAGAGCATGCCGCCGCGAAAGCGGTGGCGGCTCTGCTCGCACGTGTTCACGTACGGACGGCCGTGTGGCGCAACGGAGAACTCGCCGGGGTGCCTCTTGATGACATTGTCCCCGGGGATGTGATTGCCCTCTCCGCCGGGTCGAGCATTCCGGGTGATGGCAGAATTCTCGAATCCAAAGATCTGTTCATCGACGAAGCCACGCTCACAGGAGAAACGTATCCCGCCGAAAAGGCGGCGGGCACCATCCCCTCCGCCGCGCCCCTGGGCCAGCGGACGAACAGCGTGTTCATGGGCACACATGTCGTGAGCGGACATGCCAGAGCCGCGATCGTCCATGTGGGACAGGACACGGAATTCGGCCGCCTCTCCGGCCGCCTCATGCTGCGCCCGCCTGAGACGGAGTTTGAGCGCGGGGTCCGGCGCTTTGGGTACTTGCTGCTTGAAGTGACACTGCTCCTTGTGTTCGCCATCTTTGCCATCAACGTCTATCTCGACCGACCGGTGCTGGACTCATTCTTATTCGCCATGGCGCTTGCCGTGGGCCTCACCCCGCAACTGCTGCCTGCGATCATCAGCGTCAATCTCGCGCATGGGGCCAAACGCATGGCCGAGTGCCGCGTCATCGTGAAACGCCTGGCCTCGATTGAGAACTTCGGGAGCATGAACGTGCTCTGCGCGGACAAAACCGGGACGCTCACGGAAGGCACGATGCGATTGCAGGCCGCTCTGGATGCGGATGGAAGCCCCAGCGCGCGCGTCCTCTTCCATGCCTGCCTCAACGCCTCCTATGAGACAGGCTTCATCAATCCCTTGGACGAAGCGCTTCGAGCCCAATGCGCCTGTGATGTGACCGGCTATCACAAACTCGACGAAGTCCCGTACGACTTCCTTCGCAAACGGCTCTCCATTCTGGTCGCGTCGCCCGCCGGCCACCTCTTGATCACGAAAGGCGCGGTGGAAGCCGTACTGAACGTGTGCTCGCGGGCCGAACTGCCCGATGGCGCCACCATTGCCATGGGAGAAGGCCGCGAAAAGATCCGACGACAGTTTGAGGACCTTAACCGGCAGGGGCTTCGGACGCTCGGCGTGGCCTATCGAGACATGGGAACGACGGCCTGCATCGGCAAGCAGCATGAAACGGACATGACGTTCCTCGGGCTCTTGGCATTTACAGACCCGGTGAAGCCCGGCATGGCGGATACCATGGCGTCGTTACGGCGACTGGGCGTCTCGCTCAAGATCATCACCGGGGATCACCGCCTGGTGGCCGCTCACATCAGCGAACAGGTCCGGCTCGACCATGCGCGGATCTTGACGGGCCAAGACCTTCGCCACATGACGGACGAAGCGCTGGTCCACCGGGTGAACGACATTGACGTGTTTGCGGAGGTGGAACCCAATCAGAAAGACCGCATTATTCTCGCCTTGAAACGGGCCGGGAACGTCGTCGGGTATATCGGCGACGGCATCAATGACGCGCCGGCGCTCCATGCCGCGGATGTCGGCCTTTCGGTTGACCGCGCCGTGGATGTGGCCAAGGATGCGGCCGACATCGTCATGATGGAACATGATGTGTCCGTGCTGGTCCAGGGCATTCGGGAAGGACGGGTGACCTTCGCCAATACGCTCAAGTATGTGTTCATGGCTGCGAGCGCCAATTTCGGCAATATGTTCAGCATGGCCGGCGCCTCGCTGTTCCTGCCGTTTCTTCCGCTGCTGCCCAAACAAATCCTTCTCACAAATCTCCTGACCGACATTCCCGAGATGACGATCGCCACCGACCGCGTCGATGCGGAATTGATCGATCAGCCGCGGCGCTGGGATATCGCCTTCATCCGGAAGTTTATGCTGACCTTCGGGCTGGTCAGTTCGGTGTTCGATTATCTGACATTTGGAGCGTTGCTGTGGATTCTCCGCAGCTCGCCTGCCCAGTTCCGGACCGGCTGGTTTATCGAATCCGTCATCTCCGCTTCGGCCATTATGCTGGTCATCAGGACCCGGCGGCCGGTGCTGGCCAGCCGCCCGAGCCGTCCGATGATCGTGGCTACCCTCGCGGTGGCAGGCTTCACGTTGCTCCTGCCCTTCCTCCCCGTGGGCGGCATGCTGGGGTTGACCCCGATGCCGCCGTCATTTCTCCTGCTCCTGGCGGGAATCGTAGCCGGATACGTGGCGGCCGCTGAGATCGTGAAGCGGCATTTCTATGCCAACCGCCGGAGATCCGGTTTACCGGCTGCATTCTGACGGTTTCTCCATTGCCTCATGTGGCGGAAGCCGCCGGCACCACCTGAATCTTGAACGGCTCGCCGGACGCGCTGGCGGACAGGGATCGGTGAGGGAACGGAATCTCGATGCCCTGGGCGTCGAAGGCCTGTTTCAGCCGGCGGCGATACTCACGCCCGACGTTCCATTGTTCCAAGGGACGGGTTTTGATTCGGATACGGAGCACGACGGCGGAATCGGCGAAGTTCTCGACCCCCACGAGTTCAAGGGGCGCGACGAACTTTTCCGCAAACGCGGGGTCCTCCCGCAACTCCTCGCCGACCTGGCGCATGATCTCCATCACCCGATCCGTGTCCTCCTTGTACGCCACCCCCATATCCAGGACGAAGGCCGACCACTCCATCGTCATGTTGGATAAGGTGGTGATCGTGCCGTTGGGGAACACATGGACGACGCCGGAAAAATCGCGCAGAGTGATGATCCGGAAGGTGATCGATTCGACTTGCCCGCCGGTCCCGTTGATGATCGCGACGTCGCCCAACTGAACCTGGTTTTCAAGGATGATGAAGAACCCGCTGATCAAGTCGCGAATGAGGTTCTGTGCGCCGAATCCGACCGCCAATCCGAGAATGCCGGCGCCGGCCAGAATCGGGCGGATATCCAAGCCGACTTGATGGAGCACTTCGATGACCACGATCGCCCAGATCACGGCCAGGGCAATCGTCCTGAGAATGCCCGTCAAAGTGGCGGCGCGCTTTGTGGCGGCGCCGGGGACCTGTTCGCCTGGTTCATTCGCCAGAATAATGACCCGCTCGAGCTGTCGCAGGCCGATCTTCACGAACCGGATGCCGAGATAGCCCACGGCCAGGATGACCATGATCCGGAGCGCGGCTGCTCCGGCTGCGCTCGCAAAGGTCTCCAGCCACGGAATGACACTCTCGAAAGACAGTCCCGCCATGATAGACGCCTCCTGGATGAAGGATGAACCCCGCCGGCGATTTCTTAAAATTCTCGAATCAGCCGGATGCCGATTTCCGGCAGCGTGAGCCCGCTCGTCACCCGCACGCCCGCTCCCGTCTGAAGCATCCAGGACGCCCCGAGTTCGTAGTGGATCTGCGGCATGACCAGAAGGCTCGTGCTTCCGCCGAGCACCTGTCCGAAATTCGTCTCCAGGCCGGCGACCAGACGGTCGGTCACATCCGCAAAGACCGTAAGGTTGGACAGGAGTTCCACCGTCCGTCCTCCGGCAACCGGGCCTAGTTCGGCACGCGGCCCGACCATGCCGAACAGGCTCCAGGTCTTGTCGAGCCGGACGCCGGCCAGATACAGCCACGTCGTCGTCCACACCTTGGGCTCCAGATCGTACTGCACGATCGCCTGGGCCCCGTGGATGAAGTGATGGTTGAATGCGGTCCCGAAGGTGACTTGCCCCGCCCCCTTGTACGCTTCAACACGCCCGTTTTCCAGGGGCAGTTCGAATTCGAGTGCGAGACCGTCGCGGATCGTGTACTCGATCTCAGGCGCCCACTCGAGTCCCTCCTGATCGGGACTCCGTCGCACAAGTCCGAGCGGATCGGCCGCATTATCCACCCGCCTCGATGTGCGCCTCAGCGGCACGAGAGCAAGCGTGTTGGCTTCCGCTTCGCCCCGTTTGCCGCCCAGCGGCCTCACCAGATCGAAGACCATCGGTTCAGGAATGCGCGGGCCGCGTTCTTCGCCCGAGACCCGCTCGATCGTATCGGCCTCGTCGGACTGATCCGGCCATACAGAAGACCACGACCTCGTATCGTAGGCGCGCCCGTCCAGCAGCGGGCCGGGAGGAAGACGCGTCCACCACCGGGCGCGCCCATCGAAGAGGGACGAGGGCGCCGGCCCCTGCGGCTCCGGCCGCTGCGGTCCATACTGCTGCGCCGCGGCCTGGTCGGGCGGAATGAGCGGCAGGAAGTGTGTCGCCGCGCAGCACCACACCAGACCGATGAACATCGCCCGAAAACTCGTACGCGCCGGCACCGGTTCATCACGATGCCACGCCTCCCCGCTTCGCCTGTGCTCTATAGGGTGACCTCTCCTTTGGCGTCCCGGCGTCCGGGCTCCTCACGGCTTAAACTCATATCCCAATCCGAGGATTATCGCCTCATCCAGCTTCTGCCGTCCCGGAGCCGGGTCCCCGTTGTACCGAAGGTCGTACTCGAGATTCACGAAGAGATTGCCGAGCAGCGTCACGCGGAGCCCCTGATCGGCGAAGATGCGCAGGGCCCCGCGTTCACCGAAATCGTAGTAGCCTTCATGTTTGTGGAACAATGTCACGCGGTCCGGCACGAGCACAAATTCACTCCGGACGCCCCAGCGCGCGGAGGGGGTCATGGTCGAGGGCTCGTTGGTATAGCGCTCGTTCACATACGCCAATCCGGAGACGACCGACACCGTGGCCGCTTTCGTTTCCACAAACTGATAGCCCACCCCGGATCCGAGAGTCGTTCGCAGCAACAGGTTTTGAAAGGTGTCTTTTTCCATCAGCCCTTCGGCATTCGCAAAAATCTTCTTGGTGAGAAAGAAATCATACTTCAGCGCAGCTTGCGAATTCCGCACAGTCACTTGGGTGCCGACCTCGCCATAGTTATATTTACCCTCGGCCAGGACGCGGTGCCGGTCCGAGCGAAGGGTCCACCGGGTGGAGGCATTGAGCGCTTGCGTGTCGGTGTTGCCCTGGGTGCGGTTCCCTCCGACGTTCAGCGTGCCCTGGTAGCGGATGGGCGGAGGAGGGTTGATGGCTTTAATGGTATCAAAAGACAGCGGGCCATCAGCGCTGATCCTGAGCGATTCCATCATCGCATAGTGCGTGTAGAGCCACTCCCGCCAATCCGGTCCGTCCACGGTGTCATGCAATTGGATCTTGAGCGGTTTGTCGGCGGCAAGGTGTTGAATCTCAGGCCATTGAATTTTGACCTCGCCGCTGTGGGGCGTAGACAAGGTGAGGATTCCCTCCTCCATCGTCACGATGGTGCCGGTGAGGCGGTCGCCGTTGCGCAGCAGCACCTCATCCGCCCAACCAGGTGGACACAGCAGGGTTATCAGCAGCCAGCCGGCCGTGGCCGCGATGAGCCAATGCGCGACGGGGGTGCGAGCGGGTTTGAGAAAAATCGGTGGTCTCACAACTTGACGTCAACCGGCGATCCCGTCACCCAGCTCCTCGCAGCCGGCAGACGAGAAGTCAGCTATATATAACTAAAGCCATCCGGTCTGCCACGGAGTCCCTCTCCGACAGCGGAATCCATGAGCCTCGGGCCAAGAGCACCGGTTCCTGCAGCACGAAGGCTAGTCAGCAAGCACGCGGCTGTTCGCCGTCTCGGAAGACGAGGCCGGCCTTAGGTCGACCGTGCCATGACACAGGCCCGTGTGGCGCGCGCGATTTCCAACTCTTCATCCACCCCCGCCACATAGCAGGCGAGCCGCGCCTGCCCGGTGCTGATCATTCTCGCTTCGCCGGCCCGGATGCCGGCCACGGCTGCGTTGCGCAGGGGATCAAGATGCAGGCCGCACCAGCCCATCCCCTCACAGATGTTGGCGCGGATGGCGGCGGACCGCTCACCGATGCCGCCGCCGAAGATCAGAGCGTCCGCCCCTTCCAGGACAGCCAGATAGGCCCCGATGTATTTGCGGACACGATAACAAAACACCGCCACCGCCACCGCCGCACGGGAATCGGGCTTCCCCTCGGCGGCCTCCAGGATGGCACGCATGTCATGCGAGAGGCCTGAGAGTCCGAGCAGCCCGGACTGCTCGTTCAACAGTCGGTCCACCTGGTCGGCCGTCAACCCTTCTTTTCTGACGAGATAAGTGACCAACGCAGGGTCCACATCGCCCGAGCGGGTCCCCATGACCAGCCCTTCCAGCGGCGTAAATCCCATGGAGGTGTCCACCGACCGGCCACGGTCGATGGCCGTGGCCGAGCAACCGTTACCCAGTTGCACCGTGATGAGCCGCAGTTCGGCGAGGGGACGGTTGAGCGCGGCGGCGCCGGTGGCCGCCAACGAGGCATGCGCAATGCCATGAAATCCGAACCGCTGGATCCGATGTTTCCGTGCCAGATTCAGGTCGATCGCATAGGTGGCAGCCCGGGGCGGGATCGAACGGTGAAACGCCGTATCGAAGACGGCGACCATCGGGACCTGTGCCCCCATGACGGCGCGAGCGCCCTTGATGCCGGCCAGGCAGCCCGGGTTATGCAGCGGCGCCAATTCGGTCAAGCGGCCGATTGCGGCCGTGACGGCGTCATCGATCAGGACCGGCGCTCGGAACTTCTCGCCGCCATGCACCATGCGATGCCCGACCGCATCGATCCGAAGATCCTGTCCGTCCTGCCGGCTCGCCTCCTCCAACAGGCGCATCATGCGCTGCACGGCGTCAACATGGGTGCGCACCGGCTCGGTGTTCTTCACCTCCGCCGCCCCCGCGCGACGGAACCAGAGTATCGCAGCCGGTCCGATATCCTCAATGGCGCCGTCATAATGGACATTCGTCCGGCCCATCGCGTTGTCCGGAACGTCGTCGATCTCCACGACCTTGAACTTCAGGGAAGAGCTTCCGCTATTGATGGCCAGGACATTCATCGGCCGCACACTCCGCTCAAAAGCCGATCTTCGACTTTCCGCTTCAGGAACCGGCGCTGACTGGGCATCATGCCGTAGTCCTTCCTCTCCGTGGAAGTCCCGATCGCAGCAAGGCTATGCGCCTCATGCATGTGGGTCATGTTCCCATGACTCTTCCCACAATCGCTGTCCCCCGATAAAGGCCAGCGCATTATTACCAAGACGGGCGCCGGCCGGAAGGATGTTGAGCTTCTTCGCGTTTCCTCCCCCCAGCACCACGTAATCGGCCACCAGCGCCGTCTTCAGGCGAAGAGCCACATCCTCAACAGCCCGCCTCCACTTTTCTTTACCCAATCGTTCGAGCCCGCGCCGCCCGACATAGTCCTCAAAGGTTTGTTGTTTCTTGTACGGCAAGTGCCCCAGTTCCATCGCCATGATCATCTTGCCTGCAATCAACGCCGAGCCGAGCCCCGTTCCCAACCCGAGAAAGAGCATCCGGCCCCCGTCATAACTACCCAACGCCTGCATAGCCGCGTCATTGATCACTGTGACCGGACATCCGAAAGCCTGTTTGAAATCGAAATTCATCCATCCGGCCCCTAAGTGGACGGGTTCCGCGAGCACCAGACCCCGCCTCACGGGGCCCGGATACCCGATCGAGACGGCCTCATATCGCCAGCCGCGAGCGGCCTTCCTCACGCCGGCCACCATCTGCTTCGCGGTCAACCCCGGCCCTGAAGAGAACTTTCTGACGCCCTGCTGTCCGGAAACCAGAATCTTGACGTTGGTGCCGCCCACATCCACGACCAGCACGTTCATACGATTCCCTGTCCTTTCAAAACCATCAAACATAGACGATCGCATCGACGATGGCTACGCATCTTCATCCGGCCATCCGAAGCGCCAGGTAGGGAACCAGATTGAACAGGAGAATGCCGATCTGTAGATCGCCGTCTCTGCGTCATGGATCCTGTCGAAGCGCTCTGGTGGCAACCGGAACCACCGGCCATGAAGCCGATGCATCCATTCGCGGGCTCCCATCAACGACCAACAACCACCGGAGCAACAAAGCCTAGTTGACCGCGACACACCACAGCAGCACTTCACCAACGGTCTGCATGCTCATCTATGTTCCTCCTTATGGGCGCGCTCGGGTCCACCTTTTAGTCTGATCAACGGCTCGTCACTCTCCGGCCTGTTACCTCCTTGTTTCGCCACCGTGAGCACGGGACATCCGGCGCGCTTCAGCAGCGCGTCCGCCACGCTTCCGAGCAGGGCCCGGCTCAGTCCGCGCCGTCCCTGCGTGCCGACGGCGATGAGATCCGCCTGCCACGCGGCGGCCTGCTTCAGAATAGACTCGACCGGATCACCGGCCACACAGACGCTCTCGGCCTCAATCTGCTGATGCCGGAGATCCTGCACCAGCTTGGCGAGCCTCCGCTCAGCCGGCTTGCGGTCGGCTGACGGTTCGGCGGCATGGAGGAGGCACACGGTGGCGTTGAACGTGGCGGCCAGTCTCGCGACCGTATGGATAGCGGCCTCGGCATAGGAGGAGAAATCGGTCGCGACGAGCAGCCGGCCAAGGCGAATCCCGGCAGGATGACGGGGCACATCCCCGGCCAGGCCTCCATGCACGGTGAGCACCGGACAGGGTGCCTCCCGGACGACGGCTTCCGCCGTGCTGCCCAGCCGCAGCCGGTCCCAGCTCGTGCGGCCTTCGGTTCCGATCACGATCATCTCCGCATGGACCTGTTTCACCACCTCCAGGATGCAGGCATGCGGAACCCCGTACCGCAGAAGCGGTTGCGCCCGCGCGCCCTTCTCTCTCGCCGCCTCTGTCAGACGTCCCAGGTTGAGCAGCGCCGCGGTCTTCATCGATCGCAGATAGCGGCTGTCGCGCGCCGCGCCGGCCGCATCGGTCGGCACCTTGATCACGTGCAGAATCTCCAGCCTGGCCGGTGTGGCCATCGCCAGCTTCACTCCATACAGGAAGGCCCGACGAGCCGACTGTTGAAAGTCAGTCGGCAGCAAAATGTAAGCAGTCCGCTTCCCACATCCACTCCTCATCATGTGCCCCCGTGCGATGCCCCTGAGCGCATCCTTGAAATGGTGCCTGACAGTAAGGCCTCGGTCCGGCTTACGCAAGCTGCATGCGCCAGACGGTCATGAATTCCACAGGCCGGAACTGGATCATGGAACACAAATGCGTGACGAACAACCGGGCGGGAGCCTCGACGGAAAAGATCCGCGCCGCCACGTCCGGCGCCGCTTGATCAATCGCGTAAAGACTGCGGGAGACCGGATCGCGTGTGATCCAACGGCCGGCCGGCGAGCCCTAAGCCTACGTGCATCGGGGACGTCGCGCTACTCGTGATACAACGGGCATCAGCCCAGTGTGTTCCCTAGTGAGAAACGGAACGGACCTATTCCGATGGCTCAGGAGGGGTATTGGCCGCTGGCCGGACTACGGCTTCGCCGGAACCACTTGACCGCTTCCATGAAGACAAGCGGTAGCAGCGCCATGGCCGCCATCAACTCCCAGTCTTCGAGCGGCAGCGTGGCAACTTTGAAAATGGGCGCCGCGGCCGGAATGGTGAGCACGGCGAGTTGCATGCCCAGGGAGAAGAGGAACGCCCATACGAGGGAGCGATTCGATGCCATCCCGAGATGGAAGAGCGAGAGTCGCCCGCTTCTGGAGTTGAAGGCATGCACAAGCTGCGCGACCACCATGACGCTAAAGGCCACCGTCCGCGCTTGATCGATAGTCTGATGCCAGAGAAACAGACTGGCGGCGAATGCGCCTAAGGCGATCAGCGCGAGCATCAACCCTTCGCCTACGATCGCGCGGAGCCTCCCGCCGTCGAGCAACCGCTCATCCGGCCGGCGCGGCGGACGCTGCATCAGATCCGGCGCCTTGGGATCGACCGCCAGCGCCAGGGCCGGAATGCCATCCGTGACGAGATTCATCCAGAGAATGTGGATCGGCAGGAGCGGGAGCGGCAGGCCCAGGAGGGCTGCAAAGAGCATGACCAGCACTTCGCTGACATTGCAGGACAGGAGGAAATGAATGGTCTTGCGAATGTTATCAAAGATGCCCCGCCCTTCTTCGACCGCCGCCGCGATGGAAGCAAAGTTGTCATCCGTGACCACCATGTCAGAGGCTTCTTTCGTCACGTCCGTGCCGGCCAGCCCCATCGCGATGCCGATGTCCGCCGCCTTGATCGCAGGGGCATCGTTCACGCCGTCTCCGGTCATCGCCACGACGGCGCCGTTGCGCTTCCAGGCCTGGATGATCCGGAGCTTATGCTCAGCCGACACGCGGGCATAGACGGCGACCCGCTCGACCGATCCGCTCAGCCGTTCATCCGTCAGTTCGTCCAACTCAGCTCCCGAGAGCGCCTGGCCGTCGCCGTCATGGAGATTCAACTCGCGGGCAATCGCCACGGCCGTGTCCTTATGGTCGCCGGTGATCATCACGGTCCGGATGCCGGCCTTGCGGCACAGCCGCACGGCTTCCGCCGCTTCCGGGCGCAGGGGGTCCTTCATGGCGAACAACCCCAGGAACACCAGATCCCGCTCCACCGCATCGGCCTGCTGCGGTCCCGACGCACGGTCGAGCCGACGATGCGCCACGGCCAGCACGCGAAGCGTCAGTTGTGCCAGAGATCCGTTTTCCTCGAGCAAGATGCGCCGCTGACGATCGCTCATCGGCTCGATCGAACCGTCGAGGGTCATATAGCTGGTGCAATGACTGAGCAGCACATCCGGCGCGCCTTTGCTGTAGGCCATGCACCCTTCCGCGGCGCGCCGGATGATGGTCATCATCTTCCGTTCTCCGTCAAAAGGGATTTCTTCCTCGAACGGAGCACCGTTCTCCAACGGCTCTTTCCCTAATCCGGCTTTTGCCGCAGCCACGAGCAGCGCCCCTTCGGTCGGATCACCGAACACCAACCAGCTTCCATTTTCTTCACGTAACGTCGCGCCGTTACAGAGCACCGCCGCCGTCAGGAGTCGCTGCACACCCACGGGAAGTGACCGGGCTTCTTCTTTACCAGTGCCCATAGACGCGTGCCCGTTGAGACGCGCGCGTATCTCCCCTACCGGCGCATAACCCTCTCCCGTCACGTCGAAGTGACGGCCGTCAACTAGCAGACGCGTCACCGTCATTTCGTTTTTCGTCAAGGTGCCGGTCTTGTCTGTGCAGATGACCGTGGCCGAACCTAGTGTCTCCACGGCAGGCAGTTTACGGATCAGCGCATGCCGCCTGGCCATGCGGGTGACGCCCAGCGCCAGCGTAATCGTGACCACCGCGGGCAGTCCTTCGGGCACCGCGGCCACGGCCAGACTGACCGAGGTCAGGAACATCATCACCAACGGCTCGCCCCTCAGATACCCCAGCCCAAACACGACGGATACTACGCCCAGCGCCAACCAGAGGAGCGTGTATCCGAACTGTTCCAGCCGGCGCTGCAGCGGCGTTTCAGACCGCTCTGCTTCGGCCGCCCGCTGGATCATGGCGGCAATCCGGCCCAGCTCCGTGCGGAGCCCCGTAGTCACCACCACAGCCCGGGCTTTGCCTGAAACCGCCGTAGTGCCCATGAATGCCATGTTGATCCGGTCGGCCAGGGGCACGTCGGCTCTCTCGAGGAGGACGGCCGCTTTCTGAACCGGCGAGGATTCTCCCGTCAGGGAGGCTTCCTGCGCCTGGAAGTTGGTCGCATAGATCAGGCGCGCGTCGGCGGGAACACGGTCGCCTGCTTCCAGGGAGATCACATCACCCCGGACCAGCTCGCGTGCGGGGAGCGATTGAAGCACGCCGCTACGGAAGACTCGCGCCATCGATACCGACATTTTGCGCAGCGCGGCCAGGGAGCGCTCCGCTCGGAATTCCTGCACGAAGCCGAGGATTCCGTTGAGCAGCACGATGGAGAGAATGGCCGCTGCGTCGAGCCAATCTTCCAGCAACCCCGACACCAGGGCCGCTCCGATCAGCACCCACACGATGACGCTCGTGAACTGTGAGAGAAACAACTTCAACAAGGAGGCGGGCGGGGCTTCGGGCAGCTCGTTGAATCCCTCCCGCGTTTGCCTGCGGCGAGCTTCCTCCGCGCTCAGGCCGGCATCGCCATTGGTGCGCAGTTCCGTCGTCAGCGCGTCCGCCGTGGCCATGTGCCAGAGCCGCTGAGCCGGTGCTTCCTTTTTTCCTTCCATGACGCCTCCCATTTCTTCACCCGAACAACAGCCACAACCCCAGCACATAGGCCACAATCATCAACAGACTGTCCGGTTCGATCAGCATGAACCGCTTTTCGGCCCGATAAATTATGCCCATCAGCCCCAGGTTCATCATCAGAATAGACCACAAAGCCGTCAGGACGTGCGCCGGGCTGACGCTGCTCAGCAAACCGCCTCCCCGATAGGCCACATCGGCAAAGAAGAACGCGGCCATGTTGAAGGCATTGCTGCCGAACAGATTCCCGACGGCCAGATCGAACGCGCCCAGCCGGACGGCGGCGATGGCCGTCACCAACTCAGGCAAGGAGGTCGTGATGGCCACCAGCGAGGTGCCGATGAATGTCGAACTGGTGCCGGTCTCTTCGGCAATACGCCCGGCCGACCAGGCGAGCAACGGGGCCGCCACCAGGAGGACAAGCGCCCCGGCGGCAAACCCGGCGACCGCCCGGCGCAATTCGTCGCGGCGGCTGGTGCCGCCGTCCTGCTGCTCTGCAATGCCATGAACCACCGCTTCCTGCTCACGCTGACGACGCGCCATGTCTTCTTGCCGGAAGACGAGTCGCATGCCCAACACGTACAGGATGAAGAGAGTCAGACTTTCAAGCCCCACACCGACATGGGTCACGGTGACCGGCAGCAGCACGAAAAAGGCGGCCAGTCCCGTCAACACCATGGCCAGCGCCGCGGTCAGCGTATGACCCAACGCCGCCTGTTGCCAGACGCGCTTTTGGCGATGGAGCAGGTCGATGAGGCCGAGCGTCAACATGTTGCTCAAGCCGGCCCCGAAGAGATCGCCGGCCGCCAGATCGGGTGCGTCCATCCAAGCGGCGCTGATCGTCGTGAACACTTCAGGCAGCGAGGTGGCAGCGGACATCAGGACGACCCCGATCCACAAGCGTCCCAGACCGGTGAGGTCAGCGATCTGATCGCCGTAGCGCGAGAGCCTGGCCCCCGCCACCACGATAACCGCGGCACTCGCGGCAAACACCACCCAGATCATCACAGTCTTTTCAAACCCATTCCCCCGGGTGGATCAGCAATACGCTGGTCTCTCGAACGCGCCGCTCTTTTCCGATAGCGCCGGCCGAGACTTGCTTCCTCTGCCGCTTCCGTATAAACCCACGGGATACCCCATGCCAACGCCCTCTTCACAATCTATAATTGTGATATGAACATAGGGCCTCGCATCACCTCCTCTTGTACCGGACCAGACAAGGCGTCACCAACGGATCCGTTCTGCTTCACAGGCCACCATTTGCGACCACGCCAACCCTCGAACCACTTGTAGAGTATCGGCAGCAGGATCAGCGTAGAGAACGTGGAGGTCACAAGTCCTCCGATCACCACCGTCGCCAGCGGCCGTTGAACCTCACCGCCGAGCCCTTGCGTCAGGCCCAGCGGAAGGAGCCCTAAGAGCGACATCATGGCGGTCATGACGACCGGGCGTACTCGCCACTGACAGCCGGTCATGATCGCCTCGTCACACGGTCGTCCTTCCTGCCGGAGGGAGTTGATCAGGGTCACCATGACCGTGCCGTCTGTGACCGCGACCCCGAGCAGCGTGATGAAACCCACGGAGGCGGGCACGCTGAAGTACTGGCCCGTCATCTTCAAGGCCCAGACACCGCCGACCAACGACAAGGGGAGGTTCATCAACATCAGCAGGGCATACCGCGCCGATCCGAAGGATGAGAAGAGAAGGACAAACACCAGGCCGAGCGTAATCGGCACGATCACCCAGAGGCGGGCATTGGCCCGCCGCATGTTTTCGAACGTGCCGCCCCACGCGATCGTGTATCCTTGAGGAAGCGGGACGAGTTCCGCCAACCTTCGCTGCCCTTCCTTCACAACCCCTCCGATATCGCGCCCGGTCACGTTGAATCCGACGTAGATGCGGCGGCGCGCCTGCTCACGTCCGATCCGGACGGGCCCCTCCCGCATTTCGATCGTCGCCAGATCGCTCAACGGAAAGAGGGCGCCGGCGTGATCTTTGATGAGAATATTACTGATCGCCTTCACGCTGTTGCGATAGTCCTCCGGGAAGCGCAGCACCAATTGAAAACGGCGCTCGCCTTCCAAGACATGCGTGGCGGGTTCTCCGCCGATGGCGGTCCGGATGACACCTTGAATGTCTTCCACGTTGATCCCCCGCCGCGCGATCTCCCGTCGATTGATGTCCAACGTCAGATACAGCTGCCCACTCACCTGCTCCACCTTCAGATCCTTCACCCCCTCGACCCCGTTCATCACGACCGCCATCTGATCCGCGAGCGTCTTCAGCGTATCCATGTCGTCGCCGAACAACTTGATCGCCGCCTCGGTCTTGATGCCGGAGATCAGCTCATCCACCCGCTCTTGGATCGGCTGGCTCATCAAAATTGCGATGCCGGGAATGTCGGCCAGCCGACGGCGGATCGCCTCAACCAACTCCGGTTTGGTCTGGGCGGTGACCCAGGTCTCCCGCGGAGTCAGCGCGACAATCGGTTCGCTTTCATTGTGCTCCTCCGGTGCATTCGCGATTTCGGACCGTCCAATCTTGCCGACCACCATGGCGACCTCTGGAAAGGTGAGGATCGCCCGATGGACCTGCCGTTCAACCTCGATAGATTCCGGCAGCGACAACCGGGGCAGCCGGAGGGTCTGAGGCAGAATGGCCCCTTCGTCCATAATCGGGATGAATTCGGTGCCGACAAACGGCACCAGGACCAGCGTTCCGGCGAGTAGGACCAGGATGCCCGCCAGCATGGCCCCCTTATAGTCCAGCGCCCAACGGAGGGCCGGCAGGTACACGCTCTTGATCCATCGTACCAGCGGCGTCTCGCGTGCTTGGCGGGGCGCGAGCATCAGGGAGCACAGCACCGGCGAGAACGTCAGGGACAAACAGAGCGACACCAGCAAGGCGATGACAATCGTATCGGCCAGCGGGGCAAACATCTTCCCCTCCATGCCCTCCAACGTAAGGATCGGGAGAAAGACGGCCGCAACGATCAAGATCCCGAAGATCATCGGACGTCCCACCTCAAGCGCGGCCGCCAGCACCAGAGCCTGTTTGTCTGTCGCCTCATGCCCGCGTTCCGCCAGATGGCGATAGATGTTCTCGACCATGACGACGAAACTGTCCACCATCATGCCGATGGCAATGGCCACTCCCCCGAGCGACATCAGATTCGCCGAGAGTCCGACGCGTTCCATGACAATGAACGTCACCAGCGGCGTGACAAGGAGTGTGGCGACGACGACCAACGCGGTTCTGATGTTGCCTAAGAACACGAAGAGGACAGCCACGACCAGGATCACGCCTTCGACAAGAGCGTCGGTGACCGTGTGAACGGCGGCGCTTACCAAGTCGCTGCGATCGTAAAACGGCACGATTTTCAGCCCGTCCGGCAGGATTCCGCCCTGATTGATCAGGCTGATCTTCTGTCTCACCCCCGCGGTCACGTCACGCGCATTGGCCCCACGGAGCATCAGCGCGACTCCCGTGACGATTTCGCGTTCTCCATTCAGAACAGCCGCGCCATGGCGGACGGCATGCCCGATCTGTACCTCCGCGACGTCGCGAACGTAGACGGGTGTTCCCGCGATTTCTTTGACGACGATGTCCTCGATATCCTTGAGTGTGCGGATCAGCCCCACGCCACGGACCACGGCGCGCTCACCGTATCGCTCCAGGATGTTGCCGCCCTCGTTGGCGTTGTTTCGGGCCACGGCCTCGAATACCTGGTGAAGAGTCAGATCGTACTTTCTCAGATTGCCCGGATCGACGAGCACCTGGTACTGCTTGACGAACCCGCCCAGCGCGTTCACGTCAATCACCCCAGGGACGGTTCTCAGAAGAGGCCGGAGGATCCAGTCCTGCGCCGTCCGCATCGCGATCAGTTCCTGGGTATACGTGTGAGGATCATCCGGATGGAGGCCGGGGCCGTCCAGATAATACTGGAACACTTCGTCCAGGCCGGTCGTCGCCGGGGCCAATGACGGTTCGATACCCGCCGGCAGACGCTTGCGCGCGTCGATGAGCCGCTCGAGCACGAGCTGGCGCGCAAAGTAAATGTCCACCTGATCCTCGAAGACCAGCGTGATCTGCGAGAGGGCAAACTTGGAAAGCGACCGGAGTTCGGTGAGTCCCGGCAGACCGGTTACCTGGCGTTCGAGCGGGATCGTGATAAACCGCTCGACTTCGACGGGAGAGAGACCGGGGGCGTCCGTCAGCACTTGCACTTGAACGTTCGTGACGTCCGGGAAGGCATCGATGGGGAGGATGTCGAACGCATAGAACCCGCCGACAGCCAGCACAACCACGACGGCCACAACAGGGACCCGCTGGCGAAGCGACAACTCAAGAAGCGCGCGAATCATCGGGCGGGCTCCAGTTGCTGGCCGAGCACTTCGGCCGTTAACGCAAGGGCTCCCTTCGTGACCACACGTTCGCCTTCACGGACCCCGTCACGAATCCACACCTTTCCCTCGTACTCGTCTCCGACCACGACGGAGCGGCGCTCGAACTGCTGCGAGTCAACCTGCACGAACACCACCATGTCCTTCCCGTTTTGCTGCACCGCTTCCGCCGCGACCAGGAGCGCATTCGGTTCGGACTGCGCATACAGGCGCACGCTGGCAAAAAATTCGGGCTTCAACCGCCCATCGGGGTTGGGCACGCTGACCCGAAGCCGCAGAGTCCGGGTCTCCGGATCCAGGACATCGCCGACATAGATGATCGTGCCTGGAAAGACTTCTCCGGGATAGGCCGACACGCGTACTTCAACGACTCGATTGCGATGAATGAGCCGGACATCCTTTTCGGGGATGTTCGCGACCACCCAGACATCCGACAGATCGGCGATGGTGAAGAGCGTCCGTGTCGTCTCCAGCACTTCTCCCCTCGTCACGTTTCGCAAGATCACCCTCCCGCTAAACGGCGCCTGAATCGGAACGGAAGAATGGATCTGTTGCTCAAGGTCCAAGCGTTGGATGTCTTCCCCCGCCATGCCGAGCACGGCGAGCCGATCTCGCGCTTCCCTCTTTTCCGCCCGTGCGCCGATCATGTCGCCTTCTCGCCGCTGGTACTCGGCGCGGGCGATGACTTTCTCAGTCAACAACAGTCTGGCCCGTTCGAACGCCTGTTCGGCGACTCGGAGTTTGGCTTTGGCTCTGAGATAGGACGACTGTGCCAAGCCCAAATCACTGCTATACAGCCGGGCCAGAAGAGCCCCGGTGGTCACATCCTGTCCCACATCGACCAACACATCAGTCACGCGTCCGCGCACCAGGGTCGTCACCTCGGCCAGCTGGTTCGCATTCGGCTTGACGGTCGCGGGGTACTCTTCGAACGTTCGGAACTCACCGCGGACCACGGGACGGACGTCGACCCTCGCAGCCGCAATTTTCTCGGGAGTGAGGCGCACCACCCCTGGCGGGGCAGGGGCGGCCGCTGACCTGTTTCCTGTTGATGGGTCCGATTTCGCGTCACAGCCAAGAATCATGATCGCCAAGGCCGCCAGGGGCCACACAGCGAGGTCATGGAGAGAACCACGTGGTTTAAGCCGGGGGCGCAATCGCTTCATCACGTAAGCAATCCATTCGATACATAAATGACCACGGTTCTCCGGCTCGTTCCACCGGCTCATCACCTCCGTTCCATTGTGTTCCATTGCCTGATGGCCGCAGGACACTCCCGGCCCAGTACGACACCAGCGCTTTCTGACTCCAGCAGGAGGCGTGCCTCAAAAATACCTGATTACTCAGACGATTCGAGCGAAGCCGTGGCGTTTTGCCACGTTCCGAACCACGCAACGTGGTGAAAGGCAACAACACGAACTGTGATCGGGAAGAGGGAAGGGGCTCAAGCAGCCTTATGGAAGAGACCGGAATTCATCAGAGGGACCGCGCCAAACGCACGGGTAAAGAAGAGCGCGAGGAGGGCGCCGGCCAATGCGGCCGTCATATCCTTCTGCGCATCCCATTCATCGCCTTGCGTGCCGAGATACAGGTTGCCCAGTTCGGGACTCACGGCCATCGCGACGATGCCTTCAATGACTTCGAATAACCCGCTTTGAGCCAGGATCGCGCTGGCAGGAAGGTAGTAGGACCAGAAACCGCCGACCTGCGCCCGGCGCATCAGGATCTCCCGCAAGGGATAGGCTAATAAGGCGCCGAAGGCGAAATGCACGATCCGGTCGAATGGATTCCGGCTCAAGCCGAATGCGTCCTTGAGCCAATATCCGAACGGCACCTCCGCGTAGGTGTAATGCGCGCCGATGGCGTGCAGCGCAAGAAATAATGCGATCAGGCAATACGAGAGGGTGGAAAAGCGAAAGCGGCGATACGTGAGAACCAGGAGGGCGACACCGGCCAGGGCCAACACATTCTCCAACAACCAATCCCTGCGGTTGACCGGCTCGATCGCCAGCCACACCCAGAGTAGGCCGTACCCGAGGAGCAATCCGAGCAGGAGGCCTCGATGCTCCCTCCGATCTGTGGCCGTCGCGTCCATGCATGCCGACTATTCCGAGAGAGCCGTGTCGCGTGCCAGGACCGGCTGTGCCCCTCGCCAGGCGCGCATGATGACCAGCAGCGCCATGAAAACCAAGGCTCCATAGAGCGCGGCTGCCATGTCCCTCTGGGCGTCCCACACGTCCCCCTGCGAGCCAAGATAGTGATACCCAGCTCCGGGTGCACCGCCCCGGCCACCCAGGACTCCAGGATCTCCCACAACCCGCTCAAGCCCAGCACCGTCATAACGGACAGGTAATAGAGCAGCCAGCCCCGCAGCCCCCCGACCAGGCTGAACAGTTCCTCAATGGGATAGACCAGAAGAAATCCGAAACTGAAATGCACGACCCGGTCGAAATGATTCCGGTTCAAATCCAACGCCTGCTGGAGCCAGGATCCGACGGGCACTTCGGCATAGGTGTAATGGACCCCGACGGTATGCAGAGTCAGAAACACCGTGATCAGCGCATAGGAGGCGGGGGACAACGCAAATATCCGGTGGGTGGCGATGAGCACGACCACAAAACCGGCCGGGAGAATGCTGGCCAGCAGCCAGAACTGCGGATCCGCGGGCGCCTGCGCCATCCAGACCGAGACGATCACATACCAGGCCAACAACCCGGCTGAGACCCACTTGTTGCGCGACACGCGTCACTCCTTGCGAGAGATGAACAAGAGAAACACGTTCAACGAACCGGCGGCTTCGGAGAACCGGCTTTACTGTACTGAAGGAAACAGCCTGCTGCAACCGCCATCCCGAAAAGGGGGGTCACGGATCCCCCGCGCCTGTGCGATAATATGGAAGCAGCGGCCATATTGACGATGAACACGCTCTTCTCATGACCATTCAAGCGCAATTTCCTCAGGAACAAACCGGAGAAGGCGAATTTAAACGCCAGCCGGACGCGTTTCGCGGCCACATCACGGCCAGCGGCCATTCCGGGTATCCGGCGGAAGCGGGCCGCTATCATCTCTATGTGTCCTGGGCCTGTCCATGGGCCCATCGGACGATCATCGTGCGGAAGCTCAAGAAGCTGGAGACGGTCATCGGCATGACGGCGGTGGACCCGCTTCGTGACGAACGCGGCTGGGCCTTCCGCGAAGGCCCGGACCACTCGCTGGACCCGGTCAACGGCTTCCGGTTTTTGAGAGAGGCCTACAAAGCCACCGATCAGAACTATGTGGGACGCGTCACCGTGCCGGTGTTATGGGACACGGTGACGAGCCGGATCGTGACCAACTCGGACGATGATCTCATGCGCATGTTGAACAGCGAGTTCAATCGCTTCACCGACAGCCCGCTCGACTTGTATCCTGACGGACTACGCCTGGAAATCGACGAACTGAACACCTTCATCTATGAAAATGTGAATGATGGCGTCTACCGGGCGGGATTCGCCACATCGCAGGCCGTGTACGAGCGCGCGGTGCGGCGGCTGTTCGCGGCGCTGGATCAACTGGAGGCGCGCCTCGCCCGCCAGCGATATCTCTTGGGGCCGGAGTTCGTCGAAACGGACTGGCGCCTGTTCGTCACCCTCGTTCGCTTTGACGCCGTGTACCATGGACACTTCAAGTGCAATATCCGGCGCATCATCGACTATCCCAACCTCTTCGGCTACCTGAAAGACCTCTATCAAACCGACGGCATTGCCGATACGGTCAACTTCGACCACATCAAGCGCCATTATTACATCACGCACGACGACATCAACCCCACCCGCATCGTGCCGCTCGGTCCCGAGCAGGATTTGGCTGCGCCGCATGGGCGTGAGCGGTTTTCATAGCCTCCTGCGGCCTACCCTAGTCCGCTCAGGAACAAAACTAGGGAAGGAACGGCTTGTCAAGGCATTCCGTCCGGCGTATGGATCAGAGCAGACCCTAGCACATCCTTGCGTTGCACCCATCGTCGCCTGTTCACCTGCCCAAAGGGAGGGACATGATGATCGGTTCGAGTTCCGTCTTTCTTCTTGGCGCCGTCCTCACCCTTACCACCTGGCTCGCGGGGCACGCAGAGGCGGGCAACGCTCCGCCGGTCGCCTCCTTCTCATCTTGGGATCACGGCTTTGAAGGACCCGCCGTCCTGCCCGCAGGCCTCACGACACTGCAGTTGCAAAACCGGGGGCAAGCCCCGCATCAGCTGCAACTCCTCCACCTGACCCAGGGCCGGACGGCGGCTGAATTGGCTGCCTATCTCCTCACCTCACAGGGTGAGGTGCCTGCATGGGCAAAACATCGGGGCGGTCCGAACGGAGTGAGTCCGGGAGAGACCGCCGAAGCCACCGTTTATCTGGAGCCGGGGACCTACGTCATCACCTGCGCCATACCGAACAAGGCACATGCCCCCCATACGGCGCTTGGCATGTCCAAGACCTTGCATGTCGTCGGCAGCCGCCCCCCGCAGCCAGAGTTTATGGGCCAGGTGCACATGGCCATGTTCGAGTATGAATTTGTGGTGGTTCAGCAGATCCGTAGGGGGTCCCAAACATTTTATGTAGTCAATCGCGGGCATCAAATCCATCAGGTCAGCCTGGTTCGGCTCAATGCCGGCGCGTCCGCCCCCGACATGCTGGCGGCCTTCGCATCGACCGAAGCGGTGCCGTTACCGGGAAAGCTTCTGGGCGGCATGACGGGCCTTGAGCCGGGTGGACGCGGCATGTTCACCGCGGCGCTTTCCCCGGGCCGCTATGCGTTGATCTGTCTCTTTCCCAATCCCACGGCTCACGATTCACATGCCGCCAAAGGCATGGTGATGCACTTTACCGTCGAATAAAGCCGCGGACTGAAACGCCCGTTCTCCGGCCTACCGTTCACGACGCTGATGAAGCTGTGTTGTTGTCAATTTAACTAAACGAGGCTGGAATTTAGCTAGTTTTCTAAGATTACTCGCCGCTTCCTACAGCGCTTCGGCGATACGGGATGTCCAAATGTCTGCTAACGGGACGAGGTTGCCGTCGTCCGCAGATTGCAGGGCGTTTAAGTAAAGACATCGCGCATCAGGCTCAGGCGGGGCTGCGACTACATGGGGCAAGGACAGCTTATAGAGCAGCGCGGCCAGCAAGACCCGGCCGATGCGACCGTTGAAATCCTTAAATGGATGAATCCACTGAAACCGCCAGTCAGCCCAGGCCAATAATTCCGCCGCGCTGCTGAGAGACAGTCCAGGATCATGCCGCAGCCGTTCCGCCAGATCGTCACAGAACTGGCGCATGTGGATCGGCACTTCGTAGAACGGAGGTGGCAGATGCGCGCCGACCTGCACGTTGACGTCACGGAAGCGCCCCGCCCAGTCAGGATACAAATGACCCGCCAGCCGCTTATGGCGGACACAGAGCCATTCTGACGTGACGGCGATCTGATCCGGCGTGGCTTGGAGAATCTCGTCGTAGATGCTGACTAGAGGAACGGCCAGGCGTTCGGACAATTCCGAATAAGAAAGTCGGCCTTCGGCAGTCTCGAATTCGCGGGTCCAGCCTAGCTCGCTTTTGTTTTCGGACTCGTTGTCAGGGCCTTGAGGCGGTCCGTACTGACTGATTGGTTCTCGAACGCCATGGATTGGCTCACCCGTTCCAGTAACACTTTCCGATGGGCCGCCGCCACTTTCGCCGGTGTGTAGTGACTTTTGCGCCACTGTTGCAGTCGCACTTCCGCTTGAACCAGGTCGATCGGCTGGTTGGGTTTTCTGGTCATGGTCCTCATTCTCCTTCACCTTGGACGCAGATGCAACGGACGCCGCCTCGACGATCTTGATCTCATCTTCCGTCAAGCCATAGAGGTCATAGACCAGCTGATCGACCTCCTGATCAGTGGCAGCGATTTGACGTTGCAGACGTTCCTTCTCGGCCGGTGTTTGTGCCGCTGAAAGTCGCTTGGGCAAGTCCAGACTTCGCTCGACGAGCGTAACCATTCGTCCATGCGCTTCCTTGTCTGCCTTCAAGGTGAAATCGATGACCCGTATAGGAACCCTCTCCATGTATTGGTAAATGAGTCGATAGCGATACTGTCCAGCGCGAACTCCGAATGGAATGCTGATGTTGCTGATTGCGAACCAAAACAGTCGGCTGTTCAGAATACCCAGAAGATATAGATCGTCCACGCCGAGGCAGTAGGCAGTATTGGCAAGATAATGCCCGCCGATATCCAGTGTGAATCTAGGCCCCTTTGCAATGTCTGGATATATGATTTTGGGGCCATCAAAGACCTTAAAGTATGCCACATCATCCTGAATTTCATACCACGCATAGCTGCCGGGCTTGCGACCAACTTTGTCTTTAGACGACTTCTTGGGAACTAGCTGCACCTTCCACTTGGACAAGTATTCCTGCACAGCTGGGTACTGAGCTATATTTGTCCCACGCCGCGTAAATATTAGCCAGAGGCCTGTCTCATTGAACACGTAACGGCGAATATCTTCTCCGCCTAGTAGTGGCTTTATCAGCTGAGCACTGGCTTTGTCTTTTCCTATCAAAGTTTTTCTCGTTGCAGCATCGATAACAAAGGCCTCGTTTAAGCCTGTCTTTATTCCATAGCAAATTTGACCCTTCACATATTCGCCCAGCGGCTGACCGGCTTTCATTGCCTTCTCAAAGACCGCTGACTCCTCGTCAGACTTCAGCGACCAGGATTCGGATTTGAGCCGTTCCTGCGAGATCGTGAAGCGATGGTCGATCGCGCTGTCGTCGAGACTCACAAAATCCAACGAAGCGATGCGGGAGACTTCGATGCGGGGAGGCTGCTTACTTTTCGCCAGAAGCGGAATGCAGACATAGGTGTCTTTCGCGTTCTCGAATACGGCCAGACCGCCAAAATCTACAATACGGAGCACGGCGGCCTGCTTCTTGAGCATTCGGCGCAAACCCTCCCCGTAGGTCGTGCGGAGAAAGCTACTCGAGACGATGAAACTGAAGCGTCCGCCTTCTCGGAGCAGCATGACGCTCTTCTCCATGAAGTAGGCATACAGATCAGCCACCCCATCGTAAACTTCATAGCGTTGAGCAAGATACTCCTTAAATCCCGACAGAGCTTCCTGCCGCACATACGGCGGATTACCGATGACGGCATCAAACCCGCCTGCCTTCATGATGTCCGGAAACTCCGCCTTCCAGTCGAACGGATTCACGCGGCGCATTTCGTCTTCGTCCGGCATGAGCTGACCCGTGAAGTAGTCCGGCCCGATAAGGCTGTTGCCGCATTTGATGTTCTGGCCGAGGTCCGGCAACGCCCGCTCATGAACAAAAGACAGTTGCCGCTTCAGGGATTCGTCGCTTTCGCCCTCCAAGACTTTGAGCAATAAGCTCAGCTTGGTAACCTCCACGGCCTGGCTGTCGATATCTACACCGTAGATATTGTTCAGCAGAATGCGCTTCTTTTCCTGCGTCGTGAGCCGCCAATCCCCGCCAGCCGTTTGAAAGACCTCTTTGCGATATTTCTCCGGTCCATACTTCACATACCAATCGCGATGGTGATTCAGGAGATAGCGATAGGCGCCGATGAGAAACGATCCCGATCCACAGGCCGGATCGAGCACCCTCAGTTTTGAGATCTGCTTGGGCGTCTTGCCGTCGCAGAGCGTCCCCACCGTGTGCTTGACGATGTACTCGACGATATAGGCAGGCGTGTAATAGACGCCGCCGGCCTTCTTGACCTCGGGCTTCTCTTCGACTCTGGCCTGATGCCCGGAGGTGAGCCGGATAACCTTGCCGAGGAACTGCTCATAGACCTGGCCGAGAATTTCCGTGGGAAGGACCGAAAACTCGTAGGGACTGTTGGGATAGTAGAGACGGCCGATGATGTCTTTGAGAACTTTGTCGTCGATCGTGAGCTGCGGAGTGAGGTCATCGGGGGATTCGGCGCGGCCTTTCTCTGCCTGAAAATGAAACAGGCCTGAGTTATACCGGTCGTCGGCTTGCTCGTACAGATAACGGAGCCGGCCATAGATATTCTGGCCGTTGAGCAACGCTTGCAGCTGGCCATAGGGCTCGACGCTCCGATCCTCGCAGATGCGAAGAAAGATGAGGCGGTCGATGGTGCGCTGGACAGAGAAATTCAATTCGTGAACGGAGAGCTTCGGATTGCGGAGGGCGAGATTTTTTGCGAGCGTTTCCCGCCAGGTCTCGATCTCCTTTAGGAATTCCGCGTCGACGGTCGCCGTCCCGCGCTTGCGGTCCGTAACCGCGTACTTGTCGAAGGACCCCTTGAGCACCGCATCCTTGGTAAAAATGGAGGCGATGTCGTTCCATTTTTCAAGATAGTCACGATAGGTGAGGTAGAGAATGCGCCCGACGCTGGGTTTATCGGACGGGTTTGGGCGGGTCCGGCAATCGTAGACGGCGAACTCTTCGAAATCCGTCAAGATCGAGAGCGGCAATTTGGCCGACCAGGCATAGCGTCGGAGTTGATAGGCCGGAGGGATCTCGTCTTTTACATTAACGGCCGGCTTTTTTGCTTCGAGAAAGAATTTGCGAGCGCCGCCGATCCGAAAACAGTAGTCCGGCGCCTTGGTATAGCCGCCGATTTTGATCGCATCCTCATGAATGACGTCTTTATAGGCCTCGGCATGGCCCTGCCTGTTGGCGACATCCCACCCGAGTGCCTCAAAGAACGGGTCAATAAACTCCCTGCGCACTTGCGTTTCATTATAGCCTTGGCTTTTGTAGGCTTCGCGGTTCCGCTCGAACCGCTCAATGAGTGTGGCGACGGTATCGGGGGCCTGCCCCATTGGGACGCTCCAGAGGTTAGTCCGGCGCGAGTCTAGGGTGAAGTCTGCGGGTTGTCAATTTGCGAGGCTGCGTGACGCCTACTACTTGCCCAGCATCCCGAGCCCCCGCATCTCATCCAGCCAGCCCATCCGCTGCTTATCGGTCATGCCCTCGATGTTGCCGATCAAGGTCGATCTGATCGGCTTGATGCCGGTGAACCCGAGGATGTTGCGCTTCAGACTCTTGAGGCTATGCGCGAAGAAGACCCAGCGGTAGACGAAGGCCGGCATGCCCATAGTGACGACAATGCGCGCGGACTTGCCGATCAGTTTTTTCTTCGGCAAGCGACCGCCTGGATCATACTCAAACCCGAAGCCGGGACGGAACAGATGCTCGAAGAACGCTTTCAAGAGGGCCGGCATCGAGCCGAGCCAAAGGGGATAGAGGATGAGCAGATGGTCGGCCCATTTCACGTCTTCTTGCGCCGTCTGAATCGCCTGCGGCGGCGTCCCGTGCTCGAATTCCTCCTTGGTCCGCAGCAGGGGAACATCGAGCGCCGCCACCTCTATGCGCCTCAGCTCATGGCCTCCATCTTCGGCGCCTTTCGCATACTCATCGGCCAACGCATGGCCGAAGTGCCGGGCGCGAGCATCCGGGTGGCCTTGAATGATGAGGATGCGTTTTGCCATCTTGCGAGTCTTATCCGACCACGAAGAACATTTGTTTGGCTTGTTTGATTATTCTTGAATGCTGGTCGGAACAACCAGATAAACCAAACAAACCAGATGAACCAGAGAAACCATTAAAAGAGCGGGTGGTGCGGTGCGCTCCCCACGGTAGCCGAGTCGCCGGCGCCGCCGGCGTTGCCCTGAAACCGCCACACGCCATCTTCCTTGACGACGTAGTGAATCTCATTGATCCAACTGTCGATCGTGATGGGCCTGCCGCTTTCCGTGTCGATGCCGTACAGCCCCCCGGTGCAGGTCACCTCTGCCCTGATCGCACCCTTGGCGTGGCTCTGTTCAAATTTGGTAAAGATGTGCCGTGATGAGACGGCGCGATAATGGGTGAAGACCTCTTCCCACACACGCCGCACGTCCGCCCGCTTCAAACCATGGTAGTTGTAGGCCCGGGCATAAAAGAGCATGAGCGCCTCAAGATCGGCTCGTTGCAGCTGCTTCCGCCCGGTCAAACACCATCACCAACTCTTCGGCAATGGCCCGATCCGCTTCAGACACAGCGCCCGGCACCATCTCGACCGGTAGCCGCCGGCGCCGAAACATCTACGAAGGATGGACCGATGGCTGTCAGGATGAGCCCGATCGCGCAAAAGATGCTTCATACGGAGTGATTAACGCAATGGTAATGCCATATTTCACTGGCGAAGAACACTGCCTGATCGCGTCAATCCTCATCTTCCCATCACGGCTTTGAAGAGAATGACGCTTATCTCCCCGATTCATCACTTCGTACTGCCGCAAAACACTACGCCGATGGATGCTTGGAGGATGGATAGGATTGAGGCCGTGGCGAGAAGGGGAGCGACATTTGCAAATGGTTACGACGAGGGGAAGATACGCCGCCGCCTGACGGTTTGGAGATGCTGGAGCGTGGCTTCCGGATCGCTCACCCCGCGGAACTCGATCAATCCTTCACCGTTGGACGACAGGAAGACGATGGTCCCGATGCCCAACGCCCGTGCGATCAGCCCTTGCTCGATCGCAATGTCCCCCACCTGCTCCAAGGCCGTGGACTCGATCTCGCGTCCGGTGATCGCGTTTTTGATCAGCAGGCGCTGTGAAGTGGCCTCATACCGGACCCAGTAACGCAAGGCTGCAGCCAGAGCCATGAGGAAGCCGGCACCGAGGCCCCAGGCTGCCCATCCCGGGAGCGCCGCCTGCCACAGTAGCGCCGCGCGCAGCGCCGTGAATAGACCGACCAGATAGAGCCAGGCAAATTGGTTCCATGAAACATAGGCCTGCCATAACACCGGTTCTTTTGCTTCGGCTGTCGTGATCATCCCGCAGTCTCCAATCCGAGCGCAGCATAACAGATTTCCGATCGGATACGCGGATGGATCGTATGCAGGGGAGACCCGGCAGAGGACCATGGGAGGAATGGCAGAACATCACAGAGGCCAGCAGGCTCACGTCTCGTGTGAGGCAGACGACAGCTGCAGGGCGGCGAGTTCTTCAAGTAAGGCTCGCTCCCGCTCTGTCAACTCGGTCGGTGTCCGCACTTCCACCACCACGAATAGATCGCCCTTCCCTTTGCGTCCGACTTTGTGCATCCCTTGCCCGTTGAGCCGGAGTGCAGTCCCGCTCTGCATTCCTGGAGGAATCCTGACTTGGAGCGTCTCACCACTCAGACCGGCGACGCGCAACTGTCTGCCCAACGCCGCCTCAGAAAAGGTCAAACGAGTTCGCTCCTTCCGAAAACGCCGCACGCGCTCTCTCGAGGCAATCGAGGACCTCCGCATCCTCGACCTGAGAGAATGCTTCATAAAATTGGCCGATTCCGAAGAACCACTCGGAGGCATGCAGGACGACCACCTCATCCACCAGATCTTTCAATTGGGTCACGACACGCGGAGGTGCCACCGGCACGGCGGCAACCACCCGCACCGTCTCAGCCGTGAGTAACGCGCCAAGTGACGCAAAGAAAGTCGCCCCCGTAGCGATGCCATCGTCCACCAAGATGACGGTCTGGCCCTTTAATGAAGGGAGCGCCCGACCACCGCGATACCGCTGGATCCTCCGATCGATCTCACGCTGCTGCACCCGCGTTTCCTCATCCAGCTGCGCCTCCGATACCTGATATTCCCGGATGACCTCCTGATTGCGATGCAGGTAGCCGGTCTCGGCCAACGCTCCCATGGCCAGCTCGGGATTCACGGGCGTCCCCAGCTTGCGGGTGATGAGCACGTCCAGCGGGAGCCGCAATGCAAGACTGACGTCATAGCCCAGCACCACTCCACCGCGCGGCAAGGCCAGCACAATCGTGTTTTTCCCATTCTTATAGTGCAGCAGGCGCTGAGCCAGCTGCCGGCCGGCGTCATGCCGATCTCTGAAGAGCCCATACTCGCCGTTCCGTGTCATCGGTTCACCACCGGCCGGGGGACCCAGTGCGAAAGTCCCCGAGAATGAGGATCGACTGTCCTTATCGTGAGCTGAGCAATCCATATGCCGGATCTCGGTAAACTCCGGTATGCCCGTTCTCATCCCATTACTTGCGTTGTGTTGGGAGAGACCCTTATGCACCAGGGGCTCCCAAGTGGCAATTGTCATCCAACTACTTGGATGAAATGCCGCCATCCGCCACAGCGGAAGAACGCGTGCCGATGATGTTTTCTGCCTCCAACCAATCCTATGGTCCGCTCGGGATAGATCGCCGGTTTACTGATCAGGCTCCATGAAATGCTCCCACCTCCTCCTGTTAAATAGCTCCCAATCCTCGGGATGGTCCTAGCCTGAATCTATACGTTTCTTCTGTATCTTCCAGAGCCGCGCTCGGGCTTGCACCCGCACGCCACGTTCCGAGTCCTGGGATGCGCGATCACATTCTTGCTGAGCAGTCTTGGCCGCTGCGATCCATCGGCACGTGGGCCGGCGCAAGTTGATCCGGAGGCGGAACGGAGAGCCTTTGTGCGAGTGATATGCATCACGCTCCTGCTCAGGCTGTGTCTCTTCCAGTCTCTTTTCCTAGAGCCCCCCGTCTTCGCGGCGCTGGGAGCGTCATCGGCGACGGTGGAGCAAGATCGGGAGAAGCTGAACGCAGCGCATAGAACCGAACCAAGGGCCGGGTATACGGTTCACATCTTGGAAGGGCCGGGCACCACCGTTCGAGAGTACGCCTCTCCAGCCGGAGTTGTTTTTGGCCTCGCCTGGAACCATCAGGCGGGGTTGCTGGATCTGCAGGGATTATTCGGGCCGTACTATGAGGAATACAGCCGAGCCCTGGCCGATCAATCACCGCCGCACCGACGGGCTCATCGCATCAGGACCGACCATCTCGTCATCGAGAGAGGAGGCAGGATGGGAGCGGTGTGGGGGCGCGCGTGGGTGCTGCCGCTTTTGCCACCCGGTATCTCCGAGGACCATATTCAATGATGACGGTGATCGCTGGCCGCCGATGGCCGTCCGCACTGTGGCCCGCCGTTCTGCTCCTGTCTCTGGCCGGCTGCGGCAGTTCTTCTTCCGGCGATCCCCCAGGCCCCGTCCCCGGTGGTTCTCCGCCAGGCTCCAACGTGGTGCCTATCACCATCGGCGGAGGGGCGAGCCTCTGCACTCGGATCGTCAATCATCCTTGCGTCAGCGTGACGATCTGCCTGCCCGGGACCTCCCAGTGCCAGACTGTCGATGACATCCTGCTGGACACCGGCTCAATCGGTCTGCGGATCTTTAGATCGGTTGTCACGCTGAATTTCTCCTCCCGCCTGGAGCAGGACTCTCAGGGAAACCAGCTCGGCGAATGCGTGTTCTTCGGCACGGCGGCGCTGTGGGGACCCATTGCCACGGCAGAGATCATCCTGGGGCAGGAACCGGAGGTCGTGGCGCCGGTCCAATTGATCGATGCCTCCTTCGCCGGACAGTCGGCTTCAGTAAATCCCTGCAAGGAGCCTGTCGAGGATTCGCCCGAGAATGCCGGATTGAACGGCATTCTCGGCATTGATGCGTTTAGCTCGGATGAGGGCTACGGGGTGTATTTTTCCTGCACGCCGCAAGGATGCTCGCAGGTTCCCATCCAACCGCTTCGCTTCGTCCAGAATCCGATCGCCCTGCTGCCGGCCGACAACAACGGGTATGTCGTCTCGCTTCCACCCGTCGGCGACAGCGGTGCGCGGGTGGTCACCGGTGAGCTCATTATGGGAATTGGCACACAGGGGAACAATACGCCCCCGGCTGTTTCTGTGCTGACCCGCAATTCCGCGAACGGGAGAATCGCCACCTCGTACAACGGCATCACCTATCCAGCGTTCCTCGATACGGGATCGACCTTCCTGTTCTTTCCCGACGCGACGATTCCCTTCTGTCAGACGATCGACGGGGCTTTTTGCCCTCCCTCATCGATCAATCTTTCCGCGACCAATCATGGGCTCAATCAAGTGTCTACGGTGATCAATTTTCAGGTAGCCAACGCAGAAAGCCTCCGTGAAACGGGCAACGGAGTGTTTGACAACATCGGCGGAAATCTCGGCGCCGGGAATCCCTTTTCTGCCGAATTCGACTGGGGACTTCCCTTCTTTCTCGGCCGAACCCTGTACGCCGGAATGGCTGGAAAGAACTCAGTGCTGGGGGTTGGTCCTTACTGGGCCTACTGACCTCCATGTGGTGCTAGGCGGTCGCGTCATGAAACTCGGAATTCCCGGTCCCGTTCAGCGTGACGAGTGTGCCGGGCGGCAATCTTGTCAGTGCCGGCGTCTGTATTTCGAGCTACCTACTCGGGGACAGGGCCCTAGAGTCATCTGTCGTCCTTCCTGGGAGTGCCCCGAGTCTCGCCGATGCGGTGGCTGCGGTAGAGAATCTCTAGCCAAAGGGCTCCCTGAGTCTCCAATATTCCCTCAGGACGGCATCATGGTTCCGTCCCCCCTCCTCGCATCGCCTGTTCTCCGACAAGCACTGAGCTGCGGGCGGTTACTACATCAGGGTGAGAACAACGCGAGAAAAGAGGAGATCGTCCGCCCCGGGCACTTCCATCAGTCTCCGCATGCATGCCACCCGGAGTGATCAGGAGGGACTCATCATGAACGGCAGCCGGCAGTCCATCCTCCGCTTGGCTCATGTGCTAATGCTCTGCCTGGTCCTGTTGCTGGTGAGCAGTTGCGGCGGCGACGACGACGAGGCAGCGCCGGCACCGGGCGGGTGTACGACCAACTGCCCCATCGCCAATGCCGGATCGGATCAAACGGTCCTCACGGGAACGCTGGTCGCGCTCGACGGCAGTCAAAGTGCCTCCGGCACTGCCGGCCTCCTCACTTATCAATGGGCACTGACCTCCCGTCCGGCCGGGAGCGCCGCGACGCTCTCCGGAGCCACGACCGTCCGGCCGACGCTCACCGCCGATGTGGCCGGCGCCTATACGGCGCAGCTCGTGGTGGACAATGGCAGCGTCAAGAGCCACCCGGACACCGTCACCATCATCGCCGACATTGGCAATCTTCCGCCTCGTGCCCACGCTGGGCCGGATGGCGCGGCGCCGCCGGGCCGACTGGTCACGCTAGACGGGAACGGCAGTACCGACCCCAACGGCACGCCGATCACTTATCGCTGGCAGTTCCTGACGAAGCCACCCGCGAGCCAAGCGGTCCTCGTCAATCCCACCAGCCCCATGCCTTCGTTTACACCCGATGTCGCGGGGACCTACAAACTCGCGCTCACGGTAAGCGACGGCACGCTCACGAGTCCGCCCGATGAGGTGGAAATTGCCGTGACCACCGGCCAAATTGCGCCGGTTGCGAACGCAGGACCGGATCAGCGGGTGACGGCGGGGCACTTAGTCACGCTCACGGGCATCGGCAGCACCGATCCCAACGGCGATCCTCTCACCTACAACTGGTGTGTGCGGAGCAGGCCGGACGGCAGCACCGCCACCTTGGCGGATGCCATGACCGCGACTCCTACTTTCACGCCGGACATCGCCGGCTTCTATGTGCTCTGCCTGTCGGTGAACGATGGGCGGGCCGGCAGCCCTTTCGATACGGTGGTGATCGAGGCCCGGCCCCCTTCTATGCAGGGATTCAATGGGCCGGTGACAACGATCTTGGCCGCTCAAGACGGTAGCGGCGATGTGTACGTGTTCGGCGACTTCACCTCCTATGAAGGGTTCGGTGTCGCCAAGGTCGTGCGGCTGCGTCCGAATGGAACGCACCATCCGTTCACCTTGCCGGAGGCGATCGAGGGGAATGTCGTGAGCATCGCGCTGGCGGACGATGGCAGCGGGGATGTGTATGTGGCTGAACTGGTCGGGGAATTCTCCGGAGTGAGCCATATCTGGAAAATCAACCCCGATGGCACCGTAGATCAGGGCTTCACCGTGGGGACAGCACTCATCGAATTTCCACGGTTTACTTGGCGGGATGCAGTCCATAACCTGGTGTCCGCGGGTGATCACTCCGGGCGCGTCTATGCGACCATGCCCGTAGGGTTTATTGCACCGGTTGATTTTATCTATAACGGCACTGCGGTACGCCCAATTGTGCGACTCAACCCTGATGGCAGCCTGGATCCCTCGTTTCTCGCGGAGGTGGGAGCGTCGAATCCGGTCACCCGGATCGTTCCCGCACAGGACGGCACGGAAGATATTTACGTGATCCGCATGGTGCGGCATTCGCCTTCCGGATTTATTTCCGACCTGCGCCGCCTCAATGCCGATGGCACCTGGGACACCGCCTTCCAAGCGCCGAACTTAATCGCGGTGTTGTTTGGCGGCGTAAGCCTCATGGTGCCGGTCAGGGACGGGAGCAGGGATCTGTTTGTCGTGGGCACTTTTCCGAATTTCGATTCTCCGACCCCTATTACCGACGCCTATCGCGGATTGGTCAGGATGAATCCTGACGGGACGATCGATCTTTCTTCGCCGAAACCTCAAGTCGAGCCTGACACGGCTCCGTCGGCCTTGAGCCCGGCATCCGACGGAAGTGGGGACTGGCTCGTCGGGTCGGACAGTAAGGTACAGCGATTCCATCCGGACGGGACGATCACTTCCGTTTTCAGGACCGGTGAGATCTCCGGCAATAGTATTCAGGTCATCACGCCGACGCCTGACAGTACCGGTGATCTGTATGTAGGAGGCGAATTCTCCTCCTACAACGGCGTCCCTGCCGGGAATATCGTGCGCATTCACCGCGATGGAACGCGGGAGTAAACAGGACAAGCGCTGCCGTCGCCCTGAACATCTGCAGGCGGTGATCCCTCTTCCACTTGCTCACACACCACCGGTGACGATGAGCCGATCCGGTCTGCTGGGTAGGAGGTCAGCTGCCCGACGAAGGACAGCCACTCAGATTGGTATTGACCCGCATTTACCCTAACTTCTCCACTCGCACACCCAGAAGACGGATGTGCTTATTGCGCGGATTCTCCCGGCGATCCAGGAACGGCATGATGAGCTTCAAGGCCTCGCGCCGAAGCGTCATCTCCTCGCCGGCCGCTTCCACGAGTGTATGCGACCGAGACTTTGTTTCAAAATCCCCAAATCGCACCGTGAGCACCACGGTGCGGAAGGACTGGAATCCTTCGTGGCGGAGCCGCTCCATGACGCCATGGCACAAGGCTGACAGCGCCGTGCACAGGACATCCGCATCGCGCGTGTCCTCGTCGAACGTCTCCTGCTCGCCGATCGACTTGGGCTCCCACTGCTCTTCGACCGGCGAGTCGTCCAATCCCCGGACTTTGCCGTAAAAATCGGCACCCCGTTTACCGAACAGGTGCTCCATCTGCCCCGGGGAGCACCGTTTCAGATCCCTGACGAGTGTGATGCCCTCCTTCGCCAACGCCACTTCTGTCTTGGGACCGATCCCTGGAATCGCGCGGACGGAGAGGGGTTCGAGGAAGGCCTCGGCCTCCGCTTCACGCACCACGGTGAGCCCATCCGGCTTGAGCATGCCCGATGCAATCTTGGCGATGAGCTTGTTCGGCCCGATGCCCACCGAGGCCGTCAACCGCTGCTCCGTCCGGATGGCCTCTTTCATGGCGCGGCAGTGCGCCTCGGCGGCTTCATAGGACCCGGCGTCACTCAGGTCCCCATAAGCCTCATCGACGCTGGCCGGCTCGAGATGCGGCATGAAGCGCCGCATGATCGCCATCACCCGCTCGGACTCCGCCCGGTATTTCGGCATGTCCACTGACACAAAGGTCACCGGCGGCTGGCCCCTCCGTCGGGCCGCTTCTGATAAGCGCCAGGCCGTCGAAATGGGTGTCGCCGAATGGATGCCGTACTCGCGCGCCTTGTAGTTCGACGTGGCCGCAACGCCCCGTCCCAGGCCGCCTCGCGGGTCCGCTCCGACGACCAAGGGCAGGCCGCGCAAAGCGGGCGTATCCCGCTCTTCGACCGCGGCGAAGAAGGCATCCATGTCCACATGGGCAATGATCCGTGGCACAAGGGCTCCTGTAGGTTTCCCGGCGTTCACTATGCCAGAATATGATCCATGATCCGCATGCCGGGCGATCCTTTTCGCGGCCCGCTCCCTCCCCTGACGGAAGAGCAACGGGCCCTCGATGACCTTCTTCGCCGGCACGTCGGGCAGCTCGCCGGCGTGATCGGAGAACGCAATCTCTTCCGACCTTCTCAATTGGCCGCCGCCGCAGACTATATCGGATCGGTCCTGAAGAAGGCAGGCCTTTCCGTTCAACGTCAACAGTACGACGTCTCCGGAACGCCGGCCGAGAACGTGGAAGCGGACATCAAGGGGGCGGCGCGCCCTGATGAGATTCTGTTGATCGGCGCGCATTACGACTCGGTGCAAGGCAGCCCCGGAGCCAACGACAATGCCACCGGTGTCGCCGCCACCCTGGCGCTGGCCGAGGCCTTCGCGAAGACTCGACCTTCCAACACGGTCCGCTTTGTCCTGTTCGCCAACGAAGAACCGCCGTTTTTTCAGAGTTCTCACATGGGGAGCCGAGTCTATGCCGGACGGAGCAGACAGCGCAGCGAGAAGATCCGGCTCATGCTCAGCCTCGAAACCATCGGCTACTATACGGATGCACCGAACAGCCAGCGCTATCCGTTCCCGCTCGGCTTTGTTTATCCCTCCACGGGGAACTTCATCGCTTTCGTCAGCAACATGGCACACGCGTCTTCGGTCAAACGTCTGCTCACGTCGTTCCGCCGCCATGCGCAGTTTCCCTCGGAAGGAGGCGCCCTGTGGGAGTCCATTCCGGGCGTCGCCTGGTCGGATCACTGGTCGTTCTGGCAGGAAGGTTACGCGGCGGTGATGATCACCGATACGGCGCCCAATCGCTATCCGCAGTATCACAGCGCCGGCGACACGCCGGACCATGTGGATTTTTCGCGGATGGCACGGGTGGTCTCGGGTCTACAAGGGGTCGTTCACGAATTGTCGAATGAGTCTGGTTGACGAGGTGCTGGGGGTTATCGCGAGACTTTCATGCCCCTTCCGTCCGACGTTCGCTACAAACCCTCAGGCCACCCAGGCTCAGACCTGAATGGCCTGCTCGTCGCAACATGGACGCTAGTCAATTTTCACAGCCACTGTTTTCTTCTTGGCTTCTTCCGTTTTGGGCATCCGGATTTCCAAGACACCGTCCTTAATTGAGGCTTTGATGTCTTCGCTCTTCACTTCACAGGGCAGACCCACGCTCCGCAAGAATGACCCGTAGGATCGCTCGCGCCGATAATAATCATCGCCTTTGACTTCTTTGTCCTCTTTCTTTTCCCCCTTGATGGTCAGATTCTCACCGACCAGACTGACCTCGATTTCCTCCTTCTTCATGCCGGGAAGCTCAGCCTTGGCGACCACCGCATCCTTCTCTTCATACACATCCACCGAAGGCATCCGCATCGAGAGGGGACGGAGGGGCAACCACCGATCACGCCCGAAGAGACTCGGAAACGGACGCCGCCACATCTCATCCATGAAGCGGTCCAACCAGTGCTCGAATTCCTCGCCACGCGAGACCACCTCAGCCGGCTTCTTGGTCGCCACGGCTTTGTCTTCAGTTGCTGCTTTGGTCATGACCATCCTCCTTCTTGCGGTTGTTCAGTTACCACTCACAGTTCCGCTCGTCCAGCGTCTTCAGGGTCTGACCTCGAGGCGATTTACGACGTTGTCCACACCGATCACATACCAGGCATCGAACTCGGCCATCTCCTTCTGTGGCTCCGACGGCACCTCGCCATCAAACATCACCACGGCATGATCGGCAGTGACAAGAATGCGGTCCCCGTTCACGAAGGGATCCTTGTTCAAGACGATCCGCACGGTTTTGGCCAGTTCCTCATCAGAATCCGGCTGATCGGGCACGGCTTCCATCCCGTTCACGACATCTCGACTACCCGGCACCCACCAGGCCAGCACACCAGCCAAGCGCTTCTGCGCAAGCGAGGTGACATGGTCGTCGAGCAAGACGACGCCCTCGTTCACCGACACGCGTATGTCCCCATGCGGCTGGACGGCCACGTCCCGGGCGGTTTCCAATTGTCCCTTGCGCATCAGATGGATCGAGCAATTCCTCAGCGTTGATTCTTGAAGCAGCGCATCGCGGACCGCATCCAAGATGGCCCCGTCTCCCATGTGGGTCGAGGGGGCCACATGCAGCCGATCGACGATGCCCGACACTCCCCGCACCTTGGCCGCAAGCTCCAAACCGAGCTTCTTCGCAGCAATATCCTCCACCTCGCCTTCCAACGTCAGGACGCCGTCGCCGAACTGCATTTGGACGGGATATCGGTGCAAGTTGATACGAGGTTCGCGCTCCAAAGCCGCACGCACCTCTTTCAACACTCTGCCGCGTTCACCATCAGTCTTCACCGCTGCATCTCCCATCCCTGCTTTCAGCAATGGTGATGCCATGCCCATTTACGCGATCAAGTGCTTGAAGATTCACGGTCGTCGTCGGCTGTACGCCCAGGCGGCTGTGGATCAACTCCACAGGCGAGACCACCCCTTGCTGCAAAACGCTACGGTCGCTGCCAGCGCATCGAATCTGGCCAGCCGATGCATTTCGAGAGGCCTTTATTGCCGCCGCTGCACCACAGTTCATGGCACGCCCGTTGCTCACTTTCTCCCCAACGACCGTCCCTCTCACAGTGTTAAGATGATAATGACACTTGTCGCCGGAGAAGGTTGTTCATGTTATCGTCCTCATCTTCGCTCCTCATCCATCAGGGAACCTGCCATGCACTCTTTGCGTACGACGTCGGATGGGCCATCGACCTGGTGGAGGCGGAGCGGCGGATTACCGCCGGGACGGAGCGGGGCCGCCTTCGGCACAAAAGCAGAGCGCCGCAGCATTTTGAATACCGGCCGGCGCCCCTCCGCCTCATGCAGGAAGGCGGCGCGTTCTCCGTCGGAGCCCATCAATCCAGCGCGACCGTCGAGCTGATGGTGTACGACTTCGGGGCCGTGACGATCACGTACCGGTTTCCGTTGGAGGGGCCGGCCGAGGCGTTACTGGAGCTCAGCGAATCGCTGTATGAGAATGCGTCGTTGCTGGAGAAATCCCGGACCCGGGTCGAGCACCTGGTACAAGCGCTGCTGCCGGCCATCGAGCGGCCCAAGATCGCCGCTGAAGTGGAAGACTATGTCATCTTCTCGATTGATTCCTACACCTACACCTCCGCCTTCGGCCCCGCACCATGGACCAACGGCGAGGCCGAGCTGGCCCGGATCCTGCGCGGAGAACGGACTCCGCTCTCCGATCAGGAAATCGCGGATGCCATGTCCTGCCGGATTTCATTCGGCCGGGAGGATGCCGCCCTCATCGATTGGCATGCGGCCGTGCTGTTCGGCAAAGAGATGGACGACGTGCGGGCCGTGTTGGAGTTCGCCAATGTGGAGTTGCTGGAAATGCGCATGCTGGATGAGCAACTCGACAGAGCGCTCGACGAGGGGTACGAGGCGCTGACCAGGAAATCAGGGCGGACGCTGGCTCTTCCCGGATCCTTCGAGCAGGACACCACCCATATCGCCCAATTGCAGGTCGATGCCGCGCTGCTGTTTGAGCACGTCACGAACACCTTGAAGCTGTTGGGCGATCAGTACCTCGCGCGCGTCTATCGCCTGGCCTCGCAACGCTTCCATCTGGAAGCCTGGGACGCGAGCATTCTGCGCAAGCTGCAGACGCTGGAGAGCATTTACGGCAAGATGTCCAATCGCGCCTCCACACGCCGCATGGAGGTCTTAGAGTGGATCATCATCGTGCTGATTGCGGTGTCCATCGCCGTCTCGTTTATCCCTCTCAGCGGTCACTAAAACGCTCAGGCCTCGGATCGGTACCCGCCGCGGGCCGCTCTTCATCGCCCCCGATGGCCGGCTGGACAGGGGTCGGAATCGGGGGATGGCAATGAGCCAGGGCCAGCGCCGCTCCGAAGAGACAGAGGATGGTCGTACGTCGTTGTCGTGTCATAGGCCCTCCTGAATCGCTCCCGGGCAAAAGCCGTCTGGCCCCCAGTGGCCCGGCTGGGATTCAAACATGCCGGCACAAGCCGTCGCGCAAAATCGGCAGCGGCCGTCGGCTGTGATATTCCAGTCGCCTTAGTCGATACCAGTCCCTAACGATCAGTTGTTCGTGACACTCAGGCCATCCGTGCTTCCGCCTTCTGCGTCATGCACGTTGCCGGTATCGGCGTACCGAAGGCCGTTCCTCATGGCGATCGTCCGTGCCGTGGCCAACGTGGCCGTCGGCGTCGCGGGCCTGCCGAGCATCCGATAGTCGGGATGGAAGCCGCTGAAATGGATCGGGACATCAGGTCCGAGATGCTCCACCACCCACCGGGTCAGCCGCTCTAGTTCACCTTCCGAGTCGTTCTCTCCCGGGATGAGGAGCGTTGTGATCTCCAGCCAGACATTCGGGTGATGCCTAATGTAGATCAACGTATCCAGGACCGGCTGCAGGCTTCCGCCGCAGATCTGCTTGTAGATACGCTCGGTAAATCCATCGGCCAGGGTTTCCATCTCGCGATTTGCTCACGTCCCAGTTCTGGCAGAACTTACAGGAGAGATTGCACCCGGCGGTTCCCAATGACAGGACCGGGGTGCCGGGCAGAAAATGGTGCAGTGGCTTCTTTTCGATCGGATCGACGCAGAACCCGCCCGATCGTCCATACGTCGTCAGCACGATTTGATCCTGCTGCCTCGCGCGGACAAGACACAGTTCTTGCTGCCCCTCATGCACTTGCCATACCGAGGGCAGAGATCGCACTGGATCCGTCCATCGTCGAGTCGATGCCAATGGTGCGTCGGCACATGGATTGTCGATCGTGCGGGCGCCATGATCCCCTTCCCTTGAGATCGCACCTGAGTGCGCGCATTATACCAGTCCAGTCCTTTCATGGCTGAGCCGGCTCTTACGGACGAGCCCATCCATGCTCACGATCGACGGCGCTCGCTATTCAGGAAGCGGTACCATTGTGAGACAGGCGGTCGCCTTCTCCGCCCTGACCGGCCGATCCATCCATGTGGTCAACGCTCGAGCCAAGCGAGAGACGCCGGGCTTGCGGCCACAGCATATCCGCGTCGTCGAGGCCATCGCCGAACTCGTCAATGGGCGCGCAGAGGGCCTGGCACCCGGCTCACAAGATTTTACATTCCGGCCCGGGCCGCTCAAGACAGGGCGCCACTATCGGTGGGACATCGGCTCCGCCGGCTCGACCACCATGCTGGCGCTGGGCCTCCTGCCGGTCCTCGCCTTCGCGGGATCGCGAATCACCGTCGAGTTGCGAGGGGGCCTCTTCCAGGATTTCGCCCCCTCTGTCTTTCATCTTCAACATGTGCTGCTTCCCATGCTCCAGCACATGGGACTTCATGCGGACGCCAGGATTGAACGAGCAGGCTATGTGCCGCGCGGCGACGGCATCCTCGAGTTGTCCGTCACCCCCCCCAGTGCGCCCCTCCGTGCTCTCGCCCGCAAGGAACCGGGGTCAGTCACCAGGATGTGGGGAATCGCGCTATCCTCGCATCTGGAAGAACGGCACGTGAGCCGGCGCATGGCCGATACGGCGCGAGACGCGCTCGCGGCGGTGGGCTATCAGGCGGAGATCGAAGTGCGTCACGATACGGAGGCACTTCAGCGCGGCGCGGCGCTCGCGCCATTCGATTGGGGGCCGATCAAGCGGGCGCCTTGAGACGACGCGCCGAATCGATTGGCACCTATGTCGCCGGCCAATTGCTTGCGGATGTGCACTCGGGCGCTACGGTGGACCGGTTCGCCGCAGACCAGATCATCCCTTTCGCCGCGCTGGCCGAAGGAGAAAGCCGGTTCATCATCCCCGCCGTCACCGATCACGTGGAGACGAGCGTCTGGCTTGCCGACCTGTTTTTGGGCGCCCGCTTTATCATTCAGGGCCAGCGAGTGGCGATCACGGGAGTCGGCTTCCAGCCGCATGGTGATCGGACGAGGGACTAGCCGGTGCTCTTATGGCAATACTTCAACAAGCCGCTCTGCCTCGATTCATGGCCGACGCCATGCTCGGCCGCCTCGCGCGGTGGCTTCGGATCCTCGGCTACGACACAGCGTACGAAAAGGTCGTCACGGACGAAGCATTGATCGAGCGCGCGATCCGGGAGGACCGGTGGGTCCTCACCCGAGACCGAAAGCTCGCAGAGCGCAAGATACTCCGTGAGCGGCATACCTTGATCGCCAGTGATGATGTCGATGGGCAGCTGGAGCAACTTCACCGCGACCTGCAGATGGATCTCGATGTGCCGCATCACCGGGGCTATCGCTGCGCGGACTGCAACGTCGCGCTGACCCCCATCTCGTGCCATGAGGCCCGTCCCCTGGTCCCGCCATTCGTTGCGGAGACCTATCGAGATTTCCTTCAATGCCCCCGTTGCCGCCGCGCCTTTTGGCCAGGCACTCACTGGACGAATATGTTAAAGAGACTCGCCACCCTGGATGAGGATATATAGATCCGCTTCTTCCTGGAATCACACGAGAAAGGGGACTGCTTCCATGATCACGTGTATCGCCTTCACCGTCTACCCGGTCTCGACCTGGAACGGGATCGAGCCTTCTATGACCCTATGCCCGGCTTGCCTGTGAGCCATCAGGAGAAAGACGTCTGAGTGGAAGACGATATCGCTGGCTCGACGTTCGCGATCCCGACCACAGAAATGGACCACGCTACCGCAACAAAGGCGCCGTAGCGGCGTTCGACGCGGCAGACTCCGATGCGTTCCCGCACAAGAGGAAGACGCGCGCCGCAACTCGTGAATCGTTTCCCCCCGTGACGCCTCTACATCATGAGCCCCGTTTTCTGATAGTCTGTAACCTGAGAGAGAACCCTTGACCATGGTTGTGAAGGCACTATCGATTGTCGGGCTGTTGATCACTGCGTGGATGGCCGCGCCATCCCCGGCTCCGGCAGAGCTGAGAGGGCGGATTGTCGTCGCCGGCCATGGGCCGGAGCTGCCCGCCATGCAGGAACTGGGGCGAGCCTTTGAAAAGGCCCACCCTGGCACTGCCATTGATTTTCAATGGGATCGCAGGGTGAATGCCGTGGAGTGGGTCAAGGCCGGCAAGGCGCAGGTGGCCGTGACCGACCAGGCTCACGCCGAGCTGAAGGCGGTGCCGATTGCTTGGGACGGCATTGCGGTCATCGTCAATTTTTCCAATCGGGTGACCGAAGCCACCACCGATCAAGTGAAGGATCTGTTCACGGGGAAAATCACCCGCTGGTCTGACCTGGACGGTGGCAATCAAATGGTGGAAGTCCTGCCCCGCGCGCCCACTGATAATATCCAGTCAGGACTGGAGACATCGCTGGGCATTGCCGGGCGGTTCCAATCTTCTGCGAAAGCGGTCCCCACCGATGAAAGCACCCTGCGGGCGGTGTCCGGGCGAGACCGTGCCATCAGTTATCTCTCGCTGGCTGCAGCGCTCAAAGCTCAGGAGGATGGCATTCCGATCCGCATCCTCACCGTGGACAGGGTCGAACCGGGATCACCGACCGTCAAAAGCGGAGCGTACAAGCTGCGTCGCCCGGTTCTGATGCTTAGCGCGCCGCAGCCGGATCCCTTGACGGAGGCCTTTATCGGGTTTGCGACTTCGGCAGGAGGACAAACGCTTCTCCAATCATTCTATGTTCCGCATGCCGCCGCAGCCTTCAAATGGTCGCCTCCTTCCACAAATGTGACCAGCCCGCCCACGCAGGCCGACAAACAGCCCTCCTAGACTGATCGGCGCAGGAAGGTTGAACGAGGGACGCGCCACGTTCTCGGACGCCGCTGAACTCACTGAGGAGCCAAGGGCAACACCTTGTATCCGGTCTTTTTTGCTCAAGGCCCCGCTCGCAGCTCGATGGCGCCGTTCTCTCACTCAAAAGAAGGGACTGCTCCGATGATCACCTCCATCGCCTTCACCGCCTACCCGGTCTCGAACATGGAACGGGCTCGAGCCTTCTACGAGCACGTGCTCGGCCTGCATGTGAGCCATAATTACAAAGACGTCTGGGTGGAATACGATATCGCCGGCACCACATTCGCGATCACGACCACAGAGATGGGCCACGCTCCTGGGGCGAAAGGAGCCGTGGTGGCGTTTGAGGTGTCGGACCTCGATGCCTTCGTCCTGAAGATGAAGGAGCGGGCTGTATCATTCGTAACGGAAGCATTCGACACCCCTGTCTGCCGGATGGCCGTCATCGAAGACCAGGACGGAAATCACATGACAATACACAAGCGTCATGCCTGAGCCCTCTCGCAAAGTTCCTTCTCGGAGGCTCAGGAGTTTCTCTCCCTGCCCTGTGCCATAGGAATGACGGTCGTTGGCCGGACATTCTCTTCCCAGCGAACATGAGCAATCGGAATGCCGCTGAAGGCAGTGGTGGTCATGTTACTCACAATCTCCGCTTTCTTTCCTGAATAGTCGCCACAAGAAGGGATCCGGAGTTGATGCCCCAGTTAGACGAAGGAGCCTAAGGGCCTCGTATCCTGAACCTTCGAGCGACTTTCGCCACAGCAGAAAGACGACCTCTGTCGCGGATTTCCTCACCGCCACTTGTTCTCAACATCATTAATTCTGTTCAAGGGGACGTTTTCAACGACTTGCGTTTCCCTTGGTCGCGGCATCGCGCGGCCCCCTTCTTGCCAAGGGAAAGAGACATATCCAACCGTGAACAGGTCCTTGAGCACTGATTATGTATCGCCGAGTCATGGCGTTTGACTACGACGGCACCCTCGCTGTCGATGGCCGTGTGCCGCCTGCAGTGGAAGCCGCGCTTGAGCAATGTCGTGCCAGCGGCCACGTGCTGTTTTTGGTTACGGGTCGGCGCTTTGAGACCGTCGCGCTTGGCGGCCTGGGTGGTCTCCTTGCGGGCATCGTGTGGGAAAACGGCGCCGTCCTCACGCACACGGCCAGCGGGGAAACGTATCTGCCATTCGGCCAGCTGGATGCACGCTTGCTCAAAGCCATCGAAGAGGCCGGCATTCCGTTCGAACGGGGCCTCGCCATCGCGGCCACCTGGACGCCACATGACCAGGCGCTCTGGCGAATCCTCAGCGCTCATGGCGGCAGCACCTCGATCGAATACAACAAGAGCGCTGTCATGGTGTTGCCACCCGGGGCGACCAAAGGAGCCGGGCTGGAACACTTGCTCACCCTGTGCGGCCTTTCTCCCAGAAACCTTGCCGCCTTCGGCGACGGCGAAAATGACCTGTCGATGTTGACGTTGGCGGAAGTCTCAGTGGCCGTCGCAGACGCCGTGCCCGCCGTCATCCAGTTGTGTGATGTGCTGGCCACCGCTCCGGGGCCCCAAGGCGTGCTCGAAATTCTCAAACAATATCCACTGGGCGGGCACTTCCTGGATATTCCTCTCAAACGTAACCGGCCGATCTTACTGGGACAGACGGACTCCGGCACGGCGGTCAGCATCCCGGCCGCACACCTGGCGGGGCGGAATCTCGGTGTGTTTGGCAACTCGGCGACCGGCAAGTCATGGATGGTCGGCCTTATTGCAGAAGGACTCCATCATGAGGAGTACCAGGTCCTCCTGATCGATCCTGAAGGAGACTTTCGCGGGCTGCGCGTCTTGCCCCGGTTCGTGTCGGTCAGCGGAGACCGAGCGACGCTCCCGCCCGCCACCGCCGTGGTGTCGCTTCTGGAAGCGGGAGGCGTATCCATGGTGCTGGATTTGAGTCAATATCCCGCGACGTTGCGCAACCAGTATGTTGCGGACTTGATTCGCGCCTTGCGCCCGATGCGCGAATCCAAATTTCGTCCGCATTGGATCGTATTGGACGAGGCCCAGGGATTCTCATTTGAAGGGAGCGAGATCACATCGCTCCTTCGTCCGATGCTCGACGCCGGCGGATGGGCCTTCGTGTCCTACCGGCCTGATCGTCTCGGTAAGCCGGTGCTGGTTTTACTCCACCACTGTCTTCTCACCCGACTCAGCGACCCCCGCATCGGAGACGAGTTGAGGACTCACTGTGCCATCTCCGGGCTGAAGAATGCGCGCTTCGACCAAATTCCGATGGGCAGCGCCCTGCTATGCGGCGGGGAGACCGTTCGCATGCGCCCCGCTATCAGGCGCGTGCCCCACATCCGTCACCTGTACAAATATCTGGATGTGCCGCTGCCGCCGGGAAAACGGTTTGCCTTCCGAACGGAGAACGGTTTTCTCGGCCTGGAGGCCGCCAGCTTGTACGAACTCTGCCATCTCATTCCGACATTGCCCCTGGAGGCGTTGGCGTATCATGACCGGCGGGAGGATTTTGCGAAATGGGCGGAGGGCACGCTCGGCGACCGGGGTCTCGCCTCACGCCTGCACAAATTGGCGAACCGCCACTATGAAGGAGAAGAGCTCCGGCAGGCCCTTTACCAGGTCGTATCCACTCATTACGACGAGATCCGCCAACTCCGATAACGCGGCGTAGTTCCGTTATCGCCTTTGGCACCGAGACCAGGCAGTTGAGCCGGGTCACATGGAAGCCGATCACGATGGAGGTTTTCGGACGGTGTAACAAGACAGGCGACATATCTCCGGTATCCATGCTGCCGCCCTTTGCAACAGGTTGGATAAGAGAATGACGACAATATCATCACCTGTTGGGTGCTCCTCAGGTTGTTCGTTCTTGCTAAGCGCGCCGTCCTGCTTCACTTTTCCAGACTCATCTGACAGACATCGAGCGCGGCACGAGAGTTGCTCAAATTACTAATGATCATCACGAATGAGGTTCCGATGTTGAGGCAGACGCCCGTACACCAACCGGGCCTCTCGAAGGAAAGAGTCGGGAAACGGCACAGGGCCACATGTCCGTGCGGCCGATGCGGCGGGATGGTCATCGCCACGTATGCGGATCTACTCAGCCCTAATCAGAAGGGAGAAGCCGCCATCGGCTGGCGATGCGTGAACCGTGGAGATTATGTGGACCGACAAGTGCTCGTGAACCGATCCGCAAGGGGCAATATGACCGCTCACGCGGCGCCCCGGGAAGTTCAGCACAGATCAATTCCCCAGCGCGCCTGACCGTCGCCCTCCGGTGATGAGCCGGAGGTGAATACACACAAAGGAGAACGCCCCCATGAATATCGAACCGACCCGTCCCACAAAACACAAAACGACACGAGGCTCCGCCAGCCCAAGAGTGAAGGGTTCTCCCGCCCCGGCTATCCCGGCCACCCGGGCAGGCCGGCCTGTCTCGCCTTGCGATGACCTGCAGATGTTGATCGCGAAACGGGCTTATGAACTCTTCAGCGAGCGTGGCTATCGTCATGGCTGTGCCATCGACGATTGGCTCGAGGCAGAGCGAGAAATTCTCAGTCAGATCCCGCCGGTTTAAGAAGTCCGCTGATGTCACACGAGGGCATACACATCGGTGCCCTCACGATGAAGGTGGCGGCCCGCAAGCCGCTGAGTATCAAGCATGGCATGCCGATCCTCACCTGCAAGCGCGATGGTGACGCCGTCTCGCCCTCAGTGCTCAGGCAGGTCCTCTGAATATGCAGCCGGACACCATGCCGCGCGAGCCTGACAGAGATCCGTCATCCAAGATGGACATCGGGGGATCTGATCATGCCTCCTCCGTTGACGGAGTGATTATTCTTTCACCGGCATGCCATCTGTTGTACATGAGCCCGCAGGCCGCTCTTCTCCTTAAACCGCTCTACAGCAATCCCTCGCAGAACGGGTCACGGCATATCGTTCCGCCTGCGCTGCTTGACGTGGGGCAAGAGATCCGCAGGGAGTTGCTGGACTCGTTCAAAGAAGGCAGGGGACTCACCTCCCATGTGACCGGGGTGCTGGCATTCTCCAAAGGACAACTCTTCGTCCGTGGTCTCGGACTTCCGGACCGGTACGGTGAAAACTTCTTGACGATTTTGATCATCTCGGAATCGCCGGAGATGCCCCCTGCGAATGAAGAGGACAACCATACATAACGTTCTATCGTGCACAACGTTGAGGGATAGTCCGGATCGGCGCGTCACCGAAGTGGTTCAGCCACTCCCTGATTATCATGGGAACTTTAGGAACCCTCTAAGCTCAGCCCACTACAGCGATCCTACCGGACGACGCTGGGGGTTCTCCTTGTGGACTTCACTGGATGCAAAGTTTCACATAAAAGGGGCGGCCGGCGGACAACGGTCCCGATGTGACCGCGCCCCATCCAATGGCCAACAGCACGAAAGGAGTACGGATCATGTCTGTCGCCAAGATCATCGAAATCAGCTGCGAATCGCCAAAAAGCTTTGAGGACGCTGTTCAGAACGGCATTACCAGGGCATCCAAAACCATTCACAACATCAAAAGCGCGTGGGTCAAGGAACAACAAGTCGTCATCGAGAGCGACAAGGTGAGTATGTATCGCGTGGACCTGAAAGTGACCTTCGTCCTGGATTGACTCGATCACATGACCTACTCCCGGCTACGATGCACTCGTGAGGCGCCGCAGTGCTCCACTCGTATTTGAGAACAGCCCGCATCCTGGTCCTGCTCATGCTGATCGGCGACCTGTGGCTGCCCTGCGCGTCGGCCGCGGTCCAGCCGGCCTCAGAGACGCCTACCGAAGTGGTCCGTGCGACGCTGACGGAAGTCTTTCGCATCATCGAAGACCCCGCATTGAAAGGTCCGGCACAAGCCAAGCCGCGGCGCCGCCAACTGGAGGAGGTCATTGCCAGCCGGTTCGATTACGCGGAAATGTCTAAGCGGACCTTGGGCGCTCAGTGGAACCGGCTCACGCCCGAGCAACGCAAGGAATTTGTAGACCTCTTCAAAGCCTTTCTGTCCGATCGGTACGCGGGAAGGATCGACGACTATTCGGGAGAGCAGGTCCAGTATCTCAACGAACGGCTCGAAGGCCAGTACGCCGAGGTCCGGACGAAACTCGCATCGGACAAAGTCGAAATCCCGATGGATTACCGCCTCATCAAGAAGGACGGCCGGTGGTACGCCTATGACATCATTGCCGACGGCGTCAGCCTGGTCAAAAACTACCGCAGCCAGTTCGACAAGATCATTCGCTCCGATTCCTACGACGAACTGGTGACCCGCTTGCGGAACCGGGCGATCGCCGACGACAGCAAGCGAAAGGGATAGCCTCGACCTGAGTTGCATGCGCCGGTTCAGTCATCCGCAGGAAACTTCCGCAACCCGATGCGGCCGGCCAACGCATGCAGTTTCTCGTGACTGATTCATTGCAGTATGCAAACCGGCTTCCGGCCTGATGTCTCCCAAGCCGAGGACTCTGGTTCCGTCCGAGACGACTGCAATGGCATTCGCCTTATTGGTCTACTGATAGACCAGGTCGGGTTGTGGTTGGATCGCACGGCAAGGCGCGGCCACGCCGGCGGCGTACCAGACCGAACTGGGCACTTGAGCGCTGTCTGAATCTTGCCTTTCGTAGGCGTGGAGCCGCAGCGCCTCTTCCGCGGGCTTCTGGGCTTTGGCGAGTAATTCTTCCGGTGTCGGCATCGTGGACCTCGTGCTTAGTGTTCGTGCGGCGCAAAGGATGGCTGCCGCATGATCGCAATCATCCGCATGTCACAGACTGTTCAAATCGCGGTCTGTGCGGTGAACGAGGAGAGGTCGCCGGAATAACGGCGACCTCGGCATACAGGGGAGTTAATTCAGAGAGGACTTTCCTTGACCGGCAAAGAGCTTCGCCGCCGCTGCCCTTTCACGTTCCTCGCGACGATGCTGGAGGATGATCGGATCGATCCGATCTCCGCAGCTGACACAACGCCAATTGAAGGCGCCAAGCTCGAACACTTTCTCCGACACCATGAGTCCACCGCATCGATGGCAACACTCGCTCGCCAACGATTTGCCGATGCCTTCTCTTGAAGTCTTGATCATACGCGCACACCTCCTTTTTCCTACCGGCGCATATGAGCCATCCTTTCGAAAAAGGATTCATCAATGCTTCCTCTTGTCTCATGATGAAACCGCCCCCAGTCATTGCGCCATCGTCCGCTTGAGCAACCGACGAAGCTCGTGCAAAGACCTCGTGTTCAACACGTCATGCTTCTCCAGCCATCCCCGGCGCGCCTGCCCCACCCCATAGCGAAGATTCCCGAAGTCGAGCACCGTGTGTGCATCGGAATTGATGCTCACCATGACGCCCTCCTCTTTCGCCTGCCGGCAATCCGTATCGACCAGGTCCAGCCGGGCCGGATCGGCATTGACCTCCAAAACACATCCGCGCTGGCGCGCATGGCGGATCACACGCAGCAGGTCCACATCGTACGGCGCCCGTTCGTCGATGAGCCGGCCGGTGGGATGAGCCAGGATGGTGAAGGAGGGATGATCCATGGCGCGCAGAATCCGTTCGGTCTGCTTCTGGCGGGAGAGTCCGAAGTGACTGTGAACGGCGCCTACGACCAGATCCAGCCGGCTCAGGTCCCCGTCGGGCAGATCCAGACTCCCGTCTTCCAGAATATCGACTTCGAGTCCTTTTAACAGGGTCACGCCGATGGACGTCGCGTTCAACCGATCTATGTCGTCGTGCTGTTCCAGCAGCCGCTTGAGGCCGAGGCCTTTCGCCATGGCGAGGCGGCTGGAATGGTCGGTGATCGCCAGATATTCAAGCCCCTGCGCCTGCGCGGCCGCCGCCATCTCTTTGAGACTGTTCCGGCCATCGGTCGCATGGGTATGGACATGCAAATCGCCTTTCAGATCGGCTCGCTCCACGAGCGTCGGCAACCGTCCGTTCCTCGCCGCAGCAATCTCGCCGCGATTTTCCCTCAGCTCCGGCGGGATCCAAGGCAACCCCACTGCGGCGTAAACCGATTTTTCAGTGGCTCCTGCTACGGATTGATCGCCCCTGAAGACGCCATACTCGTTCATCTTGAGTCCCAATTGTTGCGCCAATTGGCGGAGCGCCACACTGTGCGCCTTGCTGCCGGTGAAATACTGAAGCGCCGCTCCATAGCTGTCTTCGGGCACGACCCGCACATCGACCTGCAATCCGCTGGCCAGGCGCAGGCTGGTCTTGGTCGGCCCCTGCGCCAGGATCTCCCTCACCTCGGGGTAGACCACGGTGCGCTCCATCACAGGACTGCCGGGAGAGGCGGTGACCAGAATGTCGAGGTCCCCGATCGTATCCTTGGATCGCCGGTAGCTACCCGCCCCGACGACCCGTTTCACCCCGGGAACTTGCTTCAAATAGGCCAGGATCGATTCGGCATAGGAAGCGGCGACCGCGAGCTTGAACCTGGTTTCTTTTTGCCTGACTCGGAGGTGATCGAGAAGGTGCCGCTCGGTGGTTTCTCCAAATCCATGAAGCGACCTCACGCGCCCGTCCTCCGCTGCCCGGCGTAATTCGTCGCGTGTGCGGATTCCGAGCCGGTGATACAGCGTATGGACTCGTTTCGGTCCGAGACCCGGGATTCTGAGCAATTCACGCAAGGTCGGAGGCACCGTCCTTCGATGTTCTTCCAGCACCGCCGCCGTACCCGTCGACACGAACTCCTTGATCTTCTCCGCCAAGTCCGCTCCGATGCCCGGCAATGCCGTGAGATCTTCTCCCTTTTCGATCATCACGGCCACATCCTGAGAAAGATCGAGAAGGGTGTGGGCCGCATTGCGATACGCCCGGATGCGAAACGGGTTCGCCCCTTCGATGTCGAGGAGATCTGCCATCTCCTCGAAGCAGGCTGCGATATCAGCGTTGTGCACTGGCATGCAATGTCCCCGTTTTAAGCCCGCCCTTTTGTCCGCCGGCCTGATCTTCGTTCTCCTCGGTCTCACCGGCTCCTTCTCCCGGCTCAACCGTTAGCCTTGTTTCATGCTTGCCTTCTTCAGGCCCTTCGGAAGCCCCCTCTCAACGACGAGTGTCCCTGCCAACTCCGGCGGGTACCTTCGTCCTGCAATGTTCGGAACTTGAGCGGCGGTAAAGGCCATGACTCGGTATTGCGGATCGTCGCGGAACGCCACGTTGAAATTATGGAAGTCCCGACCGGCCTCGCCCATGATCAGCACTCTGGTCACATCCGCGATGCGGTTCATGGCCTAATCGTCACATCCATCAGTCCGCACCGTTCTTCCCGAACCCAGCCGAACAGGGCAGATGGTGCAGGAGCAACTATAATACCCATCAGGCGCTTTCCCTATGCTCTCAATGTCTCCGATCCGTTCCCTCTAAGAACCGCCCCAGCCGGTCTTGGTGCTATTTGCTACGTTGAGGGGGAATGCTCCTGGGGACTGGTGCCCCTTCCCGCTCGATCCCGCTCAGCCCCAAGAGACCAGCATCATAGTGGTTCATAGTGGGATTCTTCATGCTTCGCCGGTTCGGCACTCTCCTTGCTGCTACCTCGGCACCGCACGACTTCGATCTCCGGCGAAGAGAATGTCCGATGAATGAACGCCACACATTGATCCAAGGAGAACAAGATCAACGAAGCGAAAGCCTGGCAGGGACTGCATCACCCGACGATGCAAGCCAGTCCACAGGAGGAATCTTTCACATGACGACTCAATCGATGTTTGTCCTGTACAGCCTGGGCCTGGCCCTGAGCCTCGCCCTGTTCCCGCCCACCCCTGTCGACGCCAAGACACAGCTCACGCCGTCCACCATTCAGGAGGTGGAACAGCAGACAGTCGACGAATTGTTGGCGACGTTCGAGCAGGCAGAACAGTCCATACAGGCCCAGGATCTGGATGGCATCATGGCGCTCTATTCTGATGAATACGCGTACCATGGGCTCAAGAAAGCGGATATCAAAAACGTCTGGCGCCAGCTCTTCGACCATTACACCGAGCTAGAGAGTGTTCACACATTTTCAATGATTCGACGGGTGGGTCCTGTCGGCAAGCTGACGGCCGAGATGACCTGCACGGGAGTAATCTGGGGGACCTCGAAGCAGACGTCGCTACGCACTCCGATCGATAGCTGGTTTGAAGAGATTCATCATCTTCGAAAAGAGAATGGACGGTGGAAGATCGTCGGCCATGCCGGCGGCGCCTCCCAGCCGGTGCTCCAATTCGGCATTGCACCGCATCCTTTGTTTTAGTCTGAATGACCGAGAGAACCGCAGATACCGTATGCGGAACGTTGCAGCCCCTCCGGGGGGAGACGCGGCGGAGTTCCCACAGGAAGCACGACCATCAGGTGAGAAAACCCCAGGGCCCCTGGTCAGGGCACTGAGGCCTTGACGGGTGGCCACCTCCCGGATCGCTCTCCACCGTAAAGCGTCCACCGACCAGGCGCAGGCGCCCGCACGATGATGAACCGGAATCCTGAGGTGCGTCGGCGAGTCGAACTGCGGCGCCCTTCATCACCGAGTCTCCTCCCCCTGCTCTCGTTGGATCATTGATCCTTAAAACGGATCCTGCTTGCGGCACAGGAGGAGCCCAATGGCGAAACTCTCTACAGTGTCTCCCGGGCTCTGTCCTGTTATGCAACAGCTCCTAGGTCCGCTTGCCTCCCATGCAGGCAGATTTCCCACGTATCTAGGTAGTTGCAAAGGAGATCGACCGTTGACCCGTTTCCCGATCCTGGCATCAGTGATGCACCGTGACTGTTTAGCCGGGGACTCAGGCAATTGGCGCAGAGAGCTACTTAAATGGAAGGAGACCCTATCATGAGCGCACTGACCAGGTGGGAACCTTTGAAGGGACATTGGAATCCGTGGAAAGACATCGAGGATATGGAGAAGCGGCTCTCCACATTCTTACGGCAGCCATCACGAACCGACGGTGACAAAGAAGCCATGACCGTCGCCGAATGGTCCCCTTTGGTCGACATCTCGGAAGATGAGAAGGAATACGTCGTCAAAGCCGAACTCCCCGAAATAAAGAAAGAGGACGTGAAACTGACCGTCCAGGAGAATGTCCTTTGCATTTCAGGAGAACGAAAGTCTGAAAAGGAAGAAAAGGGCAGAAAATATCACCGGATCGAGCGCGCATATGGGAGCTTCATGCGGAGCTTTACACTGCCCGAGGATGCCGATGGGACGAGAGTGGCTGCCGAATATAAAGACGGAATCTTGACGGTCCATGTGCCCAAATCAGAGAAAGCCAAACCGAAGTCCATCGAAGTAAAAGTCGCGTGAGGCGGAACTCAAGGAGGGCCCTATGATTCGCCACCCCCGTTATCTGGAGCCTCCCTGGGAGGTTCATTGGCAGGCCGAACCGCAGGCGGATCAGCATCGGTTATGGTGGCTGATTGCGGGGATCACGTTACTGTCTTTGTTCTTAATCGGGGTGGGGGTGATCAGCGGTGCATGATTCACCCGCAGGCATGTTTGTTGGAACATCCGGGACGGTGACAAACTACTGGCACCGCGGTGAAAAACGGACATCGAATGTTCCAGACGACCACAGAATGGTCCGCAGGCTGTTCAGAAAGGCCGTCCAGCAAGGCCGCAGCAAGGTGCGCGACGCGAAAGAATAACGAGCGTCACGTTTGCGCACGGGCGCGAGCGAGATGGTGAGGCGGCAGTGTCCACGGAGAACGCAGCCGACGGACTTTGTCAACAGCCTGCTAAGGACATGACATGATGTTTAACGATCGTCGCCATGCCGGTGTCCTGCTGGCCAAGGAACTGGACACCTACCGTGGCCATGCCCAGACCCTCGTATTGGCCTTGCCCCGGGGCGGCGTCGTGGTCGGCCTCGAGCTGAGCCTGGCCCTGCACCTCCCGCTGGATGTGTTCATCACCCGCAAGATCGGACTCCCGGAATCGCCGGAATACGCCATCGGGGCTCTCAGCGAAACCGGCTCGGTTTATCTCAATCCGGAGGCCGCCGGCTACCTGAACCAGTCGCGCGAGGACGTCGAGGGGTTGATCCAGGCGCAACACCAGGAAATCGCCCGGCGTCAGATGCTCTACCGCCATGGGCGGGCACTGCCCTCCCTTTGCGGAAAGACGGTCATCGTCGTCGACGACGGCATCGCGACGGGGTCCACCTTCTTTGCCACGATTGAAGCGGTCAGGAAGCTGTCGCCGGCTCGCCTGGTCGCCGCCATCCCCGTGTCGCCGGTTCCCACGGCCGACAAGGTGCGGCCCCTGGTTGATCACTGTGTCATTCTGGCGACGCCCGAACTCTTCGGCGCCGTCGGAGAGTTCTATGCCGATTTTGAACAAGTCGAAGACGAGGAAGTGGTTCACTGCCTCAAGCAAGCCGAACAGGCCTATCTGGAACGGCCGCACAGCTTGAGAGGCGGCGCTGTACCCGACCAAGCCCCCCACCACCATACGGAGAGGTGATTATGACTATGTCGGATATGACCGGAGGGCATGGCGGTCGCCGCGATCGCATGATCCAGGAATACCAACACGACACCTATAAGCTGCCGGGCAAATTGAAAGAGCCGACCGTATGTCCCACGTGCAAAGCGGTCTTTCACAAAGGCCGCTGGAGCTGGGCCGTCCCGCCGTCCGGGGCGCATGAAACGCTCTGTCCCGCCTGCGCTCGAATACAGGACAAATACCCGAAGGGACTGCTCACGTTAAAAGGCACGTTTGCTCGTGACGAGCATGAACAGGTGCTCGGGCTCGCCAAGAATACGGAGGCTGAAGAAACGAAGGAGCATCCCCTGTCCCGCATTATGAGCATTGAGCAGCAGCCGGAAGGCGTGGTGGTGTCCACCACTGATACCCATTTGCCCCGGCGCATCGGCGAAGCTCTTCAACATGCCTATCACGGTGAGCTGACCGTGCATTATGACCAGGATGAAGACTTTGTCCGCGTCACGTGGACGCAGAGCAGAGGGGTCCAGACATGAAGGTTGTCGCGGGGGTCGATTGGTCGGAAGCATCCTTTGCGGCGGTCGAGCAACTGGCCTTGCTCTATCGGCCGGACGAAGTGGTCATCGTGCACGGGGTAGACCTGGGCCTGTTTCAATCGCCCATGGTGGCTCAGGCCGTCAATCTGCAAGGGTATGACGATTATCGCCGTTCCATGATGGATGCCGGCCGGCGCGTGGTGGAGCGGGCGCGTGCCCTGCTGCCTGCCGACCTGCCCTCGGTGAAGACGCTCTGCGAAGTGGAGCATGCGGCGTCCTTCATCTTGGACCAGGTCAAAGCGCTTCAGGCCGATCTCGTGATCGTGGGCACGCATGACCGCTCGCGGGTGACCGAGCTGCTCGCCGGCAGCATTTCGCATGAAGTGCTCCTCCATGCGGACACCTCGACGCTGGTCGTGAAAGGGAAGGCCCGTCCGGTCTCGCGCGTACTCCTGACGATCGAAGGCCCCGACGACGCCGCACGGACGGTGAGGTGGCTGACCGCTCATCCCTTCCGGACACCGGTCGCCGTGACGGTGCTCGCGGTCGTTCCGCCGCTCCATCAGATGATGGAGCCTCACATGGTGGTAGGACTCCAAATTTTGACGGAAGAGAACGTCCGGCGGGCGGAAGCCCTGGTAAAACACACCGCTGACACGTTGGCCGGTCCTTCCTTTTCCACTTCTCTTGACGTGCATGTCGGTGACCCGGTGACCACGGTCTGCGACGTGGGCGGCAGCTATGATCTGATCGTCACCGGTTCGCATGGCCGAAGAGGACTCGACCGGTTTCTGCTCGGCAGCATCTCTCACGGCATCGTCCATCGGGCGAACACATCCGTCCTGGTGATCCGGTAAGGGACGTCGCGCAACGCACCTGTGACAGGAAAGGATTACGCCTTTATGAAAACCTTCGCCATCATCGTTGCGCTCTGCGGGGTCGTGCTGGGCAGCTCATGGGCCGTGGGTCAAGCCCTCGGCGGGAACCCCAAGGACGGCCAAGCCATCTATCAGCAACATTGCGTTCGGTGCCATGGGGAAAAGCTGGATGGACAGGGCCCCGACAGCGGGGATTTGATCGTCCGCCCCTCGAACCTCCTGTCACCGGCGTCGCGCGCAAAAACCGATTGGGAACTGCTCGTGACGATTGCCAACGGCGCCCTGTTCACACCCATGCATAGCTTCCGCGGCAAGCTGAAGGATCAACAGATGCTGGATGTCCTATCGTATATTCGCAGCGTCGCGCCCTCCGGCACCATGAGCTAGTGATCGCGTGAACCGTGAGACAGGCGGCTGCTAGAGCCGATCGTCGGACGCCTTGGGAGGCTCGTTCGTGCCTTGGACCAGCATCACGAAATCCCGCCGAGAGCGGGAGCCTTGTGCGAATCTTGACGACTACCCCAAGACGCGCGCGCGCTTCACGTGGGAACAGGCCCGGCAGGACCTCGATGGGCTGCCTGGCCATCAAGGCTTGAACATCGCGCATGAAGCCGTCGTTCGCCATGCCGAGGGACCGCGCGCCGCCCATCTCGCCATCAAATGGCTGGGGAAGAACGGCGCCGTCGACGAGTACTCCTACAGCCGCCTGAACGAGCTGACGAATCGCTTTGCCAACGTCCTTCGCCAATTGGGCGTCGGCAAAGGCGACCGGGTCTATGTCCTGGCTGGACGCATTCCGGAGCTCTACATCGCCGCGCTCGGGACGTTCAAGAACCGCAGCGTCTTCTGTCCCCTGTTTTCCGCGTTTGGGCCTGAGCCGATCCGCGCCAGGCTGAATATCGGCCAGGCGAAGGTCCTGATCACCACCCCCTCCCTCTACCAACGGAAAGTGGCCGCCGTGCGCGGGGCCATTCCGACCCTTGAACATATTGTGCTCATCGGGGAAGACCGGCACCCCACGGCCATCGATGGCACCGAGGATTGGACGACGGCCATGCAGCAGGCCAGTCCATCCTTCACCATTGAGACGACGGATCCCGAAGACATGGCCCTGCTTCATTTCACCAGCGGCACCACCGGCGCCCCGAAAGGCGCCATGCACGTCCATCAGGCCGTCGTGGCTCACCACATGACCGGCAAGTACGCGTTGGATTTCCACCAGGATGATGTGTTCTGGTGCACGGCTGATCCCGGCTGGGTGACCGGCACCTCGTACGGCATCATCGCCCCCCTTTCTCACGGCATCACCAGTATTGTGGATGAGGCGGACTTCGAAGCCGAGCGCTGGTACCGCATCCTGCAGGACGAACAGGTGACCGTGTGGTACACAGCCCCGACCGCCATCCGCATGATGATGAAAGGCGGCGCCGGCCTCGTCAAACAATACGATCTCCGCCATCTTCGTTTTCTGGCAAGCGTGGGCGAACCCCTGAACCCGGAAGCCGTCGTGTGGGGACAGGAGGCCTTCGGCCGGCCGTTCCACGACAATTGGTGGCAGACGGAAACCGGCGGGATCATGATCGCCAATTACGCCGCCATGGATATCCGTCCCGGTTCCATGGGACGCCCGCTGCCGGGAATCGACGCCGCCGTCGTGCGAACAACGGAAGCCGGTACGGTTGAAGCCGTGCAGCCGCCAGGCGCGCAGGGCGAACTGGCGTTGCGGCCCGGCTGGCCATCGATGTTCCGCGGCTATTGGAACGAACCCGAGCGGTACCGGAAGTGCTTTTTCGGAGGCTGGTACCTGACCGGCGACCTGGCCAAACAGGATGAAGACGGGTACTTCTGGTTTGTCGGTAGAGCGGACGATGTGATTAAAACCTCGGGGCACTTAATCGGCCCGTTTGAGGTGGAGAGTGTGCTCATCGAACACAAAGCGGTCGCGGAAGCGGGGGTGATCGGGAAGCCGGATCCGGTCGCCCTGGAAGTCGTCAAGGCGTTCGTCTCTCTCAAGGATGGCTATCAGCCCAGCGACGAACTGCGTCGCGAACTGCTCGGCTTCGCCCGCGCGAGACTGGGGGCCGCCGTGGCGCCCAAGGAAATCACGTTTCTCCCGACATTGCCCAAGACGAGGAGCGGAAAAATCATGCGGCGGTTACTCAAAGCTCGTGAACTCGGTTTACCTGAAGGGGATACGTCGACCTTGGAAGCGTGAGCGATCGGCCGTCAGCCTCTGGGATTGTCTTGGGGGCTGCATGCGGATGGCTCAAAGTTGAACCCTGAGGGCCGATAACTCCCCTCGATGAGAGGACAAAGCGATGGCTGCCGTTGGAGATCCCCACCACGCCCTTGACCTGCTCCGGCAGATGCTCCGCATTCGCCGGTTCGAAGAGAAGTGTGCGGAGCTGTACAGCCTGGGCACAATCCGCGGCTTCCTGCACCTCTACATCGGTGAAGAGGCCGTGGCGGCCGGCGCGATGCCCTGTTTCACACAGGACGATGCGATCGTCGCCACCTATCGCGAACATGGCCATGCCCTGATACGCGGCACGCCGATGGGCTCGCTGATGGCGGAACTGTACGGCAAAGCGAACGGCTGTGCGCGGGGGCGCGGGGGTTCCATGCACTTTTTCGACGCCGCACGCCGCTTCTACGGCGGTCTGGCGATCGTCGGAGGAGGGTTACCGGTTGCCGTCGGACTGGCGCTGGCCGACAAGATGCAACAACGCACGCGCGTGACGGCCTGTGTCTTCGGGGACGGAGCTGTGGCGGAAGGCGAGTTCCACGAGTCGCTCAATCTCGCCGCTCTCTGGAAGCTGCCGGTGCTGTTCCTCTGTGAAAATAATCTCTATGCGATGGGGACGGCGCTCGCACGGCACCAATCACAGACCGACATCGCCCGCAAGGCCGATGCCTACGGCATCCGGGCCGCGGCGGTTGATGGCATGGACGTGTGGGCGGTGGAGACGGCGACCCGCGCAGCCGTCGAGTTCGTCAGGCAGGGGAACGGGCCCTCCCTCCTTGAATACCGGACCTACCGCTTTCGCGCCCACTCGATGTACGACGCGGAACTCTATCGCAGCAAAGATGAAGTGGCCCGATGGAAGGAGCGCGATCCCATCGTGCTCTTGGAACAACAGCTCCGCGCCGAACGACGCTTGACCGATGCCGATCTCAATGGTCTGGAAACCGCGATCGCCGCCGAACTGGCCGACGCCGTGGCCTGTGCCGAGAGCGGATCGTGGGAACCGCTGGAGGACCTGACAAAGGACCTGTATACGCCGCGGAACGGCTCTCCGCGATCAATCTTCAGCGATCAGCCCGGAGCTGACGGGTGATGGCCCTGACTAAGACGACATACAGAGAAGCGGTGCGCGCCGGACTACGGGAAGCCCTGCAGAGCGATCCGCGGGTCTTTCTGATGGGTGAGGACGTCGGAAAGTACGGAGGGACCTACGCGTGCAGCAAGGGGCTCCTCGAGGAGTTCGGCCCCGACCGCATCCGCGACACCCCCCTGTCTGAAAGCGGCTTTGTCGGCGCCGGTATTGGAGCCGCGCTCGGCGGCATGCGGCCGATCGTGGAAGTGATGACCGTCAACTTCAGTTTGCTGGCGCTCGATCAGATCGTCAACAATGCGGCCACGATCCGCCATATGTCCGGCGGCCAGTTCAGCATTCCACTCATCGTCCGCATGGCCACCGGAGCGGGCCGGCAAGTGGCCGCTCAACATTCCCATAGCCTGGAAGGCTGGTATGCCCACATTCCCGGCATCACCGTGCTGGCGCCCGCCACCGTCACCGACGCCCGAGGCATGTTGCTCACGGCGCTCCGCGAGCCGGACCCGGTTTTTATTTTCGAACATGCCTATTTGTATCCGCTGGAAGGAGAACTCGAGGACGGCAATCACGGGGTCGATCTCACAGCCGCAGCCGTCCGACGAGCCGGAAGCGACATCTCGCTGATCACGTTCGGAGGCTCTCTGTGGAAAGCGCTCCAAGCGGCCGACCAGTTGGAGCAGGAAGGCCTCTCGGCCGAGGTCATCGATCTGCGGGTTCTCCGGCCGCTCGACATCTCAACCGTACTGGCCTCCGTGCGAAACACGCATCGCGCCGTGATCATCGACGAAGGATGGCGCACCGGCAGTTTTGCCGCCGAAATATCCGCGCAGATCATGGAAGGCGCGTTTTATGATTTGGACGGCCCGGTGGCCAGGGTCTGTAGCATCGAGGTGCCGATTCCCTATCCCAAACACTTGGAAGACGCGGCCCTGCCGCAGCCGGAAAAGATCGTCAGGGCTGTTCACCACCTGATGGGGCGATGATGACCGGTAATCCGCCTATCGCGCAGCACGCGCCGCGGGGTGTGGTCCATGGCTGATTTCGTCATGCCCACCCTGGGTTCCGATATGACCGAAGGGACGCTCGTCGAATGGAAGAAGAAGCCGGGCGACCGGGTGACCAAGGGCGACATCATCGCGGAAGTGGATACCGAAAAGTCCGCGATTGAGGTTGAATCATTCCATACGGGAACCATCGAACGACTATTAATCAAGCCCGGTGAAACCGTCCCGGTCGGCACGGTCTTGGGCATCATCCGGGAAGACGGCACCCCAACTCCTGCTCCCTCCGCAGCTCCCGTCGCTCCGCCCCCCTCCCGGAGGCCCGCGCCGCACCCCTCTGATTCGACGCTCCCCCCTCCTCACGTGCTTCCGGCTCCGGCTCCGGCACCCGCCGGACCGTCGGAACGGCTGCGCATTTCCCCCGCGGCGAGAACCCTCGCCGGAGAATTCGGCGTGGACCCGGCCACCGTCCAAGGCACCGGCCCCGGCGGGGCGATCACGCTGGAGGATATCCGGCGCGCCGGTGCGCCGCCCGGACAACCGTCCGCTGCACGGGCAGGCCCCGGTGAGACCGCCGACCGCCGGGCCAGGATGCGGCAAACAATTGCCGCGGCCATGGCACGATCAAAACGCAAGATTCCCCATTACTATCTGAGCACGACCATCGACCTGGGCCGAGCCATGAGCTGGCTCAACGAAGACAATCAACGGCGCCCCGTCACGGAACGGCTCCTCGCCGGGGTCCTGCTCATCAAGGCGGTCGCCCTGGGTCTGCGGCAGTTCCCGGAGTTAAATGCTTTGTGGAAGGGAAACGAGGCGCTGCCGAGCCGGGCCATTCATGTCGGCGTGGCGATCTCCTTGCGGCAAGGCGGCCTCATTGCCCCGGCCATCCATGATGCGGATAAACACAATCTTGGCGCACTCATGAACACCTTCCAGGATCTCGTCAAGCGGGCCAGGGCCGGTTCATTACGGAGCTCTGAGTTGTCTGACCCGACCATCACAGTCACCAGTCTGGGGGAGCAAGGGGTGGAAACTGTCTATGGAGTTATTTATCCGCCCCAGGTCGCGCTGGTCGGCTTCGGCAAGATTGTTCAACGCCCCTGGGTTGTGGATGGAGCAGTCGTGGCGAGGCCGGTCGTGACCGCCACGCTCTCCGCAGATCATCGTGTGTCGGACGGCCATCGCGGCGGATTATTTCTCGCCACGATCGACCGGCTGCTGCAGGAGCCTACCCAATTATGACCACGCCACGGAAGCCTGATCAGATCGAAGACACCGTGCTCCGCCTCCTGGGAGAAATCGCACCGGAGGCGGACCTCACGGCCTTGAAGCCGGACGTGGGCTTCCGCGACCAGTTGGATCTGGACTCCATGGACTTCCTGAATTTCGTGATCCTGCTCCACAAGACATTTGACCTCGACATTCCAGAATCGGACTATCCGAAATATGCCACACTCAAGGGCTGCCTCGAGCAATTATCCGAACCTCAACGATAGGAAAGGGAACCCCAGCATGAGACTCGTGGGCCTTCTCAGTGCCCTCTGTCTGATCCTCTTCGCCGGGTCCTGGGCGGCCGGGCAAACGCCTCGCGGCAATCCCAAAGCCGGGCAGGCGATCTATGAACAGCACTGCCTCCGTTGCCATGGCGAAAAGCTGGATGGAAACGGGCCGGAGGCCCAATACCTGATCGTCCGGCCCGCCAATCTCCAATCCTCCCTCATTCGATACAAGACTGATTGGGAGCTGCTGGTGGCCATCTCCAACGGCGTCCTGTTCAGCCCCATGCACGGATACCGGGGCAAGCTGACCGATCAGCAGATGTTGGATGTGCTGTCCTACATTCGCACGATCGCCCCGCCCGAGTTTGTCAGCTAGAAAGGATGGTGTTGTTTCAATCGATAGACTTGCACCGAGGCCCACGGCGGATCAGGCCGTATCTTGTCCTCCTGCTGATTCTCATGGGAACAGCCGTCCATGCGGGAACCTCGCCGGCCGACCTCGAAGTCTTTGTCCGGGCGGGTTGCCCTCATTGCGAAGCCGCGAAGGTCTTTCTCGATGACCTGCAGCGCGAACGGCCGTTGCTCACCATCGCCATCCATGACATCGCGGGCGATGCGGCCGCTCAACAGCGCCTCGCAGACCTGGTGGCCGAACGGGGGATCACCACCTTCGGCGTTCCTACCTTTCTCATCGGCACGGAGGTGATGGTGGGGTTTCGCTCGGCCGACACGACCGGGCGGGAGATCCGGGCCCTGCTCGATCGGAGTCGATCCGGCTCGGCCGCCGCTCCCGTCCCCGACCGCATCAGGACCCCATGGTTCGGCGACGTGAGCGTCACGCAACTCGGCCTTCCGCTCTTCACGATCGTCATCGGGCTCCTGGACGGCGTCAATCCATGCGCGATGTGGGTGCTGCTCTTTCTGCTGTCCCTGCTGGTGAACCTTCGCGACCGGGTGAAAATGGCCTTGATTGCCGGCACCTTTGTCGCCGTCAGCGGACTCGTCTATTTCGCCTTCATGGCGGCGTGGCTCAACATCTTTCTGCTGATCGGACTGTCCCGTGCCATACAGATCGGCCTGGGTGCGATCGCCCTCTTCGTCGGAACGGTCAACGTCAAAGAGTTCTTTGCCTTCCACCGTGGACTGTCGCTCGGCATACCGGACTCCGCCAAACCTGGGTTGTATGCCCGGATGCGGAACATCCTGCAGGCCGAGCATCTCGCCGGTGCCCTCGCGGCGACCGTCGTGCTGGCGGGACTCGTCAATCTGGTCGAGCTCTTGTGCACGGCCGGCTTTCCCGCGCTCTATACGCAGGTCCTGACCTGGCAACAAATGCCCGTATGGAAATACTACGGGTACCTCGGGCTCTATAATCTGGCCTATATCTTCGACGACAGCCTCATGGTCACCCTGGCCGTCATCACGCTGGGCCGCAGAAAGCTGCAAGCGCGCGCAGGCCGCTGGCTCAAACTCGCCAGCGGCACGGTCATGGCAGGATTGGGAATGGTGCTGCTCTTGAAGCCGGATTGGCTCGTTCCGTAGAGTGAGAAGAACATGACGCCGCATGTGAAACTGGTTCGTCCGCTGTATATCCCGCCGCTGCGGTCTGAACAGGCGGAATCCGGGCAGCTCCTGCTTCGCGATGGAACAAGCGCCGGCATCCGCGTGGCCACGCCGGAGGATACGGCGCTCATGCAGCAGTTCGTCGACCGCTTGTCGCCCGAGTCCAAACGGCACCGGTTCTTCTCGGAGAGCGCACCGCCGGCCGACGTCATCGCCGGTCTCTGCGATTCGTCCAACCCGCGCGCGCAGCTCACCCTAATCGTCCTCCGAATATGGGACAGCCGGTTGCGGATCATTGCCGCCGGGTCCTATTGGGCGAAGGACCCCGGCACCGCCGAGGTCGCCATGGCGGTGAACGACGCCTTTCACGGCAAGGGTCTGGGAACGCTCCTCCTGGAGCGTCTCGCCTTGCTGGCCATTCACCATGGATTCACCCGTGTGTGGGCCGTGACCCACGCAGAGAATCAGGCCATGCGGGAGGTCTTCCGCGAATCAGGGTTCACCGCCCGGGAAACCTATGCGGGCGACGACATGGAAATCGAGTTGTCGTTGATCCCGACGAGCGCCACCGTCGCCCGGGCCGAAATCAGGGAACGGCTCGCCACAACGGCGTCGTTGCGGCCATTTTTTCATCCGCGCGCGGTGGCGGTGATCGGTGCGTCCCGCGATGCCGCCAGCATCGGCCATCGGTTGCTCGAGGCCTTGACCACCACGAAGTTTCACGGCCCTGTCTATCCGGTCAATCCCAAAGCGACGCAGTTGGCGGGCCTTCCCGTGTACCCCGCCTTGCACGCCGTTCCAGGACCGGTCGATCTGGCTCTCATTGCCGTCCCCCGGGACCAAGTATTGCCGGTAGTTGAGGCCTGTGCGGCAAAAAGAGTCCGCTCGCTGGTCGTCATCACGGCCGGCTTCGCCGAGGTGGGCGCGGACGGCATGGCGCTCCAACGGGAACTGGTGGAGCTGGTACGCCATCACGGCATGCGGATGATCGGCCCGAATTGTTTTGGCCTGGTCAATACCGACCCGACCGTGCGGCTCAATGCCACCTTCACCGCTCGCTTCCCCCCGGCGGGCAACGTGGCGATGTCGTCGCAGAGCGGCGCGATCGGGATCGCCACGCTCGGAGCCGCCGAGCGCCTCCGCATCGGCCTCTCGACCTTTGTCAGCGTCGGAAACAAAGCCGACGTCTCCACCAACGATCTGCTGCAATATTGGGAGGACGATCCGGCCACGGACGTCATTGTTCTCTACACGGAATCGTTCGGCAATCCCCGCCGCTTCGCGCGCACTGCGCGGCGTGTGAGCCGCCATAAGCCGATTGTGGCCGTGAAAGCGGGGCGCACCCAGTCCGGCCGCCGCGCCGCCGGCTCACACACCGCGGCACTCGCCGCCAGCGACGTGGCCGTGGACGCGCTGTTTCAACAAGCGGGCGTCATCCGCGCCGAGACGCTGGACGAAATGCTGGCGCTGGCGAGTGGTCTGGCCGCGCAGCCCTTGCCGGAAGGACGCCGGGTCGGCATTCTGACCAATGCGGGAGGCCCCGCCATCCTCTCCACCGATGCCTGCGAGGCGGGCGGACTAATCGTCCCTGATCTTTCGGATCGTACAAAGGCCACGCTGGGAAGGTTTCTCCCGGCTGCCGCCGCGCTCAACAATCCGGTCGATCTCATCGCCTCCGCGACGGCGGACCAGTATATGTTGGCGATCGAGGCCTTGCTCAGGGCAGACGAACTCGATGCGCTGATCATCCTCTACATTTCGGTGAGCCCGGCCGACACGGAGGGCATTGCTCAAGGCATCCGGACCGGAATTGCGAACGGACGGGCGGCAGGGGCCAAGGCGAAGCCGGTGCTGGTCGGATGGATGGCGGACGGAGATGCCGGCCGGGCCTTTGCCCAGCCGGAAGAAACGATCCCGACCTATTCGCTCCCCGAGATGCCCGCCCTGGTGCTCGGTAAGGCGGCCAAGTATGCGGAATGGCGCCACCAGCCTCCCGGCATGATTCCGGACTTCGACGATCTGGATCTCTCCGCCGTACGCAGCACCTGCGCGAACGCGCTGGCGCAGCGGGGACCGGGGTGGCTCACGACCGGCGAGACGGGAACCGTCTTGCGCGCCATGCGGTTGCCGGTCCATTCAGGCGGCGTCGCGCACACGCCGGACGAAGCCGCCATCCTGGCAACCCGGATCGGCTATCCAGTGGTCGTCAAGCTCGCCTCCCATCGAATCGTGCATAAGACGGAGATCGGGGGCGTCCACCTCAACCGGAGCGATGAGCAGGCGGTCAGAGAGTCGTTCGCGGCCATTCAAGACAGACTCGCGAAGCAGAACCAACTGGACGCCATGGAAGGCGTGCTGGTGCAGCCGATGCTGTCAGGCGGCGTCGAAGTGATGATCGGGGTGACGCACGATCCGCTGTTCGGGCCGTTGATGGCATTCGGCCTCGGCGGCATCCATGTTGAGATCCTCGGGGACGTGCAATTCCGCATTACTCCTCTCACCGATCGGGACGCCTCGGACATGGTCCGGGGCATCAAAGGCTACCCCTTGCTCACCGGCTACCGGGGCCATGCTGCGGCCGACCTGGAGGCGCTTGAAGAGACGTTATTGCGCATCTCCCGGCTGGTGGAAGAAATCCCGGAGATCACCGAACTCGACCTGAATCCCATCTTCGCCCTGCCGCCCGGGCAAGGCTGTCGAATCGTGGACGCGAGAATACGCGTGGACCGCACGAACGCTCCGGCGCCCATGACGGGGTCCTGAGCATTTATCCCCGGACCTTCGTCCACCCTTTATCGACGTGGATCGTCTTGTCCGGATTGATTCGCTTCGCCTTCTCCAGCAGCGCTTCTCTCGGTTCCGGATAGGCCGGGTCGGGAATACAGCAGTCTTCCACGGGACAGACCGATGCACATTGCGGTTCGTCGAAATGTCCGACACACTCCGTGCATCGATCGTGCGTGATGACGTAGGCGCTGTCCCCGAGTCCCTGTCCGTGCCCGACGTGGTATGCCTTGGCCTCCGCGTCACTGCGCGTTTCGAAGATCGCTTCGTTCGGGCATTCCGGCAGGCAGGCGCCGCAAGAGATGCACTCGTCTGTAATGAGCAACGCCATAACGACCTCTCTCTTCAACCCTGGTTCGGCCAGCACTCGGGTATCCCCTTTTCGGGGGCCAGCGGCCCGGGCAGCGGGGCACCCGCCGGGAAGCTCAGCCCTAGGATGAGCCCCGCCGCTAGACAACCGGGAAGTCCCGCCTTCTGCTGCTCACCACTCTCCTCAAGCGGCATGCCGGGCTCACTGTTCAGCTTCGTCCTTGCCGCTGAGGGGAGAATCGTTGCATTCCGTCAGCGCCATGGTCCGAGCGCACTGAGGGCCAACAGCCCAATGGCCTTCGGCCCGGGCAACGGCGCCGGAAATCTATGCAGCCCGTTTCTGCTCCTTGACGCTCTCAGAGGGCCGGACATTCCGGCCGCCGAGCACTTGACGCCAGTGATGGGCACCGGAATAGAGTAACGCCACACTGAAAAAGGACACTCCCACCAACAGCGCGAGGCCCGTGACGATTCCCCAATATCCCCATGACATAGATCACCCTCCCGTGTGTCCGATCACACGGGCCTTTGGTTACACAGCGATTCCGTTACGACGCCATGCGATACACCCAACGCGCGGTCTCGCGCTTCATGTCCGCCTGGGCCTTTGCGGCTCGTTCCGTGGCCGAGACGATCAGCACCGTGAAGAAGATGGCTCCCATCGCCAGCAGGGCGGCGATCAAATAGCCCATCGGAATGGCGGGCAGGGATGCCGGTTTGGTGGTCGCAGCAGCCACCGCTGTTTCTTGTGGAAATTCAATCGCCGCCAGTAATTGGAGACGGTCGGACAGCGCGTCGGTTCGAATAGCGGCGGACACCAGACTGGCTAACTGTTGCTGGTTCTCCCCCCGGGCCTCTTCCGACATCAGCTGCGATTGCGTGAGGTGCACCACGGCGGCGCCCAGCTGCTCCTGAACGGCTGCGGCCCGTTGAGTGTATTGCTGGAACGTGTCCACAATTGCGCGCCCGAGAGTTCCCTGCCAGGTCTCGGCAAACCTCTCGTCCAGGCGCAGCCCCATGGCTTCCGTCTTTCGAATCATGGTGTCGTTGTAGTCGGACAAATCCTGACCGGCCGACAAGATCCCGTTGCGGACACCGCGCCCGGTAAAGTTCACCACGGACCGCCCCATCACTCCCTGCACGCGGGCGTTATGCGCGGCCGGAATGGCCGTCGCCGCCTGCATGACGAATCCAAAGGGGCCGCCGGAGCGCGACTGCAGATCGTGTGACGCCATCGTGGCCCGGTTCCACTCGGAAACGGCGTCCGCCATGCTGCGGTTCGTGCGGCGTTCAAGAAGCACCTGGTCCACGACGGCTTGCCCCAGGGCCGGCTGGAGCCAAATCATGCCGGTCGGATCCGAGAATGGCTCAGCGTCAGCGAACTGAGCAAATCCCGGTTGGAACGTGCCGGCGCTGGCGACGAACAGGAGAATCGCGCCAAACACAATGGCGGTCATCCCCGCGCCGACAATGATGTCAAGAGTGTTAAATCGGTAGGACATATTGACCTCCTTTGTACATGCGGCAATTCAGCGCGCGGTAGTCGCGCCGCTCGCCGTCTGGCCGTGTGATGAGAGGTGGGCGGCCTGTGATGCCGGCCACGAAAACATGACGATCCGGAGAATGGGCGCGCTGGCTTGCCCCTGTGCACACAAACGCGCAGCCAAGGGAGTGTTCGTCGATTGGACGGGAAGAAGTCAGATCTCGCAGGGTCTCGCCGTTGGATTACTGCTCCACGGAAAACCATGCCACCACCTTACACAACAGGCGGTTTATTGCGAACAGGAACTCACTCTACGCTCCGGTGCCGGACCGGTCAAGAGGCTCCAGTGCCTGCAAGAAATCGGCTCTCAGGTGAAGCATGAGGAAGTGACCATCGAGAGGCCGATCGCTCATCGGGACGATGACGGCCTTTGCTGTAGGTCTGCGCATTCAGGTACCTTCACCCCTGCATTGCCCCGTGATGGCTGTCGTATTCGGCCAACCCATCAAAAACCCCGCCGACTCATGGATTTCGTCCTGCCTTCATCCGGTACTTCGCTTGCAGTGACCTCCTCTTCCATTTGGCGCGCCCTATGTTGATGGAGGGTGACATGCTGAACCGACATCGTTATGCACCGATGCTGTCGACGGCCTTGTTCGGGCTGCTGGTCACCGCCTGCGGCGGGAGCGATAACAATGCGGGCGAGCCAGCCGCCATTGTGGAATGTCCCGCCAGCTACGCGGTGACCCTGCTGCCCGTGCCGCCGTTGTCATCATCCGCTGCCGCCGGCCTCAACAATCTGGGGCAGGCCGTCGGGGAGATCGGAGGGGACGCCGCGATATGGCGCAACGGCTCGTTCAGCGCCGTGCCGAACACATTCGGTGGATTCAACAGCCTGGCGCTCGCGGTGAATGACTCGGGGCTCATCGTCGGTGCGGCGGAAACGGGAACGGCGGGCGTCTATCATGCCTTCCGCTTTCGGTCCGGAACAATGCCGGAAGATCTGGGGACGCTGGGAGGATCCAGCAGCCTCGCCTCCGGCATCAACCAGCGCGGCCAGATTGTGGGCAGCGCGCGGGTCACCGGCAATGCGTCCTCGCATGCATTTCTGTATGACAATGGCGCCATGCAGGATCTCGGCACCCTCGGGGGAACCGCCAGCAATGCCGCCGCCATCAATGCGACCGGGCAAATCGTCGGAGGGGCGCAAATTGGAGGAAATGCGGCGACCCACGCGTTTCTCTATGAGAATGGATCGATGCTCGATCTCGGTACGCTGGGCGGCATGGAGAGCACTGCGAGCGCCATCAACGATGGCGGCCGCATTGCCGGATCGTCGCAACCGTCCGGCAGCACGGATTTTCACGCGTTCGTTTATACAGCCGGCGCCATGACTGACATCAGCCCTTCCACCCCCGCCACGGCATCAGGCATCAACAACCGCGGCCACGTAGTCGGAAAGGTCGCCGCGGCGGCCTCGCCAACCGGTTGGCATGCGTTCCGCTACTGCGGCGCAACCTTGACGGATCTGAATACCCTCGTACCGGGCGGTTCCGGCGTCCAACTGTTGGACGCCTCCGATATCAACGACCAGGGAGAGATCGTGGGAGTCGCGTCCTCGTCCGCTTCATCCGGGTCGTTCGCCTACCTTTTGAGACCGGAGTAGTTTCTGCGCGGATGGGCTCAGCAAGGCATAAGGGGTTATTGCAACGTCTTCAACCAGGCATGGATCGCGGTGAGTTGCTGGCCGGTCAGCAGGTCTTTGAGCGGCGGCATCATGTGCCGTCCTTCCGCCAGCACTTTCTGAAAAGCCCGGTGGTCCGACAGTATAGGATTGCCCGCCAACCGCGGCCCGATGCCTCCGGTGGCTCCCGGACCATGGCAGACCACGCAACTCGCGTTGTACAGTTCTTCGCCATGCGTGTCCTGTCCGGGCTGTGCCGGTGCGGCTCCGCCGGAAGGCCGTTGACCGGCGGGCGGACGATCACCTTCGCGTGCCCGGGCAGGGTCCAACAGAGCGGCTCCGCCCACGAGCAGCACCAACGTCACCAGAGGAATGACCCGTTGTCCCGGTAACATCCTACCTGCCTTTCGTAGATGCATCCTGCCGCGGGCCCTCTCGTCGGAGCAAGGCGAGATAGGCCAGAGTATCGGCGATCTCCTGATCGGTTAACGCCGTGTCCGGAAACATGCCCGTGCCTTCATGCCCATCCCGGATGACCTTCGCCCGCGCTTTGTCGGTCTTCAATGTGAGGCTGTTCGCATTCCGGAGATCGGCCGGCGGAGGATTGAGCCGGGCAATCACCGCGGCGGTTTCAGCCTCCAGGTGAGGAACCTTGTCCCGAGCCCCATCGACTCCATGGCAGTAATAACAAAGCCCCTTGCCGTTGAAAATCAATCTGCCCGCTTGGCCGTCGCCCTGCTCTTGGGTGTTCGAGCGGGACGGAGGCCCGCTGAAGGCGTCATGCCCGCTCAGAAGCAGCGGCGACACACACAGACCGCCGATTGCACACATGCCGACCAGGAACGCTGCACTGCTGCCATGACTCGACGCACGCATGGGCCTCCCCCTACGATGAGCCAACCCACCCCGGGAGGCCACGATAAAGACACCTCGACCGTTGCCAAACGATGACCCGGCGATGACAGGCTTAATGTTGCCCGACTCTCGTCCTTCCGGGTCCGTGTATGCCTTTTGCTTTTTCACGAAGGTTCGTGAGCCTGCTCAGAGAACTCGGTAATGGTGTGGCGCTCTCCATGATGCCTTCAGCGACGCATTATGAATGGTCTTGGACTTCGAATTCGAGGTGACAGGCCACACAGGCCTTCAACACATGGTTGAATCGCGGCAGGATCTGCTTCAGATCCTGGGTGGGCATGCCCTGCGCCAGGTCTTCCGCCGCTGCGTGATGCGCCATGGCCAGCTCGTGATAGGCCGGCGGGAATTGTTCAGGCTGTTGACGGGCCATTGCCTGCCGATGCACGAAGAAGCCGAGGTGCGATTCCGTCAGGCCCTTCGCCAGATCGAAATCCTCCTCGACGAGCGCGTTCACGATCACCTGGATCGTCTCCAGGTGCTGCAACATCACGGCACGATGTTCTTTGCCGGCCGATGGCGACAGCGGAATGGGATATCCCGTATCGGAGGTCAGATAAGGATTCGGCCGCTCCTCATTCTGCCGACGCTCCACTTCGCTGCAACCCATGAAGCACGCAGCCGCCAGAACGAGGGACAAGGCGGTTCGCGAACCGCGCTTCATCGATGACATCTCGACCTCTCCTTCGGCAACGATTGGCGGGCCGGGCGCCTGCCGGTCTGGCTACGCATGCGACCGCACCCAGCGCACGATGTCCTGAGGACCCAAGGCGCCGGGCTGCCGCGCCACTTCGCGTCCTCCGCGAAACAGGACGAGCGTGGGAATGCTCATGATCCCGAACCGGGCCGCCAACGCCTGTTCCTCTTCGGTGTTCACTTTGGCAAGACGCACCCGGGGCTCCAGGATCTTGGCTGCTGCGTCATAGGCCGGCGCCATCATCTTGCAGGGCCCGCACCAGGATGCCCAAAAATCGACGACCAGCGGAATGTCGGCACGGGACACATGCAGATCGAAATCCGCTGCAGTCAATGCCAGGGGATGTCCCGTGAACAATGCGGCATGGCACTGCCCGCACTTCGGCCGCTGGCCTACGCGGTCCCCAGGAACACGATTAATGCTTCGGCAATGGGGACAGACGATGTGCAATTTCTCATTCATGATTGGTTCACCACATCGGTCTGCGCCTCACTACACCACACGGCGATTCTGATCGACGACGGCCACCGCGCGGCGCCCCCGAAGCGCATCACGGATGGCGTCCGCCGGCCATGGACGGATCACGCGTAAGCGGAGCAATCCCACCCGTCGGCCCTCTCTCCTGGCCGCATCAACGGCGGCCATGCCTTTGCTGGAAAACGCATTGCTCATAATCAGGACATCTTCCGCATCATCCAGCCGATACTTCTCCACGAGATCATGGCGCCGGCCGAATAGCTCTTCGAACGCCGCGGCTACTTCACCATGCACCTGCAAGGCGTTGCTCGACGCGAGATGCATCTGGTAACGGAAATATGAATAGCTCGCCCCGCCGAGGACCGCCACACCGAGGGCATGCGGCGCGGAGGCTTTAAACCCCAGATGAGCCGGCGCGAACGGCGGCAGGAATCGCTTGACCTGCTCCGGATCCGGTATGATCACCGGCTCACGGGTAAATGAGAGATAGAAGCCGTCCAGATTGACGATGACCGGCAACATGACCCGTTCATCCTCAGCGATCCGGTAGGCCATGAGGATGGAATCGAGCACTTCCTGGCAGGTCGCGGCATGGATCTGCAGGCAACCGGAATCCCGCGCCGCCAAGACATCGTTGTGATCCGGCTCGAGCGTGATGGGGGCAGCCAGGGCCCTGGATACGTTCACCAGCACGAAGGGCACCCGCCATCCGGCCACGGTGTAGAGCACTTCGAACGCGTGGAGCAGACCTTGACTCGATGTCGCGGTAAACACACGCGCGCCGGTTGCAGCCGCGGCTCCTGCTGCGGTCATCATCGAATGTTCCGAGTCCAGCGTGACGAAGCGGGCGCGCAGGTCCCCGTTATCACACCACTTGGAGAGGGTCTCGACGATTTCCGTCTGCGGGGTGATGGGAAACGCCGGCACATAGTCCACATCGGCGAGGCGAGCCCCCCAGGCTGCCGCGAGATTGCCGGTCATCATCATCTGGTTTGTTTGGTTCATTTGGTCTGTTTGGTTTGTTTGGTTTATCTAGTTGGTCTGGTTGGTTTGTCTCCGATCAACAAGACAAACAAAATAGACCTGAACAACCATCTTCACATTCCTATATTTACCCTGCCGTCCAGGCCGCTCCCCCTTCTTTCTCCCGCTCGGCCGTCAAGGCGTGCGTCGGACATTCGTGGACACAGATCTGACAGCCCTTGCAATGGTCGTAGTCGATCACGGGCCTGTCGTTCTTCGTCATGGAAATGACCCCCTCCGGGCAGTAGGCGAAACAGAGCCAGCACCCGTTGCACTTGTCAGGGACCAGTACCGGACGAAATGTCCGCCAACCGCCGGTTTCCCGAAGAACCGAATTGCCCATAGCGCTGATTCTGGCTGTACCTTTGGTTGGAGGCTCATAGGTCGGCGCTCGAAGCGCAACCGGCAAAAGCGGCTGAGGCTCACTCCTTTCCACTGGAATGACCTGCACCGCCTCATAACACTGGAGCGCGACGGTTTGATTGCGCTGAATGACCGTATCGGCCAGGCCAAGATCCGCCAATCCTTGCGCGATGGCCGCCCGAACGGACTCTCGATGGAGTCCCACCAGCCGACCAGCCACGGCGCCAAGGAGCGCGCTGATGGCTCCTCCCGATCCCAGGTCGCGCAGCGCGATACCCGTCAGGTCCAGTGTAGTGAGGCGACCGGGAATATCCTGTTGCTGACGAAAATGCTCAGCGGTCAGCGGCGAATTGATAAAGAGGGCGGTGCGTTCATCGAGCCCATCACACACACGGGCAGCAGGATCGTGAATCAGCGAGGCGTCAGCCACCACGATGAGATGGGGACGAGCAATCAAGCCGCGCTCCCGGATCGGCTCTTTCGCAATCCTGGTAAAAGCCGAGACCGGCGCGCCTCGACGTTCCGCTCCATAAATCGGAGAGTCCTGCGCCTGGTACCCTTCGAGGAAAGCAGCGGTTCCCAGAATGCGACTCGCAGTCTTGGCGCCCTGGCCCCCTCGACCATGAAAGCGGACTGCTTGCATGAGTTATTTCCTCAGCGTCGCCTGCTTCTCTCCCGCCTGTTCGCAAACCATACACCTGGAAGCCGCAGGGAGCGCCTCAAGCCTCGACTCGGGAATGTCCTTCCCGCAGACCTCACAGCGTCCGTACTGCCCGCTGTCGATTCGTACAAGCGCCTGATCAATCGCCTCGATTTCGGCCTTCGCTCGCCCATCCAGACGATCAAGCAGCCGAACCATGGTCTCCTCCTGCCCCCGTTCTTCCATTTCACTCTCGATATCGCGTTCGAACCAGCGCAGTTCCTCTTCCCCCTGAGCAACCTGACGAAACAGATCGCGCCGTTGGACTAACAGTTTCTTGCGGATCTCGTCACGTGGCAGCATGGCAACCCTCTCCAATTCCACATCAGCTACAGCATTTATCCATTTTCGCTTTGATGGCGTCTTTGCCGGCCGTCACCGCCGCTTCGACATCGGCCCGTTTCTCCGACATGAAGTGCTTCCCCCGCTCGATGACCTCATCAAGGACGGCTCGCGCCTCGTTGGCCTTCTCGATCACCTCTTCTTCCGCCTTTCTGGCGTAGCGGCTCAACTCACGACGGGTCTCTTCACCCGACCTCGGAGCGAGGAGAATCCCGGCGACCGCTCCGGCGATGGCTCCGCCGAGAAATGCCAGGGCCATGGCTTGTGCTGAACGTTTCGAGTCTTGGCTTTCCATCGCAAACCCTCCTTTGATCAAATAATGATTCTGTAAGGACAAAAGCGAAGGCTGTGCCACGAGCCGCCGCTCTAGTGGATGGCCAATTACCGCAACATGGCCAAGCCTTATGAAACCGCACTGAAGAACGCGATGACGCTATGGGGCATTCCAGGTCCGGCAACACTGATCTGCTGTTGCAAAAGGCAACAAATCATTCAATGCGTGCGCCCCTTCGGGGATGGGACGTGCGAATGACTGGCATGGGCAGGAGGATGAGGAGGGCCCGTGCCTTATGGGTGCATGCGAAGCATCGGAATGGTCCCCGCGCCAAGGAGGATCAGAAGCAGTTAAACGAGCCGGGACCGATCAGCCGGCACCGGACGTGATCGCCTTGTCCCTTCCTGCCTTGCGCTCATGGCGAAGGGATAGATTTTCGGGATGACACGCGTAAGGAGCATCGCAGCGCAGACCGCAAGTGTCGTTCCTATCAGAAACAAGCTCCAGGTATAGGGCTTGATCGCCCCTAGCGCCACAATCACAAAGAGAATCGGCAAATCCAGAAAGTGCGTAAAAGTCGGCAGGTGCTGCCGCCTGGCCTGTTCGAGCGCCGGACTAACGGTTCCGTGCTCGAGGGCATCCCATGCCAGTCTTCTGAGTCGGCGAAAATACAGCCTCGTAATCGTATTGCCTTCGATGAACTCAAAGACGAAGAGCCCGACCATGCCCACAAGCCAAGGCACTTGAAGAAAGGCCCATCCACCATAGCCCGTGACGATGAGCCAGATGCCGGATCCAAGCAACAACAGAGCGCCGGGAACGACCAGGCCGTCATAGAAGACGGCAATCTGACGGACGCTCTCGGCAAACAGGACAAGGTCACGAACCTGCCGGGAGCGCAGATCGGCATACCAGACACCGATCAGCCCCGCACCCATGAGCGTCAGCCCGAGCAGATGAACGAACCGGAGCACAGGGTAAAGCATGCCGTCGCCTTACATTGCACGACCATCCGGTGCAGCCGGGCCTAATGTCATCGCTCGGCGATGCCGTATGTGGCTGGTTTCATCCTGTCATCGACGTTGCCACGCCAAGGACAGCCGCACATACCTTCGTCGGCGGAAGCGAAACTTCAGCTCAGGCTGCATGGATCTGCGGTCATTCTCTGACAATCACGCCGCACGCAATTCTCGGCCCGCCCGGCGCGTCCTTCGTGGGAGGATCGGGCAGGTACTTGTCCGGCATTTCGTGAATGATGAAAGCGCTGCCATCCCGGTCGAACAAGGTATTCAGCCCTTCGGACAGCGTGACCCGGCTGGTTACCGTATAGAGAGAACCTTTTCGGCTCTCGTTGACGGACAGATTCTGTAGATCCCCAAGATGGTAGGGATGATTGCCGAGGCCGGGACTCACATTGGCGTCCGGGTTCACCTGCGGATCGATATTGCCGTCGTAATGCCCTTTGGCTGCTGAAAACGGCTCGCAATTCCCCGTCTCATGGATATGGATCGCGTGCAGCCCCGGCGTCAGCTTGCTGTCCGGGCTCCCTTGCAGTTTCAACTTGATCCGCACGCGTCCTTCATAGTCTTCGTAGAGCTGCGCTTCTCCGGTAATACCCGGCCCCACAAGCGCCGCTTTGGCATGCATGGCAGTCCCCTGCTTGCCTGTGTGATAAGAAGAACAGCCACTCATGATGAGCGCCACAGCAAGTCCGGTCCCGACCACGGTTATCTTGTTCATGTTCCCCTCCCCTTCGCAGACGCCAGGCCCGTCTAACGGCGAACCCCTCGGTGTTACCGGGATTCGCATTACGGAACCATCACATCGGCGGGTTTTCGATGGACACCCCTAACCCGATCCAGGCGCGCAAGAGATCATGGCGCGTCACCGAATAGGCCACCTTGCCGTTCTTCTTAACCGGCAGGTTGAGAAGCCGCTTCTCTTCCATCAACTTCACGGCCTCGTCGATGCTGGTGTCCTCCGTGACTGCAATATGGTCCTTCGCCATGACGTCCCCTGCGGTCAACTGGTTCAGATCCCTCTTCGCCTCGAGCGCCCGAAGGATATCGAACTCGCTGATGAAACCGATGAAGTCACCTTGCTCGCTGATCACCGGCGCTCCCGGTGTGTGCTCGGTGAGCAGTTCAACCGCTACGCCCATGGCGTTCTGATTCCTCCGGAACACCAGATCGTTCGTCGGATGTATTTGTCCGACCGTCTTGAACCCGCCGACCGGTACTCCTGGTCTGGATAACGTGGTCATGGCAACCTCCTCATGTTAATCATGCTGACAGTGAATGATGCGTTGGGGACCTTTCGCTTTTGCCCAGCTCTCTCGCTCTCACTCAATAAAACCACCGACCTGAGCCAGTCCCTGGCTGTCCGGCCCCGTGAACTCGCTTCTCTCATCCACTCATTTGAGCCGGTTGAGAAAGATTGGTTGCATACATTTTCCCCAGGTCGTTACGGGAATATTCGCCGTCCCTCCTGCGTCATTGCCTTTGCGATCCGGATGCCAGCAAGACGCGTCGCAGCCACTACAATGATGCTCTGGAGAAACAACGACTTGGAACAGGCCGGGTGAAACGTCGGCGACGGTGGTGGCGCCAAGATCCCCACCAACGGATGGTCGATGAGGGAAAAGGCTACGGGAATAAGAAGCTCTACTGGATCAGCGAAACAGGAATCGAAAGATTTGAAAGGATACCGCGCCGGAATACGACCGTTCTTCTGACAGCAGGCCGCAGCCTGCTGTCAGAGGATCCCGGTTTATGGTGTCAGGGTGAAGTTCTGATCTGCATTCCCTGCGGTAATGTTCACCGGGGATGGCAAGGGGGTCTGGGTCTCGTAAACCGTTGTAGGCGTCTGCGCCGATCCATGGACGGTATAAACTCCTCCAACCACTGGAGGTTGCTCGGTAAACGAGATCGGAAGAGGCGTGCCATACGAGCCCAGCCATGGCCTGGCAATGGGAAGCGCAAGACTGTAGTCGTAGTCGCCGGTGGGAGCCGCGTTGGTCATTACCATCGCGACTCGCGATCTGGCTGTCACCGTCGGACCGCCGTCCAACATTTGTTTGGCGGCAACCACGACGGTGCCGTCATCGTCCGCCGGATTCAGGGTCACCGTGCCGGTAATATCGTGAGGGGCAGAGGGGGCCAACGTAAACGGTGCCGCTGTCGTGCTGATCGTGGTGATACTGGTCCCGGTCGGAACCGGCACGCCGGAGATGACCTTGGTCGCACGGCCGTCTGCGGTGATCACCACGTCATAGTGGACCCCCGGAGTGAGACGGGCGAGGAGAAACTTCCCTTTGTTCGGATTCGGGGTCACGTTCGAGTTCGGCACCGTCGCGCGGACCACCTCACCGTTGACTTGGGCCGACACCACGACATGGTTGACGTTATTGTTGGTGTTCGGCTGATTGGTAAGCAGCGCCGTGTCGATGAATCCTTCGATGCCGTTCAGGACATAGGGGATGACCTTGATGACCGGCTTCAATTTGTACGTGCCATTGCCGGTCTGCACGATGGATTTACACGCATCGAAGTCCAACAACAGATCGACACGCTGTCCGGACCCCACATCGAACTGATGAACCAATTTAATTCCCGATTGTATGGCACTGGGCGTTTCAAGCGGGATGGGAGTTTTGGTTGAGTCAGCTGAGAGGATAATCGAATTGGCCAATGACTGACCATTGTTACGGTCCAACACCAGCCGCAATTGCGTGTAATGGCCGGCCGGCAATGATGTTTCGCCAAGGCTGGCCAGCGCCAAATTGGGTTGAGTCGGATCATTGAGATTCAGCAGATTGATCCTGCGCGGAGGATCTAACGTGATGTCGGTCCAGCCGCCGCCATTCTCGTTCGCAGAATCGCTTTGATGGATTCTCACCCTTCTTACGGTGACATTGACCTCATCATAGCCGCAAGCCGGCGCATCGGTCAGCGACACACTCAATACACCCGGCTGTGCACTACCTGCATCACCGCCGCCGCCGCACCCGGCTGACAACACCGCGATTCCCATCAGCCCTGCGAGCGAGAGAAAGGATCGAAACCGGTACCCGGACTTCTTCATGTGCTCCCACCTGTTCTGTGATTGTTGCCCACTTACTCATGCCCGACCAGAGCCGCTTCACGGCTCCTGTGCCCTTAGGCAAGTTGCATGCTACGTGGTCGGTGCTGTGAACAGGAACAGGCAGGGCTGGTTCCTCGCCGGTCGAATCAGAATACATTTCGCAACGTAGGCTTGGATCGGAAGGCGTCAAACAAGGCAGGGGGCGGCCGCAGGCGCTGATCAAGGGCAACGGCCGCCTGGTTCTATTCGGAGGAGGCCCTGTAGGTTTTACCCTGCAGCAGGAGGCGGAGTGCCAGGGAAGATTGAGCGTTGAGCGGGCACAGTCAGCTTGTCTTCACAGCCCAGGGTGGAAGTAATCGGCGTCGTCGGAACACACCTCGAAGGAGTGATCCCTTACCGGCCACAGGCTTCGCCCTCACACCGGTCCATGCCTGGTCCTCGATGTTCCCTGCCGCCCATCCCGCCTCTCGGCCCCATGCCTTTGCCACGGCCCATCATGCCCGGTCCGTGCTCGCCTGCGAAGCTCCGTTCATACTGGATGAGGGACCAGATGTCTTCGTCAGACAACACCTCGCCGAATCCGATCATGCTGGTGCCTGGAGATCCGTGTTTGATTACCCAAAAGATCTCGCCTTCCGCGCGATGCCGCCAGAATCCATGATGATGAAAATTTCGGGGAGCAGGATTGAGGCTGGCTGCCGCGGGACCATCGCCCTGTCCGTCCCTGCCGTGACAATTAAAGCAGGTGCCTTTGCCGTGATAGAGCGCCTTCCCTCTCTCCACCGCCTCCGAAGAATCGGGTAACGGACTGGTCAAGGCCCGGGCTTCAACCAGCTGGTCGGCGGGCACCCGCGATTGCATCATGGGTTGCTCGGCAGCCAAGCCGCCTGGCGTCCAGCACCAGAGAGCGCAGACGGCGGCAAGGGTCAGTCGCATCGTGATCGGGTCCATCACCTGGTTCAGGTGTATCCGGACATCAGAAATCGAGTTCCACCATCTTGCGATGGAACCGCGTGAGCACATTGGGATCGGGCGCGAGACGAATCTTCGCTTCCTCCTTTCCCTTGTACGGCAGGAGGTTCAGCACATACCGAAGGCTCTCCAATCGAGCCGCCTGTTTATCGTTGGCTTTCACGATGATCCAGGGACTGAACGTCGTGTGGGTCTTGCTGAACATCTCCTCCTTGTAACGAGTGTAGTCATCCCATAACTCTTGCGCCTTTTCATCGACCGCGCTGAACTTCCAGTGCTTCAGCGGATTGGTGCGCCGGGCTTCGAACCGCTTGAGCTGTTCCGCCTTGGAGATCGAGAACCAGAACTTGATGATCACGACCCCGTCCTCATAGAGCATGTGTTCGAATTCAGTGACTTGCTGCATGAAGCGCTGATGGTCCTTCTTGCTGCAGAACTGCATCACGGGCTCGACCACAGCCCGGTTGTACCAGCTGCGGTCGAAGAACACGATTTCGCCCTTGTTAGGCAGCTGGCGGATGTAGCGCTGGAAATACCACTGGCCCCGTTCTTCATCGGTCGGCTTCGGCAGCGCCACCACCCGCATCGCGCGGGGGTTGAGGTGTTCCGTAAACCGGCGGATCGTGCCGCCCTTGCCGGCCGCATCCCGTCCTTCAACCAGAATGGCGATCCGCTGGCCGCTGCTCTGCACCCACCGCTGAAGCCGGACAAGCTCCACTTGGAGCGACCGGAGTTCCTCCTCATACAGAAGCGTTTTCCGAACGTCGCTCAAATCGATATGTTTGGTCTGGAGCAGCTGTATGAGGCCTTTGCGCGTATTACAGCGCCGAAGGTCCTCTTCGGTCAGCAGATGCCCCTCTTCAACGACCGTTCCGTCTCCTGATCCTGGCCGATAGCCGTCTCCTTCCCGAGGAACCATCGTGGGAATGCGCTCCAGATCGGGCAGCTTCGGATGCTCACCGTCCGAGATCTCCTTGCGCGCCTTCGGGATCTGCTGAGGATCGCCATCATGTGCCATAGGGGTACGCTTCCTTTCGCACGAGGACGGTTTAGAATGCCACGTTGCGCTCTCGTTCAGCCACCGCCTGCATGTAATCCGGCATGCCCTTAATCGAAGCGCCGGACACCAGATCCGCGGCATTGATCTGCCTCGCGACGGCGCAAGCCCCGCAGACCCAAATGGGCACGCCGGCCGCCTGCACCGCCGCCAGCAGCTCCTTCAACGGAGTCAGGTTAACGCCCACAACATGCTCGGCCGTGCCTTTGCGTCCGAGGACCACCGCCTCGTTCCAGAGCCACAGTACGACGTCATGCCCCTGCTCCTTGGCCGTCTTGGCGGCCATAAAGGGCAGCGTCGCCATCGTCGGATCATCCGTGCCTCGACTGCCTGAAACAATGAAGCTTGCCATGGGTCGCTCCTTACAATCAGCTTTCTATCGACCAGCTATTTCGCTAAAGACCGGATGTAATGAACCAGCTGCCATATCTGGTCATCCTGTAACCCGGCAAATGACATCATACCAGTGCCCGGCGAGCCGTTCTTCACGATCCAGAAGAGCTGACCGTCCGGAATGTCTTTCATGGTGGCACCGCAGGTGAAGTTTCTGGGTTGGGGCACGAGCGCCGCGCCCATGAATCCCTGTCCGTCTCCGTTGTTGCCATGACACATGGCACAGGCCACCGGTTGCGCCGTCTGTAAGAACAACGCCTTCCCAGTTTCTACCATATCACCGGAGGCTGGCAAGGGATTCGTTTTCGAAAGAAACTCTCTCGGAGCAGTCGCCGTCTTGCGGGGCTGCGGGCAGACACCTGACGGAGCGCCGCCGCCCGAAGCAATACCCGTCTCGGGCGCACCCTTGAACGTGACCTTGAGATACGCCATCACGTCGGCGACCCCCTGCTGGCCGATCGTCATGTTCCAATAGGGCATGTTCGGCGATTTGCCCATGGCCGCGCCGCCGTGGTTGATCACGTTGTACAAGTAGTCGATGGGCAGTTTCTCGAACGGAATGTTGGCGTGTATGGCCGGCTTGGGGTCCAATCCTGAAGCGGCCGGGCCATCGCCTTTGCCGGTGAACCCATGGCACTGTGCGCAATATTCCTTGTAGATGACTTTGCCGCGGTCCGCGCTCGCCCTGCCGAATTCGGCACTCGTCCACGGCTCATAATATGTGAAATCCTGAACGCCCTGTACTGCCAGAAACCCTATCACGGCCCGCAGCTGCGGGTCGGTCGCGTCCGCAAGAAATTCGCCGGTGTGAATGATGAAGTCCTGCGGGTTCTGCCCGAATCGGTACAGCCAGTCCAGGTTGTAACGCTGGCCTGCATTCTGGAGGGCGGTGCTCTGTGGACCGCCGATGAGCTTCCCGTTTTCTTCGATTGTATGGCACGCAAGACAGGCATGCGCTTTGTAGGCCATGCCGCCGAAGGTGGCGTCGAACTTGCTCACCTTCGAGATGTCGAAAGCCCCCACTTTGACTCGGGGATCCTTATTGTGCCTCGCGAAGTAGTCGGCGATGGCTTCCGCGTCGGACTGCGAAACGACGGGGTGCTTAACCGGACCTTCACTCATATCCCAGCGATAGCCTTTGGCGTACAGAGGAGCTTCCTTTCCGGTCAGCCAGCGAATGAGCCAGGGACGTTGATACTTGCTGCCGGCCCAGATTAAATCCGGTGCGCGCAATTTAAACCGTGACTCGGCCTGGCCCTCCAGCCGATGACACGACACACAGGCTTCCTGCAGGAGCACTTTCGCGCGCGATTGGTCCGCGCCGAACAAGAGGCGGGGAACCGACATCAGCCCCACCAGAGCCGCCAGCGCCACTCCAAGCAACAGCACCCTCTTTCCTTGCCCCATCGTCACTCCTTTCATCTCCGCTCGGCTGATACACCCGATCCCTCAACCCATCGTCCTTACTGCGTCGTCAGCCAGGCATGAATATCGGCAATGTCCTGAGGACTGAGTGCGGAGCTCCAGGCCGGCATTGGACCGCGTCCATGCAGCACCGTTTCCCAGAATAAATCTTCATGTTTCAAGATCGGATTCCTGGCCAGCTTCGGGCCCATGCCGCCCATCGCCCCTGCGCCATGACAGGCCTGGCAATTGTGCGCGAAGACCTCCGCGCCTCGCGCGGCCACCCCGATGATCGGGCCTTCCCCCGGCTCCTGTGTCAACGGCTCCGCTTCTCCCACTTCATGATCGAGCGGCGGCAGGAGGTCCGGCGCGCCGGGGTGATACCGCGCAGACAGATACCGCACGAGCAGGTCCGCTTCCTCACTGGAAATCTCCGCGCCCCAAAGCTTCATTTTCTCAACGGTGGCTTCCCACCGGGCGCGAGGCAACCGCTGTTGCGTGATCAGATCCGGCGTATGACACACCGAACAGCGGGCAATGACCAATCCTTCCGCCCGGGTCGCCAGCGCCCGAGTCATCACCACCGCGTCGTCCTCTTGGGCGGCCGTCATGACGGCCATGCCGAGGAGGCCGAAGAGCATGACGAGTCGCACCCCTCGTGTCGTCATGGCATGGCCACCAGGACGGTGATGCGATCCCATCCATTCCAAAGAAACCCGCCGGGGTTCCATGGCGATGCAGCGGGCTGCATGGTTCCGCCCGAGTCTGTGGCGCGGCAGAGAATACTTGCAGTTCCTGCCGCTCCGGGCGTCCACTGGTACTGCCACTGCCTCCATCCATAGGGGAGCGCCTCTCCCACGAGACGCGCGGAGTCCCATGTTGTGCCGTCATCACAGGACACCTCGACCTTGGCGACGGGCGCTTCTCCCGCCCAGGCCACGCCGCGGATCGTCACCGGTCCTCTTCTCAGCGTTTCGCCCTCCACCGGAGCGGCGATTAAGGATTTCACCGGCATCTCCTCAACCGGCAGCATGGAGGTCCCATTTCCGCTCGTCCCAGGTTCCACCGGCCGGGCCGGCACGCGGTAGGCCGTCTGCATGTAATAGCCTTCTGCCTCCTTCTCCTGTACGACGATGTCCGTCAGCCATTTGATACAAGATTCGGCCATCCAGCCGGGCGTAATGACGCGCAGCGGCGCGCCGTGTAACAACGGCAGGGGCTGCCCGTTCATTTCATAGGCCAGGATCGTGTGGGGGTGGAGCGCTTTCCCGAGAGGGATACTGCGGGTGAACAACGGCACTGAGGGCAGGACCGGGCGGTCTGCCCCTTGGAACTGCACGTGTCTGGCGTCTCCCTGCAGCCCGCAGCGCTCCAACACATCTTTGAGCCTCACGCCGGTCCATTCCGCATTGCCGACGGCGCCGCGGTCCCATTGCACTCCCGGGACCTTGGGATCAAAATTCACACGCCCGTTGCCGCTGCATTGCACGACGGCGGTGATCGTCACCGGGGGCAATCGTTGCAGATCCCTCAAGGTGAAGGGACGCGGCCGCTCGACTAAGCCCCCAACCTGCAGCTTCCAGTTGGCTTCTGCAATCTGGTCAGGAGAAGGCGGACCGAAGTGGCTCCGCACGAAAAACCGGTGATTCGGCGTGAGCTGCGATACGAATTCCCTGACCGGCGTTTCGGCATCAAAGGGTCTCGTGACGCGGACCGTCAATGGTCCCCTGTGGACGCGCTGAGAGTCGACGTCCTCTGCCAGGGCTGCGGGCAAACGTTGATCCAGCACTGCAGCAGCTCCGAGGATTTCCAGCAGCCGGTGGAAAAACATGCGCCGTGTGGTCATGATGCGATCCTTTGCTTCGGCAAGTCCCTCATGCAGCCGGATTCAAGGCGATGGTCACTTGAGGCGCAATCGCGATCGACTGATGGACGGTACATCCGTGGGCGACCTTCAAGAGACGCTCCTGCTGTTCGGACGTGATCGGAGACGGAAGGTGAATCGCCATGGTCACGGCGCCGACCCGATGCGGCTTCTCGGCCATCGTCCACTCGGCATCGATCCGCAATCCCGCGCAAGGAATCTGATGGCGATCGCAGAATCGGCCGACGAAATACCCGACGCAACTGGCCAGGGAGCCGACAAACACCTCGACCGGACTCATGCCGCGGTCCTGCCCGCCGTCCTCGACCGGTTGATCCGTCACGATGCGATGCGATCCGCCCTGAATCTCGTACTGGGTACCGCCTTGATAGGTCACGGTAAGCTTCATCTTGTCCCAACAAAACAAACTAAATAAACAAGAGAAACGATCCCTAATTCTGGATGATCTTCGTATGGCTCCCTGGGTTTGTCTCGTTTGTTTGGTTTATCTGGTTTGTTTCATGAACAAGACAAACTAAACAAACAAGAGAAACGATCCCTAATAGGCCGCGCCGTCATGATTCGATCCCTCACTTGTCACACACACTCCGTTTCTCGCCTCCGTCATCCGGCAGCAGCATGGGCCCCTGACCGGCCTGCGGCGAAACGAACGGTCGGCATCTCTCGCTGATAAGAGCCGCAACCTGTTTCCAAGGATTCAACCAAGGTCATGCACTCTTTCTGAGACTCAGCATATAGGCCGTGAGGTCATTGAGTTGCTGATCCGTCAGGGGAAACTTCGGCATGAACGAACCGGGCGACACCGACCGCGGGTCGCGAAAATGCTGGAGATGCCAGTCTCGATCCGGCCGCTGGTCGCCGACAAACGACAGATCAGGCCCCACGGCTCCGCCTTCTCCATGAATCCGATGACAGCCGGCACAGCTGAATTGTGCGTAGAGCGCTTTCCCCCGTGCAACACCCGGATCGATACGCGGCACCGCGTACAAGTCCTTGATTGAGATGGCCAACAGGCCGAACACCGTCACGAGGAACAATCCTCCCACCGTCAAGGCGACCGGCCGCGCCACGGGATGGCGCGCCGGGTTCCGATCGAGAAACGGCCAAAAAAACAATCCCACAAAAAACAGTGCCGGCAGGATCCAGGTGGCCACAGGCTCGAGCGGCCCATGCATGTACTTGAGCAGCTGGTAGTAAAAAAGGAAATACCACTCGGGCACCGGGACGAACGTCGTATCGGATGGATTCGCCTTATCGGCCAAGGGAAACTGGACGGTAGATGCGAGCAGAGACACGGTCGCAAAAATGCCCACCATGGCGACGGCATCCATGAACACCTGCCGGGGCCAAAACGGTTCGCTCTCCTGGATCGGCCGGTCCTCTGCATGCCATGGGCCGGCCGGACCGACGCGCCGGAGAATGAACAGATGAAGCACGATCAACGCAGTCAGCGTCGCCGGGAAAAACAAAACGTGCAGGGCAAAAAATCGGGACAGGGTCAACGCCCCCAACGTCTCCCCACCACGGATCAGGAGGACCAGCCACTCCCCGATGACCGGCACCGTCCCCACCATATTGATGCCGACCTGGGTGGCCCAATAGGCGTTTTGATCCCAGGGCAGCAAATAGCCCGTAAAGGCAAACCCCAGCACAATGATGAAGAGCACCGCCCCCACCATCCAGAGCAGTTCACGCGGGGGTTTGTAGGCGCCATAAAGAAAGACCTGCAGCATGTGCAGACCGATGGCCACGACCATTCCGGAGGCGCCCCAGTGATGCAGCCCCCGCACGAACGCGCCGAACGACACCTCCGTTTCAATATAGCGGAGACTGTCATAGGCGTGATCCGGAGTCGGCGCGTAGTACAGCGCCAGGAACATGCCGGTGACGGCCTGGAGGATGAACAGGAACAGGGTGGCGGAGCCGAAGACGTAGATCCAGCTGGCGCCGCCGGGGATCGGCTCGTCGAGCAGCGTGCGTTCGAGAGACGCCAGCCGAAGCCGGCTATCGAGCCAGGTATAGAGCCGTGAGGCCATGACGCTCCTGTCCACTTCCGGCTGGCGGACCACACCGGTGCAGCCCCGCCTCTCGGCGTCAATTCATGCCTATATTGATCAGCCGGGTTACAATTCGACCGACCGTGACAGCCCCGACCTGAACTCTTTGTACTGCACCCACAACCGTCCGGCTTCGATTTTGGATGGAAGAATATCAAGCGGGCGCGGCGCCGGACCGGCCACCACCGCGCCTTTCACATCAAAGACGCTGCCATGGCAGGGACATTTGAACAGCCGCTCGCTCTGCTCCCAACGATACCCGCAGCCGAGATGCGTGCAGATCGGCGAATACACGACGATCTGGTCCCGCGTCTCCTTGACCGCCCACACCGCCTTATCCGACTGCGCTTCAAGCCAGCCGTCGCGAATGGTGGTCACATGCTCCAACTGTCGCGGCTCTCCGATCGGCAACTCATCGATCCGGCCGACATCGACCCAGCGCTGCTCCCGCCGCTTCACAGCCGGGGACACGACATAGCCGGCCAGCGGAATGGCCAGACCCAGACCGATCACGCCGCAGGAGACACCGATCATCCACTGAAAAAACCGCCGCCGCGGCCCCACCGGGGTAGCATTTGGCACGGCGGATTCCGATTCCGGTTCAACTCCGGGCATAGGCCTCCCTTACGCGCCGATCAGCCGCGTCTTCATGGCTCACCACCTTACCGGTTGAGTTTAGTCGGACAGGTGTCGATATGGAACAGGGCCCACAGGGGACAATACCCGATGGCTCCCGTGACGAGCGCGATCGTGCCGGCGATCAGCGCGACGCTCATTCCGATCGGCGGTAACCCGGCAAAGCCCGCGATGCCCAGCAAGATGATGCCCACCACAATGCGCACCGGACGTTCAATGCCTCCAACATTACAGGTCATGATTCCACCTCCTTCAGCCCGCCCGAGGGCGGTGATCGTTCCTCTTACTTGCCGAGAGACCGGATATAGGCCAAAACATCCCGGCTATCCTGTTTCGAGAGGCGCAATTTCCATGCGGGCATGTTGGGCCTCCCTTCATGAATCGCCTCCAGCAGATCGGTATCGGGCTTAAGCCTGGTCGAAGGGGCGGCGAGATTGGCCGGATCGGGACCGAGCATCTTGTACCCGTCTCCTTTGCCCTCCTCACCATGGCAACCCGCGCAATGCTTGACGAACAGGAGTTTGCCCTTGGTCGCATATCCTTGTACCGGCTCTTCGGTACCGTCGTTGACCGCAGCAAGGCATGGAGTGCCTGCAGCCATCAGCAGCGCTCCCACGACGGCCCATGGCTGAGCCAACCGCCTGTAGTTTCGGGAATGATCGGACATCAGGGTCTTCCTCCCAGCTGAAACATGTCGTGACACGCCGTGCAGCGCGCCGTCATGCTGGAGAGCCTTCCCAGGAGTTGCTGAGGCGTTGCTTCCCCCGCGACGGCATCGGCCAGCGCATCCATGTCCCGGTGAATCGACAGGCCCATCTGTTTAAACGGCAGCGGGAGCTTCACCATCACGGCAGGGCTCACGTCGGCAGCCATGGCCATCCCGGCCGCCCGCGCAGCATCTTCCATGCTCTTCCGGTCCATCTCCGGGACACTCATGCCCGTCACCACACCGTGGACCGCCTTCAACAGCATCCGCATCTCGCTCAAGATCAACTCCCGTTCGGGCGGCGCGAGCATGATGGCGATGCGCTGATCGGTTCCGCGGGTCGTCCAGCCGCTCACGAACAGCCAGGCCAACGTGCCGATCGTCACCAGCCACAGCACCAACACGACCTGACAAAGCCCCACCTTCATGCTTGCATCCCCCCGCCTACTCCGGCTGCGCCATTGATCTCACATAAGCCAGGACATCCCAGATCTCGTCGTCCGATAACACTTCCCGCCAGGCACCCATCGCCGTATTGGCTTTCCCGTCATGCACGCTCTTGAATAATCTGGCGTCCAGTTTACTTTGCACCGCCGGGGAGGTCAGATCGGGGACCGGCGGTGCAAACGTCATTTGGCCTGCACCCTTCCCGTCGATCCCGTGACAGCGCACGCAGATGGTCGAATAGATGATCCGCCCGCTCATGACGTCTTGCTCGGGAGAAGAGGTCGTGACATCGTTCAGCCCTCCTCCACCAGCCAGGGCCATGACCATGGCGACAGTGACGAGTCCTCGCATCTGTTCCTCCGGCGATGACAAGTCCACGCGATAGATGTTTCGGTATTGCGAGCCGAGTGCCATCGCGGACATCCGGCTGTGATGCGCAGAAACAACGGGTTAGACGGGTCCTGCTGAGAGGAAGGCTCCCGGGTGGCGATAAAGACCCCAGGAGCTCTCGTGGATCTGGCGCAAGATGCGACAGCGGGGGGGAAGGGCGGACGAACCGGAACTCTTCCCGACGCTACAGCGATGAGGACGTCGGGCCGCTCTCTGGCGAGGTCAGAGACGGCGTGAAATTCTGCATGGTAATCACGACACGTGAGACCGCGAAGTCCGACCGGCCGCAAATTCCAAAGGCCTGCAGGAGCACGGGGGTCCCTTCTCTGATGACCAGCCGCCGGCTCTCGAACGGCGGCCGCTCGCCGCCGCCGGTTTCCATCTTCGCCGTTATCTGCCTGACGAGCTCGGCGACTGCCGGGCCGAATGCATTGGGTTTCTCGTCGACCGCCCCCAGATACCGGGAGGCCGTCTCATTGACATAGAGCACTTTCCCGGATGACCCGGAGAGCACCACAATTCCATACCCGGTCCGCCGCTCCTCCGCAGTCTGGGTCCCGACCGGCGACACGGAGGCTTGCGCGATCCCGGGTCTCTGCCCGGTGGAGAGTCCGTTGCCTTGGGACGGCGATGCGGACAACGCATGAAGTGACATGGTCCCCTCCCTTCTTCTATCCCGCAACGCGGCGTGATTGACAGAGCGTCTGCGCAATGGGAACGAACGGTCGTCTGAGGCACTCCAGCGGGAAAGCCGGTTGACGGCCGATCCGTCGCAATGAATTGGCGATCCGTTGAGGCCTGCCCCAATCGCTCCAGAGCACGCCGCTCATTTCAATCACCGCCGCGCGATCGGGCGCACGTTGCAACAGTTCCGTGAACAGGTTGTGCGCCGGCATGCCCTGATAGATGTCCTCCAGGATCCGGGCTTCCTGCGGCGTGCCGATGGTGGCTTCCAACCGTTCGAAACGCGCCATCAGATCAGGAAAACAATGCCACCCGAGCTGCCAGAGCGTCTCCACTTTCGCCGCCAGCACGCAGGTATTCCAGAGCGCCCCTTCGGCTAAAGCCGCGTCGGCCTGCGCCACGGTGGGTTGCTCCACGTAACATCCGACCGCTCTGATCTGATACTGGGCGGATCCGTCCAGCTTTTCACCCGGTGTAATCCACCCATAATCCAGTTCCAGGCGATCGGGAGACACGCCCAGCATGATCACCCTGTCAGGCAGCCACTCGGCGGTCCACGCCGCCCGTTTCACCGACTCGAGAAAGCGGTGCTCCGGGTACACGAAGTGGTCCGAGGGATAGATCACGACGGTCGCAAGCGGGTCTCTCGCTTTCACATAGGTGAGGGACAAAAAGACCTCCGCCGCGGTTCGCCGATGCTTCGGCTGCAAGAGCACGGTGCCCCCGACCCGCCCTTCCAAGGCCGACCAGGCTTCACGCCGATGCTCGCGCGCCACCAAGGTGACGATATGGTCGGCATCGCACAATCCCGCGGCCCGGTCCAGAGTATGCTGGAATAACGAACGCCCTCCGACGAAGGCGCAATACTGCTTGGGCTTCGGACGTCCCAACCAGCGCCGGATGAAGCCGCGGATGCGGCCGCCATCGCCTCCGGCCAGCACGATGGACCAGGTCCGTGCGGGCATCCGCAGGAGATCCGTCATGCCTGCTCCTCCAATTCCGGCCGTTCAGTTGGTCGTTCACGAGCCTCTTTCCGGCTCGACAAGAATTCTCTGTAGTAAACCAAACAGTCCGGACAGTAGGCATGGGAGATTCGAACCGCCTCCGGTCTGAGCCCGTACTTATCCATATACAAGTTGAAGGGATGCCAGCTCGCTTGGCTCCGGTTCGACGCCCTGTCGTCCCGGATCTTTTCACAAAAACAACACATGGTCGCGAGTTCTCTCATCGCCCCGCCTCCTCTTCAACCCCGTTCAACGCCATTCGCGGCCACCAGTGAACCTGACAGGATCCGACGCCATCGCCTGGGACTCGGACTGCGCACGGTCTCGCGGACGGATGCCACGGCTCGCTGGCGGTTCTTGACGATGACGGGATCGATGATATTGCCGCAGAGGATGCATTGCAGGGCGCCATGGCTGTCTTGTCCACGACTGCCGTCCCACTCGCGCAATTCCGTCCAATACAATAAACCGCTGCAGCGTTCGCAGTGGGCGGCCGCCACGGCACCGGGCATGGCACAGGACTGGTAAACGGACCCTGCGTCTGGGTATTCCGCCAGCTGACCATTCGCGCCCGCAACTTCTGAACACTTCATGGGTCATCCTCCTTTGCGACATGCCGTTCGTCCGGCTGTGTGTTTTTCTCGAATGCCGACGGTGCGTTGTATACCCCTGGAGGAATGAGGGCTATCGGAGCCTGTTCGATTGTTCTGTCGTATTTTCACCGACAGGCTGGGAACGTGGATTGATACAACAGAAGATAGCCGGGACACGGGGGAGCACACGGGAAGCGCTCAGGAAAGAAATGATCGCGGGGAGAACACGCCGTACAGTGGGGAGCGCTGTTATTCTACAAGCCTGCGCTCGAAGGCATAGCGGGTCAGTTCGGCATTGTTCTTGAGATTCATCTTCTCAAGAATCCGGGCGCGGTACGTGCTCACGGTCGTAATGCCCAAGTGCATCATTTTGGCGATTTCCGACACGGTTTTTCCCGAAGCAATGAGGCGCATGACTTCATACTCGCGATCGGAGAGCTGCTTGTGCACCTCTTGATCCATGTCGGTCTTGAGGGTGAGCGCCAGCTTCTCTCCCAGAGCGGAGCTGACGTACTGACCGCCGGCGAGCACCTTCTTCACCGCCTTCACCAGTTCCTCCGGCGCGCTGGTTTTGGTCAGATAGCCGTCGGCGCCCGCCTTGAACATCCGGACCGCGTACTCATCCTCCGGGTGCATGCTCAGCACGATGACAGGGACTTTCGGGCATTCGCCTTTCACCTGTTTGAGGGCCTCAGTGCCGCTGTTTCCGGGCATCGTGATATCCATGATGATCACGTCCCATTTTTTCCGGCGGATCAGATCCATCAGATCGTGGGCGTTGGAACACTCCCCCACGGTGACGGCGCCGAGACCATCCACCAACAAATCTTTCACCCCGCGCCGGAACAGGGGGAAATCATCCGCGATCAGTAGCTTCAACACGACATCATCACCCATTGCACGGCCAGACCCGACCGGCGCCGCGTTTCCACAGTGACTCAGAACTTTTCTGGAGGACAACCGGAGGCCACGTTCCGGACGCGAAGGTCCGTGCCGGCGACGGCTGGTTTGGGATCGGACGGCGGTGCAAGACCCGGCCGTCCCGGCGTGGAATCGCGCGATTCAGCGACATGCCTGCTTCCGTCTTGCTGATGACCGGCGGGTTTGCCGGGCGGCGGAAGCATAGCAATCTTAGGCACTCAACACAACGGGCCACCCGCCCTCCTGTCCGGTTCGTAAGGGCACACTAGGCCTTACGGTTTTCTATAGGCCCAAGTTTCCTGCCGCTCCGCCTGCCATACTCACGACGGACAGGGGTCTCCCACTTCATCGGATTGCACCGGCGCGGGTGAAATGGATGGCCTGCATCGTGTTCGAGCAGGTTGTGTAGGCGGCGGTTCCGAACGCAGGGCCATCGTCTTTGGGGAACAGGCACAGAATGACGTTCAGCATGCTGCTTCCTCCGTCGATGGCAAAGGCAAGCTCTTTCACGGAAGGAACTATCCCACACTATCGTGAGGAAGGCGAGAGGTTCGGCAACCATCCATGACGGGCTCCTGCTATCGGTGATGGATTCGCCACATGATGCCTCAATGTGTGTGGAATGAATGCAGCCGCCTACGGCGCTGCCAGGGGGGATAGGTCCATTCCTAAGCAATTGAGACTGCGTGAAAAATAGCATTCGTATCCCTCACGGACCTCCAGGACCTGTTGCCAGATCCCATCAGTCCCATTTGCGGTCTGTCTCGTTCAATGGCATCCCGGATGGCTTGTTCGACTGTGTGGACTATGCTTCGGGCCTATTGGCGCATGTGCCAGGAGTCATCGCTCGCTGGCATCGACTATGCTCTTTGTAGGACGCTGTGAGGGAGCATCATGAATAACCGGTATGGCGGAGAACACAGACTTACGCAGAGACGCTCCCAAGGCTCCTTGGGGACCATGCGCCTCTTGAGCCGGCCGAGAGCCAGGCTGCTGGTCATGACTGCAGCGCAAACGGATCGCTCGAAACATCAGCTGGCGGAGTCCACATGCCCGGACATGACCAGGAAACCGGTCCGCAGCGCGCTTGGGCCAGCCCTGCGCGTCCTGCTGGTGGACGACCATAGGCAGCTTCGGCAAGGCCTGCGCGGATTAGTGGACGGCTTTCCCGACATTGAAGTCGTAGGTGAGGCTGGCGACGGTGAACAGGCCGTCATCCTGGCACAGCAACTGCAACCCGATGTCATCCTCATGGATGTGCAGTTACCGCGCTTGAACGGCTATGACGCCACCCGTCGCATCTGCGCGCAGCAATCGGCTCCTGCGGTCATCGGGCTCTCGGTTGGCCGTATTCCGCAGGTGGAGGCCGGCATGCTGGCCGCAGGAGCCCGCGCCTATCTGTGCAAAGAGGACGCCGCCGACCGTTTGTATGACCTGATCCGCGCGATATGTCCCCGCCCCCAACCGGCGCTCTTGCCCTAGCACGAAAAAGTCCGCCAGCTTTGTTCTCGCGGGACACTGCCGCCTCACCATCTCGGCGGCGTTCACAGACATGCCGACCTTATTCGGCGCGGCGTGAACCTCAGAGGCTCACCGCACGGCCCGGGATAACGACTGTTCTTACAGTCGGTGGTCTGGCGGGTGAGCAGGGCTTACGATTCGCCTCAAAGACACTGGGCGCTCACCATCTCGCGCCCGTGCGCAAGCGTGACGCTCGTTATTCCTCGCGTCGCGCACCTCGCTGCGGCCGCGCTGGACGGTCTTTGGGAACATCCTGCGGGCTTGTTTCCAAATCCATCCGTGATCGCTTGCCGTGGAGGCTTTCCAGGGCCTTCAACAGGGCTTTCAACGGCCGGCTAAAGGCGGGCGCCGCCCCGCGTCCCGAGACCATACTTCAACGCCAAGTTGGCAGGGAATCCAGGGCTCGCCATGGGCCCGCAGGCTTTGATGGCCGACCTGAAATCTCTTCCGCAGTACCGGGCGGGACAGCGGCAGAACCGGGAATCCTCGGTTACGGGAGCCTGCCGATGCAGGAGGTGGAATCACGGCCGACCGTTTGTTTCCGCTCCTGCCTGTCCATCGCTCACGATCCGGCGCTCGGCCGCCAACCAGTCCGCCAGATCATGACCATCATCGCCGCCACGTTGGCGATACAGCTCGTAGGCCATCGCGGCAATGCGTGCGCGGACCTCATCCGACGGGCTTTCCGCTGAGGTTCCGCCGGAGGTCCGGACGGAATCCGGAGAGTCCTTCCGCCGGATGCTCTTGGGGGACTTGCGGCGCGATGCCGATGCGGCGGGCAGTTTCATGGGTCGATCCTCCTCTATCAGTATTGGTTTGACTTAGACGCCGGCCCGAGCTTCGGCCTCATAGACCAGCGGCGGGATCGGCGCGAACGGCCGGCGCAAACAGTTCAACGGAAACGCCGGCTGACGGCCGATCCGGCGCAACGTGTGAGCGATCTGTTCAGGCTTGCTCCAATCGCTCCAGAGCACTCCGCTCATTTCGATCACGCAGGCCCGATCGGGCATGCGCTGCAGCAGTTCTGAAAACACATGATCGACGGGCATATCGCAGTACACCTCATCGAGAATGCGCACCTCCTGAGAGGAACCGATCGCCGCACCGAGCCGTTCGAAGCGCTCCATCAGCTGAGGAAAACATTGCCATCCCAGCTGCCACAGCGTGTCAGCCTTGGCCGCCACCACACCCGTATTCCATAACGCGCCGCCAGCCAATGCCGCATCCGCTTGGACCACGGTGGGTTTGTCCATGAACGAACCGACCGTATGGAGTCGGTACTTTGCCGACTCATCCAGCTTGCCGCCTGGCATAATCCAGCCATAATCCAATTCAAGCCGATCGGGGCACACACCCAGGACAACCAGCCGGTCAGGAAGCCACTCCAGCGTCCACAAGGCCCGATGCACCGAGGCGACAAACCGATCCTCAGGATAGACGAAATGGTCTGCGGGATAGACGACCACCGTCGCGCGAGGATCTTTGGCCCGGATATAGGTCAAGGACAAGTACAGGCCGGCAGCTGTTTCGCACTGTTTCGGCTGCAGCAGTACGGTGCCGGCACCCCGCCCTTCCAGTTGAGCCCACGCCTCCCCTCGATGCTCCCGGGCGACGAGGGCCACAATACGCTCCTGCGGAGACAAGGCGGACGCCCGGTCCACCGTATGCTGAAACAGAGAGCGCTCGCCGACGAACGCGCAATACTGCTTCGGCCTGGGACGACCCAGCCAACGCTGAACAAAGCCCCGGATGCGCCTGCCATCACCGCCGGCCAACACGATCGACCAGGGTTCATGGGAGCCTTTCGAACAGTCGATCATGCTTTCTTCTCCTTCGGTCGATGCCTCACCTCCTGAGATGAGGACAAAAAAGCTTGATAATAGGCGAGGCAGGGCGGGCAATAGGTATGGAAGAAGCGGATATTCGCCGGTCTGAGTCCATACTCGGCCAGATAAAGGCTGTACTCCTGCCACATCACCCTGTCCGGTCCGATCCCCCGATCATCGCGGACCTTGTTGCAGAAACAGCACATGGTCACCAGGTGTTTCATTTCCCCCCCTTATGCTCCAACGCGTCAAGGTCATGGCCGTGTCCGCCAGCATGCGGAGCAGACCTTAGAGCGTCTCTTAGCCCTCTGACCGGGGTGCCGGGTAGCAGCGGTCTTGTTCAGACATGGTCATGGCCGAGCCCATCGACACTTCGTAGCCGAAGCGGGCCGGACGGCGCAGCACCAACTCACCCTCACGGCTCAACTGATCCACCACGGTAAAGATCTGGCTCCAGGAAAATTGCGGCAGCCGATCGAGCAGATTCTCGAGCGTGCAGGGCCCTCGTTGCCTCAACTGTGATCGAATGACCGAGTGAATGGTCGTCGATTCCGCCATGCCAGGTTCCTTTCCAACTACCCGACCGCTCTACCCGACCGATCGGGTCTCTGCACCGGTTCACCGCCGCTTATCTGTGAAGAGACGTTCAGTAAAACCAGGCACGGAAGGACTTATAGCGGAGGCAGGCGAGCCGCACTATCGGCGCCACCATGATTGTGGTGTCGTTAATCCTGACCGCGCTTGTCCTCGTTACAACGACGGGGTGCTGTACCTAGGGTGGGTTAACGAACGGGACGGGGGAACGCCTACGCAATGCCTTCTTCGACTGCGTAGCGCATGAGTTCCGCGTTGTTCTTCAGGTGGAGCTTCTCCAGAATGCGGGTGCGGTAGGTGCTGACCGTGGTCGTCCCAAGATGCAGGCTCTCGGCGACTTCCGAGACCGTTTTCCCCGAGGCCAGTAGACGCATCACTTCGAATTCGCGATCCGACAGCAGGTCATGCGGGGCCTGCTCCTCCCCCCGGTGGAACAAGTGCACGAGTTTTTCACCGAGCGACGGACTCACATAATTGCCGCCGGTCAGCACTTTCTTGATGGCGGTCACGAGTTCTTCCGGCGCGCTGGCCTTCGTCAGATACGCGTTGGCCCCGGCCTTGAACATGCGGACAGCGTACTGATCCTCCGGGTGCATGCTCAGCATAATCACCGGCAGCATCGGATGTTCCCGCTTCAACTGCACGAGCGCGTCGGTTCCGGTGGTGCCGGGCATACCGATGTCCAGGATGACGACATCCCACTTCTTGAGCCGCACCATGTCCAGCAGGTCATGGGCATTGCCGCATTCTCCGACCGTGACGGCGCCGAGGCCGTCGGACAACAAATCCTTGACCCCGCGCCGGAACAGCGAATGGTCATCGGCAATCACGATTTTCAGCATGGTCATCCCATCGTCCTCTTGCTGTGCCTCCTAGGGTCGTCCTTCACGTGCCGGCTCGGGTCTGGTCCCGGCCGGGGCCTTCTCCGAGCACGGCAATCGCAATGCGACCATCGTGCCCTTCCCCCCGGGCCGGGCGGCAATATCCAGGCGGCCCCCGAGGGCGCGCGCACGCTCCCGCATCCCCAACAACCCCAGGGAGGCGGAATCCGTCAGTTGTTCGGCGGTGATCCCCTGTCCGTCATCCTGGATTTCCAGCAATAGCTCGCCGTTCGCCTGTTCCACCAGCACGCGGACAGAGGTCGCCTTCGCATGACGGGCGACGTTCGTGAGCGCCTCCTGACAAATGCGGAATGCGGCCGTCGCATGCGCGCGATCGAGGTCGATCGCCCCCTGCGAGGCTTTACACACACACCGCGTTCCGCTCCGCCGCTCGAAGTCCTGGCACTGCCATTCAATCGCCGCCACCAACCCGAGATCGTCCAGGATACCCGGCCGGAGCTCCACCACGAGGCGTTGCACCGAAGCGATCGTCGCATCGACTTCCGCCATCATCGCACGCACCTTCTGCTCCATCTGCTCACGAGGGAACCCCGGCCCGCCTATCAAGGACTGCAGCCGCGCCAGATCCAATTTCAGACAGGTCAACCGGACGCCCAGTTCATCGTGCAACTCCCGGGCAATGCGGGTCCGTTCTTCTTCCCGGATGCCGTCCAGCCGCTGCGAAAGGGTGCGCAGCTCGCCCAACGTCCGCTGCAGCCGTTCTTCCATCCGTTTACGGTTCGTGATATCGGTGAACGTGACAACAGCCCCGACGATCCGTTCGTCCTCCATAATGGGGGAAGCTAAATACTGGGCGGGGAAGGCCGTTCCGTCTTTTCGCCATAACACCTCATCATCGACCTGACAGGCCTGTCCGGTGCGGAACGCGTCATAGACACGGCATTCTTCGCTTGGATAGCGCGACCCGTCCGGACGGGAATGATGAATGAGATCATGCAGCGGCTTGCCGAGCAAGTGCTCGGATTGGTAACCGAGCATGCTCGCCGCGGCCCGGTTCATGAAGGTGCAGCGGCCTTGCAGATCCATGCCGTAGATCCCTTCCCCCGTGGATTCCAACAAGAGGAGTCGGTCCTTCAGCAGCTTCTGCCGCTCTTGCTCAGCCCGTTTGCGCTCGGTGATGTCGCGGACGATGGCCGAGGCCGCGGTGATGTGGCCCGCCATGTTCCTGACCGGGAACACCGTGAGGGAGACGTCGATGATCCGGCCGTCCTTGCGCACTCGCTGGGCCTCTACGTCATGGAGCCGCTCGCCTTGCAACACCAGGTCGAGCATCCGGTCTTCTTCATCCCGGCGGCCGGGCGGCTCCAGGACTGTCCTCGGCTTGCCGAGGATCTCCCCGACTGAGTAGCCCAAGAGCCGCTCGGCCGCCGGGTTCCAACTGGTAATGCACCCGCGGGCCACGCTGATCACCGCGTCGTAAGAACACTCGACAATCGCGGCCAGCTGCGTATGCGCCTCCTCCGACCGTTTGCGCTCCGTGATATCCTCAATGGATCCTTCGTAATACTCGATCTGTCCATGATCATTGCGTACCGCCCGGACGGATTCCGAAATCCATATGGTCCCGCCGTCCCTCCGATACACTTCGTATTCGACGCCGCGCAGCACATCCCGCCCGTCCAGCAACCGCATGATCTCCGCCCGGTATGCGGGGGTGACATAGACATCATGGGCGATGTCCCGGACGCTGCGGATCAAATCCTCCGGTGAATCGTATCCGTACATCCGCGCCAGGGCGGGGTTGACGCTGAGGTACTGCCCGTCCGGCGTCGTTTGAAAGATCCCTTCGACGGCGTTGTCGAAGATGCTGTGGTATTTTTCTTCCGCCTGCCGGAGTGCTTCCTCCATCCGTTTGCGGTTCGTGATATCGGTCGTGATCCCGCAGATGGCGTAGGGTTCCCCGTCTTCCTTGCGCAGGGGGAATTTGAAGACAATGCTCGTGTGGAGGCCGTCGTCTTGCATGGCGGCTTCCTCGAACTCCAAGGCCATGCCTGCGTCGAGCACCTTGCGGTCGTTGGCACGAAACACGGCGGCCTGCTCAGCCGGAAACAGCTCCTCATCCGTCTTACCGACAATGTCGTCGCAGCTCCTGTGCAGCGTGCGTTCATACTGCCGGTTGACAAGCACATAGCGGCCCTCCAGGTCCTTGAGGAACACTAGGCCCGGGCTGTGATCCACGATGGCCCGGAATCGCGCTTCGCTCTCTAACAAAGCCTTTTCGGCTCGCTTACGTTCGACGGCGTAGCGCAGAGACCGCCGCAGGAGGGAGCCGGTCACTTCTCCTTTGACCAGGTAGTCCTGAGCACCCGCTTGCAGCAGCTGCATACCCAGGCTCTCATCATCCAGGCTGGTCAAGACGACGATCGACACACCCGGCGATGCCGCACGGGCCTGGACCAGGGTGGCGATGCCCTGGCTATCGGGGAGGGACAGGTCCAGCAGCACGACATCGACCTGCCCTTCCGCCAGCCTTTCCAGGCCGCGCGCGAGCCGGTCCACGTGCACCAGCCGAAACTCTTCAGAACCGCTGCGGTCGTGGAGGAGGTGTTCCTGCAACAACCGCACATCGCCGGGGTTATCCTCGATCAGCAGTATGCGCATGGACTAGACTCAACCCTTGTGTCTTTTTCCGTTCTTCGGGAGCACCACGATCCCGAGCCAAAAATCCTCGATGGATTTCACCACGGTCATGAACTGCTCTAGATCGACCGGCTTCGTGATGTAGCAATTTGCGTGGAGATGATAGCTTTTGAACACGTCCTGTTCGTCCTGCGACGTGGTCAGCACCACCACGGGAATGCGCCTCAATTTCTCATCGGCTTTGATCTCGGCGAGGACTTCACGCCCGTCCTTCTTGGGGAGGTTCAGGTCGAGCAAAATCAGATGCGGGGTGGCGGCGGCGGCATAGGGCCCCTGGCGGCGCAAAAAGGCCAGCGCCTCGATGCCATCCTTCAGCACGGTCAGATGATTGATCACCTTAGCCTCTTTCAAGGCTTCCTTGGTCAGCCGCACATCACCGGGATTGTCCTCGACCAGCAGAATTTCAACCGGTCTCACTAAGTCTGGAATATCCATTGTGCCTCCTTCTTCATTGTGCGTGCATGCAGTATTGCTTCGTGAACCGGCATTCGACCGCAGCACGCGGCGCTTCACCTGCCCCCTGTTGACCATCTCTTCTACGCCGGCAGCGTGAAGTAAAATGTCGCCCCCTGTCCCAACTGCGATTCCATCCACATGCGGCCCCCATGGCGTTCCACAATCTTTTTGCAGATCGCCAGGCCGATGCCGGTGCCGGGATATTCCGAAATATTGTGCAGGCGCTGAAAGACCACAAAGATCCGTTTGGCATACTGGGGATCGATCCCGATGCCGTTGTCGCGGACGGAGAAGACCCATTCCTCGCCTCGCCGCTCGGCCGACACGTGCACGCGCGGCGGCGACTCTCCGCGAAACTTGAGGGCATTGCTCAAGAGGTTTTGGAAGAGCTGCAACAGCTGTCGTTCATCGGCGATCACCGTGGGAAGCGGGTCGCGCGTCACCACCGCCCGGCTTTCTTCCACGGCCGCCCGTAAGTTGCCGAGCGCATAGTCCACGATCGGCTCCACCGGAGTTGGTTCACCGGCCTGGCCCTGGGTATCGACGCGCGAATAGGACAGCAGATCCTGAATGAGCTTTTGCATGCGGCTGGCGCCCCCCACCGCATAGGCAATGAATTCGTCCGCATCCGCATCCAGCTTCCCTTGATACCGCTTGGCCAGCAGCTGCGTGTAACTGGCCACCATCCGCAACGGCTCCTGCAAATCGTGTGACGCCACATAAGCAAACTGCTGCAGATCGGAATTGGAGCGGGCCAGTTCCACCACGGACTTCTCCAAGGCCTGGCGGGCCTGCATGAGCTCGTTGCGCTCCCGTGCCAGCTTCCAGGAGGTCCACATCCCGAACCCCGTCAGCGGAGCGACGATGAGGAAGCCGATGAGACCGACGCTCCAGACGAGCCGATAAACCGGCGCATAGGCCTGGTCGCGGTCCAAGCGGATCAGGATCGTCCAGTCGAATCCGGAAAAATTCTTGTACCCTCGGGTCCCGGCATATCCGGTGACGACGGGCAGGCCCAAACGATCGTGCAGTTCTTCCACGAAACCGGCTTTCTCGCGACCTTCGGCGGCCCGTCCATGAGGAGGCAGTTCGATCTTTGAGGAAGTCTTCTCCAGACCGGACGGTTGGTTCTTCTCGACGATGACGGTCCCTTCACGATCCGTCACCAACCAGTCGTGGGCGGCGTCTCCATATTCCAGCTTGCCCTCCTGTTCGAGAATGGCGCGAAGATTCTCCAGCGGGACCCGGCTCGTCACGACCCCGCGAAACTCCCCCCGCGGCCCATAGATGGGAGCGGAGAATCCCACGGCCATCACGCCGCCGGCCTCGGCGGAGCGCTGCGCGCTTTCCAGATGGATCCGTCCCGTCCGTCTCACGGCTTCAAACCATTCCGGTTGCCCGCCGGGTCGCTGCGCTCCCGGCCCGGTGGCCGCGACGATGCGGCCCGCCGCATCAGTGGTGGCGATCCAGGAGTAGTACCAGTACAGCTTTTTATAACGCTGCAATCGCTCCGTCTTCGTGTCCGGATCGCCCTCCACGAGGACGCTGTCATTTGCAAACAACTGGATATCCCCATACCGCTCGAACAGGACGCGATCGAGGGTGTCCGCGGCCCTTGCCGCGGTTCTGGCCAGATCGGCCCCTCTCTGCTGCACCAGCACATCTCTCAAAAAGTCCAAGACGTACAGGCCCAGTCCGACTGCGATCGCAAAGCAGAGCAGCAACACGGCGGGAAGGGAGGCTGACGATAATTGTTTTTTGTTCGGTGCGGCCATCTCGTGCGCGTTTCGTCCGGTCCCTGCGCTCAATACAGCGCAGTCCAGGCTCAAAGACTGCTGGGGATATCCGGGGGCTATGTCGCGGCAAGACACACGGAGCAAGGGTCGCGGCCCATACTGAACAGTGTCAGGAGAAGGCGTGATCCGGGAGGACGGGGATGGGACAACCGTGCTGCGCCGTTAACTGTCGCACAGCATCCGCAGGCCACTTCCCGGCTATGACATAGCCGCCGCATCAATTATCTCAACGCGGCGAGAGAATAACAGGCTTCGACAGATCAACACAACCGAATCCTGATGGGCCCGCCCTGGCCCGGGGCAAAAGCCGGAGGTGCGTGGGCACCCCTATGACGGAATAATGCCGGATCAGCCGACCGTGGCCCCGATCCATCGGCCCAAACAATAGGTGACGGCAATCACGGCCACCGCAATGAGGAGATGCTCGCCGACGATGCCCCAGGGCCCCAGGCGTTGCGTGCGGGCCATGAGCCAGCTGAAGCCCGCCAGGAGACAGAGCCCCCAGACGAGGCTGACGACCATGGCCTGTTCCAACGGCAACGCGAGAACCGGCAGGGCGAACGAGGCCGCGCTGAGGAACTTGACGGTGAAGGTGGCGGCGGTGGATTCCCAGACATGCGCCGCCTCCCGGTTGTTGGCTTCTTCGGTGATGTGAATGCCCAGCGCGTCCGACAGGGCGTCAGCCACCGCTATCGTCATAATGCCTCCCAGCACGGCCGCCCGCGAATGGGTGCCGGCATGGAGCCCTACCATCAGTCCCAGCGTCGTGATCACACCGGAAGTCAGGCCGAAGCTCAAACCCGTCTTGTAGGAGGCTCTCATGAAACGGAATTCAGTGCTTGGCGACGATGGCCTTCAGGTCAGGGCCGGTGATGACTTCCCGCTCCAGCAGCAGCGTGGCCCCTTCGATCAACGCCGGCCGCTTGTCTTTCAACAAGGCTTCGACCCGGCCGTACTGCTCGTCGATGATGCGCCGGACCTCGCAATCGATTTCACGGGCCGTTTCCTCGGAGTAATCGCCCTTTTCGTGGGGAAGCCCCTGGACCTGCATGAACTGCGGCTGCCGTTCCGGTTCCAAGGTGATGGTACCCAGCTTCTCGCTCATGCCATAGGATTTCACCATGCTCTTGGCGATGTCGGTGGCTTTGAGCAGGTCGTTTTGCGCGCCCGTGGAGGCTTCACCGAAGATCAATTCCTCCGCGATCCGTCCTCCCAGCAGCACCGCGATCTTGTTTTCCAATTCCGATTGGGCCATCAAAAACCGGTCCTCGGTCGGCAGTTGCAATGTGTAGCCCAACGCCGAGATGCCGCGCGGAATGATGGAAATTTTCTGGACCGCGTCCGCGCCCGGGATCGACAGCGCCATAATGGCATGGCCCGTTTCATGATAAGCCACCCGCTCCTTTTCCTTCTTGTTCAAGACCCGGTTTTTCTTTTCCAATCCAGCGATGACCCGCTCGACCGCTTCCTGCAATTCGGGCGACCCGACCTGATCCTTGCCCCGGCGCACGGCGAGCAAGGCCGCTTCGTTGATGACGTTCGCCAGGTCGGCCCCCGAGAACCCGGGCGTCATCGCGGCAATGGTCTCCAAATCGGCTTCTGCGGCCAGCGCCACGTTCTTGGCGTGCACCTTCAAAATGGCGAGACGCCCGCTCTTATCGGGCCGGTCCACGAGCACGTGGCGGTCGAACCGGCCGGCCCGCAGCAGGGCGGGATCCAAAATTTCCGGCCTGTTGGTCGCCGCCATCAGGATCACCCCGATGCGCGGATCGAAGCCGTCCATTTCGACGAGGAGCTGGTTCAGCGTTTGTTCACGCTCCTCGTGCGCCATCGGCCCCATGCCGCGAGCCTTCCCCAGCGCATCGAGTTCATCGATAAAAATGATGCAGGGAGCCTTGCCCTTTGCCTGCTCAAAGAGATCGCGGACGCGGGCGGCGCCGACGCCGACGAACATCTCGACGAATTCCGACCCGCTGATGCTGAAAAACGGCACGCCGGCTTCCCCGGCCACCGCCCGGGCGAGCAGCGTTTTGCCGGTGCCCGGCGGTCCGACCAACAAAATCCCTTTCGGGATCTTTCCGCCCAGCTTCGTAAATTTGTCCGGCGTCCTCAGAAACTCGATGATCTCCCGGAGTTCGTCCTTCGCTTCATCGACGCCCGCCACGTCGGCGAACGTGACCTTCACCTCCTTCTCCATGTAAATCTTGGCCTTGGATTGGCCGACCCGCATGAAACCGCCCTGGGCCTGCTGGCCCAGCCGCTGGATGAAAAAGAACCAAATGCCCACGAAGACCAGCGCCGGGACCACCCAAGACAAGAGATCCCGCCAAAACGTGCTTTCGATCACACCGGTAAATTTCACGCCATGCCGCTCGAGGTCCCGGACCAGTTCCGGATCTTCGACCCGCACGGTCGTAAAGAACTTTTGGTCCTTCTCCCCTTCCTTGGGCTTCAACTTGCCCGACAGCGTGAGGCCGCTGACGGAAACCTCCTCCACCTGCTCTTGCGACAAAAGCGTCTTGAACTCGCTGTAGGGCAGTTCCTCGACCTTTTGCATGGCGAGCAAAAAATCATGAATCAAAATCACGGCCCAGATCGCCAGGAAGACGTACCAGATGGAAAAGGATATTTTCTTATTCACGGGATGGCTCCTCTTCGGTCCTCTTCATTATCCCCGAAGGATCGGCGTGAAAGCGAGTCGATGACCGGGGAACGAAGGACGAATTCAAAACATGAAATACAATCCCTCTCCGACCGTTTCAATCTTCTGAGCGAAAAACTGGCCATGGGGATTGAAGCCCCGATAATAGTTGCCCATGATCCGAAAGCGCCGGAGCGATCCGGCTCTGGACCACTCCAGGCCGCCGACGACATTCCAGTTGATGATCCACTGCGATTCTTCGATTGATTTGAAGTCGGCGGCCAGGACGGGCGTGACCAGCACCGCATCATAGAACTTCGCCAACACTTTCGATCCCCTGAGGGGACCCCGGAGTTCCAGTCCCCATTGCACACGGTGGCGATCCAACGACGCGGGCTCCCGATGGAGCAAGTACCCGCCTCCTGCATACAGCCGTGCCCACCGATAGTCGTACGAGACGATGGCTTCGATTTCCTCATAGCTGAGATCGACCCGGTTGAAGCCCGGCCGCCCCAACAAGAACTCGTCCCCCAGGTGGCTGCTCTGATGGTAATAGCGGGCGCGCGTGGACCAGTTCCCGGAGCGCCACGACACAGGAATGCCGACGATAAAATCCGTGTTAATCAGTTCGGTGGACGGCGCATCCATGTTGAATTGCGAAAACATGCCGGTGAGGAGGCTGACCTGCCATCCGTTGCAGCCCGTCCGTTTGGTATAAAACCCGAAATTCTCCCCCAAGGCGACCGACCCGACATTGGCCGATGTCCGATCGGTTCGCGAGCGGGTAAATTGCCAGGTCGCAAAGGTTTGCGGCTGCTTCGGGTCCGCGAGTAAGGGCCGGAAAACGTCGTCCGTAGGAAAGGCGGCGCTGCTCGCCCCATCGGCCGGTCGCTCATAACGGCAATCGGGCAGCGCCGGCGGCCTGCCTTCCCGATCCTCGGCGCATGAAAGCGAGGGAAGCAGGCAGCAGCCCAGCAGAGCCGCAGCCGCTCCCCATCGGATTACACGCCTGTCAGTATCCATGAGTGGTCGGCCTAAGGTCAGTAACCTAGGATATTCAAGCGGATGAAACGGAGCGACGGAACGAGGAGCCATCGCTCCGGATGAGAGAGAGTCCCAAAGGCACAAGCCGGTACCATACAGACTGAGCCTCGGCAACCGGAATAACGACGGAGCAGCCGTTATGGTCCGCCACTGCGAAGGCAGCCCATACCGACCGATCGGCCGGAATGCGGGGGGTTGGACGGTCAGCCACTGTTAGAAGAACGTCTCCAGCTCTCCCTTGGCCCGCGCCAGATTAATCCGGGAGGCATTGAACCGGAACAGCGCCTCAATCAGATTATCCCTTGCGCGGGCGACGGATGTCTGAGCATTCGTGATCTCGAGGTTCGTGGCAAGGCCGACCGCAAAACGATCCCGGGCGAGAGTCAGCTCCTTCAACGCCAGTTCCAGTCCTTTTTCAGCGACGCTCACCTGCTGCGTGGACGAATCCAGCGTCATGAGGGCATGGCGCACTTCCAGCGTGACCTGATCTGTGACATCTTTCAGTCGGATCATTTCCTGCCGGACCCGGCTGCGGGTCTCGGAGATTCCTCCCTCCCGCTGCCCGCCGTCGAAGATTGGGACGGAGAGCAGCAGACCGACGGTTCGCGGCGCAGGCAGCTCGTCAGGCCTGAGACCGATCCAGCCATAGTCCCCGTTGAAGGAGAGCGCTGGAAGGCGCTCGTTGGTCACCGAACTCAGCGAGAGTGACTGGAGCCGATGACGGTGCGCCTGCGCTTTGATTTCGACGCGGTTTTCCCGTGCCTCGACCAGCGCCTCCTCAGGCCGCTCGGGACGCACGCGGGTAAATTTCAACTCATCCGTCAGCACGAGCCGCGAGCCGGTCTTGCGGAATCCCGAACGCAGCCAGATTGACCGTTTGATTCCGTCCGTTCAGATAGCCGGATAGGTTCGGCAACAGACTCCCCAGACTGGCGTCGGCGGCAGCCTGAGCCGCGGCGATGCGTTCGCGAAGCAGACGTACCGTGAGGTTATGATCGTTCGCAGCCTGGATGGCATCATGAAGACTCAACCGCAATTCCGGTTCAGGTGGAGGCGGCGACTCACCGGCTCCGGCCACGCCGGACATCCTGAGAACAGCACGATGATAAGAGCAATGGGTGCAATGTGCAGTGGCATCGTAGGGCTCCGGCAACAGGTTGGCCGTCTGAGTCGTTCCTACTCTCTACCCGCGTGCAAACAAGGCACCTGCGGCCCTCACTTCGCCTCGAACTCTACCGGAACGTCAGGCGCAGGCAGGCTCACATCCGTCGTCAGTGATGCCGGGGACGTCTGTGGGGAGGGACATGGTTGCCAGGTCCGGCCACCGGCCAGGTGATAGTACAGCACTGGAATGACGACCAGGGTCAGCAGTGTCGAGGCGCCCACGCCGAACAGGAGCGAGACGGCCAGGCCCTGGAAGATCGGATCCAGGATGATGACACATGCGCCGACCATCAGCGCCGCGGCGGTCAGGAGAATGGGCCTCGTGCGAATCGCGCCGGCCTTTATGACCGCGTCGCTCAGAGGCACGCCTGCCCGTTCCTGCAGCTGAATGAAGTCCACCAGGAGAATGGAGTTTCGCACGATGATGCCGGCCAGCGCGATAAAGCCGATCATGGAGGTCGCCGTGAAATAGGAGGCGGTGAGCCAGTGACCGGGCAGGATGCCGATCAACGTCAGGGGGATCGGCGCCATGATGATGATCGGCGTCAGGAACGATTGAAACTGCCCCACAATGAGCAGATAGATCAACAGCATCGCGACTCCGAAGGCCATCCCCATATCGCGGAACGTCTCATAGGTAATGTGCCACTCGCCGTCCCATTTCATCGTGAGCTTTTCTTCCGACCAGGGCTGGGCCGCATAGTATTGCTCGACCTGGTAGCCTTCGGGCGGCCGATAGGCCTCGATCTGTTTCCCGACACCCAGGACTCCATAGACCGGACTCTCGGCCTGTTCGGCGCCCGGGCCTCCCACATCGGCCACCACATAGACGACCGGTTTTTGATTCTTATGGTAGATCGCCTTGTCCTGGATCGTTTCTTCCACCGTAAGCAGCTCCGATAACTGCACGATGCCGCCGGCCGTGGTCCGGAGACCGATTTCCCCGACATGCTCGAGGCCGGTCCGTTCCGCCAACGGCAAACGCAGCCTGATCTGAACCGGACTCTTCTCGTGCGGAATGTGCACCAAGCCGACGTTCTCCCCCTCCAACGCCATTCGCAGGGTCTGCACGATCTCGTGAGACGGAATGCCGGCAAGCGCGGCCTTGGCCCGATCCACCGTGAACAGGTACTTCACCTGGTCCGCCTCCATGTAATCATCCACGTCAACGACGCCGGGGGTCGACTCGAAGAGTCGGCGCACGTCCCGCGCCACCGCCATCTGACGCGCGTAATCCGGCCCGTAGATTTCAGCCACCAAAACCGATTGCACCGGAGGGCCGGGCGGCACTTCGACGATCTTCACGTTGGCGCGGTATTGCCGGGCAATGTCGAGGATCTCCGGACGCATCCGTTGGGCGATGGCGTGGCTTTGCGCCTGCCGGGCTTCCTTCGCGACCAGGTTGACTTGAATATCGGCTTCATGCGGCTGGTCGCGCAGATAGTAATGACGAACCAGTCCATTGAAATTGAAGGGGGAGGCCGTGCCGACGTAGGCCTGGTAGTCATGCACCTCCGGAACCGTGGCCACATAGCGTCCCAGCGCCTGTGTGACCCGGGCTGTTTCTTCCAGGGTGGTGCCTTCCGGCATGTCCACCACTAATTGGATTTCGCTCTTGTTGTCGAAGGGGAGCATCTTCACCACCACGTGCCGGGTGTAGAACAACAGCACGGACGCGCCCAGGAACAGCCCGACGACCGCGAGAAACGCAGCGGCCAGAAGCGGATGCGCCAGGAGCGGCGACAGAAACCGGCGATACAGGCCCGCCATGGCGCCGTCCCCGGCTTCCTCATGATCGACACCCTTCATGGCCGTGCCGGTTCGGTAGCAGGTCTGGCAGAACCAGGGAATCACGACAAAGGCGACGAGCAGGGAGAAGAACATGGCGATGGAGGCATTGACCGGGATCGGACGCATATAGGGTCCCATCAATCCCGATACAAACGCCATCGGCAGCAGGGCCGCAATCACGGTGAAGGTGGCCAGGATCGTTGGATTGCCGACTTCATCGACGGCGTGAATCGCCGCCTCGTCATGGGGACGCTGGCGCAGCGTCAGATGCCGATAGATGTTCTCCACGACCACGATGGCATCGTCGACGAGAATCCCGATGGAAAAAATCAGCGCAAAGAGGGTGACGCGATTGATCGTGTAGCCGATCAACATCGAGGTGAACAGCGTCAATGCCAGCGTGAGCGGGATGGCGATTGACACGACCAAGGCCGGACGGGGCCCCAGCGCGAAGCTGAGAAACGCGACGACGGCCGCGACGGCAATGGCGAGATGCCACAGCAATTCATCGGCCTTTTCGCGCGCCGTCCCGCCGTAGTCACGCGTCACGGTGACTTGCACGTCGGAGGGGATCGTCACGCCCTTCATGCTGTCGACCTTGCGAAGCACGTCGCTCGCGACCGCCACCGCGTTGGTCCCGGCCTGTTTGGCAATCGCGACCGTCACGGCGGGCGCCTCCCCGTTCCCCTCAGCCTCCTCGCCTGCTCCGGCGCCGAACCCCAACCACACATAGCTCGTGGCCTCGGCCGGCCCATCCGCGACCTCAGCCACCTGGCGCACATACACGGGCCGTTGCTCATGGACGCCCACCACGAGGGTTTCCAGGTCTTCACGCGACCGGATGAACCGCCCGGTCTCCACGAGAAAATTCTGATTGCGGCTGTCGAACCGGCCCGTGGGCAAGGCACGATTTTCCCCGCGTATCACGCCGGCCACTTGCAGGGGCGTGATGCCGTAGGCTTTCAACCGGGTGGGGTCAATCTGGACGCGCAACTCGCGCGGGCGCCCCCCGACGATGAAGCCTCCGGACGTGCCGGCGACCTTTTTCGTCTCCTCGAGCATCTGTTCCGCAAGCTGATGCAGTTCGTATTCGCCATACCGCCGGCTCGACACGGTCACGGTCACAATGGGCACATCGTTCACATCTTTCGGCTTGACCAGAAATGGCTGGGCCCCGGGCGGCAACAGGTCCTGATTGGACATCAACTTGTCGTACAGATTGACGAGGCTGTCCTCGATCGGCTGGCCCACGTAGAAACGCACGATGATCAGTGCGCCGCCGGGCCGGGAGATCGAATAGACGTACTCCACCCCTTTGATCTCGGAGATCTTGCGCTCGAACGGCTTCGTGAGTTGTTCTTCGACGATCTTGGCCGAGGCGCCCGGGAACGGCAGCCACACGTCCGCCATCGGCACGATGATCTGAGGCTCTTCCTCACGCGGCGTGACGACCACCGCCAGAAGACCCAGCAGCAACGCTCCCAGCATGACGAGGGGGGTCAGCTTGCTCCCGATGAACAGGGAGGCAATGCGGCCCGAGAGACCGTACGCGGTGATGGGTGAGGAATGAGAGGCCATGCAGAAGACAGTCTTGAGTTCTTACTGTTGAATCCTGAGTCTTGCCGCCAACTCACAACTCAACATTCACAACTACACTGACGGTTATGGCGCGGCGATTGTTGCCATGGCGTGCACCATGGCGCCGTCAACGCCCCGCGCGCCGTCAAGCAGGACCCGCTCGCCCACGTTCACCCCCGAAAGGATCTCAATCTGTTCCTCGAATTGCCGCCCGGTTTTGATCCAGCGGAGCCGGCTGACCTGATCGGACCCCACGACGAACAGGCTCGTCATCTCCCCCCGCTCCACGACGGAAGAGAGAGGCACGACCATTGTCTGGCTGACGCCCTTTTCGAGCTGAAGCCGTCCGAACATGCCGGTTTTGAGCTCTGGGGCGGGGGGCAGATCGACTGTCACCATGAAGGTGTGGGTCTGAGGATCGCCCGCCGGCAAAATCTGACTCACAATGCCCTTGAGCGCCTGCCCGTTCAACGCATCGATCACGACTGAAAGGGCGTCGCCCCGGGTCACGGATTTGAGATCGCCTTCCGCGACCATCGCTTCCAGCCGCACCGTTCGCGGATCTTCCATCTTGAGCAACGGCTGGCCGGGTGACGCCAGTTCGCCGGCTTCCACATGTTGTTCCGTGATGACTCCGTCAAACGGTGCCTTGACAACCGTGTAACTGAGCTGGGCGAGCACCGCTTTGCGGCCGGCCTTGGCGACTTTGTACGCCCGCGCTGCATTTTCCATTTCCTGCTTGGACACGGCATCCCGGCTGTACAACTGGTTCATGCGGGCCAGCTGGGTCTTGGCGTTCTCGACCTCCGCCGCGGCGCGCGCCAGTTCCGCCTTCACATCCCGGTTATCCAGTTTGATGAGCGTCTGCCCCTTGGACACCTGCGTGCCTTCCCTCACCAGCAGTTGGTCGATCGTCCCCTGGATGCGGCTGGACAAGGTGGCCTGATAGACGGTGGCCACCTGTCCGGTCACTTCGACGCGAATAGGCAGAGAAACGGTTCTGATCGTCACCACTGCCGCCTGAAGGCTGGCTTGCGGCGCAGCGGAAACCGTTGAGACCGGTTCTTCCTTGGGTCCACATCCGGCTGACACCAGCAGTGCGGCCATCAGCCATCGTGTCACCATCATCTCCATCCGTTTCTCGTTCTTCAGCCGCCGGCACCCGGTTCAGGGATCCGGCCCCGCTTGAGGCGGCCGCTTGGCCTGAACCAGTCATCTTTGCAACGGCCGAGCTACTCCTGCACCCCAAGCTTTCGCAAGAGTGCCATCATTGGACACCAGCCGGTAAAGGCCGATTGGATCAGGTTCACCGCCACAAAAGCGGCGAAGAAGTTCCAATACGGGTGGACGGTGGCACCGAGAAAGAGCGCGAGCAACACACAGGCCCCCGCAATTAACCGTAAGAGTCCGTTGAGTCTCATGGCGATCCTCCATATGTGCCTATGTGAGGCTGCAGCGAAGGAAAAGATTCACGCCGGCC
>CBDIWP010000087.1:0-37879 GCA_965285945.1 uncultured bacterium | reverse complement strand
GACAACGTGAGCGTGACGGCCGAATTGATTAGCCCGATCGCCATGGACCAAGGGCTGCGCTTCGCCGTGCGCGAAGGCGGCAAGACGGTCGGCTCCGGAGTCGTAACGGAAATTCTGGCGTAATTGTGTATCGCTGTCAGGCGACAGCTTAGGAGTACAGAGTGAAAGTCGATCAGCGGATCAGAATCAGATTGCGTGGGTTTGACTATCGAGTGCTCGACCAATCGGTCGCCGAGATCGTCGAGACGGTTCGACGGAGCGGGGCTAAAGTGGTTGGTCCTATTCCGCTCCCAACCAGAATTGAAAAGTTCACCGTGCAGCGTTCTACGCATGCCGATAAAAAGTCGCGCGAGCAGTTCGAGATGCGGACCCATAAACGCCTTTTGGACATCATGGAACCGACTCCGGAAACGATGGATTCGCTGATGAAGCTCAATTTGGCGGCTGGCGTGGACGTTGAAATTAAGTTGTGATGATCGCAGCGTGAAGGACGGATACCGATGACGAACGGCTTGCTGGGGAAGAAATTGGGGATGACCCAAGTATTTGATGACAGTCGATTGACTCCTGTCACGGTGATCGAGGCGGGTCCATGCCGTGTCGTGACGGTAAAGACGAAAGAACGCGACGGATATGAAGCGGTCCAGCTTTCCTTCGGTGAAGTGAAGGAGCGCAAGCTCTCTAAGGCCGAGCTGGGACACTTGAAGAAGCATCAAGCGCCTGCCAGTCGCTGGTTGCGCGAGTTTCAGAAGGATGGCGACGTGGCAGTCGGGCAATCCGTGACGGTGAGCATGTTCAAGAAAGGCGACTGGGTGGATGTGGTCGGGATTTCGAAAGGCAAGGGGTTTCAGGGGGTGGTGAAGCGGCATCATTACGCGGGCGGACCTGAGTCGCACGGTTCAATGTTTCATCGTGCGCCCGGTTCCATTGGCGCCAGCTCCTATCCTTCCCGTGTATGGAAGGGAAAGACCTTGCCGGGCCATATGGGTGCCGAGCGAGTGACGACTCAGCGGCTTAAGGTGGTGGATTCCCGGCCGGATGAAAATCTCTTATTTGTTCGAGGCGCCATACCCGGTGCTACAGATGGTCTGATCATCGTCAGAAAGTCGAAGAAGGGGTAGGTCATGCCCACAGTCGATGTTGTTGATTTGAAGAAGAATAAAGTTGGAACGGTCGATTTGCCTCAGGAAGTGTTCGGGTGTGACCCGCGCGCAGCCCTGGTGCATGAAGCGGTGATTATGCAGCGCGCCTGCGAACGGCAGGGAACCGCGTCGACATTGCGTCGTGGCGAGGTGAGTGGATCCGGGAAAAAGCCGTGGAAGCAGAAGCATACGGGGCGCGCGAGAGCCGGTTCCGTCCGCTCTCCTGTATGGCGGCATGGCGGGAGTGTTTTTGGACCGAAGCCGCGCAGTTATGCCTATACCATGCCGAAGAAGAAGTATCGGGCTGCGCTCCAGAGCGCCTTGTCGGCCAAGCTGGCAGACGGCAAGCTCATTGTGGTCTCGGATCTCTCCCTCGATCAACCGAAGACGAAATTGCTGGCTCGGGCGCTGACGCAGTTTAGCGGTGGAGAGTATGCATTGGTGGTCGCGGGCGATGGGCAGTCCGGCGTCCTGCAGGCGGCGAAGAATCTGGCCTCCGTAAAAGTGATCAGTCCTGAGCATTTGAATGTTTATGATGTCGTGCGTGCTCAAATCGTGGTCATTCCCGAGCGAGAGCTGACTCGCGTGAAAGAGGTGTGGTCATGAGCTTGAATGTGCATGGCATACTGGTGCAGCCCTTGTTGACCGAGAAGCTGACGGGTCTGCGCGAAAAAACGAATACGGTTGGATTCATCGTGCATCCGAGTGCCAATCGCGTCCAGATCAAGCAGGCCGTCGAGGCCTTACTGAAGGTAAAAGTGGAGAAGGTCAACGTCATGAATGTCCGCGGAAAGACGAAGCGCCTCGGACGCTTCTCCGGACGTCGGTCTGACTGGAAAAAAGCTTTTGTCACTCTCAAGGAGGGTGAAAAACTTGAGATGTACGAAAGCGCGTAGGCTTCGAGGAAGGTAGGGCGAACGTATGGGTTTGAAAGCATATCGTCCCACAACGCCAGGCCGCCGCGGTATGACGGCGGTCAAGGGCGAGGGATTGACCAAGAAAAAGCCTGAAAAGTCGTTAACGGCGTTTCATGTGCGAAGCGGTGGGCGGAATAACGACGGCCGCATGACCATTCGGTTCCGTGGAGGGGGGCATAAGCGGCTGTACCGTACGATCGACTTCCGCCGTGACAAGGCTGGTATTCCGGCTTTGGTTGAGGCGATCGAGTATGATCCGAATCGCTCGGCCCGTATTGCCTTGTTGAAGTATCGTGACGGAGAAAAGCGATACATTCTGGCGCCGGTCGGCCTCAAGGTTAATGACGCGATTCAATCCGGTCCCGAGGCGGAGATCCGTCCAGGCAATGCACTTGCGCTCGCCAGTATGCCGCTCGGAACAACCATTCACAATATTGAACTCAAGCCCGGGAAGGGTGGTCAGTTGATTCGAAGCGCCGGGGGGTCGGCTCAGGTGATGGGGCGCGACGGCGACTACGTTCAGGTCCGCTTGAAGTCCGGGGAGATGCGACGCATTCTCGGGGCGTGCATGGCGACGGTCGGCCAGGTCGGGAACCTCGATCATGAGAATATCAGCGTCGGCAAAGCCGGTCGTTCGAGATGGAAAGGCAAGCGTCCTCACGTCCGTGGCGTGGTCATGAATCCTGTGGACCACCCGCACGGGGGCGGTGAAGGAAAGTCAGGGCAGGGAAATCCCCATCCGGTGTCTCCGTGGGGTATGCCCACCAAGGGTTACAAGACGCGTCAGAACAAAGCGACGGACAAGTATATTATTGCTCGCCGTAAGTCAGGAGTGCGCAATGCCTAGATCAATCAGTAAGGGCGCTTTTGTCGATGATCACCTGTTGAAGAAGGTGGAGAGGATGAACGAGACGAAGGACCGGAGGCTCATTAAGACCTGGTCCAGGCGCTCCACGGTGGTCCCGGATATGATCGGGCATACGTTCGCAGTGCATAATGGGAAAAAATTCATTCCGGTGTTCGTGACGGAGAACATGGTCGGCCACAAGCTGGGAGAATTTGCGCCCACCCGGTTCTTTAAGGGCCATGGTCAGGCGAAGACGGAAAAGGCTGTCGCGCTCAAGTAGCGCGACCATAGCGAAGCGGAAGATTGGATAAGGACATGACTGAAGCACAGGCGGTTCTCAGGTTTGTTCGGGTTGCGCCGCGCAAGGCGAAGCCGGTGATCGATATGATTCGCGGCCAGCAAGTGCCGATGGCGTTGGCGATGCTCAAGCATACGCCTCGACATGCCGCCCGCGTGGTAGAAAAGCTGCTTCGCTCGGCCGTTGCGAATGCCGAGCAGAAGGAGATGGGCGACAGCGAATCGATGGTCATTTCGAAGGCCTTCGTCAATTGTGGCCCTATATTCAAGCGATTTCGCGCTCGATCCATGGGACGGGCCAATGCCATCCAAAAGCGTACCAGTCACATCACCGTGGTCGTCGCTGCGCCGGCCGTTGAAGGCAGGAAGAAGTAAGGAGTCGTATGGGTCAGAAAACACATCCAATCGGGTATCGGCTTGGCTACAACTACACGTGGAGTTCGCGGTGGTACGCCAGCAAAGATTACGCGAAGCTGCTGCATCAGGATATCAAGATCCGGAGAATGGTGAAAGCCAAGCTCTATCATGCGGGTGTTTCCAAGGTGGAAATCGAGCGCTCGGGCGATCAAACCCGCGTGATCATTCATACCGCTCGCCCCGGGATCATCATCGGTCGCAAAGGGGCTGAAGTTGATAAGCTCAAAGCCGACCTTGAGAAGCAATATGGTGGGCAGGCCTATATCACCGTGAAAGAAATAAAAAAGCCCGAGTTGGATGCGCAGCTCGTCAGTGAGAACGTGGCGACGCAGTTGGAGAAGCGCGTGGCGTTTCGAAGGGCCATGAAGCGGAGCGTTCAATCTGCCCTGCGTCTCGGTGCCCAGGGGATCAAGATCATGGTCGCCGGCCGACTGGGCGGCGCGGAAATCGCCCGGACGGAATGGTATCGCGAGGGGCGTGTGCCATTGCATACGTTGCGAGCAGAAGTCGATTATGGATTTGCCGAAGCGCATACAACCATGGGGCAAATCGGGGTGAAAACTTGGATTTACAAGGGCGAGCTTCTTCCGGCTCAAGCGTTGAAGTCGGACTCGGCTCTTGATCGTCGGCTGGGGTAAGGAGAACGAGCTGTGTTAGCGCCAAAGAAAGTCAAGTTTCGAAAAATGCAAAAGGGCCGCATGACGGGCAAGGCCTATCGCGGCGGACAGATTACACTCGGCGAATTCGGCCTGAAAGCTCTGGAGCCAGGCTGGGTTACCAGTCGCCAAATCGAGGCCGCGCGTATCGCCATCACCCGCTATGTCAAGCGCGGCGGGCAGGTGTGGACGCGGATCTTCCCGGACAAGCCCATTACGAAGAAGCCGGCGGAAACACGTATGGGTAAGGGGAAGGGTAATCCTGAGTATTGGGTCGCCGTGGTCAAGCCGGGCCGCATTCTGTACGAAATGGACGGCGTAACTCCAGAGGTCGCTCGCGAAGCTTTTCGGTTGGCCTCGCATAAATTACCTGTGGCGACCAAGACCGTCGTGCGCGGAGAGTTTTAGTTCAGTCTTCTGGCATCGTGAGGAGCGGAAAACATGGCGTTGGATCTCAAGGAATTGCGGCAGCTCACCGGTCCGGAATTGGCGGACAAGGAAAAGCAACTGGTGGAAGAGCTCTTCAAGCTTCGCTTTCAGTTTGGCACTGGTCGTCTCGAAAATCCGATGCAGATCAGGAAAACCAAGCGCGATATTGCCAGAATGAAGACTCTCATAGGTGAAGTGTCCAGGAAGGAAGCGAAGGTTAAAGGATCGTGACTATGACAGAAGGTGCAGTCAAGAAGAAGCGGGAATGGGTCGGGCGCGTCGTCAGCAATAAAATGAACAAGACCGTCGTCGTTGCGGTGCAGCGCTCCGTGATTCACCCGATGTACCGAAAGGTCTTGCGTCGTATTACTAAGCTGAAGGCGCATGACGAACAAAACGTCTGCCGAATCGGTGACCAGGTTCGCATGGTCGAGACGCGGCCCATCAGTAAGGAAAAGCACTGGCGCGTCGTTGAGGTGATTCAGAAGGGGCGGACCGAGTAATCAAGGGCGTCTCAGCGCCTAAGGAAAGAATCGAGCACATGATTCAGAACTATACCTACATGGATGTGGCGGACAACTCCGGAGCGAAGGAAGCCATGTGCTTCCATGTTTTCGGGGGCACGAGGCGGCGCTATGCTTCGTTGGGCGATATTGTCGTGGTCGCCGTCAAGGAGGCCATTCCTCAGGCCAGTGTCAAAAAGGGCGATGTGAGCCGAGCGGTGATCGTCCGGACGACGAAGGAAGTGAGGCGGGAAGACGGCTCTTATATTAAATTTGATCGGAATGCCTGTGTGCTGATCAATAAGGATGGAGAGCCGATTGGGACGCGTATTTTCGGCCCCGTTGCGCGAGAACTACGCTGGAAGAAATTCATGAAGATTATCTCCCTGGCACCTGAGGTGCTGTAGGGCGAGTCGTGAGGGACGTTGTGCAAGGACTTCGGAAAAGCAGAATTCGAAAAGGCGATACGGTCGTCGTGATTTCAGGCCGCGAGCGGGGCAAGTCTGGGAAAGTGCTCTCGATCGATCTCCGGGGCGGTAAGGTGATTGTCGAAAAGCTGAACATCATCAAGCGGCACACCAAGCCGAGCCAAAAGGTCAAGCAGGGCGGCATCCTGGAGCGAGAGGCTCCTCTTGCCATGTCGAACGTGATGTTCTTGTGTCCAGTGACTCAGAAGCCGACGAGAGTGGGCATCCGCACGTTGGAAGATGGGCGGCGTGTTCGTTTCAGTAAAAAATCGAACGAGACTGTTGAGTAGGGTGAGGAGCGAGGAATGGCGAAGGTAGAAAAGGGCCAAGGCAGTAAGCCGGCGGCGCGGAAGTCAGCGAAGAAGGAAGCCCCTGTCGCACAACAGCTCGACCAGGGAAGCGAAGAGTCGAAGTTTAAGCCGAGACTCCGTGACATATACCAGCAGAAAGTCGTGCCCGCTCTGATGAAGGAGTTCGGGTATAAGAATGTCATGCAGGTTCCCAGGCTTGAGCGTGTCGTGTTGAACGTCGGAATGGGGGAAGCCATCCAGAATGTGAAGCTCCTGGAGAGTGCGGTCACCGAGTTGGCCACCATTACAGGTCAAAGACCGGTGGTGACGAAAGCCAAAAAAGCCATTGCCGGATTTAAGCTGCGTCAAGGATTGCCGATCGGGGCTAAAGTTACGTTGAGGAGCCGCCGGATGTATGAGTTCGTCGATCGCTTAGTCAGCCTGGCGCTCCCACGAATCCGTGACTTCCGCGGAGTGTCCCCCAAAGCGTTTGACGGACGCGGGAACTATACGTTGGGCCTCAAGGAGCAGTTGATATTCCCGGAAATCAAGTACGATGAAGTGGCGTCTATTCACGGCATGGACATTACCATCGTGACGACGGCCAAGACCAACGACGAAGGTAAGGCGTTGCTCAAGCATCTCGGTATGCCGTTTCGTGCATAAGCAGCCGAGCTATCAGATTGTCGAACGGAAGGAGTGCCCGTGTCGAGACTAGCGTTACGAAATAAAGCGGCCACGAAGCCGAAATTTCCCACGCGGAGTTATCACCGCTGTCAGGTGTGCGGCCGCGTCCGAGGGTTTCTCCGCCGATTCAGTATGTGCAGAATCTGCTTCCGTCTCTTGAGTCTGCGCGGAGAGATTCCTGGCGTTCGAAAATCAAGTTGGTAGGGAAGCGTCTGGCGCTTCATGAATGACGTAGGAAGGTAGAAGGATACAGCATGGTCACAGATCCAATTGCCGATCTTCTGATTCGGTTAAAAAACGGCTCCCAACGTCGTCACGAGGCGATTACGGTCCCCGCATCGAACTTGAAGCGTTCAATTCTTCAGATCTTGAAGAACGAAGGCTATGTCGAAGCGGTTGAGGATGGTACGCAGGACGGCCATCCCGTCTTGAAGGTGCAGTTGCGTTACGTGGATGAAGGGCAGCCGATGATCACCGGTTTACAAAGAATTAGTAAGCCTGGTCGTCGGGTATATGTCGGTAGCAAGGAAATCGACCGGGTCCGAAACGGCATCGGCATGTCGATTCTGTCGACGTCGAAGGGCATTATGACGGATCAGGAATCACGCCGTAATAAGCTCGGCGGAGAAGTGCTCTGCTCCGTGTGGTAGGTAATGGCGCGTTCACGCAGAATATAGAGGCGTAGAAGATCATGTCACGCATTGGAAAGCAGCCGATCGCAATACCGGGTGGGGTGGAAGTCAAAGTTGCAGGATCCACAGTGTCTGTCAAAGGACCATTGGGAAAGCTTGATTGGTCTCTTGCGCCGGGCATTACGGTTTCCGTTGAGAAGGGCCAAGTTCTCGTGAACCGAGCGAACGAAGACCGCCGGGTCCGTGCACTGCACGGCCTGGTTCGAGCCGAACTTAATAACATGGTTCATGGCGTGACCAAGGGCTATGAGCGTTCCTTGGAGATTACCGGCGTCGGTTATAAGACTCAGCTTCAAGGCCGTACGATGAACTTCAACGTCGGGTACATCAACCCGGTGGTCTATCAAGTGCCAGCGGGAATTGATGTCAAGGTCGATAAGCAAACGCTCATCAATATCAAGGGAGTCGATAAGCGTTTGGTGGGACAAGTGGCCGCTAACCTTCGTGCGATCAAACCGCCCGACGTCTACAAGCAAAAGGGCGTGCGTTATATGGGCGAAGTACTGCGGAAAAAAGAAGGCAAGACAGGGAAGTAGGACTGACCATGAATACTGCAGAAAAAGTACGACAACTTGCACAGCGGCGGCGGCGGGTACGCAAAAGCATTATGGGAACGACCGAGCGCCCGAGGCTGAATGTGTTTCGGAGTAGTGCGCATATTTACGCACAGATCATTGATGACATCAAGGGTGCCACATTGGCGGCCGCTTCCTCATTGGATAAATCGCTGAGGACCTCGTTGAAGTCCACCAGCAGCATCGAAGCGGCAAAAGCGGTCGGGAAGTTGTTGGCCGATCGAGCCAAAGCTGCCAACGTGACTGCGGTCGTCTTCGATCGTGGTGGTCGAATCTACCATGGTCGCATTAAGGCTCTTGCTGACGCCTCCCGCGAAGGGGGCCTTCAGTTCTAGGTTAATCCTATAGGTCCCGCCGATTCAGCGTGGGAAGGGAAGAAGAGAGGAACCGCGTGCGAGTTAATCCTGATGAACTGAACCTGAAAGACAAGGTCGTCTTCATCAACCGCGTGGCCAAGGTGGTGAAGGGCGGCAAGCGTTTCAACTTCTGTGCGTTAGTGGTAGTTGGCGACGGCCACGGCTGGGTCGGCATCGGCAAGGGCAAGGCCGCCGAAGTGCCGGTGGCAATTTCAAAGGCTGTGGAGCAGGCGAAGAAGCATCTCGTCCATGTTCCCCTCAAAGGAAATTCGATCCCCCACGAAGTGCACGGGCTCTTCGGCGGGGAGCATGTGCTGCTTAAGCCGGCGGTGGATGGGACCGGAATAATCGCCGGTGGAGCGGTGCGCGCCGTTGTCGAACTAGTCGGCGCTCACAATGTGATCGCCAAGACTCTTGGACGCGGAAATCCCTTCAACACCGTCCGCGCTGCTCTTGATGGATTAACTCAATTGCGGCATCCGGACGAAGTCTTGCGGCTCCGGCGGCAGGGCGGCGGGGAGCGGCAGGAAAGGGCGATGGCCTAATGGGTACTGCAAAATCATCAAAGCCCAATAAGGCGACAGAGATCCCCGGTGTTCGTGTGACGCTTCGGCGCAGCCCAATTGGAACTCCTGAACGGCATCGGTTAGCGCTTCGAGGACTTGGTCTCCGGCGTATACGTCAGACGGCTGTCCATCCGGACACGCCTCAGGTCCGCGGGCTTATCAAGAAAGTGGGCTATCTGCTCGAGGTAGGAAAACCATGAATCTGCACGATTTAGCGCCCGCAAAAGGGGCAAAAAAACGACGGAAGCGTATCGGTCGTGGACCGGGATCGGGTCACGGTAAAACGGCGACCAAGGGGCACAAGGGATTATTGGCACGCTCTGGAGGCGGAAAGCGACCAGGGTTCGAGGGCGGACAAATGCCCTTGGTACGCCGCCTGCCGAAGTTCGGCTTTACAAATCCGTTTCGAGCGGAATACTCCATTGTAAACGTTAAGAGTTTCGAGCAATGGATAGGCGTTGGGACGATTACGCCTCAAGCGCTGGTTGATGCCGGTCTGGTGAAGCGCAAGCATCTTCCCATCAAGATTTTGGGTAATGGTGAGCTGAACAAGCCGTTGGTGATCCAAGCCCATAAGTTCAGCAAATCCGCCGAGGCAAAGATTCAGGCCGCTGGAGGGAGAGTCGAGGTTATCGGCGGTGTTTGAGCGACTCGTCACCAGTTTTCAGAATATCTTCAAGATCCCCGAGCTGCGGACCCGCGTGTTGTTTACCCTCGGGATGCTCGTCGTCTACCGCGTGGGTGCGCACATTCCGACTCCTGGGATTAACGGTGAGGCGCTCTCCGAATTCCTGCAAAAGCAGGGCGGCGCTCTGCTGGGGTTCTTGGATATTTTTTCCGGCGGCTCCTTGTCTCGCCTGACGATATTTGCGTTAGGCATCATGCCGTATATCAGCGCGTCCATTATCCTTCAGTTGCTGACCGTTGTCGTTCCCCATCTGTCCAAGTTGGCGAAGGAAGGCGAACGGGGACGCAAGAAGATTATCCAGTATACCCGGTTCGGAACCATCGCAATCGCCCTGATCCAAGGATTTGGGATCGCGATCGGGCTTGAGCAGATGAACCAGGGCGCGTTCGTTCTCCATGCCGGGTGGGGCTTCCGCCTTATGACGGTGATTACGCTGACCGCGGGGACCGGATTTCTGATGTGGCTCGGCGAGCAGATTACGGAGCGGGGCATCGGAAACGGCATATCGCTGATTATTTTTGCCGGTATCGTGGCTCGGTTGCCGGCAGCCGTCGCCCAGACCTTCGACTTGTATAAAGTCGGACAACTCAACATTGTCCTGCTTGTGGGGCTGGCCGCCTTGATGGTTGCGGTCGTCGCGGCAATTGTGTTTCTTGAAAGCGGACGGAGAAAAATTCCGGTTCAGTACGCCAAGCGGGTCATCGGGCGGCGGGTGTATGGAGGTCAGAGCACCCATATTCCGTTGAAGATCAATACGGCCGGCGTCATCCCGCCGATCTTTGCCTCCTCGATTATCGCGTTTCCCGCCACCATTGCCGGGTTTTTTGAAACGCCCTGGGTTAAGGCGATCGGTTCTCAGCTGGCGCCGGGATCGTTGCTCTACACTCTGATGTATGTGGGTTTGATCGTCTTCTTCTGTTTCTTTTATACGGCGGTCGTCCTCAATCCCGTCGACATGGCGGACAACATGAAGAAGTACGGGGGGTTTATCCCAGGGATCCGTCCGGGACAGCGGACATCCGACTATATTTACAACGTCCTGACAAAAATCACGTTTGCCGGAGCGATTTACCTTGCGGTCGTCTGTGTCATCCCCGAATTGTTGATTTATAAGCTCAATGTGCCCTTCTATTTCGGAGGAACCTCGCTGCTCATCGTCATTGGTGTGGGGCTGGATACGGCTCAGCAAATTGAGTCGCACATGCTGATGCGAAACTACGAGGGGTTCCTCGGTAAGGGAATGGCGCCCTTACGTGGACGAAGCGGGTAACGGCGTATGCGGCTGGTGTTTCTCGGAGCTCCGGGTGTCGGTAAGGGTACGCAAGCCGATCGGATGGCCGCACGGTACGGTGTGCGGAAAATATCGACCGGTGATCTTCTCCGGGAAGCGGTTCGCAATGCGACCGCTCTGGGCCTCGAAGCGAAGAGCTATATGGATCAAGGCCGGCTGGTCCCTGATTCGGTGGTCATAGGCCTCGTGAGGGATAAGCTGACGGAGCCGGAATACACGAAGGGATTCATCCTGGATGGTTTTCCCCGCACGGTCCCGCAAGCGGAAGAGTTAGCCCGCGTCCTTGGCGAGAGAGGGATCGGCCTGGATCGCGTGGTTAATTTTCGTGTGTCGCGTGACGCGATCGTAAGCCGCCTCAGCGGCCGACGAAGCTGTCCCAACTGTCAGGCGACCTTTCACGTCGAATTCGCGCCCTCGAAGAAAGGGACGTCTTGCGACCGGTGCGGCGAGGCGCTGATCCAGCGGAATGATGATAAGCCGGAAGCGATCGAGACCCGGCTCAAAGTTTATGAAGAGCAGACCGCTCCGCTGATCAGCTTTTACGAAAATCAGAATCTACTGTCACACTTGGATGGTGCGGGAGCTGTTGAGACGGTGTACCAGAATCTGACCAGCCTGCTGGCCGCTCTCAAGCTGGCATGATCATTCTCAAGACGCCGGATGAGATTAAAGTGATGGCTCAAGCCTCCAGCGTTGTGGCGGAAGTGCTGGAGATCCTCAAGCGGGAAGTCCGCGTAGGCATCACCACCGAGGATCTGGACCGCATCGCCGAAGAAGCGATTCGTGCCAGAGGGGCGATTCCGGCGTTCAAGGGATATCGGAGCTATCCCAAGACGCTTTGCGCGTCGATCAACGAGCAGGTGGTGCATGGGATCCCCTCGAAACGGAAGCTGAAAGAAGGCGACATCATCGGGCTGGATTTGGGAGCGATCGTGGGGGGCTTTTATGGGGATTCAGCGGTGACGGTTCCTGTTGGTCAGGTCGATGACAAGATCTTGAAACTAGTCCGAGTAACCAAAGAGGCGCTCGACTTGGGAATCAAGCAGGCCGTGGTGGGGAATCGTCTGACTGATATTTCGCACGCGATTCAATGCCATGTGGAAGCTGCCAGGTACTCGGTCGTGACTGAATTCGTCGGTCATGGGATCGGTCGACAATTACATGAAGAACCGCAAGTCCCGAACTATGGGAAGCCGGGTCAGGGGCCGCGCCTACAGGCCGGTATGGTGCTGGCGATTGAACCAATGGTAAATATGGGGGGCAGTGCCGTTCGCGTCCTGGATGACCGATGGACCGCGGTGACGGCCGATGGTAGTCTGTCCGCCCACTTTGAACATACGATTGCAATCCAGCCGACTGGCGCAGCCTGGGTGCTGAGTCAAGGTGTTCGGGCGGCTGGGTAATCGGGAAGGAAAGAGGACCGGGAGTACGTGGCAAAAGAAGATATTATCGAGATTCAAGGCACGGTGTCGGAGACGTTGCCCAACGCAATGTTTCGGGTGAAACTCGATAATGGCCACATGATCTTGGCGCATATTTCAGGCAAAATGCGGATGCACTTCATTCGTATTCTTCCTGGCGACAAGGTCACGGTTGAGATGTCGCCATACGACTTGACCAGAGGCCGCATAACCTATCGTTTCAAGTAGCGGGAGCGTGTAAGACTTATGAAAGTGAAATCATCCGTCAAGCCGATTTGTGCAAAATGTAAAGTGGTTCGTCGACGAGGAGTCGTCCGTATTTTGTGCGACAATCCACGTCACAAACAGCGCCAGGGCTAGCAGGGTCGCGTTGAGCGCACCGGACCAGAGAAGAAAGGACTAAGAGGACATCATGGCACGTATTGCTGGCGTCGATTTGCCGAGAGACAAGCGGGCGGATATCGGCTTGACCTATATCTATGGAATTGGACGGACCGCGGCGCTTCGAATTCTGAGAGAGGCCGGCGTCGACGGGGCGGTCAGGGTAAAGGACCTCAGCGAAGACAAAATCGTCAAGCTGCGCGAAATAATCGACCGGGATTTTCGGGTGGAAGGTGATTTGCGGAAGGAAGTGTCTCTCAATATCAAGAGACTCATGGATACGGGCACGTTTCGCGGTCTACGCCACCGGAAGGGATTGCCCGTGCGCGGACAGCGGACAAAAACCAACGCCAGGACGCGTAAGGGGCGCCGATCGGGCGTCGGCAGCAAGCCCAGACCGACGAAGTCCGCGGGCGCATAACCCTCTGAAGAGACCTAAGGAGTTCGTATGAGCGTCAAGAAGGGCAAGAAGAAAGAGCGCCGGATTGTTCAAAGCGGAGTCGCTCACGTCCAGGCCTCGTTCAATAACACGATCGTCACCATTACTGACCTGAGCGGCAACACGGTCGTGTGGGCCAGCGCGGGGAATCAGGGGTTCAAAGGATCCCGGAAAAGTACGCCGTTTGCCGCGCAACGAGCGGGAGAAGCGGCAGCGCGCAAAGCCATGGAGAGTGGAATGCGCCAGATCGATGTCTATGTCAACGGGCCGGGATCCGGGCGTGAATCGGCCATCCGGTCGTTGCAGGCAGCCGGCCTGCGTATTAATTTGATCCGCGATGTAACGCCGATTCCACACAATGGCTGCCGTCCACCCAAACGGCGACGCGTGTAAAGGGATAGACATGATGAGCAGTTCAATGGACGCAAGCTGTACAGCGTTCAGCAACCGGAGGTAGAGCAGTGGCTAAGTATCGCGGTCCCGTATGCCGGTTATGCCGGCGTGAAGGTGAAAAACTATTCTTGAAGGGCTCTCGGTGCATGACCGAAAAATGCGCCATCGAGCGACGAAGCTATCCCCCTGGCCAGCATGGACAGGGACGTCCGCGGACATCCGACTATAGTCTTCAATTGCGTGAAAAGCAGAAGCTGCGGCGCATTTACGGTCTACAGGAATGCCAGTTCCGCGGCGTATTTGAGCGGGCTGAGCGGCAATCCGGCGTGACCGGTGATGCGTTGCTCCGCTTGTTGGAATGCCGTCTCGATAATATTGCATACCGGCTGGGATTCGGCGCTTCCCGGAAGCAGGCTCGTCAAGTGGTCAGCCATGGCCATCTGACCTTGAATGGCAAGAAGATCAATGTGGCAGGGGCTCTCGTCAAGGCCGGCGATGTCATAGAAGTCCGGGAACGCAGCCGGGATCTCGCTGCCATCCAGTCGTCCCTGGAGTCGGTCGACAGCCGTGGAATTCCGGACTGGCTGGAACTCGATAAAGGAGCGTTCAAAGGAACGGTCCGCGCATTGCCGACTAAGGATCAAATCACGCTGCCGGTTAACGAGCAGATGGTTGTAGAATTATATTCGCGATAGCCATTGGTCTGATAGAGCAAACCTCTGTCAGGATGATACGCAGTCGATGGCAATGAAGGGGGAGTCATGATCAAAGCGATGAAAGACTTTCAAGTCCCGATGCGGGTGGAAGTCGACAAGGATGCGAATTCCCCGACATTCGGCAGGTTCACCACCGAGGCGTTTGAACGGGGATTTGGCACGACGGTCGGCAATGCGCTCCGGCGCGTCCTCTTGTCGTCACTCACCGGCGCGGCGGTGACCACGGTGAAGATAGAAGGGGTGCTGCATGAATTTTCAACCATTGCCGGTGTCACGGAAGACGTCACGTCCATTATACTGAACATCAAGAGTCTCCGGTTGGCTCTTCATACGGATAAGCCCAAGACTATTCGCTTGAGAAAGAAGGGCCCGGGAGAGGCCAAGGGCTCGGACATCGTCCATGACGGCGATGTGACGATCCTCACGCCCGATTTGCACATTGCGACGCTGGATAAAGATGCGACGCTGGACATCGAGATGACGGTGAAGCACGGCCGCGGCTATGTGCCGGCCGAGCGCAATAAAGAGGAAGGCTTGCCCATCGGGGTCATCGCGATTGACTCCGTGTTTTCGCCTATCAAACGAGTGAATTTCCATGTTGAGAATGCCCGTGTCGGTCGGATGACGGATTACGACAAGCTGACCATGGAAATCTGGACCGACGCCACGATCAGCCCCCGCGATGCCTTATCCACCGCCGCAGGGATCATGCGGGAGCATCTTGAAATCTTCATTAATCCGGAAGAACGCACTGAAGGCAAGACGGAAGCCGGATACGAAGAATCTCAGCGTGAGGTCAACAAGAATCTCTTCCGCAGCGTCAACGAGCTGGAGCTCTCCGTGCGAGCTGCCAACTGCCTCAAAAACGCGAACATCAAGACCATCGCTGATTTGGTACAAAAGTCTGAAGGCGAGATGTTGAAAACGAAGAATTTCGGAAAGAAATCGCTGAACGAGATCAAAGAGATCTTGTCCGAAATGGGCCTCTCTCTCGGAACCAAAGTTGACGCGACTTCCCCGCATAACGGAAGTCCGAAACCGGAATAATCTTTTCGAGCCCAAGGGGAACGCTGTGCGACACAGAAAAAAAGGACGACAACTCGGGCGGCAAACGAAACATCGATGGGCCTTGTTTCGGAATCTGGTGACTTCTCTCCTGGATCATGAACGCATCGAGACTACCGAGGCGAAGGCCAAAGAGGTGCGCGGGTTCACCGATCGTATGATCACGCTCGGAAAGGAAGGAACCCTGCCGGCCCGTCGGCGCGCATTAGCTTTTCTGCGCAGCAAAGAGGTGGTGTCGAAATTGTTCAGTGATGTGGCGGGTCGATTTCAGAATCGACCTGGAGGGTACACGCGCATGGTGAAGACCCGCCGGCGTATCGGTGATGCCGCTGAAATGGTGGCCATCGAGTTAGTTTCCCGTTCTGAAGCCCCCAGTGGTAAAAAATCGGCTGTGCCTGAGGCTCCTTCTTCACCAAGTGGCGTAGAAAAATCCGCGTAGCTCTGCTTCAGTAAGTTCGGATCCATGTCAATTCAATGAGACGACCCTTCCGTGAAAATCACGGCGGGTCGTCTCCTTCTTCACACGTCCTGCCAGGCGTTTACATGCCCCGTGATGCATGCTACGATCATGCCAAGATCGCTACCTGGGGTGAATTTATCGTATGTTAGAACTCATTGCTCGACGCGGACTTTTTGCGCTCAGTGCAGTGCTCGGCACCTTTTTGGCCTATCTGCTTTTTGTGAATGCGGACTCTGTGCCGGTAAGCCAGTCGGCTCCTACCGGTGGAATCGAACAAGCGGATGCCAAGATTTCAGAGTTCGAGTTTACTCAAACCAAAGGGGATGTGGTTCAGTGGCAGGTGCAGGCCAAGTACGCACGCCTGTTTGAACAGGACAAGAAAGCGCTTCTAAGCAACGTGGATGTGACTTTGTATGGACTTAAGGGTAAAGAGCTTACCGTCTCGGGCGATGAAGGCACTCTGGACACGGCCACTAAAGATTTTGCGTTGATGAACAAGGTGGATCCACTGGTTGTCCAAACGGGCGGGGGATATACGATTTACACCAATCACTTGGTTTGGACCGATGCCACAAGAGAGATTCGGACTGCAGATCCCGTCAGGATCATCGGTCATGGATTATCTGTGACCGGGCGGGGGCTACTGGGTCATTTGGAATCTGAGGAATTTGAAGTGTTAGAGGATGTACATGTGGATGTTGCTCCGGCTTCTTAATTGCCTGGCGCTCACTGCCTCCGTTGCCGTTTCAGCTGAAGCGGGCGCGCCTCAGATCACGGCAGGGCCAGCCGTGTCGACCACGATCACTGCCAATAAAATGACCGTTCGTAATCAAGACGGGCGAGCCGTGTTTGAAGGATCTGTCGTCCTTACAAAAGGGGCGTTGGTCGTCTATTCCGATAAAATGATTGTCCTGTTTCATCCGGAGAGTGATGCCACGAAGACACCTTCCGGGGGAGAGCGGAGCGGGCGGGAACTGGCGAAGACCTCAGGACCGTCGAAGGCGCCGGAGACGATCCCCTCCGTCTCGAATCGTTCTGTCAGCAGGATCGACGCGATGGGACATGTGAAAATTGAGAAGGACAATGGAAAGGCCACGTGCGAAAAAGCTGTGTATTTCAGTGATGACGAGAAAATCGTTCTGACTGGAGATCCCGTGGCATGGGAAAAAGGTACACGGGTGAGTGGGAAGCAGATTACCATGTTTTTGGCGGAAGACCGGAGTGTGGTCGAAGGAGGGTCGCATGTGCGCATCGAAGGCGAGGAGAAAAGCGCTCCATGATGCCGGGTGTTCAGATTGACCAGAGGACGATTCCGGAGACGCATGGTCCTGGTCAAGCGGCGTCGTTAAAGGCCAGCGGATTGGTTAAAAGCTTTCGCGGGCGCAAGGTAGTCAAAGGGGTCGCCATCGAAGTGCATGCGGGCGAGGTCGTGGGGCTCCTGGGTCCCAATGGAGCTGGTAAAACGACCATCTTTGATATGATGGTAGGGCTCTGCCCTCCCGATGAAGGTGAGATCGTCTTCAACGGGGAATCGGTAACGCACTTGCCGATGTATAAGCGGGCTCGCCGAGGTCTCGGGTATCTGCCGCAAGAATCCTCGGTATTTCGTCGGCTTTCCGTCGAGAACAATATCTTAGCCATTCTTGAAATGCTGGGATATGCTCGCGAGGAGCGGAGCCGGCGCACCGATGAGTTGCTGAAGGAGTTAGATCTCTTGCATATTCGCAAGAGCATGGCGTATGCCCTGTCTGGAGGAGAACGGCGCCGATTGGAAATCACGCGAGCTCTGGCAACGGACCCCTCGTTTATGTTGCTGGACGAACCCTTTGCCGGTATTGATCCGATTGCCGTGGCAGACATCCAACAAATCATTACGAGATTAAAGGACAGAGGGATCGGCATTCTGATTACAGACCATAATGTCCAGGAAACGCTCTCCATCACGGACCGTGCCTACATCATCAATGAAGGACTGATTTTGGAAGCGGGATCGCCCGCGGCCATCGTGCAGAGCGAGACCGCCCGGGCTGTTTATCTAGGTGAAGGCTTTAAACTGTAGCCGCGTAGGATTCTAAGTATGAAGCTGAGACTGGACTTAAAACTCAGTCAAAGGTTGATCATGACCCCGCAGTTGCAACAAGCAATCAAGCTGTTGCAGTTGTCGCGTCTTGAACTCCAGCAAAGTCTCGCCCAGCATTTGCTGGAGAACCCCTTATTGGATGAGCTGCAAGCGGATGCCGAGGAGACAGAGGTCGCGGCCTCAGACGAAAAAACGGAAGAGATGCCTGCCGCTCCGGCTCAGGAGCCGCCTGAGGAGACCGGCACACCTGAGGAACGAGGGTCTCCTGAGGAGTTCTCTGCCTCTGGCTGGGAAGAGTATTTCGGAAGTGATCGCCGCGCTGGTGATTCTGAATATCCCTCTTCCTCTCAAGACGAATTTCCTTCCTATGAGCAAACAGTGGCCAAAGCCACCTCTTTGGAAGAACATCTGCTCTGGCAATTGTCGTTATCCGGCCTCACCGAGCGGCAAAAGGCTCTTGGTCGCTTGATTATCGGCAATCTGGATGATGACGGCTATCTCAGGATATCGCTCAACGAGGTGGTCGCGGGAACCGATTTTACGGAAGCCGAAGCCGAATCCGTACTCAAGGACATACAGACCTTCGACCCTACGGGAGTGGGTGCCCGAGACCTGCCGGAATGTTTGATGCTCCAGTTGGGGCATCTTGGACGCAATCCAATGTGTTCACTTGGCTCCAGGCCAGGCGCCGTCCGGGGATCCGTCGTCGAAGGCATCGTTCTTCATCATTTGAAAGATCTGGAAAAAAAACAGTATGCCAAGATCGCCAAGGCACTGAATGTCACGGTGGATGAAGTGTTTCAAGCCACGAAGATCATCGAAGATCTAGAGCCGAAGCCTGGTCGTCCCTTTACGAACACCCAGAATTACGTCATCGTTCCCGACGTCTTTGTGGTCAAGAATGAAGGTGAATGGGTTGTGCTGTTGAACGATGACGGATTGCCACGGATGCGCATCAGCCCCTATTACAAGCAACTTATGGCAACGGGGCAAGGGGGCACGGCTGAAACGAAAGCCTACATGGATGAAAAACTCCGAGCTGCGCAGTGGGTGATACGCAGCATCGAGCAACGGAATAAGACGATTGTGAAGGTGGTTTCCAGTATTGTGAAGTTCCAAGAGCAGTTCTTTGAGCATGGGGTGCAGTACCTGAAGCCGTTGGTGTTAAAGCAAGTGGCCGAAGATATCGGCATGCACGAGTCCACCATCAGCCGCGTGACGGCCAACAAATATATGTACTGCCCGCAAGGGATGCTTGAGCTGAAGTTCTTCTTCAATGCCGGGTTGCAGCGGGCGGATCAACCGTCTGATATGCTTTCCTCGGTGACGGTGCGGGAAATGATCAAGAAAATGGTGGCAGAGGAAGATGCTCGCCGACCGTTGAAGGATGAAGAGATAGCCGCCCGTCTCAGAAAGCAGCAAGTGCTCATTGCGCGGAGAACGGTCGCCAAGTATCGCGCTGAAGAAAACATCCCATCTGCCAGTCAGCGGAAAAAGTTCTTCTAGTTTTATCGGAATCATCCAAGTCAGGAGAAGGTATGAAGCTACGAATTACGGGACGACACATGAACCTTACGGCGGCGCTGCGTGAGTACGTCGAGACGCGCTTCGAGCGCCTGGATCGATACGGCCTCAAGGTAGGGTCGTTGCAGGTGGTGCTGGACGTGGAAAAACTTCAGCATAAAGCTGAAGTGGTGGGTGTTGTCAGTGGAAAGCGCGTGCAGGCTAAAACGTCGACTCCGGAGATGTATGCCACCATCGACGCCCTGGTTGACCGGGTCGACGCCCAGTTCAGGAAATGGAAAGAGCGGCTTGTTAACCACAAACCAAGCAAGATCAAGAAAGCCCGTGCCGCCGCACCGTCGGTTCCGAACCGAGAAGAGCGAGCAGAGGCGGAGCGCCAGGCGGTTCCGATCCTCTCTATTGCTCAAGCCCAAAAGCAGTTCATGGCTGAAGCCTCTTCATTCATGCTGTTTGTCAATGCGGAGAATAAACGAGTTCAGATGGTGCAGCGGTCAACAGCTGGTGACCTCACGGTCATTGAACCGTATGCCCAGGAGCCTCGCCCCAGATCCTCTGCGCGATGATGTCGACGTACGCGATGAGCGGGCGCCTACTGTTCCCAAAGATGTAAGGTTGTGACCTTGCACCGTTGGTCAAGATTCGGGAAGGGCCATGGCAGGGCTGAACCTCATCATCATTAGCGGATTGTCGGGATCCGGTAAATCTCACGCGCTAAAGGCGTTTGAGGATGCCGGGTATTTTTGTATCGACAATCTGCCGCCCGCATTACTTCCCACCTTTGTTGAACTGTGCAACCAGCAAAACGGAGAAATCACCAATGTCGCGCTCGGCGTCGATGTTCGTGAGCGCATTTTCTTTTCTGACCTCGTGGGGATTCTGGAACGTGTGAAGGCCTTAGGCCATTCCGTTCATCTGCTCTTTCTTGAGGCCCGAGAAGACGTCTTGGTGAGGCGCTTTTCAGAATCGCGGCGCCCCCATCCTCTGCTGCCTCATCTCCCCGTGTTGGAGGGTGTTCGCTTTGAGAAGGACCGTGTGGCCGATCTTCGTCGTCACGCCGATCGCATTATCGATACGTCCGATTTGACGGTCCATGAACTCCGAGACCTCCTCATTAAACAATTTAGGAAAGAACCGACCGCGAGAAAACTGACCATTTCTCTCCTGACCTTCGGCTTTAAGTACGGCGTTCCCTACGATATCGATTTATTATTCGATGTGCGGTTTCTCAAGAATCCTTATTTTGTGCCGGACCTCAAAGCATTGCCTGGCAATGATCCTCGCGTCCGCACGTTCGTCCTTTCAGACCCGGATGCCATTGCCCTCATCGGACAACTTGAGGGACTGTTGAAGTTCCTCATTCCTCTATTCGAACGAGAGCAGCGCAGCTACCTCACCATCGCAATCGGCTGTACCGGAGGACGACACCGCTCTGTCGCCATCGCCGGCCGTCTTCAGGAAAGTCTTGCCGCCGTTGGGTACGAAACCAGCCTGAGCCATAGAGATCTCCAAAAACCTTAATCTCATCCCGGCAAGCGCGGAAGAGGTCTGCTTCTGCGGTTTCCTTGACAGCTTCGGCATATGAACTATACTTAGTCGTGTGTTTGTGCGACATCAGTACTTAAGTAACAATATTGACCAGAATGCCAGCGACCCGATATCAGCGTATAAAGGCTTAAGACGTTGCTGAAAAAATCGAGAAAGTTATTCGCCTCCGTGAACTTGTGGGATAGAGTGGCAGGTACATACACATGCTGAGTTCATTCAAGAATGTGTTTGAAACGGATATCGTCTCCTTGCTGACTCCGCGTCGCCAGCTGGTAGGGTTGGATATTGGATCAAGCGCAATCAAGCTGGTTCAGATCAAGGAAAGCAAGGGCCGGTACTTTCTGCAAAAGTTTGGGGTGAAACCACTCGAGCCCGAAGTGATTGTCGATGGAACGGTCATGGATGAGGCTCGCGTCGTATCAGCCATACGGGAACTGTTTGAAGAAACGAATGTCAAGAACAAGTACGTGGCAATCTCCATTTCCGGTCACGCGGTTATCGTGAAAAAGATAAGCCTGCCTCCGATGCCGGATAACGAACTCGAAGGGCAGGTCAGGCTGGCTGCCGAACAGTATATTCCCTTCGATATTAATGAAGTGAACATCGACTTTCATGTGTTGCCTCCGGATCCGGCGGCGGATTCGCAGGCGGATATGTCTGTCATCTTGGTCGCGGCTAAAAAGGACAAGATTAATGAACTGACCGAGTTGGTCAAAGGAGCGGGGCTGATACCCATGGTGATGGATGTCGACGCCTTTGCGATCGAGAACATGCATGCCATTAATTATCCATTGAACCAGGACGAAACCACGGCACTCGTGAATCTCGGCGCCAGTGTGATGAATGTGAATATTATCCGTGGCGGTGTGTCATTATTCACTCGGGACATTCCTTTGGGAGGAAACCGATACACGGAAGCGATTCAACGAGAGATGGGTTGGTCCTATGAGCAAGCCGAAGACGCTAAGAAAGAGGCTCTTTCGAGTGAGTCCAGTCCGGCGGCGCTCGTGAGCGTCGTTAATAGTGTGAACGGGGAAGTCGCCTCAGAAATTGCCAGAACGGTGGATTATTTCAAAACTTCGAGTTCGAATGGGGAGCTTGACCGTGTCATGGTCTGTGGCGGTGTTGCGCGGATCAACGGCCTGATTCACCTGCTATCGGATCGTTTACAACTCCCGGTCGAAATGGCAAATCCGTTTGGAGAAATCGATCTTTCCGCCAGCGAGTTTGACTCGGCGCAGCTAGAGGAACTGGCTCCTTTGGCATCGGTCGGTGTCGGGTTGGCGTTACGAGCGGTGGGGGATCGATGATTCGCATAAATCTGCTTCCAAGGCCGAAAGGAAGGCAGACCAAGCCGCAGTATGATATGCGCGCCCAGGCTCTTTTGGGCGCCGGGGTGATTCTCATTACTCTTGCAGGATGTTGGTGGTATGTGGCCTTGCTCGATAGTGCTCTTGAGGTCCAACAGGAAGAAAAGCGAGACAAGGAAAAGCAGGTGGCTCAATTAAAAGAGCAGGTAAAGCAAGTGCTGGACTTCGAGCAAAAGAAAAAGCTTCTTGAAGACAAGAACCGGATCATCGATCAACTGGAGCAATCCCGCGTCGGGCCTGTGAAGGTCCTGGATCATGTCAGCCAAAGTCTTGAGCCACTCAAGGTATGGTTGACGCGATTGGGATTATCGTCCGATACCGTGGAGTTGGAGGGCAAAGCCTTGACAAACGACGACGTCGTGGACTTTGTAAACAACCTGCGACGAACTGACTTTTTCACTGGCATCAATCTTCAGGAAAGCAAAGCGGCGGTTGAAAACAAGATAACTGTCTACCAGTTTCGACTGGTCTTTCACCTAAAAGGGTGATCATGGAATTGCCTGCTTTCGATTCGGAAACATTGCGTAACATTTCCGCCGCTCAAAAGGTGGTATTTTTATTCCTGTTGGTTGGCCTGCTGGTCGCAGGCGTTTATTTTTATATCGCCGAACCGAAATCGGCGACCATTGAAGCGCTGCAGGCAGATAACGCCAAATTGGATGGCGAAATCCAAACACTCACAATCAAGGTCAAACATCTGGACCAGCTTGTGGCCGCCAATAGACAGCTGGAAATAGAGTTGGCGAAAAAGAAAGAGCGGCTTCCTCCGGAAGAAGAAGCCATTATGTTGTTAAAGCAGGTATCGGATCTTGGAGTGCGCTTGGGACTTGATATCAAATTGTGGAAGCCGGGGTCTCCTTCTGAAGATGCCTCTAAATTGTTTGTCAAAATGCCGGTGAGCGTGGAAGTGACCGGTGTCTATCACACCGCAGCACTATTCTTTGACCGGATCAACCGGCTGCCACGGATCATTACTGTTTCGGGACTCAAAATGGGGTCTCCTAAGATCGAGCAAGGGCGGATCGTGTCACAGACGACGTTTGATCTTATTGCGTACGCTGCTCCACAAGACAAAGCAACGACCGAAGGCCCTCCATCCACCGCCGGTAAACCGATTCAGGCGATTGCAAAATAGAATGACCTGTATGCCTACAAACAGCCGCTTCCGGTCCGATTCAAATTGTTTCGCATGGAGATTAGCCCTGGTCCCGGCGTTGGTGGTTATGGTGCTCTGCGCGGTGGATGTTAAGGCCGGGCCTTTGCTGTTTCAGAAACAGATGAGCCCCATGAGACACGATTCAATAAAAATCTCTCCGGCCGGTGACAGTACCATTGATACGCATCGTGCCAAAGAGCCCTATCCGGTGGAGCCGATCGGGGATTTGGCAACACAAGTACCCATGCCAGAGGCGAGTGTCGGGACAGGCTACGACCCCTCTGGGCGGCGTGATCCGTTCGCCCCTGTAGTGCAAGAATTGCAGCCAGGGAAGGTGGACGAAAACCTTCCTCCGTTACAACGTGTGACCCTCACGGAGCTCAGCCTCGTGGCGATCGTGTGGGGAGCGTACGGGCACACCGCCATGGTCCAGACCCCCGAAGGGCACGGGTATACCATCCGGCGCGGAACAAGAATCGGCCAGAATTATGGCGTCGTCAGCGCAATAACGGATCGCGGGATCATCGTCCAGGAGCGGTTTACCGATGTGTATGGCAAGAAGCAGGAGCGGGAGTATGTCAAGCTCCTTCATCCCAAAGAGGGTTTAGAATGAAACCACTAGCGCCTAGGGACTTATTTTTGTATACGACATGCCTCGTCCAGATCTTTTGGGCGCCGTGGCCCGTATACACCGCTCTTGCCGAGACGGGTTCCACTCCTCAGAACCGTGGTTTTGAGTCAGCCGAAGCCGTTCCAAGCCCGGTTGCACAAATGGTGACGAAAATTGATGTTCGCTCTGAGGGAGCGGACATTATAGCGGTCGTGGTTGGCGATGGCATGTTATTTCCACAAGCCGAAATGCTGGATGAATCACGGTTGGTGGTTGATCTTCCTGCTGTGGCATCTGTACTGCTCCCGTCAGTCATACGGGGCAATCATCCGCTATTGAAGAAGATCCGGGTTGGATATCATGCGGACAAAGTTCGACTTGTCTTCGATGTGCTGGCGCACCCTCAGTACGCAATCACCTCCAATGGCCAAGAAATCACCGTCAGGCTGAGGCCGAATCAGAAAGAACCCGCTCTCGGAACAGCGGGTCATATGTCCGAATCTCTTGCGGCCACCCACGGAGATGGTGATTCCTATGCCGGCCAGAATCCAGCTTTTCGTCCTCTCCCGCGAGCGACAAGGGCGGTCGCTACGATCAGGCCAAGATTCAGAGCGCAGACCGTTCAAATGGCGACCGACGAATCTTCTGCGGACCGATCCGATGACGTCATTGCGGGGCAAACCCGTTTTGTCGGGCGACGGGTGTCCTTGGATTTCCAGCAAGCCGATATTACGAACATTCTGCGTTTGATCGCGGAAGTCAGCGGATTCAATATTGTCGTAGGAGAAGGGGTCAAGTCCAAGGTCACGATGAAGCTCGTGAGTGTGCCGTGGGATCAGGCGCTGGACATGCTTCTTAAAATGAACGGACTCGGGATGATCCGTCAGGGGACGATCGTGTGGGTCGACACCTTGGCCAACATCGCCAAGCAGCAAGACGAAGAAGCCAAGGCAAAGGATTCAAAGACGAAAGCCGAAGAACTTGTAGATCGAGTGTTTTACATTAAAAACTTGCAGGCCCAAGAGCTTCTGATGTCTCTGAAGATGTATCTAAGCCCACGCGGTGTTATGCAAGTCAGCCAGGGAAGTAATGCGCTCATCGTCAGGGAAACCGAAACCAAGCTGGCCGTCGTAAAGCAGTTGGTCGAGGGGCTCGATTTGGAAGTGCCTCAGGTGCAAATTGAAGCCAGAATCGTTCAGGCTGATACCGTCTATGCCAGAGGCCTCGGCATACAGTGGGGTGTGAAAGATTCAAATTTCGGGACGAATAACTTCAGCCTGGTCGGCAATGTGACCGGGGCGTTCGCCAACGCCGGAGGTACAGGCAACACTACGATCACAAGAGATTTTCTGGTGAACCTGCCTGCGCAGGTTGGAGGATTGCCTGCGATCCCCGCCGTGGGGTGGACCTTTGGGAAATTAGCCGACGGATTTGCCTTGGACATGCGGTTGTCCGCCGGAGAGCTCTTGGGCCTGACGAAGGTCATCGCCGCTCCAAAAATCACGACGCTGGATAAACGGGAGGCGAAAATTTCTCAAGGTGAATCGATTCCTTTCCAGACCACATCGCTGCAAGGTACACAAACCACATTCGTCGACGCCAATCTGGAGTTGAACGTCACCCCACAAATAACGTCGCGTGATCCGAAGGAAATTGCTAAGAGGATTATGCTGCGAGTCCGGGCTACGAGAAATGCGGTGGGCGCGCGCAGTAATCCGGCAGGTCCCAGCATCGACCGGCGAGAAGCGACGACCCAGGTGTTGGTCCAGGACGGGGAAACGATGGTGATCGGCGGTGTCTTCGTTGATACGCAAAATAACAATGTGCAGGGAGTGCCGTACCTGTCCCGTATCCCTGTCCTTGGCTGGCTGTTTAAGAACAAATCCGAATCGGTGTCAAAGCAAGAGTTGCTCATATTCCTCACCCCGAGCATTCTGAAGACGTGACACGAAGCCTGCGCCTCTTCCGACGCGTTGTGAGGCATGAATGCCTCACAACGCGTTTATATTGCCCCTTCAATAGATCGCTGCTTATTGCACCCTACCCGAGCCTTTTAGTTTTGTATGGGCTGTGTTACGATTCGCACGCTTTCAGCTGAGCAAACCGTCCTCTGCTCTAGACGACACATCTGTAAGTTCACCGATGCCTATGTTAGCGACTGTCCCCGTCTCTCTTGGAGAAAGAAGTTATAACATTCTCATTCTCCCCGGCATATTGGAGCAGGTCGGGAGTCGTCTGAAGAAGGCAGGAGTGAGAGGAAAAGTCAGCATCGTGACGGACCGGCATGTCGCCGGATATTACTTAGAACCTCTTCTCGCGTCCCTTCGAAAGAATCATTTTGAGGTCGTGCCTGTAATTCTTCCCTCGGGCGAGCAGTCGAAGACCCTCAGATCTGTGGAACGAATCATTGATGCACTAGCGCGGCATCGGTTCGAGCGACAGTCGCTGCTCTTGGCGCTGGGGGGTGGGGTCATCGGCGATCTCACCGGGTTCGCAGCAGCCATTTATCAGCGTGGCATGCCGTTTATTCAAATTCCGACGACCCTCGTCGCTCAGGTCGATTCAAGCGTAGGCGGTAAGACAGGCGTGGATCACCGGCTGGGCAAGAACCTTATTGGCGCGTTTCATCAGCCGCAGGCCGTCTGGATCGACCCGCGTACCCTGCGCACGCTGCCCGAACGAGAATGGGTGGCCGGTCTCGCAGAAGTCATCAAATACGGCATCATTGCCGATAAGGATTTTTTTGCATTTCTTCAGCGCGCGATGCCATCGGTAAGGAGGCGGCAATCGAGAGCGATGTTGGCCGTGATCAAAAGATCCTGCGAAATTAAGGCGGAAGTCGTCGCGGCCGATGAACGGGAATCTGATCGAAGGCGCATACTCAATTACGGCCATACACTGGGCCATGCGTTGGAGGCCCTGGGCGGCTATAAATCCCTTGTCCATGGCGAAGCAGTCGGCATCGGTTTGGCGCAAGAAGCTGACCTTGCCCATTATCAAGGTCTTTGTGAGGCAGGAGTCGTGCATCAAATTCATGAGTTAGTCGCCGCAGCCGGCTTGACTGCCAGGATCCCGAAATGGCCGCCAAAGAAAGTGTGGCAAGCCATGTTGCACGACAAGAAAGTGACGGAGGGGCGGGTAGTGGGGGTATGGCCGAAGGCAATCGGAGAGGTATGCATCGCTCCTCTGGAGGAAGCAGTGTTTCATCGCTGGTATGCGGCCGTTCAGCCCAGCCGCTCCATATTCAGTAAGGCTTCGAGGGCGTAGCTCCACGACGATGGAAACCAAAAAACAGTCCCTCGCACAATTCGAGCAGGCGTTGCGAGAAAAGACCCGTGAGGTTGATGTCCTGCACCGGATCAGTGACTCCATCAGTAACACGTTGGATCTCCAGGCGGTGCTCAAGCATATCGTCGACGTGGTGGTCGAAGTGACGAAGGCCGACGCCTGTCTACTATATTTGCTGTCGGACCGGCGGGATGAGCTGATCCTCCGCGCATCCAAAAACCCCCATCCCAAATTGATCGGCCGCATTACCATCGGCATGGGAGAAGGCATCACGGGATGGGTGGCACGGGAACGGACGCGGGTGGTCATTCCGAGCAACGCCAATGAGGACTCTCGCTTTAAGTTCTTCAATAACTTGCCTGAAGACCGGTATGCTGCGTTTGTGTCCGTTCCCATCATGGCTAAGAAGCAGGTCATCGGCGTCATCAATGTGCAGCATAAGCGCTCCCGGCGTTACCGGGAAGACGAGTTGGCGTTGTTGTCGACCATTGCGAATCAGGTCGGAGGCGCGATCGAGAATGCGAGGTTGTATGACGAGATGAAGCGCAAAGCGCTTCAATTGGAGACATTGTCGCAAGTATCGGAGACCGTCGCCTCGAATCGTCTGATCGACGATATGCTTCAACTGATCGTCACGATGACGGCACAAATGATGGGCTCCAAAATCTGCTCTCTCATGCTGCTCGATGAATTGACCGGCAATTTACGCATTACGGCAACGCAAAGCCTCAGTGAAGCTTACCGGCGGAAGCCCCATTTGAAAATAGGGCAGAGCATCAGCGGCAAAGCCGTGCAGGAACGGCGCCCCATCATTGTGCCTGATGTGACCAAGGAGCAGGCTTACATGTATCCTGATCTGGCGGCCAAAGAGGGATTATGCTCGTTGCTAAGTGTCCCGATGATGATGCGCGACAAGGCCGTGGGCGTGATTAACAGCTATACCTCGGTCCCTCACGATTTTACGTCCGAGGAGATCCGGCTCATGCAGGCCATTGCCAATCAAGCCGCCATTGCGATTGAGCACACCACACTGATGGAAAAATCGTTTGAAATGCAGGAAGCACTCGCGGTCCGAAAATTATTGGAGCGTGCCAAAGGCTATTTGATGAAATCCAAGAAGCTGTCCGAGGACGAAGCATTCAAACTCATTCAGCGGCAAAGTATGGACCTTCGCAAGTCGATGCGCGAGATCGCGGAGGCCATTTTGCTGGCTGGAGAGATCGAAGAGCGGGCAGGCACGACCAACAAGTAGCACCAGCTTCTTATGAAAAAATATTGAAAGATCGTTTCCGTAGAGGGCGCTAGTCGATACCCTTGACAGGTTTCTTGAGACTCAGCTATAAACGCGTCATTGTGCAATGATAGTTGAGAAGACAATGGCGTCTTCTCAAACACTGGCACAAGCAAGCTCTTGAAGGACAAAGACGTCCTTCTGGTCAACGATTGACTGGAAGGACGTCTTTTTTTTGCCCACACGTCCATTCTGGTCTCACTGCAATTCGAGAATCGGGACAACGAGGCCAGGAGGACAGGAATGAGCCAATCGCGACAGGTATGGGCATGTCATTGGATTTTAACCCTAATGGTTGCCATATGGGCGGCCTCAGCTTGCGCGGCAGAGGAGAGTCCGGGCGAAGCAGCCGGTGCAGGCCGCTTATCACGTGAAGTGGACACTCCGCCCGCGGTGATCTGCGGTGGATGTATCAGCCCGGTCTTCTCGTCGCAGGGGAAAGGCAGCATTGTTCCCTACGGCCGGATTGAGTTGGATGCCATTTACAGCAATCGAAATACGAACCCGCTCGACCCCGGTCAGTTTAACGGCTATGCGACGGCAGCCGGCAAGAGCAGCAATAGTTCCAGCACTTTGAATCCGCGTTACAGCGTCTTTGGCCTCAGAGCCGATCGTACTGACGGCAGGCATATATTGACCGGTGTGGTAGAAACCGATTTCTATTCCCAGACCGACAACGCCGGCAACATCTCGCCTCGCCTCCGCCTAGCGCATTTGAAATATAGCCCGAATAGCGGCAGGACTACTATTATCGCCGGCATGGATTGGACACCCATCATGGGGCTGCATCCGAACCTCATCGACTTTTCCATCATGGGCTATAACGGAAACCTCTGGCAGCGCCTTCCCCAAGTAACGGTCAAGCATCAATTCAATGAGAATTTCAGCGGTTTGGTGACCGCCATGAGATTTGAGCGTGGCTTGTCGGCCATCCAGCCGCAGACCCAGCGCCGTACGTTTTCGGGGAGCGCGGTAGGGGGGGCGCCCCCCAACAATTGCTTTCCCGTTCCCGGTACGGGAGGCCCGTCCGGTCAGTTTGCCTGTTCCGAAAACGCCTTTAATGATCCTGTGCAGATGCCGTATTTTGGTACCCGGCTGGGCTATTCAGGCACGGGGAAAATGCAAGGCGTGATGATTGCCTTGAACGCGGCTTACCGGTATTACCGCTCTGCTCCAACGGCATCGACCGGCGGGATTCCCTCAGGCCAGGACATTAATTCTTATCTGGTGGGAGGGGAGCTCGTTCTACCCCTCACCAAGAGACTGACATTCTCGGGAGAGATCGCCTATGGGCAGGCTCTCGGGGTCGAGTTTTTCCGGTTCGGCCAGGATCGGAACCTCGGGACGGGTAGACCCGTCCGCACGGTCGTGGGCTGGGGAGAATTGGACTACGCCTACGACAGAGATTACACGTTCATCGCCGGGTATGGGTTTGATAACCCGCTGAACTCGGATTTGACCGGAACGGCAGCCGGCCCGGACACGCAATACCTCTTGAACCATCGTACGTATCTGACGGCCGTCCGGCACATCTGGGGTGATTTGTATGCCTCGCTTGAATGGAATCATCTGATGACGGAATGGTCGACGAGCGAGAAATTCTCAGGCGACAACTTCATGCTGTCCACTTGGTATAACTTTTAGCTGCGTGACCGGCGAAAGGAGTCCGACGATGTTACAAAACCATAGCGATAGCCCAACAGATGACACCATCTCAGAGGAGGTTCCCCCTCAACCAGCTTCTTCCCGCAGAGACTTTCTGGTTCAAGGAGCCCGAGTCACAGCTGCCGCCGGTGTGGCGGCGTTGCTCGGCAATCTGGGCAACTGGGCGTTGTCCTATGCGGCGGAGAAGGACCCGATCAAAATCGGGGTGCTTCACTCGTTGAGCGGCACCATGGCCATCAGTGAAGTCTCCTTGCGCGATACGGTGCTGATGGCCGTCGAAGAAATCAATGCCAAAGGCGGAGTCCTGGGCCGTCCCGTGAAGGCGGTGATCGTGGATCCGGCTTCGAACTGGGACCTGTTTGCCGAAAAAGCGAAGCAGTTGCTTCTGCAGGATAAGGTGGCGGTGGTGTTCGGGTGTTGGACGTCGGTTAGCCGCAAATCCGTGCTGCCGGTGTTCGAGAAGAATAACGGGTTGCTCTTCTATCCGGTCCAGTACGAAGGCGAAGAATGTTCGCATAACGTGTTCTACACGGGCGCGGCGGTGAACCAACAGGCCATTCCGGCGGTGGAATACCTGATGAGCAAGGAAGGCGGAGGCTACAAGAAGTTTTATCTGTTGGGAACAGACTATGTCTATCCGCGGACAACCAATAAAATTTTGCGCGCCATGCTGCAGGCCCAAAAGGTACCGGCCGCGAACATCATGGAAGAATACACGCCGTTCCATCATCAGGACTATCAGACCATTGTGGGCAAGGTGAAGAAGTTTGCCGCCGGCGGCGGGGCAGCCGTCATCAGCACCATCAATGGCGACAGCAACGTGCCGTTTTATAAGGAATTCGCCAGCCAAGGCCTCCGAGCCGAGGATGTGCCCGTCATGGCGTTCAGCGTCGCGGAAGATGAGTTGCGCGGGATGGATACCACGGCCTTGGTGGGGCACCTGGCTGCATGGAATTATTTTCAAAGCGTGGACTCCCCACAGAACAAGCAGTTCGTGGCCAATTTCAAAGCGTATTGCAAGAAGCACAACCTGCCTGATGGCGACAAGCGCGTCACGGACGACCCCATTGAGGCGGCTTATTTCGGGGTGCATGTGTGGAAGCAGGCCGTGGAAAAGGCCGGCTCGATCGAGGTGGACAAGGTCCGCAAAGCGGTCTATGGCCAGAAGTTCCTTGCGCCGGGCGGGGAAATCATGATGGATGCCGGCAATCATCATACCCACAAACCGGTACTCATCGGAGAAATCCTCAAGGACGGTCAGTTCAAGATCGTGTCGCGCTCGAAGGGGCTGGTCAAGCCCGAACCCTGGAGTGAGTACACCAATCCCGATAAAGGCTGCGACTGGGTCAACCACCAGGGCACCTATCAGAAGAAAGCCTAGGCGAATTGGCTTTCCTTCGAATAGGCGACAAGAGTTGGTGAGATCGCGTTAGGGTTATGCCGCACAGAGGCCGAACGAACATACTTCAAGGATGCGTTGTTAAGTTCGCCTCCTATGGCATCGTTGCGCTGCTTGCGGTAGGGAGCGGCCTGACTTGGGCGGGCGAATCGGTGCCGGCGGAGCCGGATCAAACTCGGCTCGTTTCCTCACCGGCTATGCGTGACCTTCTGGTGCTGGTTGAGCGTTTGACGAGTGACGATCCGGCTGCGCAGGATGAGGCCAGAAAGGCACTCGTCGAAAACGGCGATGCGTCGACGCTGAAGCGGCTTGAAGAAGTGACCTTGGAGGTGGACCGGGCCACCCGCGTCGCCATCAAGCCGGTCAAGGACCTCCTTAAGAACAAACTGAATCTGTCCAACGAGTCCGAGGAGATCCGGCGAGTGGCCGCCGCCGACCTCGGTGCGTCCGGACAAGCGCCGGCTCTGCCCTGGCTCGAGGCAGCCGCGGCCAAGGAGCCGCAGCGATGGGCCCGCTATGCCATGCAGGAGAGCGCCGCGCTGCTGCGCTTGCTGCATGGAGACCGGCAGGAACAGGCGCGTGCCGCAGCGGCTCTGGGCGAGCTACGAAGCCAAAATGGTCTGCCGGCTCTGCAAGAACTGGTGCAACGCCTGTCGACGGAGTCGGCCCATGATGAGGCCGACCAACCGCTCCTGTTGGCCGCCAACCGCGCCATCGAGCGGATCGAGCTGTGGAGCACATGGGCCACGGTCTTCGAGACCGTCTTTCGGGGCATCAGCCTCAGTTCCATCCTTCTCATGATGTCGATCGGATTGGCCGTCGTGTTCGGTTTGATGGGCGTCATCAATATGGCGCATGGTGAGCTGATGATGGTCGGCGCCTATGCCACCTTTGCGACGCAGGAACTCTTCAAAATCGTCCTGCCCTCCTCCTGGTTCGAGTCCTATTTCCTCGTCTCGCTGCCTGTGTCGTTTGTGGTCGCCGGACTGGTCGGGTTGGTCCTGGAAGCGACGGTCATCCGGTTTTTGTACGGACGGCCCTTGGAAACCATGCTGGCCACTTGGGGCGTCAGTCTCATTTTGATCCAGCTTGCGCGGGTGTCCTTCGGCGACCTTACCGCTGTGGCGGCGCCGGCCTGGCTGAGCGGCGGCGCTCAGATGATGGTCGGCGTTTATCTGCCCTACAATCGCCTCTTCATCATCGGGCTTTCTATCCTCTGCGTGATCGGCATGTATGCCGTGCTGTACCGGTCCAGCGTGGGGTTACGCGTCAGGGCCGTCACGCAGAATCGAAACATGAGTGCCTGTCTGGGTATCCCGACGAGGAAGGTCGATGCCTATACCTTCGCCTTCGGATCCGGGTTGGCGGGCATGGCCGGCTGTGCCCTCACGCTGGTGGGGAACGTGGAACCGGGTCTAGGGCAGAATTATATCGTGGACTCCTTTATGGTGGTGGTCACCGGAGGCGTCGGCAAACTGGCGGGAACGATTGTGGCCTCGCTGGGAATCGGCAGCTTGAACAAGTTCCTGGAGCCCAGCTTTGGCGCCGTGTATGGTAAGGTGCTGATCCTCGTCCTCGTCATTCTGTTCTTGCAGCGGCGTCCCTCGGGATTGTTTGCTATCAAAGGGCGCCAGGCCGACTAGGAGAGTACCGGATCATGAGTGCGGAAGCGATCGAGGGGCAGCCGAGACAGGAGGCCGAAGGTCTGGCCTTCTGGCTAATGGGACTCCTGCTGCTGATCATTCTCCCGGCCTTGAATGTGTTGCCTGGAGACGATTCGGTTCTGCACGTGTCGGATTTCACGCTCAACCGGCTGGGAAAATTCCTCTCCTTCGCCATCCTGGCCCTGGGTATCGACCTCATCTGGGGATATACGGGCATCCTGAGCCTCGGGCATGGCGTGTTCTTCGGCATCGGTGCCTACTGTATTGGGATGCACCTGATGCTGACCATCGGGACGGAAAGCGTCTACGGCAGTCACCTGCCCGATTTCATGGTATGGAATCAGATCACGGAACTGCCGTGGTTCTGGAAGCCGTTCCAGAGCTTCCCGGCCGCCGTCCTTGCCGCCGTCCTCGTGCCGGTCGCCTCTGCGCTGCTCTTCGGATTTCTCGCGTTTCGCAGTCGGATCAAGGGCGTCTATTTCGCCATCATCACGCAAGCGGTGGCGCTGTCCGCATGGCTGGTCTTCAATCGCAACGAGACGGGTCTGGGCGGCACCAACGGGTTGACCGATTTCAAACAGTTGCTCGGCTTTCGCTTAAGTGAGCCCGACACGCAACGGTTTCTCTATATGGTGACCGTGGTGGCGCTTGCGGGAGCATACTTTCTTTGCCGCTGGATCGTGCAGTCGCGGACGGGGAAGGTGCTGGTCGCCATCCGGGACAGCGAGCAACGGGTGTTGTTCTCCGGGTATTCGCCGGCCACTTATAAATTGTTTGTGTTTGTGGTATCGGCCGGACTGGCCGGCGTGGCCGGCATGTTATATGTGCCGCAAGTCGGGATTATTACCCCGGCGCAGATCGGCGTGCTGCCCTCGCTGGAGATGGTGATTTGGGTGGCGGTCGGCGGCCGGGGAACCTTGATCGGTGCCATGATCGGCGCGGTCGGCGTCAACTTGGCCCGCAGCATTCTGACGAATTATTCTCCGGAACTGTGGCCCTTTGTCCTGGGCGCGTTGTTCGTCGCCGTCGTCCTGATGTTTCCTGACGGCCTCGTCGGTCTGATGCAGCGTCTTCACATCCAGTCCATTCGAAAGATGTGGAGGCCGGCGAAAGCGCCGGCGTCGGAAAGTGCGTCATCATGAGCGATCGAGGCTCCATCATTTATTTGGAGGGCGTGATCGTCGACTACGACGGCTTCAAAGCGCTCAACAATCTGAACTTCATCGTCATGTACAACGAACTGCGTGTGGTCATCGGGCCGAACGGCGCGGGCAAGACCACCCTGCTGGACGTGATTTCCGGAAAAACGAAACCGGCTTTCGGGCGCGTGATTTTCGGGAAGGACACGGATCTGCTGCCGCTCCGCGAGCACGAGATCGCCACGCTCGGCATTGGACGGAAGTTTCAGGCGCCCTCCATCTACACCAACCTGACGGTATGGGAAAACCTGGATCTCTCGTTGAAACGGGAGAGCAAGGGCTGGTTCGCAACCTTGATCAGCAAGCCCACGGAAGAAGAGCGCCGGAAGATTCAGGAGACGCTCCAGACGATCGGCTTGCAGGACTCTCCGCATCGACGGGCGGGGTCCCTTTCCCACGGGCAGAAACAGTGGCTGGAAATCGGCATGGTGATCCTGCAAGATCCTTCGTTATTGCTCGTGGATGAACCGGTGGCCGGCATGACGGATAAAGAAACCGAGCAGACCGGCGTGCTCTTGCAACATCTCGCTACCAAGCATGCGGTTATCGTGATCGAGCATGATATGGAGTTCGTCCGGCAGATCGCGACGGTCGTGACCGTGCTGCATGAAGGCACGGTCATCTGCGAGGGAACGGTGGAGAAAGTGCAGGCCGATGAGCGGGTGCGGGAGATCTATCTGGGGCGCCACAAGGTCGCTCATTAGCGTCGCTCTCGGCTTGACCAGGTGCTCAACGTACCGCATTTGGGGAAACGCTGGTTCGGGAGCTTGGGGTGGGCGGGTGAGAATGACACGCGTCCGCTCTTCTCTCGCCTGCGGTCTTGCTGGGAGCCATTGTGACCGGCCCGCCGGGGGCGTGTGACGACACCAATGTTGCGACTCGATAAGGTCAACGTGTATTACGGCGAGAGCCATATCCTGCGCGATGTGTCCTTTGCCATCGAACCAGGCCAGGTAGCCTGTCTTATGGGGCGGAACGGGGTCGGCAAATCGACCACGCTGAAAGCCATCATGGGGCTGCTGCCCGTGCGGTCGGGCCAGATCATCCTTGGTGAGGGCGACATCACGAAGGAAGCCACCGACCGCCGCGCGAGACGAGGGCTCGCCTACGTGCCGCAAGGACGTGAGATCCTGCCGCATCTCACCGTGCGGGAAAATCTGCAACTCGGATTGTGGGCGCGGGCGACGGCCAGTAACGGGACGACGGAACAAGCGGCGTTCGATGAAGTCTACCAACTGTTTCCAAAGCTGACGCAGATTCTGGAACGCCCCGGCGGAGTGTTGAGCGGCGGTGAACAGCAGCAACTCGCGATCGGCCGCGCGATCCTCTCGAATCCCAAGGTGCTCCTGCTCGATGAGCCGACCGAGGGGATTCAGCCGTCGGTGGTCGATCAGATCGAAGATGTCATCATCGGATTTAAGAATGCGCGCCGCTTTGCCATTGTGCTGGTGGAGCAAGGGCTGCACTTTGCGGCCCGGTTGGCCGACGCCTATATCATCATGGCCAAAGGGGCGGTGGTGGCGGCCGGCAAGACGAGCCAGTTGAGCGCGGACGACGTGAAGCGGCATCTGGTGGTGTGAGGGGGAGCGGCTGCCTGTACGTCCTCTTTGCTCGCTGCCCGCGCCCGCCGGATTTATTGGATTTCGGCAATAAGAGCGGTGTTCGGTCAATGCGCGCAGGAGAGGACACTCAGGCAGCCGCCCGGTTGGGATAGGTAGGAGTCGGGGAGAGGGATTTATGCATCTGACGCCACGTGAACAGGAAAAGTTACTCATCTACGTCGCGGCGAATCTGGCCAAAGAGCGGAGGGCGCGCGGGCTCACGCTGAATCATCCGGAGTCCGTGGCGTATATAACCGCCGCTATTCTAGAGGGGATCCGCGATGGCCGCTCGGTGGCCGACTTGATGAGCTACGGTGCAACCCTCCTCACGAAGCAGGATGTGATGCCCGGTGTGGCGGAGATGATTCCGGAGCTGCAGGTCGAAGGTACGTTTCCTGACGGAACCAAGCTGGTGACGGTCCACGAGCCGATCCGATAGGGGCTGCGATGAACAAGAAGATCAAACGCCAACCAAAACCGAAATCGAAACCGAAATCGAAGCCGGTGCAACACAGAACTGCCGCGGCGGCGGTCAAGCGAACGGCAGGTCAACCGGCCGCCATCATTCCCGGCGAAATCATTCTCGGCGAAGGCGATATTACGGCCTTTCATGGCCGGCAGACCCTGGACCTGATCATTGCGAATACCGGCGATCGGCCCATCCAAGTCGGGTCCCATTGCCATGTGTTCGAAGCCAATCGCGCGTTGCGGTTTGATCGCGAACAAGCCTACGGCTTCCGTTTGCAAGTGCCGGCCGGAACGGCGGTGCGATTTGAGCCGGGGGAAGAGAAGCGCGTGACACTCGTGGCCATCGGCGGCAACCGGGTCGCCTACGGGATTAACGGACTTGCGCATGGACGGCTCGATGATCCGATGGTAAAGGCCAAAGCGCTGGCAGCGGCGCGGGAACAGGGGTTTATCTCAACCAAAGGTTAATGGGAAGCAACCTGGAAGGAAGGAGAGGCTAATCAAGACGGCTCCCAGCAAGGCCGCAGGAAGTCAACGCCGGGAGTGGTTTACAGCAGCCGATGGATGATGAAGCTCTCGCGTCGCCAATACAACGATCTGTACGGTCCCACCACAGGAGATCGCATCAGGCTGGCTGATACCGATCTGCTCGTTGAAATCACCCGCGATTTGACGGTGCCCGGCGAAGAGGCGAAGTTCGGCGGGGGCAAGGTCATCCGCGACGGGATGGGGCAATCGCCGTCCGCCACACGAGCGAAGGGCGCGCTCGATCTGGTGATCACCAACGCGATCATCATCGATTGGTGGGGCATCGTAAAGGGGGACATCGGTATTCGCGACGGCAGGATAGCTGGCATCGGGAAGGCGGGCAATCCCGATCTGATGGACGGGGTGACGAAGGGCCTGGAGATCGGGCCGGGAACCGAAGTCCTGTCGGCGGAGGGGAAGATGATCACCGCCGGCGGTATCGATACGCATATCCACTTCATCTGCCCGCAGATCATCACGGAAGCCTTGGCGAACGGATTGACGACCCTCATCGGGGGCGGCACCGGCCCGGCAACCGGCACCAATGCCACCACCTGCACCCCCGGGGCGTGGAACATCCATCGGATGCTCGAAGCGGCCGACGGGTTTCCGATCAATCTCGGCTTCATGGGAAAAGGCAATGCGTCCCTTCCGGAGGGCCTCCGCGAACAGGTCGAAGCGGGCGCCCTCGGCTTGAAGCTCCACGAGGATTGGGGAACGACGCCCGCGGCGATTGCCACCTGTCTCGATGTGGCGGAAGAGTATGACGTGCAGGTGGCGATCCACAGCGATACGT
>CBDIWP010000086.1:0-14222 GCA_965285945.1 uncultured bacterium | reverse complement strand
CTATACTTATAGGAAAGTTTGTCGATTGGATTGAATTTACTAATATTATTCCCAAAATGTCCAATCTTGGACTTGGCTTATTCATGCTCTTTTTAGGGCAAGTTGCGATCTGCATTGGAAGTTATTTTTATATTGGTTCATCTCTCGGATGTGGACCCCGTGACGCACTTATGGTTGCACTTGGAAAACGTATGTCAAAGGTGCCCATAGGGGCAATACGAGGGTTACTGGAAGGTACTGTTCTTATTATTGGCTGGCTATTAGGTGCAAAGGTCGGCATAGGCACAGCAATATATGTAGTAGGAATCGGATTTATTTTACAATTTACATTTAAATTACTACACTTTGATGTGAAAAATATCGAGCATGAGAGTATATCTGATACTGTTAAAGTTAATGTCATCAAAATGTAAAGAATGCTAGTGTCAAATTAAGTTTGCAAAAACCATCCGCCCTCCGAGAACGCTTACGCAGCTTGGTTTCGTCTTTCTTGAATCTGTTCAATCAAACAATGTTTTGTATGTGGCTTCGGATTCCTCTTTCATCGGTTCAACGGCCAGAATCTCGCGTTTACCTTCCAGATCCATACCGGAACGATACCGTGCTGGGCTTCAACAAGTCGGGCAAGGAAGTGGCGCGTATTCAGGTCGAAGAGCCGATCTACATCCGGCCCGCGGAACGCGTGACCTGGTTGTAAGGTCGGGCGGTGACACGGAGGGAGCGGCCTGGCCGCTCTCTCCGGTCACATCAGGATCGTCCTCGATAACCAGGTCTCGTCCATCACCACCTCGCTCTCTCTCCCGCTGTTTTCCGTGTGGTTCTCATATGATTTACCGGCGGCCACGCCCTGCGAAGACCGACTGGGAACAATCGGGCCAGGCGGTTTTCCTGGTTTACTTGCGAACTTACGATAATCCAAATCTATGGTCGTGGAGAAGCCATGACGGCAGGCGTCACGTTTCATCGGCTTGAGGATATGTCTTGGTTCTCTTGTGGGAACATCCGATGAGCGGTCTTTCCTATGGGCGCGTGATACTCATGGGGTTATGTTGGGGAGCGCTGGGTTACGCTCCTTTTCTGTCGGCATTTTCGATGACATCCCATCAAGCCGTCCTCTTTTCTGGTGTGGATCCGTTACCCCCCTCAACCAATTCCACCGCCACCAGTTCCCAATCCTCCTCCGGAGCCACTACCGCCCGCGCCTACACCCTCACCACTGCCAATGCCTTTGCCGTCATCACCTGTTCCTATGCCGAAACCAAAGCCTATTCCACCGGTTAAGCTGGAGGCGCCGAGGAATTCGCCGTAATCTGCATGAAAGTTCGCCCAACAGGAATCACTGCCATAAGCTGACAGGGTCTGGCATCTTGGCATAGACTGCATCGAGCGTTGTTCCGGGATGGCGGGTTATCAAAGGCCGATGGTCTCGATGCGGTGGAGATCCTCCGGAGCGAGGGTGAATCGCTCTGATTCCAGGGCTTCGCTCATATGCTGAGGATTCGTCGTCCCGGTGAGCGGTAGCATGCCGATCTGCATGGCGAACCGAAAGACGAGCTGGGCCAATCCCATCCCATAGCGAGCCGCCATGGCACGGATGTCCGGATCCGCAAACACCTCCCGATTGGCCGTCAGCAGCGAAAACCCCTGATAGACGAGGTGGTGAGTCCGGCAGATGGCGCGCACGTCTTGATCCCAGCCGAACGCCGCATAGCAGCGGTTCTGCACGACCATCGGCTTGTGCGTCGCTTTTTCACAGAGCAGGGTCAGCTGGTCCGCCGAGACATTGCTGACACCGATCATCCTGACCTTCTTGGCCTCATAGAGCTGTTCCATCGCCGTCCACACTTCCCAATCTTCGGCGCCTAAGCCCCGCCGGTACTGAGGACCATGCAGCACATAGGAGTCCAGATAGTCGGTCTGCAAATGCGCGAGCGAGCTGTCGAATGATTGACGCACCTGGGTGGTGAGATCCGCCTTCACATCGTACGGAGTCCGATGATCCTGCCCATTGGCGGACGTGTATTTGGTTTGCAGAAAAAGCTGATCGCGCGTGATGCCCTGCCGGGCCAGCGTCGCGAGCGCCTCCCCTACCCGGGCTTCCTCATAGTGAATCAGCTGATTGGCCGTATCGAGCGCCCTGAATCCGGCTTGGACCGCCTGCAGCACCAGCGGGGCCGTCGCCTCTTTCTTCCAGGCTGTGCCGTACATGAACGACGGAAGGGCCACTTCGTTGTACGCGGTCAAGGTCATGGGCGGTCTCCATAAAGAATGCTGTACCTTACACAGAACCCAGTGGCAGTCTCAACGGTGGAATTGGTACAGTGCGGCAGCGAATCGGAGCACGACCGTCGTGGGCACTGAAGAAGACGTTCACCTGGTGGAACTGCGTCTCAGCTACCGCTATGCCAAGGAGCATCCCTGGGCGGTGCAGGCGGTGACGGGGTTTCTGTCGGCGTATTTCATGGAACAGCCCGGCTTTCGGGTCCGGCGCCACTGTGACGAGTTGGAATCCGGCATGCACGTCTGGCTGTGCGACGTCCCGGCCACCATGAACATGGGGGTGCTGGTCAGGCGGCTGAAGGCCGATCTGCCGCCGTTTTCCACCACGCAGACCGCCCATGAGTCCGGCCGCCCACACTATGTCATCGATACGGTCGAGCCAACCGGGAGCGGCTCCGGGCAGTGAGGGCTGAAGCGATCACCGGCTCCCGGCGCGGACGTCCAAGGAAGGAGACCGTCATGTCAGCGTGCAGCACCGTCCCGTGGCTTCTTACAGTCGGCCTGATGCTGAGCCTCTCGATCGGCTGGGCCGGTCCCGCGGCGGCACATCGGGAGTTGTTCACACCAGAGCAGAAGGAACATCTGAGGGCGGCCGAGCGGATACAGGTGCAAGTGCTGGCCTTGACCGATCACGGCGCCGCCGACCCCGGCGGCATCGCCTCGGTGGTGGCGACCCGCCTGACAGGCTTGGGCTATACCGTCCTCACCGATCGCACGCAGCCGTCCGATGTGGCGGTCAAAGTCAAATGCGAGCAGAGGAAAACCTGGGACGGGCCTGTCACGTCCGGCGGAGACGCGGATCAGCCGGACGCGGCGGCCCGCTTGTGGAACGGCGCCGCCTGCCAGCTCACCTACCGCGTCCAGGATCGGCCCGCCGATTGGCGCCACGAGGTCCGCGGCGAGGCTCGCGCTGCCGCACCGGCCGGGGCCGGCCCACCACCCGACACGGGCGAGAAGATCATGGCGGACTTAGCCGGACGGCTCGCCGAGGATCCTTTTCCCTTTCTCCTCGCGGGCGCTTGGAATCAACCACCGCGGCTCTTGAAGGCGTTGGACGATCCGGCGACGCCGCCGGCCCACCGAGCGGTCATCGTCACCCTGCTCGGAAATATGTTCGCCGTCGAAGCCATCCCCGCGTTGAGCCGGGTGCTGCATGACGGAGAACCGGCCCTGGCCCAGAGCGCCGCCGTGGCGTTAGGCTCGATCGGCCATCCGGACTGCATCCCCGTGCTCTTAGAGCAGCTGCAGCACGCCGCACCCGAGGCGCGCATCGCCGTGATCAGGGGGCTCGGTCGTCTAGCCCCGCTGCATCCGAACAGCGACATCGTGCCGGCCTTATTGGTCCGACTGCCTCGTGAGCCGGTCGCCGCGCAAACCGAGATCGTGCGCGCCCTCGGCAAGACAACGGATCGCCGCATCCTGGAACCGCTGCGCGCCTTGAACCGGTCGGTGCAGGAAAAGACCCGGTCGGACAGCAATCCGGAATGGAAGGAACTCAAGCGGACGCTCGGCCAATCGCTCGATCAGTTCGACGGGGTGCATACGGAAGAATGAACCGGCCGCCCGCTCGCGACGCCTCGAAGATGAAGTGGACCGTCTATATCGTCGAGTGCGCGGATACGACGCTCTACACGGGCATTACCACCGATATCCGACGGCGGATGGCAGAGCACCACTCCGGCCGGGGCGCCAAATACACCAAGCGGCGCGGCCCCTTGCTCGTCCGCTACACCGAACCGCGGCGCACGAGGAGCGCGGCGCTCAGGCGGGAAGCCGTCATCAAATCGATGACGCGATCCGCCAAACTGGCGTTGATCGCCTCCGCCGCTCACTCTGCTCCGTTGATCCGGCGGAACCCTTTGGCTGCCAACGCCGCCGCGCCCCTAGCAGGATGTTAAAAAAGTCCGCCAGCTTTGTTCTCGCGGGACACTGCCGCCTCACCATCTCAGCGGCGTTCACAGACATGCCGCACCTTATTCGGCGCGGCGTGAACCTCAGAGGCTCAACGTACGGCCCGGGATAACGACTGTTCTGACAGTCGGTGGGCGGGCGGGTGAGCAGGGCTTACGATTCGCCTAAAGACACGGGGCGCTCACCATCTCGCGCCCGTGGGCAAACGTGACGCTCGTTATTCCTCGCGTCGCGCACCTCGCTGGACGGCCTTTTTGAACATCCTGCGGGCTGTTCCAATTCCATCCGTGATCGCTTGCCGTTGAGGCTATCCAGGGTCCTCAACAGGTTTTTCAACAGCCTGCTAAGTTAGAGGCGCGCACGATCGGGCGCGGACGGATTCAGCACCTCCTTGACCACCGCCGCATAGTCCCGAAGCGCGCGGTCTCCGTCGCCCACGAAGACCGAACCATGCATCGTCGCCAAGGTCTTCGGTTGCAGCGCGGCCAAACGGTGCAGCGTGGGCTCCGTCAAGGTGGAATAGGGCAGGTAATTCGCCAGCGGCCCTTGCTGATATTCGACGAGCACCTGCCGGCAACGCTCCAGCACATCGGCCTCGGTCGACGGTTCCACATCGCCGCTCTGATGCAGAAGGTCTGAACACAACAGGGTCCGGTGCGTCTCTTCAAAGAAGAGTCCCGCCTCCCAACAGTGCGGCACATGAGGCGTATTGAGAAAGCGCAAGCGGTACCGGCCCGTTTCGAGCACCTCGCCCTCCTGCATCCCCCTGGCCGGCCGGATGGCCAGGCAATCGTCCACGCTCACCAGCTTTCCCACCAGACTACAGACGGCCGTGGCCTGCGGCGCCAGCTGTTGCCATTCCGGCAGAGTGCCGCATTCGTCGGATTCGAAATGGCTGAAGCCGATCCAGCGCAGCCCGGCGGGATTGATGAGCGAGGCGACCGCCTCTTTGACTGCGGGAAACAACGCCCTGGGTCCTGTGTGAAACAAGAGGGGATCGTCGTCGCGAAGGAGGAATTGACTGAATTGCAGATTGAATGGGGCCACAAAGGTCGCAATGCGAAACAGATCGGGCGCGATTTCGGTGATGCGCGTCATGCCGCCTCCTGACTGAAGGTAACAAACCGCCTTAGATACCCTTAGACCTCCTCGTCGCTGACGGCCGACTCGGCGATCAGCCGCCTCACGGAACAAAAGCGGTGGATCCCGAAAGCGGCACAGACCAGGCCGGCTGCCAGCGAGGCCACTCCGAGTATTTGTATATGCGGCTGGTCCAACCACCAGACGGCCGGCACGCCGACGATGATGAAACCCAGCGCTGTTCTGACATAGGCCAGCAGCGTCCGCTCATTGGCGAGCTCGGTCCGTTGCCGGGCCAACCGGTCCCGAATTGTCGTGTCGGATCCCGCCTGATTCATAGCGATCTTCCGGAGCGCGTGCCGCAGGCACATCACTACGCTGCTTCACCCATCATCAGGGCTTTGGACGCTCGCCGTCAACCGTTCAAGACAACCTGTGCTCTCATGGAACAACTTGTCGCCCTGGTCGCCTGGAGGACCGGTGAGTCAAGGCGGCCCCGGGTCCTTCCATTTGAAGTGTTCAGGTCCTCAGCGGGACCGCCGGCGATGCACTCCGACGATGCACTCCGGTTGGCATAGTTCTGGCTAGGTGATGATCCAAACATGTCCCTACTTCAAGGAGGTCACAATGAGACGATATGGGTTCGTGTTGCCGGTGGCGGTGGGGCTCGCACTGGTGGCGGGCGGGACGGCGTGGGCCAAATCGGAGACCAAGGAGAAACTGCAAATGTCGCAAAGTGCGACGATTACGATCGATCAGGCCATCAAGACCGCCACCGACAAGGTGCCGGGCAAAGTCATCGAGGCGGAATTGGAAAAGAAGCACGACAAAGCCGTCTGGGAGGTCGAGATCGCCACGGCGGACAACAAGATCATGGAAGTGCACGTGGATTCCATGTCCGGCTCTATTATCGATGTAGAGGAGGAAGGCGCGCACAAGGCGAAAAAGAAATAGCTCACGCTTCGGCCACCTCGTCCGGAGAGGGGTGGCCGAACGGAGGGTCCCTCCTTGCGTCACCCGTCCAATCGTGGTACCGTCAGCCGTTCCGCGTAACACTTCCGCTGCCCGGGAGCCGCCTCCTGAAGCATACAGCCTTACGCAATTGCTCATTCATCCTGTGGTCGGACACCGCTGAGTCGATGTAGGCCTAGCCGCCTCTTCCTGCACGTCTTCCTCAACAGTCGATGATTGGTTCATTACAACCCAGTGAGGTACGTCCTTGTTTTCTGAATTGCGGTCTTCTATCCGAATCTCCCTGCGCGATGCCGCAGGCAGTCTCTCTCACCTTATTATCGTCGCGCTGAGCGCCGGCTTTGCACTCTCCCTGCCGGTCGGCGTGCACCAGTTCCTCTCCTTCTGGCCGCGGATCGAGCAGAACCGGTCTGCACTGCTCAGCGTGGAACTCTGCACGGGTGTCCTTTTCATCCTGGGCCTGCACTATGTCCGTCGCAGTATCCGGGACCATGCGTTGGCCAGGGTCGCCACGGGAGCCGGCCTGGTCTCGTTCTATCCCCGGCGAACCACGACGGCACAACGGCGCATCCAACACCTGAAAGAAGACCAAGGGAAGGGCCGCACCATCATGGTGATGGGATCCAGCGGCTACAGCACTTTCGTCGACCAGGTCGGCAGTCTGTCCTCCGTGCTGGACAAGTGCCTCGGCGCACAAATTCTGCTTGTGAATCCCTGCGGCCGGGAAGCCAGCACCCGGATTCGCGCCAATGGACGGACTGAACACACGCTCTCCATCTTCCGGGACGAAATCAGACAGAGCATCGCACTCCTTAAGCGTCTGAAGGCGATGGGGAAGGCCGTCACATTGAAGCTCTATTCGGATCCTCCGCTGGTCAAGATGGTCATCCTGGGAGATTACCTGTGGCTGCAGCATTACCATGCCGACCTGGACGTCGAAACGATGCCCGAGTACGTGCTGCGCCACAACCGCCGGGACCATGGCTTGTACACCCTCTATACGCATTATTTTGCGCAGCGATGGCAGAGCGCCGAGATTCCCGAATATGACCTGAACACCGACGAGCTGGTGTATCGGAAGGCGGGCACGGAAATTCGACGGGAACGGTTTGAGATGACGGATGGCGAGATGGCCCTGCCCAAGCTGCACGACTATGAACCGGCACCGGCCACGTGAGACGACGGCTCAGCTGTAGCCGGGGGGATCCTCGCGGTCCTCTCCAAGCAGCACCTTCGTTTCTTGCGCTTCGAGTTCCTGCATCTCCGTCACGATGCCGAGCAGCACCTGGCGGCGTTGTTGGATTCCGGTCTTGGGCCGGTCCTGTTCCGGTGTTTCTTGTGCCGATTCCGGCAAGTTGACCAGCGCCTCCGCCTCCGCCAAACACGCATACTTATACGCCTCCAGATAGGCGTGGTCCGCTCCGTACAACTTTCCTAACAGCGCTTCGGTTTCAGCGTCGAATGCGTCGAACAGCGGGACGACGGGCGCCCGATGATCCAGCTGCTCGAGCTTATTAATCTGGGCTTTCAGTTCGTCGGTGCGCGAGTGCGGCACATATGAGCTGTTGGATGCGTCGGCGTAAGACATCTCCTCACCTCATGCATGGACAATAAGTAATGATGAGAGGTTGGTTCAGCCCTATCTGTGGGTGTACATGGCCACCGGCCGTTTCGTCGCCTCGGGAAACCTCGAGCGGCCGGTAGGCGGTGGCCATGGGAGAAAAGAGGAAAAAGAGAGGCAGGGAGACCGGCTGAGAATCAACGAGCGGATTCTGGCAGATCGTTATGAGCTCCGTGGGCCACCACTTGTCCTTCTACCGAGGTCACGGGTCGGTGTCACCTAGGGAGCCCCCTGGCCAAAGTCAAACGTGAGGCTGTCTCGTCCCCCTTCTCGTTTTAGGGGATTTGAGAGTAGGCCGCTCCGCTGCACATATATTTTACTTTCTTCATCGCATGCGGGTTTCCGGAACGGAGGCCTGTCCCATCATACTAAGGGAGGTTGCGCATGAGACTGCTGATGACCCTCTGGATCGCGCTCGCGACGTGGGCGCCCACTTTGGCCTTCGCGGAAGAAGAGATGCACGGCGGTTATCGAGGGATCGCATCCATCTACTTCACCCTCATGTGGGTCATCCTCTGCTATGGCTTGTACGATTCGTTCGGGAAGAAGGCTCTGTATGTAGGCGGACCGCTGGTGGCCGTGTTCCTTTACTTCCTGTTGCCTTCCGTATAATCGGGAAACCGCGCGCCACGCGATCGACTGCAGACCCATCGGGGTGTCATTATCCCATGTCTTTCAAGACATGATCGGGGTTGCGGTCCCGCGCAATGGTCTTCATGAGCTGATCACCGAACAACACGACGACACCGTTGCGGTGATCCTTCACGATCATGGAGGCCGACGGCGCCTTGAACGTCGCCACGTCGCCTTCGAGCCACGCGCTGCAGGTGTACGGCAGTGGGTCCAGGACCGTCTCGACGCGGTATTCATGGCGGAGCCTGTATTGCAGCACATCGAATTGGAGGCGGCCGACCGCGGCGACCAGCGAGTCCATGTCGTTGAGGCTGCGTAGGATCTGGACCGTGCCTTCCTGCGCCATTTGTTCCATGCCCTTGTCGAAGCTCTTGCGCTTGCCGACATCCAGGGGCCGGATGCGTGCAAAGATTTCAGGCTGGAACTGCGGCAACGGCTTGAAGTTGAATCCCCCGGTCACCGAAATGGTGTCTCCGATGGCAAAGAGGCCGGGATTGATGATTCCGATCACGTCGCCGGCATAGGCTTCTTCCACCGTGCTGCGCGTCTGCGCCACAAGACTGTGCGGCCGCGACAGGCGCACGTCGCGCCCCAGGCGATGATGTTTGACCACCATGTCCCGTTCGAAGCGTCCGGAGCACACGCGGAGAAAGGCCGTGCTGTCGCGATGTTTGGGGTTCATGTTGGCCTGCAATTTGAACACGTAGGCGCTGAAGGGAGAATCCACGGGATCGATGGTCAGTTCGCGGCCGTCCTCGGCATCGGCCAACCGGGCTCCGGGGCTCGGGGCCAGCTGTACGAAGGCGTCCAAGAAGCTCTCGATACCGAAATTCGTCAGCGCCGAGGCAAAAAAGACCGGTGTGACCTCGCCTTGTAAAAAACGGTCCCGGGAAAACGGATTGCCCGCGATGTCCAGCAGTTCCAGGTCATGCCGCACTTCAGCCAGCGCGTCCGGAGAGACACGCAGGACCCGCTCCAGATCGCCCAGCAGGAGCTCCTCCACGACCACCTTCGTCGCTCCGCCGGGCGCGGTCTTGCTGAACAATTGGACGCGGCCATCGGCCCGGTTCACGATGCCGGCAAACTCGCTTCCCGACCCGACGGGCCAGTTGATCGCGCTGGCGTGAATATCGAGCGCCTGTTCCACTTCCGTCATCAGGTCGAGGGGCGGGCGCCCGGGCAAATCCATCTTGTTGATCAAGGTCAGCACGGGAATGCGCCGCAGACGGCAGACCGCAAAGAGCTTTCGGGTCTGCGCCTCGACCCCCTTGGCGGCATCGATCACCATGATGGCGCTGTCCGCCGCGGTCAGCGTCCGGTAGGTGTCTTCCGAAAAGTCCTGGTGCCCCGGCGTATCGAGCAGATTGATGACGGCATCCTTATAGTGGAACTGCATGGCGGACGCGGTAATGGAGATGCCGCGCTCTTGCTCCATGCCCATCCAATCGGAGGCCGCCACCTTCCCGCCTTTACGCCCGCGCACCATGCCGGCCGTCCGGATCATGCCGCTATAGAGCAGCAGTTTTTCCGTGAGCGTGGTTTTTCCCGCATCGGGATGGCTAATGATGGCGAAGGTCCGGCGTTGCGCCGCCGCCGAGGCCAGTTCTCCTAGGACCGATGCATCAGTGGTGATCATGGGTGGGCAGCATACCACACCGGAATCGGAAAACGTGAAGCAGATCACACGTCCGTAAAGTCAGCGCCCGGGCCAAGGTTCTCCATAAATCGAAACCCGTCAAGGCCGGCCGCCGGGACTTCTGTGGCTACAGGGACGGCTGGGGCGGTTGATGTCCCCGGCACTCCGCATGGGGACAATGGCACTTGCCGGACGGAAGGCCGTTGCGGCATTCGTCACTACAGAACTCCTTCGAATCCGGCACTTGGCATGTACACAACGGAACTGCACATTTCTTCATGGATGCCTCCTGGGTTGCCGGTAGAAGCGAATCGCAGATGAACCTGCAAGTGAAATGCCTCCGGTATGCGAGCTCATCCTTGTATGTCCTATAGTGAAAGGAGGAAAGACATGCCTGCCAGAAAACAACAGACCTCGCCACAATCGAACTCGGGGCGCCGGCGGCCTGGGACAACCGCCGGTTCATCGGAGACACAGGGAAAGACCTCTGGGAAGAAACGCTGGTCTGCATCGGTGATGCAACACAGCGATGCCCTCGATCTCGAGCCGGGGGTCTTTCGAAGGAGGAGCCCGGGCACAATCGCCGCCTCACTGAAACACTCCGCTGAAGACAGTCGACGCCGGAAAGGGACGCCCTATCAATCCGCCATGTCGATGTTGACCTTCTATATCAATCGCGCGGGACGGCACTTGAGCGCCGGACGGAAACGGATACTTGAACGGGCCAAGGCAGAATTGCGGAAGGCCTTCGGCCGGGCGGCGTGATCCTTCTCGGCCGGCCTCCCGGTCCGATGATGAGGCCACACTCCGTCACGAGCGAGGCGGCGCAGAGCGGAGTCAGAGGGCAGCAGGCAGGGAAACCCTCCCGAGAGCTCAGCTGGCTGGTTCATCGAGCGCGGAGGCCAGCAGGTCCAACCTCGTGATCCATCCGGCTTCCGTCCACGCGGCGTAGTCCGTTACATGCGGACGCAACTCGTGGGTCAGCGCCAACTCGCATCCCGTCCCGGTGGACAGCAGATCGACGGTGACGCGCGATTGATCCTCGGACACCCCTCCGATACCCCAGGTGAACACGAGACGCCGCGGGCGATCCATCTGGAGATAGCGTCCCACGTGCGTGATCTCCTCACCCTGACGGGAGACGACGAAAGAAAAGGACCCCCGCGAACGCGCATCGACCGTCAACCGAACAACCTGTTCATCACGGACGGCCGGACCGAACATCCACCGGCCGAGCATCGAGGGGTCCAGCCAGGCATCGTACACCTGTTCCGGTGACGCGTTGAATCGACGTTCGACGTGCACATGTAACTCGTCTGGCATGGCCATGCCCTACTCACCAGAATTTCGGCGCGTCAAGGACCAGGGTCGTGATCCCTGCGACCGCGGGCACGTCCGGCAGGCCTTCTGCGATCAGCCTGATGCCCCGACGCCTTCAGTGTCCCGCTTACGGGGGATCACCGGTAGAGCGCGGACGGGAGCGTATGATAACGTGGTCGCCATGCGTCCGATGGCTCCCCCTGCCCCGCTCATAGTGCGCCTCTTATGCCTCCTGCTGATCACACTGGCGGTGGCTGGTTGCGCGACCACGCTGGGCGCCTCCTTACTGTACAATCATGCGGATTGGCTGCTGACGCGGCAACTGGACGGATACCTGGACTTAACCCGATCGCAAAAAGCCTTCGTCTCGGCCCGGCTCAACCGCGTGCTGGATCGTCATCGTCATGAGGCGTTGCCGCGTTATGCAGACATCGTATCGCAAGTGCAGCAGCGCGTCCGGCAGGGCCTCGCCGGCGAAGATCTCGAGTGGGCGTTGAGTCAGTATGGCGAACTCCGAACCGATCTGTTCGCCCGCTTCGCACAGGATGCCGCCGACTTTGTCCGCTTGGTCGAAGACCGCCAGGTCCCCCGCCTGCGACAGGCGCTGCGTCAACAGCTCGCCAAGCAGGAGAAGCTCATCCGCGACGGTCTGGACGCGCGGCTGGCGAAACGCACGGAACACATTCTCGCCCTGACGCGAGAGTGGCTGGGCCCGATCACCGGGCCGCAGGAACAGGAGATCATCCGCTTAGCCAAGGCCTTTCCCGACACGTTGCCCGCCGCCTATGCCCATCAACTGCAACGGAACCAGCAATTGCTCGACGTTCTCGAATCGAAGCATCAGGACGAGTGCGCGGCCAAGGTGTACGACTGGCTCGTTCATCAAGAGCGCGATGCCGATCCGAAGTTTCTGGATGCCACCGGACAGCTCACGCAACACATCCGCCAATTCGTCCTCGCCCTCGACCGACTCGCCACGCCGGACCAACGCCGCCATGTGCTGGCAAAACTCGACGACCTGGGCCGAACGATCCAGACCTTGAGCCGGGCCTAGCCAGGGGTAGACGCGTAATCCTTCGGTCTAGCTCCCACGACCCTGACACAGCGTTCACACTCTTCCACAGAGTCAATCGGCATACATCCGGATATTGAGTGGGAACGCGTGGCGGACGGGACATCGATGATCGATACGAGGCGGCTGCACCCGGCGGCTCGGGCGCTTGTTTCTTCAGCGCCGCCGAAACACTACGCCGCGCGACCGTGGGGGTGGACCTGGCCGTGAAGGCCACAGACCTGGCGGTATGATTCTCTGGCGTCTTTGCCGCGAAAGCCGGTGATGCAGTAGGCACACAATAAGGAAAAAGCTTGCCGGCCGATGAGGGTATTCCACAATTCTTCTAAGCGGAGCGCGGCGCGGTATTGGTGTTTCTGCCAGAGCAGGCAGACCATTTCGCCGAATACCCGCACGCGCCGATCTTCGGACCACGGCTGCAGGAGTTGGCCGATCACCGACATAAACAGGTGTTCTTCAGGCCACCCGTCGACCATAAATTGCGCCATCGTCTCTTCAGCGTCATGGTACAAAACGTTCCGACTCGCGTCCCTGCTCAGCGTCCCGCCCATCTCCTCGTTCCTGAGCGCTTGTTTCATCAATTGAGTGTGCGCCGGCGTCATGAACACCGTGACCTGTTCATCGGCTTGTAGCCCTTCCAGGACAAACGCGCTCACCGCATCAATCAGAAACGAATCATCTTCGTAAAACTGTACGGCATGAGTGAGCATGCTCAACTGCTGCCCCTCTTGGCCGTGCGGCGCCTCTTCCTTCCCGGCAGAGGATGCGCGCTCATCGCGGGGCGGGACCTGTATCGGGAAGCGGCTCATTTGTTGTCTCATGATGGTGCATCCTATGAAAAGAGCGGCGTGCTGCACACTCTGCGTTTCCCTAGAAGCGGCCAGCCCGTACGCGCAAAGACAGCGTTGCACCGGGGCCGAGCGATCCATTGCCTCCACCTCCTACCGGTCGGACCCGGACGGATGGCCCACCAGCCTGGAGCGTCGTCATGCGCTGAAAATCGCCGGGCGAGGAAAAGGGCTGATCGGTGCCGGGCAGAATCTGCAGCGCCTTCTTGAGAAGGAATGCCGTCATAGATCCGCCGCGCCTGCTCCACCGGAATGAGTTCGTCCGCTCCCCATGCACCACGGTCGTCGGATCCGAAGCTGGGACGCGGCCTGGTAGGCATCGTCGCGGAGACAATCATTATAGAAGCGGCCATGCACGGGGTCGTGTCCCGAACCCATGAAGCCGTGGCACAGCACCACCCGATCCGTCGGCAAGGCGGGCACCAAGGTGCCGCGGACCGGCCGCCCATCGGCATCGTGAAACGTCCGCGATTCTTCATGTTGTACTAACCGGATGACCGCGGCCGGTGGTTGGTACAATGCCAGGGGGCGAATCAACCGACCGTATGAAAGGAGACGCCATGAACCTTGCAGCGACCGGACTGATGATCGTCCTCGCCACCGTGTCCGTATCATGGGCGGAAGACGCCAGGCCGCAGTCTTCCGAGCCGGCACCCGCCGGACAGGACGACCTGCGGATCCAGGATCTTCCGAAGCCGATTCCCGAGCTGCTCGACAAGCTCCAGCAACTCAGCCGGAAGATCGAACCGGAGATCGCCAAGCTCGGGAGCACGTTGGGGAAAGAACTGGACGAAACGGTCAAGCAGCTCAAGGAGGAACTCAACGCGGCGCGGCGCGGCCAGCCTGACT
>CBDIWP010000085.1:0-14553 GCA_965285945.1 uncultured bacterium | reverse complement strand
CAGACATTGTTGGAAGAAACGCAGCGGCAGGCCCAGCAACTGCAGCTCCAGACGGAAGAACTGCGGGTCACGAACGAGGAACTGGAGGAGCAAAGCCGTGCGCTCCAGGAATCCCAGACTCGGCTGGAACAACAGCAGGCCGAACTGGAACAGACCAATGCCCAACTGGAGGAGCAGGCGCAATTGCTCGAAACTCAGAAGGATGAATTGGTTCAGGGCCGCCATGCTCTCGAAGTGCAGGCCCGCAACCTCCGGGAAATCAGCCGGTACAAATCCGAGTTTCTTGCCAACATGTCGCATGAACTGCGCACGCCGCTCAATGCGTCGCTCATCTTGGCGCGTTTGCTCGCGGACAATGACGAGGGGAACCTTACTCCGGAGCAAGTCAAACAGGCCCGGACCATCGAGACGGCCGGCCACGATCTCCTGGCGCTCATCAATGATGTGCTGGACCTGGCCAAGGTGGAAGCGGGTCATATGGACCTGTATCCGCAGCCCGTCAGCCTGTCCCGCCTCGCGGAATCACTGGGGGGGACGTTTCAGCTCCTGGCCGAGCAAAAGGGATTGCAGCTGCGCCTGCAGGTGGCGGACGACGCGCCGGACCAGCTGCTGACCGATTCCCAGCGGCTCGAGCAGATCCTCAGAAACCTCCTTTCCAACGCCATCAAATTTACCGAACAAGGCGAAGTGACGCTCGACATCCGCCCGGCGCCCGACCGCCGGGTGGCCTTGGCGGTGCGCGATACCGGCATCGGCATTCCGGAGCCGCAGCAGCAGATTGTGTTCGAGCCCTTTTGCCAGGCGGATGGGACGACGAATCGGAAATATGGCGGCACGGGGTTGGGCCTCTCGATTTCCCGTGAACTGGTCCGGCTGCTGGGAGGGGAAATCCGCCTGACCAGCGAGGTGGGGCGCGGGAGCACCTTCACGGTCCTCCTGCCGGAGACCTATGATCCGGCGCTGGTCCAACCGCATCCCGCCGCACGGAGCGTCGCCGTGGAACCCGCCGGCGCCCCGCCGGAGGCGGTGCAAGGCCGGCCCGTCCCGATGGCCGCCCGCATGGACGACGACCGCGCGCAACTGGCCGGCACGCAACGGGTGCTGTTGATCGTCGAGGATGATGAACCGTTCGCGCGCATCCTGTACGACCTGGCCCATGAGCTGAAATTCCAAGCGTTGATCGCGACCAGTTCGGAGGAGGCCTTGGCGCTCTGTGCGCAACACGCGCCCAGCGCGGTGCTGCTCGATATCGGGTTACCCGACCATTCGGGCCTCTCCGTGCTCGACCGATTGAAGATGGATGCCCGCACGCGCCATATTCCCGTGCATGTCGTGTCGAGCCACGATTATGCGGAAACGGCCTTGGCCTTGGGCGCCGTGGGATACATGCTCAAGCCGGTGAAACGGGAGCAGCTCATCAGTGCCGTCCGGCGACTGGAAACCCGTCTCGTGCAAAAGGTGCGACGGGTCCTCATTGTGGACGACGACGAGGCTCAACGGGACAGCCTGCGTCAGCTGCTGGGCTCCCGCGAAGTTGAAACGGTCGGCGCGGCGACCTCGGCGGAGTGCCTGGACCACCTGGTCGCGACCACATTCGATTGCATGGTGCTGGATCTCAGTCTGCCCGACGCGTCCGGCTTTGCCTTGCTCGATCGGCTCAGCAGCGAAGATCGGTATCAATTTCCACCGGTCATTATCTACACCGGCCGGGAGCTGACACCGGACGAGGAGCAGCGCCTCAGGAAGTATTCGAAATCGGTCATCATCAAAGGGGCCAAATCGCCTGAGCGGCTGCTCGACGAAGTGACGCTGTTCCTGCATCAGGTGGTGGCCGATCTCCCGCCGGAGCAGCAAGCCATGCTGAAAAAATCACAGAACCGCAATGCGGTGCTGGAGGGCCGGCACATTCTCATCGTCGAAGACGATGTGCGGAACGTCTTCGCGCTCACCAGTATCCTCGAGCCTCAGGGGGTGCAGATTCGGATTGCCCGGAACGGCCGGGAGGGGCTCCGGGTCCTGGAGCAGTCGTTGGGGCAGGGCGGGGCGCCGGTGGACCTCGTCCTCATGGACCTCATGATGCCGGAAATGGACGGCTTGACGGCCATGCGGGAGATCCGCAAGCGGCCCGAATGGAGAAAGCTTCCCATCATCGCGCTGACCGCCAAGGCGATGAAGCACGATCAAGAACAATCGCTGGCCGCCGGCGCGAATGATTACATGGCGAAGCCGCTCGACGTCGATAAAATGCTCTCGCTCTTGCGGGTGTGGATGCCGCGATGAGGCGCGAGGCGGTGGCCGCGAGCGACGATATTGAGCTGAGACTGCTGCTGGAGGCCATTTACCAGCGGTATCAGTACGACTTCCGGAGCTACTCCATGGCTTCGATCAAGCGCCGTCTCGCACAGGCGCGGGAACATTTCGGCTGCCGGAGCTTTTCGATGCTGCAAGACAAGGTGATGCACGAGCCGTCGATGCTGTCGCACATGTTAAGCTATCTGACCGTGCAAGTGAGCGAGATGTTCCGCGATCCCGATTACTTTCGGGCGCTCCGGCAGCAGGTCATCCCGCATTTGAAGACGTATCCGTCGATCAAAGTCTGGGTGGCGGGATGCAGCACGGGTGAGGAACTGTATTCGCTGGCCATTGTCTTTCGCGAGGAAGGCCTGGAAGGGCGGACGAGGTTCTACGCGACCGATATTCATTCGAGCGCTCTCGCAACGGCCGAGGCCGGCGTGTATGCCTTGGACCGGATTGCGCTGTTCAGCGATAACCATCGGCGGTCCGGAGCACGCTGCTCGCTGTCGGAGTATTACACCGCGGGCTACAATGCCGCCGTGTTCGATAAGACGCTGCGCCGCCGGGTCGTATTTTCGGATCACAGCCTGGTATCCGATGCCGTCTTTGCGGAGGTGCAGCTGGTGTCCTGCCGGAACGTGCTCATTTACTTCGACCGCCCGTTACAGGATCGCGCGATCGGGCTGTTCCGGGACGCGTTGGTGCGGAAGGGGTTTTTGGGCTTGGGCGCCAAAGAGACGCTCCGCTTCAGCGGGCATGCCCAGGCATTTACGGAGGTCGCGGCGAAGGAACGCATTTACCGGAAACGGGGGCTGGAGTGAGCCGCCTATTGCTTCCAAGCGGAGGGAGGCATGAGGCGGAGGCGGTGGTGATCGGCGGATCGGCGGGCGCGGTGTCGGCGCTCTTGTCTCTGTTGCCGGCGCTGCCGGCCGGGTTCCCGATGCCCATGCTGGTGGTGATCCATATCGCCCGGCATCCCACCGGCAGTCTCGCCGAGGTGTTTCAGCCCAAGTGCCGGCTGCTGGTGAAGGAGGCCGAGGACAAGGAACCGCTCGTCCCCGGCACCGTCTATCTGGCGCCGGCCGATTATCATGTGCTGGTCGAACGGCAGCGCTCGGTGTCCTTGTCGAGCGAGGAGCCGGTCAATTTTTCCAGGCCGTCCATCGACGTGTTGTTCGAATCGGCGGCCGATGCGTACGGCGGCGCCCTGCTGGCCATCGTGCTGACCGGCGCCAACTCTGATGGAGCGCGGGGAGTGAGGATGGTCTGCGAGGCCGGAGGATTCGCGCTGGTCCAAACGCCGGAATCCGCCGAGGCCTCCACGATGCCGGAGGCCGCTCTTGCGGCCTGCCCCCAGGCCGACCCGATGACGCTCGCGGCCATCTCGGAAGTCCTGTATTCGGCAGCATGAGGAGTGTCCATGCCGGATAGTCCCGCAACGATTCTCATCGTCGATGATCAGGACGTGAACCTCGTGGCGCTCCAAGGGCTCCTGCGCCGGCCGGATGTCGACATTCTGGTGGCTCGCTCGGGGCAGGACGCGCTGGAACTGTTGCTGCGGCATGACGTGGTCTTGGCGATCGTGGATGTGCAGATGCCGGCGATGGATGGATTCGAGCTGGCGGAGTTGATGCACGGCGTCGAGCGGACCCGGCAAGTGCCCATCATCTTCCTCACGGCGGGCGACCATGATAACGAGCGCCGCTTCCGCGGGTACGATGCCGGCGCCGTGGATTTTCTCTATAAGCCGATCGAGCCGGAAATCCTCCGCCGCAAAGTCGGCGTCTTCGTGCAGCTCTCGCGCCAGCGGCTGGATCTCGCGCGGCAACGGGATGAAGTGCGCGCCATTGCCGAGGAGAAATCCAGGCTGGTGCGGCAGCTGCAGGAGAGCGAGGAGCGTTTCCGCGCCCTCGCCGATCATATGCCCTCGATGGCCTGGATGATGGACGAAAACGGCTCGCTGTATTGGTATAACCGCCGCTGGTATGACTATACCGGGACGACGTTCGAGGAAGTGCAAGGCTGGGGGTGGCAGCAGGTTCATCATCCGGACCATGTGGAGCGGGTGCTGGCCAGCAAGCGACGGGCACTGGAAACCGGCACACCCTGGGAAGAGATCTTTCCATTGCGCGGCAAGGACGGCCTGTTCCGCTGGTTCCTGAGCCGGGCGGTCCCGATCCGCGACGCGGAAGACCGGATCGTCCGATGGTTCGGCACGAACACGGATGTCACCGAACAACGGCAGGCGGAGGAGAACCTGCGTGAAAGCGAGGACCGGATGCGGCTGTTCTCCGTCCAATTGGAACAGTTGGTGGAGGAACGGACCGATGAACTGACGCAGTCGCAGGCCCAGTTGCGGGCGCTGGCGACGGAGTTGAACCTGACCGAGCAACAGGAGCGCAAGCGGCTGGCAGCCGAACTTCACGATCATCTGGCGCAGATGCTGGTGTTATGCCGGTTGAAGCTCGGGCAGTCCAGACGGATCCCCGGGGTCGTGGAGGACTGCCAGCGGCTCATCCGGCAGACGGAAGAGGTCTTAGATGAGGCCTTGACCTATACGCGGACACTGGTCGCGGATCTGGCCCCGCCGGTGTTGCATGATTTCGGTTTGCCGGCCGCGTTGAAATGGCTGGCGGCTTATATGGAACGGCATGAACTCGCCGTCACGCTGGAGGTGCCGGATGATCCTCATCTGGCGCTTCCCGAAGACCAGTCGGTGCTGCTGTTTCAATCGGCCCGCGAATTGCTGATGAACACGTCCAAGCATGCCGAAACCGGCGCGGCGAGTTTGTCGCTGTCACAACGGAACGGTGCGCTCCACATTGAAGTGCGGGATGACGGGAAAGGCATGGACCCGCTGGCCGCCCAGGTTCCCTCCCTGTCCTCCAAGTTCGGACTGTTCAGCATCCGGGAACGCATGCGTGCCTTGGGCGGGGCATTTCAGATCGAATCGGCGCCGGGGCGCGGGACGACGGCACGGCTGGTGCTGCCGCTCCAGGCGCGTGACCAGCGAGACGAGCATGACAGGCGTGGGAAGCGTGATCCGTCATGCGGGACGCCTGATGGAAAGTCCCTTAGCCCTCAGCGCTCAGCCATCACATCTGCGCCGGGCGGCGCATCGCGCATCATGGATTACACATCGCGCCCCCAAGACGCGTCATCATTCGCGGCTCGCGCCTCCCGTCCTCGGAACGCGTCACGCCTCACGCATCACGGATCCCGCCCGATGATCCGGGTCCTGCTGGTCGACGACCACGCCATGGTCCGGCAAGGGTTGCGCACGGTGCTCGACGGGTATGCCGATCTGGAAGTCGTGGGGGAAGCGGCCAACGGCGAAGAGGCGGTGGAGCTGGCCGAGGCCTTGGATCCGGCGGTGGTCGTCATGGACATCAATATGCCTCACATGAACGGAATCGACGCCACGGCGGCGATCAAAGAACGCTCGCCTGACATCATTGTGATCGGCTTGTCCGTGAATGCCCAGGGCGACAACCAGCAGGCGATGACGGCGGCGGGAGCCAGCATGCTGTTGACGAAAGAAGCGGCTGTCGACGAACTGTACCGGTCCATCCAAGACCTGTTGTTGTCGAAAAGCGGATAACTTCAGTCCATCCCTAGAGGAGACATTGTTATGGCAAAGGATCTTCCCATGTCCTCCCTGAAACCGGCCGCGGATGAGCAAGTCTCCAACCTGGAGCTTCCGTTGGAGCGGGACCTGTTCACCCGCCTGCTGATCCGCGAGTTGAGCGGGACGCTCCAGGAGGTCGTCGGTCTGGAGGAAGCCTCCGGCTTCATCAGCATCGTCGGACAGAAAATGGGCGACCACCTGAACCGCGAATATAAGCAGGCATTGCAGGTAGACAGGTTGACCAGACCGCAAGTGCGCGATGTGCTCGTGGATCTGAAGCGGCGCATCCAAGGCGACTTTTATGTCATCGAGGAAGGTGACGACAAAATCGTGCTCGGCAACCGCCGGTGCCCCTTCGGCGACAAGGTCCTGGACCGGCCGGCGCTCTGCATGATGACCTCCAACGTGTTCGGGTCCATTACAGCCGAAAACCTCGGGTATTCCAAAGTGGTATTGGAGCGCACGATTGCGCAGCATGATCCCGGTTGCCGAGTCGTGGTGTACTTGAAAACAACGCCTGAAGGCGAAGCCGCCGAGGGACGCGAATACTTTAAGGGAGTGTAGTCATGTCAAGGGCGCTGGCCGTCTTGCTCAAGCTCTCGTCTGACCCGATGGTCTTCCTGTCCGGGGAGGGAATCATTATCTCCGCCAACCAGGCGTTCGCCGACCTGTGCGAAACGACCGTGGACCGGCTCACGGGGCAATCGATTATGGCTTTCTCCGGATCACCGGAATCCACGGTCAGGGAGATCGTGGAACGATGTTGCCGGACCAGCGGTCCATTGCCGTTTTCCGCAGAGGTCCGCACGGCAAAAGGTGTGCCGGTCCGCTGTCACGTTCTGGGCGCGTTGTTGGAACGAGGGGAGTCGAAACGCTCGACGACGATTTCGTTGCGAGTGACGCCTCATCCGGCATCCACCCAGAACTTCAAGCAGCTCAATGATGAGATCTCGTCGTTGAAACGCGAGATCCTGGCCAGAAAACAGACGGAGGAGGCGCTGCGCCGCAACGAACAGGAGCTGTCGGAGTTCTTCGAGAACGCGAGCATCGGGCTCCACTGGGTGGGACCGGACGGGATCATCCTGCGTGTGAACCGGGCCGAGCTTCAGATGCTCGGGTACAGCCGCGAGGAATATGTCGGCCGCTCCATCACAGACATTCACGTCGATCAACCGGTCATCGGCGATATTCTGGCCCGGCTGGAGCACGGTGAAGTCCTGATAGAATATCCGGCGCGCCTCCGGTGCAAAGACGGCTCCGTCCGTCACGTGCTCATCAGTTCAAGCGGCTTGTTCCGGGACGGGGCGCTCGTCCACACGCGCTGTTTCACGAATGATGTGACGGACCGCCAGGCGGCGGAGCAGGCGCTTCGCGCCAGTGAAGCGCGCTATCGCGACCTGATCCATGGCCTGCCTGCGGCCGTGTACACGTGTGATTCCGAGGGCCGGATCACGCTCTACAATCATGTCGCGGCGGTCTTGTGGGGACGTGAGCCGGCCATCGGCATAGATCAATGGTGCGGATCGTGGAAAATCTATCGGCCGGACGGGACCCCGCTGCCGCTGGACCAATGTCCCATGTCCGTCACGTTACGGGAAGGCCGCGCGGTACGCGGGGAAGAAATCATCATCGAACGTCCGGACGGGGCGAGACGCCATATCCTTCCGCACCCCGAGCCTCTCAAGGACGAGCAGGGCCGCGTGGTCGGCGCCATTAATATGCTGGTCGACATCACGGAGCGGAAGGAGGCGGAACGAGCCGTGGCCAACCTGGCGGCTATTGTGACCTCCTCGGACGATGCCATCGTCGGCAAGAATCTCGATGGCATCGTCACCAGTTGGAACCGGGCGGCCGAGCGGCTCTTCGGCTATCGGGAGGACGAGATGATCGGGCAGCCGGTGAGCCGGCTCATTCCCCCCGATCGACCCGATGAAGAACCCAGCATCCTGGGGCGCCTCAGGCGGGGAGAAGCGATCGAGCATTATGAGACTATCCGATGCCGGAAGGATGGCACCCGCCTGCATGTTTCGCTGAGCGTCTCGCCGGTGATCGATGCGCAGGGAACCATCATCGGCGCCTCGAAAATCGCGCGGGACATTACCGAGCAAAAGTTGGCCGAGCATGCATTAGTAGAAAGCCGGGAAGCGCTCCGCCGGGCCCTGGAATTTCAGGAGTCCATCGTGAGCAACATGGGTGAAGGCCTTTACACGGTGAACGAACAGGGATTGGTCACGGCGGTGAATCAAGCCGCGGAGCGCCTGTTCGGCTGGACACGCGAGGAACTGCTCGGACGGAAGATGCATGACGTGACGCATTATCTGCGCCGGGACGGCACCCCCTTTCCCGCCGAAGAGTGCGCGGGATTGCGGGTGCTGCGCGACGGGGAATCCGTAATCCAATGCGAAGATGTGTTCATCCGGAAAGACGGCACCTTCTTCGATGTGGTGTATAGCGCATCCCCGATCCGGTCCGGCGGAACCATCGCGGGGCTCGTGGTGGTCTTCCGGGACGTCTCAGATAAGAGGAAGGCCGCCGAGGCCTTGCGGGAGCGGGATCGCGCCTTGATGGCCGCCAATGAGGATTTGAGTCGGCACGCGGCGGAGCTGACGGAAGCCAACAAGGAGCTGGAGCAGTTCTCCTATTCCATCTCGCACGACCTGCGGGCGCCGGTACGCACGATCGATGCCTTCACGCGTATCGTGCTGGAGGAGCACGACGCGCAATTGGATGTCGAAGCCGCACGGTGCCTGAACATCGTCCGCAAAGCGGCCGGCCAGGCCGGTGAATTGATCGATGATCTCCTGGAGTTCTCGAAACTGGGCCGGCAGAGCATGCGGTTGGAATCCGTGGCCATCGCCGGCTTGGCGCGCGAAGTGGCGGAGGATCTCCGGATCATGCACCAGGGCCGGAAGGTCGATTTCATGGTGGGCGACTTGCCGCATGCCTACGGAGACCGGCGGCTCCTGAAGATCGTCTGGACCAATCTGCTCGGGAATGCGGTGAAGTACACCCAGTACCGGGAGGAAACCACGGTCGAGGTGGGGTGGATCCCGGACGAGACGGGCGACGACCGGGCCGTCTATTATGTCAAAGACAACGGCGTCGGGTTCGACATGCGGTACGTCGGAAAATTATTCGGAATTTTCCAGCGGCTGCATCGGAAAGAGGAGTTCGAAGGCACGGGTGTCGGGTTGGCCATCGTGCAGCGCGTAATCCACCGGCACGGCGGCCGGGTGTGGGCGGAGGGCAAGGTCGACGGCGGGGCCACCTTCTATTTCTCACTACGAAAGGCCGCATTATGAACGACGGTGTCGAGATCCTGCTGATCGAGGATAATCCGGAGGACGTGGAACTGACCTTGCGGGCCTTCGAACGGTATCACCTGGCGAACAAGATCCACGTCGTGCGCGATGGGGAAGAGGCCCTGGACTGCCTGTTCGGGAGCGAGATGCGCGAGAAACCGCGGTTGATTTTATTGGATCTCAAGCTGCCGAAGGTCGACGGCCTGGAGGTGTTGCAGCGATGCAAGGCGGATTCCCGGACCAGGGCGATCCCGATCGTGATCCTGACTTCCTCGAAGGAGGAGCGCGATCTGGTCAAAAGCTACGATCTTGGTGTGAACAGTTATGTGGTCAAGCCTGTGGACTTTCCGCAGTTCACGGACGCCGTCCGGCATTTAGGCATGTATTGGATGCTGTACAACCAATTGCCCGCGGAGTTTTCGCACCGGCCGTAACCCGCGGCCGGAATTCGCGGCACGGTGCACAATGAGAAGGGGGAGTGCGATGGTCCAACTGCGTGTCTTGATCGCCGAAGATGATCCGATGGACGCCGAATTAGTCGTCCGGGCGCTGATCAAAAGCGGCTATGATCCCGAATGGCAGCGGGTGGACCGGGAAACCGACTTCATGAGCCGGCTCGCCCAGGACCCTCCGGACATCATCATCTCCGACCACGCCATGCCGCAATTCGGTTCCGCTGCGGCGCTCCAATGTCTGCAGAACAGTCAGCTGTCGATCCCCTTCATCGTCGTCTCGCACGCGATCGGCGAGGAGGAAGCGGTCAAGCTGATGCATCAGGGCGCCGCCGACTTTTTGATGAAAGACCGGCTGGGCCGCCTCGGTGAGGCGGTGCGGCAGGCGCTGGACCAACACCGATTGCAGCAAGCGCATGCGGCATCCGAGCAGGCGCTGCGGGCGCTCAACGAGGAATTGGAGAGCCGGATCGCCGAGCGCACGGGCGAACTGCAGGCCGCCAACCACCGGTTGGAAAAGGAACTGCAGTTCCGCACGCAGGCGGAGGATGCGTTGCAGCGCCTCAACGCCGAACTGGAGCAGCGGATCGAGAAACGCACGCGCGACGTCGTGGCCTCACACCATCGCCTCCGGGCGCTGGCGTCGGAGCTGACACTCGCCGAGCAGCGCGAGCGCAAGCGCCTGGCGGGAGAACTGCACGATTATCTGGCTCAAATGCTGGCCTTGGGACGCATGAAGATTGCCCAGCTGCGGGGCCCGCTTGCCGCCGCGCCCGATCTCGCACAACCAGTCCGCGAGCTTGACGATCTGTTCAAGAACGCCTTGAGCTATACCCGGTCGCTCATGGCCAAGCTGAGCCCCCCTGTGTTGGAGGAATTGGGCCTTTCGGCGGCGCTTGGCTGGCTCGCTGAACAGATGCCGCTGCAAGGCCTGGCCGTGGAGGTGCGGGTCGCGCAGGACGACGTGCCCTTGCCGGACGAGCAGGCCGTCCTTCTCTTTCAATCGGTGCGCGAGTTGTTGATCAACGTCGCCAAGCATGCGGGCACGGGCCATGCGACCGTGACGCTGCACGTGGAAGACGACAGCAGGCTCCATATCGAGGTGCAGGATGCGGGATGCGGATTCGATATCACCACGGTGGAAACAAAATCCTCGGGCGAGCACTTCGGGCTCCTCAGCGTGCGGGAACGGATGGAGGCGATGGGAGGATCCTTCCACATGAAGAGCGCGCCGGGACAAGGGACCACCACAATCCTGAGCCTGCCGCTCTCCCGGGGCCCCGCGGGGGACAAGCGGTATGTGCCGGTCCTGGGCGGCGACGTTGGGTCTGGCGACGCATCGCAGATCGCCGAACCGCCGGGATCCGGTCTGGCCCTGCGCCTCTCGCCCCGCGCACCCCGGTCTCTCATCCGCGTGCTGCTGGTGGACGACCATGTAATGGTGCGTCAGGGTCTCAAGGCGCTTCTGGAAACCTTTCCCGGCCTGTCGGTCGTCGGAGAGGCCGGCGACGGTGAGGAAGGCGTGGCCATGGCCGCGCAATGCGAACCCGACATTGTCCTGATGGATGTGAATATGCCCTGGATGGATGGCATCGAAGCGACGAAACGGATCAAGCAAGACTGGCCGCAGGTCCTGGTGGTCGGGCTGTCCGTGAATAATTCGCCCCACATCATCGAGGCCATGAGGACCTCCGGCGCCGTCTCGTTTGTGGCCAAGGATGCCGCCGCGGAACAACTGTACGATACGATCATCGCCGCGATGTCCACGGATCGGCCGGGTTGCGCACCGCCGCCCCAATCGCGATTGTTTTAACAGCGCCTGAGACGTGCCGCCAAGGACGACCGTGTGAGTTGCCAGGCGCGGCAGTGTGGATCTTTCGCAGGGCATCGGTGACGGCGACCGTGGCCCTTTCCGGGCAGCTCATCGATGGTCGCCATCACTGAGTCGAAGCCAATGGGTTCGCCAGTCTAGTCAGTCCGGGCTCCGGTCTGGCCATATCCGGCCGACCATGCGGCATTGACGACCCGGACCCACGCATCGCGCTTTGAATCTTGCGCATCATACAAGGTCGCGTAATTATCCCGCATATGCGTCCTGAAGGACTCCTGACGTTCAGCCGGCACTCCGGCCAGCGTCGCAAGGGACACCAGGTATTCCCCTTCTCCGCGCGAAATATCCCCACGAACGTTTTCGAAGGAATAGGCGGTAAAGGCTTCCAGCTTCTTATGCGCTCTGGCGGGGCCCACCATGCCGTCCGCGCCGGGCGTCAAGCTGGAGGTGAATTCCGTGGTCGGCTGAACCAGCTCCGAACTGGCTTGCGTCACGCCATCGGACAGCGCGGTGGACGCGTCGAACGGCGCTTTCGTCAGTTCGACAGTGGCATCGCAGCCCGTCATGCCCAGGACGAGTAGTCCTGCTGCGAATAGGGCATAGGGTCGAGTACTCATCATGACCTCCTCCTCTGAATGTGATCGCGTGATGTCCTTTGATTACCCTTACCTGGTTCCCCGGTGATGTTCCCCTAGGAGTACCCATAGGTTCCGGTCCGCCAAGGTCCATCTAGGGAAATCCCCAGCTTTGAGGCCGCGCGCTTTCATGTAAATGTCGGAAGGTTCGCGGAAAATGTTGCATTCACCATGGACGATACGCCGGTGACGATTCACTATGGGAACGGCTGCGGACAACCACCCCGTCAGTCACGAGGATGCGAGGGGTGCCGTGTCTGCGGCAGCCCGGTCTCTGGGGCTCGGAGCGCAGATGGAGCCGGGCGGCGTGCGGTTCTGTCTCTGGGCGCCCCAACGCGCGCGCGTCGACGTCGTCCTGGAGGATGAAGGCCGTAGCTTTCCCCTGACGAAGGACCAAGAGGGCTATTTTTCCGGGTTGGTGCCGATCGCGGCCGCGGGCATGACCTATCGGTATCGCCTCGATAATGGCGAGTCCTATCCTGATCCCTGTTCGCGTTTTCAACCGCAAGGTCCGCATGGGCCGTCGCTGATCGTCGATCCGGCAGCCTATCGTTGGCGGACGGCCGGATGGCCGGGCGTCCGCATGACCGGGCAGGTCGTGTATGAGTTGCATGTCGGCGCGTTTACGCCCGAAGGCACGTTGGACGCGGCCCGTGAACGGCTCCCGGATCTACAGCGGGACGGGATTACGCTCATCGAGCTGATGCCCCTGGCGGAGTGTGCGGGGCGGCGGAATTGGGGCTACGACGGGGTGGGTCTCTTTGCGCCCGCCCATGTCTACGGCGACCATGAGGCGCTCAAACGCTTCGTCGATGCGGCCCACGAACAGGGTCTGGGCGTCATTGTGGACGTCGTCTACAACCACTTCGGGCCGGATGGAAATTATCTTCCGCAGTTCAGCGACGCCTATGTGACCGATCGCTATTCGAACGAATGGGGTCCGGCCGTCAATTTTGACGGCCCCGGCTCCCAGGCGGTCCGGGACTTCGTGCTCGAAAACGCCTGTTATTGGATCCGCGAGTTTCAGGTCGACGGCCTCCGTCTCGATGCCGTCCAAACCATCCACGACGACAGTCCTGTGCACATCGTTGCGGAGTTATCCGCCCGGACGCGTGCGGCGGCGTCCGGCCGATCGATCGTGCTCATCGCGGAGTGCGAATCGCAATGGATCCACACCGTTCGACCGCTGGAGCAGGGCGGCTGGGGGCTGGACGCGGTCTGGAGCGACGATTTTCATCACATCTGCCGGGTGGCTCTCACTGGCCGGAGCGACGCCTATTATTCGGATTACCGGGGAACGGCTCAGGAATTGTTGTCCGTCATCAAGCACGGTTTCGTCTACCAAGGACAACGCTATGAGTGGCAGGACAAAGGGCGAGGCACCGTCGTGAAAGACGAGCCGGCCAGTGCCTTCGTGTTCTACCTGCAGAATCACGATCAGGTCGCCAACCACCTCCATGGCGACCGCCTGCACGCCATGGCGGATCCGGCCCGGTACCGCGCCTTGACGGCGCTGTTTCTGCTCTCGCCGGAAACCCCCATGCTGTTCATGGGGCAGGAGTTCGGGGCGTCCGCCCCGTTTCAGTTTTTTGCCGACCATGTGCCGGCGCTCGCGCCAACGGTCTATGCCGGACGAAAACACTTCCTCTCGGAGTTTCCCTGCTATGCCACAAAGGAAGCGCAGGACGCCGTGCCGGATCCCGGCGATCCGGTCACCTTCGAGCGCTCCCGATTGGATTGGTCGGAACGCTCCAGACACTCCGAGAATGCCCGGTTGCACCGGGATCTCCTCCGTGTGCGCCGCGAGGATCCCGTGCTGGCCAGGCAGGAGCGCCGGTGCCTCGACGGAGCGGTCTTGGGGCCGCAGGCGCTGGTGCTCCGCTACCGTACCGAGACGGGCGACGACCGGCTGCTCGTGGTCAACCTGGGTCCGGATCTGTCCTATGTGCCGGCCCCTGAGCCGCTGTTGGCCCCGGTGGCGGACGGTGCTTGGAAACTGGTGTGGTCGAGCGACCATCCGCAATACGGCGGGCCCGGTGTCGTCAATCCGCTGAGCGACCGGGGGTGGCGGATCCCCGCCGGCAGCGCCGCCTTGTTTATGGCGATGAAGACGGAGAGGGGATGAGTGACCGGCGCGCATGCCCTACAACCACTCCCGGTGCGGAACTCCTTCCCATGACGGTCACGACCCCGGATCTCAGGTTTGCGGCCACGCCAGTCGACGATCCCGATCTGCTGTTGGCGAAGGAATGGCTGGTCACCAACGGCTTGGGCGGCTACGCCTCAAGCTCGTTGCTCGGGGTGGCGACGCGCCGGTATCACGGATGGTTCGTCCCCGATCTGCCGTTAAAGGGACGCGTGGTGCTGATGCCGCGCCTGGAGGACACGGTCGAAGCGGCCGGGGGAACGT
>CBDIWP010000084.1:0-13053 GCA_965285945.1 uncultured bacterium | reverse complement strand
AGTGCTCGCGCAGCAATTAAGGAATTCCCTTCGCCAATAACGGTCCGAGCACCCGTGTAACTGACAGGGGAAGCCGCCTCCACACACTCATGGCCAATTGATATTTGCGGTTACTCACATTCAATTGAGGTATGGGACGACCGTTCCGGACGAGGTATTGCCAATACAGCTGCGTCGGGTACGCGTTCCACTTTCGCTTGAACGTTTCACCACCGGAGTCCACGGTCGAACGTCCTAAATGGAACCGTTGAAAGCCGCCAAGGCATCCGTCTCGAATCATTTCCCAGTACAGCACGTAACTGGATTCCAACTGTCGATACTCGGGCCTGGTCCCTAACCACATTCCTTCCACCATGGCCCCAAAATACCCGTTGAAGGCGGCAGATACCGGGACGCCCTCATGCTCAACGACAAAAATCTTCGTCCTATCCGGAAACATCGTGAGAACGCGCTCGAAGTAACGCTTCTCGTAGACCGGTGTTCCCAGGTGCTTCCAGCTCTCGCTGAGTATCGAATAAAACGTGTCGAGGAGATCGAGTCCTCCGTTTTTCACACAAAGGTTTCGCTTGTATGCCTGCCGGATGTGTTTGCGGTGGCCGGTTTTGAAGGCATCCCAGATAACGTCGGGATTGGGATCCAGCGCCACGGTGATGCTCACCTTGTGTTGGGAGGTCTGCAGGTCACCGTCCAGTTTTCGCGTGCTGCGGATTTCGAGGTAATCGGCCTGGTTCTGGGGTACGAGCCGTTTCGCTTCCTCAATGAGAAGCCGTTCAACCATCGGGTCATCGGAGCAGGGCCCTCCGTAGTTGACGAACGGAAGAGAGCACAAGATCTTTCCGAATAATCCGGTCTGTAGGAACACGAGCGGGAACACTCCCCGGAACCGACCGTCATCGAGCGCCGCGAGGTAAAACGTCTCGTGCCCAAAACACGATTCATTCACGGCCTTCCATCCGAATAGGTGGTAGAACGATCCCTGCTCTTGTCCGCACACAAATTCGTCCCAGGCCTTGGCATGGCTTTCATCGCAGCGGATAATGTTCATTGCATGTCCCTATTTCTCTCTTCCCGTTTGTGCTTCTGTCCGAACCGCGCCAAGCACTCGAGCAATCGCCCTGCGGCGAGTTCAGCGGCGCGTTGATTCAGGTGACCTCCGTCGTCTGTATAGTCCGCGACGAGGTTTGGAATCCGATGACCCTGGTGCGTGAAGAAGGCCGGCGTCCCATCTGGAAACGTCGCTTCCATTTCGGCCAGGTCGAACAAACAGCCGCTGTCGCCATAAGCTCGACGAAGCAACTGGTTAAAGGCATGGCGCCTCTCCTGGTCCTTCCGCTCACGGATAGGACGTCCGCTCATTTCGCCAAGCCACCCTCGCAGCCGCTGGGTGACCTGCCGGAGTGGAACCGTCACATGGAGAAATGTCACCTGAGGATATTGTTCCATCAGCGAGCCCATCATCTCTCGATAAGCCGTAAACAGAGCTTCAATATCCGTATCGAAGGTCACATCCACATAACAAAACTTGAAGAACGCCACATCAACCAGGTCACCCACTCCGGATTCGATCACTTCGGCAAAGGCTCGGCATTTCGACAACGGGTCTCCGTTCCGTCCGACTCTGAAATGTCCGAACGTCGGATGCCCATAGGCCTCCGGATCATTGGTTTCAACAATCCCAAGCCCTTGTCCGGACAGGGTCGACAATGCATTGACGATGTCCGCTCCGACCGACTGATGACCGAAACACACCCGCACCTCTGTGGGGCGGTCCTCGGAGAATGCCATGGACTGAGTTGATGACAAAACCGTGTCAGGCATCGTCTCTTACCCTTGAAGGGAATCTTCCGCCGGATCAGGAAGGTATTGATCAAGGATGGGATAGAACGTCGAGACAAACGCCGACAGGCTCTCCAGTGCTCGCTGCCTTGCAGGCTCGTCATCGGAAGGCAGAGCCGTCGCTAAGGATACCAGCGCTCCGCTCGTCCGACCATTGGCGACCGCATCAAAAGCCGTATAGAGCTTTGCCGCGTAGCGCCCCGGAACAATGCGACCATTGAGGTCATACCAGAAAAGAACCGCTTGCGCTCTTCCACCCTCATGCCTGAGGAGCCGGTTCATTTCCACTTCTCCCCGTTGCCCGACGATCATCCTCACCCTCGTGGCGTCCGAGTGAAGCTTGGCAGTGCCCGGGCCAACCAGCTCTTTCCCTTGAGTCTGCGTCTCGAAATAGGAGACCGACACATGCACTTCTTCTCCGGAAACATGTCGATAAATTCGCGAGAGACTCTGATCGACACCGGGAATATGCTCATAAGGCACGTCCCGTCCGACCCATCCAGCGCTGACTAAGGATAATCCGCTCAAGCTGTGCCGCAAGGGGACGGGCCGAGACCGGTCAATATAAGGAGTGCTGCCCGCCAGCAATAACACGGCTATGAGGAAGCCCAAAGAGGTCTTCTGTTGATTCCACTCGAGCCTCCCCTTCTTCTCCGATACGGGGGACGGAAACGGCCGCGGATTACCGTCATGCTGGTTTCGTGAAAGAATCCACAAACCACCGAAGATCACGAGGTAGCCGACCATCGAAACGAAGATCCCGTGCAAGGCGTGGTACGGACCATGGAGATCGCCGCTCATATCATAGTAGGCAAGCAATCCGATGAGAGCCACACGAAGGCTATTGGCTAAAGCGGACACTGTCACAGCCAGCAGGACAAGGGTGACTCGCCTTCGCATACTTGTTAGCACAATGGTGGAGAGGGGAATCGAAGTCGCCAGCACCGCAATGAGATAATTGACCCCGCTGCAGGCGCGGGCCACTTCCAGGGTGATGTTCGGGAGATGAATAAAGAGTCCATCCTGAAAGACCGGAATACCGGCAATTCGCAGAAGCATCACTCCCATGTTTGCCGAGAACGCTTGAAAGGGAAGGTGGAGCGGGTCGGTCAGGATTTCCCAAATGGGAATCATGAACCACAAGAAACTGATCGGCAACGCAAGGGCTTTGAGTACTGCCTTTCCAAACACCAACAGGACCATTGCCGGAATGGTCAACATGAGAGAGACCTGTTGGAGTACCGAGATGCCCCCTGCCTGACCAATGATCAAAGCGGACAAACCCGCCGTTAGCAGAAAAGACCCGGTGACATAGCTAGGCTGAACCTTAAGTTCATGCAGGGTATCCCGGCGCAACCAGATGAGATACGCGCTGATGACAGGTATTAAAAACGCATAGGAATACATGGAAATCGTCCACCATTGGCGGACCATATCGGCGAATACGCGTGCATAGCAAAAGATAAAAGCGGCCCCTAAGAGGAACCCAAGAAACCAGGCAGATCCATTTGCCGCGGCGGGTTCAGAAGATGAGTGAACGGCAGATAAGCTGGGATATTTCATATCGGGCTACGAGATCGCTTGCGCTTCCGTTACATCCTCGACCAACAACGGCTCCATATGCAGATATCGCGCGGCGGCACGCTTGGCCTCAATGTCTCGGTAGACGCGCTCGACCTGCGCCGCGGTCAGACCGACCGCCGGGGCAATCTCTTCACAGGGTATGTGGTGATTCTTGCCAAATAAACAGAGGTCCATCTTGTCGTAGGGCAGCGAGAAATAAAACTCTTCTTGAGACTGGGGCAGGGAATACGTATCCGTTGTGGGCGGACGGCTTAGAATTTCTTCAGGAACCCCGAGATGTCGCGCAATTTGATACACCTGCGTTTTATACAAATGGGCGATGGGCTTAATGTCGGCGGAGCCGTCTCCATTTTTCACAAAAAAACCTTGATCATACTCGAGTCGATTCGGTGTACCGGCCACGGCGTACAGGAAACGGTCGGCGTAGAAGTATTCCATCATTTTCCGCGCACGCTGCTTAAAGTTCGTGGCCGCGACGAGCGCGAGAAACGCATCGGCCGTCAGCCGCACCTTTGTCTGCGTCCCGTCGGGAGCTTCTACCACGACATAGGAGATCCTGAATTCCGTGCTATCAAGAGATGACAAGACCAGCTTAGACTTGTACCCGGAATGATATTGCGGAACTACGGCCCGGATCGCCTCATCACGTCGTCCATAACAGTCAGCCCCTTGCAGGATGCCCGATATATCCTCTTTGAACGTTCTGATCCCCAGTGTTTTTGCCAGATCTTTGCCTAAGCGCAAACTGTCGTCGGACGAATCCGATTCCGGCATAAATAATCCTACGACGCGATCAGCCCCCAGCGCATGTACCGCAAGCGCAGCCACCGTGCTGCTGTCGATGCCTCCGGACAGTCCCACGACCATCCCTTTCCGCTTCAGTTGCTTGAATACAGCCTCCCTCGTAAAGGCGGCGATCCGATCCACTTCCTGGCCGGCATCCAGCTTCAGTGAATCCGCTGAAAAACCTCTTCGCTTATCCATCAACCCCTCCTTACAGAACATGATTGCCAACTATCTCCTTGGCCGCATTTAATCACGACGGGTCTTCTGCTCTCACGCTCAAGCATTGTGCACATAGTAACAATGAAGCAAGGCTAAGACGTGAGTTGCACCGACGACGGAGCAGCGAGCAGGCTCATCTCACGAAGACGCTGCCGCAACAGTTTGCCGGACGGAGATTTCGGTAATGCGGCGACCACGGTAATGGACTTCGGGCGTTTATATTGGACTAGTCGTTGGGCACAATAGGCCAGCAGTTCCTGGCCGGTTACACAACCGGCTGCCTTGAGAGTCACCATGGCACAAATTTTTTGCCCCAGAATCGGATCGTCAATCCCGACGACCCCCGCCTCATGAACGTCAGCGTGCTGTAACAGCACTTCTTCGATCTCCGTGGGGCTGATCCTATACGAGCCCGACTTGATCATTTCGCTGTTGCGGCCCTCGATCACCAAAAAACCGTCCTCATCCAAACGTCCCAAATCCCCGGTGCGGAGCCACCCGTCACGCAGCACCTCTGCCGTTCCCTGCGGGTCCAGCCAGTATCCCTGCATGATATTTCCGCCGCAGGCCCAGACTTCCCCCACCTCGCCGGGACGCGCCGTCGCCCCATCCTCCTTCACAATCCTCAAGGTCACACCGGGAATGGCTCGACCTGCGGAGCCCCGCTTGACCTCCAAGAGATGCGGAGGGAGGTACGTCAATCGTGCTGTGGCCTCGGTCTGGCCGTACATCAGGAACATCCGTGCCTCTGAAAATGCCGACTGTATTCGGCTCAACAATTCAGACGGCATCGGACCGCCCGCGTGAGTCACATACCGTAGGGCCGGGAAGGAAGCCGACTTTAGATTCGACTGGTTCAGCATGATCGCGTAGGTCGTCGACACGCCGGAGAGCCCGGTCACCCCTTCACGCCTCATACTTTCCAAGATGACCTGGGGGTAAATCACGCTGTTTTCGATCACGAGCGTTCCGCCGACGAAGAGGTGGGTGAGCAGGACAGAATTCCCGTATGCATACGTGAAGGGAAGAATCGCCATCACCGAATCTTCCGGAGTCAGCTGCAGATATTCAAGAATCGACCGGGTATTGGAAACGAGATTTTGGTGAGTCAACATGACCCCTTTAGGCTGTCCGGTCGAACCCGATGTATATATGATCTGCGCCAGACCTTCCGGAACCGGAATAGCCATTTCCTTATGAGGCCATGCAATGATTCGATCTTCGTTGAGTATGAACCGGAGACCCGTCGAATCGAAATCACGCACAGACCAATGCTTGATGGCGGAAGAGACGATCAACCCCGTGGCACGCACATGCCGGATGAGACGAGCCACTTCTGGCACAGGGGTCTGCTGGTGCAGAGCCACGACCACGCCTCCTATCTGAAGCACCGCAAGATATGTGGCGATATACTCGGGCGAATTCTCGATCCACAGAACCGCTCGGTCCCTCTCCGACAATCCGGCTTCGATCAATCGAATTTTTGTGGCGGCCACGAGGGCCTGTAGCTCCGCATAGCTCCAAGGCCGGCCTCTATAGACAACCGCGACGTTGGCGGGCCGGGAAGCCATCGTTTGAGCAATTATGTCCGCGACACGCATACCTTGCCTCTGCTGATACCCTGGCATTTCCTGTGAGCTCTGAGCGATCCGGATTACCCTATGCCACTTCCAGCTTGTTAAGCGTCATCGACGACAGTTCCGCATTCGCCAGAAGCGCGCTTTTATCTATTTTTCCGCTTTCCGTCCTAGGAAGCTCTTTGACCATCTCCACAACTCTCGGCACCATATGGTCTTCCAAACGGCATACACAGTACCGAATGATGTCTTGCTCTCCTATCGTAGCCCCGTTTTTTACACGGATCACCGCTTTGACCCGCTGTCCAAGAACAGCATCGGGAATGCCGATGACGGCCGCTTCGGCGATTCCGTCAATCTCATGCAACACATTTTCAACCTCCAGGGGACTGACCTTTTTCCCGCTTGTTTTAATCATGTCGTCCATCCGTCCGACGAAATAAAGAAAGCCCTCGTCATCCATGCGAAACAGGTCTCCTGTGTGGAGGACCGATTCGTTCGGCCACAATCCTGGCTTTAGGACGCGCGCCGTTTCGTCGGGGAGATCCCAATAACCCTTCATGACATGAGATCCTCTGACGACCAACTCACCCATAGAACCAGGCCCCATCCGATTCCCTTGCTTATCGACCAGGTACACCTCTTGATTCGGCATTCCCTTGCCCACAGACGAGGGCCGTATCTGCACCTGTTCGGGCGGAAGATATGAGACACGCTTGCACTCGGTCAAACCGTACATCGAATACAGTCTGGCGTGCGGCAAGAGCGTGCACAATTTCTTGATATGATCCGTGGGCAATACGGCACCGGTATTCGTGACATAGCGCAAGGAACTGAAGTCGTATTTGCTCAGATCCATCTCGAGCAGCAACGCGGCCATGGTGGGAACCAGAGGAAATCCGGTGACCTTCTCTTGTGCGATCTTCTGAAGGACGGTATGCGGATACGCAAAGGACTTATCGAGGACAACCGTGCCTCCGATCTTGAAACCCATTAATACTTGATAGAGGCCATAATCGAACGCCAATGGTAACGCGTTGAGAATGATATCGTCCGGCCGGTTTTCCAAGTAGGTTGTAATGGACGTGGCCGCAGAGACCATATTGAGATGTGTCAACATCGCTCCCTTGGGATCACCCGTAGAAGCGGATGTGTAGATGAGCGCCGCGAGATCCACGTCGATGTTCTGCTTAGGTGGACGGGTTACCTCTCCTCCGGTAAGACATCGCTCAAGGGACACGCAATTCGTATGACTTCGCGAGTTTTCCTCTGAAGAGGGCCCTGTGAGGACGGCCGCTTTCAAATGAGGCAGTCGGTCGGTAGCCGCTTCCAATTCCTGGCACCGTTTAGAGGAAGATACAATGCAACTGGCACGGCAGTTGTTCAAAATGTAAATCAGCTTGTCTGACTTAGTGCCCGGGTGGATCAACACAAACACCGCACCGGCTTTTAATGCCGCGAAGATGGATAGTACGGCTTCCACCGAGTTATCCAACTTGATCGCCACTCGATCGCCACGTCGCACACCCAGTTTCAAAAAGGCATGGCTGAGCGCGTTGGCTTGCCGGTCTAGGTCCCGGTAGGTCAGTTTCCGGCCCTCAACAATGAGCGCCACTTTCTCAGGAAACCTCTCGGTGCTTGCCTCAAGAAACTCCTCGACTTGCATAGCGACGTGCTTTCTCCCGGTTTACCGAGGCGCGCGTTTGCTTTCAACAAAGCGGATGATTGCATCGACCGAATCAAGATTCGCCGGAATCAGATCCTCATCGTCCACCTTGACCTTGAATTGCTCTTCCAGGAAGGACACCAATTCCAGCACTCCGGTCGAATCAATGATGCCTGATTCAAGGAAGGACGTATCACCCTTCAACTCGACCTCCGTCCTTCCGAACAACAGCTTATCCGATACGTATTGACGCACTTCTGTTTCAATCGACGACATGTCACGCACTCCTTGGAAAATTCTTGACGAATTGGTCGATGACTAACTGTGTTGAAAGGACTCCGACTAACGCCATGTTATCTTTCATGCTTACAATCTGACCTTGCCTTGCCTTGCCCAATAGCTTATCCACCGCCCCCGGATCAAATACCCCTCCTTCCCGGACTGCAGATGGAGCCAGCAGCGTTTCGACATACTCGAACAACGGAGCCCCTTTTCCCGCCGCTCGGAAACTTTGGCTGTCGGGCGCGCGATACGGTTGTTTATGCCTATTCCTGATGGTTTCAGGAATCAGGCCTTTCACGGCTGCCTTCAACAAATACTTCTCGTTCAAAACTTTCATCTTCAGGCGAGGAGAAAGCCGTGAGGCAAACTCCACCACACGATAATCGAGAAAGGGAAACCGTCCCTCCACCGAATGGGCCATCGCCATCCGGTCGCCTTGGGAAGACAGGATGTAGCCGGGAAGGAGATATCCGGCTTCCAGATATTGCGACTGTGAAAAGGCGTCCCACTGGTCAAATCGGAGCGGCAACTGTGCTGCAAATGTGTGCATGGCATTGCCGCCCTTGAGTCTGTGTGCCGTATCTTTAGAAAAGAAGACCTTGAGCTTCGACGTGGTGTCCCAGCGAGGCAAATGGGAAAAAAACGTGCTTTCCAAATCATCTTTCCTGACGTGGAAGAACGCCCGTAAATAGGCATCGGACTGAGCCTGGATATTTTTCATATAGGGATAAAGGCGTCTCAGAAGAACCGGGCGAAATCTCGAATCAGGATATGTCGCCCAGAACCTCCGTATCTTCGCTTCCTTGAAAATGTCGTAGCCTCCGAGAATCTCATCGGATCCCTCGCCTGTTAAAACGACCTTGTATCCTTGGTCCCGCACCAATTTAGATAATAAGAACAAGGGAGCAGGGGCCGTCCGGAGCACAGGTTTTTCAGTGTGCCACACGACCTCCGGAAACACCTGGCCGATATCCTGAGACGCACACAACACGCCTTGATGGTCGGTGCCTAAATACTTGCTCGCTTCATTTTGAAAGGTACTTTCATCAAAGTCTTTATCTTCAAACGCGATAGAAAAGGTTTTGAGATGCGTCTTGCCTAACTGTTTGACAAGTGCAGCGATGACGGTCGAATCAAGTCCTCCGCTGAGATAGGCGCCAACCGGTACATCGGATCGCAAGCGAATACGGGTTGCATCCAGAAGCAGTTCAAGCAAGGTTTCCTTGGCCTCTTCTTCTTTCACAGGCGTCTTCGTCGGATCGTAGTCGAGGCTCCAGTAGGACTGAACGCGCAATTCACCGCGCTCCAGAACCAGCGAGTGGCCGGGCGGAAGCTCAGAGACTCCTTCAAAGATCGTCCGTGGAGGAAGGGTGATCCAAAAAGTGAACAGTTCGTCCAGCGCTTGGAGATCGATCGCCCGTGGCAGAGAAGGAACGGCCAACAAGGACTTGATTTCCGAACCGAAGAGCAATCCGTCGGAAGTCTTGGCGTAAAACAGGGGGCGGACCCCTAGTCGATCGCGGGAAAGGAATAGCCGTTCCCGCTTCGAGTCCCAGATGGCAAATGCCCACTGTCCATTCAAGTCATGGACGCACTCCTCACCTTTCTCCTCATATAAATGCAGGATGACCTCTGTATCGGACTGCGTCTGAAATCGATGGCCCTTCCTGATCAGATCTTCCCGTATTTCAACATAATTGAAAATCTCTCCGTTGAACGTGATCCAAATGGATTTATCGTTATTCGACATAGGCTGGTGGCCGCCGGCCAGATCAATGATGCTGAGCCGCGCGTGAGCGAGACCGACCGGGCCTGAAAGATGAAATCCGGCCGCATCCGGCCCCCGATGATTGACCATGCCGATCATCCGCTGCAGCAATGCCCTGTCGACGACATCACCGGACTGTTTTACGATCCCCGCAATGCCACACATAGAGCCTCGACTATCCTGCACGGGACAGAGCCTGGATGCGCTACCGCCGTCCCGGTGCAGCCCGGTTGTAGGAACATGGGGTCAAAAGCGCGCCCGTCGTGTACTACGCGTAGGCGACATCCTTCAGATCCACCACGACATGCGCTTGGTAGGCCAACGATTTCAGCAGTACTAAGGCTCGTTGTTGACCGCTCATTTCCCGCTCAAATACTGCTTCGATGCCTTGCAAGGGCCCGTTCTCTATTCTCACCGGCGTCCCAGCGGCAAAAGCGAGCCGCGGCACCTTAATATATCCGTCAGCCATTTTCGCGCGAATTGTGTCTATGATGTCTGGACCGACGGTAGCCGGCATCCCACCGAACGTTATGAGATGCCTCACGCCCCGCGCATAGACGACTGCACGGTAATGCGTGCCGAGGCACGCCTTTGCAAACACATACCCCGGAAATAATGGAGCCGTGATGAGCATCTCTCTTCGACGAATCCTCCGATACTGCCGGATACGGGGACAGAACGCCTCGATCCCTAGGCTTACCAGATTCGTTTCAGCGAAATGTTCTTGATTCGGCTTGGTGGCCACCACATACCACAGCGCTTCCAAGCTCTCACCCACGCCTCGCCCCCTCAACAAGAGAGAAAGTCGTTCTCACTGACTTCAATTCTTTCCTGCTGTCCGACTCAAACATATTGGTAGAGACACGGCACGCCTGACCTACTTCGGCGATGGCTTCCCGAATGGGAGCAAACGGGAAATCCTCCAATAATTGCGACAACCGGCCGGCCGTTTTCCTCAGGTTCACATAATGACGAAATCTCGAAAGGAGCGAACCTCTCATCCTGGGCTGCTCCGGATCCAGTTCCCAGGGATGCAAATACAGAACAAGCGGTCCCTGCTGCGACGCTCGCTTCAACATCCAGTTCAAGCACGAATACGGATACAGACGGAAATAACCGCCTCCCGCAATGGGGAAACGGACACCACCGATCTTCAATGTTGAAGGCGGTACTTCCCAAATGGGGCCGGAAACGGTCTGCAGCTGGTGATACCAAGGATTGGCGCCACGCATGCCGTATCGATCATGCATGATCGGAAAAATGCTGGAGTCATACACGTATCCTTCCTCTACCAGCACGGGCAACGCCCACTGAGTATCCCGGGTGATGGTAAACGAGGGAGCACGGTAACCATGAACAGGAGCGCCAATAGTGTCTTCCAGAATCTGCTTGGCTCTTCGGACATCTTCTCTAAACAAGCCCGGGGTCTGTCCGGTTATGGTCTCATGGGAATATCCATGCGATGCGATCTCATGCCCCTTGTCGGCCAGCTTCTTAACGAGCCCGGGATGTCTGTGAGCCACCCAACCGAGGATAAAAAATGTCGCCCGCACATTTCGATCTTCCAGCAGCGTCAATATCGCTTCGGTATTGGCCTCGACACGGCTCGTAAAGCTGTCCCAGTGCCTGCGCCTGATTGGAGACGCGAAGGCAGACACCTGGAAATGTTCTTCCACATCGAACGATAAGCAATGCTTGATCACGCTCTGCGACTGCATGTTTACCGCGCTCCTTCACCGAGCAGGACGACTCGGATGGTTTCCGTCATGATACGCAGATCCAGGGCCAATGACAGATTTTTCACATAATAGAGATCGTATTGAAGCTTGACGTGCGCATCTTCGGCGGATGCGCCATAGCGGAACTTCGTCTGAGCCCATCCGGTGATTCCAGGCCGCACGGTATGCCTGATATCGTAATAAGGAATTTTGCCTCTCAGTTCTTCGACGAAGACGGGTCGTTCAGGTCGCGGGCCGACCAGACTCATTTCACCCCGCAGCACATTGATCAACTGGGGCAACTCGTCGATGCGCAACTTACGGAGCCATCGACCCACCCTCGATGCCCGGGGATCGACCTGCTGCGCCCAACGCGGACCACTTTTTTCAGCATCGTTGAACATCGAACGGAACTTCCAGATCATATACGGCTGCCCCCGAAGCCCCACGCGCATTTGCCGGTAGAACACCGGACCCACCGAATCTACTTTAATGAGCACTGCGATGAGAGCAAGAAACGGCGCGAGCGCAATCATGCACGACACAGCGATCACGACATCCATTACCCGCTTGAGCATCATGCTCAACGTTCTCCGGCGAAAGCCGGTGCAAAAAATAAGCGCGCTTGGGCGTAACTGATCTATTGATAGACGCCCCAGCTCTTCTTCATACAAGTGATGGCCATCCATGACCTCGATGCCGATAGTCTTACAATCGAGCAATGCCTGCACCGGAAGGACGGCTCGTCGGTCCTCGACACAGACTGCGATCATTCCAATCCGATACTGCTCTACGATCTCAAAGAGATTGTCATAGGTTCCTATCACCTGCGGATTGTCACTCATTTCGCGATCGAGGAATCCGACCACTTCAATCGTCCTTCGCTTGGACGAGAGTGTCTTGCTTAGCTCGATCGCCTGGGATCCTGAGCCGACGATCAAAACCCGGCGCTTCAGCCCTGAAAAGAGCGAGCGCCTTTGCGGAGCTATCGCCATCGCAGCGAAGTCTGTCCGCTCTTTGAGCATACTAGGCTCGTTTTGCTGTTCCTGAATCCAAGTGGCCATAATCGTACATGTAATAAGGTGTGCTGATCGAATCGACTCCCGTCAGCACGATGCCGGCCGGACAACCGGATCTTAGAGATTTATACGCTTGTCCAACGACCTCGCGCCCTGTCCGGCCTGCTCGTATGACGAGAATCATCAGGTCACCCATGCTGGACAGAACATTGAGATCGGCCAAGGGAAGAATCGGCGGTGCGTCGATTAAGATGTAATCAAACCGCGGCCGCAAGTCGTGAATGATCCTCGACAGCTGTTTAATTTTTGACAATTCCAGGACACCTTTGGCTGACGTTCCTGTCGGAAGTATCCAAAGAGGCACGTCATCCATCTTATGAATGCAGGCATCGAGCGGCTGGTCGCCTTGCAGATAATCGACGAGGCCTGGAGTCTGAGGCGTGTTCGAGTATGTATGCACCATGGGACGCTTCAAATCACAGTCGATTAACAATGTGTTCTTATCCAACTCTTGAGCCAACACGTAGCTTAGGTTGACGGCCGTTGATGTTTTTCCTTCTCCAACCAACGCACTCGTTATTAAGACCACCGTGCTTTT
>CBDIWP010000083.1:0-3964 GCA_965285945.1 uncultured bacterium | reverse complement strand
CCAAGATCGCCGCCAAGCTCGCGGTGGGCTATACGTTGGATGAAATTACCAACGACATTACCGGCGTGACGAAAGCGTCGTTTGAGCCGACCATCGACTACGTGGTCGTGAAAATCCCCCGGTTCGCATTCCAAAAGTTCAAGGGGGCCGATCCGACGTTGACCACCCAGATGAAATCGGTTGGTGAAGTCATGGCGATCGGGCGCACGTTCAAAGAGGCCCTGCACAAGGCGATCCGGTCCCTCGAACTGGATCTTCCCGGATTGGTGTCGCGCTTGGGGATTGATCGCGGGATTCCATCGGAGTTCGACCGGCACGCGGCATTAGAGCAGGTCACACGGACGCTGCGGACTCCCTTGCCCGAGCGGTTATGGCATCTGGCCGACGGAATCCGGTTAGGGATGACCAATGAGGAGTTGTTTGCCATAACGAAAATCGATCCGTGGTTTCTTGAGCAGATTCGCGAGCTCATCGCCTTCGAGCAGCTTCTTGCGGGCCATGCCGACACCGCCTCCTCCGCCTTGAAAGACGGCATCCTATGGCAGGCCAAGGAACTGGGATTTTCGGATGAGCGGATGGCGCAACTGCTCGGGCTGGAGGCCGTCGACGTCCGCCGAGCCAGGAAGGCATCGGGCCAGACAGCCGCGCGGCCCCGAACGGTGACGTACAAACGGGTCGACACCTGCGCGGCCGAGTTTGAGGCGCACACGCCGTACCTGTATTCCACCTATGGCCGCGAATGCGAAGCGCGTCCGTCCGCCCGTCAGAAGGTCGTCATTCTCGGCGGCGGGCCGAACCGCATCGGCCAGGGAATCGAATTCGATTACTGTTGCGTGCATGCGGCGATGGCGTTGCGGGACGAGGGCGTCGAGACCATCATGGTCAATTGCAACCCGGAAACCGTCAGCACCGACTACGATACGTCCGACCGTTTGTATTTTGAACCGCTGACGGAAGAAGACGTGCTGAACATCATCGATTGCGAGCAGCCCATGGGCGTGGTCTTGCAGTTCGGCGGCCAGACGCCGCTGAAACTCGCGCTGCCGTTGTCCAAGGCCGGGGTGAAGATTCTGGGCACCAGCCCGGATGCGATCGATCGGGCGGAGGATCGCGAGCGCTTTCGCGACTTGTTGACCAAGCTGGGTCTCCGTCAAGCCGAGAGCGGGATGGCGAGGCCCGTGGAAGAGGCGATTCGCATTGCGGACACCATCACCTATCCGGTGATGGTCCGACCCTCCTATGTCCTGGGCGGACGGTCCATGCAGATTGTCTATGACGAGGAGGGGTTGTTGACGTACATGACCTCCGCGGTGAAGGCGTCGCCCAAACACCCGGTGCTCATCGATAAATATCTCGCGGACGCCATCGAAGTGGATGCCGACGCCATTTCGGACGGTGCGACGGTGGTGGTGGCCGGCATCATGGAGCACATTGAAGAGGCCGGGGTGCACTCCGGCGATTCCGCCTGCTCCTTGCCTCCGTACACGCTCGATCACACGATCGTCGGCGAAATCGAGCGTCAGATGAAAGCGCTCGCGCTGGAATTGGGTGTCGTGGGATTGATGAACGCCCAGTTTGCCGTGAAAGGGGACATGGTGTACGTCCTCGAAGTCAATCCGCGAGGCTCCCGGACGGTGCCCTTTGTCAGTAAGGCGATCGGCGTGCCCCTGGCGAAGCTGGCCATGAAGGTGATGATCGGCAAGACGTTGCAGGAATTTGGGTTTACCGCGAGGCCGCAACCCACCCATCTGTCCGTGAAGGAAGCCGTCTTTCCGTTCAACAAGTTTCCCGGTGTGGACGTCCTCTTGGGACCGGAAATGAAATCGACCGGGGAAGTGATGGGAATCGACGATGACTTTGGCTGGGCGTTTGCCAAATCACAGGCGGGCGCCGGGGCGCTCCTGCCGAAAATGGGCACGGCGCTGGTCAGCGTGAAGGACAGCGACCGGCCGCTGGCCTTTGAGGTGGCGCAGCAACTCATGAAACTGGGTTTTCGGATTCAGGGGACGAGTGGGACGGCCGCCTATCTGCGCGAGCGGGGTCTCGCCGTGGAGACCGTCAATAAAGTGAAGGAAGGCCGGCCCAACATCGTGGATCACATCAAGAACGGCGAGATCGCCCTCGTGGTGAACACGGTCCGTACCGCGGCCTCGCACGCCGATTCCCTGTCGATTCGCCGGGAAGCGCTTCAGCGCGGCGTGCCGTACTTCACCACGATGCGAGGGGCGAGAGCGGCCACCATGGGGATCGAAGCGATACTTAAGAAAGAATTATCCATCCGGTCCTTGCAAGAGTATCATCGGGTTTAAGAACAAGACCGTAGGAGCCATGTAGTATGCCGACACCAATCACGAAAAAGGGCTATGACGCGCTGAAAGCCGAATTGGACCGCCTGCGGAAAGTGGAACGGGCCAAGAACATTGAAGCGATCGCCGAAGCCCGCGCGCATGGCGATCTCAGCGAGAACGCCGAATACGACGCGGCCAAAGAGCGGCAGGGATTCATCGAATCGCGCATCGCCGAGCTGGAAACCAAGTTGGCCGATGCGCGTGTCGTCGATACCACGGGCCGCACGACCGATACGGTGGTCTTTGGGGCGACCGTGGCGGTTATCGAGCAGGAATCGCAGTCGAAGAAGCAGTATACGCTGGTCGGTCAGGATGAGGCCGACATGAAATTCAACAAGATCTCCGTACAGTCGCCGGTCGGGCGCGCCCTCATCGGCAAACGGGTCGGGGACTTCGTGGAAGTCACGACACCGGCCAAGGTCGTGGAGTACGAAGTGGTGGAGATCAAGTTCGAGGAACTCTAAGGTGGCGCCGGCCCGTCCCCTCGTCACCCTCCTGACCGATTTCGGTGACCACGACTACTTCGTCGCCAGCATGAAAGGGGTGGTGCTTTCCATCAACCCTGAGTGCCGGTTGGTCGACCTCTCCCATCAGATTGCCCCCCATCAAATCGGGCAGGCCGGGTACGCGTTGCATTCCTGCTATCGCTATTTTCCCGAGGGCACGGTCCACGTGGCCGTGGTGGATCCGGGCGTCGGGAGCGACCGGCGGGCGTTGCTGGTCTCCACGGCGCGCTATTATTTTCTGGCTCCCGACAATGGATTGCTGAGCCGGATTCTCCGAGAAGAAGCGGACGTGGAAATCAGGCGGATCGACCACTGTGCGTACCGGCTGGCGTCTGAGGGGGCGACCTTCGACGGACGGGACCTCTTCGCTCCAGCGGCGGCCTGGCTCACGAAAGGCCGGCCGCTTTCCTCGTTCGGACCCGTCGTGGATGATCCGCTCCTGCTGCCGCTTCTGGAGCCGCAGAGACGCGCGGAGACGCTCGTCGGCCGGATCGAGTATGTGGACCGGTTCGGCAACCTCATATCGAACCTCACGCCGGATCATATCCGCGCATTCCAATCCTCCGCCGGGCGGCCCGCCGTCACGATCCGCATCGGGGACCATGCGTTGGAGGGTCTAGTGCGCAGTTACAGCGACGGTCTCAGCGACACTCCGGCGGCTCTGATCAACAGCAGCGGCCGGGTGGAAGTGTTCGTCAACGGCAAGAGCGCCGCCCGTCAACTGCATCTCGGCGTCGGGGCAGAAGTGGTCCTCTGCTAAGGAGCCGGCGGGTTCAGTTCTTTGTCTATTACACCGGCTTCTATCTCGTGGTGACCGCCGCCGGTGCGTGACTCCGTGGAAGCCGGGGTGCTATGGCTGATCTCTCTTGTGGCGATATACGGATTCGCGAAGGCCTGTCAGCACTATAAAAATTCGAGATTCCTCCCGTGGGGCTGCCGAGGCTGATGCCCGCCCGAGAATCGCGCGCTACAGTGTTTTTCGATTCTCGATCCGGTCGCAGACGTAGTCAGCAAAGGGCAGCGAGCAGGTGAAGGCCGGTGAGACGGCGTTCAGTACGTGCATGGAGCGGTCGTCGCCTTCAAGGACGAAATCCATCTCGAGCGTCTTGT
>CBDIWP010000082.1:0-7532 GCA_965285945.1 uncultured bacterium | reverse complement strand
GCCCGCGCGGTGCTTGAAGCAGCGGGTGCCCGCGCCCTTCATCATCTCGATCATTTCCGGCGCATACCCCTGCTCGCGCAGACGGCGGGCGCCCGCTTCGCCGCTGTACCGCGTCGCCACGATGATCATGGCCTTGGCCGCATAGGTAAAGGCCGTATCCCACGATACGCGCAGCATGTCGTCCAGGAAGCGCGCATTGAACTTATACTTCGTCTTGGTCTCCGGCGTCAGCTCTGGGGAGCCGTCGTCCATCCAGGCCTTCCAGCCTTTCCGCATCAACGGTCCCTTCAAGCGATAGGGCCCGTACACCCGGCGATGGAACGTAAACCCCTTCAAGCACATGCGCGGATTGTGCGCGAACGTTCCGCGGTTGCCGTAGAGGTCTTCATAGGTCTGGTGATCGTAGTTCTGCTCGACCCGCATCACCACGCCGTTCCGCACAAAGGCCCGGATGCGGCAGGCGTGCGTGTCGTTCGGCGAACAACACCAGGTAAACGAGGAATCGTACCGGTACTGATCGTGATAGACCCGCTCCCACGACCGGTCCGGATAATCGCCCAAGGGGTTCCCGACTTCGATGACCGGCTGCAGCGCGGTCAGCGCCAGGACTTTGTCCGCCACCGCGACGGCGGCCACAGTCCCCGCTGTGACCTTGAGAAACTGACGACGTGAGACAAACATTGTGTTGACCTCCCTGCTAAAGCCTCACTCTGAGAGGGACTCGCTTGGATGGCGTGAGAACTCGTCCACCTCCTTTCTATAAGGTTGTCATGCCCCGTCGAGTACAAGCCTCGTGCCCGATGGTGCTCGCGCCCGGTGCGGAGGCCCTCACAAAGAGCTGCAACTACAATGGATTACAGAAGACAGCCGGCCCTTGCGGCGAACAAGGATGAGGCTGTCAACATTTCCTGACTATCGACGTGGACGCATAAGGATAAGTGAATGAAAAAGCACAGGAAGAAAAACTGACAGGGAACCGGAGATGGCCGAGCAGGAATTGTTGTGGCGGAATGCGGGGTTCGAAACGGCGATCACCAACGGAGCGTCAGGAGATTCATACAGACAGCTTACGCGGCCTTTCGATAGCGCCGCATGATTTCATGGAAATAGGGCCTGGGCAGGCCGGCCTCGGTCGCCGCCCGTGTGACGTTACCCTCGTTGTTGGCCAACTTAAAGGAGATATACCGGTGATTGAACTCTGCCAGGATGGTTTCCTTTGCCTGCGAGTAGGGCAAACGCAGATAGTCCCCCGAAACCCACGGATCCTTGGCAGCGCCGTGGTCGATGCCGATCAGATCGTGGAGATCGATCCGATCACCCTTCGCCAGCATCACGGCCTGCTTGATTACATTCCTGAGTTCCCTCACGTTTCCCGGCCAGGGGTAGGCCACCAACTCTGTCATCGCCGAGGGGTGCAGTCCCTCGACCGTCTTTCCCAATTCGCCGGCATACTTGTGAATGAAATGGCGCGCAAGCACCGGAATGTCTTCCTTCCTATCGCGTAAGGCCGGCACGCGAAGCATCATCACGTTAAGGCGGTAATACAAATCCTTTCGGAATTCCCCCTTCTGAACCTTCTCGGCCAAGTCCTGATTGGTGGCGGCGATAAAGCGCGCATGGATCTTCTTTTGCTGCGTGCTGCCGACCGCGCGCACTTCGCCTTCTTCGAGCACCCGAAGCAGTTTCGCTTGGAGCGACAATGGAATGTCGCCGATCTCATCCAAAAACACGGTCCCTTGGCTCCCGGACTCGATCAGTCCCTGTTTGTCCGATACGGCGCCCGTGAAGGCACCCCGGACGTGGCCGAACAGTTCGCTTTCGATGACGCCCTCGGAAAACATCGTACAGTCCACCAACTGGAAGGGGCCTTCGTTCTGGTCGCTCCGTTCGTGAATCGCTTTGGCGATCAGCTCCTTGCCGGTGCCCGTTTCCCCGATGATCAACGTCGTGGCCGAAGTGCTGGCGATGGCGTCGATCATTTTTGTGACGGTCCGCATACGGGCGCTGGCGTAGACGATGTCGTTGAAGGGCCGGGAGATTCTGGGAAGCGTCTCGTTCTCAAAGCGATGCAAGATCTCGGACGTGTGGATGGCATGATGCACGCGGGATGCCATGTCGGGCTTTTCGAAGGGTTTGATGAGGTAATCAAACGCGCCGTGCCGCATGGCTTCGACGACCCGGTCGACGGTGTCAATGGAACTGGCAACCAGGACGGGAATCCGGTGATCAAATCGGTCGATCCGGCGCATCAACTCAATGCCGTCCATGTCAGGCAGGCCGATTTCGGTAATCACCAGATCAATAGGACGTTCCCGCAACCGCCGCAGAGCCCCTTGGGCCGTCGCATTGATCACGACCTCCACCTGTGCATCGTCCTGACGCGGCAGGTCGTCCTCCAGCGTCCGCAGGAACATCTCCACGTCGCTTCCGTTGTCTTCCACCAGCAGAATCGTAAAGCTTCTCTCCTCTGTGGCAGCCATGGGATCTCCTCCAGTCAGCCAGACATGCTGGGTTCTTGCTGACCCCTTGTTGAGTGGACCTCGCGCGATCGGACCGCCGTCGGACGCCTCTCGGCGTTGCCGGCAAGATGAGCTCGCAAGTCGGGTGTACGGGGTAAAACTCTTGATGGGCGACCGGTGCCACGTCCATGCCGGTGGATCCGTGTCCCACCCATGATCATGGCCATCTCCTGAACTGAGAACAGTTCACTGTACGCCGGGAACATGCACCGGTCAAGAATGGGCCGGCAGCGCGGGCCGGCACGATCCGGGATCGGTGGAGTGGCTCAATCTAGCACCTATCTCAACACCATGCTTGAGGCATCTCGGCTCTCTATCTTTTCCTCTGCTTCGTAAGGAGGGGAAGGGGAGGTCGAACCTCTGACTGGCCACCATAGCCAGGTTCAGCCGACATGAGCAAGAACGGGCCATTCCTTACGAAGGGGAGGATATTTTGCGATAGGTACCGGTCGCCGACACGGTGGAATTGCCGAGGAGACGGGCGTGAAGCGGCTGTTTCCTTTGACCGATATGAGATCACTTGCCGCCTCATCCTCGTCAGGCCTGCACGCCGGTTACACTGGAGGAGGCTCTATCGCGGGAGTGTCCGCGGGTCGATCGTCTGTCCCGTTGCCGAACCTTCGACGCTCCAGACATAGGCGCGCGCCACGATGTCGGCCGGGAGTCCGATCGACGGGTCCATCCCTCGCGCCAGCAGGGTTTCCGTCACCCAGGGCGGACTCACGACATTGACGCGCAGCCCCCGGGGCAATTCCAGGGCGGCAGCCCGGACGAACCCCTCGAGCGCGGCGTTGACCATGCTGATCGAACAGCTGCCGCGCATCGGTTCCTGGCTCAGCACGCCGCTCGTTACGGTGAAGGACCCACCGTCGTTGAGAAAGGCCTGACCGATCCGGATGAGATTGACCTGTCCCATCAATTTATTCTTCAATCCAAACAGATAATCGTCTTCCGTCAAGTCGGCGAGGCCGGCGAACCTTGCGCTTCCGGCCGCACTCACGACGGCGTCGCATCGGCCGGCGGCCTGGTAGAGCCGGGTGATGGAGTCGGGCGACGCGAGATCAACGCGTCGGTCTCCTTTTGTATGTGCCACCGCCACGATATCATGGCTGCCAGCGAGCGCCTTGACCACGGCCGACCCGATGGTCCCCGTGGCTCCGATCACCAGTATCCGCATGTTCCTTCTCCGGGTGGAATGATGAATGACTGAGCAATGTAGAGGGACCGGGGGAGGAACTCAAGAGGGACGAAGCAGGGGCCCATGCAACAAGGAAGGAGCCCGGCGGAGCGGGGACTCTTGAGCCCGCCGGGCCGACAGCCGCAATCGTCGTCAATCGTCCGGACGGTTGAGCCGGAAAAAATTGCTCATGGAGCCGTCCGTCTTATGCTCCTGGAAGAGGAACACCAGCTCGCGCTCATCGAAGGTGCGAAACCACTCCTCCCAGCTGATCTCCTGAAGCTGTTGCCCGCCGTATCCGGGAAAATCCAGCCGGAGTACGCCGGCACTGCCGTCGCGCTCCGTCGATTCTATCGTCGCGGGCACGGCCTGCCGTTCATCCGCCCATTGCCGGATGACCTCATGGTTCCTCGTGGCCAGGGATTGGCCCGGCCGGTCTTCATGCTCCTCCGGCGAATCGATCCATTTCGAGTACTTGAGCGGCGTTGAGACAGTGTCTGCGCCGGGGTGCCGGCCGCGGGCCGCGCGAACACCACGGGTTTTGGCGGTGGTCCGACGCGCACTCTTGCTCTTGGTCGCCTGACCCTTCGCGGCGCTGCTGCGCCCGCCGGCGGACGAGGCGGGCTTCCGCTTTTTGGCGGTGCCGGCCTTTGCGCCGGTCTTCTTAGCACCGGCCTTTGACGACGTGCGACTCGTCTTCTTGGCAGTCTTCGGCATAGGGACCTCCTTGGGTGTGACTCTATCGGGCGTGCAAAACACGCACCCTCACCCGTTTCTGGCCTGACGCCAGACCATCGGGTGGAGACCGGGCGCCGGTGCGGATACGCGCTGTCTCAGCGCCTCTCCGCACATTCCACCGGTGCTCCCGAGTGACGCAAGGCAGGGATCGCGTCCCGGTGCGGCTGACGTCTTGTCCGCCGCCAGACAAGTTGTCTCCCCGCACGGTGATCCGAATGTGCTACAAGTGTTGACCGGTGCTCACATGTCGATTCTGATTGAGCCAGCCCAGCCGGCCGACGCGCCGATCATCACCGATCTGGCGGGCGAACTGCTGCATGAAATCATGGCGGCCATCAAGGAGCCGGTGTTCGGCTTTGATCCGAAGGCCACGGAGACCCGGGCCCGAGAGTGGATAAGGGAAGGGAAATCGATGGCATGGCTCGCCCATGATCCGGATCGACGCGCGATTTCTGGTTTTGTCGCGCTGTATCCCTCCTATGCGCTGTATGCGGAAGGAGCTTTCGGGACGATCTCAGAGCTGTATGTCCGTCCGGCCTATCGGTCGCAAACCATCGGCGCGGCATTATTGGACGCAGTGATACAAGCCGCTCGAGCCAGGGGGTGGACCAGGCTCGAAGTCACCACGCCTCCGCTGCCGCTCTTCGAACGAACGTACAGGTTTTACGAACGGCAGGGTTTTACGATCTCCGGCGGCCGCAAAATGAAAATGCCTCTATCATGAAACCGGTGATCCAACAGGACGCCACCGGCTGCGGCATTGCCGCAGTCGCCGCGATCGCCGGGGTATCGTACGACCAGGCGAACCGGGTGGCGGCCTCGCTCGGCATTTCAGCCACGGACGACCGGCTCTGGTCGGAGACGGGCATGGTCCGCCGGTTGCTCGCGCGCTTCGGCCGGCGCGTCTCCTCGTCGCCGCAACCGTTTCTGTCCTGGGAGGCGCTTCCAGATTGTGCACTGCTGGCGATCAAATGGCAGCGCCGCGAAGGCCGGGCATGTTGGCATTGGGTCGTGTTTGCCCGCGAGAAGGGCCGGGCCTGCGTCTTGGATTCTAAGCGCGGCTTGAAGACGCCGGTGCGGCGCGACTTCGGGCGCATGAAACCGAAATGGTATTTGTATCTCCCGTGAGAGCGCCCATGACACTCGCAATTATCGGCGGCGGCCCGGCCGGGTTAATGGCAGCGGAAGTGGCCGCGGCAGGCGGCGCTGAGGTCCATCTCTACGATGCCATGGCGTCGGTCGGCCGGAAATTCCTGCTCGCCGGCAAAGGCGGCCTCAACCTGACGCACTCCGAACCGTTGGAGCCCTTTCTGTCCCGCTACGGGGCCCGGCGCCCTCAGTTGGCGCCGATGATCGAATCATTCGGGCCTGAAGCGCTACGTCAATGGGCCAAAGGCCTCGGCGTGGAAACCTTTGTCGGCACATCGGGCCGGGTCTTTCCCGCCGACTTGAAATCCGCTCCGCTGCTACGGGCGTGGCTGCGCCGTTTGCGCCAGGCCGGCGTCCAGTTTCATGTCCGCCATCGATGGACCGGATGGGACGAGCACGGCCGCTTGCGATTCACCGGTCCTGACGGAGCGCACGCGGTCCCGTATGAGGCGGTCATCCTCGCCTTGGGCGGTGGCAGCTGGCCGAACCTCGGGTCGGATGCGGCCTGGGTGCCGGTTCTGGCCGGACGCAAGGTTCCGATTGTCCCGCTGATGCCGGCGAACTGCGGCTTCGACGTAAAATGGACGGATCTCTTTCGCACCAAGTTCGCCGGGCAGCCGGTCAAGAGCGTGGGCGTGGTCGTCAAGACGACGGAGGATGTCGTCATTCGCCGCCAGGGTGAATTCGTGATTACCGAGACGGGGCTCGAAGGCGGGTTGATCTACGCCGTGTCCGCACACCTGCGGGACGTGCTCCAAGCCAAAGGCACCGCGACCCTGCGGCTCGACCTGTCTCCCGGTCGGGATGTGAAGCGACTCATCAAGGATCTGTCACAACCCCGCGGGAAGCGCACGATGGCGACCCATTTGGAGCGCCGGGCCGGCATTGCCGGAGTCAAGGCGGGGCTGTTGCGTGAAATCGTCCCGAAAGAGGAATTCAACGATTCCGTGCGGGTGGCCGCCGCCATCAAATCGTTGCCGGTGAGACTCCTGTCCGCCAGACCCTTGGAGGAGGCGATCAGCACGGCCGGGGGAGTATCGTTCAAAGCGCTGGACGCGCGCCTCATGGTCCGCAGCCTGCCGGGCGTCTTCTGCGCGGGGGAGATGCTGGACTGGGAAGCGCCCACCGGCGGCTATCTGTTGACCGCTTGTCTGGCCAGCGGCCGCACGGCCGGAGCCGGGGCGGTGGCCTGGTTGAAAGAACAGGGGACAATCGGGACGAAGTGATGATGTGCGCGAGCGACGCCGATGAGCGCTTGTGCGCCAGGGTGAGTCCGTGACGAGCGCGGCTTCCCTTGAAGTTCCCGTGCTCATCGTGCCCGGAATCGGCAACTCGGGACCGCGCCATTGGCAGACCCTCTGGCAAGAACGGCATCCGCATTGGCGGCGGGTGGCGCAACGAGACTGGGATCATCCATCCTGTGAAGAATGGGTGGAGGCCTTCGAGGCCGCCATCGCGGCCTATCCAACTCCTCCGGTCATTGTCGCCCATAGTATCGGATGCCTGGTCGTCGCTCATTGGGCAAGTCGATCAGCACGGAAAGTCCGGGGCGCGTTTCTCGTGGCCGTGCCGGATCCTCATGCGCCGGCGTTCCCGTCAACCGCCAAAGGATTTGACCCGCTCCCTCTTGCGCCGTTCCATTTTCCAAGTCTTGTCGTCACGAGCGCCGATGATGCCTTCGGTTCCGTCGCGCACGCTCGGCGATGCGCGGATGCCTGGGGCAGTGACTTCGTCGAGATCGGCCAGGCCGGCCACATCAACGCCGACAGCGGTCATGGTGAATGGGAGGAAGGCTGGTCACTCTTCCAAACATTCCTGGCTCGGTATCCTGCTCCCCTTGAAATTGAGACCACCTTCAAGACATGGTCCTGAGCGGACTGAGGAGGTGGCGAGATGGCAGCAGATGCAGGCGAACCGATTGAACCGTGGACAGCCAAACGGCGCGTGGC
>CBDIWP010000081.1:0-35955 GCA_965285945.1 uncultured bacterium | reverse complement strand
AACATCATCAACTGAACCGCCCATGGTCTCATGCTCAACCCGCCCCTCCCGGCTTCGTCAACCGTAGGATAAACCGTACAGTTGTCCCTTTGCCCATCTCACTCTCAATCCAGATTCTGCCCCCGTGCGCCTCCACGACCTTCTTCACCAAAGCGAGCCCCAAACCGCTCCCGGCGGTTGAATGTTTGACCTTCATTTTTCCCTGATAAAACCGTTCAAAAATATGGGGGAGATCGTCCGCCGCGATGCCCGGTCCAGCATCCGACACGGAGACTTCCAGCACGCCGGCCTTGGGATCCGGTTTCATCAGGACTTTCACGACAGCGCCTTCAGGACTGAATTTCAGCGCGTTGGAAAGCAGATTATCCAGGACCTGCTCCATGCGGGGCCCGTCCGCCTTGACCCACATCCGCTCATCGCCGTTCTCGATCAAGAGCTGGACATGCTTGGAATCGGCCAACAGGCGCACTTTGTTGATTGAAATATCGGTGATCCGCTTCAAATCCGTCGGGACGATTCGATACTCCATCATCCCGGCTTCCATCTTCGATAAATCCAGGATGGTGTTGATCAAGTGAATCAGCCGGCGGCTGCTATCCGCCATGATCCGGAGCGTCGTGCGCTGTTCCTGCAGCAAGGGGCCGGGAATCTCGTCCAACAACAAGTGAGTCCCCTCTTGAATCGAGGCCATGGGAGTGCGCAGCTCATGCGACACGTGGGCGAGGAATTCCGCCTTCATGTCGTCCAGCTCCTGCAGCTTGGTGCCCATCCAATTCACCGTGTCCACCAGCTCTTTCAATTCCGCGGGGGCCGTAATTTGAAGTGGCACGCCGAAATTTCCTTGTCCGATCTGTTTGATATGCCCTTGGAGCTGGCGCAACGGCCGCAGAATGGTATAACTCGCGATACCGGCCAGCGCCAATCCAAAGACCAGGGCCAGGAGAACGAGCTGCTCGGTGACCGCCTCGGCCTGCGCGGCGCTGGCCCGCGACTCGCTGACCCCCACACTGATCCGCGCTTCGTGCGTATCGACGTAGCTTTGAATGGTGGCGGACATACGATCCATGAGCACGTCCCGCCGGCTCTCGTAGTCTGAACCCACCGGACCGGCCCGCTCCTTCAGCTGCGTGACCTCATCGTGGAAGAGCGTCAGACGCTCCTGCAACAGGCGGCTGGTTTCCTGTAGAAGGCGCAACGCTTGAGGGGAGGTCTCCTGCGCGCGCAAGTGCTGGAGACTCCGCTGAAACTCCTCGACCTCTTCGTTGAAATTGGTCAAGAATGTGGCGTCTTTCGTCGCCATGTATTTTTTCTCGCTGTTGAGCTGCGCGTAGAGAGAGCCCATCAATCGTTTGGCCGCATCCACCGCCGGATAATGATACGAGGCCATCTCGGTACTCAACATGGTCAATTGCCGCAACTGGAACAGCGCATACAAATTGACGCCGCCCATCACGGTAATGATGACCAGTGACGTCAGGACAAGACGCCAAAAAATCGAGAGTCTCACGGCTTGATTGTCCTTAACCGCCTGCGAAATCCAACTCCAGCTTTGAAGTGTAGGTAAAGCCATACACTATTTCACTCTTGGCCTCAAGTTTTTCTCCTAGCTCCCGGCCAGCGGCATGTCATCGAGACACTGAGATCAGGGCGCGGCTCAACGGCATCCGTTTGGAGCAGTTAGCGGTCCGTATGATGGAGGTGCCCGGCGAAAAGGCGCTGTCTTCTAGACGATCCATGGAGCAATGCAAAGAGATGGCCGCGAAACAGCAAAATCCCCATCGCAGCCGGGGGAGTCAGCACTAAGACCAGCACCCATTGCACATCCGGATGAATGCCCAGGTAGGTCAACCATCCACCGATCAATGTGAACGGCAGAATCACGATCTGAAAAAAATCCAGGCCGGCGCCCCGTCCCATCCGGCCGGAGATGGCAAAGAACTCCTCCAGGCCGCGGGGCGAGAGCGCGACGGGAAGAACGAGGACGACGAACGGCAAAAACCACTCCACCCAATGCTCCAACACAAATTCATAGGAGGTTTTGAACACGTCCAGCGGCGAATCGTGACGCACCTGGTAGATCACCTCAGGGGCCGGATTCAGGAGAAGAAACAGCAGCAGCAGGACCGCCGCCGAAATGAACTGCCCGTAGGGGTTTGCCTGTGTGCCCATGTCCAACGCCATCGTTGGAAGCCACAGCACGAACCCGACACCGATCACGTCCCAAAAATAATGGCCGAAGCTTTCCAGGACGTCCTGAACGCCCATCGTACGGGACGCGTGCAATGACTGTTCGATCAACCGGAGGGTCGCGCCCACGAGCAACGCATTGACTGCTCCCAATAGAAATCCGCCCGCCATGCCGAGTGGTCGCGCGATATTCGCCGCCGCTGCGAACAACAGGACAAACACCACAAGGGCGGCCATGCCCACCCACCCGCGCTGGAGCGATCGCCCGGTCGACCGCATGGCCTGACGATAGAGTTGCAAGGTGTCGGACAAAAGATTCATGACAGGGAGGTACCCTAGTCGGGATCGCGTCACAGGTCAAGAGTCGCCCCGTGGCGGCCGCTCTACGAATAGAAAAGCTGGGAATGACTTATCGGGTTGACTTGTAAGCCACCATGCTTATCAGGCAAGTAACAGCATACGGCGTTCTCATTCCGACCCTTGGGAGCACTTCTCCATGGATATGAACCGGATGACGATCAAGATGCAGGATGCCTTACAAGCGGCCTCCTCCCATGCGCAGAGGCGCAGCCACCAGGGAATCGACGTGGAGCATCTGCTTCTCGCGCTCCTCGAACAGGACGGCGGCACCGCCCCCGCCCTGCTCGAGCAGGCGGGGGTCTCCGTGCCGGCCGTACGGCAAGCCGCCGAACTGGCCCTGTCAAAGCTTCCCCAAGTCCAGGGAGCCGGCGCCGGTCCCGGTCAGCTACATGTCGCAAACCGGCTCTCGCACATGCTCGCAAGAGCGGAAGACGAACAAAAAGCGCTGAAGGACGACTTTCTCAGTGTCGAACATATCCTGCTGGCCATGGTCCAGGAAGGCGGCGTCTTTAAAAAGTTGGGCCTGACGCGCGACCGGCTCTTGGCCGGACTCCAGCAGGTCCGGGGAAACCAGCGGGTGACCAGCCAGGATCCTGAGAGCACGTATCAATCGCTGGAGAAATACGGACGAGATCTCACCAAGCTGGCCGGCCAAGGCAAACTGGATCCCGTGATCGGGCGCGACGACGAAATCCGCCGCACGATTCAGATTCTGTCCCGGCGGACGAAAAACAACCCGGTGCTCATCGGAGAACCGGGTGTCGGCAAGACGGCGATCGTGGAAGGCCTGGCGACCCGCGTCGTGAAAGGCGATGTGCCGGAAGGACTGAAGCAAAAAAAAGTGATCGCCCTCGACATGGGGGCATTAGTCGCAGGCGCAAAGTATCGCGGCGAGTTCGAGGAGCGGCTTAAGGCCGTCCTCAAAGAAATTCAATCCTCCCAGGGACAGATCCTGCTCTTCATCGATGAGCTGCATACCGTCGTCGGGGCCGGGGCCGCCGAAGGCGCCATGGACGCCGCGAATCTGCTCAAGCCGATGCTGGCCCGGGGGGAACTGCATCTCATCGGTGCGACTACGCTCGACGAGTACCGGAAGCACATCGAAAAAGACGCGGCGTTGGAGCGCCGGTTCCAGACAGTGTTCATCGATCAACCGTCGGTCGAAGATACCATCTCGATCCTCCGTGGCCTCAAAGAGAAGTACGAAGTGCATCACGGCGTCCGGATCAAGGACAGCGCGCTGGTGGCGGCGGCCAAACTCTCCCACCGGTACATCGCGGACCGCTTTCTGCCCGATAAAGCCATCGACCTGATGGATGAAGCGGCGGCCCGCCTCCGCACGGAAATCGACAGTCTGCCGGCGGAGCTGGACGAAGTCTCCCGGAAAGTCCTGCAGCTGGAGATCGAGCGCGAAGCGCTGAAGAAGGAAAAGGACGAAGCGAGCCAGGCACGCTTGGCCGCACTGGAGGCGGAGCTGGCCGACAAGCAGCGGGACATGCAGACGCTGAAGACTCGATGGGAATCGGAGAAAGTGTCCGTGTCGCGCCTGAGAAAGACCCGAGAAGCCATCGAAGAGGTGAAGCGCAAGATCGAGCAGGCGGAGCGCGCCTATGACCTCAATCGGGTCGCGGAGCTGCGCTACGGCGAGTTGCCGAAACTGGAGCGCGAACTGGGACTGGAGCAGGAGCACTTGGGCAAGAAGCAGGACGGCACCCGCTTGCTGAAGGAGGAAGTGGACGAAGACGAGATTGCCGCCGTGGTCAGCCGCTGGACCGGCATTCCGGTCTCGCGCCTGATGGAAGGGGAAACCGAGAAGCTGCTCAAGCTCGAAGAATTGCTGCACCAGCGGGTCGTGGGCCAGGATGAAGGTGTCCGGGCCGTGGCGGACGCGGTGTTGCGCGCGCGGTCAGGAATCAAAGATCCCAACCGCCCGATCGGCTCCTTCTTGTTCCTCGGTCCCACCGGAGTCGGCAAAACGGAATTGGCGCGCGCCCTCGCCGCGATCCTCTTTGACGACGAAAGCAATCTCATTCGCATCGATATGTCGGAGTACATGGAGAAGCACACGGTGGCGCGGTTGATCGGCGCCCCTCCCGGATATGTCGGGTATGAAGAAGGCGGCCAGCTCACCGAGGCGGTGCGCCGCCGTCCCTTCTCGGTCATCTTGTTCGATGAAATTGAAAAGGCGCATCACGATGTCTTCAATGTGCTGCTGCAGGTCTTGGACGACGGCCGCCTCACCGATTCCCAAGGCCGGACGGTGGATTTCAAGAACACCGTGCTGATCATGACGTCGAACATCGGCAGTCCGCAAATCCTTGAGGCTCAACAACAGGGGGCCGCATACGATCAGCTGCGAGCCGTCGTCATGGGCGAGCTGCGGCAACAGTTCCGGCCGGAATTTTTAAACCGGGTCGATGAAGTGGTGGTGTTCCATGCGCTGGGCACGGACCATCTGGTCAAGATCGTCGAGATCCAACTCCAACGGTTGCACGTGCGGCTGGCGGAACGACGAATTACACTGACGCTGACGCCCGCCGCGCTCCGGCATCTGGGAGAACGGGGCTACGATCCCGTGTATGGCGCCCGGCCGCTGAAGCGCCTGATCCAGCAGGAGTTGGAAACGCCCATCGCACGAATGTTGGTCAAGGGAGAATTGCGGGACGGCGACACCGCGTCGGTGGACGTCAAGGACGGCGCCATCATCGTGGTGCCGATGGTGACCGGCGATCGACCGCCTACCCAATGAGCACGGCGCCGCCTTTCACGTCCTGATCCAGACCGCTCTTCTGCTGCTTGTCGATTTTCCATTCTTTGGCCGACACTTGCAGCAGATGGCCTTTCACGGTGTGAAACTCGCCTTTCGAAAAGCTCACGACGTTCGGGGCTTTGAGCTCGAATTCAAGCAGCACCTTGCCTGACGCAGTCTCTTTGATGGCCACGCTTTTCGGCGTTTTCGTCAAATCGTACGCCCGGCGCTCATTGAACATTATCGTGCTGTCCACCACCTTGGCGAGCATGCGGCCGGTCTGATCAAACAGGGCAAAATTGATCAGCAGGGCGCCCGTCGTAGGGTGCTGCGCCACTTGGATTTGCGGCACGCCCTCGATTTCGATGGTGCCGTCCGAGTTCCGATACCGATTGGAGCCCACTTCCACATCCATAGCTCTTACATTCCTTCCTTCACCGTCTAGGTCACTCAACAACCGCTCTACGATTTCTTGATCCGATCGAGAATCAGCGCAATACAGCCGCCCAGCAGTCCTCCGCCCATCGTCGTCGTGAGCAGTTCGACCAGCTTCAGTTCCCAGACGGAGCCCTGGCTCTGCATGATGTCGCGGATGCCGCCCTGCAGCATAATGACCGAGAGGGCCATGGTCGCCCCGACCACGAACCACCAGACAAAGACTTTGACCGAAGACACCATCACCCCTTACACATCCGCATTCCGATCGAACGCCCGATACTGAATCGCCTCCCCGATATGCATGGCGTCGATCTTATCAGAGTCCGCCATATCGGCAATGGTGCGCGCCACCCGTAGAATACGTCCATGGGCGCGGGCCGACAACCGCAGCCGGGTCATCGCCTGCTCCAGCAGATCTTGCGCAGGCGGATCGAGCCCACAATACCGCTTCACGTGACGCGGCTTCAACTGCGCATTTGTATAAATTCCGTCCAGCCGGTACCGCTCCCGCTGCCGATCGCGCGCGGCCAACACCCGCTGCCTGATCGCGGCGGATCCTTCGGAGGGCGGCAGCTCTCCGCGCAGCTCCCGCACCGGCACCGGCGGGACGTCCAGATGGATGTCCAAGCGATCGAGCAGCGGACCCGACAGTCTCGCCCGGTAGCGCCGGATCTGCATCACACTGCAGACACAGGTGCGGGCGCGGTCCCCATAATAGCCGCAGGGACAGGGATTCATGGCGGCCACCAGCATGAACCGGGCGGGATACCGGAGGGAGCCGCTCGCCCGCGTCAAAGTGACATGGCCGTCCTCCAAGGGCTGCCGCAATCCTTCGAGCACCGGCCGTTTGAACTCGGGCGACTCGTCAAGGAACAAGACGCCGTTGTGCGCCAGGGACACTTCTCCGGGTTTCGGCACGACGCCCCCGCCGACCAGACCTGCGTCGGAAATACTATGGTGCGGCGCGCGAAACGGGCGCATGCTGAGCAACGGCCGCTCGGGCGAGAGCTGTCCGGCGACGCTGTGGATGCGAGTCGTTTCAATCGCTTCGTCTAATTCGAGCGCCGGCAGGATCGATGGAATGCGACGGGCCAACATGGTTTTCCCGGATCCGGGCGGTCCCACCATGAGAATGTTATGGCCGCCGGCGGCCGCCACTTCGAGAGCGCGCTTGGCATGATCTTGTCCGCGCACGTCGGCATAATCTTCTTCTTCCGCCGGTCTCGCGGCTTCCAGGCCGCGGCGGTTGGATGGACTGGGCGCCACGAACTGAGTGCCTTTCAGAAACTCCACCGCCTCCGGCAACGTATGGATCGGATAGGCGAAGACCCCTTCCACCAGCGCCGCTTCCGGGCCGTTTTCAGCGGGCAGCAGCAATTCATAGCCTTTCCGGCAGGCAATCCCGAACGAAAGTCCGCCCATGATCGGCTTCACCCGGCCGTCGAGCGACAGTTCGCCCAGGATGACCCGATGCTCGAGCATGGCTTGCGGGATGACTTCTTCGGCGACCAGAATGCCGATCGCAATGGCGAGATCGAGTCCCGAGCCTTCTTTTTTGATGCCGGCCGGCGCCAGATTCACGGTGATGCGTTTAGCGGGAAAATGAAACCCGGTATTCTTCAGGGCGGAACGCACGCGGTCGCGGCTTTCTTTGACGGTGGCATCCGGCAATCCCACCACCGAGAACTGGGGAAGTCCGCCGGAAATATCGACTTCGACGTCGACCAGATGGGCATCGAGACCGACCAGCGCCGCGCTGGTGACCTTGGCGAGCATGAAATGCAAGAGCCTTTCAATGAGGAGAAAAACCCGGGCGATTATAGGAAGGTTTCCGCAGTGGTTTCAATAGAGCTCTTTCTGCCGGACGCGCGGGGCGTATAGCGGTCCCCCGAGCGACTCTGTATAATCGCCGCATGCCTTTCCGGTCCCCGCTACACAAGAAAAGTGGTCATCTCCCTCGGCTTTCTTTCAGCCGGCCGATTCGTCTCCCGCATCGTGCCCTTGTGATGGCGTGGATCCTCATACTGATGTCAGGAGCCATGGCCGTCGCCTCCGCAGAGAACGCGCCAGTACCCGGCCAACCTCCTCGCAGCGGCGGGCCCCCCAAACCGCACGTCGGGTCGGCCATGGCGGTGCTCGCGACGCTGGAACAAGCCCGGGTGCTGCCGCCGGAAAACACGCCTGCGGCCAATCAGGTGATCAAGGCCGTCATCCAGTTTCAATCCGCATTGACCAAGAGCGAAGACCGGTTCATACAGGACTTTGCCGCCAGAGCCCTGGCCGCGAAGTACGGCGGGCAGGCCGCCGGACTGCTGGCCCAGCTGCCGTCGACCGGATGGACGGCTCCGGTGCTAGAGGCCTTGGCCGAGGCGGAGGGACGCGCACCGGCCGAGGAGCTCGAGGAGCTTGCGCCGGGGTGGCGCCGGTTCAACCTTTCCACGAACGATTTTCACCGGTTCATGGAGCTGGTCCGCGAGGCGCGGAGCGCGTTTGACAAACAAGGATTAAGCTTTCAAGAGGTCTTTGCGTCACACCGGCAGACGATGCCGGGCGCGAATGTCCAGCCGTAGACACGGGCGAGCACAAGGAGGAAGCATGGCCACGCGAGCGTACATTTTGATCAAGGTGAAAGCCGGGAAGACCAAAGATGTGGTCCAGTCGCTGAAGAAAATTCCCGGCGTGGAACAAGCCCACTCCTGCTTCGGACGTCCGGACATCATCGTGTTTATCAGCGTGCAGGACGAGCGGGCCCTGTCGGACGTGGTCATCACGAAGATCCACTCTGTGGACGGCGTAGAGGAAACCGACACGCATATCGTGGCCGACGCTTCATAGCCTCGGCCGTGGCCATGCGATCCCTGTTTGATTGGCCGGATCGATCCTTCGTCATCCCAGGGACAGCGGCAGGGCCACGCGGGTACCGTGAGAGGCGGCCGAGCGATAGCAGGCCTCGGCGATTTCAACGGCCCGGAAGCCGTCTTCGCCGGTGATCGGCATGGATTGGTTGCGCCGAACAGCCTCCACGAAAGCTTGCAAGGTGGCCAGCACGGTGGGGCATGGAGACAGCGGCCACGCTTCTGTCCGTCGGTCCAGGCCGGTCCACTCCAGCCGTTGCTGAATCCAATCGGCCGCGAGGCGGCCTTCCGATCCGATCAACACGGCGGCTCCCACGCGGGGTGCTTCGGCGCGGGCCACCTCAATCCGGCCGTCCGTGCCTTGCGCGGTCACCAGCCGGACGGAGGCCGTGCGATCGGGAGCAGCCGGGGGCACCGGATTCATGGTGCATCGGACCTCCCGTACCTCGTCGTCCGTCAAAAATCGCACCAAGTCCAGCAGATGCACTCCGACTTCAAGCAGTGCTCCCCGTTTGCCGTAGCCATCGGCATGAAACGGTTCACTGCCCTTCGTCTCGATCCGGCTGTTCAAGAGCACCTGCTGCAGCCTGCCGATCATGGAACGTTTGGCCTTGAGGGCTTGAATCGTGGCATCGAATCGCAGCGTCTGTCCCGTCATGAGCGGGATGCGCGCGCCGGCGGCGGCGGCGACCATGGCACGTGCGTCATCCGCCGTGGTTGCCAGCGGCTTTTCGATCAAGACCGGCTTACCGGCCCGGACCGCCTGAAGACAGAGGTCGCGGGACGATACGGGAGGCGTGACGATCACCACCACATCGACCGCCGGATCCCCGATCAGCGCCCCCGCTTCTCCATACACCTTGACCGCATCACAGCCGGGCACGTTGAGCCCCTGCTCGGGATGCCGCCGGCACACCGCCACGAGCACCGCGGCGGGAAGGTCTTGGACGATATGACGGGCGTAGCGGATGCCGTGACGTCCCACACCGATGAGCCCGATTCCGATCGCGCGAGTGTCCATCAATTCCCCTTCATGCACTCACTCTAGAGGGGAACGGGACGACGGTCAATGAGGCCGCAGTCCGTTGACATTGGCGGAAACGCCTCACTATAGTACCGCCTTCGTCCATCACTTCCGGCGTTTCTTCGAAAGGCAGAGGATCATGACGACGACGCATACCGCTCCCTTCACCATGGATCAGGTCGGCACGGGTACCGCGCGTTTTCCCAGCGGCGTCCCCATCCCGACCCACTCGGATCAAATGGTGGACCCCTATTTCAAAACTCGCATGCCGAAGGAACATCAGATCGACAGCCTCTTGTTCTGGCCCCAGGTTCAAGGAGTCTATCCGGGAATCGTGCTCCTGCATGATTGGTGGGGCCTGACCGGACAAATGAAAGACCTCGGCGCCCGGCTGGCCTGTGAAGGGTACGTCGTCATCATTCCAAACATCTACGGGCGGTTGGGCGGCATGGTGACCGCGAACGATGACGTCGCCGCGGCATTGTTCGGGCGCCTGAACGAGTCGACGGTCATGACCGACATCAACTCCTGTTGCGAATATTTGAACACCCGGGATTTTGCCAAACGGAATATTCATGGCGTCGTCGGATATGGAATGGGCGGCACCCATGCGCTCCGGTTCGCCTGCCGGCGCAAGCGGCTCAGGGCGGCCGTCTCGTATTACGGTCAAATGGTCCAGCCGCGCGAGTTGATGAAGGAGCTCTTTTCTCCCGTGTTGTACCATCAGGCCGAGCGCGACACGGCGACCGCCGACGATGTCTCACAGTTGCGGGCCGCCGCCGCCGAATACGGAAAGAAGCTGGAGATGCATGCCTATCCCGATGCGCCGCACGCCTTCACGAATGAAATGAAGCCGGACGCCTACCGTCCGGACGCCACCGCCCTGGCGTGGGAGCGTACGGCCGCCTTCCTGAAAACCTGTTTTCAAGGAACCTGACGTGGTGCCCCGCATCGGCGGCGTGCCAGCTGATCTCTCTCGATACATCAACACCAACATCACGTAACTACCATTGGATCATCTTTGTTATAATCCCCGCATGATTGGCATTCGCCTACTGACAGTTCTCCTGGTCGCATGGTCGTCGTTCGCGTGGGCCGCGTCCCCTCCGCCATTTCCCCCTCTCGACGTCATCAAGAACCAACCGTCGCCCTTGGCGGCGGTGGATTCCAACCCCGGAGCTATGACCCTCTTCGGCAGCACCGTCGGTCCCGCGCTCGGATTGCGTGATGCCGCCGCCACAGTGACCGCTAAAGGCATTCCCGCCAAGATGGCCACGGAACTCAATGTGGCCGAGTTGTCCGCATCGGCGCAGAAACTCATGGCGGCCCTCGCCGCTTGGCAGTGGGCCGACACCATTATCCGGATCACTGAATCGTCAGCGCCGACCGCTCTCTCCGCCATCGAGCGGCCTTCAGCCGCGCGCGAAGCATGGCTGACGGCGAACGGCCCGTGGACCGCGCTTCCCGACCTCCTGGCCCTGGCGCGATCGGCGGCCATAGAAGAATCGTCTCCGTCCAGCGATCCCCAACGGACAGCTCTCGCCTTGGCGGCGCACCGGCTCGCATCAGAAGCGTCAGAGCGATCCAACGTCCTCTGGTGGAATTTGCAGGGCTGGAAAGATGGCGTGCGCAACGCGCGGGGCCGCGCGCGGCTCTGCGGCACCTGGCAGTGGGTGATCCACAATCACCAGAACCATCAGGAGCAGAAGACCAGCATGATCTTTGCCCCGCCCGGTCAGGAGAAGCCAGGCACCGCGACACCGGCCGAGATCGTCGTCTTGGGCGACAGCATCTACTTGCGCTGGGAGATGGCCGGTCGCATGCAGGAAGACAGTCTGCTCTTTGTCAAGGATGGCAGGATCGAAGGCTCGTTCGTAAACAGCCTTGGAGGCTGGGGGTCCGTTACGGGGAAACGCACGGCGAATTGCCAACCCTGAGACCGTCGCGAAGGACCCATCGGAGCCTGGGTCCTATTCCAAACCTACCCCATTCACCGGTCAACGCGTGGTCATGCGGATTTCCAGACTCTCCATCCGAGGAGCCCCCAGCCGATCATGAATGCCACGCCGCCCAGCGGTGTGAGAGCTCCCAGCCATCGAAGGTCCATGAGAGAGACGGCATACAGGCTTCCGCAAAACAACAGAATCCCGGCGGCGAACATCCAACCGGCGAGCGCACAACGCGCATCATTGCAGAGCCGCGCGGCAAATCCGGCCAGCACCATCCCGAAAGCATGGTACAGCTGATACCGGGTCGCCGTGTCGTACACCGCCAGCATCGGCGGTGCGAGCACGCTCCTCAGCATATGGGCGCCGAAAGCTCCCGCAGCCACTCCGAGTCCCGCCAGAAGACACCCGCCAAGAACCAGTCGCTGAAAGACCCTGTGCGGAATCATCGTCATGCATCTCATCGGTTGAAGCGAGGGGGCATTCTAGCAGAGCAGTGCTTCCCCCGATAGGCCGTCTACGGGCGGCATCGGCCCCGTCCGTCATTCGCCGCCGATGCTTCCACCCACTTGTCCGGCGCACAAATGGCTCTGGCGAGGGCATAGGTCGTTAATTCCCGGATGTGCCGGCCGGCCCGTTCGACCGGCTGCGACCAGCGCGCGGTTCCCTCTAGTACGACCATGCCTCGGTTCACACTCAAGCCTCTCACCGACACCCGTTCGTCGTGTAAGTACACCGTGCCTTCCCGCGCCCGATCGTCCACGACCAGCGTATCGGTGACCTCCACCAGCATGACATGATCGACGCCGGCCCGTTTGCCGATGGCCAGGAAGCCCGCATCGGCGTTGGCGCGGTCGAGCGACTCAGGCCCTTGGGGTTCGCCACCCTCCGGCGCCAAGGTCCGATCGAGCACCATCATGCCGCCTCGCCGGAAGACGTCTTTGGCGGCGGCAACGGCCGCGTCGATCGCCGGGCCGGTCTGTGCGCTCAACACGGCAATGCGTGAAAGCGGCTGATCCGAACTCTGAGCCCTGCCCGTGGTGACAGGATAGATGGTAATGACGCGATCGGCAGGTCGGGCCTCATCGGCGCCGCAGAGCGCCGGCTGAAGCACCCATAGAAGAATGAGCCAGAGATGGGGCCATCCGCCGATCATGTTCCTCGCAGGTATCGAAGAGTAAGGATGTACGCGTGCGTCCCGCGGATTCTATGCCCAGCTGAAGAAGCGGCACAAGGGAGGCCACACAAAGTCCGGCCGGATTCCGGCCGAACTCGGAGAGCGCCGGCTGAAGCACTCATAGAAGAATGAGCCAGAGATCGGGCCGTCCGGCTATCATGCTCCCTCGCAGGTGTCGAAGAGTAAGGATGTACGCGTGCGTCCCGCGGATTCTATGCCGGGCTGAAGAAGCGGCACAAGGGAGGCCCGCAGACAATCAGGGCGGATTCCGGTCAACTCGGCCCATGGCGCGCGGTCGCTCCCGGTCAGGCCGCTGCTTTCAGATTCTTGCGGTCACCGGGTTTGCGCCCGTCTTCGTCCGATCGTAAGCGATGACACCAGGGAATCAACATCACGGTCAAGACCGCGGCCGCGGTATTCACTGCGGCCATCGCGCTCAGACTGACCGCCGGCCCCATCTGATCGGTAATCCAGCCGCCCGCGGTCATACCCGCCATTGCGGCGACCAGCGTGCCGGTATTGAGTACGCTGAAGACACGCGCCAACATCTCTTTCGGCGTTCGCTCCTGGATGGATGCGGACACAAACGGATTGATCAACCCCGAACTGGCCCCGATCAGAGCGATGAGCAAGGCCGCAACGGCAAACCCGGTCGTCAGGAGCAACCCGAACGTGGCCAGCCCTCCGACCGCGGCCGCTCCGGCGATCATCCAAAGACGCCGGCATAACTGTGCGTCGGGCGCCCCGATGATCCAGAGCGTCATGGCCAACAATCCGAGACTCAATGACGCCCAGAGCCACCCCAGTTCGGTGGCATTGGCATGCAAATAATCTTTTGCCACAGCTGGCAGTAGATACACCATCGCTGTGGATCCGACGGTGAAACAGGAGGCGACCCCCATCAATAAGACCAAGAGCCGCTGTTCCACCAGCACGAAGCGGATGCCCTCTTTCAAATCGCGAAGCGCCGCTTGCAGCGGCGTCGACCGGCCGTCGGATCGGGGCGCCTCCTTCACCTTCAGGGGAATTTTGGAGAGCGCCGAGACGAGAAATGTGCCGGCGTTCACATACAGTACGTTCGGAGCCCCGATGAACGGGATCAGCATACCGCTGATCGCGGGGCCCAACAGCTGCCCGACCGTCATCGTGCTTTGATCGAGCGCATTGATCTGCGTCAGTTGATCACCCTGCACCAGCAACGGCTCCATCGCCTTCAGCGCGGGACCAAACGCCATGGAAAACATCGCGGTGGCGAACACGAGCACGTAGAGCCAAGAGAGGGTCAACCAGCCCATCCAATACAGGGTCGGGATAAGCACCAGCAGACCCGCCCTGACCGTATCAATCACGATCATCGCCGATCGTTTCGAGACACGATCCAGCAGCACACCGGCAAACGGACCGAAGAGAAGGGGCGGAATGGTTTGGATGATGCCGATCGTCGTCATTTTGAGCGCCGACCCGGTCAGATCATACACAAACCACAACAAGGCCATCCTCGAAAGACCGTCACCCACCTGCGAGATCGCCTGGCCGGTCCAGAGCCAGGCCACGTTGCGATTCGAGAGTAATCGTTTCCATGTCGCAAAGGCCTCGAGAGCTGGCTGACCGGCCATGCCGCGACCCTCCTCTACTCGGTGAGCGGATACAGCGTTTATGCAGGTGGCATGCCGAAGAACCTTTAGGTCGTCGTTGTGCTCGCCTTCGTTCAGCGAAACAAAACAAGTCATGGAATGGACGGTCTTCATGGTCGGTTCAGGCGTAAGTCATGGTGCCCTCGATCTTCCGATGCGCCGCAGTGAAAGAGATCGGGAAAGAGACGGGACAATGTTTCCATCGTTGAGGTACTAGGCGAAACCCTAGCGGCCGGACGACATGCGTAACACCTTTGGGGAATAGATCCGGATACGGGATCTCATTACCCTGACGAAGGGAACGGGAGGACACATCATGACACGTTCACTCAAGCGGGCCCGCGTGGAACAAAAGACCAAAGCGCTCCAGCTCCTCACGCTCAGCGGAGCCATCCGGCCGGCGAACGTGGAAGCGCGCTATCGCGGTTCTGCCCTGCGGTTCGGTGTCACGAACCGGCAGCAAGCCGAGGCCGCGCGGCAACAGGATTCCATCTGGTGGATGGATCTGACGGCGGTGTTGAAAACCTTTCAAGCCAGACAATCGGCCGATCATGCCCGCCGCACCATATTTATCGACCAGCGCTCCTCTCATCGCACTGCACTGAAGCGACCTGCTGCGCCCGGGACCGCATAGAGCCGGGTAATCTCCGTACATCAGTCCCCGGCGTGGGCATCCTTGCGAGCCAAGGCCGGTGCGCACGCCTACACACAGTCCGGCTCCTCCTCTCTGCCCGCCGCATTGGGTGCCCGGGATCCGGCAGACCATTGTCCTTTCCATGCGGAGCACACCGCTTCACCGATTCGACGAACAAGAGAATTTCCTTGAGCCCAGCCCGCATTTGCCTATAGTGGGGCTCCATGAACCCTGGCACCTCCGAACCCTCCGCCGTGCTGGCTCTTGCCGGGATGGAAGACTGCATCGATCGGTACATTGACGAGCGGCGCAGCCGCGTCGACGCCTTTGTCGGGCGCCATTTTTCAGTGCATGACACCTTCGCCCTTCACAAGCGATCCCTGCTCACCAACCTCCTCTGCTACCCCGTCAACAGCTTGTGGTCGATTCCTTATCTTTTCGTTAAAAAGCTGGGCGAGTCGATGGAGAGACTGGGATGGGGATCGGCCGCCGGAATGCTGTCGGTGGTGCCGTCGGGCTTGAAGAGCCTGTATCAAAAAGATGTCGAACGGATGGTCAAGAATGAGATTGTCGGCTCCCACCATGAGTTCATGGACATCCTGGAAATGGACCCGCGTGTCGCTCCTCTGTTGGGCTCGCCTGAATGTGCACGCCAGTTGGACATGACGTTCGTGGAAATTAGCCGCCTCATCGAATCCTACGGGTCCAGCCGTGCGCTGGTCTCCGATACGGCGGGGTCCCTCCTGGCGATCGGCCTCGGCTGGTGGATGTTCGGAGATCACTCGCTGGGCGTGGCCGGCATGGGAGAACGGATTGCACAGAAACGGGCCCATGACAAAGCCGCCTCCTCGTTCATCTTCGGGTCCGGCCTGGGCTCCGCGTTTTATTCGCTCTTTCCGCCGAAACCCACTCTGTGGGAAGTGATCATCGCGACCGCAGCCGTAGGCCTCATGCTGACGCTGTCCGGTTTGGTGATCGGCGTGTTCAACGACCCGCTGCTGAAGCGTCTGGGGCTCCACCACAGGCAATTGCACGGGCTGATCGATGCCATTGAAGACCGGCTCTATCTGTTTCGGAAACGTCTCAAACAGCATCTGTAACCGCTCACCCCTCCACGGCACCCCACGGGTCCCGTTCTTTCAGACTGGGAATTCCTTTCCCGCCTCGCACGCGTCGCCACCGTCAAGGTCCGATTTCGGTTCCGCAGTTTTGCTCTCTGGAGGGCACTCTGGGTAAGATGAGCAGGAGGTCTACCCTCATACACGGCCCGACGCGATGGAACCGAAAGGAACTCATGAGCGACGAACCTCTCACCCCTCCGGCACAGACCGATACCGATCCACAAGAAACCCGCGAATGGCTGGAGTCGCTCGACTATGTGCTGCAGGTGAAAGGCGCCGACCGCGCCAGTTACCTCTTCGACCGTCTCCGTGATCGGCTCGGCAAGCAGGGGGCTCAGGTCTCCACCCCGGTCAACACGCCGTACATCAATACGATCGCTCCCGCTCAGGAACCGCCCTATCCCGGCAATCTCGACATCGAGCGGCGCATTCGAAGTCTCATTCGATGGAACGCGCTGGCGATGGTCGTCAAAGCGAACAAGAACAAGCCGGGCATCGGGGGGCATATTTCAACCTATGCGTCCGCAGCCACCTTGTACGAAGTCGGCTTCAATCATTTCTTCCATGGCAAAGACGGCGACCATCCCGGCGACCTGGTCTATTTCCAAGGGCATGCCGCGCCCGGCATTTATGCCCGCGGCTATGTCGAGGGACGCCTCCCTGCGGAGGCCTTGCACAACTTCAGAGCCGAACTCAGCGAAGGGCAGGGCCTCTCGTCCTATCCCCACCCCTGGCTGATGCCGGACTACTGGGAATTTCCTACGGTGTCAATGGGACTGGGTCCGATCATGTCGATCTATCAGGCCCGCTTCAACCGGTATCTGCAGGACCGGGAGCTTAAGGACACCAGCCGGCAGCACGTCTGGGCCTTTGTCGGCGACGGGGAAACCGATGAGCCGGAAAGCCTGGGCGCCCTGACCTTGGCGTCGCGCGAGCGGCTGGATAACCTGATCTGGGTCGTCAACTGCAATCTCCAGCGGCTTGATGGACCGGTGCGCGGCAACGGAAAAATCATCCAGGAACTGGAAGCGATCTTCCGCGGGGCCGGGTGGCATGTCATCAAAGTCATCTGGGGCGGCGATTGGGATCCCTTGCTGGCCCGGGACGACGAAGGCTTGCTCGTCAAACGTATGGGCGAAGTCGTCGACGGCTGGTATCAGAAGTACACGGTCGAAGGAGGCGCCTTTGCCCGCAAACATTTTTTCGGCGCCGATCCCCGGCTGCTCAAGATGGTGGACACGTACTCGGACGAGCAGATCCACAAGATGCTGCGCGGCGGTCACGATCCGCGGAAACTGTATGCCGCATACAAGGCGGCCGTCGAGCACAGAGGTCAACCCACCGTCATTCTGGCCAAAACCATCAAAGGCTACGGATTGGGCGAAGCCGGTGAAGGGCGCAACATCACCCACCAGCAGAAAAAGATGAACGAGCAGGAACTGCGTGAGTTTCGCACCCGGTTCGGCGTGCCGGTCCCGGATGAGGAACTCGGCTCGACGCCGTTCTACCGGCCGCCGGCCGGAAGCCCTGAAGCCGCCTATCTGGCCGATCGACTCAAGGCCATGGGCGGTCCTCTGCCGAAACGGCGCGTCGCAGTTGAACGTATGCAGACGCCGGGGCTCGAACAATTCAAGGAGTTCATTGACGGATCGGGGGACCGCGCCGTTTCGACCACCATGGGCTTTGCCCGCATGCTGAGCCGCCTGCTCGCCCTTAAGGAATTCGGCCGGTACATCGTCCCGATCATTCCGGACGAAGCGCGCACGTTCGGGTTGGAGGCGCTCTTCCGCCAATACGGCATCTATTCGCATATCGGCCAGCTGTACGAACCGGTCGATAAAAGCTCGCTGCTCTATTACTTCGAAGCCAGACAGGGACAGATCCTGGAGGAAGGCATCACCGAAGCGGGCGCGATGTGTTCGTCGATCGCTGCCGGCACCGCCTATGCGACGCATGCCCTCAACACCATTCCGTTCTTCATCTATTACTCCATGTTCGGATTTCAACGGGTCGGCGATTTGATGTGGGCCGCCTCGGACATGCGCGCCCGTGGTTTCCTTCTGGGAGCGACGGCGGGACGCACCACGCTGGAGGGCGAAGGGCTCCAGCACCAGGACGGGCACAGTCATTTGATGGCCAGTTCGTTTCCGACTCTGGCGGCCTACGACCCGGCCTTCATGTTCGAACTCGCCGTCATTTTGCAAGACGGGTTGAAGCGCATGTATCACGACCAGGAGCCGCTCCTGTATTACATCACGCTCTATAACGAAACCTATCCGATGCCGCCGATGCCGCCTCACGCGGAAGAAGGAATCCGCGAGGGCATGTACAAGCTGCGCCCGGCGCCCGGGAAGGGCCGCCATCGCGCCCACATTCTCGGCAGCGGCCCTTTGGTGAATGAGGCCCTGCGTGCCCAGGAGATGTTACTGCAGCAGTACGATGTGGCCGCCGACGTGTGGAGCGTGACGAGTTATAAGACCTTGCGCGTCCGCGCCCTGGAAGCCGACCGGTGGAACAGGTGGCACCCCGAAGCCCGGCCGCGCGAAAGTTATCTCCACAAGACAGTGCGCGGGTTAGAGGGGCCTTTCATTGCCGTCAGCGATTATGTGCGGCTGGTCAGCGAACAAATCGCTCCCTGGATCCCCGGCGGTCTGCTCCCCCTCGGCACCGATGGCTTCGGCCGGAGCGACACGCGTAAAGCCCTGCGCAGCTTTTTTGAAACCGATGCCCGACATATCGTCGTGGCGACGCTCTATGCCCTCCATCAACAGCGGGGCACAGTTGAAGCGGGCACCGTCGCCCAAGCCGTACGCGATTTAGGGATTCAGCCGGACGAGGATGCCCCCTGGCGCCGCTGAACAGCACCTGTTGCTACATTAAAGGATAACTTGAGTTATGCGAGTCGAACTACCGTTTCTCGCTGATGGAGTCGAAGGCGGCGATGTCGTGCAGGTCCTCGTGAACGAGGGCGATCAGATCACCGAGGGACAGCCGCTGCTCGAACTGGAGACCGACAAAGCCACCGTCCCGGTGCCCTCCCCGGCTGCCGGCCGGGTGGCCAAGTTGCTCGTTCGCCTGGGCGATCACCTCCAAGTCGGCCAGGCCCTTGTGGAGCTGACGGGCGCAGAGCCAGCTCAGGCGAACGCGGCCTCGAAGTCTTCTGAGGCGGCGAGCGCACCGTCCCCTCAGCCACCTCCCGCGGTGGAAGCCGCACAGGCCCAAGATGTGCGGCAACGCGAAGAGCATCCGGCGCCACCGCCCCCTTCCCGGCCGCCGTCCGCACCGGAGCGCTCGGCGTCAGCGCACCCATCCGATGATGCGGTCACCCCGACGTCCGACGGCGCCGCAATCCCGGCGGCTCCCTCGGTGCGCCGGCTCGCGCGCGAATTGGGAGTCGATCTTCGCCAAGTGAAAGGCTCGGAAGCCGGGGCGCGCATCACGGCCGAAGACGTCAAAGGATATGTGCGCGAGCGCACGCGGCGGCTTGAATCGGAGCCCGCCGGCGCCGGCGGGACGGGCGGCAGCTCGTTTACCACGATGTACGGCACGGAACGACGCGAAGCTCTTCCGTCGCTCAGACGAAAAATCGCGGCGAACATGACTCAGGCTTGGAGCACCATTCCTCACGTCCATCAGTTTCAAGACGCCGACGTCACGGATTTGATCGCTCTGCAGAAACGGTACGCGCCCAAGTTCAAAGAAAAGGGCGCCACACTGACCCTGACGAGCCTGTTGATGAAGGCGGCCACACATGCCCTCAAGCTCTATCCCCGGCTGAACGCGACGATCGACCTCACCAACGGGGAAGTGATCTACAAGCACTATTACAACATCGGCGTCGCGGTCGACACACCGGCGGGGTTGATCGTTCCCGTGATTCACCGCGTCGACATGAAAGATCTGTTTGAAATCTCCCTGGAGCTGGCCGACGTGGCCGAACGCACCCGCAACCGTCAGGTGAAGTTGGAAGAGTTGCGCGGGGCGACTTTTACGATCAGCAACATGGGTGGGATCGGCGCAGGTCCCTTTACCCCCATTATCAATCCGCCCGAAGTCGGCATTCTGGGTGTGGGACGAAGCCGGATTGCGCCGGTATACCGTGACGGCGACTGGGTGGCACGTACGATGCTGCCCTTGTGCCTGGCCTATGATCACCGGTTGATCGACGGGGCGGAAGGGGCGCGCTTTCTCAACGAGATTGTAAGGGTCCTTGATGATTTTCAGGCCATGTTTTGGGGACTGTGACATCCGGCATTCCGGAACGGGAATCGCGTCAGATGGCTGAAACAGCCTACGACCTGGTCGTGATCGGCGGGGGGCCCGGCGGCTACGCGGCCGCCTTTCATGCCGCCGATCTCGGGTTGCGCACCGCCTTGATCGAGGAGGACGCGCGGCTCGGGGGCGTCTGCCTCTTGCGCGGATGCATCCCGTCGAAAGCGCTGCTGCATGCCGCCCGCCTCATCACCGACGCAGCAGACGCGAAGTCATGGGGCATTCATTTCGAACCGCCGCGCCTCGACCTGGAGGGCTTGCGCCGCCGCACGGACACCGTGGTGGGCAAGCTTGCACAGGGCGTGCAGAGCCTGGCGCGCAGCCGCAAAATCGAGGTGCTCCACGCGCGGGCCACCTTCAAGAACGCCACGACGCTGGCGCTGTCCGGCATGGGAGTGCCGGGCGAAGTGTCGTTCACACATGCGATTCTGGCCACCGGATCGCGGCCGGTCATGCCGGATTCGCTGCGCCTCGATGACGCCCGCGTGATGGATTCAACCGGCGCGCTCGCTCTTCCGGACATTCCGCAACGGCTGCTGATCGTCGGCGGCGGATACATCGGCCTCGAACTGGGGATCGTCTACGAGGCGCTCGGCACCGGGGTGACGATCGTCGAAGCCCTGCCCCGCCTGCTCACCGGCGCCGATGAGGATTTGGTTCGGCCGCTGCAGCAGCGGGTGCAGCGCCGTTTCACGGCCGTACGAGTGAACACGCGGGTCGCGCGGCTCGAGCCGCGCGAGAACGGGATTGCGGTCACGTTGACAGGCCCCGAGGGAACGGCCACGGAGCTCTATGATCGTGTCCTGGTCGCCGTCGGACGCAGGCCCAACAGCGAGCACCTGGGACTCGAACACACGCGGGTCCGGATCTCTCCTCACGGTTTCGTGCAGGCGGACGCGCAGAGGCGCACGGCCGAGCCGACGATTTTTGCCATCGGCGACGTCGCGGGCGAGCCCATGCTCGCCCATAAGGCCAGCCACGAGGGACGGGTGGCCGCTGCCGTCATCGCCGGTCAGCCCGCCGCATTCGAGGCCACCGTTCCCGCGGTCATCTTTACGGACCCTGAAATCGCCTGGTGCGGCCTGACTGAAGAAGCCGCCAAGGCGGCGGGGCGTGAAGTGGTCATTGCCCGATTTCCCTGGTCTGCTTCCGGCCGTGCCGCCACGTTGGGCCGCAATGACGGGGTGACGAAATTGTTGTGCGAGCCGGAGTCCGGCCGGGTGCTCGGGGTCGGCATCTGCGGCGTGGGCGCCGGCGAACTCATCTCCGAAGGGGTGCTGGCCATCGAAATGGGCGCGGTTGCGGAAGACCTGGCGGCCACGATCCATCCACATCCCACGCTGAGCGAGACGATCATGGAAGCGGCTGAAACGTTCAGCGGACAAGCCACCCACATCTATGCGCCCAAACGATAGCGCCGTGCCTTCCTTCCGGCTCCTGGATCTGACCCTTCCCTCCCCGGTCGAAAATCTTGCGCTCGACGAAGCGCTGCTCGATCATCTCGACGAACAGGGCGGCGCTCCGGTGCTGCGGTTCTGGGAGAGCGATCGCCCCTTCATCGTACTGGGCCTGGCCGGCAGCCTCGCCGACGACGTCCATGTGTCCCTGTGCCGGCAAGAGGGCATCCCGATGCTCCGGCGGGCGAGCGGCGGAGGGACCGTGCTGCAGGGACCCGGCTGCCTGTCCTATGCCCTTGTGCTTCCGCTCACCTGGCACCCCGATCTCTTCAGCATTCGCTCCACCAATCGCTATATCCTGGAGCGCATCGCCCGAGCGCTCCATCGGTGGCACCCGTCCGTCGTGTTCCGCGGGATCAGCGACCTCGCCATCGACGAACGGAAGATTTCAGGGAATGCCCAGCGACGCAAACGGAGCGCGCTCCTCTTTCACGGCACTCTCCTATACGGGCTGCAGGCCGGTCTTATCGCCCGCTACCTGAAGCAACCCAAGCGGCAACCGGATTACCGCGAGGACCGGCCGCACACCTCGTTTCTCAGTATGCTCGCTGCCGCACCTCAGGACCTGAAACAAGCCATTGCAGACGAATGGAGCGCCAGCGTACCGCTTCAAGCCTGGCCGCAAACCCGCATGCCGGATGCCATCGCCAAGGTCGTTCAACGAAGTCCTGCATAGCACCTATCTTGCGCATGGCGGCTAGTATGAAGACATCGGGATCTGAAGCACTCCTTTACCCATGAGGGACGACGGCTGATCGCCATCCTGGAGCAGCCTTCACGAGAAACAGCACAACCAGGGCCCTTACTAGTGAGCGCCTAAGATTTTTCCATGGTTAGATACTGCTGTGCGACGCCTCAGCCGCTTCAACGTAGCGTAGGAAACCATGCACATCGTCAGCCTTACATGGGAAATTCTAGCCTTGCTCGGAATGCTCGTTGCGATTCTGCCGCTATTCGGGGCACTCAACTGGCTCATCATTCCTTTCGCCGGCATCGGCGCCGCCGTGTCCGGCGCCGCCCTCAGCCAGTCGCCCGCAGATAAGAAATCTATGACCGTTGCCGGCCTCGTCTGCTGCCTCGTCGCGATGGTGTTGGGAGCGATACGATTAGTGTTGGGACTTGGCGTGCTCTAGCTGGCCGGGAGCGGGCGGATCGACGGAGAGTCCTATCTGCGGCGGATATAGAAGCGGCCATAGCACCGGCCGCAACGCCAGGGATACCATCCCAACCAACTTAACACCTGATCCCACCATCGGCGACGCGCTGAACGGCGGCAGGTGCTCTGGCATGTCCGACACAACACCTCCACCTTGGCGGCTTTCATAGCAGCCATGCTCGCGACGCCTTCTGAACCGGAAGGATATGCTGGAGCGGAAACCCTACGTTCCTCCGTTTCCTCTCGGTGGATCATAGATCGTAATGGTGACCAAATGGCAGTGGAGGCCGCACCTATCGGCCAATCTGTCGGATATGAGCTTGTCCCGGTCTGTCGAAAGTGCCCCACAGAGTAATGCACACGAATAGGATCAGGTAAAGGGCAGATGCAAGACAGCACGAGAGAACGGCAGGATCCCTGCCCGCACCACAAGCTGCGGGCAAGAAAAAAGGCCCGGCACCTTTCGGAGTCGAGCCTTTCCACCTCAGATCCTGCAACACTTCCCCTGCGCTTTCACAACGTTTCCATTGTGCTTTCGCAACGGGTTATTGCAGTCCTCAAGTAGGCGTACTCTACCGCGTCTATGAATCATTGCATACCAGGGAGTTCCCCAGTCCGTCGAGGAGGCTTCGACACACGGCTGGAAGCCTCATCCCACATCGAGCCCCATGAATAACCGTGGCATGAATGCGTTCCACCGGTTGGCGCCCTAAATCCGCGGATTGGAAATGGTCACGGCGTTTCTCGCCGCTTCGTACCCCAGCCGGATGCCGTCATCCACGGACGTCCCGTCGTCGAAATCCAACGCATCGATGTAATCGCGGTCGGGGGCGATGTAGGTGATCTTGGCCGCTTGGGAAGTCCACGGATTGCCATAGGGGGACGATCCCGGCCGGCCGCCCATGAAACCGGATGCGCCCAGGGCTTCAAAGACGTCTCGGCCTTGCTTGGCCCAGTACGTCGTGAACTCGGCCTGAAATTGCCGCGACTGCTCAGGAGACATCCTGTCTGATGCACGGCGCATCCACCCGACGAGTTCGTTTCCCGCCCAACTGAGGAGCATGTCGGACCGGCTCGCCTCGTTGAGCCAGATGTTGAGCAGGCTCAAGAGATAGGTAAACGGCGTCACACTCTGCTCCCCGACCCCGTTGAACATTTTTCCGTTGAGCAGCGACAGGATCCCTTTCGCGTAGGTGGAATCGAGTGAAGCGGTGCTGGGCCGTGCAAAGGTGGCTTGCTGAATGCGATCACCCGTAATGGCGACGATCTCCGTGGCCCCCATGCGGAGCGCGGTGCGAATCGGCATGGTATCGCGCAATCCGCCGTCAAACAACAGCCGCGTATTCCCGCGGGCGCCACAGTCCTGATCGGCATCATGGCGCTCATGGGCATTGACGTAGGTGGAATTGAGTTCCGGAAACCGCGCGAGGATCGCATCCAGGTGAGGCTCGAGCAGGTCGTAGCTGCCGGGGGTATAGCGCCGGAGGAGACCGATGAGATTCGCGAGTTCCTCGACCAGGTTCGTTTCCAGGACCGCGATGGAGCTTCCCCCGGCGGCCACTGTGCGGGTGCGCTGCAGCTGCACGACGAGAGGATCCATAAACACCGGCAAGGTCGAGGAGGCGTACACCGCATGGTCCAGCCGCATGGCGTACCGCTCCGCTCCCAGGACGGGATGGGTCAGCCAGCTTCCACCCAACGCGTGATCCGGCTCAGCCTCGAGCAATCCATAATTGGCCAATGCCGGGCCCAGGGCGGCATCGGGTCCCGAGACGGTGAAGAACTGCCCGCTTTGCACATCGGTGATCCCCAGCCGCAACCGGACGCCGCTGGCCGCCAGCCGTTCCGGACGGATTTGGGTCGCGAGCAGGTTACGCAAAGGCTGCATGCAATGCAGGCTGTGGAACAGATTCAGCGTGATGTTGATCAGCCGCACCAGTCCGCGATCCAACTGGCTGGCTTCTTTGCCGGCGAACAACCCGGCGACCGCGCCGGGCAGGCCGCCGCCCAGGAAGTACCCGATCGCGGCGCCGATACCGGCATCCCCCGCCTTGCCGGCCAGGCGGTCGACCATGGCCGAGATAAAGTCCACATACAGGTTCCGGTAAAAGATGCGATTGGGCGTACTGCTGAAAGTCCGCCATTGCGTGATCAACTCATCCACCGTATCGTCCGCATTTTCCGCCAGCTTCACCGCGTTCACCGCCCCGACCGACACGCCGCAGATGATGTCGGGCCTCCAGCCCTGGCTCCAGAGATATTTCACGGCCCCCACTTCGAAACACCCTTTGGCGCCGCCGCCGCTCAAGACCAGGGCGCGCACGGGCCGCGGCGCCATGGTGACTCCGGGAACTATCGTCCCCGGGGCCACTCCAGGGATACCGGCTTCGGGGGTGACGGAGGTCCCGGGACGGAGCGTCGGCATCCCGCTTCTCGGAGCGAGCGTGGCGGTGTGCGTCACGGTTGTGACCGCGACTAATTCACGCGACGGCAGCAAATGCCCGTCGATCCAGTTGAACCGGTACCCGGCGGCGAGCGCCGCCTCCTCGTCGGCCTTGGAGGCCGCCAGGAAGCCGTGCGTTTTTCCGTCCTGCCAGTACAGCTTCGTCGGATGCGTGTTCACATCCATCCGCAGATGGGCATAGCCTTCCATGCTCCGGAAGGTAAACCCTTTTTGATGGGCATATTCCGATCCTTGCGCGAGCGCGCTGGTATAGAACTCGGTGGGGCTCGCCCGGAACGAACGGACCGGTGCCGTTTCCGGTCGCGGACCGATGTACAGGCGTCCCAGAGAACGGAGCTTGGCAAAGCCTGCGGGTAAGGACGTGGCCGGTTCGGCTAGCGAGGCAAATTCGTTGGTCGCGGGATTCCTATAGAGATGGCACTCTTTGGTGAGATCGAACGCAAACCGGGTGGCGTCCGTGCCGGTGGTCAACCCCACCGTACTGTCGGCGTTCACTTTGATGCGTCTATTGGTGCCGGCAATCACGATCGTGATGAAATCGCCGTCTTCGATTTCACCCTGGCCGGCGACCCGCTCAAATTGGAGCGCGACGGGAGTCGAATCAATCGTCGGAGCCCCGACCAGCCGCGTGGGATTGGCCGGACGGTCGGTGCAGAGCAGCTGGCCGGAGGCGCTGCGCACATACACGCGGTTCTGATGGAACAGGCGATAGCCGAAAGAGTCGGTCAGTGCCCCCTCCGCCAGCCGGACCACCGTAAACTCCACAGTTTGTGAGGGCGTTTTGGTGGACGATAACGGAAAGGCCCCGCCTCCGGGCTGATTCAAGAATCGCCCGTCCGCCAGGCGCAATCGTGCGCGAATCATGTGCGGGGCCAGATAAAACCAATTCGCAATGGGGCCGGCCGGGCCCGTGCCGCGGCCGCGAATCTCAAGACGTCCCTCAGCATCCACCCGGATCTCGGGCGTCAGCACATGCCGCTGAGCCGCAAAGGCGGTTTCCAGAATTTCGGCCGCGTCCGGAATGGCGGCGGCTGTCGGCGTGGCGGTCCCGCTTCCCGGCACCGTTCCGACACCCGCCGTGTGAATGCCCCCTCCGGCCCTGGACGGCGCCGAGGCAACCGGTGGATTCCAAAGAATGGGCAAAGATAAATTGAGCGTGACGGCGATGGGCGTGTTGATGTTCGGATGCGGCGCGACAGCCGAGGGGATCAAGGCCTGAACAAATTGTTTGACCGTTCCGACGGCGCGGGAAATGGGCCACCGCGCATCCATATCCCACGGGGCCCGCAACAATTCTTCGTTCAAGAACAACGCCGGCGGCTGCAAGCGATTGGGCTGCAGCACCCGGGCCTGTCGCGCGCCCCAGACCCCGTTGGTCGCACAGGACCGAATGAGGAGGGCGTCGCCGTGTGTGATGCGTAGAGAGTTCGGATGGCTCAGATTGGTGATCAACATATCGCTCTCGCGGGTGGGAAAGTCGAGATCGGCCACCAGCCGCGACCCCAGCACGCGAACGAATTTCCGGTTATTGGCTCGAATGGACGCAAGGAACATGAATGTCTCCTATAAGAAACCGGTATCAGGATTAAAGAGCGGTGACTGTCATAGTCGAATCGGGAACGGGAATGCAAACGATCTCATGGGCGCAAGCCGGACGAAAGCCACTGTCTATGGACGTTCAGATGAGCGATTGTCCTCAAAACACCGTAGGGCTGTGGATATATCTTTCTATACAACATGAATGGGTCAGGGCAGCCGCGATGATTCAAAGGTGTCAAGGCGGTTTCACATTGGGGTGTGTAAAATCCTCTGTGCGATTTGGGAAACGCCCATATGTTGGGGCTTCCTAGTATCACTACCAATGCCTAAAGAATAGGCACTTTGAAGAACTACTCGCTCGATGAAGGCGGTTTCGGTTGGCGGGTGAAACCTATACACAAGCTTATCCACAGAACATGGGGACTGAGCGATTCCGTGCCAGAACCGCGCACCGCAGAACAAATACTCCGATTTTTGGGGAAGCTGCTTCACTGTTGATGCGGCGAGGCGGTCACATCAAGGCGGCGCGAAACTGAGAATCGACGGCGAGCGTGTATCGCCGCAGCATGCCTAGCCGGCCTTTCTTGATCATGCTTCCGATGTAACGAAATCCGATTTTCTCGATGACATGGCGGGAAGCGAGGTTGTCGGCCAGCGATCCGATGCAGACCTGCTCTGCCCGGCAGCGATCGAGCGCGTCGTGCAGCATCTGACACAAGGCTTGATAGTAGAGCCCCTGTCCCCGCATCGCCTGGTGCGTATAACAATCGAAAATGACGGAAGAGTCGAATGGCGGAAACCACACCTGTCCAAGGAGCGGGTCTTCGTGGCGCTGTTGCCTCTCCGCTAACCAGCCATAAAATGCCAGTGTTCCATCTTGCACGAGAGTGTAGAGATGGTAGCCGAGTTTCAGCCGCTTATAACTTTCTACCCGGTACTCCTCGATCCTCATTTGCCACCGGTCGCTTGGTTCATAGTACCGGAGATCTTCGTAACAGTTGCGCCGGAACAACTGCGGCTGCGGGAGATCTGGAATGTTCTTGGCGTGGCACGAATAGATGCACATTTCACGGCGGTACCACAGGCGATTGCGGACAGCCTGTAAGACTGTGCGCATACCCAACGACTGTTCCGCAGTTGGCGATTCCGGATTCTGTGAAGTCATGGTCCAGGGTGCCTGTATGACGCCTGCTTCGTTACGCGTTGCCTCTCGGATACGGACAGTGGAATTCTATGCCTGGAGGTTTGCGGTTGCATGCCGGGCTGAGAGCGGCCCCTCGGCCATTGCGCGCACCGGCATGATGAGGCGCATAGACGTGATCGCGCCGCAATTGATAGGACGATATCTTTCGCAGTTGAGGCCCCCTAGACATAGTCGAAGACTTAAACCTGCCATACCGTTTACACCTCATGCAGGGCTCTCCTGTGCAACCCCTTCGCAGCAAATGGGCTCGCTGCTCACGGTGGTGGAGCCTGCTCCCGCACCGTTTAGAAGATCTGTTCACGGCCGGATGAAGACGGAAGAGAGCAAGCAGAGTGCCATCGACCAAATGGTAAGAAGGCTGTAAGTGAAAGCCTACGGGAAAGGAAAAGTTCTTCCGTTCTCAATGCGTTAATGCGCGTCGAGAACCTAGAGAACTCATAACCCTATGGAGGACCCTAGTGCAGACTTGTATGGAGGGGCATTCGCATAGAATCGATGGATCAGCGACACCTACGTTGAACTGGCGCGGGGCGGGGCGAAGCGAAGGCGGCTGCCGCAGGCAGCGAAACCGGATTTCACGAATGCCCATGGGTTTCCGCAATCTGTGCCAGATCGCTCAAATATTCGTCCGTGGCTTGCTTCGCCACATCAAAGCATTCGCAGGCCTGTCGGGTAAGCGCCTCGTGGTCGGTGATGGTGACATGATTGCGGCCGGTTTTCACAATGCCCCGACGTTGAAAGTCTTCCAGTACCTCGCCGACGAGTGCCGGATCCTCGACTCCGACTTGCGCCGACAGAAATTGTTCAGAAAAAGGAAACGATTCGATTCCCGTGCGGTACCAATGGGCCTTCAACCATCGGGAAAGCCGCTGCGGCAAGGTGTGGTAACTGCTGCAGCCGACCGAAATCACTGCATGCCGCAGCAGCAAGAGGTTATGGCGCGCCAAGGCGGCGCTGAAGTAGGGCAAGCGAGGCATCTCCCCGATCACCGCGGCGCTGCGCACACGAACGGCCGTGCCCGGGATCTCGACCATGGCGGTACACATCGAGCGATCGCCGCCTTGCACCACGGAGGAGCCGCTGGCTCCCTCTTTTCCCGTGAGCGCCACCTCCACCATATGCTGGTGAGCTTCCAAGGCCGTCACACTGATCGCCGCGTCCAGAGGAAAATGGAGGAACCGGATGGGCTCCCCGGCCTCCTCGATAATATCTCCCAGGTTCATCCTGACGACCTCGCATACCGGAAGGACGATGTCGCGTTCACCACGGGGCAGTCCGGCGAGGATGCGGTTCTCCTGCATCAATTCAGGGTTCATACGAAAACTGTATCCAGTACGGCTCGCATGAACGACTGGTGGCTACCCTTGCGATCCTTTCCGTCTCCTCAATTCCGGATGTGGCCTGGGAAGGCAGAGCGTCACGCTGGTTCCTTCGCCCGCCTTCGAGGATACCTCCGCACGGCCGCCTACCGATGCCATCCGCTCGCGCACGGCAAACAGGCCGAGATGACCGGGTTGCGCATCTCGCCCGCCGTCATCCTCGCACATGCCTTGCCCCCGATCCCGGACCATCACCCGCACCTCTCCGGCAACGTCCGTCACCACCTGCACGGTCGCCTCTTGGACACCGGCGTGCTTGAGCACGTTGAATAACAGCTCTCGCACACATTGGAAGACGAGGACCGCCTGCTCTTCGGACAACGGCACCTGTTCGGCGTCCGTCCGGACATCGACCTGCAACCCGTTTTTCTGCATTTGTTCCGCGAGCCATTGCAAGGCAGCAGGCAACCCATACTCCCGGAACGAGGGCGGGCTCAGCTCGCCGATCAACGTACGGGTGTAGCTCAACGCCTGTTGAAACACTTTTCCCGCCTCCTGGATCATGGCCCGGGTGGCGGGCGACAATTCCGGCTGTCTCTTCACCATACCGGTTTTCATTTGTCCCACGACCAGCATTTGAGCCAGATGATCATGGAGATGCTCCGCCAGTTTCCGGCGTTCACGCTGTTCCGCCATGGCCAACTGCGAACCGAGGGCCCGCAGCCTGGCTTGTGAGTCCGACAGCGCTTGCGTCCGCTCGTGCACACGGAGTTCCAGTTCGTTCTTCCAGCGGCGCAGTTCTTCCTCCTGCCGTTTTCGTTCGGTCATATCCGTCCCCGTGGGCGCCAGGAACAAGACGCGCCCCGCCTCATCTTTGATCGGGGCGATGACCAGGTCCACAATGCGCTGAGACCCGTCCGCCGCAAAGTACGCGGTTTCCCGCCGGAACAGATGCCCGGTGGCCGCACGGCGAGTCCCCTCGCGCACCATATCCATCAACACGGGCGACCGGTTCCACCATCCGCAGTCCCAGAATTTCTTTCCGACGATGTCTTCCCGGGAGAAGCCGCACGCGTCAAGACTGAGGCGATTGGCTTCGATGATGGTGCCGTCGAGCGCCATGACGCCGGCGAAATTAGAGTTTTGCTCAAAAAAGGTGCGGAACTTCGCGTTGGCTTCGGCGGCCGCCCGGGCGTCTGCAGCGGCCCGTCGCTCCCGTTCTTCAGCCTGTCGCCGTTCCGTGACATCCGTGACCAGCGTCACGAGATGGTCCCGCCCGCCAGCCGGACTGCGGAGCACGGACACGAATTTGTGGACCCAGACCGCCGCCCCGTCTTTGCGGCAATACCGGTTCTGGGTTTCGAAATGCGGCAACTCGTCGTTCATCAACCGGCGCATTTCACCGAGATCCGCGGTGCGGTCTTCCGGATGCACGAGCGACGCGGCGTCCAGACTGCGAAGCTCTTCTTCGCTATACCCGAGGAGCGCACAATACGCCGGATTGCACTGTTGGAAGCGGCCTTCCGAATCGGTGATGGCGATCCCGGTCGGCGCATGTTCGAAGACTCTCCTGAACCGTTCCTCGCTCTCCCGCAGGGCCGCTTCCGCGCGCGTCCGTTGGGTGATATCCCGGGCGATTTTCGACGCGCCGATGACCCGTCCTGCTGCATCTTTCACCGGAGACACCGTCAAGGACACGTGGATGCGGCTGCCATCCTGCTTCACCCGCACCGTGTCGTAGGGCTCGACCTGTTCGCCTTGCGCAATGCGCGCAAGGATCATGTCTTCCTCATGGCGGCGGTCAGCGGGAATCAGCCGCGTCACCGGTGTGCCGATCATCTCCGGCGCGGCATACCCGAACAGCGCCGTGGCTCCCTGGTTCCAGCTGGTGATGGTGCCCGACAAATCCTTCCCGATGATCGCGTCCTGCGAAAAATCCACAATCGCCGCCAGCCGGAGATTTTCCTCTTGGCGATGGGCCAGGCGAAGCAACGCGCGCACCGTCGCCAGAAACGTCAGCCGATCGATGGGCTCAATCAGATAGCCGTCGGCTCCGCCTTCCAGACCCGAGATAAGATCCCGCGTGCTGCTGCGGGCGGAGGAGACTTGCAGGATCATCGTGCCGGCGGTCTGATGGTCCGCTTTGATCCGGCGGCAGACTTCCAGGCCGTCGATGTCCGGCAGATTAATATCAAGCACAATCAATTGCGGCCGATGCTTGGCCGCCAGGAGCAGCCCCTCCTCGCCGGTGGAAGCCTCGATGACATGGTAGCCTGCCTGTGTCAATGTCCGGCTGCGGGCATAGCGGATCGCATCCGTATCTTCAATGTTCAGGATCAGCATCCCGTTGAATGTGGGAAGGTCAGACAGTGACATAATCTTCACGCCCGCACCGGCCGCCACCACGGAGGAATTAAGAAATGACATGCAACAGAAACACTTCTCTTGAACAATCCGTGGTGCCCTCAACCGGCGCCGGTTTTCCTGCAACGGCGGGGCGCCCGCCCGGTCGAACTCGATCTTCTTCGCTTACCTACGCTGGGAAATCGGCTCCGGATTACCAAAAAAAAAGGCCCGGCACCTTTCGGAGTCGAGCCTTCTACTCCAGGCTTCGCAATTTCCTCACTGCGCGTTCACAACGTTTCCGTTGTTCCTTCGCACTGTCTCCATCACGCTACCTAAAGTAGCCTCACTCTACTGCACACCGGAACCCCGAGCACCAAGGGAGAAGACCAGTATTTTAGGGAACGGACCCTGGGCTTGGAGGGTCTTCAATCGCATGCATCCATGCATCATGGGACCGTGACTCAGCAAGACTCAGTTCGGACCAGACGAACCCAAATGCCAATGCGAGGTCCGATTCTGGGAGTAGGATACGTTCCTTGCAACGAGTACAGCTGCTAGGCAAGAAAATTGGAGCCGGGAACGAACGGGAGCAACTCGGGATTTTAATGACAACTCGAAACGGCTGGTGTGCTTTTGTTCATGCGCTCTTTCCCAAAGCCGTCACAAGCGCCCGTGGCATTGAATGAGGAACAGGAGTGTGGCCGGCAAGTGAAAATGGAGCCGCGAACCGGTTGGTCAGCGGACCTGGCTCCCGGCAAGAAAGAATTTCGAACCAAGCATGTCGATATGCATTCTGACAATGGCGAGTTCTTCGTCGGTTAAGCCCTCAATCGTAATGCCGGGGTTCAGCAAGTGCTCTGACACGTGGATAAAGTCGTGGACGGGTTCTGTGATGGTGGAGGAAATCATGATGAGACCTACGCTTCTGGTTCAATGCACGCCCAAAGATATAGGGCCGTAGATTAGATGAAAGGTTAGCCAGGGTGGGGTTTGGAAACAACTAGGGAAACGGATAATAGCGACTTTTTATAGTATCCAGCTTTACCTCCATGCACTTACATCATATCTATGAAGTAGTACATGTATTATTTAAGGCTCTCTGCGCATCTTTCACCCACCCGTGAAGGACCGTAGACTAGGCGTATCGTCTCCGTGAATCGATCCGGGTGCGGATCTGCCCGTTCGTATCGGTTTGGCGGGATGCAGACACGTACCGCCGGATGAATGGAGGGAGCAATGAGCGCAAACAGGCAAAAGGACGTGAAGCGAAAGTACATGATCGGCTATTGCCCTGTAGTCAATGCACGCCAAGGGCTCATGCTGGGCATTCGCAATCCACTCGATGGGCCGGTCGTCGCATCTTATCAGGATGCGCTGGGTTGGTGTATTGACGCAATGATCGATCACCATGAACGAGGCTTTGGCATGTCAGAGGGAAGGATAGACCGTTCAAAGGGATGGGCTAACCGATGAGGCGATAAAAATACCGGCCAACCAAAATGAATCCTAGGTCGTACTGGACGATTCACCCCTCTTTGCAAGACGAGCAGCGTTGATCAGACATGCTATTTCATCTAGGTCAGCTGCTGAAATGGTCTTGAACCTAGCAAGCCATTTGTTGGCTTGCTCATAAGCAAACGAGCTTTGTTTGTGTTCGATTGAACAAGTCATATCATAGTCTGCATTTTTCCGTCCTTCCCAAAGGTTTCCCAAAGCGCTAGCTAATTGGCGTGCAATTAGCTTTTCGCAACTTTCAAGATCTAGGCGAAGCAGAGAATGATCTGAGCCTTTTTTCTCAAACGAGACATCCTTGCTGGATAGCGTCTCTATCAAGAAATTGTAAAAAGCATAGTATGATCGGCTCATAGCTGTACGCCTATCAGCCTCATACGCTGACGTCTTTAGCTTGTTTGCGACTTCCAAGAACTCTAGGGGGTCCAATTTAGCTAGAATTAAACAAATTGGTAAGTAATGTTCAAATGGGTTCGGTGAGCAGCAGGTATCTCTTCAAATATTTCCGATTGCAATTGTTCGTCTAGCTCTAAGACTTTTTCAACGTCATCAGTAGTAACGAGTGTTAGGTTTACCGCCTTGTAGCTAGTCTCTTCAGGATCTGTGGAAAGTCTTATTATTATTCCCTTCAAAGAACTAAATGTCCTCTTCGCCAGGTTCTTTGCCATCTCTATTGAGGCCAAGAGTCCAATAGAACTTGCATAGCTTTCGGCCTCAGTGGTCACCTCTTCTTTGATACGCCTATCAAGTGGGAGAGTAAATGAAAGGTAGTTGTCAGTTATTCCAATAGGACCGGTCTGCATCGGTTCCGGCCAAGTGAAAGATGCATAAAATCCTGTCGATGGCTCCCGCATACCCCCGAGAGATAAAGTACCGGCTTGGGGACCTCGGTCTATGGACTCAGAAAATGATCCTGCAATACCAAGGTATATGTCAGGTGCCAGCGAATTAACGGATGTACCAGAAGCACCGCCTAGAAGGCGTGCCTCAGGGCGCACGCCAGGCACTGCAAAAGCTAATGATGGAACAAAGTGAAATTGGAATGTGTCACTTCCTATGACGTTTGGATGCATAGTTAGCTCTCTAGGATTTTAAGATCTAACTGTTCTAGGTTCTTTCTGATGTACTCTTGAATCCGTTCTTTCAGGGTATCTATCGGGACCTTTGTCGCGTCGAACCTTCCGCTAATGCGTAGGTGAAGTCGATTTTCAAAAGCCTCAAAAGGCTCAATGTTAAGATTGCCACGGCCCTCTCCCACCGAGGCTACCTCCGGCAGGTAAAAGGCAATTGCAGCTGAAGAGTTTTCGGGCAACCTTTTGACTGGATTAAGGTACTGGCCAATAACTTCCTTGTACGAGTTATCCCTGATGTCAGCCCATATTGAAACCGCCCAATCATGGTGAATGATTTCCAGTTTTGGATCGGTTTGATGAACGCAAGCCCATGAGTTATTCAGGATTCGAGCAGCCAGTTCCTTTCCAGTCTCATTCAGTTTAAAGAGCGATAAACCCCAACCATCCAACCGAATCCGAAGCATTGCCGAATAATTTAAGAGCTGACATGTAATATTAGCATCCGCCAGAACAGCTGCATCGAGCTTCATGTCCTTTAGTGATGCACCGTAGACTCCAAGATGGTCAATGATGTTCTGATACATTCCTGCCGGAGCAGCTAATACATTAAAGGCCATTCTCTTGAAGGATCCAAAGTAGATGGCTTCCGATCGGATTGGACTTAGAGTAACTATTGCCATTTGTGGGTTACCTTCCCCGATTGTTTCAACATTCTAAAGCATGGACTGGACCAAAACACTAGTAATATTCCGCAATGGCACGGCCTCGCTCGACATCAGGTCCGGTCCCTGGCGCACGTGACCGCCAAAAACGTCCGCCATCAATGTGGCGTGATACCATGAGCGCCTTACGCCGCCTGCTGACGCTGGCTGTGCAGGAAGGCAAGATGGATCGGCACCCGATGAAGGGTATCAAGTTCTTAGCCGAGGAACAGAAGGACCGCTGCTTTACCGATGATGAATTGAGCCGCTTACAAGGGCTGCTGCCGCGTTTGCCTTGAGCACCGGCATCTGAGCAAATGGGGCTAACGAGGGCCAAGGTCGATTGGGATAGTAAGACGCAACCATCTAAGTCAGGGAAGACCCGCCGCTTTCCCTCTCCGATGGCGTGCTGGCTATCCTACGCGAACAGTTCAGCGAGTCGCCCTACGTCTGTCAATCATCAGCCGAAGTTGACCCTTTTCTTCTGATACGAAATTGACCCCTCACCGAGTTGACTGTGCATCTGGTGGATCTAGGAATCGGAATGGGTTGCGGCAGCCACGGGGGACTTGACGAGGCCCGCCTTTCGCTTCTCTCGCAATCGATAGCTCTCACCTTTAATATTGATTGTGATGGAATGGTGGAGGAGCCGGTCGAGAATGGCCGTGGGAATGACAGAGTCACCAAACACTTCGCCCGAGGCGCCGAGACTTTGATTGCTGGTAAGTAGAATCGAGCCCTTCTCATAGCGCCGAGAGATGAGCTGGAAGAACAGATTGGCGCCCTG
>CBDIWP010000080.1:0-15153 GCA_965285945.1 uncultured bacterium | reverse complement strand
TGGCCACTTCGTCATAGCTGATGAACTTCGCCATGCCCTTATCCGCACAGACCTTCGTCAAGGCCGCCGTCAAGGTCGTCTTGCCGTGGTCCACATGCCCGATCGTCCCAATGTTGACGTGCGGCTTTTTCCGCTCAAATTTCGCCTTCGCCATTACTTCCTCCTCCAGAAACAAGAATCAAACGTTATTCACCGCGATACTTGGCAATGATCCCTTCCGCGATCTGCCGCGGGACCTGATCATACCGATCAAATTCCATACTGTACGTGGCGCGCCCCTGCGTCCGAGATCGAAGATCGGTGGCATACCCAAACATCTCGCTCAAAGGCACCGAGGCTTCAATCGCTTGTGCGCCGGCACGCACCTTCATGCCCTGCACTTTTCCACGGCGGCCGTTCAGATTGCCGATGACGTCACCCATGAAATCCTGAGGCACCAAGACTTCGACTTTCATAATAGGCTCAAGCAACACAGGGTCCGCCTTCCTACAGGCATCCGCAAAGGCCATGGACCCGGCAATCTTGAACGCCATTTCGTTGGAGTCCACATCGTGGTACGACCCGTAGGTGAGCGTCACGCGGATGTCGCGCAGCGGATACCCGGCAATAACACCGGCATCCAGACGCTCTCGAACACCCTTTTCAACGGCAGGAATAAATTCTCTGGGAATGACTCCGCCGGCGATCTTATTGACGAACTCAAAACCCTTACCGGGCTCGGACGGCTCGACCGTCAGAACGACATGGCCGTACTGACCGCGGCCACCTGTCTGCTTGACGTACTTCGATTCGGCCTCGGCCTTCCTGCGAATCGTTTCCCTGAATGCAACCTCAGGCTTGCCGACATTGGCTTCGACCTTGAACTCGCGAAGCATGCGATCCACAATGATTTCGAGATGCAGTTCACCCATACCCGCAATGATCGTCTGAGCCGTCTCCTCATCGGTACGGACCCTGAAGGACGGATCTTCCTGCGCGAGCTTCTGGAGCGCAAACCCCATCTTCTCCTGATCCTGCTTGGTCTTTGGCTCAATGGCCATGGCAATGACGGGTTCAGGAAATTTCATGACCTCCAGGAGGACCGGCTGTTTTTCTTCCGAAAGCGTATCCCCCGTGGTCGCGCCCTTGAGCCCGACGGCAGCCACGATGTCGCCCGCATACGCAATATCGATCTCTTCACGCTTATTCGCATGCATCTTGAGCAGCCGTCCGATGCGCTCCTTTGTACCCTTCGTCACGTTCAGGACCGGGGATCCGGTCTTGAGCATCCCCGAATAGACACGGAAAAACACGAGCTGACCTGCGAACGGATCGGTCATCATCTTGAAGGCCAAAGCGGAAAAGGGATCGCTATCATCAGGCCTTCGCTCAACTTCTTTTCCCGTGTTCGGATCCACGCCTTTCACCGGCGGAATATCAAGGGGAGATGGCAAATAGTCAATGACCGCATCCAACAACTGCTGGACGCCTTTGTTCTTAAAGGCCGATCCGCACAACACCGGCGTAATCTTCATGGCGATGGTTCCCGCCCGAATCGCCCGCCTGACCTCCTCCTCTGACAGCGGCTGACCGTTGAGATATTTCTCCATCACCTGCTCGTCGAATTCGGCGACCGCATCGAGCATTTTCTCCCGATACTCCGTCGCGTGATCGAGCAGGTTGGCAGGAATCTCATCAATCTTATATTTGGCCCCCAGGGTTTCGTCGTCGTAGAAGAACCCCTTCATCTTCACGAGATCGATGGAGCCGCGAAACTCGGCTTCCCGACCGATGGGGATTTGAATCGGAACGGGGTTTGCGGCCAGGCGATCAATGATGGATTGAACGCTGGCATAGAAATCCGCCCCGATCCGATCCATCTTATTCATGAACGCGATACGAGGCACATTATATTTGTCCGCCTGCCGCCACACGGTTTCCGATTGCGGCTCCACGCCCTGCACGGAGTCAAAGGCCGCGACCGCTCCGTCCAATACGCGCAGAGAGCGCTCAACCTCAATGGTAAAGTCGACGTGGCCTGGCGTATCAATAATATTGATACGGTGATCGCGCCAAAAGCAGGTCGTCGCGGCCGCGGTAATGGTGATACCACGCTCCCGTTCCTGCTCCATCCAATCCATCGTGGCGGCGCCTTCATGAACCTCTCCCATCTTATGCGTCATGCCCGTGTAGTACAGGATACGCTCGGTGGTCGTGGTCTTCCCGGCATCGATATGCGCCATGATGCCGATATTTCTCGTATGTTCTAATGATGTTTGACGAGCCACTTCATTCCTCTAAAAACAAATATGCTGCAAGTCGAGCCGAACAACGCTACTGCGATTCAGGGGCATCCGCGTCTGCGGATCGCAGCACGGCTCAACTGCAGCACAGAACGACGTTACCAGCGATAATGGGCGAACGCTTTATTGGCCTCCGCCATCCGATGCACGTCTTCCCGCTTCTTCACCGAAGCCCCTGTATTGTTCGATGCATCGAGCAACTCCGAAGCCAACTTCTCCCTCATGCTCTTGCCGCCGCGGGAGCGCGAATACTCCGCCAACCAGCGAAGCGCCAAAGAGACTCGGCGGGCCGGCCTGATCTCCACTGGAACCTGATAGGAAGCGCCGCCCACCCGGCGGGACTTTACCTCGACAACCGGCTTCACGTTGTCAATGGCGGCCTTGAATACCTTGAGCGGATCGCCACCTGTCTTTTCCTGAATGGCATCGAAGGCGCCGTAGCAGATCCGCTCCGCAGTGCTCTTCTTGCCATCGCTCATAAGGGTACTAATAAACTTTCCGACGAGCTTATCTCGATACCGCACATCGGGAAGCACTTCGCGCTGATCGAGAAATCTACTTCTTGGCATCGTTGTTCCTATCGACTCAATATTCTAGAATCATTGATCCAATGATCAATCCGCCATCTTTACTTAGGACGCTTGGCGCCGTACTTTGAACGGCTCTGCTTCCGATCCGCCACGCCTACGGCATCCAAGGCCCCACGGACCAAGTGATACCGGACACCGGGAAGATCCTTCACACGCCCGCCCCTCACAAGGACGATCGAGTGTTCTTGCAGATTGTGCCCGACACCGGGGATGTATGTCGTGACTTCCATCCCGTTCGTCAACCGGACACGCGCAACCTTCCGCAATGCCGAGTTGGGCTTCTTCGGCGTCGTCGTATAGACGCGGAGACACACTCCTCGCTTCTGCGGACAGGATTTCAAGGCTGGACTCTTCGTCTTGGCCTTGACGATATTGCGACCTTTTCTTACGAGCTGATTAATCGTTGGCATCGTGTTCGAACCTTCTCCAAGAGCGCACCAATCTCTGCTCTCATGAGCAAAGCCGTCGGATTATAGTGATGGCCATGCCCCCTGTCAAGTATGGGGACATGGATTTTCTCTTTTACTAGGACCGCGCCGGCTCTCCGGTGGCTGCTGTCGCGCCGTCTTGCGTGACAGCGGCCGCTACTGGAGCGGCTCCCACCGGTGACACATCCGGTTTTTCACTGATAACGAACGTATCCCGATATACGTCAAATCCCGAGCCGGCCGGAATTAACCGTCCCACAATGACGTTTTCTTTCAATCCCAGCAGGTTGTCTTCACGCCCGTTAATGGCCGCTTCCGTCAGGACACGCGTGGTTTCCTGGAAAGATGCCGCTGAGATGAAACTGTCGGTCGTCAACGCTGCCTTCGTGATGCCCAGCAAAACCGGCTTCCCCATCGCAGGCTTGCCATCTTTCTCCAATACCCGCTCGTTTTCCTTTTCGAACACGCTCTTACTCACCTGACTGCCGTTCAGGAACGTCGTGTCGCCGGGATCTTCAATTCTCACTTTCCGTAGCATCTGACGAACAATAATCTCGATATGCTTGTCATTGATGGACACGCCCTGCAATCGATAGACGTCCTGCACTTCGTCCACCAGGTATTTTTGCAGCTCATTCGGTCCCAGCACATCGAGAATGTCGTGCGGATTGGCCGAGCCATCCATTAACGGTTCCCCGGCGCGCACCCAATCTCCTTCATGCACGTTGACGTGCTTCCCCTTGGGAATGAAATACTCCTTGACGTCGCCCATCTTATTGTCGACCAGCACCTTGCGCTGACCTTTGACGAATCCTCCGTAGGAGACTTCTCCATCGATTTCGCTGATGACCGCCTGCTCCTTCGGCTTGCGCGCTTCAAACAATTCCGCCACGCGCGGGAGACCGCCCGTGATGTCCTTGGTCTTGGTCGTCTCGCGGGGAATCTTGGCGAGCACGTCGCCAGGATGCACGATGGCGCCCTTTTCAACGAAAATATGTGCGCCGACAGGCAACAGGTACCGGGCCACAGCTCCGGCCACTCCGCTGACCTTGGCCGTCTTTCCGCCTTCATCCTTAATGGACACGCGGGGGCGTAACGTCGCTCCGGAATGTTCGATGATCACCTTGCGTGAGAGTCCGGTCACCTCGTCGAATTCTTCCTTCATCGTGACGCCTTCCACGATATCGCCGTAGGCGATCTTTCCGCCGACCTCCGTGAGGATGGTCAACGAATAGGGGTCCCACTCAACCAACTTTTGACCGAGTGCAACCGTCTCACCATCTTTGATCTTGATCTTGGCGCCATAGACCACCGGATACTTTTCGCGCTCACGGCCGCTATCATCGATGATCGCAATCTTCGCATTGCGATTCATCACGACCCACTCACCATCCTTGTTCCTCACCGCAATAGCCGGATTATGGACATCGGAGGTCTTCTTGGCATCGAAACTCATGAATTTGATCCGACCGGCATGTTTGGCTTCAACCACGGTCTGTTCAACCACCTTGCTGGCCGTCCCGCCGATGTGGAACGTCCGCATGGTGAGCTGTGTGCCGGGCTCACCGATCGATTGGGCTGCAATGACCCCCACGGGCTCGCCCTTCTCCACTAAGCGTCCCCTCGCCAGATCGCGCCCGTAGCAGGAGCGACAGACGCCTCGCGCGGACTGACAGGTCAGCACGGAACGAATTTTGACGCGATCCACGCCGGCTTCAACGATCGACTTCGTGAGGTCTTCGTTGATTTCTTCGTTTCGCGACACAATGATTTCACCGGTCACCGGATCCCGAATATCCTCGGCGGCCAAACGACCCAGCACGCGTTCTTCCAGCGGCTGAATAATTTCCCCGCCCTCGACCAACGCGCTGACCATGATCCCGTCATGCGTGCCGCAATCGATTTCACTGATGATGACATCCTGTGCAATATCGACCAGACGCCTGGTCAGATACCCGGAGTTCGCCGTCTTCAGAGCCGTGTCGGCAAGACCTTTGCGCGCCCCGTGGGTCGAAATAAAATACTGCAGGACAGTGAGCCCTTCACGGAAGTTGGCCGTAATCGGCGTCTCGATGATTTCGCCTGACGGCTTGGCCATGAGACCGCGCATGCCGCCCAACTGGCGAATCTGTTGCGAGCTGCCGCGGGCGCCGGAATCGGCCATCATGAAGATCGGGTTGAAGGATTCCGCCTTCGCGGGATCGCCTCCGGCCCCGAGCTCCTTCATCATTTCGTTGGCCACCTGTTCCGTCACATGCGCCCAGATGTCGATCACCTTGTTATAGCGCTCGCCATTGGTGATCAAACCTTCGCCGTATTGTTTTTCGATCTCGTTGACCTCGCGTTGCGCCTTCTCGATGAAGTCTTCCTTCTTGGTCGGAATATGCATGTTGTCGATGCAAATCGACACACCGGCACGCGTCGCGTAGGTAAACCCGATGTCCTTGATGTTGTCCAGAAACTCCACGGTATCGCGATGCCCGGTTTGCCGATACACCGAATCGATCAACTTGCTCATTTCCTTCTTCGTCATCAGCTTGTTCGCCGTCGCGAACGGCATGCCGGCAGGAAGGATCTCCGACAGCAAGACACGACCGACGGTCGTCTGGACCAACGTCCCTCCCAGGCGGACCTTAATCCGCGCATGTTCCTCCACTTCCCGTGAATCGAATGCGATCCGGACTTCTTCGGCAGACCCGAAGACCTTTCCTTCACCTTTGGCTCCGACCCGCTCTTTGGTCAGCCAGTAGCAGCCCAACACCATGTCCTGTGAAGGCACCGCGATGGGTTTGCCGTTGGCGGGCGAGAGAATGTTGTTGATGGACATCATCAACACGCGCGCCTCGACCTGTGCCTCCACAGACAGCGGCACGTGGACGGCCATCTGGTCGCCGTCGAAGTCGGCGTTGAACGCCGCACAGACCAGCGGATGCAGCCGGATGGCTTTGCCTTCGACCAGCACCGGATCAAAGGCCTGGATACCCAGCCGGTGGAGAGTCGGTGCACGATTGAGCAACACCGGATGTTCGCGAATCACTTCATCCAGAACATCCCAGACTTCAGGGCGCTCCTTTTCAACGAGGCGCTTGGCGCTCTTGATGGTCGTCGCAGCGCCGCGCTCCTCCAGCTTGTGGAAGATGAAGGGCTTGAATAGCTCCAACGCCATTTTCTTCGGCAGACCGCATTGATGCAGACGCAGCTCGGGACCGACCACGATGACGGTACGACCGGAGTAGTCCACGCGCTTACCAAGCAAGTTCTGACGGAATCGGCCCTGCTTACCCTTCAACATATCGCTCAACGACTTGAGCGGACGCTTGTTGGGCCCGCGAATGGCGCGACCGCGGCGACCGTTGTCGAACAAAGCATCGACGGCTTCCTGAAGCATCCGCATTTCATTGCGGATGATGACGCCTGGCGCTTTGAGTTCCATCAGGCGCTTCAACCGATTGTTCCGATTGATCACGCGGCGATAGAGATCGTTCAAGTCAGACGTGGCAAACCGCCCGCCATCCAACGGCACGAGCGGACGCAACTCCGGCGGCAGGACCGGGATGACATCCATGATCATCCACTCCGGCTTGTTCCCGGATTTTCGAAACGCCTCGAGCACCTTCAACCGCTTGGCGTACTTTTTCTTCATCGCAGCAGAGGCCGAGGCCTTAGCCTTGACCTGCAACTCATCCCACAAGGCATTAATGTCGATCTTCCGCAACAGGTCGCGAATGGCCTCGGCCCCGATGCCGACTTTAAAACCGCTGGAGCCGAATTCGGACAGCAACGTGCGCAGTTTGTCTTCCGGAACGAGCTCCTTCTCGGACAAATCCGTGGAGCCCGGGTCGACACAGACATAACTCTCGAAGTAAAGGATCTTCTCCAGTTGCTTCAGGCTCATGTCGAGCAGCGTCCCGATCCGGCTGGGCACGCCCTTCAGAAACCAGATATGCGCCACGGGCGCGGCCAACTCGATGTGGCCCATGCGCTCGCGGCGGACCTTGGACTGAATGACTTCCACGCCGCACTTATCGCAGACGATACCCCGATGCTTCATTCGCTTGTATTTGCCGCAATTACACTCCCAGTCTTTGATGGGCCCGAAGATCTTTGCGCAAAACAAGCCGTCCTTTTCCGGCTTGAACGATCGATAGTTGATCGTCTCCGGCTTCTTCACTTCGCCATACGACCACGACCGGATCTTTTCGGGCGAGGCGATGCGGATCCTCATCGAATCGAACGAAACCGAATCCCGCGGTTTTTCGAACAATGTATATACGCCTTCCAAGATAATGACCTCCTCCGATGCCGGCAGCGCCGGCACACAAGTGGTTAGTCTTGCGACTTCAGCAGTTCCACATCGAGCCCCAGGCTTTGCAGCTCCTTGACCAAGACGTTAAACGACTCGGGTAAGCCCGGTTCGAGGAACGGCTCGCCTTTGACAATCGCCTCGTACATGCGAGAGCGACCCGGCACATCGTCGGACTTCACGGTCAGAAACTCCTGGAGCGTCGAAGCGGCGCCATACGCTTGCAATGCCCAGACTTCCATTTCTCCCAACCGCTGTCCGCCGAACTGCGCCTTACCGCCCAAGGGCTGCTGCGTGACTAATGAATAGGGTCCGATGGACCGTGCATGGATCTTGTCATCAACCAAGTGGTGCAGTTTCAGCACGTACATATACCCGACGGTGACCGGACTGGCGAACGGCTCGCCGGTCTTCCCATCGACCAATTGGCTCTGCCCGCTCGTCGGCAACTTCGCCTTCTTGAGCAGATCTTTAATTTCCTTCTCCGATGCTCCGTCGAACACGGGACTGGCGACTTTGATGCCCAGCGCCTTGGCCGCCCATCCGAGGTGCGTTTCCAAGATCTGCCCCACGTTCATACGGGAGGGCACGCCGAGCGGATTCAAGACGATTTCGACCGGTGTCCCGTCCGGCAGGTAGGGCATGTCCTCTTCGGGCAGGACCCTGGACACGACGCCTTTATTCCCGTGACGACCGGCCATCTTGTCGCCCACCTGTATCTTCCGCTTCATCGCAATATAGACCTTGACCAGCTTGATGACGCCGGGCGGCAATTCGTCGCCTCGCTTCAAGCGGCCAATCTTTTCGTCGTACAGCGTTTGCAGAATTTCAATCTGCTCCTTGGCCCGCCGCTCGACATCTTCCAATTCCTTTTGTTCGTCCGGGTCGCTGAGAATAATGTGGCGCACCGTGTCATCCGGCAACCGCTTCAGGATCTCTGCCGTCAGCTTGCCTTTCTTTTTTAAAATGACATCGCCGGTGTCCGGATCCATCAAGTCCCGACCCACCACCTTCCCCAGCAACAACTTCCGAATCTTTTTCGTCTTCTCTTCATCGATGATCCGCAGCTCTTCGTGATGATCACGCTGCAGTTTCATCTGATCGTCGGTCTCAATGCTCTTCGACCGCTCGTCCTTGTCGAGGCCTTTGCGCGAGAAGATTTTCACGTCGACGACGATGCCTTCAACGCCCGGCGGCACGGTCAAGGACGTATCCTTCACATCGCCGGCCTTTTCACCGAAGATGGCCCGGAGTAATTTTTCTTCCGGCGTCAGTTGGGTTTCGCCCTTCGGCGTCACCTTGCCGACCAGAATATCGCCCGGCTTGACCTCTGCTCCAATCCGAATAATGCCGCTCTCATCGAGATTGCGGAGCGCTTCTTCGCCGACGTTGGGAATGTCGCGGGTCACATCTTCCTTGCCCAGCTTGGTATCGCGGGCCTCCACTTCAAACTCCTCAATGTGGATGGAGGTGAACGCGTCTTCCCGAACCAGTTTTTCGCTCAGCAAAATGGCGTCTTCGAAGTTGTAGCCGCCCCATGGCATGAACGCCACAAGGATGTTCTTGCCGAGCGCCAGTTCTCCATGGTCGATCGCCGGCCCGTCTCCCAGTACCTGCCCTTTTTTCACTGGCTGGCCGATGCGCACGACCGGCGTTTGCGTAATGCAGGTATTCTGGTTCGACCGCTGGAACTTGATGAGATCGTAGACATCCAGCCCTGAATCTTTTCCCTTCTTCCCATCCTTGGAATCGGCGCGCACGACGATGCGCGTGGCATCGACGCTCTCCACGACACCCGAACGACGAGCCTGCACGACGTAGCCGGAGTCCCTGGCCACCACGGCTTCCATACCGGTGCCCACCAAGGGCGACTCAGAAGTGACTAAAGGAACCGCCTGGCGTTGCATGTTGGAGCCCATCAGCGCGCGGTTGGCATCGTCATGCTCTAAAAACGGCACCAAGGCCGTCGCCACGCTGACCACCTGCTTCGGCGACACGTCCATGTACTCGATGCGATCGGGCGTCGCCATGACGAAATCTCCGCCGTGGCGGCAAGAGACGGTTTCCGACACCAACCGGCCGGAGGCGTCCACTGTCGAGTTCGCCTGCGCAATGATGTACTTGTCTCCCTCAATTGCGGAGAGGAATTCCATCTCATCGGTCACGCGGCCCTTGAACACCTTCCGGTAGGGGGCTTCAATGAATCCGAACTGGTTGATCCGGGCATAGGTCGCTAACGATGTAATCAACCCGATGTTCGGACCTTCCGGCGTTTCAATGGGACAAATGCGACTGTAGTGCGAAGGATGCACGTCGCGCACTTCGAAGCCGGCCCGCTCGCGAGTCAATCCGCCAGGTCCGAGTGCAGACAGACGACGCTTGTGGGTGATCTCCGCAAGGGGATTCGTTTGGTCCATAAACTGCGAGAGCTGACTGCTGCTGAAGAACTCTTTCACCGCAGCGACGACCGGCTTGGCATTGATCAGATCATGCGGCAGCACCGTTTCCATATCGAGGAGGTTCATCCGCTCCTTGATACTCCGCTCCATCCGGACCAAGCCCAAACGGAACTGATTCTCGAGCAACTCGCCGACCGACCGCACCCGGCGATTCCCCAGGTGATCGATGTCGTCGATTTCGCCTTTTCCCATCTTCAGATTAACGAGGTAGCGGATCACCTCCACAATGTCCTGAGCCGTGAGCGTGCGCTGCTCCAATTGGAGATCCAATCCAAGCTTCTTATTGAGTTTCAGGCGGCCCACCGGAGAAAGATCGTACCGCTTGGAATTCTGAAACAGGTTGTCGAAGAGGGCCCGGGCGGTATCCACCGAAGGCGTCTCGCCGGGACGCAGGCGTCGATAGATTTCCACCATCGCCTCTTCCTTGGAATTGATTTTTTCCATCTCCAACGTATCAAGAATAACGGCCGTGGCCGTGGCTGTGTCAAAATAGATGGCCTTGAATTCTTCTACGTCGCTCTCAAGGATTTGCTCAACGATCTCTGGCGTGAGCCGTTGATTCTTTTCAGCCAGTTTGTTCTTTTTGGAGTCGACCAGTTCGGTCAGAACAGCGCGACCGACCAACTCCGACGGGGCGAGGGGAATTTCCTTCACACCCGCGGCCTTCAGTTTGGCGATCAAGCCCTTGGTCAGCCTGGCGCCTTCACGGACGAGCGGTTCCTTGCTGTTCTTGTCGGTCACTTCAGCAGAGCATCGCAGTCCGTGGTGGATCTCAGGGTCCAACTTGCGGAATAGCTTGCCCTTTACCAGCCGGATTTCTTCGACCGGGTAGTACATCTTGAGCAAATCGTCGCTGGAATAGCCGAAGGCCTTCAACAGAATCGTCGTCGGCATTTTGCGACGGCGGTCGATGCGGACATACAGGATATCGCGCGCATCGAATTCGAAATCTAGCCAGGAGCCGCGGTACGGGATGATGCGGGCGGAATACAGCACTTTTCCGCTGGCGTGCGTCCGGCCCTTATCATGCGTGAACGAGGCGCCCGGAGAGCGGTGCAACTGACTGACCACCACTCGTTCGGTTCCGTTCACGATGAACGTGCCGCGCTCGGTCATCAATGGTAATTCGCCGACATATACTTCCTGCTCACGAACGTCGAGAACTTTTTTCCGAGGTCCCTTGTCTTCCTTGTCGAACACGACCAGACGTACCCGCAGCTTCAGCGGCACGGCGAAGGTCATGCCCTGCTCCAGGCATTCCCGCTCATCATATTTCGGCGTTCCCAGGGTATAGCTGGAAAACTCGAGCACAGCCGTATTGTTATAGTCGGGGATCGGAAATACGCTGGCCAACGCCGCCTGTAACCCGTGATCCTTCCGGCGCTCCGGCTCGGCCTCCATCTGCAAAAACTCTTCGTAGGAGCGCTTCTGGATTTCGATCAGGTCAGGGATATCGATGTTGGTTCGAATGCGAGAAAAATCTTTCCGCTCGACGAACTCTTGGAGAGTCGTTTCGGACATTCCCAGTCCTCCAGACGCGATAGTTGGGGATGAGTGCCGCGCCCGGCGCGGCACTCATACAGGTTCGAAATACGGAACTTACTTTACTTCACTTCGACTTTGGCACCGCTGTCTTCCAGCTTCTTCTTCATCGTGTCGGCTTCCTCTTTCGTCACACCGCTCTTCACCGGCTTCGGCGCGGCCTCGACGAGATCCTTCGCTTCCTTCAGGCCAAGGCTGGTCAACTCGCGCACCACCTTGATGACCTGAATCTTCTTATCGGCCGGAGCTGACGCGAGAATCACGTCGAACGACGTCTTCTCTTCGGCTGCGGCGGCTGCCCCTCCGCCAGCTGCTGGCGCGGCGGCCATGGCGACCGGCGCCGCCGCCGTCACACCAAACTTGGTCTCCAGGCCCTTGACGAGCTCGGAGAGCTCAAGCACGCTCATCGTCTCGATTGCCTTGATCAATTCATCCTGTGACAATTTTCCCTCTGTTGCTGGCATGTCCCCTTCTCCTTTCCGTTTGTCCTGAATGGCTGCAATGACTCGCACAAATTTGGTTAACACCGCACTGAGCGTGTAGACGACGCCGCGGATCGGCCCCTGCATGGCCGACAGCAGCATGGCAATCAGCACTTCCTTCGTTGGCAACTGGGCCACGGCGGCCAATTCATTCGGCTGAAGGATCTTTCCCTCCAACACGCCCACCGTGATCCGCATCTTTTCTTGGCGCTTCTCTGCCCCAATGAAATCGCGCAGCACCTTCGCGGGCAACACCGGATCGTCATACCCGATGACCATACCGGTCGGCCCCTTGAGATGTCCCGCCAGCCCGGCCAGAGCGGTTCCCTCGGCGGCGCGAAACGCGATGGTGTTCTTGACAATCTTGTATTCCGCCTTGGCGCCCCGCAGCTGCTTGCGCAACTCGGTGACGTGGTTGACCGGGAGGCCGACCGATTCCGTCAAGATGGCCAATCGGGCTTTCCCGAATTTTTCGGCCAGCTCCGCCACTGCAGTGGCTTTGTCTTCCTTCTTCATACGTGACCCTTTCTCTCCACGCTGCTAGGAATGTTCGCGATCCCTCAGCTCCACTGCTTCGTCAAGGCCATGGTATCCAACTGCACCCCGGGACCCATCGTGCTCGAAAGCGTGACACTCTTGAGATAGCGCCCTTTACAGGACGACGGCTTGGCCCTGATCACGGATTCAATAATGGCCGATGCATTATCGTAAAGCTTGTCCACATCAAACGAAATTTTGCCGACCGGAACCTGGACAATCCCCGCCTTCTCCACCTTGAATTCCACCCGACCCTTGCGGATTTCACTAACGGCCTTCCCCACCTCAAATGTCACCGTGCCGGTCTTGGGATTAGGCATCAACCCCCGCGGACCGAGCACCTTGCCGAGCTTTCCGACAGCGGCCATCAGGTCCGGCGTGGCGATCGCGTAATCGAAATCCATCCATCCGTCCTTGATCTTCTCCATCAGATCGTCGGCTCCCACATAGTCCGCCCCCGCCTGCCGGGCCTCCTGCTCCTTCTCGCCCTTGGCGAAGACCAAGACGCGGACCTGCTTGCCGGTCCCATGAGGCAACGAGGTGGTTCCCCGAACCATTTGATCGGAACGTTTCGGGTCGACCCCCAAGCGAAGCGCCAGATCGACAGATTCATCAAACTTGGCGTACGCCGCCTTCTTGACCACATCGACCGCCTCGCGGAGTGCATAGGCCCGCGGCTCCACCTTCTCCAGCGCGGCCTTCATTTTTTTTCCCATACGACCACTCCTTCTTTCTGTCGAGATTACCCTTGGATCATGACACCCATGCTGCGGGCCGTGCCTTCGATAATCTTTACGGCGCCCTCCAAATCAGCCGCATTCAGATCCGCCATTTTCTTTTGGGCGATCTCATTCAGCTGTTTCCTTGTGATCTTGCCCACCTTGTCCTTCTGAGGCACCCCGGATCCCTTGATAATACCGGCGGCCTTCTTGAGCAGATCCGACGCCGGCGGCGTCTTCATGATGAAGGTAAAGGTGCGATCCTTGTAAACCGTAATGACGACCGGAATGACGCTGTCGCCTTCCTTCTGGGTCTTGGCGTTGAACTGCTTGCAGAATTCCATAATGTTGACCCCATGCTGGCCGAGCGAGGGGCCCACGGGAGGCGCCGGATTGGCCTTGCCTGCCGGAATCTGCAACTTGATTTGCGCGGATACTTCCTTTGCCATAGCGATCTCCTAAAAACGGCTTGCTGACTACACGACCATTCGATTATCTAAATACGCTCGACCTGGAGGAAGCCCAATTCGACCGGTGTCGATCGGCCGAAGATGCTGACCATGAGCTTGAGACGGCTGTGATCCTGATCCACTTCGTCCACCACGCCATTGAACCCCAAGAACGGGCCATCCACGATCCGGACATTGTCGCCCTTGATGAACTTGACCTGCTCGCGAGGCCCCGACTGGCCGGCGTCCACCTGCTTCAACAGGGACTCCACCTCCTCGTCGGTCAGTGGCAGCGGCAAGGCTCCGCCCCCCACAAAGCCGGTGACTTTCGGGGTTTCCTTGATCATCTGGAGCGTTTCGTCTCCCAAGGGCGTCTCCAGTTCGATTAAGACATAGCCAGGGAAAAACTTGCGCCGTGAAGTCCGGCGCTTCCCATCTTTAATCTCAATGACGTCCTCGGTCGGCACGAGCACCTGTCCGAGCTTCTCGACGAGCCCCATTTGATTGGCGCGTTCGAGCAAACTCGTCTTTACGCGTCCCTCAAATCCCGCGTACGTATGAATGACGTACCAGTTCTTCGTCATGCACCACCCTTCGTCTACAAATCACAGCGCGACGCCTGCTCGCCAACGATCAAATGATCTTGCTGACAAGCCATACCAGAAACGAATCGATCACAGACAAATACAGCGACATGATGACGCAAAATACGATGACGACCGTCGTCGAACCAATCGTTTCGGCCCGGGTCGGGAACGAAACCTTCTTCAATTCTGCGCGGACATCCGCGATAAACGCTCGAATCGAATCTATCATCCGCTTAAACATCACTACCTCCGCCGATCCAACTCCCCGGACCGTTACGCTCGTCCCACCCGGGCCCTGCACACCGGTCTACCATCTTCGACCCTGACAACCTTGCCAGCACAGTCCCGCTGCGCTGCTCTTGCATCAGCCAAGCTTTGGATGGCAGGGGCACTAGGATTTGAACCCAGACTTTCGGTTTTGGAGACCGACGTGCTGCCATTAACACTATGCCCCTACATGCGTCACTTCACCTCTTTGTGAGGCGTGTGCTTCCGGCAGAACTTACAGAACTTATTCCGCTCCAACCGGTCAGGATCATTCTTTTTGTTCTTGTTGGTCGAATAGTTCCGCTGCTTGCAGAGGGTACAGGACATGTCAATTATTTCGCGCATCTCGCTCTCCCACAGCCGCCAGACGACGGCTACGATACAATTACGCCAGAATTTCCGTTACGACTCCGGAGCCGACCGTCTTGCCGCCTTCGCGCACGGCGAAGCGCAGCCCTTGGTCCATGGCGATCGGGCTAATCAATTCGGCCGTCACGCTCACGTTGTC
>CBDIWP010000079.1:0-2736 GCA_965285945.1 uncultured bacterium | reverse complement strand
TACCGGACGCCCCTGATGACGCCCTTCTCGAATCGCTGGGGCGGCTGAAGATTCCGTCCTCTTTATGGGAGTCCTATCTGTCGTGCCATGTGGCGGCATTGCCGGGATGGGCCGGCTTTATCAAGTGAAGTCGGAGGCCAAGCGGTCTTAGGAAGACAAATGTACGCAGCAACTCCTTGGCTCACAGAACGACATGGCTACGATCCGACTTCCAGCTTGGCCAGCCACTGTGTGAGGACCGTGATCTCTGTCGTGTCCAAGCCTGGCCCGTCGCCTGCAGCCGACGCGGATGCGCCCAAGCACGTCGCGTCCACTCCATGCACGACCGCCGCACGGAGCACCTCGAGATGAGAAACCCGGCGCGTTCCAAACACGATGGAGCGGCGAGAGACCAGCGGCTCTAGCGCCTGATCCAATTGCCATTGGGCGATGCGCCCGCTGTGATAGGCTTCGCGGTAGACCTTGCACGACAGATACCCGCGGCCGCCGAAGAGCTGTTCGCCCTGCCGCACCGCTTCCTCAAAGTGCAAGTGCTCAAAGCCTTGCAGCGGGTTTCTCGAGATGAACGTCCGCATGGGCCACAGACGGGCCACCACGTCGCCGGCGAGGTTCACACGGGATCGGAGCTCCATGCGCTGGGCATCCGTGTAAGCCGTCGGCCTGTTGTTGGTCTGCATCATGCGTGTGTCACGACTCCTTATCGCTCACTGCACAGCAAGAATAGGGCCTGAGGCGTCTTTAATCGTGCAGAAGTCAGAAAACCCCCACTGCAAGAGGAATAGGGGGAGTCTAGGCTCGCACGACCGGAGTACAGTGCCTTGTTGGTGGTCCCGCGTAGTGCGTAGGTACACGCTCGTGCGCGTATGCACCAGCGCTGAAAGAGTGCACTGTGTCAGGCATTCGGTGAGCCATGATCCATCGCATTGGAATCCAGAGGCGGGAGGCGTATAAAACGGGAGCCGGGAGCCTTACATATGTCCTAATTTCCTAAGTGTTTCCATCCCGCGGCCTTCGTCTTGTGCGCGACCCGCCCGTTCAGCCACCGTCGTGCTCCGTAACTCCGTGATGATCTGAGGGATCGTGGTAGCGCATGAAGAGACGGTGCCCGTACAAGGCCAGCAGCCGAGACTGCGGTAGCGGGTGCCAGTCCCCCGGTCGAAGTAGAGGTCAGGCAGAGGAATCCGTTCCAGATCGAGGTATTCCCATATGTTGAGTTCCGTCCAGTCCAGCAACGGATGAACGCGGACATGAGATCCGGAAGGAAACGTCGTCTTGTATTGATCCCAGAGTTCAGGCGGCTGGTCGCGAAAATCCCACTCGCCATGCTTGTCCCGCAAGGAGAAGTATCGTTCCTTGGCCCGCGTGCCTTCCTCGTCGGCGCGAATGCCCAGGATGACGGCCGTCCACCCGTGTGTCGCAATGGTCTGCTTGAGCGCGTCGATCTTCAGGGCCGAGCAGCAGGTGACCCGCCCGACGGTATGATTCATCCCTGCGGCCAACGCCTCGCGATTCTGGCCGACGACCAAGTTGAGCCGCCACTCGCGGCACAACCGGTCGCGATAGTCGATCAACTCAGGCATCTCGTACCCGGTGTCCACATGGACCAGAGGGAACGGCACGTGACCGAAGAACGCTTTCCGCGCGAGCCAGAGCAGCACCGTGGAATCCTTCCCCATCGACCACAGCATGGCGAGGTCGTCGAAGTGGTGATAGGCTTCGCGAAGGATGTACACGCTGTGATCTTCGAGGGCACGAAGATGGCGCACAAGCACTCCCTTCGTGGCTCAATAGGCGGCCGGACCGGAGAGCGGGCGATTGGACACGAGATCCAGCACATGCAGGCCGTCGAACTTCGCCGCCGTGTGACCGAATGTCACCAGGCCCACCAGGCCTTCGTCCGGCAAAAAGGCATCGGCGACAGCCGCGACTTGCGCTCCGTCGACAAACACCCCGAGCCGTCCGCGATCAAGGTGTAGAAAGTTAATTCGTTGGACGCGCAACGTATGCCAGGGACGCGTGACGAGCTTGGCAAGCGTGTGACCCAGGACCGTGACCTGTCCGTCGCTCACCCGGCGCGTCGTGACCATGCCGGTAGACGGATTCAGTGTCACCGCATAGAAATTTCGGTTGTCACGCACGGCCAGCGCGATCCCGGCGTCGCCGTTTCCATTGATGGATACATCCTGGATCTGCACCGTCATGTCCGGGTACGTCGCACGGATCCGCTCAGGCAACAGCAGATGCGCACAGTCCGCCGCCGGGCAGGGCCGGCCTTGAACAACCAGTCGGCCCCGTGTGAGCGACTCGGTGTCTGCGACGACCCGCCAGTCCGGGGCCTCCGCGCCAGGTGTACTGAGCATCACAAACCCGCTGGGTGGGGCATCTGGCACGTCCTGGTCGAAGTTCCATTGCCAGACGATATCTTGCCGCGGCGGTTTGGCGTGGACTTCGACGTTGAGCACATCGGGCGCGCGCACCGGCGTTGGGAGCGTGACGTGTTGCCCCTCGGGCACCAAGGCTTTCACCAGATCGTTTCCGACGAGATAGGGCCACAGCCCCGTGACGCCGGTCAAATGTTCGTGGTGGTCTTTCATCACATGCAGACGCGCCTGCAGAGCCTCGGGGGTTCGGGTGAAGGACAAGGCTTCGCCGACCAACAAGGCCTGGGCCGCGAGCACACGCTCAACCGGTGCGTGGACCAGTTCCAGCGCCTGCCGGGCTTCGGTCTGCGCCTGT
>CBDIWP010000078.1:0-79169 GCA_965285945.1 uncultured bacterium | reverse complement strand
CGGCGAGCGCGAAGGCGCCGAGTCCGCATTCCATCACCATATAGCCCATCTGTCCCATCGTGGAATAGACGAGCGTTCGTTTGATGCTGGATTGTGTCAACATCGTGGAGGCGCCGATTAAGGCCGTGAGCCCGCCGATCAGGAACATCAGATAGAGCGACGCCGGCGCGCTGCCATACAGGGGCGCCAAGCGGTTGACCAGGAACCCACCGCCATTCACGATGCCCGCATGAAGCAGGGCCGACACTGGAGTCGGCGCCTCGATGGTTCCCGGGAGCCACACATGGAACGGAAATTGGGCCGACTTCGTCATGATCGTGAGCACCAGCACCAGCGTAATGGCGCTGGGTGCCGTCATCTCCCACCAGGTGCCCGAGAAGAAGACCGGCGCAGTGGGCGCTTCCTTGATCATCTGAAATAACGCGCCGAGATCTACCGTCCCGTAGGCGACGTAAATCAGGGAGAACGCGACCAACAGGCCAGTGTCGCCGATCGCCTGCACCCAAAACGTCGTGCGACCGGCCTGTCGCGCCGCAGGCCTTCCATGGTCGAACGACAGCAAGACGGGCAGAAGCCAGGTGATCGCATGCCAACTGATCAACAACCAGAGCAGATTGCCGCTGCTCACCAGATTGAGAAGGATGAAGGTAAGAAAACTGATCAGACCAAAAAATCGGATATAGCCTTGGTCGTCATGCATGTACCGGTAGGAAAACACGTGGATCACGAGGCTCACGCCGGTAATCAAGACCATCATGATCGCCGTCAACCGGTCTACCAGCAAGGTGAGGCCAAACTGATTGGCCATCCCGGGCAGCGTCAGCACCACCGGCTCATATTGTTGGACGCTCTGGTACAGGACGAGGACGGCGCTGGCCGCGGAAATGGCTAGGGCGCTGATGCTGATTCTGGCGGCTCGCTCGCCCAGTTGGGGCCCGAGCACGGCCATCAATCCGCTCGCAAGGAGGGGCGACAGAATGGCGATGAGTGCAGGGATGGCATGCATTGAAGCGGTTCCTTTGTAAATCTCGTGTAGGTTCACTTCATCGGCAAGATGAACGGGAGCGTCAGCAAGAATAGTACCGTCTCTGACCTCGTCGATTGAATGACTGACAGAGCCCCTCAAAAACCAGCGCACCATAAGGAAAAGCAACTTGTGAGGGCAGGATGTAGAAGGAGCGGAGCAGTGCACGGATGCACGCAAGTGCGCACCTGCACCACATGCAGGCCGCGCAAGACACACTGAAAATTCTGACGGGTCGCCAAGCTTAGGAAGCTTAGCAGGCGGATCGATTAGGACCTTCGATTGGTTTGGAAGCGCTCGGCTCCCTATATCCACTCTTTGTATGGATTGTTACAACCGCCTGATCTAGACATCAACCGGATGCCGACTCTTTGAACAAGCTTTCTTGAGCGCCGGCTTATTGGGTCCTCTCAAAGGGGGTTGGATGCAACGGTGGGTGCTCCAGCCGGTCAGGGAGCGCCGAACATTCGGCAGATGCCGGCATAGTGGCAAGTCTTCCACGTCACACCCATGCCAGAGGCCTCCTTATTGAATGTTCAAACGGGGAAAGCGGGTGATCCTTCGCTCACTTGGACAAAAGCCGGACTGTGGAACAGTCATTGCGCTTATGGGAGGACATGACATTCGGTGGAGTGACGAACCGTATCCGGTGGCAATGGAGCGGGTACCGCGCCACGCATCCAAATAAGACCAATCTCTTGATTCATCTCATCGCGGTACCGCTTTTCATGGCGGCGACCGTCATGGCCGTGTCCGCCCTGGTCAACCTGTCGGTGTCCTTGCTCGTGGCGTCCATGCTCGGCCTGGTGCTGTCGCTCATCATGCAGCGAATTGGGCATCAGCGTGAGCCGCCGCAGCCTGCGCCGTTTCACGGCGGCGTTGATTTCGCGTGCCGGATCTTGATCGAACAATGGATCACGTTTCCCCGCTATGTCCTGACGGGAGGATGGTTCAAAAGTTTTTCTCAACCAGGCATCGAGTTAAAGGGAAACTCTTCGACCGTCAGACCACCCAGTGATCGACCGCAATTTCGGCTCTCATGGCTCAGGTCGTCGCCTGCCGGCAAATCGGCTCGTGCGAGAGCTTTCATTCCGATCCATCGTTCTGACCCATCACTCTAGGTCGCCGCCGCACATCAGACGCATCCCCTCCGTATTCCGCGAGATGTCCCGCCGACATTTCGGCAACTGCCGAGGGAAAGGCAGGCAAACCATCGGCACGAGTTCAACTTCCATCAAGGTCGTCATGCGGTCTTGCAACAAATTTCTAAGCTTGATGCGATCTTATCCATGGACGGTCGACGGACGTTTCGTCTGGAACGGCCATTGCTGAAAGATGACAGATGTACGCGGTGGGGGAACAGAGGCAGCCTTCACCGGCACACGAGCAGGAGGGAATCGCATGAATCATCGAGGCTGGATCGGATCGTCAGTGCTCCTTGTTATAGTTGCGGCATCGGGTGCGGGCCTGGCGGTGTGGAAGTACGGCACGCTCCAGGAATCCGCCGCCGCGACCGCGCATCAGCCCGAGGCCATGGAAGCGGTGACGGTCGCCGCGGCGAAGGAAGTCGAGCATCATCAGTCCGCCACATCGATCGGGACCGTCCTGGCGCTGCGCTCCATTACGCTCCGCAACGAACTTCCCGGCATGGTCAGCCAGGTCCGGTTCAGGCCGGGCGAGATCGTGGAGGCTGGAGCGGTCCTGGTCGCGCTCGATGTGTCGGTCGAAGAGGCGGAAAAGAAGGCGCAGGAGGCGCAGGCCGCCCTGGCCAAGACGGTGCTCGATCGCCGGCACGCCTTGCATCAGGACCTCGCCGCCGCGCAGGAGGAAGTGGATCGCGCGCGTGCGGATCTCGATGTCGCGCAGGCGCAGATCGCCCGCACCAAAGCGATCATCGCCCGGAAAACGATCCGGGCGCCGTTTCGCGCGCGCGTCGGCCTGGCGGACGTGCATCCCGGCCAGTATCTCAACGAAGGCACTCAACTGACCACGCTGCAAGGAATCGATGAGGCCGTCCATGTGGACTTCTCGGTTCCGCAGCACATTGCCGCGGGGCTGCGGGAGGGGGCCGCCGTCGAAGTTTTTCCCGGCGTCGGAGCCTCGCCCGTCGAGGCCAGGATTGTCGCGCTGGATGCGCGCATCGACGCGGCCACCCGTAACGCCATGGTGCGGGCCAGGATCGCGCAAGCAGCCGGCGCGCCGACTCCAGGCGCCGCCGTGCGGGTCCGGGTACCGGTCGGAGATTCTCGCAAGGCCGTGGCCATCCCGGTGAGTGCGCTCCGCAAGGGGCCCGGCGGCGACCAGGTGTTCGTGGTCGAACCGGATCACGAGGGGAAGACCCGTGCGCACGTGCGGCGCGTCGAAAGCGGCGCGATGCTCGGCGACGAGATCGTCATCCTTGCAGGGTTGTCGGCCGGGGAGCAGGTGGCTGGTTCCGGGTCCTTCAAGTTGCGCGACGGCGTGCTCGTGGCCCCTGCCGGGCATCAGGAGCGCGAACAAGCTCATGATCAACTGCTCAGCCAACGCTGAGTCTTGGCGAAAAGGGCATGCCCATGCGCTCATTTACCGACACCTTCATCCAACACCCCGTGCTCGCGATCGTCGTCAATCTCGTCATCGTGCTGGCGGGCTGGCGGGCATTGACCACACTGCCGGTGCAGCAGTACCCGAAGATCGAGAGTTCGTCGGTCATCATCACGACCGTCTATTACGGCGCCGGCGCCGAGACCGTGCGAGGCTTTCTGACCACGCCGATCGAACGGGTGGTCTCCGCGATCAGCGGGGTCGACTATCTCGAATCGACCAGCCGCGCCGGGATCAGCACGGTTACGGTGCATCTGAAGCTGAACCACAGCAGCACGGCGGCGTTGGCCGAAGTCACGGCGCGGCTCCAGCAGGTCCGGTCGGAGCTGCCGGCAGAGGCCGAACCGCCGGTGATCGAGGTACAGCGCGCCGATCGCCCCTATGCCTCGTTCTATCTGAGTTTTACGTCCGGAGAACGCCCGGTCCCGGCCCTGACCGACTGGCTGCTGCGCACTCTCCAACCGCAGCTCGCCACCCTGGCGGGCGTGCAGCGCGTGACGATCGAAGGCGGCCGCCAGATCGCCATGCGGATATGGATCGACCCGGACCGCCTGGCGGCGGTCAATCTGTCTCCCGGCGACGTGCAGGCGGCCCTTCGCCGCAACAACTACCTCGCCGCGGTGGGGCGGACCAAGGGCAACCTTGTCCAGGTAAACCTGCTGGCGAATACGGATCTTCGCTCCGCGGGCGAGTTCGAAGAGCTCATCGTCGCCGACCGCGGAGGCGCGATCGTGCGGTTGAGGGACGTGGCGCAGGTCGAGCACGGGGCCGAAGAGGCGGAGATGGTCGCCAAGTACAACCGGATGGAGGGCGTGTACCTGGGCGTCTGGCCGCTGGTCGGGTCGAACGAGATCGAGGTGGCGCACCGGCTGCGGGAGGAAATGGACCGCATCCGTCCGACGCTGCCGAAAGACATCGACATGCAGCTGGTCTGGGACGGCACGATGTTCATGGAGAGCGCGCTCAAGGAGATCACCAAGACGCTCGGCGAGACGATCCTGATCGTGGCGCTCGTGGTGTTTCTGTTCATGGGGTCCTTGCGGACCGCGCTGGTCCCGCTCGTGGCCATGCCCGTGTCGCTGATCGGGGCCGCCCTCTTCATGTATGCCTTCGGATTCAGTCTCAATCTGCTGACCATTCTCGCGATCGTGCTGTCGGTGGGGCTGGTCGTCGACGATGCGATCGTCGTCGTCGAAAACATCGAGCGGCACGTGCGCCAGGGCAAGTCCAGGATCCAGGCGGCGTTGACCGGTTCGCGCGAGTTAGTCGGCCCGATCATCGCCATGACGATCACGCTGGCGACGGTCTATGCGCCGATCGGATTTCAGGGCGGCCTCACCGGATCTCTGTTCCTGGAGTTCGCCATCACGCTCGCGGCGGCGGTCGTCCTGTCGGGCTTCGTGGCCATCACGCTCTCACCGGTCATGAGCGCGCATTTCGTGCATCCGGAGGGCAGGGAAGGCCGGTTGACCCGGCTGGTGAACCGGGGCTTCGACATGGTGCGCCGCCTGTACGCCCGGCTGTTGGACGGAGCGCTGGCCATGCGCTGGGCCGTCGTCGCGGCTTCGTTGCTGATCATGGTCGCGGCCTGGCCCCTCTATCAGTTCTCGCGCCAGGAACTGGCGCCGGTGGAGGACCAGAGCCATATCAGCCTCTTCCTGGAAGCGGCGCCGGATTCGACCGTGGCGGCGACGAACGAGGACTCCTTGAAGGTGGTCGAGGCCATCACGTCGTTTCCCGAGGCCCGGTTCATGTGGTCGCTGACCGCCTCCTGGGGAGGGTTCGGCGGGCTGGTCGCGAAAGACTGGCGGGAACGCACGCGCTCGACAGAGCTCATGTACGGCGAAGTGTTCGGAGCGGTATCCCAAATTCCCGGCCTGCGGGTGTTCCCGCGTCTGGACCCGCCGCTGCCGACGCCGGGCCAGTACGATGTCGAACTCATCATGGAAAGCGACCTTCCGGCCGAGCAGATGCTGGAGACGACGGGCGCCGTGCTTGGAGCCGGCTGGCGGAGCGGCAAGTTTCTGTATGTCGACACCGACTTAAAGATCGATCTGCCCGAGGCGCGCGTCGTGCTCGATCGGGACCGTCTCGCCGACCTGGGGCTCGATCTGGCCGGCGTCGGCCGCGAGCTCGGGACGCTGCTCGGCGGCGCCTATGTCAACCGCTTTAATTTCTTCGACCGCAGCTACAAGGTCATTCCGCAGATCGGCGACAAAGACCGCGCGACGGTCGATCCGCTCCTCGACCTCAAGATCAAGACGCCGGGGGGCCAACTCGTGCCGGTTTCGACGTTCACCCATATCGAGACGAGCACCGCTCCGCGTACCTTGAACCGCTTTCAGCAGCGGAATGCGGTGCGGGTGTTCGGCGGCGTGAATCCGGGCATTACGAAGGAGGAAGGCCTGCGGGTGCTGGAACACGCTGCGGCCGCGGCGGGCGGCGCCCGGGTGGTGCTCGACCATGCGGGCGAATCACGCCAGATCCGTCATGAAGGCTCCGCCCTGACCGTGACGCTCGGATTTGCCGTGGTGCTCATTTATCTGGTCCTGGCCGCGCAGTTCCAGAGTTTCCGCGATCCGTTGATCGTCCTGCTCGGCTCGGTGCCGCTGGCGATCTCGGGCGCGCTCGTGTTCAGCTTCCTGGATCTCACCACGATCAACATTTATTCGCAGGTGGGGCTGATCACGCTGGTCGGTCTCATTGCGAAGAATGGAATCCTGATCGTGGAGTTCGCCAACACGCTGCAGGGACGAGGGCTCCCGAAGATGGCCGCGCTCCGCGAAGCTTCCCTGACCCGGTTGCGGCCGGTCTTGATGACCTCGGCGGCCACGGTCTTCGGCCACCTGCCGCTCGTACTTGTCTCGGGTCCGGGAGCAGCCGCCCGCAACAGCATCGGGATGGTGTTGGTCACGGGGATGACGGTCGGCACGCTCTTCACGCTGTTCGTCGTGCCGGTGTTTTACTCGCTGATCGCGGCCCAGCACCAACCGGGTCAGATACCTGAGACCTTCAAGCGTGAGGAGCGGCCGATGGCGCGAAGCAATGGAAAGCAGCCGGTCAATGGAAGAGACCAGACCGAGGCCGCACTCTCTTCCGCCTGATCACAGGGGTGCTGCCGGCGAATCCTCCGAATCTGGCAATGAGGCGGATACCGCTAAGGCGCAGCCATCACGATGGTGAAGGGAGAGACTGACATGCGCACGATCACGATCACCCTGCTGACAGGCGTATTGCTCCTCGCCGGCTGCGCGGTCGGACCCGATTATTCGCGTCCGGAGCTGTCCACACCGGACAGGTTCCGGATGACCGCAGCCGAGCAGGAGGCGGAATCGTTTGCCAATCTGCCGTGGTGGGATCTCCTGCAGGACGATGAACTCCGGCGGCTCATCCGGATTGCGGTGGTGGAGAATAAGGATCTCAAGCGGGCTGTTGCCTCCGTCGAGGAGTTCCGGTCCCGGCTCTTCATTGCGAAGATGGACTTTGCTCCAAAGGCCGATCTCACGGCAAGCGCCCCGTCCTTCGGGAGGAAGGCGGAATTCCTGTTTCCCGGCTTTCCCAATCCGTTCAACTACTACCTTCAGGGAAACCTTTCGTGGGAGCTCGACATCTGGGGCCGTATTCGCCGGGCGAACGAAGCGGCGCGCGGAGATCTCCTGGCCCGTGAGGAGGCGCGGCGCGCGGTGATCCTCCAGCTGGTGAGCGGGGTGGCGGAAGCGTACTTCGACCTGCTGCAGTTCGATATGCAACTGGAGGTCGCGCGGCGCACACGGCAATCGTGGGACGATTCCGTGAAGATCGCCCAGGCCCGCTTGCGGCAAGGCGTGATCTCGAAAATCGACGCGGATCAATTCGAGGCGGAGCGCGCCAACGCCGGCGCCCGGGTGGCCGAGTTGACCCGGCACATGGTGCAGAAGGAAAATCAATTGAGCGTCTTGCTCGGACGAAACCCCGGCCCGATTCCCCGAGGGCGTTCGCTCACCGACCAGGTCCTGCCTCCGGAGGTGCCTCCGGGCCTTCCGTCGGAGTTGTTGCAGCGCCGTCCGGATCTCGCACAGGCCGAACAGGCGCTGGCAGCCGCGACGGCCCGCATCGGCGTCGCCAAGGCGGACCGGTTTCCACGGCTGAGCATCACGGGAATTCTCGGGGTCGCCAGCCCTCAACTCTCCCGGCTGGTGGCGAACGAAACGGCGTTCGGCGTCGCGGGCCCGTCCATCGTCGGCCCGTTGCTCAACGCCCAGATATTAGGATTCCAGCAGGACGCCGCGGAAGCGCAAGCCCGCGAGACGATCGCGCAGTATGAACAAGCGATTCTCGTGGCGTTTCGAGAGGTCGAAGACGCGCTGGTGGCGGTCGCGACGGCGCGTGAACAACGGGCCGCGCAGGCCGGGCAGGTGGAAGCGCTACGGTCGGCCCTGCAGTTGGCCAGTCTTCGCTATAAAGGCGGGCTCGCCAATTATCTCGATGTGCTGGTCGCGCAGCGGAATCTCTTCGATGCAGAACTGGCCCTGACGGCCACGCATCGGCTGCAGCTCGTGTCGGTCGTCCAGCTGTACAAGGCATTGGGCGGCGGGTGGCACGCCTACGATCCGGGCACGAGTGATTTCATGCTTGCCAAGTTGGAGTCCACCGAGCAGAGGGCGCAACCGGTGGAACACTGACCATTCGTCCGCTGTCGATTTTGGGGGATGCCGTTCGACAAATAGATAGAGGCCCGGGACGACCCGCGCCCCGCGGCTTATGTCGTTGGTCAACTTGAAGGAGTGTCAGTCTTATCCACATTCACCACCGTCCGCAAAGGAGGTCCCATGCGAACCCTCTCAATTGCGTTTGCCTGTCTTGGTCTCCTCGTCACCGCCGCTCCCCTCCTCGCCAAGGACAAGGCGTCGGACAAGCAGATGGATCATCAGGCGATGATGGAGGCCTATGCCAAGCTGGCCACGCCCGGCGAGCCTCACAAACAACTCGCGAGCCACGCGGGAAGCTGGACGACGAAGACGAAGTCCTGGATGGAGCCGGATAAGCCGCCGATGGAATCGACGGGCGCCTGCGACAATACCGTGCTCCTCGAGGGTCGGTTTCTGCAACAGACGTGCACCGGCGACATGATGGGGCAACCGTTCACCGGCATCGGGGTGCACGGGTACGACAACGCCACCAAAAAGTATGTGACGACCTGGATCGATTCTATGGGCACCGGCATCTTTTTCATGGAAGGGACGGGCAGTGTCGACGGCAAGACCGTCACCCTGAACGGCAGCCATCCGGATCCGATGGGAGGGGTCATGAAGCATCGGGCGGTCTGGAAATTTGTGGATCCGAATACGCAGGTCTTTGAAATGTACGGCTCGGGGACGCAGCACGGCGACGAGATGAAGATGATGGAGATCACGTACAAACGAAAACAGTAGGCCGCGGCCGTATCGGCCCCGTGAAGCGTGATGCGTGAAGCGTTCCACGACATAACCGTTGGCCAGGGTGATGAGTCTGGTGTGCAACATGGATCGCATGGTCGGCAAGGACTTCGACACGCGGCTCGCGAGTTTAAAAGCCGTCACGGAGAAGGAGGCGGCCGGCACCCTCGCCGCCGTGATGCGGTAGAACCAGGGGCGATGACCGGCTAGGGAAGTACCGTGGCGCAATTTTTCTGGAAATCTGGAATAAAGAGCCAGCCTGGAGTCACTTGCCCGACATGCCCCGAATGTCGAAGGACCGTGCCGGATGCTGAATCGACGAGATCTGTTGAAGGCGCTGGGTCTGGCCGGCTCGGCCCTGGCCTTCAACGGCCCGCATGCGCTGACGGAGGCCCTCGCTTCGCGTTCGTCGGTCGCGCCCGCTGCGAGGGGCGAGGTGCCGACCCGTCCCTTGGGCAAGACCGGCGTCCAGGTGTCCGCCTTGTGTTTCGGCGGCTCTCATTGGGGAAGGATCAAAGACGACGGCGAGGCGATCCGTATCCTGCACGAAGCGATCGAGGCCGGCGTGACCTTCCTCGACAATGCCTGGGAGTATAACCAGGGACGGTCGGAAGTGCTGATGGGCAAGGCGCTCAAGGGGCGGCGGCCGGGCGTCTTTTTGATGACGAAAGTCTGCTCGCACGGGCGCAGCAAGCAGGTGGCCATGCAGCAACTCGAGGAGTCCTTGCGCCGGCTCAAGACCGACCATCTCGATCTCTGGCAGATCCATGAAGTGGTGTATGACGATGATCCGGATAAGCACTTGGCTCCCGGAGGAGCGGCGGAAGCGCTGATTGAGGCCAAGCGGCAGGGCAAAGTCCGGTTCATCGGGTTTACCGGCCACAAACATCCGCGGCTCCACCGGCAGATGCTCGCGAGCGACGTGCCGTTTGATACCTGCCAGATGCCGTTGAACGTCTTCGACGGAAGTTTCCGGAGCTTTGAGCAGGAGGTGTTGCCCATTCTGATTGAACGCGGCATTGCGCCATTGGGCATGAAAAGCCTGAGCGGGAATGCGGATCCGATCAAACGAAAGATCGTGACCGTGGAAGAGGCGCTTCGGTACGTCCTCAGCCTGCCCATCGCCGCTCTGGTCAGCGGCATCGACTCGCGCGAGGTCTTGCATCAGAATCTCGACATTGTGCGCCGCTTCACCCCGATGACGGCGGCGGAACGGGACATGCTGAAAATCCGCATGGCCGCCTATGCTACAGACGGGCGTTTCGAGCTGTTCAAGTCCTCGGATCGCTACGAAGGGCCGGTCGGGCGCGAGCAGCACGGGCTGCCCGGCTGATTGTCGCCTCACGACGCGTTCCCCTGTCGGCCGTCACCCGGCCGCCCGGCGCCGCCCTCTGGAGTTGACATCTCTGGTGGGTCAATCGTACGTTGTTCTCCCGTTCATCCGGCTCATCCTTCACATCAGAAAGGCATCCGCGACTACCTATGAAGCATGACACCTCGTATTCGTCCACGACACCCACGGCAACGGGCTTTTCTCCCGGCTTTGCCGCGCTGGGTCTCGAGGCCTCCTTGCTCGCCGCCCTTGAGAACCTGGGATATGAAGAACCGACGCCCATTCAGCGAGAAGCTATCCCGGCCCTGTTGGCCGGACGCGATTTGTTGGGACAGGCCGCGACCGGCACGGGCAAGACCGCCGCGTTTGCCCTGCCGCTCCTCCAGCGCATCGCCCATGGCGCAAAACAACGGCCGGCCGCGCTCGTCCTCGTGCCGACCCGCGAATTGGCCATCCAGGTGGGAGAGGCCGTGCAACGGTACGGCAAGGAACTCCGGATGTCCGTGCTGGCGGTCTACGGCGGACAAGCGATCGGTCCGCAATTCCAGGCGCTCAAACGCGGCGTGGACGTGATCGTGGCCACGCCGGGCCGGGCTCTCGATCACATCCGGCGCCAGACGCTGAAGTTACAGCATGTGCAGATCGTCATTCTGGACGAGGCCGACGAAATGCTGGACATGGGCTTCGCCGACGATCTCGAGGCCATCCTTCAGCAGACGCCCGAGACCAAGCAGACCGCGTTGTTCTCGGCGACCATGCCGCCCCGCATCAAGACGATCGCCCATCGGCACCTGAAAAATCCCGTCGAGATCACGATCGCCAAAGAACCGGTCAAAGCCGGCGCCGCGCCCCGCGTCCAGCAAACCGCCTATATCGTGACCCGTCAGCACCGGAACGCCGCGCTCGCCCGGATCCTGGACATGGCGGCGCCCAAATCGGCGCTGGTCTTCTGCCGCACGCGGCTGGAAGTGGATGAAGTGACGTCCATGTTGAACGGTCGGGGCCATCGGGCCGAAGCCATCCACGGCGGCATGAGCCAGCAGCAACGCGATCGCGTCATGCAAGCATTCCGGTCCGGCCAGACCAACCTGCTCGTCGCGACCGATGTGGCGGCCCGCGGACTCGACATTCCTTCCGTTTCGCATGTGATCAATTTTGATTTGCCGTCGTCGGCGGAAGTGTACGTCCACCGCATCGGGCGAACCGGCCGGGCCGGGCGGGAAGGCATGGCGATTACGATTCTCGATCCCCGGGAACAACGGCTTCTGCGGAGCATTGAACTGCATACCAAGGCCAAGGTAACGGTGTCGCCGGTCCCGACGGTCGCCGATCTCGGCCACAAGCGGCTGGAGCGCATGCAAAGCAGCGTGCGGGAGGCCATGGAAGAAGACGATCTCGATCGGTTCATGGGCCCGGCGGAGGCGCTGGCCGGGTCGGCCGATCCGCTCAAGGTGGCCGCCGCCGCGATGAAACTGATCTATAAGGCACAGGGCGGAGAACGGGTCGAGCAGGACATTCCCGCGATGCCCATGCGCGCGCCTGAGATGTCCCGGCCGCTCCATCGGCCGGTGAGCTCGCGAGAGGAGCACCATCGCGGCCCGGCCCGCGCCGGTGAACGGCCGTCTTCCGGAAGAACCCCGCGCCGGGAAGGGGCGGAGCCCGGCATGATCCGGGTCTATATCGGAGCCGGCCGCGAAGTAGGCATCAGGCCGGCCGATCTGGTCGGCGCCATCGCGAACGAAGCCAAAATCAATTCGAAATCCATCGGCGCCATCGAGATCGAGGAACGGTTTTCCATTGTGGACGTGCCCACCGCCATGGCCAAGGGCATCATCGAGGCGCTGAGCCAATCGCGGATCAAGGGGCGCAAGGTGCCGGTCCGGGTGTTTCGGGACTAGCAGGATGCTCGGGGCGGGCGGTGAAAAAAGACGCCTCGGGCCAAGACCCTGCCGGTTCACCATCTTGCTCGCCGGCGCGCATCACCTTGGCGCCACTTATTCGTGCCGCCGTGCGCCTCGCTGCGGGCTTGCTTGTGGAAGAGGCGCGTCAAGGCGCGCCGCGGTTGGGCGGATGAGAGAGCGGCCATTTTAAGCATCCTGCAGGCATGGTCTTCCGCGTGATGTTCCGCTGGTAAGTTTATGCCGAAATAAATAGTTCCTCATTAAGCGCACGAGCCGCGGGGAGCGCGCTGCCCTATGGCATCTGTCTGGAAGCGGATCCAGGACTATTGCGCGGGAATGCTGCGGCATCGGCCTGAGCCGGCCCATGCAGCGAGTCCGGAAATCGACGGCCTGCAACCGAGACGCGAATCGCGCATGGCCAAGCGGGAAGTCTGCGGTTTTGCGCTGACCCATGCGTCCGATCCACACGAGATTGTCTGCGAGGAAGGGGCCGGGATGACGGTGAACGTGAGCCCGTCCGGCATGCAATTGTTGCTGGGCGTGGCGCCGGCTTGCGGCCAAGTCCTCGAAGTGCATTTGGGCTCCACGCTGCATCAATCCGTCTCCCTGGTGGAGGTGCGTTGGACGAAGCCGGTCCGTGCCGACCTCCATGATCAGTTGCATCTGGTCGGCTGCCGGCTGACCTTCGGCCCGTTGCGATACTGGGCGGTGTAGTCTTTCTCCTCCCTCCTCCTTCAAGCTCCTTTTCCAACCTGTGCCGCCCGGCCAGGGGCCTTCTCGGTTGACGAGTCGGCCGGGCAGGTCGTAGCCTAACGAAGAGACGGCCGCGATGTTCCATCCCATATCAAATATCAAAGGATCCCCCGCATGCAGGACCAGATCGTTGAGCCCCATCTGTTCGTCATCCTTGGCGCGACCGGCGATTTGACCCGCCGCAAGCTGCTGCCTGCGCTGTATCACTTGCGCAATTCCGGTGAATTGGAAAAGCAAAACACCCTGATCGTCGGCGCGTCCCTGCCGGAGATGAGCGAGGAGGCCTTCCGCCTCTGGGCCTATGAGGGGCTGAGGAATTCCGGCAATCGCAATTCGGGTGAAGTGCACAAGTGGTGTGAAGATTCGCTTCATTATCAAACGGTGCGGGAAGGCGGGCCGGAAGATTACGAAGCCCTGGCCGTCTTCATCCGGCGGCTGGAAACGGCGAGGAACCTCCCGGAGAACCGGGTGTTTTACCTGGCGTTGCCGCCCTCGACGGTGCCGGCGGCCGTCGAGCAGCTGGACCGGGCCTGTTTGCTCAAAAGTCACGGGTGGGTGCGCGTGGTGTTTGAGAAACCGTTCGGTCATGACTTCCATTCGGCCAGGACCCTCAACACCCTGCTGCACCGTTACCTGGACGAATCGCAGATCTATCGCATCGACCATTATCTGGGCAAAGAAACGGTGCAGAACATGCTGGCGTTCCGCTTTGCCAATCCTATTTTCGAGTCGCTGTGGAATCGCGATAGCGTGGAGCACGTTCAGATCACCGTGGCGGAGGACCTGGGCGTCGAGCACCGTGGCGCCTACTACCAGCAAGCGGGCGCCCTTCGCGACATGGTGCAAAACCATCTGACGCAGTTGATGACGGTGGTCGCCATGGAAGTGCCGGTCTCCTTCGATGCCGCCGCCGTCCAGGCGGAAAAACTGAAAGTGCTGCACTCCCTGCAGCCGATTGCGTCGCAGGAGGCGGTGTTCGGCCAATACACGCCCTGGCAGGTCGGGGGTGAAGTGATTCCGGGCTATCGGGAAGAACCGGGCGTGCCGAAGGACTCCACGACGGAAACATTCGTGGCATTGAAGATGGAGATCCACAACTGGCGATGGCGGGGCGTCCCCTTTTACTTGCGAACCGGGAAGCGGCTGCCTCGCAAGATCACGCAAGTCGCGGTCACCTTCCGCGAAGCCCCGACGCAGGTGTTTCGCTCGCTGGAGCCCGGGCACATCGGTCACAACAAACTGCTGATCAACCTGCAACCCAGTGAAGGATTCTCTCTGTGCTTTTCCGTCAAGTCGCCGGGACGTCCCTTCCGTTTCGCCGATCGGGCGCTCAGCTTCGATTATGCCAATGCCTTCGGGGGTGAATTGCCGGAAGCCTATGAGACCCTGCTGCGGGACATCATGATCGGCGACCAAACGCTGTTCGTCACGGCCGAGTTCACCGAAACGGCCTGGCGGCTGTACGATCCCCTCCTGACCGGGGAGCGGCCGGTGCATTTCTACACGGCTGGCTCGTGGGGCCCGGCCGAAGCCGATGAGCTGGTCGAGCGTCAAGGGCATCACTGGCAGCTGGGCTGGTAAGCCGCACCATCACTCATCCGTTCGCCTTTCACCCATCAACCGCAGCTGGTGGCGGGGACGGCCGCTGGGCGCTGTCCTCGTTCGGTTGGTAGGAGCCCTAGGGATTCTCCTAGTAGATCTGCGCAACCTTATCTTCTAATGTCCGACGCCTCTCACAAAAGAGGAGGTATCTTCCTTCTGTGTGTCCGGTGGCCGGCCGGGCGCTCTGTGACCGTTATGGCCTCATGACGTCACAGGCGTGCAACTCCTAATGAGCTGAGGGCTCGAAAGGCGTCGTACAGCATGGCCATCATTATACAAATCGAAAAGGACACGGGCACCCGCGACCAGCGGAGCCGACTGCTGAGCGCAGATGGGCATCAGGTGTGGGAGGCCGAAAGGGCTGACGCCGCGATCGGATTGGTGGCCTCCCTCGAGCCGCAACTTGTTATCCTCGGGGCTTGTCACCGCGACGACCAAGGTCCGGCTCTTTGCCGAACGGTCAAAGCCGATCCTGCCACCAAGCACATCTTAATTCTGCACCTTTCTGAACTCGTCGTGGATGCGGATTCGACAAGCATCCTGCCAAGTGACATTGATGGCTATTTGATCGAGCCGGTGCGGCCGGTTGAATTGCTCGCCACAGTGCGATCATTGGTCAGGCTGGCGGACTGTGAGCACGATCATCGGTGCCTCAAGGAACGGCACCGTCAGACAGAACGTCAGTTCGCCGACGTGACGGAAGCGGCCGGCTGCGGCTTGTGGGACTGGGAGGTTCAGACGGGTAGGCTCCAGTGGTATGGCATGCACGAGCAATTGGCCGGCATGTTGCCGGGCGGCTTTGGCGCTAAAGTCGAGACGTTTCTGGATATTCTCCATCCGGAGGATCGTAAGCGCGTCTGGGCGAGACTGCAGGATCTGATGGCTCGTCGAGAGGCACGGTTCTCCGAGGAGTATCGCTTTGTGCATGCCGATGGCAGCGTACATTGGATGCTGGGCACCGGGCGTTTTGTCTATGATGAAGAGGACGCGGCGGTGCGGATGACCGGTGTGGTCCAGGACATCACGGAGAGGAAAGAGGCGGAAACCAAACTGACCCTCTACCGGTCCATCATCCAATCCTCAATCGACGCCATTGCAGTCATCGATCGGGATGGCCGCTATGTGGAACAGAATGAAGCCCATCGCACCTTGCTAGGTTATTCAGATCAGGATTTACTCGGTCAAATGCCCACCCTCCATACTGTCGGAGAACCGTACGAGCGGGTCATGACCGCATTGTCCACGTGCGGTCGTTTCGAGGGCGAGATCGTGTCGAGGCGTAAGGACGGCACGGGCGTCGAAATCGAAATGCACGCGTTTCCGGTCATGGATGACACCGCGGCAACACGCCATTTTGTCGGCATCAAACGTGACATCACGGCACGCAAACTGGCGGAACGAGCGCTGTGTGAAGGAAAGGCCGTCTTACATGAGGCGGTCGAGATCGCGGAGCTCGCCACCTACCAGTGGATGCCGGGGTCACAGGCCGTGACCAAGAATGCGCGTCTCAATGCCATGTTCGGATTGTCGTCTGAGGCTCAATTCACGTATGAGCTCTGGCGAAAGTCGCTCCATCCCGATGATCGCGAGGATGTGCTTAACCGGCTAGCGGCAGCCCTGGATCCGGCCGGCGACGGTGTCTATGCGGCGGAGTACCGCGTCATCGGAATTGAAGATGGGATCGAGCGATGGATTTCAGCACACGGGAAAATTGTATTCCACGAGAATCGTCCCATCACCTTCGTTGGTACGGCGCTCGATGTGACGGAGCAAAAACGAGCGGAGACCGTGTTGCGCGACAGCGAGGAGCGGTTTAGGACGTTGGCCGACAACATGTCTCAGCTCGCGTGGATGGCCGACGCGAGAGAAGGCGTCTTCTGGCTTAACCGCCGCTGGTTGGACTACACCGGGAGCACCCTTGAACAGATGCGGGCCGGCGGGTGGGAATCCGTGGTCCGTCCTGATTATGCACAGTGCGTCCTGGCGGGCCTGCATTTCGCGTGGGAGAGCGGCGAAGCGTGGGAGGACACATTTCCCATCCGCAGTGCAGAGGGAAAGTACCGCTGGTTTCTGTCCCGCGCCGTGCCTATCCGGAATCCCGAAGGCGTGATCGTCCGTTTGTTCGGAACGCATACTGATGTCACCGAGTTGCGGCAGACTGACGAAGCCCTCAGCCAGAGAGAAGAACAACTGCGCATTATCACGGATTCGGTGCCCAGTCTGATTTCTTATGTGGATCGCGAAGAACGTTATCAATTTGTGAATTCCGGGTATGAGGATTTGTTCGGCCTGCCGCGTCATGAGATCGTCGGCCGATCCGTGGAAGAGCTTCTTGGGCCGGCGTATGCAGATGTGTTGCCATATGTCCGGCGGGCACTGACGGGGGAGACCGTCCGTTTTGAGAGCCTGTTGGTTTACGTAGGGCAGCCCTGCTGGGTGATGGCGACGTATACACCGGATATCAAAGCGGACGGCACGGTGGCAGGGTTCTATGTGTTGGTCACCGACATCTCGGAGCGGAAACAGCAGGAAGATGAATTGCGGCGCTGGAAGGACGAACTGGAAGTCCGAGTCGAAGAGCGGACGCGTGAGCTCGTCGTATCGCAGGAGCGCCTCCGAACCTTAGCCTCGCAGTTGAGCCTCACCGAACAACGTGAACGGCGAAAACTGGCCGGCGATCTGCACGATTACTTGGCGCAGCTGTTGGTCGTGGCGCATATGAAAGTCAGCCAAGCCATCAGGAGCGTGACCTTTGCGGAGGCGCGTGACTCCCCGCTCCGGGATCTCGACGACATTCTTCAGCAGGCGTTGACCTACACGAGAACCATGATCGCCGAACTGAGCCCTCCCGGCTTGCACGATGCCGGCTTGCCGGCGGCCCTTCGATGGCTGGCTGAGCGGATGCATAGGCACGGCCTCTCGGTGAAGGTCCAATCGAATTGCGAGCACCTGCCGCTTCCGGAGGACCGTGCGGTCTTTCTCCTCCAATCGGTCCGTGAGCTCCTGTACAACGTGCTGAAGCACGCGGAAGTCGATGGTGCAACCGTATCGCTGCATGTTGCACCAAACGGCGATCTCCGATTGGCCGTGGAAGACCGTGGCAAGGGGCTGGATTCTGATGCCCTGCAGCGCAGCGTCGAGCCCGGCCACTTCGGCCTCTTGAGCGTGCGGGAACGGATGGATGCCATGGGCGGACGGTTGATCCTGGAAAACCGCCCCGGCGGCGGCACGAGGGCGGAATTGAGGCTTCCGGGTGTCGTTCCTACACGTACATGAGCCGGACACCGCGGTCGTACGATGCATGCAGACGAGCGTCGCCGTACCTCTTTCGCCATCACGGCGGCGGGTCCTATGATACGATGGCCCATGGCCGTCGAACCGGGCGCCTCCGTCACGACCAACATCCCGCAGCGCATGGACCGGTTGCCGTGGTCGCGGTGGCATTGGCTGGTCGTCACGGCGCTCGGCATTACTTGGGTGCTCGACGGCCTTGAAGTTTCGATCGTGGCGGCTATCGGTCCTGTCCTCACCCATCCCGGAACGCTGCACCTCACAGAGTCTCAAGTCGGTCTCACCGCGTCCGCCTATTTAACCGGCTCGGTCCTGGGCGCGCTCGTCTTTTCCTACCTGACCGACCGGCAAGGCCGAAAAAAGTGGTTCATGATCACGTTGCTGCTGTACCTGGCGGCGACGGTGATGACGGCGTTTGCGTGGGATCTCATGAGTTTGATGCTCTGTCGTTTCCTGACGGGCGCGGGCATCGGCGGGGAATATGCGGCGATCAATTCGGCGATCGACGAACTGATTCCCGCGCGCCGGCGGGGGCATACCGATCTGGCCATCAACGGCAGCTGGTGGCTGGGGTCGGCCGCCGGGGCGCTCCTGTCGCTTCTTCTGCTCAATCCATTGATTGTTCCGGAGTATCTCGGCTGGCGCTTGTGCTTTCTGTTCGGCGCCGTGCTGGGCGTGGCCATCGTGCTGGTGCGGCGCTTCATCCCTGAAAGCCCCCGATGGCTGATGACCCATAGCCGGGTCAAGGAAGCGGAAGACGTGGTATCGGAGATCGAGGCGCAGGTATCGGCCGACCAAGGGCCGTTGCCGAGGGCGCAAGGCTCCATCACCGTGCATGCCGCCGACCACACCACCATTGCCGCGGTGGCCCGTGAATTGTTTCACTCCTATCCCCGGCGCACGGTGCTGGGCATCGCACTCATGGTGACCCAATCTTTCATGTATAACGCCGTGTCCTTTACCTTCCCTTTCGTGCTGACCAAATACTACGACGTGCCGACGAGCATCATCGGCTTGTACATCCTGCCGTTTGCGTTAGGCAACTTTCTGGGTCCGTTGTTGCTCGGCCGGTGGTTTGACACGATCGGCCGGAAGCCCATGATCAGTGCGACGTACGCATTGGCCGGGGTGCTGCTCGGGCTCACGGGATACGGTTTTGTTCAGGAGTGGTTCACGCTGACGACCCACATGCTGGCCTGGTCGTCGATCTTTTTTTTCGCCTCAGCGGGCGCCAGCGCGGCCTACCTCACCGTGAGCGAAGTCTTTCCCATGGAGATTCGCGCGATGGCCATCGCGTTTTTTTTCATGGTGGCCCAAGGCGCGGGCATCCTGGCCCCGTGGCTGTACGGGCGCATGATTGAAACGTCGGCTGAAAGTGTTGCCTATGGCTATCTGCTCGGCGGGGGGCTCATGCTGCTCGGCGCCCTGGCCGAAATGATTTTGGGGGTGAAGGCGGAACGGCGGTCGCTGGAGGACATTGCGACGCCGCTCTCCGCGCGCTCGGGGTCCAGCGGACCGACTCGCGCCACGTAAGCGGCCGCATGCCGCGCAATCCGTCAGTCGGCGCTTGGTGCGGTCGCCAGCCACTGGACTGTTTCCTGATAAGAGTAATGACGAGAGGTCCACGGTCCGTCCAGGGGAACGGCGGCATGACCTCATCGGCCGCGTCTGATGGGATCGAGTCCGCCGGACGAGGGCGCGGGTGCCTGCAGATTGGTTAGGCCCTGCTGCATTTCCCTCAATACAAGACCCAGCTGTTTGACCGAGCAGTGACGCAAGGCGTGGATATGTGTTCCGGTCCACAAGCGGATTCCTTTTCGAGTGTTCAAGGTCAGTACATATGTTCGTGTCGTGTTCTTCATGATGTCTTCTCTCTCCATACGGCCGCCCATGGATCTCGATTCAATGTCATGACGGGCTCAAGTCGTCGACCAACGGTCAGGCCGCTCGAAAGACGGCGAGCAGATCGCTCAACGCCATAATTTTATACTTGAGTATGGCCCGCTCCATCTTCAAGTCGTGCAGCGCGGCTGTCTGTCCCGGTCCATCCGTAAGGGCCGAGGCGACCAGAGCCAGCACCTGTTTACATTCCTGCTCGACCTTCTCCTTGACGACCTTGTTTGCCGACAGCATGTCGAGGACCGCCGCCCTGGATGCGGCGAGATGTCCTTGCAGCGCGGTTTCCGGATAGCTGATGCGAGCGGCCTCGCTCAAGCAGCGGTCGATCGTCTGCGCCAGGAACACGTAGAGTCTGACCAGCGTTTCGGTGATGTCGATGTGACTAAGGACTGCAGGTTGTGCGTGCATCGCGATCCTCCGCTTTATCTTGAACCGGCCGGGAGAGGCACGGTCTGTGTGTGAACGCCGCCCGTTGAACGGTGGCGGATGGCTTGTTAGAGCGCCTGCGCCCCGACCGGCATTTCTTTGATCAGTGCCACCGGCGGCTGGATGGATGCCTTCAACTCTTGGATGGTCCTTGCCACATCTTGCTCCGTCGATCCGAACCGGTCTCCCATTATTTTGATGGCCTGTTTGATCGCGTTCGTCATCGTGGTGATCTGCTCTTGTGATGTCATCATGCCCCTCTTTCCTGGATACCGGTATGCGTGAATAAGTTCTGGGTGCCGGGAGCCGGTCCCGGTCCACACCTAGCCCTCGACTGTACCGGCAACGCCTCCAACTCTGCAAGAACACGGCAGCGTGCTAGGAAGACGCGGTAAGGCTTCGGCACTCATCGAGTGAGCACGTACGTCAGGACAATCCCGCCGGCCATCGCAATTAAAGCCATTAACACCGAGAGCTCAGGCCAGATATCGCGCCAGATTTGCATCAGAACCTCCCTCTATAACGGGCAAGACGTTGGACGCTGATCCGCTTTGACTGTTATGCCTGTGTGCCCTCGAGGCGATCGCTCCCTCGATCCCGGCCTTTCAAGGTTTGGGACGCGGGTGAGTGGGCTCTTCCGACAGCGACGCCCATATCGCGAGTCCCCAGGTCATGATCATCAGGCCCAGCATGGCGTAGACTTGATACATCAGGTGCACCTCTTTCTTTCACAGGCCCCTCTGCGGCCGACAGGACGGCCGCAGAGAGGATGCGACGGTTAAAACTGCGGAGCGCTGGGGGCCAGTTGCCGTGTCTCTTGCTGACCCGCGCAACTCTGTTCAGCCAACAGGCGCTGGCCGGCGGTGGCATCCAATGGAATTCTTTCCAAGCAGGCCTTCAGAGTATCCTCGACGGCACCCGATGCCACGGCATTCCGTTCGGCTGCCGGGGCGATGAGCGTGGCGCCTTTCAAGGAACCGTCTGCCGCTTCAGCCGTTAGCACCGCCGTCGGCGCCATCAATAAGGCGGACAGGAGCAGAATACGTCGCGTGTGGGACAGATGAGTTCTCATGGCAGATACCTCTCTCGATGCATCGAGCCCGAGGTGGGCGCTTCAGCATGGGCTCATGGGCTGAAGCGGGGAGCAATCGCGTCGAAATGCGCCTATGCGAAGCCGGATCCATGTGGCTTCCGTTTCCGTCCCTCTACCGATGCAAGAGACACGAACACCCGTGATGTGTGAGTGGTCGCACATGGCACCTTCTGAGGGAGACTGCCTGAGTGATTCCGAAAGCGTTACTCGAGAAGCGGAGACTGGGGAATCAGACGCGCGGTGCAGCAGGATGAGGGAGCGCGAGAGATGGGACAGTCGGCGTAGCGCCCATTGAGCGCTATGACTCACCCTATAACCCCTTCTTCTAAGGAGTCAATGCACCGAAGGACCACACAGTGTGTAAGAGGTCGATTCCGCTCAGATAGTTTATTTTGGAGCGATTGGCGTTACGACTTGGCATAAGGGTGTTGAAAACAACGCCGCGGAGACGCCGATCCAGCTCGTTGCCCTGACCGTAGCTCTCAAAGAAACGAATCAACGCACATTCGTGTCAATCCTAGGCATCTCCGGAGGTGTCTGTTTTTCCCAGGTGGGTTAGGATCCCTATTACCCGTGTGGCCGTCCGCACGCAGGACAGCCGTCAATCAGTCGGGGCTACGCGAGATGGGACCTGCCGATGATCATGCTTCTCACACACCAATCGGAACTCAGAGAACAATTGAGCGAGGCCCTACTGGCAAGCGGCCATGAAGTCGCGATCCCTGTCCATCGAAATGACATGCTCACAGTGCTTCAGGAGTCCCACCCTCACCTCATTGTCCTGGATCTCTATCTCTCTGACCCCAGCGGAGTGGAGGATTTGAGGATTCTGCGAGATACGGGGTACCAGGGCAAGATCATCGTCTTATCCGGGCCCTCCATGATGTCGGTACTCAAAGACACGTATGCCGGCGGACTGGATGCGATCGTTCAGGTTCCTGCCAGGATACAAGGGCGATTCGACCTCGGGGATCTGCAATCCACTATTAAGACCTGTCTGAGCGAACGGTAAACAGAAACGCCGGCCCCGGAACACGGTTTTGGTCGAAGACCAGGGAGCCCAAATTTTGTCTTAACTCGTCCCTGCTAGGGATACACCTAGGGCTAGGGAATAGTTACCCTGGTTTTCGGCGAATGGCCGTTTGTATTGTCCGGCCAATGGGTATACTGTGCCTCCTCCTGAGGATTCCTGCGCTCTCACTTCCGGCATTTCTTTATGTCTCGTAAAAAGCAGTCCAACAAAACAGCCGGTCAGACGCCTCCATTGCAGGTGGACGGGCCCGCAGCAGTGGCTGCCAGCGAGTCGCCCGTGCGACCCGGACAACATCATGAACGGGCGGCCTTTTCCATCGTCGGCATCGGATCGTCGGCGGGAGGCCTCGAGGCGTTGGAAGAATTCTTCTCTCATCTGCCGCCGGATCCGCAGATCGCCTTCGTGGTGGTGTCGCACCAGCACCCTAGTCATGCGAGCCTGTTACCGGAAATCCTACGGCGATGGACGCCGTTGCCGGTGATGGAGGCGAGCGACGGTCTGAAAGTGGAACCGAATACCGTGTATCTCCCTCCCCCCGGAAGCCGGATTGCGATCCTCCATGCGGTGCTCCACTTGATGGAGTCGGGGCAGGGCGAGCGTCCATTTTTACCGATCGATTATTTTTTCCGTTCTCTGGCGGAGGACCAACAGGACAAGGCCATCGGAATCGTGCTCTCCGGGACCGGCACGGACGGATCCCTCGGGCTCAAAGCCATCAAAGGCGAATCAGGCATGACGATGGCCCAGGAGCCCCGCTCGGCCAAGTATGCCGGCATGCCGCAAAGTGCCATCGACGCCGGCGTCGTGGATTTCGTCCTGCCGGCTGTAGAGCTGGGCCGCCAGCTCTCCGATTATCTGCACCGCCGCCAGCTTGTGTCGCGTGCTCCGGAACTGGACTCTGACGAAACGCGGGAGTTCAACAAGATTCTGCTGCACCTGCGCGATCGCACGGGCAACGACTTCTCACAGTATAAAAACAACACCACCCGCCGGCGCATCGAGCGTCGGATGAACATACATCGGATTTCCACGCTCGCGCATTACCTGCGATACCTCCAGTCAGACCACACGGAGGCGGAGGCGCTGTTCCAGGAGTTGCTGATCGGTGTGACCTCGTTCTTTCGTGATCCGCCGGTCTTCGAGGCGTTGGCCGCCCAGGGGTTGCCGAAGCTGTTGGACGACAAACCGGATGGCTACAACATTCGGGTGTGGGTGCCCGCCTGTTCGACCGGAGAAGAAGCCTACTCCATCGCCATGCTGGTGCGGGAATATATGAGCCAGCACACAATGCATCACTCTCTTCAAGTCTTCGCCACCGACCTCGATGTAGAGTCGATCGACAAAGCCCGGCAGGGTCTCTATCCGGAAGGCATCGGCAACGACGTGAGTCCGGAGCGCCTGGAACGGTTCTTCGTCAAGGAAGACAGCCGGTACCGGGTGAAGAAAGAGCTGCGCGATCACATTATTTTCGCGCCGCACAATGTGCTGAGGGATCCGCCCTTCACCAAAGTGGATCTCCTCTCATGCCGCAATTTCCTCATCTATCTGCGGCCCGAGACCCAGCATTGGATCATTCCGTTGTTCCATTATGCCCTGAAGCCGAACGGGCTGCTCCTACTCGGCAACTCGGAAACGATCGACCGATTCCCCGAGTTCACCCGGATGGACCGGAAAAATCGATTATTCATCAGAGATGCCGGGCCTGCGTCGCTACCGGCCATGGAGAAGTCACCGATTCACTCCTTCAGTGCGGTGGAGCGGGTACCGACACCTGCCGTGACCGTCCTGCATCGGCCGTCGTATCTCATCGAGCCCATCCAGACGCTGTTGCTCGGCCGCTTTGTGCCGGCCGCCGTGTTCGTCAACCGCCAGGGGCAGGTGGTCTACATCCACGGGCGAACCGGGGTCTATCTGGAACCAGCGCCAGGCCTCGCGACCCAGCAACTGGTCGACATGGCCCGGGAAGGACTGCGGCCGGAACTAATTGCCGCCTTGCATCTCGCGGACAAGCAGAAGGGCCCAGTCGTGCGGAAGGGGATACGCGTTCCGGACCATGGCAAGATGCTTGACGTGACGCTCTCCGTGACACCCCTCGCTGAGCCGGAAGCCCTGGAAGGACTCCTGCTGGTGACGTTTGAAACCGCGTCGGTCACGGCTGCCGGCCCGTCGGACGTGAAAGTCCAGGAGCCTCAAAGCGCGGATGTCGCGCTGGTCCTCGAGCTTCAATACACTCAGCAGCGCCTGCAACGGACGATCGAGGAATTGCAGCTGTCGAACGAGGAGTTCAAATCGGCCCACGAGGAAATGCAGTCGACCAACGAGGAGCTGCAAAGCACCAACGAGGAACTGGAGACCGCGAAAGAGGAGCTGCAATCGCTCAACGAAGAGCTGGTGACGGTGAACGCGCAATTGCAGAGCAAACTGGAGGAACTGGAGGCCACGAACGACGATCTGCAGAATCTGTTGAACAGCACGGAAGTCGCCACCGTGTTCCTGGACAACGAATTGCGAATCAAGCGCTTCACGCCGGAAGCCGCGCGTGTGAGCAAAGTCATTGCGTCGGACATCGGACGCCCGTTTTCCGACATCGTCTCGACCGTGCAGTACGACGGGCTGAAAGAGGATGCGCGCGCGGTGTTCCAGACACTCATCTATAGGGAACGGGAAGTCGTGTCGCTCGACGGGCGCTGGTACCTCTTGAGGATCTTTCCCTACCGCACGTCAAAGAATGTCATCGACGGACTCGTCCTCACGTATCTCGACATCACGCTGTCCAAACGGGCGTCGCAAGCCGCCCGTGACGCCCGCCTGTACGCGGAAAGCATCGTGGACACGGTCCGCGAACCCTTGCTGGTCCTGGACACCGATCTCCGTGTGGTCTCCGCGAACCGGTCCTTCTACCGCTCATTCGAGCTGGACCGGAACGACGTGGAGCGGCAGCCGCTTGACCGGATCGCGGCCGGCCGGTGGAACCAGCCGGCGCTCCGGGCGGTGCTGGAGAAACTGCTCGCGGAAGAAACCGCGGTGGAAGACGTCGAGATCGAGACGGATGGCTCGATGAGCCGGCCCGGGAAGTGGATTGTGAACGCTCGCCGGTTTGAGCAGAGCGGCAATGCGGCGCCACTGATTCTCCTCGCGATGGAAAATACCGGTAGAACGCCTCTCTCACACTGAACACGATGGAGCCTGACATGGAAGCCAAATTTGACCGGACAAGGAAGACACCGCCCCGCGACGAGGTGCTGCGTGAACAGGCGGAAGCTGCGCTTCGAGCCGGCCAGCCGGTCATGCCGACGCTTCCCCAGGACATTTCAAAACTGGTGCACGAACTGCAGGTCCATCATGTCGAACTGGAGATGCAGAACGACGAGTTGCGTCAGGCGCAGCAGACCCTGGCGGAGGCGTGTGATCACTATACCCAGCTCTACGATTTCTCACCCGCCGGCTATGTCACCCTCACGACTGACGGGGTGATTACCGAAGCTAATCTTCGATTTTGCACGATGGTCGGCGTGCACCGGAAGTCGGTTTTGCAGCAACCGTTCCAAACTTTCGTGGCTCCTCAGGACTGGGATGTGTTTCTTCGGCACTGTCTGGAGGTTGTCGCCTCGGGCACGACGCACAGGTGCAGGCTTTCGGTTTTGCCGAAGGATGGCCGCCCGTTGGCCCTGCAAATGGAAAGTATGAGCATCAAAGACACCGAAGGCCACGGGGTGCAGATTGAAACCGCCATGCTGGATATGACCCAGAAGGAGGAAGCGGAGATCGCGGTGCGCGCGAGTCAGCGCAAAGTGCAGGAAACCGCTGCCAGATTGTCGACCGCGCAGGATGATGAGCGGCGGCGGATCGCCCGCGACCTGCATGACGATTACTGCCAGCGTCTCACGGTGGCCATCCTTGAACTCGGCATGCTGCCCAAGCGACATCCTGGACCATGGGCCTCTCCCGCACATCATTTACAGTCCGTTAAAGCCACCTTGTCCAGCCTGCTCTCGGATCTACGGGAGTTGTCTCACGAATTGCACCCGTACCAGGTCGCGTCCGTGGCCTTGAATGACGCGTTGCGCCACCTGCTTGCCGACTTCACAGAAAAGAGCCATGTCGCGACCGATCTGCATACGACTCCTGAGTCGATACGGCACCCTCCGGAGATCAGCAGCGCTCTCTACCGCATCGTGCAAGAGTGTCTGGCGAACGTGCTCAAGCACGCCAAGGCAAAGCGGGTCAGCGTGACGGTGGCGGGCCTGGCGAATGCCGTTGACCTGCTCATCACAGATGACGGGCAGGGGTTCGTGCCCGAGGCGGTGGATGGCTCCCGTCATCTCGGCCTGACCAGTATGCGTGAGCGTGTCGCCCAGTTGGATGGCAAGATCACCATCGACAGCCGCCCCGGGGCCGGAACCACGATCTCCATCCGGATTCCGGCGCCTTCAGGCTCCGCACCGGCGTGAAGCGCTTGGAGAGCGATGTCACAGGGCCGGGACTCCGTTTCACAGGTTGCCGCCCGGGCTCTCAGTCTTTCTCGATGGTCGGTGTGAGAAGTTCAGGCGCCGCCCGGCGTGAGCCATACTGATAGGCGTAGACGTACGTGAACTCCGCTCCCAAGAAAAAGATCAAAGCCGAATAGTACACCCATGCCAGGATCACCATCAGCGACGAGGCCGCCCCATACATCGACGCCATCGCCGCGCGCTCCAGGTAGAGGCCGATCGCCCATTTGCCGATGGTGAACAGCACGGCGGTCGCTAGGGCTCCGATCCAGACGTCCCGCCAGGCGATATGTCCTTCCGGCAGCATCTTATACATCAGCGCGAACAGCACCGTGATGACGACGGGCGAACTACTGATATCGATGATCATCATAATCGCCTGAGGCGCAGGCAGCGCGCGGTGGATAAATCGCTCGGCCGCCGACATCACGGCGCTCATGAGGAGGGAGGCAAGGAGAAGAAAGCCCGTGCCGATCACGAGCAGGAACGAGAACAGCCGCGATTTGATTCCGCGCCAGAGAGCCGAGCCGGGCTTGACCGGGACCCGCCAAATAAGATTCAAGGCATCCTGGAGTTCGCTGAACATGCCCATGGAGACGATGAACAGGGTGATGAGACTGATCACTGTGGCGATGGCGCCATGAACCGGATGACCGGCGCTCTGTAGCATTTTGGTCATGGCGGCCGCTCCGCTTGCGCCGATGAGATCTTCGAGCTGACGAAGGAGTTCCCCCTGCACGACGCTCTCGTCGACAACGACCGCCGCCACGGCGACGGCGATGGTCAAGAGGGGAGCGAGGGAGAACAGCGTGTAATAGGATAGGGCGGCGCTCAACCGCCAGGGATTATCGTCCCACCACTTTATCGCCGTTTTCGTGAACAGGCTCAGGAATCGCTCCAGCATCATTCCTCATTCTAGTCCTCTTCTGTCCCGGTCGTATCATCAAACGTACCTAGGACAACCACGGGTGGACCCAACGACGGTGACTCGTGACAATAGAAGCATGCAACCTGCACGAGTCGGCCGCTTGCAGAGGAAGATGGCCAGCTTGAAGCCAGCCAAGGTGGCGGGGATTTTACTGGTTATGATGGTAGCGATGGCCGCCGGGGTCGTCTCCGCCCAGCCGGGACAGCCGGGGATACATGTCGAGATCATGGGCATCCGGAATAGCATCGGAGCGGTGGCTTGTGCGCTGTTTGAATCGCCGAAAGGATTTCCGGCCGAGTTTTTGCGCTTCGCCACCAATCTGATGATGGTCAAAGTCCGGGCCGCAAAAGCGACGTGCAGCTTTGAAGACATCGCACCCGGCAGGTATGCTCTCGCTGTGATTCATGACGAAAATCGGGACGGCGAACTCGAGACGAACTGGATGGGGGTGCCTCAGGAAGGGTACGCGTTTTCGAATGACGCCAAAGGCACACTCGGAGCGCCATCCTTCGAGAAAGCCAGCTTTCCCTACAACGGACAAAGCCTGCAGATGACCATCACCTTACAGTACTAACCGCTGGACTACGCATAGGAAACCCTGCACATAGTGGGCCCGGTGGGGAGCCTCACTCTCGTGCGCTATGGAGCCAACCCGCTTCAACGGCATGGGCCATGGGCTATTGGTGGAATTGCCACAAAATCCCAACGACAAAAAGATGCGTGTCATAATTCCCCCGGATCTCGCTGAAGCGTAACGTCGTCCGGTTGTACTTGAACTCCCCAAACAAGGACCAATTCGGGCTCAGGACATACCGGGCGCCTCCCGTGATGTTGAACCCGTGAGTCAGATGGAGATGCGTTTCGCCTCCCCGTGAACTGTTGGCCAGAAAGATGGCGTATCCGATGCCGAAGTAAGGCTGGAAGACGTCGCTCAGGGAAGGAGACCGAATGATGATATTGGTCGCCACGGTCGTCAGCCGGAGATCAATGCTCGGCAAGGTGTCGACGAAGACGGGTCCCCGTGTTTTCCCTCCGACGACGTCTTGCTGTTTCACGTCCGGTTTCAGCGTGAACACATCGGTTTCGACGCCCAACCACGGCCGCTCCGTAAAGAAGTAGCCCGCCTTTACGCCACCGACCGCGCTGCTCTGTAATTCCAGGTCGGTTATGCGGGCGTTTGAGATGCCACCATTCAACGTCGGGTGGGTCAGCGTGACATTCGTGAACGCTCCCGGATAAGAAAAGCCGCCGTACCCGCCGACATACCACTCCGCCACCGCCGTTGGGAGACCGAGCCACAGCTCGATCACGAATACAAGAAGACCGATCTCCTGACGGCTGCCATGCCCGAGCATGTTGCGCGCTCCCTTCCGGGAGTGAAGTTCGATCGTACGGACCGCTGGGACCGTCTTCTTACGGGCTAATTGTGGCATCCGAGAAAATTAGAATGACACTAGGTAGCAACCTAGGCCAGTAGATGATCACGCCGGCCCCTTTCTCCGCCAACCCGTTCAGACTTTTATCGTTTCACACCTGATGGGCGGGGAGAGATCTGGTAGGAAGAGGCGTTTCATGTTGCGAAGGGAGCTCGCCATCGGCCGGAACGAATCAGCGGTCTATTATCGTGGAAAGCTTTACCCGGTCGATCAGCCGTATTCCGATCACTCCGAGGGGAGAAGACTGCCGCTCAACTGAACGGGCGCCTACCGCAAGTTCAGCGCGGGTAGAATCACCCGTAAAAACTGGGCGGCAATTTCGCGATGGCCGGCGTCATTGGGATGGAAACCGTCGAGGTCGAAGACCAGATCCTCACGGACGGGGCTGGCGAACAAATCGACCAGCTGCGCGTGCACTCGCTTGGCCTCCTCGTCGACTCATCGTCATGCTGCCTCCTTCACTTCTCATCTATCCAGGGATGTTCGATGGTACTGCCTAACGGGAGGGAGCATGACTGGGGAAATCCCTTGGGGCACCTTCCCGTTTCGGGCCGTTTCCATCTGTGGCCATGAAAGAGCGTGCTAGGATGCCGGACCATGGCGCTCGTGCAGCAATCCTCCCGTCCGGCGGTCCTCTTCATTCTGGTGACGGTCGTCCTCGACATGTTGTCATTCGGGATCATCATCCCGGTCCTGCCGAAGCTCGTCGAGGCGTTCGAGGGCGGCGACACGGCCTCCGCGGCGAAGATCTATGGCATGATGGGCACCGCCTGGGCGCTCATGCAGTTTGTGTTTTCCCCGCTGCAAGGCGCCTTGTCCGACCGTTTCGGGCGGCGCCCGGTCGTGCTCCTCTCCAACCTCCTCCTCGGCGTCGATTTTATCGTGATGGCGCTCGCGCCGAGCACCGGATGGCTCTTTCTCGGCCGCGTCCTTTCCGGCGCGGCCGCCTCGAGCGTCAGCACCGCCGGGGCCTACATTGCGGACGTCACGCCGCCAGAACAACGTGCCGCCGGCTTCGCCCTTATGGGGGCGTCATTCGGGCTCGGGTTTGTCCTGGGACCGGCGATCGGGGGGCTCTTGGGCGCGATCGATCCGCGCTGGCCGTTTTGGGGCGCTGCCGGCATGAGTCTGGTGAACGCCTGCTACGGGTTCTTCGTCCTGCCGGAGTCCTTGCCGCGGGAGCGGCGCGCGACTTGGACATGGCGGAGCGCAAATCCGGTCGGATCGATGGCACTCCTCTGCTCCCATCGTGAACTCCTGGGCCTCGCGATCGTCAGCTTTCTGGTGAACGTGGCGCACGTCGTGCTGGCGAGCGTGGCGGTGCTGTATCTCGGTTATCGGTACGGCTGGGGGCCATCGGAAGTCGGATTGACGCTGGCCGCCGTGGGCATTTGTGCCATGCTGGTTCAGGGCACGCTCGTGAAGAGAATCACCGCGACCTTCGGCGAGCGGCGGACCCTCATGGCCGGTCTCATGAGCGGAGCGGCCGGATTTGCGATCTACGGTCTTGCGCCGACGCCGCTGATCTACTGCCTCGGCATTCCCGTGATGGCCTTTTGGGGACTGGCGTACCCCGCTGCCCAAGGGCTCATGACCCGGCGCGTCAGTCCTTCCGAGCAAGGACAGCTCCAAGGCGCCCTCGCCAGTCTGGCCGGCATTGCCGGTATGCTGGGTCCCGGTCTCTTTACGCACATCTTTGCTGCGTTTATCGGGCCGCAGGCCGATTGGCATCTGCCCGGCGCGCCGTATCTGCTTTCGTCCCTGCTGCTGCTCACCGGCGCCTTCATCGGGTGGTGGACGACCGCCTCCCGCTCCTGACCATCTGTCCGGGCGCGGCCTTCCCACGCCGTTTGAGAGTCATAGTAAAAGATAAGACCAATGTTGATGAGTGGCTTGCATGAGCGTTGGTTGTCATGCTATTGGTTAGGAGTCCTTAGTATGTGGGCCGTGGCGATTCAACGAAAGGAGCCGGGATGGATTCGGTCAAGGTATTCGACACGTGGGTGGAGGTGCCCGGCGAAAGGCTGCATTTCGATGTCATGACAGGCGAGGAAGCGACCGCCCTCAAACTTGCGAACGACTACGTCGCGTCGCTCGGACATCCGGCTGTGACGGTCACGGCGCGGGAATGCCGGTTCTGCCACCAGGAGCCACTCTTGATGTTCAATGAGGAGCAGCAACGCGAGTTCCGGGAGGCGGGCGGATTCATTGTTCCACTGTCGGCGTGAGCCCGAGTCACGGAGAGGAACCAATGGCGAAGCCGTTACCGATGCAGGGTGAGAGGTCGGTCGTCGATCACATCGCCGCGGGTCTGGGCAAAGTGGCCGTGGCTTTGCGAAGCCGGGCCTGGGAGGGCGGCACGGCGAGGCGGCTGACGCCGACGCAGGGGCAGATTCTGGTCCTGCTGTCCGAACGTGGGGGCGCGGGAATGCGGCTGAGCGACGTGGCACACGAGTTGTGTATCACACCGCCCACGGCGAGCGACGCGGTCATCGCCCTGGCCCGCAAGCAATTGGTGAGGAAGGATCGCTCGGGGGACGATCAGCGGGCGGTTGTGATCCGGTTGACGGCGGCCGGCCTCCGGGAAGCGGCGAACACGACCGGGTGGAGCGATGTCGTGAAAGCCGGCGTGAAGAGTCTCACGCCTGAAGAACAAGCGGTCTTCCTCCGCGGGTTGACGAAGCTGATCCGGTCTCTGCAGGAGCAGGGCGTCATTTCCGTGGCACGCATGTGCGCCGGTTGCATCTATTTCCAACCCTATGTCCACGCGGATGCGATGAAGCCGCATCATTGCGAATTTGTCGACCAGCCGGTGAGTGACTCGCAACTGCGTATCGATTGCGCAGAGTTTATTCCCGTATCGGATCCGGAGCGGGGGCGCCGGTGGGAGCGGTTCATGAGCGGCAGCGGAGGGAAGCGGTGATCATCAATCAATCACAGGAGGGGCGTGATGAAGCAGCGAAACGTGGTCGGTGTGGCTGTAGTGAGTCTTCTCTTGATGGGCGGGTTCATCCCGGCGGTGAATGGCAAGGGACTGTCGTTGTATGACCGGCTGGGCGGCAAAGAGGCAATCACCTCCGTGGTGGACACGTTCGTGGCCAACGTGGGCGGTGACCGGCGGATCAACGGATATTTTGCCGGGACGGATCTCGGAAAACTGAAGATGCACCTGGTCAACCAGATCTGTTCGGCCAGCGGCGGCCCCTGCACCTATAGCGGCCGGACGATGAAGCAGACGCATGCGGGCATGGGGGTGACCGATGCGGCGTTCAACGCTCTGGTGGAGGATCTCATTTCGGCCCTGGATCACCACAAGGTGGGTAAGACGGAAAAGGAGGAACTCCTCGGGGTGCTGGCTCCGATGAAGAGCGATATCGTCGAAAAGAAGTGAATCTCGTCCCGGCGGGGCAGCCGCACTGGCGACCCCGCCGGATCGTTCACTCAAGATGTGGGAGCGCGAGGAAGAAAAGATACCAGTTTCCCCAAACCACCAGAGGGTTGCGAAAGCCACACACTGATGCCGTCCGCGCAGGGGGGATCTTTAATGTATCAGGACAGCCGCGACTTCAGGCAATAGCGGCAGGAGCGCCATGCCAACACAGATCGACAGGGTCACGATGGACGCCACGAGGTCTTCGTCCAACCCGGTTTCCGCCGCAAAAATGACGGCGGTGATGGCGGAAGGCATGGGTGAAATCAGCAGAACGATGGCTCGTTCGAGCCCCGTGAGATCTAGCAGCCACACTGCCGAAATTCCGAACAGCAGTCCGCCCGCCATTCGCATTGCGGCGCCTACCAGAGCCAACGGCGCGGTGCGGCGTACCGCGGACAGACTGATAGACAGTCCCAGCACCAGACTGGCCAAGGGTGTCGTGGTCAGGTGAATCGGGACGAGCGCCTCATGCAGCCAGACCGGCAGGTGGAGCAGGAACCCCCTCAGCAGGAGGATCGTCCCGAGCGCCCAGAGTGGCGGAGAGCGGACCAGCCGTCTGAGCGCCACGGTCGGGGTGGTGGCTTGATCGCCGTACCATAGAGCCACTGCGTACAGGACGGTGAGGGTCAACATCGTTTGTCCGAGATCGAAGAGGATGGCTTGGGCCAATCCCGCCTCCCCGAAGGCGGCCACCGAAACCGGATAGGCAAAATACACCGAGTTGATGCATCCCACTCCGAGTAACAAAGCGCCGGTGGTCGGACGGGAGGCCTGGAGCCGACGTGCCGCTTGCCAGGCACAGAGGACCAGCGGCATCGTGACCAGCCAGGCGGCGACCGGAAGCTTCCAGGCTGCCAGACTGAAACTCATCCGATCGACGGACACAAGAATCGTCGCCGGGAGGCTGACCGCAAATACGAAGGATGCCAGCTTTTCCGCATGAAATTTCCCAAGCACCCCTGTCGAGCGCAGCCCGGCTCCGACCAGAAAGAGAAGGAGGAAGGCAAGCAGGGTGGCTGGCATAGGGCCGTGAGACTAGCAGAACCGGGGCGGCCAGCCTAGATCCGCCGCCCCGAACGAGCGGTTACCGTTCCGGCTTCTGGTCGCCGGGGGTGGCGTAACGCCGGTGCAGTCGCACCGGCGGGGCCCGTCGAGCCCTGAGCCGCAAGTTCAACATTTCCACCGTGACCGAAAAAGCCATGGCGAAATAGATGTACCCTTTCGGCACGTGCACGTCGAACCCCTCCATCATCAGGGTGAGCCCCACGAGGATCAGGAATGAAAGTGCGAGCATCTTGATCGTCGGATGCGCATCGACGAAGTCCCCGATGGGTTTTGCAGCGGCCAGCATGACGAGCACGGCCAGAATAATGGCCACCGCCATGATGGCCACTTCATTCACCAGGCCCACGGCCGTGATGACCGAATCCAATGAAAAGACGATGTCGAGCACGGCAATCTGCACCAGCATGCCAGCAAGACCGGCCGGGATCACGGGCGCATCGTGCTCACCGGCTCCCTCCAGGCTGTTGTGTATCTCATGAGTGGACTTTGTCAGCAGGAACAGCCCGCCGCTGATCAAGATGAGGTCCCGTCCTGAAATGGCCTGCTCAAAGATCGTCACCACCGGCGTTGTCATTTCCATCAACAAGGAAATTGAAAACAGTAATCCGAGCCGGGCCACCATCGCCAGCCCCAAGCCCAACCTCCTCGCCAAAGCCCGCTGCCCTTCCGGCAGCCGTCCGACCAGGACGGAGATGAAAATGATGTTGTCGATGCCCAGCACGATTTCGAGCGCGGTGAGCGTGCCCAACGCGATCCACATTTCAGGATTGACAATCCAGTCGAACATGACGCTTCCCCCAATTGATTCAGCCGGGCACGAGTGTGCAGCGCACGCGATTCCGGCGTCGCGGCGGCCTCGTGGCAATGAACTCCGAAACAGTATACAGTGATCAACTTAATGGGGGCAGAAACTTCGACTCTCATCCAATGGAGGCACACAATGGGGAAAATAACCGCGTGCGCTTCGGTGTTGTTCAGTTTGGTGGTCCTGACGGCCGACGCCATAGCCGATGAGGGCCACCACAAGCACGCCAAGGGAACCCACATGAAAGTCAGCGGTGAGGTTTCCAAAGTGCAATCGGGCCTCGTCACCGTGAAAACTTCCTGGGGGACGATGACATTTTCATCCGCCACCGGACCGTCCAAGCTCGAAGTTGGTGAGGAAGTGGAAATGCAGGTGAACGAAAACAACGCGGTGATCGATGTTCACCGGAAGGGGGACAAAGGGCATTCGCACCGGTTTGTGTCGGGGAATCTAACCTATACGTCCCTGGATCACAAAGAGATCAAGCTGTGGACGCCCGAGGGAGAAAAAACCTTTGACGTGCAATCGGGACGATCACAGCTGTCCGCGTTCCAGGAGGGCGCCCCCATCACGGTCGAACTGAACGAGACGGGGAAAGTGATCGATATCCACAAGCTCACCGTCGAAATGGCGTTTGACGAGCACCCGCGCACCAAGCCGGGATATGTGATCCAAGTGGACGGCACGGTGACTAAAATCCAATCCGGGATCATCACGGTGAAAACTCCGACCGGGCAGTACACCATCAGCGCGAAGACCGCCCCCGCGGACGCGGCGGTCGGGGATGAGGTGTCGCTCTGGATGAATGAAGAAAACATGGTCATCGACCATCATGGAAAAGAGAAGCATAAGAAGGGCGCCCACCGTCTGATTTTCGGCAAGCTGATCTATATGGGCACGACGAAGAATCAGATCAAGCTTGGCACGCCTGAAGGCGAGAAGGTGTTCCCGCTCGAACGTATGGAAGTCAAGACCAAGCCGATCGCCGAAGGGTCCAACATTGTGGTCGAGCTGAACGAAGAAGGAACCGTGATCGATTTGAGGAAGGCGCAGTAAGACCATTCAGTGACGTAGGCGTCGGGTCGGTTGACACAGGGGCCATCGTCGTTATGACTGATGGCCCTTGTGTGTTCAAACGGCCGGCCCGGCGATGTTGGTGCAACGGGGCAACAAGGAGAAACAGTGCATGGAGAAACCGATCATTGCAGCCAAACAGCCCGCGGTGCTCTCGTTGGATCCCGGCACGTATTACTGGTGTCAATGCGGGCGTTCGAAGACCCAGCCGTTTTGTGATGGCTCCCATACCGGCACCGAATTCTCGCCGGTCGAGTTCGCGCTGGCGGAGAAGAAACACGTCGCCCTTTGCCAATGCAAGCAGACCAAGAACCCGCCGTTCTGCGATGGCAGCCATAAGGCGCTCTGAGCCTGGACGCAGATCGTATGCAAGTATGGCGCTCGGGCTGACCGGATCAGCGATGATTGCTGCATATCGCTTTCCTCACTTGTGATTCTTGTTTATCAACAGCCTGCTAGAGCAGCCAAAGGATGTGAATGCCGGCTCCGCGCTTACGCGGCTTGCGAGCCGGGAATCAGCTTCCCGCTGTTCAATGCCGGAGCCGGAGAGAGGCCGGTGACGCCGAGGATCTCTTTCTCGCTCAGCGTCTCTTGCGCCAGCAGGGCATCGGCGAGGGCATCGAGTTGCGCCCGATACCGTTCAAGGAGGCGCTTGGCCTCCTCATGGCTCTCGGCAAGGATCTTCATGACCTCTTCGTCGACGGCCCGCGCGGTGTCGTCGCTGAACGGCTTGGCGCTGCCATATCCATCCAGGCCGCTGAGATACGGGTTCTCCTTGGGGGCCAGTTGCACCAGGCCGAGCCGCTCGCTCATGCCCCAGCGGGTCACCATGCGCCGTGCCAGATCCGTGGCTTGTTCAATGTCGTTTTCGGCTCCGGTCGTCTTCGTACCGTAGATGAGCTCTTCGGCCGCCCGCCCTCCCAGCATGCCGACGATCCGAGCCCGGAGATACCCTTCCGGATAATTGTAGCGATCACTGTCCGGCCGCTGATACGTCACGCCCAGCGCCTGCCCCCTTGGGACGATCGTGACACGGTTCACCGGGTCGGCGCCGGGCACCACCAGGCCGAGAATCGCATGCCCTCCCTCATGGTAGGCGATCCGCTCCTTGTCGGCGCGGCTCAAGAGCAGCGGGCGTTCCGGGCCCAGGACGATTTTCTCCAGCGCATCCAGGAAGTCTTTCTGGCGAACCGCGTTCTGCTCGCGGCGCGCCGCCAGCAAGGCGGCTTCATTGACCAGGTTCTTCAGGTCGGCTCCCGACAGACCGGGTGTGACCGCGGCCAGTTCATTCAAGCGAGCGTCATCCGCCAGGGGAACGCGGCGGATGTGTACTGTGAGGATCGCCTCCCGTCCGGTCTTGTCGGGGAGGTTGACGACGACCCGCCGGTCGAACCGGCCCGGGCGCAGGAGCGCCCGGTCCAGGACGTCCGGTTGATTGGTCGCCGCCAGCACGATAATCCCTTCCCGGCTCGAGAACCCGTCCATCTCCGTCAGGATCTGGTTCAACGTTTGCTCCTGTTCGCTGGAGCCGCCGATGGCCATCCGGCCGCGCGCGCGGCCGATGGCGTCCAACTCATCGATGAAGACAATGGCGGGCGCGTGCTCGCGCGCTTGTTTGAAGAGGTCCCGGACGCGGGCCGCCCCCACGCCCACGATCATCTCCACGAACTCTGCGGCGCTCATCGAGAAGAACGGGACGCCGGCCTCTCCCGCGACCGCTTTCGCCAAAAGTGTTTTTCCGGTGCCCGGCGCCCCGATCAGCAGCACGCCTTTCGGCGCGGTGCCGCCCAGGCGCGTATACTTCTTGGTGTCCCGAAGAAAGTCCACGATCTCGACCAATTCATTCTCGGCCTCGTCGATCCCGGCGACGTCCGCGAAGGTGACCTTTGTCTCGGTCTCCTGGTCATAGCGGCGGGCCGTGCTTTTGCCGATGCCCATCAACCCGCCTCCCATCATGGCGCCGCCTTGCTGCATCGCGCGGCGAAAGAGCCAGATGTAAAAGGCGATGAAGAGCAAGCCCGGACCGAATCCCAGGAGCACCGTGAGCCAGAGACTGCCCCCTTCCTGGATCGGTTTGGCGCTGATCTCGACACCGTGTTCGATCAAGAAGGCTTCCAATCCGGGGTCCACAAACGAGGGCAGCGTTGTCGTGAAATGACTGCTTGTCTGGGGCGGGGCGGGGCGCCGTTCCGGCTCACCTGGCCGCTGCGCGGGGCCGGGGCTCTTCGCTTGTGGTTCTTCCGGCGGCGGATAGGTCACCGGTGCGGTGAACCGGCCTGTCACACCCTCGCCTTGGCTGTGGATCGTCTTGACATTGCCCCGGCCGACCTCTTGCTTGAAGACGGTGTAGGGAATGGTGAGCGGTTCTTCCGGCCCTGGGATGAGGATCCGGGCCAGCCAGTAATTGGCCGCCAAGATGAGAAGAAACCACAGCCAGGTTTTGCCGGGCGGTATGTTAGGCTGGCGACTGCCGGTGCGGTTGGCAGGTTGGGCTTGATGGGAATCGGTGGTGGAACGTGCCTGCCGTGTCGTCCTGTTCATCATGCGTTCTGCCGTTCCGGCGGAAGCCGCCTATGATTAATCTCATGAGAGGACATAGATTGACCACGGACCCTACCATGCGGAGCGCCTCGCCGGAATTGTCGAGGTCCCTAGCGGGACGTATCTCTGATTGAGGTTAAACAGTCAGGTGAGCTAGGCTCAGGGAAGCGATCGAGTAGGAGACCCTCCATGGACGAAGGCAGACAGTCCATCAACCGACGACGTTTCCTGGGGCAGAGTGTCTCCGCGTTGACGCTCGGCGCGGCGTCGATCATTCTTTCTTCGGCTGATGCGGAAGAGCCTCAGCCATCCGATGATCCGATGCGTGTGCCGGGCGCCTCCGCGCGTCCCTATGGCGAACGGGCGCGGTTTGAAACCGCGGTTCGAGTCGGCGGCGGATCTGTCTCCCTTACTCCGCTCCGGGACCTTCAGGGCATCATCACTCCCTCGTCGCTGCATTTCGAACGGCACCACAACGGTGTGCCGGCCATCGATCCCAAGCGTCATCGGCTATTGATTCATGGGCTCGTCGCGCGGCCGCTGCTGTTCACGGTGGAGGAGTTGAAGCGGCTGCCCGCCCTCTCGCGGCTCGCGTTCATCGAGTGCGCGGGGAACAGCCGTGCCGGCTGGCAGGAGGCGCAGGATCTGACCGTCCAGAGCCTGCACGGTCTGACAAGCACGAGTGAGTGGGCGGGCGTCAAACTCTCGACATTGCTGGAAGCGGTCGGCATGCGGCGGGAGGCCACGTGGATGCTGGCTGAGGGTGGAGACGCGGCCGGACTCGCCCGCAGTGTGCCCCTCACGGAGGAGGTGCTGAACCAGGCCATGGTCTGTTACGGGCAAAACGGAGAAGCGCTGCGCCCCGAGCAAGGCTATCCGTTGCGGCTGCTCTTGCCGGGTTTCGAAGGCAACATCAACGTGAAATGGTTGCGGCGACTGAAGCTGGGCGACGGTCCCTTTATGACGCGATGGGAGACGTCCAAATACACGGACCTCATGCCGGACGGAAATGCCTATCAATTCAGCTTTGTCATGGAAGCGAAGTCGGTGATCACGAGTCCGTCCGGTCGGCAACAGATCCAGCCCGGCTTTCATGAAATACGGGGCCTGGCCTGGAGCGGGCGGGGGCGGATCAGGACGGTCGAAGTGAGTGTCGATGCAGGACGGACGTGGCGGGTCGCACAGCTTCAGGAGCCGGTCTTGCCCACCTGTCATACGCGCTTTCGCTTTCCCTGGCGTTGGAACAGACAGGAAGCCATGATCCAGAGCCGGTGTATCGACGAGACCGGGTATATGCAGCCCTCGCGGCAGGACCTCATCGCGGTGCGGGGCACCCATTCGAGTTATCACTACAACGGCATTCAACAGTGGAAGATCGGACGGGACGGGCTGGTGCAGAATGTGTACCTGTAGGCGCCTGCTGCTGGTTGTGCTCGCGACGGCCGCCGGCGCTGGATGCATGGTGCCCGGGTGGTCGGCAGAAGAAGACGTCGGAATGTATGGGTTGGGCCGCCGGGCGACCGATGAAGAAATCCATGCATGGGATATCGACATTGCGCCGGACGGAAGGGGACTGCCTCCGGGACACGGCATGGTGAAAGAAGGAGCCATGGTGTATGCCGAAAAGTGCGCCGGCTGCCATGGGCCGACCGGGATCGAGGGGCCGAACGACCGGCTCGTCGGTGGACAAGGGACCCTGCAGACCGCCAAGCCCGTCAAAACGATCGGCAGCTACTGGCCCTACGCGACGACGCTGTACGATTACATTCGTCGGGCGATGCCCTTCGATGCTCCCCAGTCGCTCACGGCTGATGACATCTATGCCGTGACCGCCTGGCTTCTGCATCGGAACGGCATTATCGGCGAGGAGGCCGTGATGGATGCCCGGACGTTGCCCAAGGTCCGGATGCCGAACCGGCAGGGATTCCTACCAGATCCGCGGCCCGATGTGCCTGGTCCCTAATGACGCAGCGCTTCACGGAGGACCGCCTTCTCACATTAATGCGAGAGAGTGAGCACGCATGGCGTATCAACCCATCGAGAACTACGGCATCATCGGCAACATGCGGACGGCGGCGCTGGTCGGCATGAACGGATCCATCGATTGGCTCTGCCTGCCCCACTTCGATTCTCCGAGCATTTTTGCCGCCATCCTGGACGACGAGAAGGGCGGCCGGTTCCAGATCGCCCCGCTCGATGACGGCCTCACGACCGTCCAGTTGTACTGGCCGGAAACCAATGTGCTCATCACCCGGTTTCTCTCGCCGAGCGGCGTCGGTGAAATTGAGGATTTCATGCCGGTGGGGGAGCCGTCTGGGTCGCCGCGCCAGCACCAACTGGTGCGTCGGGTGAAAGTGACGCGCGGGGCGCTGACTTTTCGGCTCCGCTGCCATCCGGCGTTCGACTATGCCAGAGGGCGGCATCGCACGACCATCACACCCCATGGAGCTCTGTTCGAGTCGGAGGCACTGCGAATCGGACTGGCCGCCCCGGTTCCGCTCACGCCCGAGGAGTGCGGCGTGCATGCCCGCTTCACCCTGGAGGAAGGCAAGACGGCGGCCTTCATCCTCCAGCCGCTGGCGGGCGAGGAGGGCTGCCCTCGCTGCCCGTCTGCGGGCGAATCGGAAGAGTTGTTCCAGCAGACGGTGAATTACTGGCATCGCTGGCTTGCGAAGTGCCATTACACGGGGCGTTGGCGCGAGACGGTCTATCGATCGGCGCTCACCCTCAAACTCATGACCTTCGAGCCGACCGGCGCCATCATCGCGGCGCCGACGTGCAGCCTGCCCGAGACGCTCGGCGGAGGACGGAATTGGGATTATCGCTACACCTGGATCCGGGACGCGGCCTTCACCATTTACGGCTTCTTGCGGATCGGATTTACGGACGAAGCGAACGCCTTCATGCAATGGCTGGAGGCACGCACCGGAGAGGTCGAGGCCGACGGATCGCTGCAGATCGTCTATGGAATCGACGGTCGTCATGATCTCACCGAAATTACGCTCGATCATCTGGACGGCTACCGCGGTTCCCGGCCCGTGCGCATTGGAAACGGCGCCTATCGGCAGTTGCAGCTGGACATTTACGGAGAGCTGCTCGATTCCCTGTATCTCTACAACAAGCATGTCATGCCCATCGGGTTCGACACGTGGACGCGCATCCGCCAGAGGCTCAACTGGCTGTGCGATAACTGGCAGCGGCCCGACGAAGGCATCTGGGAGGTCCGGGGCGGGCGGCGGCATTTCGTCTATTCCCGTCTGATGTGCTGGGTGGCCATGGACCGGGGTCTCAGGCTGGCGGAAAAGCGATCCTTCCCCGCCGAACGCATGCGCTGGCAGGCTGTGCGGGATCAGATCTATGAGGATGTCATGTCCAACGGCTGGAGTCCCAAACGCCAGGCCTTCGTCCAGCATTATGACAGCGACTCGCTCGACGCATCCAATTTGATCATGCCGCTGGTCTTCTTCATGTCGCCGAACGATCCCCGCATGCTGCGCACGCTCGACGCGATCAACCGGTCGCCGAAGGACGGCGGATTGGTCTCCGACGGACTCGTCTACCGATATGATAGCGAGACCGGGGAAGACGGATTACACGGAAAGGAGGGCACCTTCACCATGTGCTCGTTCTGGCTCGTGGAAGCGTTGACCAGAGCCGGGCGTGTCGATCGGGCCAAACTGAAGGAAGCCCGCCTGCTGTTCGAGCGGATGTTGGGCTATGGCAATCATCTCGGTCTCTACGCCGAGGAGATCGGCGTCACCGGTGAAGCGCTCGGCAACTTTCCGCAGGCTTTTACCCACCTCGCGCTGATCAGCGCGGCATTCAATTTGGATCGCACGTTGGACGGCGGGCCTCACGCCTGAATCGGGCCGGCGCCTTTTGTGTCTCCTGCCGCCCTATGCTATAAGCCTTCGCGCTTCAGGCCGCCGCCACGTGAACCTCAGTGAACGCATGAAGACGATTCCAAGCTGGCTTTCGCTGCCGCTCTATACGCAGGTGCTCATTGCCGTTGCCGGCGGTGTGGCGTTTGGCGTCCTGTTCGGGGGAGATCCGTTTTGGGGCGACTTCCGGAACGAGCACCTCGGCTCGCTGGGCATGCTGGTGATCACGCTGCTCAAAACCCTCGCCATCCCGCTGATCTTTTTCGCCATCCTCGACGCGATCCTGCGTACGAGCTTGCCTCTCCGGCAGGGCACCAAGCTGCTGGCCATTTGCCTGGCCAATGTTACTGTCGCCATGACGATCGGGCTGGTCATCATGAACACCTGGAAGCCCGGCTTGGCCTGGTACGGCCATGTCAATGAGTTGCTGGGGCTGCTGCCGGGATCTCAGTCGCCTCCCGGCGCACCGGCTGTCCCGCCGCCCGATACGGAGCATCCCTTGGAGCGTCTGGCGTCCTACATTCCGCGCAGCATCGTGGCGCCCTTCTCAAGCAACAACGTCATTGGTGTCGTCCTGCTGGCATTGTTTATGGGGGCGGCGCTTCGCCGGGCGCGGACGCGTGCGTCCGACCCGGGGGCGGCCGTCCATTGGATCGGGCGGGCCGTCGAAGGTCTCTATCAAGTGCTGGTCCGGATGCTGGAGTGGATTATCCGCCTCGTCCCGTTCGCCGTCTTCGGCGTCATCGCGCATGTCGTCGGCAGATCCGGGATCGGGGTGTTCTCCGTCCTGTGGGTCTTTCTCGCGGCCATGCTCCTGGGACTCGCGATTCACGCACTTGTCTATTATCCGATCGTCGCCTGGCTCATCGGCAACAAATCGCCACGGGTGTATCTCGGCGGGGGTGCCGATGCGATCATAACCGCCGTCTCCTGCAACAGTAGTCTGGCCACGGTGCCCGTGACTCTCCGTTGCCTGGAACGCATGAAGGTCTCGATTCAATCCTCGCGGCTTGCGGCTTGCGTCGGCACGAACTTCAACAACGACGGGATCACCCTCTACGAGGCGATGGCTGCACTGTTTCTGGCCCAGGCGCTCGGGTTCGATCTGCCGATGGTCAATCAGTTGCTGATCGTCTTCGCATCGATCATGGCGGGGGCCGGCGTAGCGGGCATCCCGGAAGCCGGGTTGATTGTGCTGCCGCTCGTCCTGTCGGCCGCCGGCTTATCCGATCACGTCATTGCCGCGGCGATTCCCCTGATCATGACCGTGGACTGGATCATTGCCCGGGCGCGCTCCGGGGTGAACGTCATGAGCGACATGCTCGTCGCCATCCTGCTGGATCGAGGGCGGGACAACAGGGCTGTTGAAGCGCTGCCGGTTTCGCAGACTTCATCAAAGGATGAGGTCTTACCGCCGGCCGGATGAGTCTGTCTGGTCTCTCTTGTCTGTCTGGTCTCTCTGGTCTCTCTGGTCTGTCTGGTCTGTCCGGTCTTTCGACCGACAAGATAGACCAGATAGACCTTTTGACCAGACAGACATTTTCTATCCGGTTGACGAGATAGACCAGACAGACTCTTCACCAGATAGACATTTTCCAGTCTCTCCGGCCGACAAGATAGACCAGATAGACCTCTTGACTAGACAGACATTTTCTATCCGGTTGACGAGATAGACCAGATAGACCTCTTCACCAGATAGACATTTTCCAATCTCTCCGGCCGACAAGATAGACCAGATAGACCTCTTGACCAGACAGACATTTTCTATCCGGTTGACGAGATAGACCCAGATAGACCTCTTCACCAGATAGACATTTTCCAGTCTCTCCGGCCGACAAGATAGACCAGATAGACCTCTTCACCAGATAGACCATTTGGGGTTCTTGCCGGACATTGCCAGGGATGAAGATAGGTTAGGTCGGTCGAACGGCACCCTAGGATTGCCGAGGGCTGAGATAGTAAGACGGTCCAGCGCGGAACGCTATTGGGAGGGAGCGTGAAAGCACACGGTGCAGAGTCGAGAGTATGGCCGTGGATTGTCGCGGCCCTGCTCATCGCCGGCTGTGCGGCCGACAGGAAACAAAGCCGGGTGGAGCAAACGGAGCTCGACCGTTCCGCCCGGACTCCGATAGAGACGCCTCGGCCGCCGGCGGAAACGCCCAAGACCGCCACACCGAAGGGGCGCCCGACGCCACCGACCCAGGAGCAGACGAAAAAAACGCCGCCGGCCCAAGAGCAGGCAAAGAAGACGCCGCCGGCCCCGCCGCCCGATGGGCGCCAGCAGACGACGGGTGAAGAGGGAAAATCGGGTGAAGAGAAAAAGGAGGCACGTTACGACCAGCGGCCGTCGGAGCCCCTGGCAGACCGGCCTCGAACCGAAGCGCCGGATCAACCGGAGGGCCGGCAGCAAGCCAAACTCCCCGGAGAACGCATGACGCCGTGGAATCAGTCGGGGAGGAAAGACGATGTCGAGACCACCCGCCGTATCCGGCAAAAACTCATGGCTGAGGACGTGTCGTTTGCGGCAAAAAACGTAATGGTGATCACGGAAGAAGACCGCGTGGTACTGAAAGGCACCGTGAATAGCCCTTCGGAAGCCGAGCGGGTGAAGGGAGTGGCCGGAGCCCTTACAACGAAACAGATTGAAGATCGGCTGCAGATTGGTGGACAATGACAGCCATCAACCATTCACACGGCTGACCTTTGTCGGCTGAGCCGGCAGAGAGGTCATGCAACCACACACCGATCCTTCCTGGGATGCCTATTCCCACACGATTTTAGAGTTTCACGGCGCACAGACTGTTCGAATCGATCTGCGGCAGTCCGTCACGGAGGCGGATGGCGCCGCGTTGAGTGCGATCGGCCTCGGGCAGCCGTTTGCGGTCATCACGGCCTATAATCCGGCGGGCAAGACCACCGATGAATCAGCCAACCGGCGCAGGACCGAAGGGCTGCGCCAACGGTTGAGTGATCGCGGCGGCCCGATCATCCCGACGCAAGGCGTCTCTCCGGACGGCCGCCATCGGGAGCCGGGCTTTGCCGTCCTGCTTGTGCGAGAAGACGCTATCGCGATTGCTGTGGAGTTCGACCAATCCGCCATCTTCTGGTGGGATGGAAGCAAGTTCTGGATACATCCCGCCCGCATCTCCGATTCCCCCCGTCCGCTCCCCGAAGCCGCACAATAAGGTCTCCGTCCTCTCCTGCGGGTCCTTCCGCCGATGGTACAGGCCAGGTGTATGTCCCGTAGGGTGAGGGGCGCAATCGTATGACGACCGCTGCAGGACGGCACTCGTTGCCATAGGACGCAACAAAAGGCGGCGATCGGAGACCATCAAACAATTCCGCACGGATGTCACCCGTGCTCCCATCCAGCCCTTATGGTTTGAGCAAATTCGCTGCTTCTTTCCGATACGTGCCTAAAGCCATCAGCGGAAAATACAGTCGATAGAGGGTATAGGTCAGATAATAGACCAATGGAAACCCCGTTCCGGTGCAGCCCGTCTCGTCCCATGTGCCATCGGTCCGCTGAGTCACTAAGAGATATTCCACGCCTCGCTGCACGAAAGGACTGTCCACGGAGCCACCGGCCATCAGTCCCATGAGCGCCCAAGCTGTCTGCGAGGGGGTGGCCGGGCCTCGACCTTTGATTGAGGGGTCACGATAGGTGCCGCAGGTTTCGCCCCAGCCACCGTTTGGCAGTTGTACCGACTCAAGCCAATGGACTGCTCGCTGGAGGCAGTCGTCCGTCACCGGAAGCCCGACCGCCCGTAAGCCCCGCAGCACCTGCCACGTGCCATAGAGATAGTTCACCCCCCAGCGGCCGAACCACGAGCCGTCCGGTTCCTGCTCTGCTCGTAAAAATTGGACCGCGCGTTGCACACAGGGATAAGTCAGGTCATAGCCGATATAACCGAGCAACTCGAGGATGCGCCCGGTAATATCGGCGGTGGGCGGATCGATCATGGCGTTATGATCGGCGAATGGCATTTTCGTCAGCAGGGCGCGGGTGTTGTTCTTGTCAAACGCGGCCCAGCCGCCGTTGCGGGATTGCATGGACAGCAGCCAATGGAGCCCTCGCAAACAGGCCCGCTCCTTGAGGCGCGCTTTCGAGGCATCGAGATCCACATGGCGAAGGGAGAGGATGACCATCGCGGTATCGTCGATATCCGGATAAAACGCATTGTGGAACTGGAAGGGCCAGCCGCCGACCGGGCCTGCCGGATTCTTCGCACACCAGTCTCCCGGTTGCCGAATCTCTTGCGCGAGGAGCCACTCCCCGGCCTTGACCAGCGCTGGATGTTTGCCGTCCAACCCTGACTCCGCCAGGCCAATGATGGAAATGGCCGTATCCCAGATGGGGGAATGGCACGGCTGCACGCTGAGCCTTCCCGGTGCAGACCGCGTTTCTAAGGCACGGAGATGATGAAATTGCTGTTGGACCAGGGGATCATCTTCGGAGTAGCCCAGGCACAGCATGGCAAGAATCGCATTGATGATGCCGGGGAAAATCGCTCCGAGTCCGTCAGAGTCCCGCAGCCGCTCCAGAATCCAATGCTCCGCGGTGCGCAACGCCCAGGCACGAAGCCATTGGGGTCCTTGACCTTCCAGGCCCTTGAGCATCCGATCACAACAGAGGAAGAAGGTGCTCCATGAGCAGATGGGCGGACGGCCCATGGCCTGCCGAAGCGGGATCCAGCGCCGGGCATCCGGGAACAGTTCATCAAGGCGTCCGATGACAGGACAGGTCACCTCCGGACGCTTGGCCCAGATGATGGACAACGGCATCACGATGGAGCGTGTCCAGGCTGACATCTCGTGAATATTGAACGGGGACCAACTGGGCAACAGGATGAGCTCCGGGGGAATGGCCGGCACGCCACGCCAGTCATAGAGACCGAAGAGGGCCAGGTAGAATTTTGTGAAGGTGTTGACCCGGTGGATGCCGCCGAGTTGATCAATGCGCGTGCGGGCCAACATGAGCGCGGGTTGGTCCGGTGAGTGGCCGGCCAGTTTCAGGGCCCAGTAAGCCTTGACGGTGGCGGAAAGATCGGCCGGTCCCTGTTCGTAGATCGGCCATCCGCCATCCGGCAGTTGATGCGCGAGAATGGTCCGGGCGAGTTCTTGAATCTTCGGGGATTGTGTATGCCCGAGGTAGACCAGGAGCATGACCGTATCACACTCGACGGTGATATCTCCTCCCAGGATAGGGGCCGACCAATAGCCCTCGTGGGGGAGCTGCTGGTCGAGAAGCGCGATCCGGGCCCGCAGGATCGCCTCCTCAACGGCGTACGGCATCTCGGAAACCGCAAGAGGATCAGCGCAGGGACGCAGGTTCTTTCCCCACTCGTCCGGTTTCTGGAACCGGAGTTCATGAAACTGTTCAATCCATTCGGAGATAAATCTCATGTCAGTGCTCCTTGTGCTTGTTCGACCCCGGCGCCGTGAGCGGCCGGCCTGTCGAGCCGCGACCTGGCGGGTAATCAATCGGCACAGCCTGGATTAAGGCCACAAAGTACTTCCCGAACTCTTCAAAGACTTGCTGAAACGTCGTGAGCTTCTCGCTGAACGCAGCGCCGTAATAGCGGACTGACGCCTCGTAAAAGAGGTGATAATGTTTATTGAGATTGGCCGAGACCTTACGGCCCAGCGGGGTGAGTTCCAACCGGACTCCTTTGGCATTTCCCGGGAAGCCTCCTTTTCGTACCAGCCCTTTGCGCACCAGTTTGGTGATGGCTTGTGACGCGGCGCCTTTGGTAATGCCCAGATGATCGGCCAACCGTGTCACATTGACATGCGGGAAGCGGCCGATCGCCTCGATCGTATAGATCTCAGCCCGATACAATCGCCGCCCGCAACCATAGGTGCGGGGGATCTCTTCATAAACATGGAACTGATTCATCACCCGCGTGATGACGGCCGCCAGATCGAGAAACCGGTCTTCCTGCGAATGCATACGAGCCATAGTCCTGTGACGAGAGCGGTTTAGGATGGTTACGTTACTAAACAAATGCGATGACTGTGTCAAGGCTCGCACAATAGGAATGCTCGTGAGTGGAGGGCAATCGAGCAGGTAGGTGAGCGGCGCCATGGAAGGGCGGGGTCAGCCGCGCCCGCCGACCGACGTGCATTGTAAATGTGGGCAGACCGCGGATCTGACATGAAGGGCTCCATCGTCATCCCGATAGATTGCGAACTTGCCTGCGCCTTTCCGTATCGCCGCGCCCTGGCGGACAAGACGGCCGATGAATCAGCTAAGCGGCCGATGGCCTAGGGGACTCCCTAGGTCTCAGGTTAGATCAGCTTTCGGTATGTTTCAGGGCTGTCCAAACCGAGTCCACATGAGCCCTGGGAGGAAGCAGCCACGATGAGCACGAATGTTTCTGATACGCCGGTACGCCTGGCAGGCCGGACGCTGAAGCAGACCCGCCATGTCTGCGCGTTTTTCAACTCTCGGGACGAGCAACATAAGGTGCTCATGCCTTTCTTCAGGGAAGGTCTGGATAAAGGGGAAAAGGTGTTCCACATCATTGACCCGCGTCTACGACGTGCGCATCTGCAGGCGTGCGCCGACAACGGTATCGACGTGGAGACATGCACGCAGACCGGCCAACTTGAGGTCCGCCATTGGGAGGACGCCTATCTCAAGGATGGTTATTTCGACGGCGACCGGATGGTCACGATTCTGAAGGAGACGCTGGAGACCAACCGGAAGCACTTTAAGATCACGCGCCTCATGGGCAATATGGAATGGGCTCTGGAGACGTTGCCCGGCGTCACCGATATTGTGGAGTATGAGGCGAAACTCAACTATCTGCTCCCGCACTATCCTGATCCCGTCGTCTGTGTGTACGACTTGAATCGGCATAGCGGCAGCGTGGTCATGGACATTCTCAGGACTCATCCGATGGTGATCATTGGTGGCGTGCTCCAGGACAACCCGCTCTACATACAGCCGGACGAGTTCCTGAAAGAACTCAAAGCCCGTCATGCGCACAAGCAGCCCTCGGTGTATTAATCGTCGAAGTGCTTCACCAAAGTGAGCCGCGAAAGGGGCCAAGGGTTGTCGTTGTCCGAATCTCGTGACAGTTCTTCGCGCATGCCGGATGAATGCCTCCGCGACATTGTGGCACTTTCCACGCTGCCGGCGATTTGGTCAGGCGCCGATCCTGAGCGCATCGCTGAAAGTCTCGCCGCGTCCTTGTTCAGCATGCTGGATGCAGAATTCGTCTGCATCTATTTCACTGGCGGCCCGTCAGGAACTCCAGTAGCGGTGGCGCAGACGGATCGGTATGAGACAAGCCCCTCTCTCGCCGGGCAATTGCAGGAGGGCATTCTCAAATGGACGGCCCTGCACGACCCTGAGGAGCTCCTCATCCTTCCCCATCCACTTGAAACGGGGACTGTCCACATCGCGACCAGGTCCCTCGGCCATCAGGTCGAGCGCGGGGTGCTCGCGGCGGCTTTCAGCGAGCCGTCCGGTCCGACTCCGATGCAACAGTTACTGTTAAACGTCGCGGCGACTCAGGCTGCGACCGCCATACACAACGCGCACTTGCTGGGGGCCTTGCAAGAGAGCCAGGAACGGCTGCGTGACAGCGAGTCCTGGTTACGCAAGCGGGCGAGCCAACTCCAGGCGCTGGCGAAGACCGCGCGGCTCATCACGTCCACGCTCTCCTTACGCGATCTGCTGGACAGTGTGACCCGCGCGGCTCGCGATGTCATTCCTGCGCATCAATGCGTCACCAGTCTTACGGTGAGCGACAATTGGGCCCAGGCCGTTCAGGCTGTGTCTCTTTCAGAAAAATATGCGAGCTGGCGACAGTATGACGCGGTGCCGGATGGCTCCGGGATCTACTCGTCTGTGTGCCGGGAAAACCGACCGTTTCGTCTGACGCAGGCCGCATTGGAGGCCCATCCGGCCTGGCGAGGCTTTGGGGAGGAGGCGCCACACCATCCACGGTTGCGGGGGTGGTTGGCGGTGCCGCTGATCGATGCCGATGGTACCAATATGGGGCTCATTCAGATGTCCGACAAGTACGAAGGGGACTTTACTGAAGACGACGAAGTCCTCCTGGTCCAATTAGCCCAGATCGCCTCGGTCGCCATTACGAATGCCCGGCTCTATGAGACGGTCCGAACGAGCGAAGAACAATCACGGTCGTTCGCCCATGAACTCGAATCATTGGTGGACGACAGGACGAAAGAGCTCGTGCAGTCGCAGGACCGCCTTCGAGCGCTGGCGACAGAACTGAATCTCGCCGAGCAGCGGGAACGGAAACGGCTCGCGACCGAGCTGCACGACTATCTGGCTCAAATGCTGGTGCTGCTCAAGTTCAAGCTCGATCAGGCACAGCGGGCCGGTGAGATGACTCCCCAATCAGTTGAACTCCTTCGTCAGGCCCAGGACGTCCTGCGTGAGTCGCTGACGTATACCCGGACCTTGGTCCATGATCTCAGTCCGCCGGTTCTATACGAGTTTGGATTGCCGGCCGCGTTGAAATGGCTGGGGAGCCGAATGCATCGGCATGAGCTGCGCGTCGTCGTGGAGGTCCTGGGCGATGAGTCGGTCCCGCTTCCGGAGGACCAGGCCGTGCTTCTGTTTCAGTCGGTCAGAGAGCTCCTCATGAACTCGGTCAAGCATGCTCACTGTGACAAGGCACGCGTCACGCTGACCATTAGCCGAGATCAGCTCCATATAGAAGTGAGCGACGAGGGTGCGGGATTTGACATGGCTCCTGCCGGTTCGGAGAACCCCTTTCCGGAGGCCATGACCGGTGTCTCCTCGCAATTCGGCCTCTTCAGCATCAGGGAGCGGATGAAGGCCGTCGGTGGAAGCTTTGAGCTGCAGTCGAGCCCGGGAAAGGGGACGCGAGCGGTACTGCTCCTGCCGTTGCAAAGCCGGAACGAACGGATCACCCATGACGGGCATACAGGCCGGTCGGATCAAGATCGCACAGGACTACCGCCTGTACCAACCTCGACAGCTAAGGGCATCCGTGTGCTCCTGGTGGACGACCATGCGATGATGCGGCAAGGCTTGCGCTCGGTGTTGGCAGCCTACCCGGACGTGGACGTGGTGGGAGAAGCATCCGACGGCGAGGAGGCACTGCGAATGGCAGAGGAGTACCAGCCGGCCGTCGTGATCATGGATATCAATATGCCGAAACTGAACGGTATCGAGGCGACGCGTTTGCTCAAAACACATCATCCGGCCATGATTGTCATCGGGCTATCCGTAAACGCGGATGGAGAAAACGAAAAGGCCATGAAAAAGTCCGGGGCGCATCTGTTGCTGACCAAGGAAGCGGCGGTGGAACACCTGTACGTCGCCATTCAACGGGTTGTCGGCAGGACCCAAGACGTGAGCCGCTGACGGTCCCTACGCGTGTGCTTTCCCACTCCCGCCCTTGTCTCCTACTTGATCCTCCGCTGCGAGCTAACCATGGCAGAGATTGCACCGGGTGTTCCAAGGCCTGCCCCCTTCAGGACACCATCCGCGACCATGATGCGGGCTACGCGCAGGTGACCAATGTCGACACCCTTCGGCGCTATCCCTTACGCCGCAAGGCACTGGGAATGAATTGAAACCATGCGCTCCGTCCGACCCGGAGGAGTGTTGAATCATGCTCTGATCTACTTGGCGTGTTCGCCGCCCACCCAGGCCGGTGTGCCGCCGGGATGCCGCAAGCGCATGTGCTGTCTGCCGTCCTCATTGCTTACTTCGGAAGCCACGAGGACTTCTTTGCCGTCTACGGTGGCCACGCTACCAAGGACGGAAACGGACCGGCCTTTATTGACGTCGAAGCGGTCGGCATACTCGTCCATGTACCAAATCGGGCCCAGATGGACAGGGATCGTCCCCTGGTCGGTCTCGACGTCCATCTGCATGAACTCCACGCCGTCCTTCAATTTGACATTGTAGGTATCGGTGATGATGCCGGTGACCGTTCGCGCGCCGGTTTCCGTATAGAGTTTGGTTGTGGCTTTCGCCGGTTCATACGGAATGGTATCGGCCACCAACCGGCCTTCCACGGCGACGGTGTGAAGGGCTGTGAAGAGCAACAACTCGGTCAGCATCGGCTCCTCCTTTTCCTGTCATGGAGGGCGTATGTCATCGGTCAGGCCGCGCGCTGGTCTTCGTCCGGGAGATCCAGGTTCCGATTGGCCGGGCCATTGACGACTGTCCCATAGCAATCGAACCGGGACCCGTGACAGGGACAGTCCCAGGTCCGTTCAACAGAGTTCCAGCCGACGATGCATTGTAAATGTGGGCAGACCGCGGATCTGACATGAAGGGCTCCATCGTCATCCCGATAGATTGCGAACTTGCCGGCGCCTTTCCGTATCACCGCGCCCTGGCCCAACGGAATAGCCTCCGCATCCTTGACGTCTCCCGGCGTGAGCCAGTCCGTATATTGCGCCGCCATGTTGACATTCTCAGCCAGGAATTCAGCGCCCGCCCGGGCCGGGACTCTGGCCGGTCGATACAGGTCTGCCCAGCGGCTTTCTCGGCCGCAAATCAGATCTGTCAGCAGCATCCCGGCAATTGTTCCGTGCGTCATCCCCATGCCGGAGTCCCCCGTCACGATGTAGGTCTTTGCCTCACTGCCGGGATTGGGCCCGATGAAGGCGAGGCCGTCGAACGATTCCATAACCTGTCCGGACCACCTGAACGCTTCGGTGTGAGCCATGGGAAACCAGTGCCGGGCCCAAGCGGTCAGACGGGCATGTCGATCCGTGACGTCATCGCCCTGGCCCGTCTTGTGATCTTCGCCGCCGACGATCAGCAGATCCTGCTGTGCGTCATACGGCTGGAGCCGGACATAGTGGTAAGGATCCTCCGTATCCCAATAGAGCGCCGCCGGGACTGCGCCCTGCGGAATGCGGAGCCCGACGACATAGGTGCGATAGGCGGCTTGCTTGGTATGCATGGTGACCAGATCATTGATCGGCGAGTTGGTGGCGACAATGACGGAGCCCGCTTCGACGCTCGCGCCTGAATTCGTGTTGACCCTGGTCGTCGGCCCTTCATGAAGAGCCGTGACGTGCGTCCGGGTGCAGATGCGTCCTCCTTTTGTCACGACGGCCTTGGCCAAGGCGGCCAGATACTTCAGCGGGTGAAACTGACCCTGATCGGGGAAGCGCAAACAAGGCCGGGTGATCTCTGTCAGCGGGGGCGTCTGCTGATACGTCACCCTCGTCAATCCGGCCCGATGAGCCGCCGCCAGTTCCTGCTGCAGCACATCGGCTGACTGGTCGGGAGAGAGGATCAGGTAGCCGTCCACTCGCCGGAAATCGCAATCCACGCCCTCGTCGTCAACGGCTCGTTCGATGCGGTCGATCGCTGCCGTATGGCTGTCGGCCGCCAGCTTCGCCCGTTCCAGTCCATGCAGGCGCTCGATTTCGGTATAGCGATCGTCGATCGCATTGGAGAGATGCGCCGTTGTGCGTCCGGTCTCTCCGCTTCCCAGCAGGCCGTCCTCCAGCACCACCACCGACAGGCCTTCCCGCTGCAGCAGGTAGGCCGCAGTCACGCCGCTGAGGCCCCCTCCGATAATGCAGACGTCCGTGGTGATGGGCTGCGTAAGCGGGCTGAATGCGGGTACCGTCACCGTCTCGAGCCAGAACGACGCATGCTGTCCGGAGGTCCTGAATGAAGATGGCATAGGGTATAACTCCCCTTTTATGATGACGATACGCAGAGGCGGCATGGAGCTCTATCCGAAAAGTCCCTTGTTTCCGGAGCACGGCACCCGCAGAGAGGTGAAAGCCCGTGTCCTGCCTCCTCCGGGATAAACCACATCTCAGGCCACGTATCTGCTGCCTATTTCCAACACTTTCTGTAGAATGCCGCTGCTGAAGCGCGGCATGCGCGCGCGACACCTTGGCGCAGGACTGAACCATCGTATGACTGACCTTGCCAGCGAGCGGGCCGGCTCACCGGGATCGGCGTTCTTTTCTTACGGATTCCGACCGTTTTTTCTGAGCGCGGCGTTGTTCGCCGGTGTGGCGGTTCCTGCCTGGATCCTGCTGTTCGCCGCCGGCGTGGACGTGGGACTGTTGGGTTCGGCCCGCGCGTGGCATGTGCATGAAATGGTCTTCGGTTTCCTGCCGGCGGTGATCACGGGCTTTGTGCTCACCGCCATTCCCAACTGGACGGACCGCCCGCCGATCAGGGGGCGAGAATTGAAGCTGCTCTGGTCCTTATGGCTGGCAGGACGGCTGGCCATGGCCGCCGTCTGGTTGCCGCCTCTCTTGTCCTCCGTGGTCGATGCCGCCTTCCTTGTCGCGGTGGCGGGCATGGTCTGGCGCGAGATCGCCGCCGGCAAGAGCTGGAGCCAGGCACCGATCGGCGGGCTCATCAGTCTCTATGCCGTCGCCCACATCGGATACCACGCCTTGACGTTGAGCGGCGTGCCGGCCGATGCGGGAGTTCGTGCGGGGATGGCGTTAATTATGGTGCTGCTGGCGGTGATCGGCGGGCGCGTGACGCCGGCCTTCACCGGCGAATTCCTGAGCGAGCGGCGTATGGCGGTTCAACCGGCGCCCTTGTCGCGTTTCGACGGTCTCTCGGTGGTGATGGGGGCCGCCGCGGCCCTCCTCTGGGTCATTCAACCGGATAGCCCGGTGACTGGCGGCTTCCTGGTAACGGCGGGATTGCTCCATCTGGTCCGGCTCTCACGCTGGCGAGGGTGGCTGACCTGGCGGGAGCCGTTGGTGCTGATGCTCCACGTGGGGTATGGTTGGCTGGCTCTCTCGTTGCTTCTGCTGGGCCTCGCCATCCTGGGAGTCGGTTTGCCGGTGACGGATGCGCTGCATGCGCTCACGGCCGGTTCCGTGGGCGCCATGACGCTCGCCGTCATGACGCGCGCGAGTCTCGGCCATACCGGACGCGCCCGGCATGCCGGCGGAACGACAGTGCTCCTCTACCTGCTCGTCAATCTCGGAGCCGCGCTGCGGGTCCTGGGACCCTCGAGCGGCCTGGCGGAATCGGTCGCCCTTGGTGCAGCCGCCGCATGCTGGAGCGGCGCCTATCTCTTGTTTGCGGGCATCTATGGTCCGTATCTGCTCAGTGCCAGCCTCGATGATGAGACCACGTGACGAACCGGTGCTTATTTCGGGAGGAGACTCATGCGACGATCCATTCCACTCTGCCTGATGCTGCCGGTGCTCGCTGCTTGCGGCACTCCGAAACCGATCTTGTATCCCAATGCGCATTACCAGCAAGCCGGTCCGGCGGAAGCCCAGGACGACATCGAGCAATGCTCACAGATGGCTCAGGAGGCGGGAGCGAACCCCGCCCGGGGGAAAACGGGGCAAATGGCCGGCGGCACGGTCGCGGGAGGAGCCATCGGCTCGGCCGCCGGAGCGGTAGGAGGCGCGATCGTCGGACGTCCCGGCCGCGGCGCGATGATCGGGGCCGCCAGCGGGGCGACCGGCGGTTTCCTGCGGAGTCTTTTCAGACGCTCTCCCCCGAGCGACGCCTATAAGCAATTCGTCAATCGCTGCTTGCGAGAGCGGGGTTACGAACCGGTGGGATGGGAATGAGGGCGAGGCAGGCAGGCCTTGCACAGCCGGTGGGAAAAGATGAGGCGGGAAGAACCGACGCCCAGGGCGGTGCCGAGCGTATTGCTCAGCAGATCGACCGGTGAGGGATGGCGGTTGTGACAATAGACTTGAAAGAATTCGATGCCCAGAGAGAACACGAAGCCCGCGCCGATGAGGGCGAACGCGCCCGGCCAGCGGTCCAGCGGGATCCGCATGGCCAGCAGCAGTCCGAAGGGATAGAACAGCGCGATATTGGCGACCACGTCGAAATAGAATGTGGGCGACCGCCAATGCCGCGGCGTGACGGTCCACTGGATATATTCCCAATGCGGATGTCCGACGAAGTTCTCCAAGGGCAGCATGCCCGCCATCGCGATGACGCCGCTCCACAGTGAGAGCGCCACTGTCGTCAGATGGAGAAACGGCACTCCACCTTCTTCATCCTTCATCGCCATGGTCTCCCGGATTGTCGCCCATGTTCTCTGGCGGTGCCATGGTTTTTTGGGGTGATGCAGTGAACCGGTTTAATGGAAACCGGAGGGGCTGGTCTTCGCCAGGAGACCGGTTCGACTCGGTTCGGCGGCGGGGACAAGACGTCTGACCGGCATCCGGTCGTTCGGGGTCGGCAGGTCAGAGGAGGGACTGTTCAGAGGAGAATGAGCGTTACGACTGCAATTCTTCGTTGACAGCCTGGAGGAGTTTTTCGAGGTCAAAAGGTTTTTCAAAAGCCCGGCGGGCGCCAAAGAGTTTCGCGACGTCGAGGAAATTGCGGTCGCCTTGCGCTCCGGTGATGGCGATGACTTTGGCGTCGACATACTCCCGGGTCAGTTTCAGCGTGGCTTCCAGTCCGTCGGTATCGGGCATCAAGAGATCCATGATCACCAAATCCACCGGCTGCTGCTGATAGAGCGTGAAGCCTTGCCGGCCGTCTCCGGCTTCGATCACGCGATGTCCCGCCTTTTCGAGGACCTCTTTCAAGAGTCCGCGAATAGACTGCTCGTCGTCGATGACTAAAATCGTGGCCATTGGTACCTCTAAAGATTTTTCGAGATATTACCTGGCCGGGTAGGACGTGTCTAGGGAGAAATTCATAGGATGTTGAAATATCTATCCGATGTGTGCGCCAGGAGAGGTGAATGACATGATCGCCTGCGCCTCGGCGGCATTTAGCGGTTGACCGTAGGGGGCCAGTTTGATACATCAGATGATGTCGGTGTCCGAGCGGCAATTCCCACCGGGAGTGTGTGAGTGAACCCCGAATCGCAATCCAAATGGGCCTGGACCAGGCGGACGTTTCTCCGCACCGCCATGGTCGGGTTCACCTTGGCAGCCGCACGGTTGCCCGTTCCCTCGCTGGCGTGGGCCGATCAGCTTCCACAGGGACGGCTGACGTTTGTGAATGTCTGGAGCGACGAACGCCTGGCCGTCACCTATCGCAATGAGGCGGGAGAGTACGATCTCGAGGCGCTGGATGACGTGAACCGGATTTTCCGCTGCCATCACACCGGTGAAGTGGCCGCCATCGACGTCAGAATGCTGGAACACATCAACCTGGTTCAAAAGCAGTTCGGCGGCGACCGCGAGATCCATGTCATCTCGGGCTTCCGTTCCCCCGAGTATAATGCCCTGCTGGTGCGATCCGGACGGCGGGCCGCAAGGAACAGTCTCCATATGCAGGGTCGGGCGGTGGACCTCCGAATACCCGGCATCCATCACAAAGCGGTCCGCCAAGCCGCGCTCGAACTCGGCTACGGGGGCGTCGGTTACTATCCGCGTTCAAAGTTCGTCCACCTCGATTCCGGTCCCTTCCGCACCTGGTAACAGTCCCCGCACGTCCCTTCCCGCCTTGGACTTCGGCGCCTCATCGGTCAACGGGGTTCCACAAGCCATGTGGTTTACATTGAGCGAGGGCATATAGCTTTTCTGTTCAGCCATCAACCGTCCCCACGTCGCCATCTTAGGCGCACAGACTTAGGCGCACAGATCTCCGTGGCAGCGGCGAAAGAGGGTGTGCTACGCTCATAAATCATACGGATCGGTTCAACGCTTGCCAACTAGTCGACTATCCTGGAGGTGTCTCGATGACCCGTTTTCAAAGCCGGACAGCAGCGTGTTTCACAGCCGTGCTCGGCGTCCTTGTGCTGGCGTCGGTGGCGATGGGGGAGCCTCAGAAACGAGGGACGAAATTGACCGTGTCCGACGGCAAGCAAGTGTCCCTGGAGTACACGCTCAAGCTCGACGACAAGTCGGTGTTGGAATCCAACGTCGGTAAAGAGCCGATGACCTACACGCAGGGGGCGCACGAGATCGTGCCCGGCTTGGAAAAGGCGATGGAAGGCCTCGCAGTGGGGGATCACAAACATATCGAGGTCAAACCGGCGGAGGGCTATGGCGCGGTCGACCCGAAGGCGTTTCAGGAAGTGAAAAAAGCTCAGATCCCGGAGACCGCCTGGAAGGTGGGGACCCAACTCGAAGCGAAAGGCGCGGACGGCGAATCCATGTTCCCCCGGGTGACCGAAGTGAAGAGCGACACGGTGGTGCTCGACTTCAATCATCCGCTGGCAGGGAAAACGCTGTTTTTCGATATCAAAGTGTTGGACATCAAGCCGGGCGCCAAGAAACCCTCTTAGCAGGATGCTGAAAAAGTCCGCCAGCCGCGTTCTCGCATCACTCAGAGGCTCAACGTACGGGATAGAGTACGATTCGCCTCTTCGCTCGCTGCGGCCTTGCTGGACGGCCATTTTGAGCATCCTGCGCGGGCCGATGAGGATCGAAAAGAGTTTTCCTAGACGGATTGCCGTTTGAAGAATACGACGGCCAAAGGCGGGAGGGTCAAGGACACGGAGTGCGGGAGCCCGTGGCAGGGCTCCTCGGTGGCGGCCATGCCGCCGGAATTACCGGCATTGCTTCCTCCGTAGACGTCCGCATCGCTGTTAAAGATTTCGCGGTACCAGCCGGCTTCCGGCACCCCGATGCGATACCCCGGGCGAAGCACGGGCGTGAAGTTGCACACGCAGACGATCGCCTCGCGCGGGTCGCGGGCTTTCCGCAGAAACACGATGACCGAATGATCGGCGTCGTGGAAGTCGATCCATTGAAAACCGGTCCAGTCGAAATCCACCTCGTGAAAGGCGGGTTCCCGCCGGTATAGATCGTTGAGGTCCCGCACGAGCCGTTGAATGCCGCGGTGGGGGGCATCCGCACAGAGATGCCAGTCCAGACTGGCATCATGATTCCATTCCTGCCATTGGCCGAACTCGCCACCCATGAAGAGCATTTTCTTGCCGGGATGGCTGTACATATAGCCGTAGAGCGTCCGGAGGTTGGCGAACCGCTGCCAGAGGTCGCCGGGCATTTTGTCGAGCAAGGTGCGTTTGCCGTGCACAACCTCATCGTGCGACAAGGCGAGCACGAAATTTTCGGTAAAGGCGTACAGCAGCCCGAACGTGATCTGATTTTGATGGTATCGTCGATGGATCGGATCCTGGCTGAAGTAATCCAGCATGTCGTGCATCCAGCCCATGTTCCACTTGAACGTGAACCCGAGTCCGCCGGTATAGGTCGGGCGCGAGACCCCCGGCCAGGACGTGGACTCTTCGGCGATGGTGATGGCGCCGGGGAATTCCCGGTGGACCAGCACGTTCAGCTCCTTCAGCAGCGACACGGCGCCGAGGTTCTCACGCCCGCCGAATTGGTTGGGAATCCACTCGCCCTCTTTGCGTCCGTAGTCGAGATAGAGCATCGATGCCACGGCGTCGACCCGTAAGCCGTCGATGTGATACCGGTCCAGCCAGAACAGCGCGCTGTTCAGGAGGAAGGTGCGGACCTCGGGACGGCTGTAATTGAAGATGCGGCTATGCCAGTCGGGGTGATAGCCGAGGCGGGGATCGGCGTGGTCGTATAGATGGGTGCCGTCAAAGGTAGCCAGCCCGTGCGGGTCGTCCGGAAAGTGCGCCGGCGCCCAATCCATAATGATCCCGATTCCGGCCTGGTGCGCCGCATCGACAAACGCCATGAAATCTTCCGGAGGGCCATACCGGCTCGTCACCGAAAAATAGCCCGTGGCCTGGTAGCCCCAGGACCCGTCAAAGGGATGTTCGGTCACCGGCATGAGTTCGAGATGGGTGTAGCCGAGGTCCTGCACGTAGGGAATGAGCCGTTGCGCCAGTTCACGATAGGTTAGCCAGCGATTCTGCTCTTCGGGCACCCGCATCCAGGAGCCCAGGTGGACTTCGTAGATCGAGACGGGGGCCGTCAACGGATTCCATCGGGGTCGAGCCTCCATCCAGGCGCTGTCCCGCCAGGCGTAATGGGAGAGGCTGCGCACGACGGAAGCGGTGCGGGGCCGCAGTTCGCTAGCATGCGCGTAGGGGTCGGCTTTCACCAGAATCTGCCCGGCATGGCGGGACCGGATTTCATATTTATAGAGCGTCCCTTCCGGCAGGTCCGGAATGAACAACTCCCATAATCCGGTGGCCCCGCGGTTCATCATCGGATGACAACGCCCGTCCCATCGATTAAAGTCCCCGATGACGCTCACACGGGCGGCATTCGGCGCCCAAACGACAAAATGGACGCCGCTGATCTGCTCAACGCTGCGAAGATGAGCGCCCAGGCTTTCATAGGCTTTGTAAAAGGTGCCTTCCGCGAACAGATGGAGTTCGAAGTCCGTGAGCAGCGGCCCGAACGCATAGGGATCGTGCTCGTCACGGACCGTTCCGTCATCGCCGGTGATACGCAGGCGATACGATGCCGCGGTCACCGGGGCCGGCACGAACGCTTCAAACAGACCCGCCTCATGCACCCGCGCCATCTTCACCGGTTCGGATAAGGCGGCCAACAGGTCCACGCCGGCGGCATGCGGAAGCCAGGCGCGAACGACCACGGCCGGCTTGCCGTCGATCGTCGCGGTCTGCGGACCCAGAATCGAGCGGGGATTCCAGTGAGTCCCGGCGATCAGATGCTGGAGGTCTTCTTGTGGAACCGTAGGCACAACCATGCTGTTATCCTAAAGCTGCAGCCCCCGATAGGAAAGAGGAAAAGACGATCGGGAGTAAAAAGTCGGGTTGCATTGCTCAAGGCGACACCGGATAATGCACGGCCATGTTCGTCCGGTCACTCCTTTCGCCAGCGCACTGATGTCTGCCCTTCCGCTGGCTCTTCTCATCTTCGGCGTCTCCTATCTCCTGATCGTGACCGAGCGGATCCACAAGACCATTGTGGCCCTGTTCGGCGCCACCCTCATGATTGTCCTGGGGGTGTTGTCGCAGGACGAAGCGTTCTACTCCCATGAGTACGGCGTGGACTATAACGTCGTCTTTCTGCTCATCGGCATGATGGTCATGGTCAACATCATCAGGGAGACCGGCCTCTTTGAAGTGCTGGCCATCTGGGCGGCGAAACGGGCCGATGCGAAGCCGTTCAGGCTTCTGGTCCTGCTGGCCATCATTACGGCCGTGCTGTCGGCCATGTTGGATAACGTGACGACCGTCCTGCTCATGGCGCCGGTCACCCTGTCGATCACGAAGCGGCTCGAACTCAATCCGGTGTCGTTTTTGATCGTTCAGGCCGTCGCCTCCAACATCGGCGGCACAGCCACGCTGGTCGGTGATCCTCCGAATATCATGATCTCCAGCAAGGCGGAGTTGAGCTATCTCGACTTCCTGTTGATGCTCGGCCCGATAATCGGCGTCATCATGGTGGTCTTTATCGCCGGATTGTGGGTGATCTTCGGGCGGCGGATGAGCGTGGCGGCTCATTTGCGGGAGGCGGTCCTGGCCCTGAACCCGCGCGACGCCATCCGCGACCGGCCCTCGTTGTATCGCTGTCTGTGGCTCCTGGGCCTGGTGAACCTGGGATTCTGCTTCCATTCTCTCATTCACCAGGAGCCGGCGACCATTGCGCTGCTGGGGGCGAGTCTCTTCATGCTGATGGGCCATGCGCCAGGGAACCGACACGATGCAGAAGAGCTGTCCTATCTGACCGAAGTGGAATGGAAGACGATTTTTTTCTTCATCGGATTATTCATTCTCGTCGGGGGGCTGGTCAAAGTGGGCGCGATTCGCATGCTGGCGGACCAGCTGGTCACGGCGACCGCGGGAAATCAGACGGCCGCAATCATGGCGGTGTTATGGGGTTCGGCGGTGCTCTCGGCCGCCGTGGACAATATCCCCTATGTGGCGGCCATGAATCCGCTGATCGTCGATCTCGCGCGGTCGCTGCATCCGGATATCACGGACTATACGGCCTTGGTTCATCAGCCCGATATTCTTCCGCTCTGGTGGGCGCTCGCACTCGGAGCCTGCCTGGGCGGGAATGGGACCCTGATCGGAGCCAGCGCCAATGTGGTCATTGTCGATTTGGCCCGCAAGGCCGGCTACCGCATCACGTTCTGGCAGTTCTTCAAGTTCGGGTTCCCTGTCATGGTGGGCTCCATCCTGTTGTCGTCGCTCTACCTCTGGTTCGTTTTTTTGCGCTAGGGATCTGCCATGCCGGCGTGTTACACCACCGTGTTGGGCGCCTTTCCGTACTCCACCAGCCGGTCGTACGACAAGGCGCAATCCGGACAGTAGCATTCCGACAGCCTGACGTCGTTGCTGGACGCCTGATGTCGACCGAACCACTCCACCAGCGTGCACCATTCCTGCCGGTCGCTGCCATCCCATTTCTCGTCCCGCACTTTCCTGCACGCGGCACAACTGAAGACCAACTGACCAGCTGACATAGGGTGCTCCTTGATGGCTTGATCGATCTGACTGGTGGTCATACACGGCGGCGCATAGGGTGCCGGCCAATGACTCACGCCTCAGGACAGGGCGGATGATGGATCATACGGGGGGCGGAACAGGATGTCCTCAAACAGGATGGAGGGCAGCCGGACCACGGGTTCGCGGTAGGGTATTGCATGCACGACCGGCAAAAGGGGGACTGGACTGGGTGTCAGAGACAGTCCTTCCGATAGGGAGGCGGCGATGAGATCGGAGTCGAACCCGAGCGTCCAGTAAGACGTCGTCACGCCCAACATCTGCATCACGATGACGAAGCAGAGCAAGCCATGGAAGAGGACCAAGATGAGGCGGATACGAGCCGAGCGCGTTGGAGCCATCACTCTCCCCGGGTGCTCACAGCCGGGGGCAGTGTAGGAAAATGCAAAAGCGCTGTCAATACTGGATCATCCCCAAGTCACCGTCGCTCCAAGACCAGACGCATCCGGAGAGCCTTGAGGGACCCGGCAATTCATCCCGAACCTGGCGTTACTCGTCCTGCATCCCCCTGTCGCCCGACTCCGCCCATTGCGCGCCGATTTCCAGGTGCCGTTTCGATAACCGCCCTCTCATCTGCGGAATGGCCTCATAGTACAACTCCGCCCGCTCGGCTGCCGAATAGACCCGAACGTTATATTCGCGTTGCAGCTCTTCTCGAGCCGTGGCCTTGCCCTTGCGTGCCGCCTCGAGCAAATTGCGGCGATAATCCATTTCGGGGTCGGTACCATAATTATTATTATTATAGGAGCCCATTACTCACCTCCTGGTTAGTCATAGGCCAGCATAGGATGCACTTCAGGACATTCTGTCCTAGGAGCTTCCCTAGGATTGCGGCGTAGAATGCTGGAGTTCTTAGCTCCAGCCATGGGTTTTACTATTGACGACTTAGACGAGGCGCATCAGCGCACGGGGGGATTTTCTCGCGCCCGGCTTCGGCAGAGTATTCTTTGTCTTTCGAGACGACGATTCGCTGGTGGGTGGCGGCAGCCGGTGAATCGACAACGTGAGCTGCGCCTTTGTGATGGCGGCCAGCATAGCGCGCTGGACCTGTTCCAAGCCTTTGGATAGGGGGACATGATGCAGAAACCGTTCAGCTGTATCGGTCAGTAATTGCAGACTATCGAGAATGTCCTGGTACTCGTTGTGTTTCATGCGGCGTTCCATTGCTTCCAAAATAGAAAATCTCCCCTCCATCTACGGGGTGTGACCTCCAGATCGCGCTGTCATATTCCTGCGTGAGCGGGAGAGGGATGACTAGATACGGGAAATTGCACACTGAGATGGGGGTTTGCGCTTGTCTCTACTTTGCATGTGGCTATCGAGAACCAACCCGAACCAACACGAATCGGATTGAGACTTTAACCAGAGGATGGTCCTATGTCAACCAGGACGAAGGACGCCGGTGAGGGCGATCAATGTGCTGGGGCATCTGAGGTCTCCATTCTAGCGGGAGTATTACAGTCCAAGCAGTTTCGATGAAACATTATGGCCATCGTGTTCCGCCATGTCCGTGCGATTGGTCGGCTGCAGCCAATTGCACTCCGTTGAGCAAATGTTAGGCGGTGGCTGCTTGCGCATCGTCACCGGACGGGAGTGAATACCGTTCCCTTTACCGTGATTTTCTCGCCGAACAGCTTGGAGCGCCGTGTCACGGTCACGCTGACCTTATCTCACTTTGAGGATAGGCATCTCATGACATACGGTATAGGAAAGATTGAACTGCTCCATATGCGATGAATGAGCCGGATAGCCATGAATGTCTTGAGCTCGCAGCCGCGACCGACGCGTAAACTCAAAGCTATTGAGAGAAGAGCGTTCTAGCTCAACGACGACGCGCTGGCAGGGGAGTTGCCTGGATCCACACCGTCACCAGGGAGGATGGGATCGCGGTCTGTCTCCATCATCGTAAGGCCGGATTTTTCTGTGTGTCCTGTTTTCTCGGATGGGACGACCGCATTGAAGATAGCCTGGCGGAGATCCTCCAGCACCCTCTCCTTCTGTACCACTGCTGAGGCCCCGGCGTCGTACATAGTTGAGGTGGTCGCTACGTCATCGTTGAGTGTCAGTCCAATGACAATCACGCCGGGATATCTCATTGTGATACAGCGCGTCGTCTCCACACCGTTCATCCGCGGCATATTGATATCCATCACGACCACATGAGGCGCGACTTGGCCGATTAATGCCAACGCCTCATCGCCGTTCCTGGCCTCCCCGACAATTTCGAGGCCGGCATGGCGTCTCAGAAGACTCTGCACCACCAGCCGCAACGCAGCATTGTCATCAACCACCAGTACGCGTATTGGGCCGTCAGCCTGCATTCAGAACCTGAAACAATATGGTTAATTCGGCTCAAGTAGAATGTATGCCAGAATAATACTCCTTGCGCAATGCCACATAAGGCCTGCGTGATCACGTTCTCCCAAGCTACATAGATGGTTGAGGTTCTTGGGGGCAACCAACGCCAATTCCCCAAAGCTAGGGAAATTCCCCTCAGTAGCTAGGGTTTTGTCACCTTGAGGGGAAAGACGATTATTGAAAGCTTTACAAACGGTCAGTAAAAATGGTTAAAAACCTGTGGTATATTTAGCTCAGCTGTATATGCCTAAACAAACTCCTGCAAAAAAGACGAAGGTCAATCCTTCCCTCACCAATTCTTCAAATTCAAGGAAGGCTAACAAGGGTATGGCGGGAGCAGGCTCGCCTAAGAAGCGTTCGGCCAGGCAGGAGAAAACCCTCCCGGACACATCCTCGATTCCTTGGCTAAGAACCGGAACATAACATCGCATGGACCGCACGGCCGGCCTTCCGCAGGGGGGACGTGGTCCGGGTCCGCTGCCTATCGACGGACCGCAATCTGCCCCGACAGCGGGTCTGAATCGAACGGTTACCGGCTCCCTTTCTTCGCCTTTGGCTGGCCAAGACCGCGCGGGAGACGCCCGCTTTTCCGCCCTTCCCTCCCTTGCCGTCAAAGCTGCCGTCTGCGGTGGACGGAGCCGACGTTTTCTTTTTCGCCTGGCACTTCGGCCGCATCGGGGAGAGGCTGACTCGGCTCATTCCTGTGAGCGCCCGCGCGTCCACTCTCGACATTGCCGGAAAAATGAATGAAGCGGTGATGGGATTTGCCCGTGGCCGCTGGTCATTGCCATCATCACCGGAATGCTCCGCGCCGAGCAAAACATAGCGTGAAGAGCCATCCAGCTGCGTAGAGGAACGGGCTTCCTTTCCATTAATGCCGTAGGTGTCGTTTGTCGGCTGGCCGCTCGCCATCCCTGTTCAAGTATCTCGACGCGGTGATAAGTTCAGGCGCGCAGACGATGGATTCTCTCTATCGCCGTTCTGCCGTCTCTGCCGTATCTGGTCGTCCAATTCCTCGAAAGCTGGCGGTTAACGCCATGGATCCAAGGACAGACCGCCGTGACCGTGATCATTGTGGTGCTCATCGGCGGAGCTGTCGGAGGACTGCTCGGGCTCTGGCCGTCAATCCCGGTGGCGGCGCAAAGTTGGTACTGCCGCGATGGGAAGCCTGGGCAAATAAGTGATAACCTGGATGACGATTGAAGGTTACGTCTGACCGGGGGATAGGCAGACCCGTCTGCCGACAGCGGTTCCTTTTCGTGCGGCGCGCAACTTGCGATCACAGCACTGGCAGCGCTCATGACATCGTTGGGAAGACGATCGTGGTGGAATGGATTGTGGCGCGGCGTCCTGCGCGTGTGGTGATCTACGGAGTGACGGCGGCGGTTGGTGAGCAGGACGAAGTCTCGCTATGGCCCCGTGCCCAGTTGTCCCGCGTGCTGTGCATGGCTAAAGGCCACTGGTTGACGATGCTGGACGGCCAAGTCTCCGCTTGGTGAGGCGTACAACAATCCCAACCCGGCCGCGATGACCACGCACAGGCCGACCAGCAGAAGCCCTTGCCGATGAGAGTGCATACAAATCCGCGGCTGCAAGACATGCACCCTTGAGACTCGGGCCGATGCGACCGGGTTTCCTCGTCAGATGCTGATGACGCGTGAACACCGGCGAAGGAGAGTCCTTCTGACAAGTTATCCTGCGAGCGGACAGCTTGCGCCATGACAACACGAGCCAGCCGGGCTGCGGGTGGTCGGACTCGAAGAAAACCTTGTCGCCGGCTTGGAGGAACAGGGCATATGCATTGCAGCCGAACCAACCCATGAACCGGAATAGGAACGACCTGACAACCGGCTCACAGCTTATCGGGCAAGAGGGGGCCGTGGACATGATTGCCTATCACGCGGCCGGGGGACCGGGAGTGATCGATCGCCGCCTCGCCCAGCTGAAAGGCGAGTGGGACCTTGAGCGGGTGATGATGGTCGGCGGTGCGGTGATGGGGTTGCTGGGGCTGGTCACTGCCCGACGGACCGCTCGCGGTTGGCTGCTGCTGCCCGCCGTCTCCTTGGGGTGGTTACTCCAGCAGGCCCTCGTCGGCACGAGTCCATTGAGCCGGGGGCTTCGAAGCCAAGGGGTCCGGGAAAAGCGAGAAATACAGGCGGAGAGTGTCGCGCTGAAAGCCCTTCGCGGAGATTTTCGCCGCGTCCCTCCAATCATGGAAGGACGCGACCCGTCTGCAGTCGGTCACCTCCTCGACATCATCAATCGCTGAGACGCTTTGGCGGCAGCGATAGCAAAGCAGGCTAAAAGGAATCCCCATCATGGCTTACACAGGCGGCGACATATTGGTCGATGCATTAGTGGACTGGGACGTGGAATACGTCTTCGGAATTCCAGGCGACGGTATCAACGGGATCATGGAAGCCTTGCGCACGAGACGTGACCGCATCCGGTTTGTGCAGGTTCGGCATGAGGAAGCGGCGGCCTTCATGGCCTGCGGGTATGCCAAATATACCGGCAAGCTCGGGGTTTGTCTGGCAACGTCCGGACCGGGAGGCCTCCATCTGTTGAACGGCCTCTACGATGCCAAGCTCGACGGCCAGCCGGTGTTGGCCATTACCGGTCACCATTATCATGATTTGATCGACACGCACGCGCAACAGGACGTGGATCTCGACCGGGTCTTTGAGGATGTCAGCGTATACAATACGCGCGTGATGGGGCCGGCGCATGTCGAAAATATCGCCCATGTCGCCTGCCGGACCGCGCTCAGCTACCGCGGTGTGGCGCATATCAATTTTCCGGTCGATTTCCAGGAGCAGGAGGTGGAGAACCGATCCAAGCGCAACAAGCCGAACCGGATGACGGATGTGCTGGCACGAGGGGGCCGCATGCCGGATGAGCGGGATCTGCAGCAGGCGGCCGAGATCCTAAACGCCGGACGGAACATCGCCATCTTGGCGGGGCGCGGCGCCTTGAACTCCACTGACGAACTGGAACAGTTGGCCGAGCATTTGGGAGCGCCGATCATCAAGCCGCTGCTTGGGAAGGCCGCCGTGCCCGATGACAGTCCCTATACCACCGGCGGCATCGGGCTGCTGGGCACGACACCGTCGCAGGACGCCATCGAGCAATGCGACACGTTGCTGATGATCGGTACCTCGTTCCCTTACATCGAGTATTACCCCAAGCCGGGACAAGCGAGAGCCGTGCAGATCGATGTGGATCCGGCAAGAATCGGCCTGCGGTATCCCGTCGAGGTGGGGCTCGTCGGAGACAGCCGGCGCACGCTCCAACGGTTGCTGCCGCTCTTGAATGCTCACGAGGACCGTCGCTTTTTGATGCAGGCTCAACAAGCCATGAAGGAATGGCGGGCACTCATGGAGGAGCGCGGCACCAGGCCGGACAAGCCGATGAAGCCGCAGGTGGTCGCCTGGGAATTGGGCAAGCGGTTGAGCGAGCGGGCCATCGTGTCCTGCGATTCAGGCACCATCGCCACGTGGTGGGCCAGGCAGATTCCGGCCAAACGGGGCCAGATGCATAGTATCTCGGGCACGCTCGCCACAATGGGGTGCGGCCTGCCCTATGCCCTCGCGGCGCAAGTGGCGTATCCCGGTCGGCAGTGTGTCGCCTTCGTCGGAGACGGAGGCTTTTCCATGCTCATGGCGGAGTTTGTCACGGCCGTGAAATACCGGCTTCCAATTAAAGTGATCATCGTGAAGAACAATACGCTCGGCCAGATCAAATGGGAGCAGATGGTGTTTCTGGGCAATCCTGAGTACGGGTGCGAACTCGAGCCCATCGATTTTGCGGCCTTCGCCCGGGCTTGCGGCGGCAGCGGGTTTACGATCGAAGATCCCGCCGACTGCGGCAGAATTCTTGAGGAAGCCTTGGGAACGCCCGGACCAGTGATCGTGGAAGCCGTCGTTGATCCGCTGACCCCGCCGATGCCGGCGAAGATTTCGGTTGGACAGGCGACGAAATTCGCGCAGTCCCTCGTTCGCGGCGAGCCCAACCGGGGGAAAATCGCTTTGACCGTCATGGCTGACAAAGTCCGTGAAATGGTGTAACGCCGGCCCTGGCCTTTCGCGGCCCACCGATTGAGCGTCCGGATCTGTCAGTCTACCGGGTTCCGACCGAGCAGCGACGATCGGACGCGACGCGTGCCGGGGATCACACCACCATCGTGGTGGTCGAGGCGAAGGCGGGCGATGCGTGGGGGCTTGGCTAGACTTATGCCGATGCGGCCGCCACGGGTTCATTCGTCATGTGCCGACCAAAGCCGTCGTGGGCCTCGAGCCAACGGCGGTGACGAGCGCCTATGCGGCGATGCAGCGGGCGATCCGTGAAGCCGGGCGGCCGGGAGTGGCGTCATCAGCGCTTTCGGCCGTCGATTTTGCATTGTGGGATCTCAGAGCCCGGCTGCTCAACGTGTCATCGGCTCGCCTGCTTGGCGCTTGCCGGCAGGCCCGCCTATGGAAGCGGTGTTTTACCTCCTTGTCGATGGAGGCGCTGCGTGAGCAATTGGGCTGCTGCTGGGTGGCGCAAGGCATTCCTCGCGTGAAGAGGAAGGTGGGCGGGGAACCGGAGATGGGCGGGGCACGTGTCGCGGGTCCTGAGGCCCTATCGTATCGACGAGAACCTTCGGTTTGGCACCGATTACCGCCCGCCCAAGTTGAAAACGTATGTTCACTTTTCCGCCGATCAGGATAGTTTTGCGCAAACCACTCTGCGGTGCGTCGGCGTGGCAAAGCCGTCTGTGAGGCGAAGGGACCATGTGCCCGAGTTATAGGGTGACCTTGGAAGAGCAGCATTCGACGTGCGGACGGGCGCGGCTGTTGTTCGAGATGTTGGAAAACTGGTCTTTCAAGGATGGATGGATATCGCAGGCAGACTCGCAAGAAACCGAGTCGGCACAGAATTGGGAAATGTGACATGAGCACCATTTACTTACTGGACGCGCTGTTTCTTCTGGTCGCCGGAATGGCGGCGTTGTTTGCGTTCGGAGTCGTCACGTCGCGCTTCACAGGAACTTTTAAGCTCATCTTCTTCCTGTTTCTCGGCTTGTTTGTTGTCACTTTGTTGCTCCGGGTATCTGCCGCAAGCAAAAAAACTGTATGAGCCGGAGCAAGCCAGGATGGACGAGACGGACCCCAGCCGTAGACCGTCTTTCTGAGCGGGGCGCCGGCTCACGGACAATGAGGATGGCGCGATGAGTCAATGGACGGACCTCCACGACCACCAGGGCTATTTGCCGCTGGAGGATTACGGATTGATCGGGGACGGCGGAACAACCGCATTGGTGGGCCGCGACGGCGCCATCGCCTGGATGTGCCTGCCGCGATTTGATTCGCCGCCGCTCTTCTGCCGGATCCTGGACGCGGCAAAAGGCGGCGCCTTTACGATCGCGCCGGAAGGTCTCTTGAAGTCGCGGCAATATTATGAACCCGACACGGCCGTATTGGTCACGGACATGCGGAGCAAGACCGGCGTCTTGCGGTTGACCGATGCGATGACGCTCCGGTCTGGCGCCGACCTGGTCGAGGATGTGCCGGCGTCCCGGCGGGAACTCCTGCGATCGGTGAAGGTGCTGCGGGGGCAGGTGCGGCTGCGCATTGCATTCGAGCCCCGAGGCGGAGCGGAGGTCCAGCGGCGCAGCGACGGCCTGCATATTCGTTGTTGGGAGCAAGCCGATGTGGATCTGCAACTCAGGGCCGGCATTCCGCTGACCGGGCTGGACACCATCGTCGATCTGAAAGCCGGCGACCGGGTGGCGGTGCTGCTACGCTGGGGCTCGAGCCATTATCATCATCATCCCATCGACGACGACACGTTGCTGACTGCCACCCGCAAAGCCTGGCGGCGCTGGGCGGCGCGCATCACCTATGAGGGACCGCAGGAGGCCTGCGTCCGTCGCTCGGCCATCACGCTCAAGCTGTTGGACCATTTCGAAAACGGGGCCATCGTCGCCGCGCCGACGTCCTCCCTGCCTGAAGAACTCGGCGGAGTGCGCAATTGGGACTACCGCTATGCCTGGATCCGCGACGCCGCTTTTTCGGTCTATGCGTTTCACCGGATCGGGTTGCCCCGGGAGGCGTCCGGATTTCTCGGGTGGGTCCTCGACGCGATCGAACAGGCCGGCCGGCCGCGGGTGCTGTATGACCTCGACGGCCGTTGTCCGCCGAAAGAAGTCCTGGATCCCTCCCTGGAGGGATACCGCCGGTCTTCACCGGTGCGGTGGGGCAACGGGGCGGCGGACCAACGCCAACACGACGTCTTCGGGGAAATCATCGACTGCGCCTACCAATGGGTGCGGCATCACGGCAATGTCGGGAACACGTTATGGGCCCGGCTGCGCCAGTTGATCGACGCCGCGCGCATGGAATGGCGGGAACCGGACCAAGGCATATGGGAAGTCCGGACAGCCGGCCGGCGGTTTACCTATTCGACTGCGCTCTGTCACGTGGCGCTCGATCGCGGCGCCCGGATGGCCGAGCAATATCGGCTGCCGGGCGATGTGGCGGGCTGGAAGGCTGAAGCGGAGCGGATCAAGCAGGCGATTGTCGAGGACGCGTGGGATCCGGCGCGTCAGTCGCTCACCGAGCATCTCGACGGGGGCGGCTTGGATGCCGGTCTGCTGGCGCTACCGCTCCGGCGTGTCCTGCCGGCCGACCATCCCCGAATGGTGGCGACCACGGAGGCCGTCGCCCGTCATCTCGGTGCCGGAAAGGGCCTGCTCTATCGTTATCGGCACGAGCAATCGCCCGACGGGTTGGAAGGCGGGGAGGGCGCGTTTCTGCTGTGCAGCTTCTGGTTGACGGATAACCTGGCGAAACAGGGACGTCTGGACGAAGCGATGCAGCTGTTCGAGTCGCTCTGTGCGCGTGCCAATCCGCTCGGTCTCCTCCCCGAACAGATCGATCCGGGCACCGGCGCGTTTCTGGGGAACTATCCGCAGGCGTTCAGCCACATCGGCGTCATCTCGAGCGGCGTGAACCTGGGGCGTCTGCTCCGCGCCCGTGAGGAGGGCGTCGCTGCTGCAACGTGATACGTGAGACGCGCCTCGCACATGCGCCCCTTGTCGTTCCAGCGGAAAAGCCAGGCCGCTTGACATCGACCGACGGAAATACGAGCGTCATCGGTTGCACCAGCCCCGTTCGCATCCCGGCCCCCCTCGTATCGGGCCCGGCGGCGGCCATGTGATAGGTCGCTCAGTATATTCATCTTCACAATTGACGATGAGTGACGGCATCCGGTGCATGCCGTGCCGGGACCACGCCGAGGGCTCGCTCCGCTTCGCGCGGTCCCTCCACCTCCCCGCGCTTCTGCAACAGGCGCATGACCAGCCAGCACAGCATGGCCCAGGCTAGACCCGCCGACCACCCGGCCAAGACGTCCGTGGGATAATGGACGCCGAGGTAGAGGCGGCTGACGCCCACCAGAAAGGTCAGCAGCAGCACCACCGTCAAGATATAGAGCTTCATGTTGAGCGGGCGAACCAGCCGCGCGAGGAGTGCACCCAGCGTGAGATACACCACCGCGGACAGCATGGCATGGCCGCTCGGAAAGCTGGAAGAAGCCACCTGCACCAGGGGAGGGACCAGCTCGGGACGCGGACGATTGAAGAGATGCTTGAGTCCGTTGCTCAGGGCCATGCCGCCGGCAATCGATACCGTTAAAAACGCCAATGCATGAAGATTGCGAGACAGGACGAGATGCCCGGCGACCGCCCCGGTCACGAACAGCACCGCCGTGATGCTTCCCAGCGCTGAGATGTCGCGCATCGCTTCTTCCAACCAACGGGGACCAAGGGGGTTGGACAGCTGCTCCGGTTCGCGCAGGGCGAGGAGGAGTTGCTCATCCAGCTGGAGGAGCGTGTGAGTACTGATTGCGCCGGCGAGTTCCAGGAACGTCCAGATGGCGAATACGATCAGGAACACGCCGAAGAGCAGTAGAAAATCGCGGCTGACAGGAGGAGGAGAAACCGGCCTGTTGCTAATAACAACCTCGCCATGAGGGCCAGCTCTGGCCACACGCAGGATGCGAAATCTGATTAAGCCGTATCCGGTGGGAAGCCTGCCACTCGGGATCTCCCTAGGCATGTCCCGCGTAGCTGGTTCATGCGATTCCGCGACGTCTCACGGCACAGTACATCCTGCCCCAATGATGCGGTCATTTAGGGCGGGGGCCGACGAGCGGTCACACGACTTGCCAATCTGGCCTGACGGCGGAGCGGGTTGTCCTTGCCCGGACATCGCGTCCGGATGCCAGGCGCCATCCACTTGGAGGTTCGATGGCTCGCTGCAACACACCCCGCGCCGCTCTATGACGCAGGGGCTCTGGATGGGACGGCGCCCGCGACCGAAGTGAGCGTGGCTTGCGGAAACGATTCATCGACAGCTCGTGTACCAGCCACGCTCACCTGTGCCTGCCGTCTCCGTGCGGCCTGCGGCGCTCACGTGATGATCCTCCCGGCCTGACGGCATATCGGTTGCACTCTTCCGCCACATGAGCAAACGCGATCCGCCCGGCAGCGTCACGCCTAAAAAGCGCGTACCTGCGTCGTCCGTCACCCTACCGGTGGTCGCGGAAGAAGTGATCGTGCGCGCGCGTCGATCGAAAGAAGCCACCGTCCGGGTTTCCAAGCGCGTCGAAGAGGACCAGGTCGTGGTCGAGGGACAGGCCGTCAAACGGACCGTGTCCATCGAACGCATTCCAATCGATCGGTTCGTCGAGCGGCCGACCGGCTTGCGCCAGGAAGGCGACACGCTGATCATCCCGGTCTTCGAAGAAGTGCCGGTGGTGGTCATGAAGACGAAGCTCAAAGAAGAGGTCCGGGTCACCACGCGCACCGTTTCGGAGCGGCGCCCCCTGCCGGTGGACGTCCGTCGGGAGCAGGTGTCGGTGGAGCGCATTCCGGCAGACACCCACAACCAGCTCACTAAAGAAAGGGGACCTCGATGAAGAACACAATCGTCGGGCTCTTTGAGGACAGGACAGAAGCGCAACGGGCACAATCCGAAATCGTGAGCCTCAATATTCCAATTGGCGATACCAAGGTGTTCGATCAATCCGCGTCACAGGAGTCCGGTGCGACCGGGGCATCGGATCAAAGCTGGTGGGATTCGTTCAAGGAGGCGCTCGGGTTCGGCGCGTCGGATGAAGGTAGATACTATGAAGAAGGCCTCCGCCGCGGCGGTGTCCTGGTCAGCGTCCGGGCGGAGGACGCGCTCATCGACCGGGTGGCGGAGATTATGGAGGCCCATGGCGCCATCGACATGGATGAGCGTGCTGAGCAATGGCGGAGCAGCGGCTGGACTCCTCAGTCCATGACGACTGGCGCGGTAGGTGGCGCCTCCACGTCAGGCACCCTCTCGTCAACCGCCGGTTCGTCGGATTCACTGGCGGGCACCACGTCTGCTTCCGGCTCAGGTCAGATCGCCCGGGAGGCCGCCTCCATGCCGGTGATCGAGGAAGAACTCAGGGTCGGCAAACGGGAAGTGCGCCGCGGCGGCGTGCGGATCTATCGTCACGTCACCGAGCAGCCGGTGGCAGAAACCGTGCGCTTGCGGGACGAGACGGTGCGGGTCGAGCGGCAGCCGGTCAATCGCCCGGTCACGGCGGAGACGGGCTTGTTCCAGAATGAGACCATCGAAATGACGGAGACGGCCGAAGAGCCGGTCGTCAGCAAACAGGCCCGCGTGGTGGAGGAGGTGACGCTCCATAAGGAAGTGCGTGAGCGGGACGAGACCATTCACGATACCGTGCGACGCGCGGACGTCGTGGTCGAACCCACCTCCGGGGCGCCGGCCACCGCGACGGGCGACTGGGATGAGGAGGAGGCCCGTGTCCATTGGTCCAGTCACTATGGCTCCGGCGGCATGGCCTACGAGCAATATGATCCGGCGTATCGCTTCGGCGCCCGATTGGCGGGCGGACGCAACCCGGACTCCTCGGACTGGACGCAATTGGAGCCGGAGGCGCGACGGTCATGGGAAGCGGAACACCAGGGCACATGGGAGCAATTCAAAGACGCCGTGCGATATTCCTGGGAGCGGGCCAAACAAAAGATGGGGCCCTCGTCGGCGCGTCGTGCGGCCTAGCCTGCACAATGAAGATCCGCTCTGCGAAGGGTCGAGGGGCAACCCTCGACCCTTTCACGCCGACTGAGCAACACCAATCAATGAGCCGTGCATGCACCTCTCTCGCCTTTTTTATTAGGTCGCGCGATCAGTGAGGGCCGTTACGCGAGGAAGGCGATCGCTTGTGATGGACCGATGGGCCGGACAGCCTGTTCGGCTGCTCCCCAACCCGGGTTACCGGCCGGCTGGCGCCTCGAGTGGTTGCTGCATCTGTTTCTCCTGCTGGCCGATCTCTTTCCTGATCGCAGGGGGGATGGGACTCGAGCCGAGGGTTTTGCCTAATGGCGCCTCTGATGCGTTGAGCGTATCAGGAATACGTGAGCCTGAAGTATGAGGTGAGGGTTGAACGAGGCAGCCGGAAGCTCTTTTGACCATGATCCCGCCGAGCCTGTCGTCTGGTCCGGCTATCCGTCGTGGCGTCATTTCAGTTGGCTCTATCTGATGAGTGCGGCGGTCGCGGCACGGGGCGTCTTGTTCCGGCGATTCGACGTGCCGGGATGGGAGGCATGGCTCCTGGGAGCGGGTCTGCTGCTCGTCACCGCGGCGATTCTTCGCCGGTGGGCTCATTATGAAATGACGCCCGGGCGACTCCTGATTCGGAACGGCTACACCGGGCGTGTCATCGCTCAGTGCCCTTTCAGCCAGGTGGCCGATGTGGACGTGCGGCAAGGTCCAATCGCCACACTGTTGGGAATCGGCACGTTGGTGATCAGGGGACGCGGGGACAAGGTCGTTCGGTTCCGTGGTCTGGCGCACCCCGACCTCATCAAACAGCGCATTGAGTCGGCGAAGCGATCGAGCGGCGCGGCTCCGGCCGCAGCCGGCTTCTGAGGTGTGAAGAAAGAGCCGTCATGAAGCAGCTTCGGCGGTTTAGAGACCTGGCGCGATTGACGTTTGAGGCTCTCGACGGCGAACTGGGCGCGGTCGAGGATCTCTACGTCGATGACCGGAGTTGGGCTGTCCGCTACCTCATCGTGAAGACGGGGGGCTGGCTGCTGGGACGGCACGTCCTGATCACGCCGGCCAGCGTGTCGGAGATCGATGATCGGGAAACCACACTCCGAGTGAGCCTGACCAGAGCCCAGGTCGAGCAGTCGCCCCCGATGGACCGGGCGAACATCGTGTCCCGGGCGTATGAACGAGCGTACTACCGGCATTTCCGGCTGAAGCCCTATTGGGATACGGTCCCGGGGCCTTCCCCGACCGTGGTGCCGTATCCGGGCACGGTGCCGAGAGGTGCAGAGGCCACCCTGCCGGGAGAGCCACCTGAACCGCCGCATCTCCGCAGCGTCCGCGAGATGACCGGCTACGCGATCGAGGCGCACGATGGGACTATCGGTCATGTGGAGGATGCGGTCATCGATGACGAGAATTGGGTCATGTTCTACCTGGAAGTGGATACCGGCACATGGCTGCCCGGGAAGAAAGTTTTGGTGCAAACCAATCGGATTCATCGTATCGACTGGACCGGACGATCCGTCGTGCTTACCTTGAGCCGGCACACGATTGAATCGGCGCCGGCCTATGACCCGGCCGAACTCATTACTCCTGACTACGAAGTGCAACTCTTCAAACACTACAGCCAAGATCGGGCGGCCTGAACCCACCTGAGAGACTCTTCCGTCGGTGCTCCGCAGTTTGTCGCATAGCCAACATTCCCACGCGGAATTCTGGAAAAACAGTCCAGTCGCAGGACAACTCGCGCTGCGCTGGCTGGCGAAGCTGCTAGGGATACGGATTAGTGAACGCGTCGACCGAAAAATAGAGGCCTCGTTTCCTCAGGACTTTCCGTGCGGGCATTGCGAATCGGCGAAGGAATTGGTTTTGCAACCGAATGATGTGAACCCCGAACCAAAGGAGCATCATGAGGTCACAAACAAGGACAGGGTTATTGTCGCTCGCCATGGTGAGTGGCCTGAGTGCCGGCGCGTTGTGGTTTGCATCCGACGGACGGGCGCAAACGGCTGCCGATCCGGACCTCCGGCCGACGGAGCGCGGCACGATCGAACAGCGAGGGATCGATGAGCGGGCCGGACCGGCTATGAGAAGCACCACACCGAGGACGGATGAGGCGGTCGCCGAACGAGAGCGCCGGGAACGGGAACGTCTCCATGATCGCTATGGCGATCGGGACCGGCACCACCGGGGAGAGACGTACGTCGCAGGCTTCGGAGGATGGACCTTCGGCGGGACGACGAGCAGTCTGGACGGGCGGGGCACGGCGCTTGGGCAACCTGTCGAGAGCCCGGATCTGGAAGATTCCATCGTCTACGGCATGAAGATCGGGTATTTTCATCCGGGACGGTTGAACTGGTTGGGGTTGGAGATAGAGGGCTACAATTCCAATCCGCACATTCAGCAGACCGGCGTCACGCCCGGCAGCCATTTGCGTTTGACGACCTTGGGTCTGAACGCCATTGCCCGGACCAAGGTCGGGTGCCGGGATCGGCGTGATCACCGGACAGATCGAGATCACCGCGGCGGCGATGATCATGATTACTCTCCGCTCGCGGATAACGCGCGCTGTCCCGTGCATCTCTATGTCGGCGCCGGCTTGGGCGTATTCTTTGCGGAAACGTCCAATCAACTCGGCCGCAGCACGGACAATGCAAGGGCGGGACTCAACGCCCTGGCGGGTATCCGGTATTTCTTCACTGAGCACGTGGCCATGTTTGCGGAATATAAATTTAACTATGTGGACCTCAAGTTCGATCAAAACCAATTGACCGGCATCCCCGGCGGCGCGGCCGGCCCGGGCGCCGGCTTGAGCGGCACCTATATGATCAATCACGTCGTCGGCGGGTTGTCGGTGCACTTTTAGACCGTATCGGTAACCCCGTATTGTGTGGCGGCGTCGGGCTGATGGCGCATGGCAGACAGCGGATGAGGTGAGCAGCCGGTTCACCTTCCCGGTGTCTGCGATGCGCCGGGAGCCGCACGTTCTCGATCGTTCCTGCGCTGTAAACACCAGCAGTCGTCAGCTTCAGGCCGGACCCGCGATGTGCGGCACCGCCGCCATCGCCGGTTGCGCTCTGTCATGCCGAATAGGATCTCCATGCCGACGACCAATGGAGATCAGGCCGTGCAGATCCAGAAGTATGATTGTTACCGGCGCGGAACCGACAGCCCGTCGCATCGGTTCGTCGTGGTGTCGCGCAACAGGATGTTGCCCGGTTGGAAGTCGAGATCGTCTGTTTGATCTTTTCGTCCGTCTGGTTCAGCGGTCTATCCGGTCTCTCCGGTGACCGACCGATCAGAGAGACGAGATAAGGAGACAGACCGTCCCCTCATTCGGGCAAGGCGATCAATGCCTGTGCCGCAGCAGACCCGTTGACCAATCATCCTCTGTTCGTTATAAGCGACCATCCGTCGAGGCGTCATTGTAGATTTGCCGAGGGCGACGGTAGATAAAGTACTGGAAAAAATGAGGGGATATTTGAAACTAGGGCTATCCCTAGTGTCTAAGGCAGCCCGTGATTGAGTACTGTCCTTTCCTCCATTGGTAACCCTTAGTTCGTGAGCTCCGGATCCTGGTCCGGGCAGGGATTGGTACATCGGTGGATGCCGGGGAACGGAGGGCCATGCCATGATTCGGCATGTACAGGGGCAAAGACCCATGAACGGTATTAAACCCAGACTGAGCTGTCTCACAGGAGCGTAGTGGAACAAGTCATCCCAGTCGATGTCAGTCAATTCATTCTCGATCGGATCGATTCGATCGCGCAGTTGGAAGCGGTGTTGCTGCTGCGGGCGAGTCCGGATAACTGGTGGGAATGCAAAAGTGTGGCGGAACGCCTGTATATCACGGAGGACAGCAGCCAGTTAGTGCTGGATAGCCTCTGCAAGCGTGGACTGTTGCTTGCCAGCGATGCCAAGCAAAGGCGTGGTTATCGGTATCGTCCGGAGACCGGCGAGCTTCGCGAAATGGTCGACCGACTTGCGTATTACTATGCGAAGCACCTCGTGCCGGTGTCGAACCTCGTTCATGCCAAGGCGCGGACCCGGCTGGAAGGATTCGCCCAGGCGTTTAAGCTCTCGTCAAAGGAGTGATGATGGCCTCGCTTATCTATGGTCTCTGCTCGCTCACCTCCGCGCTCTGCGCGTGGCTCCTCTTTCAGGCGCATGGACGTCTGAAGTACCGGTTGCTCTTCTGGTGCGGCCTGTTCTTTGCCGTCACCACGTTCAACAATCTCCTTCTCGTCGTGGATAAGGTCGTTCTTCCCACGGAGATCGACTTGAGTGTCATGCGTTACATGGTCTCCCTCGCAGCGCTCGCGGTGCTGTTGCGTGGACTCATCTTTGAAGTGGAGTGAGGCCATGTTTCCGGACCTCGTGAATGTGAAAGAATTCCTTCT
>CBDIWP010000077.1:0-85997 GCA_965285945.1 uncultured bacterium | reverse complement strand
GGCTCACAGAACGACATGGCTACGATCCGACTTAAAAGTGGTGCACGACGTTCAAGCCGCGCGATAAGTATTGCCCGAAGGAACAAGTGAAAAACGGGGGGACCGGCGGCCGATCGCTGTACCGCGCGAGCGCGGATTGCCTGGCCGGCCGCATGACGCCCATCGATGGCAATACCTATGTCTATGCGGGACTGTGGGACGAGGGTCCGGGCAAAGGCCGTCCGCGGTTTGCGACGAATAACCCGCGGTTCCCCTCCAAAACATGGGAAGAGATCGGAGCCGACATCGCACCGGGGACCAAGGACGAGATTATCGGCTGGGGAGGCGGGAGTCCCAATCTGGCGGCTCAGTGGGAAGTTCTCTGTGCGGGCGCACCCGCGCCGGCGATGAAGTAAGAGCTCTCCGGCTGACGAGACATCGCCTTGCGCAGCCGGGCGCGGAGGGAGAGAATAGTCCTTCCATTTCGCAGTGGCACGATGGCGGGGCCTTGTCACCACACCATGGCGCATTCATCAACCTCGACTGCGCACAACCAAGAACGAAAGATCCGGCTCCTGCTCCTCGGCGATGCCGCCGTGACGGTTCAGTTCGGAAACGAGATCGATCCCGCATTGAATGCACGGGTCCTCACTTGTGCCCGTACCGTGCTGGCGCAACGATGGGAGGGACTTCTCGATGTCGTGCCGACCTACTGCGCAGTGACGGTTCACGTGGATCCGCTCCGCTTGGATCTCTCCACGTTGCTGGACCGGCTCCGTCGGCTGATCGCCGGTCTGTCGAAGCAAACCCTGCCGGCCGGAAGACGGCACACGATCCCGGTCCTGTATGGAAGCGAGGGAGGACCCGACTTGGCAGACCTGGCTGCCTTTGCCCGGTTGTCCGTTGCGGAAGCCATCCGGTTGCACAGCTCGGTCGTCTATCGGGTGTACATGCTCGGCTTCACACCGGGATTTCCATACCTCGGATCAGTGCCGGGTCCATTGGCCATGCCGCGGCTGCCCGCTCCTCGCGCCGCCGTGCCGGCCGGCTCCGTCGGCATTGCCGGCCATCAAACCGGCATCTACCCGACGTCGACGCCGGGCGGCTGGCGCCTCATCGGACGCACTCCCGTCCCCCTCTACCGTCCCGACCACCCTTCACCATTTCTGTTATCCGCCGGCGACCTGGTCCGGTTTGTGCCGATCGGCCGACGGGAGTTTGAAGTTCTCGAACGTGAACTACAGAATCGCTCGCATTGATTTAAATAGCGACAAGCCGCGGACGTCGGACTGGAGACGCCTCATCGGACGCGCTTCCCGTCCCCCTCTACTGGCACGAACATGCTTCACCATTCCTGTTATCCGCCGGCGACCTGGTCCGGTTTGTGCCGATCGGCCGACGGGAGTTTGAAGTTCTCGAACGTGAACTACAGAATCGCCCGCATTAAAGAGCGGGATAAAAAATCGAATTCGACCGAGGACTTGGCCGCCAACGCCTGGACGCACTCCCGTCCCCCTCTACCATCCAGACCACCCTTCACCATTTCTGCTACGCGCCGGTGACCTGGTCCGGTTTATGCCGATCGGCCGACGGGAGTTTGAAGTTCTGGAACGTCAGGTACAGAATCGCAGTCATTCATGAAATACAGAATCACGCGCATTGATTTGAATAGCGACATGGGAGAGCGGGATACTCCCGAGGGCCGGGCCGCCGATGCCGGCCTGCTGCCGCTCATCACTTCCGTCAACATCGCCTGCGGCGGACATGCAGGCACCCCGGCTCTCATGCGGCGGACGGCGCAGCTGGCTGCGCAGCACGGAGTGACGATCGGGGCCCATCCGGGATTCCATGATCCCGCGCATTTCGGCCGGAGAGAGCAGAGTCTGTCGCCTCACGAAACGGAAACCCTGATCGTGGATCAAATCGCGTTGCTCGTCGACGTCCTGGCCGAAGACCGTCTCAGCCTGACGCATGTGAAGCCCCACGGCGCCTTGTACAACATGGCCGCCAAAGATCCGGCCGTCGCCATAGCCATTGTGAGGGCCGTCCAAGCCATCGATCGCACCTTGCTCCTGTATGCCCTGGCCGGTTCCGTTCTCGCGCAAGCGGCTCAAGCGGCCGGCCTCACCGTCGTGCGTGAAGCATTTGCCGATCGCGGCTACCGGGCCGACGGCAGCCTGGTTCCGCGCTCCGAACCGGGCGCTCTCCTCGCCACGGAAGCAGCCGTGCGGCGCCAGCTTCGCCGGCTGATACAGGGCTCCGTCCGAAGCGTCGAGGGACCGGCGGTGCTGGTGACAGCCGACAGCCTCTGCATCCACTCCGATACCAGGCAGGCAAGCAGCCTCGCACATGTGATCCGGCAGGAACTCCAGGCGGCCGGTATCCGGCTGGCTGCGGTACGCGATGAAGCAATTTGATAACCATCATCCAAAGGTGACCATTCACAAGCCCGGGTGGCTGACGACCGTGCAAGATTTGGGACGCCATGGCTACCAACAGTACGGCGTTCCTGTCAGCGGCGCGATGGACCGACAGGCTTGCGTCATGGCCAACCGCCTCGTCGGGAACGTCGATGAGGCGGCGGTGCTCGAGATCACGCTCCAAGGGCCCGAACTGCACTTTCACGATGACGCGGTCGTGGCCGTCACGGGGGCGGATTTGTCCCCTTCATTGAACGGCATCGGCCTTCCGCTCTGGACCAGTGTCCCGGTGAAACAAGGCAGCCGGCTCACGTTCGGTCGCCGGCGAGCGGGAGCGCGGAGTTACCTTGCCATCGCCGGAGGCATCGCGGTGCCGGTCATGCTGGGAAGCCGTTCAACCCACGTCTCCAGCGGCACCGGCGGAGTTCAGGGCCGGGCGCTCCGAGCGGGAGACGTCCTGGTTGGCGGACTCCTGTCCGTAAGGACTACGACGATCGGCCGAGCCCTGCCCGAGCCGTGGCGTCCCGTGTATGCACCGGCCCCGGCACTGCGTATCCTGGCAGACCCTCAGAATCGGTCCTTTGCAGACGGGGCACTGGATGTCCTCACGTCACATCCCTACCGCCTCACCAGCCACTCGGATCGCATGGGCTATCGACTCGACGGACCGACCCTCGATACGGCAACGGAGCAGTGGATCTCCGGCGGAACGGCCACGGGAGCGCTGCAGATTCCGAAGGACGGCCGCCCGATCTTATTGATGGCCGACCGGCAGACGACCGGCGGCTACCCCATCATCGCGGTCGTCATCTCGGCCGATCTCCACCTGGCCGCGCAATTGTTGCCTGGCGATACCATCCGGTTCCGTCTGACGTCCCTCCCGGAGGCGCAGGCAATCCTGAGAGCGCAACGGAAGGCGCTTGACGACATCCTTCCGCCGTCCGGCGTCCTATAAAGACCGCCTTCCAGGGTAGCGCCGAGTGGCACCGGACGAGCCGAATATACATGCTGAGGGGACCACGAAGAGAAGGACGAAAGGAGATGTGGCGCCATGAAGATTGGGATTGTCCTCGGCAGCACCAGACCCTGCCGCAATGGCGAAGCGGTCGCCCAATGGGTCTACGAGAAGGCGAAACCACGGCGGGATGCCGATTTTGAGCTGATCGATGTGGCCGAATACCGGTTGCCATTGCTCGATGAGCCCATCCCGCCCTCCATGGGTCAGTACCGGCAACCCCATACGAAACGCTGGGCCGAAAAAGTGGCGTCGCTGGACGCCTTTGTCTTTGTGACGCCGGAATACAATCACGGCACGTCGGCGGCCCTGAAAAATGCGCTCGACTATCTGTATGCGGAATGGAACAACAAGGCAGCCGGTTTCGTGAGCTACGGCAGCGCGGGCGGTGTGCGCGCGGTCGAGCATTTACGTCTGGTGATGGGCGAGCTGCAGGTCGCGGACGTTCGCGCGCAAGTCATGTTGTCGCTCTACAGCGATTTCGAAAACTACCGGGTCTTCAAGCCGGCTGCTCACCATGAGACGTCGCTTAAAACCATGCTCGATCAAGTCATCGCCTGGGGCAATGCGCTCAAGCCGCTCCGCCAGGAAACGCACGCGCCGGCCGGCGCGCGGTAAGCCGGCGCACGTACTTCATCCCCATCGGCCTCTCTGTCTGCCCTTTCCTGCTGCGGTTTTCTTAAGAGCCCACCAGCTTCCTGACTTCTCCTCCCTATCCTGCCACTTCTGCCACCCGGACCTCCTATCCGATCCAGTGGCAAGGTGCGATCAAGGAGGCCACGGCTTCCCGGAGGGGCCGGTGTCTCCAGCTGGCGCTCGCCCTTAGGGGATCGGCCGAAATTACGTCCAGCCATTTCTATGGTAGGGTGTCGCACCTTACCGCCGTGCCCGGCAAATCCTCTATTTTTACAAGGAGGCAACCAAGAAGTGATGAACGACACGCAAGATGCTCCGATCTGGCGACGATGGTCGATCCCTCAACTCATGCTCGCCTGGTACCTGGCGTTCTTCTGCGCGATGGCCATTGCGCCCCTGGATCAGAAAGTGTGGTGGAGCATCAACGTCCTGCCCATGGTCTTCGTCACCACGCTCATCGCCACGCACCGGAGATTTCCCCTGTCCAATGCCTCCTATGTGCTGATCACGGTCTGGCTCACGCTCCACACCATTGCCGCTCATTACACGTACCCGAAAGTTCCGGTGGGATTCTGGCTCGACCAGCTCTTCGATTTTCACCGGAACCACTTTGACCGGATCGTCCATTTCAGTTTCGGCTTGTTCATGACCGTCCCGCTGGTGGAGATCTTCCGGCGCCGGTGTCTGGCCAAAGGCTGGCTGCTGCCTTACCTGGTCGTGATGACCATTCTCGGCTTCAGCGGCTTTTGGGAAATCATGGAAGCCTGGGCCGGCCAACTCACCCACCCCGATCTGGAACGGGCGCTCGTCGGCCATCAGGGCGATGTGTGGGACCCGCAGCGCGATATGGCGGCGGCCTTGTATGGCTCGCTCCTCTGCACGGGCTTCCTGGCACTCGCCCGCAAGCTGCACTTAGAACCGGATCCGCTGCTGGAACCGCTGGATGAGGAATTGGCCCTCGAGCCGGCCGGCATGGCGACGAGCGCGATGAGCGACCAACCGTAACCACCTACGCTCGCTCAGCCTCGGGCCCGGTCAACCGGCACCCGGTCTGACGGCCGGAGCCATGATGACCGCTGCCGATTGTGTCTAGGAGTCTGACCCGGCGCTTTCGCTTGGGCACCCTGGGGCAAGACCGGCGGAGGCTCGACCACACCGCCCGAATGACTGGCCGTCAGCGAACGCCTATGTGAAAAACGATAGGGCCTGTGCCCGTCACAGCGCCCAACTCCCAATGAACACTGGGTTCTGCCTAGTAGTACGGGGTCTTCCGCGCGCGTTAGGGTAGCAAACGTACCCCGGGTAGGGTGGCTCACATGGGCTGCCCCGTGCCTTTCGTCCAAGCACAGCCATCTCAGAGAGAGGAACCGGAACAGCGTGTTGAAAGACAGCTATGTTAAATGACGGACAGCAACTGCCCCCCAAGGAGCCGTCCAACCGGGTGAACGACCGCCTGCGGGACGCGAACCGGCAACTCACGCTGCATGCCCTCCAGGTCCAGGAGCAGGCCGAGGAGTTGGCGCGGCGCTACCAATATGAGCACGACACGAACGAATCCCTCTTGAAAAAGCAGCGCCAGCTGCGGTCCCTGACCTCCCAACTGATGCTGACTGAACAGCGCGAACGCAAACGACTGGCCACGGAATTACATGACCATCTGGGACAAATGATGGTGCTGGGGCGGTTGAAGATCGGGCAGGCTCGCTTCCGGATGGCGGCTGCTGACGCATTCGCGTCCCGGGTGATTGAGGATATCGACCACATCTTTACGAGATCCTTGTCGTACATCCGGATTCTCATGGCTGAATTGAGCCCTCCGGTGTTGTACGAACTGGGACTGCCCTCGGCCCTCAAATGGTTGGCGGAGCAGATGCCGACACAGCATGGGCTCACCGTCGACCTCACCCTCGGACGGGAGCACCTTCCGCTGCCGGACGATCAGGCGCTGCTGCTGTATCACTCGGTACGCGAGCTGTTGCTCAACGTGGCGATGCATGCCCAAACTTCCAGAGCCAGGGTGATACTGACGGTCGAGGTTCCGTCCAACCACTTGCGCATCGTGGTCAAAGACACCGGTCGCGGCTTTACCCCTGAGACGCTGGAGGCCAAGCCGGAAGGCGAGCATTTCGGACTCTTCAGCATCCAGCAGCGCATGGAAGCGATGGAAGGGCGCCTTCATGTGGACAGCGCTCCAAACGCCGGCACGGCGATCACACTGGAGTTGGCACTGACCGCAGGCGCCAACCCTGAACCGGTCCACCCGACCACGACCCTGCGGGATCGGAAACACAATACCGTGCCCGAGAAGCCGGCCGGCAGACACCGGCTCTTACTGGTGGACGATCATGCCATGGTCCGGCAAGGCCTCCGGGCCATCCTGGAAGACTACCAGGATCTGTCGGTCGTCGGAGAAGCGTCGAACGGAGTGGAAGGCGTGTCCATGGCGGCGGAACGCAGCCCCGATGTCATCCTGATGGACGTCAATATGCCCCAGATGGACGGCATTGAAGCCACGAAACGAATTAAGGCCGCGCAACCGGGCATTATCGTCATCGGGTTGTCCGTCAATACCTCCGCACCGGTGATGGAGGCGATGAAGCGGGCCGGGGCCGCTGCGTTCGTATCGAAGGATACGGCGGGAGAACAGTTATATGACACCATCACCAGGCTCGCCTCCCAACATCGGACAAGGTTCATCCCCCCGAAAGCCGCATAACCGCCCTCCTTCCGAGCACACATCTATTTGATTCCGTTGATTTTACATCTGCGTCTATTCTTCTTCATGCCGGCTCTGCGCTCTGGATGCGACTTGACCGGGAGGGCGATACTGGTTAACTGTCCGCGTGAGGCAATCAAATAAGCCGTCTTCCCTGGTGGCCTTGCCGGGATGGACCGGTGCTGGTCGAGAGGGAAGAACGGCGTTATATTTGCGTGAACTCTGCACCACGTGAGGGAGAGGTCATATGGATGCACTACGGAAAGAGGTCCGTGATTTGATTTCGGTGAACGAACGCCTGCAGAGCGCCCTGGCTCAGGACGAGCGCTTGACTGATGATGAGGCGGGCATTATTCGCATCTGTGCGAACGAATTGCTGGAAAAATCCTTGGACAACAAATCGGAGGTATGGTCCGGCAGTGGAGACGGTCATGCCGAACCGGTACAGAATATGTTTCCTCCACAGTCATCATCGGACAGCTGAGCCGGACCGGGACGTCTGCGGCCGGACGGTGACACGATGAGCCGCCCTGTCCTATCGTCCCGCGGCTGGCCATCACTTTTTCGACACCACCTCTCTCGACTTCTCCTCAACATCCGTTTCCTTCAAGACGACGCTTGCCACCCGGATGGCCCGCAGTGTACGAGAGAGAGATGTGCTTGGCGAAACATCGCACATGAGCAGAAACAACGCGTCTCCCAAACGGCCGGCTCCTCCGCCGACGTCGGGGAAGTCCGGCGCCACCTTGCATCGTGAAGGCGACGGCCCCTTGCGGGCCACTCTGGACCGCTTGTTCTCGAAACTCGGCGTGGCCAGCCGGAGCACCGCCCAGGAATGGATTCGGGCCGGCCGGGTCTCCGTCAATCAGCGCGTCGTTCGCCTGCCCGACACATGGGTCTCATGGCCCGCTGATCTGGTGTCGGTGGACAATGAGCCGGTGCGGGAAGAAGCCAAACGGTTCCTCCTCTTTCACAAGCCCAAGGGCGTCATCACGACACAGGACGACGAGAAAGGCCGGAGGACGATCTTTGATGTGCTGCCTACCCGGTGGCGGGCCCTGCAGGCGGTCGGACGGCTGGATCAGGCGACCAGCGGCCTCCTCTTGCTGACGAACGACTCGGCACTCTCCAGTTTTCTGACTGACCCCCGGCATGCCGTGCCACGGCGGTATCTGGTCACCGTGCGTGGCGGCGTGACGGAAGACGTTCGTCAGACGGCACTCACGGGTCTGCTGGATCGTGGCGAGCGGCTACAGTGTGCGGCGCTGGTAATCCAGAAGGCCTCCGGGCGCGAATCCCACCTCGAGGTGACGCTCACCGAAGGCAAAAACCGCGAGATCAGACGATTGTTCAAGGCGCTGGGCCACGAAGTAACCAGGCTCCGCCGCATTCAATACGGCCCTTTCCTGCTCGGCGACCTTCAGCCGGGATCCTGTCGCGAACTCCTTATCGACGAAGCGAGAAAGATGCTGAGCGGCGTGCCTTTTCCGTGATTGTGGCCCCGGCAAACCCCAACAAACCGCCGTCGCATCGTCCGCTCGTCAGCCTTTGATTACCGTAAACGTAGGTGATAAACCAGAACTTCTACCGGTGCATTGGAACTTGGCGGCCTGTATGATACTACGGGACGCAAGTCTTTCTATCTCCTCAAGCCCTGGATGATCCATGATGCAAGGGCAATCCGGCAGATCAATCTGGTTAGAGTTCCAACTGCATGAACTGGCGGCCGTGCTGAGCCCGGAGGGACATCGCGCCCTGCTGTATTGCGGCGCTTGTGAAGCCGACATTTCCTATGGAGAGGCTGCCGCAGGTCCGATTGAGAATTGGCCCTATTGTCCGGTGCATCACCAAAAGCCGCTGATGATCTGCTCGACGTCGCTTCATTTGCCTTCGGCTCGATTGCGAATCAGCGAACAAGCCGCCAGCGGAAATTCCCCTTGAGACGTGGCCGGCGATGCAGTATAGTGCACGGCCGCACGCAACAGAATAGCGGCCCATCATATCCATATTCATAATTCATACACCCGATACGTTTTCATTCATATCATTCATGAGGCTTGACGCGGTTATGCCCATACGCCCTACATCTCTGTATGAGTCTGCGTCCTGCTCGAAAGACCATGAGAAAGGGATGTCATGTTCGCAGAGTCGGAACATCAGCAGAATCTGCGCTTTCCGGATTGGGACGAGGCGGACCGCCAGCCCTCGCCTCCTTCCGTTCGCTTACGTAAACCGGGAGCCGATGAAAGTCATTGGCTGGAACTGAGCCTGTACCAATTGGAAGCAGGAGTCCGACCGACGGGCAAAGAGGCCGTGCTGTTCTGCGGCGCGTGTAAGACAAATGTCTCTTACGGGGATGTCGTGCCAGGGTCCATTCAAGGGTGGCCCTACTGCCCGGTCCATCACGAGAGACCACTGATGGTCTGTTCTGTGTCACTGGGAGTCCAGCACTATCAGGAGCGGCAGGTTCCCGATCAGGACAATGTGGCGGTCAGATTGGAATCCGGCACTGTGGCCGAAAGCCTGCCCCACGAATGACTTATCCGTCCATGCTCCATTAGGTGAGGCTCCCTCAAGCGCATTCCCTTTCACCGGGTCGAGTGCCCCCACGCCGTCCAACTTAAATTCGCGCGGTCTTTTCTGACGAGCAAGCGGCCAGTGCTCTATACATGCCGATACAGAGGCGAGCTTCCCTCATTCAACCGGCGGACAACAGAGATATTCAACCAACAAGCCCCGTTCAACAGGCTCTTGCCGTCTTTCCCGTAATCACGGAGCCTGGACCACGTACATTCCCTCCATTTCTCCCGTAGGTCTTCTCTCTCCCCTCCATGGTGAATCTGCGTATGCTCGCGGCCATAGCGGATTAGTTCCCCACACCCATGAGGTGGCCTATGGCACGTCTCCGCATCCTGCTGGCTGACGATCATCCGCAGATCCTTATGCTCCTTAAGACCCTGCTCGAGCCTGATTACCACGTGGTCGGAACAGCGAAGGATGGAGCGTCACTCATCGAGGCCGCCCGAGCGCTCAAGCCCGATCTGGTATTGACCGACGTCGACATGCCGGCCCTTAACGGTCTTGACGCCGTCCGGCAGCTGCACCAACTGTTACCCGGCTGTCGCGTGATCGTGCACAGTTCGCATTCGGAACGCGACCTCATCGCGACCGCCTTAGAAGCGGGGGCCTCCGCCTTCTTGATCAAAGGTTCCTCTCATTCGCTGCTGTCTTCGATTCGGACCGCGGTGAGCCACGTCTGGTCGAATCAGGAGGCGCTGGCCGGGGAGCCGGCGTCTACCTATCACCCATCCCGGTCCAGACCCCACAGTTCGCCGTTTCTTGCCAACTAGCTTTCGTTTAGTGGTTTGTCTCGTTTCTCTCGTTTGTCCGGTTCGTTTTGACAACCAAACAAACGAAACAAACTAAATAGCCAAAGAAACCGCCTCACCCTAGGGGTAGTCCCTGTGGATTACGGCGGCGAATCGCTGTTTATAGAAGGGAGGGGGTGCTGCCATGTCTAATTTGGCTCGTCTATTCCCGCATGATGAGGTCTTGACGCTTGACGGGACGGCTCTCAACATGGCGATCGCTCGTCAGTTGGGCTACCGGCCCGGCAACGAGTTACCCGTGAAGGAACGGGAGCAGGAGTGGTTTGCACCGGCTTCCGATCATGTCAATTACCAACCGGTCAGCTCTGCCGGAATGGCATTCTCCACGAACAGCGCGCTTGTGTTGGGGCTCCCGCTCCCTGTGCCGACTGACTGCTGCGAGGACTGGATCCATACGGAAATGGGGCCGCGCGGTCGGTGGATCATCCGCTTGATTCGCTTTTACCGCGCCGAGGCGTCACAGCCCTGGAAAAGCAGAGAATTATATGTGGCCGATCGGGATGACGACCCCATCCCGTTGGCCACGGCCTATGGGCGGGCATGGCTGTTCAGCCACTCCACCTGGCCCGGTTCTACGGTGCCTCCTATGAAAAGAATGACCTTGGCTCCGTAGCCGACGACGAATCCAGCGCCTTTTTCAGGACCGCCACCGATCTGAGCCGATCGATGTCGGGCCCGCCGTTCAGCTGTAAAAGGGTCCATCTACTGGTTGTCTAGGGAGACTCCTAGTAGGAGCCTTTCTTAAGCCATCCTATGCTTCCCTGGGTCATGTGCTGGGTTGGGCACCGGTGATACGGTCCAGGAGGGCTCCATGACACGTCAATGCGCGTGGTGCGATCGCTATCTCAGCTTCGTGCCATCAGCCACTCAAGTCACGCACGGCATCTGCGAACGTTGCGCCGAGGAGATCCGTCGTTCAATCTCTTTCACGAACGTTCCGCCACGATCGAGAACCCTCCTCCTTGCAACAAAGGCCCGACTGAGCGGTCTCCTGCACGTGCGCTCCGCACGTTGGTTTCACTTCTTTCGGTTGTCCGGCTTGTTCGGGTGGATGGCTTCCTGATCTTCGGCGGGGGACATGAACTAAGCCGACCCGACCCACCAGACAGACCCAACCGACCAGATAGACCAAACCGACCGGACACCAGGGCTCCACCGGGTGGTCTGTTCCCTCGCAGACGGTACAGTTCGAGTCCTAATGCGCATCCCTCGATCATGGAGCCGCCTTCACGCGAGGCAGTCGGCGGAACGCCGGTTGATGCTGTTCTTCGGGCTCGTCTACTTCGCTCAAGGGGTTGCCGGCGGACTGAGCAAGCAGCCCCTCACGTACTACTTTAAGTCGCTTGGATTGACCGCCGATGCGGTGGCTGCGCTTCTGGCGGTAGCCGCCATCCCCTGGATGATCAAACCGCTGTATGGCTTGATGACCGATTGTGTGCCGCTGTTCGGCTATCGCCGGAAGAGTTACCTTCTGCTGATGGCGGGACTGGCGGCGATCGGCTATCTGGGGCTCAGCCGGCTGTTATCCGCCGAGCTGATTGTCTGGGCGTTGGTCGTCAGCACGCTCGGCATCGCGGCCATCGACGTCGTCGTGGACGCCTTGATGGTGGAACAGGGACTCAAGCTCGGCCTCATCAAACAATTTCAAGGGCAGCAATGGACCTGGCTCAATCTTGCGGCCGTCGCGACGGCGCTCGTCGGCGGGTGGCTGAGCCAGGCGTTCACGCCGGCGGCGGCGATCCGGACGGCGGCGCTCATCATGCTCGGCGCGCCCGCCGCAATCCTTGTGGCCACCTGGATATTCGTGGACGAACAACCCATGCCGATCGAGGCTGCGGGGAGGCGGCGCGCCGCACGCGATCTCGTCACGGCGCTGCGGTCGCCCGCACTGTGGCGCGTGGCCGGCTTCCTGGCCTTCTGGAGCCTGATTCCCAACTTCGGCACCCCCATCTATTACCATATGGTCGACCATCTACAATTCGACCAATATTTTATCGGGCAGCTGGTCGCCATCGGCTCGGTCGGCGCGACGATCGGCGCCTGGGTCTTTCGCCGGTATTTCGCCGAACGATTCTCCACTGCGCAGCTGCTCACGCTCAGCATCACGCTGAGCGTCATGATGGCGCTCGGGTATCTGTTCATGAAGGATGCGGCTTCGGCCGTCCTCTTGTACTTCTCGGCCGGCATTGTCAGCGTGATCGCCCTCGTAACGCTGTTCAGCCTCGCGGCTTCGGTCTGTCCGCCGCACGCCGCCGGGTTCACGTTCGCGGCGCTCATGGCCATCTATAGCGTCACGGCTCAAGTCTCCGCGATGCTGGGGGGACATCTCTATGAACGGGTCTTCGATCATCAGATCGCGCCCTTGATCTATCTTGCGGCCGCGGTGACCCTCGCCGCCTTCTTATGGATCCCCTTCCTGCCCGCCGAGCCGGCTTCCTCCAGCGACCTGGAAGCGGAGAAGGCCTACGCGGCTTGACTTCCAGAGAAGCGACGTTTCCAGCATGGCGGAATTAGAAAGGATAAAGAGTGTTGTCAGGGGACAGGTTGTCCTCCTCCATCCACCTCGGCAACACCGGCCGGTCTCTCCCGCCGCCCGGCATCCCGGCGTGTTATCAAGTGAAACTCTCTAGAGGAAGAAACGGAACCGCTCTTGCACTTCTCATGGCCTAGAACCGATACACACATCACCTGAAGCGGGGGCCGGCAGGAACGGGAAAAGCCTGCCAAAGAAAGGACGGTCCTATGAACGCTATCGCCTTGTTCTTGATGCTGGTCCTACAAGGCAATCCCACCTGCCCGGCGCAAATTCCAAGTCAGACCACCATGGCGACCACCAAAGGCGCCCAGATCGTCCAGGTACAGGTGTACGATTGTTATTGGCGCGGCCAGGAACTTCCTTCCCATCACTTCGTCGTCGTGTCGCCCGTGTGTCCGACCTATGTCGGGCAGCCGATCCTCGTCGAAGAAGTGAATGAACGCAAAGGCTGGGTCATGAACCGGTTCGGTGAATTCTATCCCGCCAGTGTGAATATCGACATGATGGATGTCTACAAGCCGGCCTGCAATGCGGAAGGCGGGGCGGGCAACGATTCGCAAACGCTGTATACGCCATGAGGAACTTAGTAGCCGCTCCCTCACCGCGGCACCAGCTCTGCAGGAACATGCTATAGTGGCTGAGGTCCGGAGGTGATGTATGAAGCGCATGGTTTTACTCGCGGTGTGGCTGCTGTCAAGCGTCAGCGGATCTGCCGTATCCGCCTCCGGCTCTGACTCCGACTCTGCCGGCGCCGGGCACACGCGGGAAAACAAAGGGACGACGGTGGACGACCTCGGGCGAGGCCTCAAGAGCGCCGCACAAAGCGTGGAACGGGAAATCCCGAAAATCGGTTCCGCGATCGGCAATGCGGTGAAGAAGCTGACGGAGAAGGGACCTGACAAGCAGCCGCCCCAAGAGCCGGCCAGGCAGAAAAAATAAACCTTGAACGTTTATCTGGTTTGTTTGGTTTATTTCGTTTGTCTGGTTTTCTTAATACCGGACCTCATGACCGGAACAAAACAAACCAGACAAACCAAACAAACCAGATAACCAGTCCAAACCAGAACAACAGTCATTCGGAGCCGATTTCGTAGAGCAACGTGACGGTCGCTTCGAATGTGATCTCTCCGGAAAAGATCGGCGGCTCGCTGCCGCCGGCCTCCATCCCCACCATCGACCGCGAGGCCATCGGAACCGGGCGCACGATGTAGCCGCCCTCATTCGCACTGATCAGCCGGACCAGCTTTACTTTGAGCGCTTCGCTCAGAGCGGCGGCTTTCTCCCGCGCGCGGGCCGCCGCCTGCCTCAAAGCATCAACCCGCCCTCGCTGTTCGTCGCGGAGCGCCCAGTGCAGGCCCTGGAAGTGATTGGCGCCGGCCGCCATGGAGGCCTCGATGACGGCCGCCACGCGCTCTGTATTCCGCACTTCCACCGTCACGCTGTGACTCACCACATAGCCGGTGATCTCAGGAGGTGCCGGAGGCGCATCGGGTGAGCGTTTAGGCGCCGGCTTGTATTGCGGCGACACCGTAAAGGATGACGTCTGGATTCGTTCCTTGTCGATCTGGAACTCTCGCAGCCGCTCCGCGACCCTCTGCATCGTCTCATTATTCTGCCGCTGCGCCTGTCCGAGCGATTTGCCGGCCGTTTCCATGCCGAACGTCACGAAGGCCGTATCCGGGATGAGCGCCAGACGGCCCGTGCCGGTAATCGTCAACGTCGGCTTGTCGACATGCGTCTGCTCCGCGGCCGCGGCCTCGGCCGCGACCGGCAATGACAGCAGAGCCATCAATAGCGCCAGAACCAGCATGCACGTCTCCTCCCATCACGTACCAACCGGCGGGCAGGATACATCGGTTTGTCTTGTTTGTCTCGTCTCTCTTGTTTGTTTGGTTTGTCTGGTTTGTTTCGTTTGTTTAACTCTATTCGAACCAAAGAACCAGACGAACCAAACAAACCAGATAAACCAGACAGACCAGACAAACCAGACAGACCAGACAAACCAGACAGACCAAAGGACGCTTCCCACGAATGACCCTTCAGCGGTACGATGGACGTTTCGGAAGCCATCTGTCAGTCTTGAGATGGATGAGATGATGGAAGAATCGGAACCAGGCTCGAGTCACAGCCTTCGACGGATTGCGCTGCGCTGGAAAGTGTTGCAGGCCGTTGGAGTGATTCTCATCGCGTTGGGGACCTTCGTCGACTGGGCGCCCCGCGTCGATCCCAGCCTTCCGGAGACTTCCTCATTCCTCTTGATGCTCGGCACGCTGGTCGGTGCGGCAGGATTGTTCGCGGGGATGTGGCAGGAATAATGAGGGATTTGGATTCAGGAGAAGAAGCCGGCACACCGAACCGGTCGCCGGCACGACGGGGCATGTTGTTTTGTAGAGCCTTACCTGTTTACCGCTGGAGAGCGCGCTTCGTACCAGCGAAGAAATAACCGAGGAGCAGCAAGCCTCCGAGAACCATCCAGGGATGAGACGCCATGAACTCCTCGATCTTCGGCCGTTGTTGTTCCCATGTCCCTTTGAAACGATTCAAGGTCTGATCGACGACCTCCTCCGCCTCGCTTCGCACCTCATGGACCGCGTCCCTGATCGCCGTGTCGACTTTGGCTTCGACCGAGTCAAGATTTTGAGTCACGACCCCCTGCGCAGCTCCGACGATATTGCCTTCCATCTTTGGTTGTCTCTCCATCCTCCCCTCCATTCCATTCTCCTCAGGTGCGGGCACAAGCAGCCCGCCAACAAATTATGCCACGCGCCACTTGGTCTCACAGCTCTCATTGTCCCTAGAGAGAGTCGAACGCCGCTTTCTTGTGATCTGCTGTAAGTCATCGGTGCGCTCCTCAAAATGGCCCACCACCAAGGCGCAAGAGCGAGATGAGGGAGGCGGGCGCTCCGGGCTCGTCGCAGGAAGTTTGCAACCGAGGACCAAGAGGCGGCCATTCGCAAGCGGCCGTCGTAGCTATTTGACCGTCCCTCGCCAAGCTCCGGTTTCCTGCCCTCGCGTCTCGATGTAGTGCTTGAATCGCTCCAGATCTCCCTCGACTCGTTGGCTGACTGCACCGACCGCATCCCCCACGTTTTCAATGACGCCTTGCGGGTCGTACTCCATATGGAGCATCACTTTCGATTTGGCGTCCGACACCGGCTGGAAGGTCACTACGCCGGCCGTCATCGTCCCGCCCTGACTCTTCCATGCAATCCGTTTATCAGGAATCTGCTCGGTAATTTCGGCGTCCCATTCCTTTTCCTTACCTGCGATTTCGGCTTTCCAATGCAGATGCTTGTCATCGAGTTGTTTGACCTGCTTCACGCCTTCCATGAACCGAGGAAACTCCTCGAACTGCGTCCATTGGTTGTACGCCGTCCTCACCGGCACATCGATCTCGATCGCTTTTTCAACAACGGACATTGGGGACCCTCCTTTCGGGTTCATCGAAGTTAATTCTGAACCTCCCAAGCACACTTACACCTTAAAAAACGGGTTCGGCCGGCAGGTACTAGGTAGGTCCCTACAGTGGGATTCTATTGGCCCAGATGGCCGGCGCAGTGGAGAGCACAATGCCGGCGTGACAGCATTCACGGCCAACGGATCAAAACGGTAATGAGGGTGCCCAGTGAAAAGAGGAGCGTCATGATCATCAGGACTCGCGCCTGCTTCAGTCTCCGCTCGAGGTATACGGATCGGTCAGCTAAGATTTCGATGGTCTTTTCCAGTTCATGCAGGCGGCTCTCCGCCATGTTCTGTGGTGGTGGTTCTTTTCCTCTGAGAGAGTCCGCCAGGGGAATCAATTGAGGGAGGACCTTAGGCAGCAGTCTTAACATCATTGGGATAAGCGGATTCATTGAGCCTCCACTGTTCTCGAACCGCACCCGGTCACAGATCGCCTCAAACATATTCATAGGAGAATCTAATTCGCGGGGCATAAAAAAGGCCCTTCCCCTTGCGGGGTCGGGCCTTTTACTTCAGATCCTGCAGCGGTCGGTCCCACTGCCTTCCCCGAAGATACTGTTCTTGTAGTAAACCCGCTAAGTCCGATCCACAAGGAATCCCCCGAGTCTTCGCACCTGAAGACCCTCGTGGGGGTTTCCCGTGGTCTCAAGTTCGACCATCGTGCGATCGGCCGCCTTGGACCGGTACTCGATACGCCCGCAGTTCAGACAGTGCCAGGCCGAGAGGTCCTTGACCCGGACGACTCCCCCGACGACGATCAATTCCTCCTCGAGCATATCGCCCTTGCAGCGTTCGCATTTCATCATAAGGCCCTCCAACAAACAGAGAGACATGGATCAGTGAGCACAAAAAAGCCCGACCCCTTTCGGAGCCGAGCCCTTACTTCAGATTCCGCAATGTTTCCACTGCGCCTCCTAAAGTATCTGTACTCTATCGGACGGGACGGCCTCCGGTGATGAGGCAGGTCACCAGTTTGTTTCTGGAAGAACCCTGGAGGCAATGCTGTGACTGGGGTGGGAGAGGACCGGCCGGGCAAGGTGCTGCTTCCCGCGCAGCAGAAGCCGGCACGGAAAGACGAATCGGCCCGTGAGCGCATTACCGTCTCCTTTTGCCATGCATTGCCGAACGTTTTGTCACAAGATCATTCCCGTGTCCGCGAAGGCCTCCAACTGAACGATGCTCTTTTCAAACAGCGGCTTCGCATCAGGCTGAGAGGCGTAATGAGTCGGGTCCGTCACAGAGCGGCGGTACAACGTTGCGGCCCAACGCGCCCATTGTCGAGCGGCTTCCATCCCGTCGCGCGCGACGAGCGTCTCAAGGCGCATACCCTCACTCATGCCTAACTCGGTCATATTCTCAGCGCCGGCCACGGCAGTATCAGCGAACGTCCCTCCCGCTGGAATGACACGGCTCCTGCAGTTCCCTCCCTAGCTGGAGCCGGTGCACCGCCCGATACCCATGGGCTGGGCCTCAACCCATGCCGACATGATCGGACAGCCGACGTCCAAGGGACAATCATGAACCATCGGCGGCGGGTTCCTTGGCGGACATCCGGTGACGCAGAAGGCACACAGGATCAGCAGAACCTTGGCGAAATGCGGACACCGCTGCATAGTGTTTCCTCCCGGTAGAGAGCATCAACCGCTACAGTCCCTCGTTTAGGTTCTCCCAGTTCCTATCAATCATCCTTCCTTATGCATTCCCTTATGCATTCCATGTTCCTCCATTCCATCTCCTCGGCAAGTGCCAGGGTCCGAACACCATGATGCCACCCAGGTCGGGACAACTCGTCATGCACAGGAAACGTTGTCCAGGTTCGCTGAAAGACGTCCTGCCCGCTTTTCCGATAAAGGGTTGGCGCAGGGCGACGCCGGAGTGGAATCCGGATTGCAACACCGAACAGTTGAGGATGACCACCTGGAGACCACCATGCCCGAACAGGGACCCATACGACGAGCGCGGCGCAAACAACGCGAAGGGAAACGACCCACGACCCAGGCCGGCGAGTTCGTGCGTGAAGAAATCGAGCACGTCCGAGAAGGCAAGCATGGAGCCAGATCCACGACACAGGCGATTGCCATTGGCCTTTCCAAGGCCCGGCGAGCCGGGGTGAAACTTCCACCGCCGCCGAAGGGCTCGGTTCCGGAATCGACCCGCGTCAAAGCCGGGAAGGACTATGAAAAAGGCCAATCCAGGCGCCAACAAAAGGCAGCCCCACGGCGATCACGTGCCACCATGAAAGCGCTCCGGCGCGAAGGACGGGCGCGGCATCGCACAAGGCTCTCTCGGAGCAAGCCAGAAAGACGGCCCGGCGGCGAACTGCCTTGTAAGAGGAAGTGATGGGAGAAGAGTTTTGCCAACTGCCGGAAGGTCAAGGCGCAAAACAGACGCTGCCGTAGCCCGATTGGGGCGGCGGGCCGCGCGCATCGGCACGGACCGGCCGGCAACGGGCCCCACTCGTCCGCGCCCCAAGCCGCCGGGGCCAACGCCGCCGGTGCCTGAGCCGATTGATCCGCCGCCGCCACCCTAAGCTGAGGGAACGGCTTGCTCACGGCGCCCATACCTATGAACCAGACAAGACGGAGGGAGGTTGATCATGAACGCTCGCTCGCCCTATCGAACACAATCGTTTGATCTCCACGGACTCAACGGCATCTCCGATCGAACCATGGAGATGCATTTCAAATTGTATGAAGGCTACGTCAAGGAGACCAATCGGTTGAACCAGGAGATTGCAGAGGTGTTAAAGGACGGCAGAGTGGATCAGGAAGAGATGCCGGCCTATTCGGAACTCACCCGTCGTCTCGGGTTTGAGTACAACGGCATGGTCCTGCATGAATATTACTTTGCCAACATGATGAAGGGCGGCTCCAAGAGTCCCCGCAGCGGGTCCGCCTTCCATGAGGCGGTGAAGGAGAGTTTCGGCAGTTTTGAGGTGTGGAAGGCGGACTTTTCCAGCGTCGGCAAAATGCGCGGCGTCGGATGGGCGATCTGCTACCAGAATCCCGCGAACGGCTATATCTCCAATCACTGGGTCAGCCTGCATGAACACGGCAATGTGGCGGGCTTTATTCCGCTGCTCGTCATGGATGTCTGGGAACATGCGTATCTGCTTGATTATCAGCCGGCGGAGCGGAGCCACTACATCGAAGCGTTTTTCTCGAATATCAACTGGAAAATGGTGGACTCGCGCACCACAAGCGCCATGGCGCATGTCGGATCCGGCGCACCGTAAGCTCACGACCGAGGTTGATACTTGAGGAGCGGCGCGCCCGGATAGTCCGCGCCTTTCACCACGAAGGGCGCGGCCTGGTGGGCTCTGTTTGATGCGGTTGATGTGACTCACCAGAGAGACCAGACAGACGAAGGATCAGCGGGAGGACATACATATCGACAGCTTGACCAGCAGTGCCATGAAGCTGGCCTCACGCTCAAGCGAGCGGGCCGGAGAGCGAGCTCAGCTCGGCTTCTTTCTTTCTCCCGGCGGTGTGAACACCTCGTGCAGGTCGCTAAACGAGCCTCCAGGTGTCGGCCCGCCGCTGATGACATGAATCCGCCCCTGGGCCACAGCCGATCCGAGACCGTGACGCGCCGTCGGCATCGGCGCCATCGCCTCCCAGGCATCACGTGCCGGATCATACGCCTCGTTGTCACGAAACGTGCCGTCCGGTCCTTCGCCGCCGAATACGTACAGCATCCCGCCCACGACGGACGCCGTGATGCCGCTGCGGGCGGCCGGGAGATTCGGAGCTGGCTGCCATTGATCCGTGGCGGGGTCGTACCGTTCCGTGACGGAGAGGTTCCGGTGATAGTCCCCCTTGAGGCGTCCGCCGATCGCATACAGTTTCCCGGACACCGTCGCGCTGGCCAGATGATCGCGTGGCGTCGGCAGCGACGCCCGCGACGTCCAGAGGTTCCGCGCGGGATCGTAGACCTCGACCGCGGCACTATTGGCGGTCCCGTCGTAGCCGCCGATGGCGTACAACCTGCCTTCGTGGACGGTCACCGACAGCGCGCCTCGGGCGGTCGGCATAGGGGCGCGCTCGGCCCACGTGTCGGTGGCCGGATCATAGGCATACAGGGTGGCCACCGGTTGCCAGACGCTGAGTCCTGACTGCCGGTACCCGCCGATGACATACAGCCGCCCGCCTGTCACAGCGATGCCGACATGATGCAGGCCCAGCGGCATGGGAGCTTTGGCCGTCCATCGGTCGGTGGCGGGATCGTATTCTTCCAGGGACGGAGTAATGGCCAGATTCTTTACATTCCCCAGCCCCGGCTTCTCGAACCCGCCCACGACGTAGATCTTGTCGGACAACGTCGCGGCCGCCACCTCTGTCCGCTTCGTCGGCGCAGGCGCCGCGGTGCGCCAGACGCCTCGGTCGGACTCCGGTTCCGCTGCGGGCCTGGAGACCGGCAGGACGAGGAGGCAGAGACCGGCAAGGACCGGCGCGAGGACGAACATCCGCGTCACGATGAACAGCTCCCGTTGGATGGCGCTATCAACCGATGTCGCATACGCCTATTATAATCCCCTGAGCACACCTAATCGAGCGTGGTCGTGCGTGGCCTCTCTATCAACAGGCGTCCTGTCTCAGAGCACGAGTCGTCTCCGAAACACGATGCAGACACCTCCTCACCTGTCTCGGCTCCTTGCGGACTGGCATGCCGCGAGCGGCTATGCCGATGTGGGCGAGGTTCGGCTCCATTACATCGCCCGGGGTACCGGTCCCCTCGTGCTGCTCCTGCACGGATTTCCCGAATGCTGGTATGCCTGGCGGCATCAACTGGCCTCGCTGGGCGGGCAGTACTGCGTCGTGGCGCCCGATCTGCGGGGCTATAACCTCAGTGAGAAACCGCTTCGGCAAAAGGACTATCGCCTCGAGCGGCTGGTGGCCGATGTCCTCGGACTCATCCGCTATTTTGGAGCCGAGGACGCGGCGCTCGTCGGCCATGATTGGGGAGCCGCCATCGCCTGGTCGGTCGCTCAACAGGCGCCCCGGCAGGTCCGGAAACTGGCCGCCTTACAGGTACCGCCCTTGGCTCTCTGGAGGGACAACCTGACCTTCCGGCAACTGTTCCGCAGCTGGTACGTGTTGGCCTTCCAACTGCCGTGGCTTCCCGAACGGGCCCTCCGCGCAGGGAACCATGCCCTGCTGGAACGCATGCTGCGGAAAACGGCGATCAGGCCCGCGACATTCACCGACCGGGATCTCGACGTCTATCACCAGGCCTGGTCTCAGGAGGGTGCCGTGGCGGCGGGCATTAATTATTACCGGGCGAACCTGTTCGCGCTCAGCCAGTCGCATCGCCCACCTGCACGATGGATTGCCGTGCCCACGCTCTTCATTTATGGCGAGCGGGATGTCGCGATCCTGCCCGAAACGGTCCGGCAAGTGGAGCGCTACGTCTCGGGGCCGTACCGGGAACTCCGTATTGCGGAAGCCGGCCATTGGGTTCAGGCCGAAGCGCCGGCAGAGGTCAATCTGGCGCTGCGCCGGTTTTTAGACGGAGACTGAGGACGAGGCCGCATGGACCAGGGACCAGCGTCGTTCTTCGTGGAATTCTCCAATACGCTCGTGGCGCTGGCGGCGGCGGGAATCTATTACGTCTGCGTTGATAAAGACCCATCCGGCCAGCGCGTTTTCCCGGTGCAACGTTGGACCGTCTCACAGGCCGTGCTCTTTTTTCTCGTCCAGGATCTGGCCTATAAAGTCGTCTCGCCCTTGCTGGCGGTCCGGGCTGGAACGCTGCCGGACCTGGCCGCCTGGCTGACCTTCCAATCAGTCGGGCCGCTGTGGGTCTGGTTGTTCTTCCGTTATATCGGCCAGCCCCTCCGTACTCTCGGATTCTCTATCGACGACGCCGGACAGGGCCTCTTGTCTGCCCTTGGATGGCTCTTCGGCATGGTGTTCCTGGTCGCCGTCGCAGGGATCATCGCATCTCCGGACAGCGTGGCGGCCGCCTTTCACATGGACATCGATCGTTCGAAGGAACTTCCTGCCGCAGCCGCCCTCTATTTTGTGAAGCTACTGGTGGCGGCAAGTCTTGCGGGGCTGGTCGAGGAAACGGGATATCGGGGGATCCTCTATGGCGGGCTGCGCACCGGCATGAGCCCCGCGGCTGCCATGGGGCTGACCGCCGCATGTTTCATGCTGGCGCACGGCGAAATCAATCCGTTCGCGTTCGGCATGGGTCTGCTGTGCGCCTGGATGGTCGAACGGTATCGTTCAGTGCTTCCCGGCATCGTGCTCCATACCGGATGGGATCTGGCCACCGGCATCAATATCTGGTTCTTAGGCGCCGTGAAATGGGACCCGCAGAGCTATTTTCAAACGGTCGCCCTCCTGACCGGCGCGGCATGTGCGGCGGTCTGGATCACCGGCCGAAGGTGGAAGAAGACGACGCGCCCCGCCCCCTTGGATCAGGAATAATCACCAAGACTCATCGGTCGGCCACCGGCGCCGGCACCTCGTTCACGGTACCGGCGCCCGCCGTCGGCCTATTGGTCAATTGTCGGACCGAGGCCCAACCTGGCCCGCAAGATATCGTGGCGCGTGATGCAGCGTAAGACTCGGCCGTTCTGCACGATCGGAAGGATGTGCAGCCCTTGTTCGAACATCTCATTCACACAGGACAGGGAAGCCCCTTCCTCCACCCCGATGAACGCCACATTCATGATTTCGCGGGCGGTGCTATTTCTTAAATCAATGCCGGCATCGATCGCGCGGATCAGGTCGCCTTCGTTAATGAACCCGAGGTACTCATAGGCGTCCCCCACGACAGGCGCCCCTGGGATATGGGACGAGACCAGCTCGATGGCTACATCCATGGCATTGTCCGTCTCGCGGAACGTGAGGTTGTGCGTGGACACAATATCGCTCACCGTCCGGTATCCCGCGGCCGGTGTGCCGGTTGTCGTTCCGACGACTTTCATCGTGACCTCCTTGTCTACAAGGGTGTGATCGAAGCGCCACTCATCCGGAAGACTGCAAGGCATGGGCCCAGGGCGGGCGCTCGCAAGTGGAAGATATTACGCCATGTCCTCCGCGGATGCAGAGGACAAGTTGTGCTGCCTGCATGACAGCCCGCGCGCCTTCGGATCCGATCGTAAGGCTCAGCGCTTCTTCCCTCTCAGATCGACCGCGAACCAATAGAGGGCGAGTCCCGCCATTGCCACCACGACGAGACCGGGCCAGCCGCCGAACGGAAGCGAGTCAAAGACGGTAAACGGGTCCGAATTGAAGCCGGGCCACAGCGCGGCCAGTGCAATGGGAATTGCGAGCATGATGCCCATCAAGGCTTCACCGGTAATCAACCCCGCCGCAAAGAGGAGTCCCCGTCGGGACGAGGCATCATCCTCCCCGGTCCTGCGTTTGGCCAAGACTGAAATGACGCCTCCGATACAGATGGCCGCCGACAGTTTCAGCGGCAAGTAGATGCCCAGCGCCACCGCGAGCACGGGCAGGCGGAAGGCCTGTCCCCGCGCTTCCAGCCGCCGATCCAGCAGAATCACCACGAGACCGATCGCCGCGCCGAATCCCACGAGATCCCAGGGCAGCCCGGCCCCGAAGACCGTGCGCGTGAGGCTCGCCATCAGCATGGCCTGCGGCGCACTCAGCGGATGGGGATGGCCGCTGGTCGGCTCGCCGATCCCGTACTTGGCCTGAAGCAGCGACAGGACCGGCGCGAGGACCACGGCGCCGGTCAGCACCCCGACCACCTGCATGACCTGCTGTTTCCACGGCGTGGCCCCGACCAGATGACCGGTTTTGAGATCTTGCAGATTGTCTCCGCCCATGGCGGCGGCACAACAGACGACCGCCCCGATCACCAGGGCCGCCGCCGGACCAGCCGGATGCCCAGCGCCCATGAACAGCACCAGCAACAGAGCGGCACACATAATCGTGGCGATGGTCACGCCCGACACGGGGTTACTGGAACTGCCGACCAGCCCGGCCATGTAGGCCGCAACCGACGAAAAGAGAAACGCCGCGAGTGCCATCACCGCCGTCATGAGGAGGCCGATCACGGGACTGGTCACCACCCCGGTATAAATCCAGGCCATCGGAACCAGCGCAAGAGCAAACGGCACCACGATCCACAACAGCGGCGCATCCCGCTCCGTCCTGGCGACCGCCGCGGACCCGGACGACCCGGCGGCCCGGTAACTCTCGCGGAGCGTCTGCAGACTCTTCCACACCGGCTCGCGCAATTTCGTCAGCGTGTACAATCCTCCGGTCAGCATCGCCCCGATGCCGACGTAGCGAATGTGCTCGCTCCAGACCGCCGTCGCCGCCGCCAGGCCGGTCCGATCGGGCGGCAGCCCGTGCACGAGCCCATAGGCCGGCATCAAGATCACCCACCCCACGACGCCGCCGAGAAACACGACCACCGCCGTGTGCAATCCGATGATGAAGCCCACGGCGAGCAGCGCGGGCGACAGATTGAGGCCCGCATAGAGCACCGTGCGCCCGACCTGCGCGGCCCCTTCCAGGGATTCCGCCCACAACCGCAGGCCGCTCTCGCAGAACTTCACCGCCCCGCCCAGGAGCGCGGCTGAGGAGAGCGCCCGGAAATCACCAAGCCCGGTTGTCCGGCCGCCCTCCTGTCGATCGGCCGCGGCGACCTTCAAGACTTCCGCCGTCGCCACTCCTTCGGGGAATTGTAAGCGCGCGGTAACGATGAGGGCCCGCCGCAAGGGAATGGTGAAGAGCACGCCGAGCAGCCCCCCGACTGTGGCGATCACCGTCGTCTGCCAGTAGTCGAAGGCCGGCCAATAGCCGACGAGCAGCAGGGCCGGAATCGTGAAGATCACCCCCGCGGCCAACGCCTCTCCGGACGAAGCGGCGGTTTGCACGATGTTGTTCTCGAGGATGTTGGACCGCCGGAACAAGCGGAGGATGGCCATGGAGGCGACGGCGGCTGGAATGGACGCGGACACCGTCATGCCGGCGAACAATCCCAGGTAGGCATTGGCGGCGGCCAGGACGGCCGCGAGGATCACCGAGAGCACGACCGCCTTGAGGGTGATTTCAGGAAGCGAAACCGTGGCGGGGACGACGGGCCGATCGTCCTTCATGAGTAAGATGGATCACATGCAAGGAGGCACATAGGTCGAAGTCCGCGCCGGTAGAACGCCGGAGGCCGCCTCATGATAGCGCAGCAGATCGGAAAAGGGGCAGGAAAAGGGGACCGCTATGGGGCGACTCGTTCTCTTGCGAGCATCCTCGCATCACAAAAAAGCGGCCATGTCGATTGATGCGAGGGGACAGGAGCCGGCAGGGCCTCGGATCGCATTCCTCCTAACAGGGACTGATCATAGGATTTGTTCCAGGCGCCCCATGCCTTTGACGGCCGTTTGGATGGCTCCATGGAGCTGGTCCACGGCCGCTTCCTTGGTCAACAAGACGGAGGCGCCGGCCGTGCGCATTGCATCGTGATTATCCACAGAGGCATTGACGGACATGCCGATGACCACGATGTCGGGGTGCCTGGTCTTGATCTTGGCGGTGGCCTCGATCCCGTTCATGAACGGCATGTTGATGTCCATCACGACCGCTGAAGGTTTGAATTGCTCCGTGAGGTCCACCGCTTCCTGCCCGTTGGACGCCTCCCCGATGACGTCGATATCCGGAAACCCTTCCAGCACGGAGCGTAATCCTTGCCGTACCATGGCATGGTCATCGGCAATGAGGACGCGGCAGGGACCATGGAGAGGGCTCTTATGGCTCTTATTCTGCTGATGCGCAGGTGCGTCGGAGAGCAGCACCGTCGATCCTGATACATCCGTCACCTGCGGAGGTCTGGGAGAGAGCGGGAGAATCAACGTGGCTCTGGTGCCTTCTCCCGGGACGGAACGCAAGTCCAAACGGCCGCCCAGGGCATTCATGCGTTCACGGATGCTGAAAATCCCGAACTTGGAGGATATCGGTGAAGGCTGTTGCGTCGCCATCGCCAGCAGGTCGAAGCCGACGCCTTGATCTTCCACGACGATCCTGAGACAGCCTCCTCGCTCCTCCGCGATGATGGACGCCTGCTTGGACACCGCATGCTTCGCCGCGTTGATGAGCAGTTCTCGCACCGACTGGAAGACGAGCACCGCCTGATCTTCAGGTAGTCGCCAGTCTTCTGCCGGATCGATCCGCACGGTGACGTGCAGCTGGTACCGGTGCATCTGCTCGCCAAGCCACCGGAGGGCGGCGGAAAGGCCGAACTCATGCAGGACCGGCGGACTCAAGTCCGCCACCAGATGTCGCGTGTAGGTCAGGGATTCATTGACGACGTCTTCGGCCTGCTTGATCATGTCCATCGAGCGATGGACCGGTCCCTGTTTGGCCTGGCCCAACTTCAACCGTACGAGCACGAGCATCTGAGCCAAATGGTCGTGTAATTCGCCGGCGAGCCGCTTGCGTTCCCGCTGCTCCGCCAGATTCAACTCCGTGGCCAAGGCCCGCAACTGGTCCTGAGAGGACACTAACTCGTGCGTGCGTTCCGCGACCTGGCGCTCCAGTTCTTCGGCAAACTGTTCCAACCGCGCCTGCGAAGCCTTGTCCTCGGTGATGTCGTAATTGACCCCCACCATCCGCACCGGCCGGCCGGCCCGATCGCTGACTGTCACCCCATGACCGGCGACCCAGCGCACGGCGCCGTCTCCACGAATCACGCGGAACTCTTCAGACAGTTGCCCCCCGAGTTCCGCCGCCGTCGCCGCCGCCGCCTGTTTCACTCGATCCACATCCAGAGGATGCAGGAGTGCGTAAAACGCATCCACCGTCTTTGGCGCCGTGTGGACCGCTCTCCCGAAAATCTCGCACTGTCTCGCATCCCAGACCAGAGTGCCATTCTTGAGGTCAATCTCCCAGGCGCCCATCTGCGCCGCGGCCATCGCCAGACGCAGCCGTTCCTCACTCTCGCGCAAGGCGGCTTCCGTCTGTTTGCGCTCCGTGATGTCGTTAAAGAGCACCGCGACTTTCCGTTCAGCCGGTTCCCCGATCCGCCAGGCATACACGTCGTAATGGCGTTGGAGCTGCGCAGCCTCGTGCTCAAACCGCCTCGGCGCCCCCGTGCTCGCGATCTCGCCGTACGTTTGAAACCAGTGCTCTTCATGCAGCGGGACAATGTCGCGCATGCGCCGGCCCACGGCCTCCCGGATGCCGGTCTGCCGCTCGAAGCCCGGGTTGATGGACAGAAAGCGATAATCCACGGCCTGCTCCCGCCCATCGAACAACACTTCGATCGTACAGAACCCCTGATCGATGGATTCGAACAGCGTCCGGTACTTTTCCTCTGATGCGCGCAGCTCCTCGTGAACGAGCCGCTGATGTGCGAGCAAGTCCCGGACCTGGTACTGACGCCGCCGTGACCGCAACGCCACCTCGATGGACCGCAGCAACGTGGCCTCCGCCAGAGGCCGCTCCAGCAAGGTGATGCTGCCGGCCGCCATGGCCGCGAGATTGAGCAGCCGGGCCAAGCGCGATTCGCCGCCATGGGTGAGGACGATCAGCGGCAGTTCCGCCCACGGCGGCTGCGTTTCGAGCTGGTGGAGCAGATCGGGGATCTGCGGTAATTCCAACGCTTCCTCCGTGACCAGCAAGGCGCCCGCCCCGGTCTTGAGGTAGCCGCACGCATCCCCGGCGGCGTCGCATACCGTCGCGGTGAATCCATGTGCGTGGAGAACCGTCGCCATGGCGGACGCGTCCTGTCCGATGGGGGCGAGGATCAGGATGCGCTCCTCCGGATTATCGGCCATCACCGGACCGTTCCAACATCTGCTCGATGCCGCCATGGAAGGCCGGCGCACCCGTCAGGACGCCCTGAAATTGTTTCAGCGGTTGCCCGATGCGCAAGCCGCGGCCCGATTCCAATTGGAATTCACGGATGGTTTTCTCGTGACGGCCGCTGCGCTTCTTAATCACCGCGAGCGCCTGCCTGACTGCGCCGTCGGCCTCGAAATAGCGCAGGCTCATCACCGTATCGGCGAGATAGCTGAGGTCCACCGGCGCTTCGGAAGGCCCGACCAGCCCATGCTGCGCTAAGATGAAAATCGTCACGACCCCCTGTTGGTTGAGATAGGCCGACAACTCGTGCAATTGGTTGGTGAGATACCGCTCCCCGGGCATCGCGTTCATGTAGCCGTTGAGACTGTCAATGATGATCAGCCTGCAACCGGCTTCCACTCCGCGGCGGATGCGCATGCCGAATTCTCCCGGCGACAGTTCGGCCGGGTCGACCTGCTGCACGCTGATGATGCCGCTCTCGACATGCCGGGCCACATCCAGACCGAGAGAAGCGGCGCGTCCCAGTACAATACTGCGCACTTCATCGAAAGCGAACAGCATGCCGGGTTCCCCCCGGTCGGCCATCTGTGCGGCGTATTGCAGAGCCAGCGTGGATTTTCCCGTGCCGGCCGGGCCCATAATCAATGTGGTCGTCCCCCGGTCCAGGCCGCCGCCCAGCAAGTCGTCAAGGCTCTTGTGCCCGCTCGAGACCGGCTCCTGCCGGAAGTCCCCACGATGCTCCGCCGCGATGATGCGGGGGTAGACGCGCAAGCCGCCCTTTTCAATGCTGTAGTCATGATAGCCTTCGCGGAACCTGACGCCGCGCAACTTGAGCACGCGCAACCGCCGGCGTGACTTGCCGTAGTCGGGGGAGAGTTGTTCCATCTCGATCACGCCATGTGTCAGGCTCAAGACGTGGGGATCGGTGCCGATCTGGCTGTTATCCATCTTGTCGTCCAACAATAATACCGTGCTGTGATACTTGGCGAACTCCTGTTTGAGGTTCAATAGCTGCCGCCGGTACCGTAACGCCGTTTCCGCCATCAGCCGGTATTCCGACAGGGAATCGAACACAATGCGAGCCGGCCTGCGATTGCGGATTTCCTCCAACAGCAGACCGGTCACTTTGGCGAGTTCGAGTTCCGAGGGGTGAAACACCGTGGTGTGCGCGTCCGGACGCACCAGCGCTTCGATGGCCGATAATTCGAACAGTGGAATGGCGTCCAGCGACCACCCATGCGAGCGGGCGACCTTGAGCAGTTCCTCTTTTGTTTCAGAAAGCGTGATGTACAGGGTCTGTTCACCCCGCCGCACCCCTTCGAGCAGGAACTGCAGGGCCAGCGTCGTCTTGCCTGAACCGGGATCGCCCTGAATCAAATAAAAACAATCGCACGGCAACCCACCCCCGAGCACCTCGTCCAGACCGCTGACACCGGTGGCACAATATCCATCGGCGATCATGGTCTCCTCTTTTATTCTATGCTTGTCGCTCATGATCCAACCTTTCCCGCTCCCTCAGTCACCTGCCTCCACAGGCTTGCCTGAGCGTAGTACAAACAAGGACAACGTAATATAACAACGTTGACGAAACGGTTTGGTGCTAGGCAAAACCCTAGTTCCACAGGGCAGCGCAGGTGTTGGAACGGAGTGGATAGCTTCCCGTCACCAGATAGAACGAACAGACCGGATAGACGAGAATAGACCAGACAGACCAAACACACCCGCCAGACCGGCAGGGGCACCCCGAGCGGACGCTCTTGAGCGCCCGCTCGGACGTTTTATGAGTGACTGCTTTTTATGGCGCGTTACAGGACACCTTCATGGACTCGATATCGTTCGACATGTCGACATCGGACAGGTCGGGCACGCGCTGCCCCGGCGCAAAGGCGATCTCCGTCCCCTTGAAATCCTTGTCCTTGTAGGCGCGAACCGTCGCATCAGGGCCCACGATCACGCTCTGGATCTCATTGTTCCAATTGCGGCCTTGTAAATTCTTGAGCGATGACAATTCCATGGGACCCTGCACCTTCACGTGCGGGTCGTCGGCATCGTACTTGGTGTCGTCGAACACCTCGATCCAGCAGTTCTTTTCCATCATTTGCCGATCCGTCACGGCCTGAACCGGCAGGGCCCCGAGGGCTAACAGGCCAACGGCGACCGACCATTTCACTTTCCACATCATGATGTCCTCCTTTGTTGTTCTGCTCTCACTACACCACAGCCCCCCGTCACTCCGTACTGGGTAGACACCTAGCAAAACCCTGCGTTGTTTGAGACAGTGCTCTGTGCGGATATCGAGATGGGTTCCTTGTGGGACCCCTTGCGATTGCGATAGCGTGAATCGTGATCAACCGTGACCAACTCAATGGTTTGGATAGGGGGACTTTCCGGGCAAGGTGGTGGCCCGAATGACGACTCCGACGCCAAGCGGACTCACCTTTCGCCTGTCTGGATCAGCCGGCGACGTCGAGGCGCTGTTGCTGCGTCCGGCCGATGCACGGTGGCTGCTCGTGCTGGCTCACGGCGCCGGGGCCGGGATGCATCATCCGTTCATGGAGATGCTCGCGCGCGAACTGGCTGCGTGCCGGGTCGCCACCTTCCGCTACCAGTTTCCCTACATGCAGCAGCGACGCGGAAGACCGAATCCTCCGGCGGTCCTCACCGCCATCGTACGCGCCGCCGTGGCCGCCGCCGCCGACGCCGCATCCGATCTGCCGCTGCTGGCCGGCGGCAAATCGCTGGGGGGACGCATGACGTCGCTCGCGCTGGCCGAGGAGCCCTCCTCGCCCTCGAACACGGCGGACATCGGCACGCGCGTGCGCGGGCTCGTGTTCTTCGGTTTTCCGCTGCACCAGTCGGGCCGCCCGGGTACGCAACGCGCCGACCACTTGGAACGGGTCACGGTGCCGATGCTGTTCTTCCAGGGCACGCGGGATACGCTGGCCGATCTCGCCCTGATGCGTCCGCTCTGCACGACACTCGCACCTCGTGCCACATTACAGATCGTGGATACCGCAGACCACTCCTTCCACGTGCTCAAACGCTCCGGCAGGACCGACGCGGAGGTCCTGTCTGAGCTCGCCCGCACCGTGGCTTCCTGGGCGGATGCGCTGGCTTAAGATCGGAGGAGAACATGGCGCCATCCAGAGGCCGGTCCCCCACCCCACGAACCAATCCGCCCGCGCGATGGTGGCACGTGATCAGATCGCTGGCCGCCGACACGATCGACAAATGGAACGATGATCCGGGGCCGCGCTTTGCGGCTGCGCTGGCCTTCTACACGGCCTTCACCATCGTGCCGTTTGTCGTGCTGGTCGTCATGGTGTCCGCGTCCATGATGGGAGAGGACGCCGTTGAAGGAAACCTGCATCAGCACATCGGTGATCTCATCGGGGAGCCGGCCGCCAACGGCTTATTTCATCTGATCGAGCAATGGAAATCCGCGGGGTCCCCGCTGATCAAGGAAGTGGTGGCGTTCGGGGTCTTCCTCGTCGGCACGGTCCATGTCATGGACCAACTCCAAGACGCGTTGGATTGTATCTGGGGACTGCAGTCCAAACGGCCGGCCGGCATGATGGGGCGGCTGCGGCAGCGCTTCGCGTCCATGTCGGGCCTCCTGGGCATTGCCTTCATCCTGCTCGCCTCCTTGACCGTCAGCGCCTGGCTGAGCATCGCGATTCATGCCGCGCTCGGGACCACGGGCGACCCGGGGTGGACACGGAAAGCCCTCGGGACCATCCTGACGTTCGTCATCGTCGCCGTCCTCTTCGCCCTCATTTATAAGTGGGTGCCGCAGGCGAAGGTGGCGTGGACCGACGTATGGATCGGAGCCGGCATCACGGGAGTCCTCTATACGGCCGGCAGCATGTTGATCGTGGTCAAGCTGGGTCAGAGTCCCTTAGTCACATTCTATGGAGGAGCCGGATCGCTCGTCTTGGTCTTGTTGTGGGCCTACTACGCCGCTCAAATTTTCCTCTTCGGTGCAGCCTTTATTGCCGTCTACGCCAGCCGATATGGATCGCTCGTCCGGCCCGCCGACGAAGCCGTGGCCGTCCATTCTGCATCCGAAGGCGAGCGCGGAACAAACTCCAGGTAGACCAGAACGGGTCTGTCTGGTGAAGAGGTCTATCTCGTCGACCGGACAGACCAGAAAAGGGTCTGTCTGGTGAAGAGGTCTGTCTGGTCTATCTTGTCGACCCAAAGAGGAGACTGACCAAATAGACCAGACAGACGAGATAGACCAGACAGACGAGACAGACCGGACAGACGAGACAGACCCGATCTACCAAACTCGGGCATTAGCTAGTCGCGCGTGAGGCACAGAACGTTCAGAGTGAGGCATCATCCGAACCCGCCTGAGTCATATTCACCCATGACCAGTGCCGAAAGAGGCTGTCGAGTATACGGACGGCGATGAATCGCCGCGCCTCGCAGTCGGTGATTCACGACCACATCAAGGAAGGAACGTACCAATGAAACAGATCCACGATGCGACCACTGCAGCGACGCTATCCCTGGGGGCCGTCGTCATGCTGATGGGGGGCGGCGTTGCGGTTCCCGCCATGGCCGATAACGGATTTGGTGCCGCACAAGACCGGTCTGACCGCCAGCGAGAGGTGCGCGGTCCCTCTATCAGAGAAGAGGCCACCAGCGAAGCGACCGCCAGCAGCCTTCCCGGAAACCGGCGGGTCACCGGCCACATCAAGGACATCCGCGGCCATCAAATGGAGATTGCCATCGGCAATCTCCAGCCTCTTTCAGTGCCCTCGAAGATGGCGACCGACAAAGGCCAAACCTTCAAGCGGGGCGATGAGATTGTCGTTACCCTCAACGATCATAATGCCGTCGTCGACTACCATCATCCCGATGAAGCCTCGCAGCACCAGGTCATTCGCGGCAAATTGAGCACGCCCTTGACCGTCGGATTGGATAAAGCGGTGATTGCCACGGATCAGGGCACTCAGACGTTTCTGGTGGCGGAACCGGCGAAAGGCAAATTGACGGCGATCCCGGTCGGCGCGGAAGTCCTGTTCATGGCGGACGAAACCGGCCGTTTGGTCGACGCTCAGCTGGCCAGCACGGACGCAGTCCGGCAATCAGCCGAAAACAATAAAGCCCGCATCAAGGGCGCACACGCGCAACTGCGGGCCGTGTATCAGGGGACAGCCGGTGGCGACCGCATGAGAATCGCCGAACAGGGTCGGGAGCGGGAAGTGCCGTTCCGGGCTCCACTCCGCAAACTGGATCGCCTGCAGCCTGGACAGGACGTCGTCCTGCTGATGGATGACGCCGGCTATGTCATGGAAGTCTCCACCCCCGATCTCATGCCGACTCGATGATTGGGCTGGGAAGGTGACGGGACGCTTATCGGACCTCGTCGGGGCGCCGGATGCACGGCGCTCGGCGCCCCTCGAGGCAACACGGCGGGTCCCGGGTCGACACAAGGTCCCCTGCCACCACACGAAGATCTCTACGAACAGGCCCCCCTGCGGATATCTCTCGCTGGCCGGGGACGGAACCATACTGAAAGTGAACGAGACGTTATTGACCTGGCTCGACTACGAGCGGTCGGAGATCGTCGGCGCCCTGCGCTTTCCAGAACTCTTGAGCATGGGCGGCCGGATCTACTACGAGACCCATTTCGCCCCCCTGCTGAACATGCAAGGGTTCGTGAATGAAGTCGCATTCGACCTGCAAACCAAACAGGGCCGGCAGATCCCGGTGATGACATCCACGATCCAACGCCGCGATCCGAGGAACACTGCGACGGTGAACCGCATGACGGTGTTCAATATGACCGAGCGCAGGAGGTACGAACGCGAACTCCTCATCGAGCGCCAGAAAGCGGAACGCATCGCGGAGGACCATGCGGCGCTCGCCAAAGAATTGCAGACAGACATCGCCGCTCGCCAACGTGCGGAGGTGCTTCTCAGGGAGCAGGCGCACCTGAACGCGTTTGCCGCGCAGATTGCGCTGCACCTCATCGAACGTGGCGCGCTCGCGGATATGCTGGATGGCTGTGTCCGGACTATCGTCGACGAATTGAAGGCGGCGCACGCCTGCATCTGGTCCCTGCGAGCCGACGATCAGACGCTGGAGGTGCAGGCCAGCGCGGGAACGTACAGGGATCTCAGACCGATCCATAGCCGGATCCCGCGGCCTGATGCGCTTCACGTTCCGGCTGAACTTGACTCCAACGGGAGTTTCAATGCGCGGGCATGGCGCCGGCTATGTCATGGAAGAAGTCTCCACACCGATCTCATGGCCGACTCGATGACGGATCGGAGGACGCTGCCGGGACGTCGCAAACGGGGTATCAAGCCGGAGAGCTTCGCGTCTTGAGGGGTCCTGTGATCGAGAAGACAATCACTATTGAGCGGGGTCAACAATAGGAAGCGGGAAACGCGCCCGGAGGCTCCGTCGTCGGCCGGCATCACTGGCCGGATATCGACGACGGAGCGCTCACGCGGCTGAGGAGCGAACGGGTTAGGCTTTTTCCTTCACGGTGAGATCGTTCTTCACGGATTTCACACCGGAGACTTGCCATGCAATCCATGAGGCCTGCGCGCTCGCCATCAGATCGGCCACTTCGCCGCTGAGCGAGACCACGCCGGCATTCGTCCGGGCATGGATGCCGGCTTTCTTCAGCCCGGCATCTTTGTCCATTTGCTCATTGACCCGCTTCGTAATCGCCTCGTCCTTGTCGTCGGTGGCCTCCCGCTTGGACGGCGCCACGACTTGCAACTCGTTTTTCACCGACTTGACCCCATCGATCCCTTTGGCAATGCCTTCCGCCGCCTGCTTCGCCGCGTCGGAATCGACTTTCCCGCGGATCATTACCAAGCCCTGTGCGGTTTCGACATTGATCTCACTTCCCTTGACCCGGGAATCCGCGAACAGCGCAATCTTCGTCTTGGCCGTCAGCCACGAGTCATTCACCGGCCTCTTTTCGTCGGCTTTCCCCAGCGCGCCGGCCGATCCGCTCAAGAGCGCCCCACCGATCACCAATGCCGTGCATAATGTCAGAACAAAGCGTGTTGTCGTCATCATCATCTCCTTAACCGGGTTGTGAAAGGGTCTCGTCACCTGCTTCGATTCAGCGGGACTTCTTCGCCATGGCCGCCGGCGCCGACTCCTCATGCCACTTGTTCGCCCACTTCATGAGCTCGTCCTTCTTGTCGCCATACCGCTCCTGCACTTTCCCGACAAACCGGTCGTAATTCCCCCCGATTTGCAGGAGATCGTTATCGGAAAACCTGCCCCAGGTCTCTTTCAATTCACCTTTGAACCGTTTCCATTTGCCTTTGAGCTGATCGGCATTCATCGCATCGCCCTCCTCTCGTGATTCCTATAGAGATTCGCGTCGGGGTCATCCGCGCAGGGATGCCGTCTGACAGCCCACCCCTGATGCCTTCACAGGGACAGTACGCAGTCGGATCAGATCCATCGCAATCAAGACGACCCCCATCAGGAACAGCAGCCAGGACATCTGGATCACCATCAAGGATCCCTCGGCCAGGTTCAGCAGGCCGGCGGCCAGGCCGACCACCAGAAATACCGCTGCATAGTAAATCATGGCTCACTCCTCTTCATGGAATGCGGCGTGAATCGAACGGTTCTCTGACGCAGTGGCCGGAGTCCGGTTCGCCTCCATCAGCGAACCATGGCACCGGACAGGCAACGAGTCAGAACACCGGAAATGCACTTACAGCGGAGACTGGGGAATCGGTCACGCTGGGAAGAAGCGGGAAGCGCGAGGATAGGACAGTCAGCGGAACGTCACAAGCACAACCATACCTTGGGCGCTCTGCGTACGGGAGTCAAGCTATATATATCGTGCGTGTAGATAGCACATCATCTGTCCGGTTTTTGTAGCACATGATCTGTCCGGTTTAGGGTGCGCCCTCAAGGAGGGGCACCATGACACGGGCGACCGTACTACAGGAGGTGAGACAGATGCGCTTTGAAGAGGTGTATGCCCGACAGTCTCGACGAGAGCTATCGATGGCGGAGGCGGCGGAGTGGTTAGGGATCACGGAGCGGACGTTTCGCCGCTGGAAGGACCGCTATGAAGCCGAGGGGGTGGCGGGGTTGCAGGATCGGCGGCTCGGTCGTGCCTCGGCCCGGGCGGTACCGGTGGATGAAGCCCTGCGGATGGTGCGGCTGTATGAGACCCGGTACACGGGCTGGACCGTCGCGCACTTTCACGAGCGGTGGCACGCCGAACATGGCGGGACACGCTCCTATACATGGACGAAGAAGACCTTGCAGGCCGCCGGCCAGGTCACCCGGGCGCTGCGGCGTGGGGCGCATCGCAAGAAGCGCCCCCGCAAGCCCTGGCCCGGCATGATGCTGCACCAAGACGGCTCGACCCATGAGTGGGTGCCCGGCTGCCAGTGGGATCTGATTGTGACGCTGGATGATGCGACCAGCAAGCTCTATTCGGCCTTCTTCGTCGAGGAAGAAGGCACAATGAGCAGCTTTCATGGGCTGCGGGAGGTGATTGAGACCAAGGGGCTGTTCAGTTCTCTCTATACGGATCGCGGCTCGCACTACTGGTACACCCAGGCGGCGGGTGGACGCGTGGACAAAAGCCGGCTGACGCAGGTGCATCGTGCGTTGCAGCAGTTGGGCATCACCCTCATTGCCGCCTATTCGCCGGAAGCGCGGGGCCGCTCCGAGCGCGTCTTCCGCACCCTGCAAGATCGGCTGCCCAAAGAATTGGCCCTGGCGGGGATTACGGCGAGGGCAGCGGCCAACCAGTATCTCGCCGAGCGGTTTCTCCCCGCCTACAATCAGCGCTTTGCCGTGCCGGCAGCCGAGGCGGAGACCGCCTTCGTCCCGTGGATCGGCCCGAACCTCGCGGAGATTTTGTGCGTGCAAGACGAGCGTGTCGTCGCCAAGGACAATACGGTGCGGTATCAGGGCGTAAGCCTGCAGATCCCCGCGGACGCGCACCGCTTCCATTATGTGAAGGTCACGGTCCGGGTCCATGAATACCCCGATGGCACCTTGGCGGTGTTTCATGGTCCGCGGTGCTTGGCACGGTATCACGCCGATGGCCGCCTGATCGAGCCGGGCGGCCCCCAGCCCGGTCGCCGCCCTTCGACGCCTCGATCGGCTCGCTTGCCGATCGCCGCTAAGGCTCCTGGACACGAAGCAATTTCGGCGCGCGGCTAACTGGTTCAACACCGGACAGATCATGCGTTACATAAACCGGACAACTTAACTTGCTATCTACAGCTATATATATCGTGCGCATCACACCAGTGGTCCACATTATTCATGACGGTTCGTGACGAAACCGTCGAGACGCCAAGCGAGACGGGCGCGCGGAGCCCCGAGCGACCGAGGCGTACTTGAAACAGTACGTAGGAGGTCGGCGAGGGGCGAGCCCGTCCGCTTGGACGCGAACCCCTGCGGCCAAGCTTGTCGGAGCGGCGTATCGGCGGTTGTAGTAGAAGCGCTCATGAATCATGTGAGCTAGGCTTACGGATGGGACTCCTGATCGTCTTCTGCATCGGTCTCTTCGAGACCTTCGGCTCGCGCGGCATAGTGGCGGGCCCACGACAGATAGACGTATCCGCATTCCTGCATGAGGACCGCCCCCTTCAACAGCTTCGCCACCGACTCGGCATCGTTCCCATTCGCCGCCAGGTCCGCCGCGCAACGCTTCAAGGCCGGAGAGACCGCGGACATCAATGCCTCCAGCTCTCCGATCAATTGGCGGAGGTCGGAATGCACAGACGCCTCGCGCCTCCCGGCCTCGCCTGCCTGTGAGGGTGCCGCTTGCGGATAGAGATGATCCAATCGCTCGATCAGCGGCTGAGCCTCCGGTGCGCTGGTCAGGGTCGAGTCGCTGGGCGCATGATCCCACGTGAGCGTCCGGATGCCCGCGTCCCAGAACACACCGCGGATGGTGTTGACCATCGCGTCGAGCGTCACCTCGGTCCAAGGGCGCAAGTCCAACACGCGATCCTCCAGCCGTCTCGGCGGGGGACTGTCGTGAATCAACACCCAACACCGGTCAAAAATCGTCGTGCGCAGACTGTCGGGGATATTCAGGGCGGTCAAACGGGACGTGCAGAGGGCGGTCACTAACAACGTGAACTGCAGGTCAGGCATATCCGGCCGATCGATGTCGAGTGTCTGCATGATCCATGTCTCCCGGCTGAGGGCCTTTGACACGGCCGTAGCCATGTGCGGCGCCTCAATTAGAAAAGGATCGAACGAAATTCGCGCTCGGATGAAGATCGACGCGATCCGGCCCGCGCCGGATCCCGGCATGTCGGCCGGGATGGAAGATTCGGCGGCCGAGCGGCGTTAGCCAGACCTTCCACCCGGCTTGTTAGGCGAGTGTGCCTGCCGCCGCCGGCTTCGGAAGGAACTCCTTGTATCCGTACCGTTCCGACAGATAGGCCTTGGCCTCTTCGCTGACATACTCGGTGAATTTGTAGCGATCGTCTTCCACGGTCTTCGCATCTTCCATGACCTTGTCGGTCGGAATCGCATATTCGATGTTGCAGGACGTATAGGCCTGAATGTAGGTGGGACCCACCTCGCGGGCGATCAGCACCGCCTTTTTGATGACACTCTCCACGCGCCGCGGATTGTTGGGAACGACGGTGGCGATATACGCGCACCCGGCCAGCTTGGCCATGCCGACCATATCCATTTTCTCAAACTTTTTCCCGAGGGGCGCCATCTTGAGCACGGCCCCTCTGGTCGTCATGCCGCTCTCTTGCCCGCCGGTATTGCCGTACACTTCGTTATCCAGCATGATCGTCGTGAAGCGTTCCTTCCGGAACCAGGAGTGGAGCACCTGCTGAAAGCCGATATCGGCAGTGCCGCCGTCGCCGGCGATCACCACGACATCCTTCGGCTTGTCGCCGAATCGGATGCGCAAGCCGCGCGACAATCCGCTGGCCACGCCGTTCTGGTCCCCATAGTTGCCATAGACGAAGGGAATCGCCGCCTGGGAAATCGCCAGCCGTCCGCAACCGGCCGTCCCGACCGTGATCGTGTCTTCGGGATTGGGAAAGGCGATGATGGCCAGGCGGATGAACAACGTCATGGCGCAGCCGGCGCACATGGGATGCTCCTCCAGGATTTCCTTGAAGCTGCCCATTTGCGACACGGAGGTCTTTTTGCCGAACGGCCCATGCTCCACCATATCCTTATATTCTTTCGGCATGAAGGCGTCGAATCCGGGTGTGAACTTGACATAGTCGAGACTCATCGGGCACCTCGCTCTCTCGGGTTAGCCGCCCCTGCGGCGATGACTGACTTACGACACCAGCTTCGCCGCGTCCTTCTTTTCCTTCGCCTTGGCGGCCAGCTCGGCCAACAACTGCTTCGCCGGCTCGCTGATGTATTCTTTGTAGGCAAACCGCTCGTTGGGCTTCTCCGCGTCCCGCATGTCCTGCAGCCCTTCCATGCTGTTCTTGCCGATCTCCAGAATGCAGGGCGTATACAGTTGGAGGTACGTGGGCCCGATCTCGCGGGCGATCAACACCGCATTGCGCACGACCTTTTCGACCAGCGACGGCTTGCTCACGGTGCAGTTGACGATGTAGTGACAGCCGGACTCGCGGGCGATCTCCGGCAGGCGCACCTTATCGAAGAGCTTGCCGACCGGCGCCATTTTGGCGACGAAGCCCTTCTGCATGAGGCCGCTCTCCTGCCCGCCCGTATTGGCGTACAGCTCGTTGTCGAAACAAATCGTGGTGAACTTTTCCTGCCGGAACCAGGCTTGCAGCGTCATATCCAGACCGATGTCCACCGTTGCCCCATCGCCGGCCAATACGACCACGTCCTTGATGCGATCCGGGAAACGTACGCTGAGCGCCCGCTTGAGGCCCGACGCGACGGCATTCTGGTTGCCGAACAACGAATGAATGTTGTGGACGGCCACCATCGGAAACACCAGGCTGGTGCATCCGGTGGACCCCACCATCACGGTGTCCTCGGGATTGGGCAGGGACGCCAGGATATAGCGAAAGGCCATGGACTCGGGGCAGCCGGCACAGAGCGAATGCTGCTCGATCAGTTCCTTGGACGTCCCGATATCCTTCCAGCCCCGATCGCTCTTGCCATAGGTGGCATTCTTGACCAGGTCCTGATAATCGGACGGCATAATGTCATAGAGATCCGGCGAAATGGCGATGCGTTCTTTGCTCATATCGTGCTCCTCTCAGCGCTGCTGAGCGTTTGGGTAGTCCCTCGTCGATAGGCGCGCCGACGGCGCGTCACCCGCGTCCGGCCAGCACGCGGGAGCGCATGCCGATCGCCTTCTTGATTTCTTCCACGATGATTTCCGGCGGCATGGTCATCCCGCCGCAGACCCGCGGGCCGGCCACGACCCGTTCACTGCGGGAGATCGTCGCTTTGATTTCCTTCGCCAACCACCCGATCACGTTGAACTCGGGCACAATGATGTGCTTCGCATGCTTCGTCGCCTCGCGAATTTCTTCCTCGGGCCAGGGCCGCAGCGTCTTGACCTTCACCAGCCCGACGCGCACTCCCTCGTCTTCCAGCAGCCGCATCGCTTCCCGCCCTTGAGACACGGCCGTGCCCGACGCCACGATGAGAATCTCGGCATCGACGTTCTCGGTCTCGATCAGGCCGTTGAGCCAGGCGATCGTGTGCTTGCGGGACCGTTCCGCGGCCGCCCAGACTTCCTGCTGCCAGCTGGCATGCGTCGCGTAGCTGATGTAGTTGCTTTTCATGACGAAGGGATCGCGCATCATCCGGACCGGCGGACATTCCATATCCATGCAGGGGACCGGAGACCGGTAGGGATCGTACGGCGGCAGGCACATGTCGGCGGGCGTCAGGTCCACGACGTCCTTCGTATGGGTGACGAAAAACCCATCGCAGCACAGCGCCAGAGGAAGGTGCACGTCCGGCTCCTCGGAGACCATGTAGCCCTTGAGAATCCAGTCATAGAAATCCTGGGCGGTCTCCGCATGCCAGACCAGCATCCCGGTCTGCATGAGGTAGGAAATCTCGATCGTGTCCGGCTGGATCGACAACGGAGAGTTGATCCCGCGGCAGGTCACGATGCATTGAATCGGCAAGCGCGCCCCCGCCCACATCGGAAAGTTCTCCATGGCGCGCAGGGTGCCCGGCCCGGCGGTCGTCGTGAATACCCGGGCCCCGCCGAACGCGGCGCCGGCGCACTGCGACATGACCGCGAATTCACTTTCCCCGCGGAAGTAATCGCCGATATAGCCTTCCGCAAAGAGTTCGCCGCATAGGGCGGCCGCCTCGCTCTGCGGGGTAATGGGATAGGCCACCATGACGTCGACATTGGCGCGTTTGACGGCTTCCTTGATGACTTCGCTCCCGGTGAAAAACGAGGGCGTGCGAGGCGCCTCGTTCATCATGACGCGCGGGTCTGCGCAGACCTGACCTTTTCTATTTTTGGTTCCGATGATCGAGGGTGTTCCCATGGATCTTCTCCTTATCCGCTGGGACGTGCGGAGCACGTCCGGCAGACGATGACGTTAGGCGCTGAATGAACTGCCGCACCCGCAGGTGGTCTTCGCTTGGGGATTCTTGATCGCAAACCCGGACCCTTGCACGCTATCCACATAGTCCACTTCGCAGCCGCTCAACAGCGGGGCGCTTTGCGAATCCATGATCACTTTGACGGTGCCTTCTTCGATGATCGTATCGTCTTCTGCGATCTTGGACTCGAAGGCCATGCCGTACTGGTAGCCATGGCAGCCGCCGCCTTTCACGTACACCCGCAAGCCGAGCGTATCCGGCTCTTCCTGCACCAATTCCTGGATCTTCTGTTGCGCTGCCGTTGTGATGGTAATCATGGCTGAGCCTCCTGTTGATCGAAGATAAGCGAATCACCGGGGAGATGCGTCTGTGGTCCCATGCTGAGACAGATCACACCGGACGCGCACGTTCGCTGCCTGCGGCGAACAACTCGTCATGGCAATGAGTGACGTTCTGGCGTACGAAGCGGCGAAGACCGGAGAATCAGTCGCGCAGGAGGTGTGGCGAGCGCGCGAGGGATGGGACAGCCAGCGGAGCTTGAGACGTCATAGGTTCACGCTAAGCGCAGTAGCGGTGGCAGTCAAGCGCTATTGAGACCTACTCGGGACGCCTCATCGGCAGATTTAGGATCAACGCGTGCTCACCAGCTACCAAATAATGCGCCTGAGACCGTCTCCCCGCATTACGAGTCTCGGCCTCGGCCTGGGCCTGTTCATTGCCAAATGGATCGTAGAGGCCCATAAGGGACGTATCTGGGTGTGGTCAGGGGTAGGAAAAGGAAGTACGTTCACCTTCACACTCCCGTTATCTGCACCGGCATCGTAGCGATTGCTCGCGCATCTCAGATCAAGCCCCTCTCTCTCGGCTTTGGTAAAACCAGGGATTTCCCTGGTATCCCTGGGCCGGTCCCTTTCTACAATGGTGTGAGACGGGGGACACCTGTGGCACGCAAACTGGAAACGGCTTATATCTCCTTCGGTCTGGTCACGATCCCGGTGGGCATTTACCCTGCCATCGCCGACCACGACATTCATTTCAACCAGTTGCACGCGCCGTGCGGAAGCCGCATCAAGCAGCAGCGCTTCTGCCCGGTCTGCAAACGGGAAGTCCCGTACGAGGAGCTCGTCAAGGGATATGAGCTGGCCGAAGGCCAATACGTCCGCATCGACCAGGAGGAGCTCGACACCTTACAGGCGGCGGAGTCGGAAGCCATGGAGATCCTGGAGTTCGTGCCCTTGAGCACCGTCGATCCGATCTATTTTGAAAGCACCTACTATCTGGCAGCCGAAAAGCGGGGGGAGAAGACCTATCAACTGCTCGCCCAGGCGATGGAGCAGACCGGGCGCGTGGCGCTGGCCAAATATGTCTGGCGGGGGAAGGACAGCCTGTTCGTGATCCGCTCCGTCCAAGGCCGGCTGCTGCTCCACCGCATGTACTATCATAACGAAGTCCGCGACTTTGAATGGACGTCCAAGAGCGACCATAAGCCCGAACCAGCCGAACTCAAGCTGGCGACCCAATTGATTGATTCGATCTCGAGCGCGACGTTCGACGCGCCGGCCTACCACGATGACTATCAGCAGCGTCTTTTGGAATTCATCGAAGAGAAATCCAAAGGCCAGCGCATGACGCTGCATCCTAAGGAAGCCCCCCAGGCCACGGACGTCGTCGATCTCATGCAGCGCCTGAAGGACAGTGTGGCGCAGACCGCCGAGAAGAAGCGGACTCGCGCCCGCGCGTTGCCCGCGAAGGCGCCTCACCAGACTGAGAAGAAGGCGGCCGCCAGGAGCCGATGACCGGCGAATATTCGGCAGCCGAGCTCTGCCGCATTCTCCATCTGAATCCGCCCCAGTTGCGCGCCTGTCTCCGTGCGGCGCTCCTGCCTCGGTCCAAAGCGAAGGCTCCCTGCGCCTACACGTTTCAAGATCTGGTCATGCTTCGCACGGCCAAGGGGCTCACGGATGCCGGCGTCCCGGTGAATCAGATCCGCAAGGTCCTTCAAGGCCTGCAGCGGCAGCTGGGCGACGGACGAGCCCTGACGAGCCTGAAGATTTACGCCTCGGGCAGACGCGTGGTCGTGTGGGACGGCGCCTCCCGCTGGCAGCCGGATTCTGGGCAATTCCTCTTGAACTTCGACACCGCCCAGATGCTGACGAGCAGAACGCTCACCCCCCGCCGACGGCCGCAGGCCAAACCGACCCAGACGGCCCAGGAATGGTTTGAACGGGCCCTGACGCTCGAGGAGGACTCTCCCGAAGAGGCGCGTCGGGCCTATCAAGAAGCGCTCCGCATACGGCCCGACTTCGCCGATGCGCAAATCAATCTCGGACTGCTCCATCACAATGCCGGAGCACTGACTGAAGCGGAGGCCTGTTACCGCCACGCGCTGCGCGCGGAACCCAAGCTGGCCCTGGCCCACTTCAATCTGGCGGTGGTGCTGGAAGATCAGCAGAAGAAAAGCGCGGCCATCGCCGCCTACGAGGAGGCGCTCACGCACGCGCCCGACTTTTTTGAAGCCCATTGCAACCTCGCGAAACTGTACGAATCACTCGGCCGCAAACGGGATGCCATTCGCCATTACGCGGCCGCAAACCGGCTTGATTGCTGACCCAGGGAACGATCCGCTACAATCCATCACCATTCACCATTCACCATTCACCATTCACACACGGTAGGTCTCTACGTCATGCCCACAATACGGTACCGGTCTGTGGTTCTTGTCGTCCTCGCGGCATTCCTCTTCGTTGAGCCCGCTCGCTCTGACGCCGCAAATGCGCTCGAAAGGTATGTTCAGCAACCGGATGACACGTTTGCCTGGCACGTCGAAACGCAGACGACCCTCGATTCGTTCACCCTGACGCAGCTGGCGATGACGTCCCAAACCTGGCAGGGTCACGTCTGGAGCCACGGTGTGCAGATTATCCGCCCCCAGCAAGTGCGCCATCCTGAGATTGCCTTGCTCTTCATCATGGGGGATCGCAGCGGCACCGGTTCCACCGCCCTGTTGCAGAAGTTGGCGGACCGTGCGGGAGCCGTCGTCGCAGCCGTCACCCACGTGCCCAATCAGCCGCTGTTTGACGGGCGCAAGGAAGACGCCCTGCTCGCCTACACGTTCGATCAATACCTGCGCACGGGCGACGACACCTGGCCCGCATTGTTCCCGATGACCAAGTCGGCGGTCCGCGCCATGGACGCAGTGCAGGCCTGGGCCCGCGAACAGCATGATCAGACCATCGGGAGATTCGTCGTGGCGGGCGCATCCAAACGAGGCTGGACCACCTGGCTCGCCGCGGCCGTAGATCCCCGGGTCACGGCCATCGCCCCCATTGTCATCGACGTCCTCAACATGAAGGCGCAGACCGAGTGGGCCGAACACGTGTACGGCCGGCAGAGCGACAGACTTTCCGACTACACCAACCTCAATCTCATCCAACACATCGATACCCCGCCGATGCAGCAACTGCGCAGTTGGATCGATCCCTACAGTTATCGCGCGCGCTATACCATGCCGAAGCTGCTGCTGCTCGGAACGAATGACCCCTATTGGACCGTGGATGCGCTGCGGCATTACTGGGACGAGTTACCGCCGCCCAAACTCCTGTTTCAAACGCCCAATGGCGGCCACGCGCTCGGCACAGAGGCAACCGAGGCGCTCGCCGCGTTTTTCCAGATGATCGCGGATAAGGAGGAACTTCCCAACATGGAATGGCACCTGGCGGACGCCGGCCAAGGCCTCTTGAACGTACACGTCAATCGCCCCGCCAAAGCCATGCATCTCTGGACGGCGGAGTCTCCCACCCGCGACTTCCGCAAAGCTGAGTGGCGTGTTCGGCAGTTGAAGATCCGGCCGGGCAGCAGTCAGGCTTCGGCCACAATAGAGAAGCCGGCAGACGGCTATCGGGCGTTCATGGGCGAAGTGGTACTCAGGTCGTCCACCGGGCACGAGTACAAGTTGTCGACACAGATCCAAGTCCTGCCTAATACAGTGGAGTGACTCAACACCGGAAGGCCTGTGGGAACCGGCTCCGACTTGATAATCTGTAAAAGGACGTTATCTACACATCGAGCGGAGGCCTCGGTGAGAGGAACAGTGAAGGGCCGGTGAGGTCCGACGCAGGGGTGGTGTGCAGGCCCGTCGTTTCGAGCGGGAAGCCTAAAACCCCTCTACGACCTCTGCGATGTGCAAACGAGCTCCCCAAACCCGCCTCCGCTCGCTGCGGTTTCTTACATCGCTACTCTCTCTGACGGGCCACGAATCCTTCTCGTCGCGTCTGCCTCTCACAAGCTAGGACTAGATGACATGGACCCGAAGCAGCGAGACCCGATGAAATCAAGCCATCAGTGCAGTAAGAACGAGTGAGTACAACTCAATGACGCGCTGCCTTTATGTAGCTGGCGGCGCCGCTCTTCCTAGTCCGATGTGACGTCCAAGGACCGCGTGTCGCCATTCGATGCCGGGAGGCATGGCCCAGTCTTGGAGAGGCCACTCAGTCGGCACGCCTGGTCGCCAATCGTGTCAGTTGTGGTTGGGCGATCACACGACGCATCGCACGTCGGAAGTCCGGCGCCCCTCATAAGGGCAGCGGGTGTGCGGAGGCCATGGCATAGCGAACAAACTGTAGTGGAGCCTGCCGCCAACGGGAAAAGCCGGCGGACACATGTCTAGCCGTCCTTTGCCCGCTCCGCCGCCTCTGCCGGCTCTTCCCGCACCCAGGCTTCCAGTAGCATATAACTCACCCCCAGCACGACCGGGCCCACGAAGATCCCGACAAGCCCAAACGCCATCAGTCCACCCAGGACGCCGGCCACGACCAACGGCAACGGCAGCTGCGCACCTTTTTTGATGAGGATCGGCCGCACCACGTTGTCGATGGTGCCGACGAAGACCGTCCAGATCAGGAGGGCCACCCCCCATCCATGGCTGCCCTGCCAAAAGAGCCAGGCAACCGCGCCGGCGAGCACCGGCACCGCCCCCAGTTGCACCAAGCCGGACAGAAACATGACGGCCGTCAGCACAACAGGGAACGGCACGCCCGCAAGGGCAAGTCCGATCCCGCCGAGCACGGATTGCCCCATCGCGACGACGACGATGCCGAGGGCCACCCCCCGGATCGCCTGTCCGGCGAGCGTCACCGCCTGATCGCCGCGCGCGCCGGCCAGCCGCCGTCCAAAGCGGCGCACGTCCATCACCGCTTGTTCGCCGCGAGCGAACAGCAGCGCCGCAATCAAGACCGTAATCAAAAACTGGCCGGCCATTGCGCCGAAGCTCCCGAGCTGCGCCAAAAACCAGCCGGCGGTCACCCGCGCATAGGGAGCAGCGTATCGAACGAGCTCTTCCAGTCCCGACGCAGCGTATTGGCGCCAGGCCGCAGCGGTCTTCTCGCCGACGAACGGCAGGCTTTCCACCCAGCCCGGCGGTTGCGGCAAAGTCAGCGACTTGAGCGAATGCCCCCAGTCCACAATCTGATCGATGTGCGTCACGAGCGTCCCGATCGCCAGCGAGAACGGTACGACGAACACGAGCAGCAGCGTGAGGGTCATGACCGTGACGGCCAAGGCCCGCCGGCCCCCTAACACGGCTTCCACTTGCAGCATCATCGGCCAGGAGGCGACCACAATCATCGTCGCCCAGAGCAGCGCCGGCAGAAAGGGCCGAAGAATCCAGAATGACGCCGCGATAAGGCCCACCATGAAGAGCCCGGAGAGAATGGACCGGTTCAGATCACGTAGCACAGTCGGTTCGCCCATCAGCGGTCTCCTCCAAAGGGACGCATCAAAAAAGCCCGGTGAAGGTAGGCTCTCCCCGCGAGAGGTGTCAAGAGATGAGGCGCACATCGTCATCCCAATTTAGAAATGTCCGCTTCCTGCCACAATAGAAATGTCCGGTTCATCGGGTCGCCTCGCGAGGCCGAGAGCGGGCGAACGTGCCGAATCGATTCCAGGGATGAGTGGCCGGCGGCTTGACCAAGGGGCGTGGGCGTCGGACCGGCCTCGGCGCGACGACCGGCCAGGTCATTGAACACCTGGCTGTCACGACAATCGCCCGATTTGCCTCCGCCAGGGAAAGCGGACATTGTCATTGTGGGATTACAGAGATGAGGCGCACATCGATCGAAGATCCTTGCTGAGACGACCAACGGGAACGAGCGTGCACACGAAACAGCATCATGCCGTGATTCGTTGATCCGGGTCAGCGGATCATCACGCCCCTTGCGCATTGTCCGCACCCACCGGAGGAAACGATCTCGACCGGAGGACTCGTCGAAACTGTTCTGCTCGTTTCAGCATTGCCACAGCGGTGAGGAAGACCGGAATTAAGGTGGTGCTTGAGCCTTTATGGAGGCGATCCGAACCCACGCATGGGGGCAAGCCAGGCGACTGGGCAAGCCGGCATACTCTCACCCCAACTCAAAAATAGTCCCTGATGGGGCTCGTCAGCAGCCCGAGGAATCGGCCGAACCAGCCACGCTCTTTCAACTGGTCGGCCGTGATCGCGATGGCATGGCTGAGATCTTCCTGGAAAATCTCCTCCAGCCGCTGCGCGATCGACTCATCGTAAAAGACGACGTTCAGCTCGTCGTTCATGGCCATCGAACGGTTGTCGAGGTTGGTGCTTCCAATTGTCGCCCAACGGCCGTCGATCACCATCATCTTGGTATGCAGCAGAGCGGGCGCATACTCGTACAGCCGGATCCCGCCCGCGACCAGCGGACCGAAGCCGTCGCGCTGGGAAGCCTGGGTCACATATTCCACGCCGGAGCCGTTCACGACACTCGGGACGAGGACGCGCACGTCCACGCCGCGCCGCACGGCATCGTCGAGGGCGGTGATGAACTGCTCGTCAGGAATCAAATAGGGCGTCGATAACATGATAGACCTCCGTGCCGCGCTGACGGCCTGGAGAAACACTCCGTACATCGAGAAGTTGTCGTTGAGCGGCGAACTGCGCACCACTTGCGCGAGCACGGGCCCGTCGTGCGCGCGAGCGGGCGGGTAGGAAAAATAATCGGCGCCGCCGAGGAGCGTACCGGTGACTTCCCCCCAGTGTTCCAAAAACGCGGCCTGCAGCTGATGGACGACCGGCCCTTCCAGCCGCACATTCGTCTCCCGCCACCGACCTTTCGTCCGGCCGTCGCCGTTCCAGGTGTCGTCTACCCCGTAGCCTCCGGTAAAGCCGACCCGGCCATCCACCACCATGACACGGCGGTGGTTCCGCTTATTGGATTCTTCCGCCGCCCAGGGGCGCAACGGACGGAAGGACTCAAGCGCGCAGCCGGCCTCCCGCAGCACGGCCCTGTACCGGTCGGGCAACCCCTTGGATCCGTGGGCGTCCAACAGAATGAAGGCGCGCACACCGGCACGGCACCGGTCCGCGAAGGCCGCAACCAGTTGGTCCGCCACCATACCTTCGTGAAAAATGTAGGCTTCGAATGTGAGGGTGCGCGTCGCGGAGCGGACCGCTTGCAGCATGGCGGGGAAGGTCTCTTCCCCATTCAACAGAATGTCGACCCGATTGTGGCCGATGATCGGCGCCCCACTAAAGGCTTCGACGGTGGGCTGAAAGGCGGGATCGGCCAGCGACAGCACGGGCAGTTTGAGTTGCGGCGGCGTCGAAGCACAGGCCACCAGGCTGCACCAGGCCAATCCCGCCACAGCCACCGCCCTCCATCGGCCCACTAGAGATCGACCACGGCTGTCCCCCAACCGGACTCGACGCGCCAACCGCATGATACGGGGTCCTACCGACATCTGGCCGCCTCACCATACTCTTGCAGTTCATTATACCTATCCGAAACTCCCGATGGGGTTTGGCTCGACCGTGCCGCGATTCAGCGGCTTCCGGGGGAATCATCAAATTGTGGATCGGGGATCACCCATACGGCTACGTAGAGTACTGTGGATCAAGGAGACGTGTGGATCTCACCGAGACGTGCCCCCTGCCTTCTATGCCTCGCGGTTGTACATCGCCGACCTCGTCATGAGGCGGAAACTGCGGAAGCCGGAAGGTATAAGAGAGTGCGAGACGGAGCCGGCGCCGTTGTGCCAGACCATGGCGTTCGGGATGACGGATCAGGTCGACCCGTTTCATGAAATGGAGGCAAGTGGCTCGCGACTCACGATCCTGTTCTTGAGATACTCTTCTGCGAGAGCGCGATTAGATCCCAACACCAATGGGACAGCTTTTTGAAGGTTGACTCCGGGCCTCATCGAGCCGGCCAAACGACCTCCTTGCCGTACCAGCTGCACTAAGCGACCAGTGGTGCCGGAACGATGTGGTCGGATGGTATTGGATGAGCGGCTATCCGAAACAAGACTGCCGCCATTTTTTTGCATCGCGTCGCCTTAGTGATCACCTTTATCATCGAGCCAAGCCGGAACATCGGATCTCGTCTCAAAGGCCGCCAGGTTCAATGCTGACGAAAGTAGTGCGGGCCATCGTCGCGTAAATCCAGGTTGGGTTTGCATTGAACACCGTTGCCTGCCCTTGCACTCACCAGATCATCGTCGAACGTCATCATAAGTCGCACAAACCAACCGTCTGCTGTGACCTTCATTATTTCACTAGGGTTTTGGAGAGTCTGCGTTTCGAGGTGAGCCGCATGCGGGAGTAACACATTGAGAACGAAGGAAAGGGCGCAAGTCCGCGTACGACACAGCCGACAGGCCTGCGGCTATCCTTTGATGGCACCTGGCTTGCTCTCTTCTCATCGAAAGAGTTGCGCATTTTCTTTTCTCCAGGAGAACGACACATGAGCTGTGAGCGATGCGGTGGGTTCAAAGTCTACGACTACTTCTATGGCCCTTCCACGTGCGATGGCTTTCGCTGCATTAACTGCGGCGCGATCAGCGACCTACGCCTGATTCTCCCGCCGCGGCCGCCGGAACGTGCTCTTGATCCGGTTCTTCGGTACCTCGCGCCTCCGCCTCCGCAATAACCGCCGTGCTCAATGCGAACCGGAACGAAGCGAGCGGAGTACACATGGGATCATCACATCAAAGCGAGCCGTCAAGACTTCAACAGGCGCTCATGGCCAGTCCCCTGTTCTTGGGCTTGCGTCACCGCTTCTGGTACCGCCGCGAACTGTGCTACTACTCGTGTGACAGCAAGCACATTATGGACCTCCCTCGTCCGCGGTCGTTTCGCCGTGATTGCCCTGAAGATCTCCGCTACTATGAGGCGTGCGATCCGTGGCAGATGCCGCCTCAAGAGTATCGGCGGGAAAGTGCCAAGCGCTTACGGCAGGGGAACCATCTTTACACTCTCGTGTTCGATGGACGGCTCGCCTATTACGGTTGGCTGGCGGATCGAGCGCCCACCAGAGCGGAGCCGCTCTTCGGACAAGTGTTTCTCCCGCCGGCCGACGCCGCCGTGGTTTTTGATTGTTACACGCATCCGGCAGTCCGTGGGCGGGGTCTGTATTATCAAGCGCTCTGTCAGATGCTGCATGATGCGCACGAGGTTGCCCATGCTGAGCAAGTCTGTATCGGCACGCTGGCCGACAACCATGTCTCTCGCCGTGTGATCGAAAAGATCGCGTTCCGGTACATTGGCAGCATGGTCAAGAAACGCCGCCTCTTCAAGGCTCAGCGCTACGCGGTGGCCACCGATTCCCGGTTCCGGACCGCATTCTTGAAACTCTCTTCCGAGACCCAGGAGATGCCATGACGCTGATATTGAAGACGGCTTCGTACGGTCTTGTGGCGTCGTTCCTCATCAGCGGGTGCGCGACGAAAGAAGGCGGACAAAGTCTCTTCATCCGGCATGCGAAAGTGACGTTGATGGAAGCGGCCGTAGTGGCCGAACAACATGTGCCCGAAAGCCGAGCCATTAAAGTGGAGCTGACCCACGCGAATGATGCCGTGTTTTACGAAGTGGAAGTGCTCAAGACGGTACTGGTGGACGCCGAGACAGGCCGGATCATGCGATCAGAATAACTCCATGACGGCAGGTGCAGGCAGGGCATCGCCGACCCACCGCTCCATCACTACGTCGCGTTCACAAATCGCCCAGCCCCATCGCGAACGATCCCTGGTAGAATGGGCTCTGGACGGTCATGAATAGCTGACAGGCTGTTGACAACCTGGCCACTATGGAAACGTGGAAACTGGGACAGCCACAGTCTCCCTCAGAATCGTTCGCGGAAAGGCCGTCCAGCAAGACCGCAGCAAGGTGCGGGACGCGAGGAATAACGAGCGTCAGGTTTGCGCTGGCGGACTTTGTCAACAACCTGCTAAGGAGGCACGACATGCACGCTCGATTCGTCGCGTACCGGCATTCGTGGTTGTTCGCGGCCCTGGCCCTCCTGATGAGCTTCGCGGCTTGCGCGAAATCGACGCCGGGCGTCGCTCCTCCCACGCCGTTGAACTTTCCGCTGGCGCTGCAGTATGCGCAGCGCGCCGAGCTGGCGTATGAACAGGATACGACGATTACGCAGCGAAGCGGCTCGAACGTGCGGGTCGCCGTCAGTCCTCCGGTCGCGCTGGGCGTGAAAGCCTATGTGGAGACGGACGACACCGCGCGCGTGCAATGGGTCGTGGTGCGCGGCACGTCGAACCTCGTCAACATCCAGTTGGACGTGGACTACAACAAGATCGTTGAATCCCGGCTGCAGATTCCACTGCACAAAGGCTTTGCGGACGCCGCCATGCAGGTGTATCAGTTTGCCAAGCCGCTGCTCAAACCAGATTATGAGATCCGCATCAGCGGCCACAGCCTCGGCGGCGCCGCCGCCGTGATCGTCTTGATGCTCTTGAAAGAAGACGGCTACAAGCTCGGACAGGCCATGACCTTCGGCCAACCGAAAGTCACCAACCGGGACGGCGCGCGCAAGTATGGCGCGCTTCCCCTGCTCCGGTTCGTGAATGCCACCGATCCGGTTCCGTTGCTGCCGCCGTTCGAGATCTTCGCGGTGTTAGACGAAGGGCCGTATCGCCACTTCGGCCCCGAAGTCGTGCTGGAAGAGGGCGCCACCTACCGTTACTACCCCGACCCCCAAGCGGGACGCCTATCCGTGCTCTCCTTCTGGAATAATTTGAAAAACGTCAGCGTAAACGATGTTCCGGAGCACTTCATGTCCACCTATCTCGCTCGTATTCAGCAGAAAGCTCCCGCGCCGGCGCCCAATCCCTAACGGCGGAGGCCCGGCCGGAACGAGGGTACATGCAAAGTGCCAAGGAAGAAGGCTACACGCCGCTAAGACTGCTTTGATAGATTCAAGGTACGGCGGGGATAAAACGGCTGCACTGAACGGCTCGCCCTTATGTGGACACCGGGTCTGTCGACTCGCCGGGATCCTGGTTCGACAACCCACCAGTCACCATGTTGGTTGCCCCGCGCCGTAATCATCGGGCTCGCATCGACGGCCGTGCCTACTGGCACCGAGCGACCGGCGCGTACCTTGAACCACAACCCCGCCACTGAAGCAGAGGCGGTGCCCTCGTGCACGTTCGCGGCATAAGGGCGGGTCAAACTGGAAATACTATCCCGAGGCTACTGACCTCGCTTGAGTGACCGGCACCTCCCTTCACTCCATAGATAACACCGAAACTCAGTCCATCGGGGACCGTTCTAGATGTCACGCTGCCGATGCACTGAAGTTCTGAAGCGGAGGGCGGGTTTGGAGAGCTCTTTTGGCATCGCGGAGGTCTTGGAGGAGCTTTAGGCTTCCCGCACGCTGGCGGGCCTGCACACCGCCCCTACGGCCGACCTCAAGTTCCATTCACTGTTCCTCTCACCGAGGCCCTCCGCTCAATTAACAGATAACGCTCTTTCTCGCCCGATCAAGTGATGCGGCGCATCGCCTCTCGCCTCCCATGCAGCGAATCTTTTCAGAAGCGACGGCCTCTCACGAGTTGACGGCCCCGGCTTGGCGGCTGAGAGGTCGCAACCCATACGCTATGCGACTGCTATGAAAGGAATTGTCCCATGATGACAGAATGCCCTCTCACTCACGATCAACACAAAGCCGCCGAAGCCGCCTTCCGTGGCCTCCCGTTTAACTCTCACTGGTCAGCCAGGGCCCAAGAGATTTATCGCGGCATTGTCGCGGTCACGAACGGACGCAACATCGTCTCAGACACTGTCTCCGTTTAGGAACCGGCAGGTGTCGCCGTCGGAGCATGAGTGAGCCAAGCGCCCGTCGCCCGACCGGCTACTGCGCCGGCGTAAGCCACACGTATCCGGCGGCATGTGGGAAAGGTCTGTATTCAAGTGCGTGTCAGATGCTGCGGCTACTGTTTTCTCAGCGCCTCGTTCAGAAGTTTGGCGAGCCGGACCCCCGCTTTCGCTAACTGCGCATTCAGGACCGGCACGCTGGCCCGGTAATAGTCCTCGCCGAGTTGGCGAGTGGGAGGAAAGGCATACACAGATTCTTTGGCTATCATGTGCGATTCCATGGCCCAGTCCACCACGGAGCCGTCCTGAAAGGCGCCGGCCGGCTGCACGCGCAACCAGGCATTGAGCCGCTCCGCGTACTGATGCACACCGGTCACTTCCCGCTCGAGGATCCCGCTGTCCCACACCGCATGCAGGTTCCACGGCGTACGGCTGACGGCGTTCATGGTCTGCCCGAGGAACTCGACAAGCACCTCGTTGCCGCCCCGGTCGGTCTTGTCACCGGCATGCAGCGGTTGATGGAGGTCCGCCACGAAGTGGATGAGGTACTTGAGCGCCTGGTGGCGCTGGGACTGCTCTGCCGTGCTGTCGGCCAGCACGGCACGACAGCGTTCGATTTGCCCGACGACACATTGTGCCTCAGGACAGAACCGGGTGGCGTCGTACCTGTTTTCCGTGAACGGAATATTGACGAAATGCCACGGCTTCGTTTCCGGTGTTCTCTCCTCGTCCGCCCAGGTGGAGGCCTGGATGAACGTGGTGCCATTCAACAGCGCGTGCACCTCGCCGCGCACGCCGTTGTCCAGCCGTTCCTCGGCAACGAGCGCCACGATCTCATGCCCTTGCTTCCCCCAGGCGTACACAGAGGAGGGCATCAGCGAGAAGACGAGTAGGAGGATACGTGGCGTCAGAGTTCTCATCGGCATGATTCCGATTCCTCAAACGAACCGAGCAGGTGTGCCCGCGAGGGTCATAGGGATGACCAGGATGTCATGGCCGCCGCGGCGGACGCCCTGTCGAGGATGCATCCGCGGGCATCCCACGACAACGCTCTTCCGAGTACCCCTCAAGGAGCTCCTTAATTTTGGCCTGGATGACGTCGCGCTTCTTGAACACCTCTTCCATGTACGGACCTTTTCCGGACTCGGGCACGTCTTTGACATACCCGGCCTTCTGCTGAAGATAGACATCGGGCAAGGCCGAGATCGATGCGAAGCTGATGGGAAGGGCCAGCGTTTGCTGCAGAGCTTGCGCCGCACTGATCCCGATATTGCCCGTGGGAACCGGAACACCGAACACCACAAAATGTCCTTGTCCTGTGAAGGTCCCTTGCAGCGTCAAGGTGAACTCTTTCGTCAGGACAGGCACGATGGGGTTCCCTCGACGATAGAAACACTGGGCTTGCAGGATAGCCTGGTTGAACTCGTCCTGTTGAGCGCCGTCAGCGCTCGCGATGTCATGCAAACTCACCCCGGAAGCGGCCTTCATATCCTCTTCCACTCCGCGGAGCGCCACGTCCAAGCTCACGGGCTTGGCCATGCCGCCTGAGCACGCGGCGACCGCCCCTTGCAGAAGCACCATGGCGATGAGACGACTCGTCCGATTCATGCACACCTCCTCTGGTAGTCGCACATAGCCATGCCGGCTGTCGGATGAGTGGGGAACAGTGTGCATGGCCTACCAGCGTGGCAGGACGTAAGCAGGGATTGGACCTCGAGGGGAACGAGGACACCCCTGGTATCATCAAATCCCTTTTTCTTGTGAGATACATCATGAATCAATCCCGGGGACATACAGGTCAGAGAGCCGAGCCGGGTCCTGATCCGCGAGACTGCCCGCACAAGAACTTGGCCACTATGGAGTCAGACATCAATGAGGTCGATACCGACGTCCTGCTTTATCTGTGCACAACATGCCGAAAGCCCTTCACCATCACTGAATATTAAGCCACTCAGGGGGGCTGGACTAACGTCCATCGGGCTCGACCCGGGGCCCTAGCCCATTCAAAACCTCGCCGCCTCTCCGGTCCGCTTTCTTTGCTCCTCTTCTCTAAGACAGGACTGCTCGGCCAACAGGCGCTGCCCGAGGGTGGCATCTCTCGGAATCTTGTCGAGGCATGTTTTAAGGACATCCGACTTTTCAGCTTTCTTGGAGGCCTCGCTCGCCGGCTTCTTTTTTTTGTGTTGTTTTGCATCCGAGGCGGACAGGGCGGCCGAGGACCAGGCCATCGTGAGAATCAGTGCCGACAATAAGGTGAGTGGCTTCAGGATTAGGTGCACAGACATGAGGACCTCCTAATGGGACGGCGCTGAACAACGCGTGCCGGCGGCCGATCGACGCGGTCGGCGAAGACCCGAGAGTCAGACGTTTAGAAAGGATGGGACAGGCAAGAATGACACTTCCATGAATCACCCTACATGGCGTATTGAGGAGAGTCAAATCGCGGATACAGGGGCAAGACCGGCGACAGCGCCTGCATAGTGCGCGGTGCCGCACCTAGACAGCCGGCTGAGGGTGGAACCAACCGGATCGCGGCGCGTTCAGTTGCTGGAGCCTCTCGCGCGCCTGATCCCTGTAATAGGCATACCGAGGCTGCGGGAAGTGGGTGACGATCATCTGAAACATCTCCCGCGCGGAGGACAGATCTCCCTTGCCCTGCGCCACGTGGCCGGCACGAAGGGCACAGGCGGCCGCCATCGCCGCCGGATCCGCCGAGAGGCGGACAGCCGGATCTGCGCGCGGATCCGCGGCGAAATCCAACACGTCGACGGCGCGGCTCAGGACCTGTGCATCGACACGCATCGATTCAAGGTCTTCGGTTTCAGTGCAGTGCGTATAGAGCGTTAACATATCCATGAAGCGCCCGTTGTCGGTGGACAAGGGTTTCGACGAGGACCGGCTCTCGCCGCATCCGCCGATCACGATCGGTAGGATTAGAACCAGGATGACGCAGCGATTCCGCTGACGCAACAGACGGGCTCTGAGCTTCTTCCAATCTTGGAGTGCCATCTCGTGCTCACGCATGGAGGGATCGGTCGAGTCCCAACCCAGTCACGCAGTATATCAAGCAGGAGAGAGCCTGTGGGCCCGGTTCAGCTGGGCGAGCTCTAGGCCTTGACGCTGGCGAAGCCATGGGGCCGGTGCTTCGGGCACGAAGCGGACTCCTCAGGTCTATCCCAGCAATGACTGGTTGCAGGACCTGAGGCGGCCTCGAAGACTGTTTCTGAATGACAGTCTGTCGTTCTGGCCTTATTGGTACAGAATAATGTTCACGTAATAGGGCTGCCCCGGGTCCACCTCGGCATAGCGTGAGTCCTGGACGTAGCTGTTGAGGAGATAGACGGTCAACTGCTGCGCCCCTTCCCCAATCGTCTTGGTCTCGCCCTCCCGTAACGTGGCAGCCTCTTCTCCAAAACGCACGGTGACAGCAGGATGCTCGCCCTGAACCGTCTGCTCAATGACCAGCCCGAGCTCCTTGATGACAGCCTGGTAAGGTTGAGGACTGCCTTCGGCAATGACGATCAAGGGCGCCCGCTTCGTTTCCGGATCGAACAACATAATGCGACGTTGCAGCGCATTGCCGAGAACCTCATCCCGATACCTCAGGTGCAGCGTGGCGGGCTTTTCCACCTGCCTCGCGATGGTCGTTCCCGGGAGCTTGTACAGTATTTCCAGCAGCGCTTCCCGGCCCTGTAACCTGCCCCTAAGCACACCTGCTTCGTGACTGACCACGTCAAACCGGCCATCGTAGTCTGTGATTGGTTGCTCCGAAAAGGGTTGGACGGCAATCACGCTCTCTTTCGGGATCACGGGTCTGACAGGTCTGGTTGGCGCCGCTTTCACCTGGGCGATCTGGCGACGACTGGCAGGATTCTCTGCCATGGGAATCTTATCCGCCGGCGGGAGCGTACGTTTGGCTTGCGCATCCATCCAGACCTGTTTCATGGCGGGGTCGTGGACGCTCGCGACCACGTCATCCATCGAGCCGACCTGTGAACGGGTCGGCGTTTGCGCGCAGGCGCCCAGGATCACCATCAGGGCACCGAGTGCCAGTCCCGCCGGGAGGCAGGACCGTTTCGTCATGGACTCACGCATCGTTCGCTCCCTTCCGGTCAATTGGTGCCGTTACTGCGCGGACCGCGAAAAACGAGATTAGCCCAGTTCGGATAATCTGTGACGGTGTCGGTGGTGTCGCCGTCCCCATTGATATCCCGACTCGCGCTCGCATCCGTATTATCGCCGTCCAGATTCCAGTCCACGGCGTTGTTATTGTATAAGCCGGTCGGTTCACTCAAAGCACTTTCCACCAGGGACCGACCCATCCCTTCCGAATACTCGATGGTGACCCCGGTCCAGCCCGCCGGGATCGCCCCGCCCGCTTCCACCGCCGCATTGGTTCCGTAATAGAATGGGGCATAAATCGGATTCTGGCGCCGGAAGGCATCGGTGCGGCCGCTGCGCAACTGCCAACTGTAGCTCATCACGCTGCTGTAGGCGGGATTGTTGGTCGTATGCGTACTTCCGCCATGACGCTGATTCAAGTTATGCCCGAACTCGTGCATGATCGTTTCGGCCATGCTTTGGGCGGTTTGGAAGGATGCGGAAAAATCGTCAAAGCTCACAATGCAGTCATCTCCCCCGTTGACCCAGTCCACGTCGCTAATGCCGCTGCTCCCGTTCGCCCGCATGTTGGCCCAGATGCAGTAGTGATATATCCGGCCCCGGATCGCATCATTGAAATTGGCCCCTTTGAGCGTATTAAACCGTCGATGCGTCGCCGTCTCGGTCCCGCCAAAATCAATGGTCTGCCAGAACGGAACAATGCCGCTCGTATCCAGGTGCAGGCTGACCCCATTGTTCGTGATGGGATTGATGATCGGCGCATTGGCAAAGGCCGCCGTCAAGGCATTCCAGACGGCAGCGCCCGGATTGTTCGTCAGGCTTTGCATGACATCGACCTCCAGAAACAGATCAGGCCGCAAGGGATGCGCACCCAGCGCCTTCAAATCGATATCACTCACGCCGTCTCCATCGGCGTCATACCCGTTCACCTCCCAGACATCCGGGATATCATCGCCATCGCTGTCCAGCGTCGCCGCATTGTCCGGCAACCGATAGGCCACCGTGCTCGACTCCTGCCCGTCGGCATTCCGGATCTTAACGGTCAACGTACTCCCGATGGCTTGCGGGCCCGGACCGGCGATCAGCGCGAGGTAATGATAGATCGGATTGGCGAGGCTCTGCGGAGTCACACCCAGGAGAGTATTCTGGATGCCCTTATGCGCGACCGTCGGCACGACGGTGTTGTTGATAAGCACCTGGGCGTTGGCATCGATATCCGCACCCTGCACATACAGCCAGGTGTTCACCTCACCCGCGGTCTGAAAGTCTGCAAACACAATGCTGACGCGATCTAAGCGCGGCGTGGTGAACGGGACCGCCGCCGTGACTGTGAACGATTGTTGATTCCCCCGCGTGCTCCCCCGCTCGAGCTGGACCTGATGCGGTCCTAACGGCGCACTCGGGGGCACCGTAAAGAAGTAGGCACCCAACAAGCCTCCCGACAGGCGTTGTTCACCGGCGCTCCCCGCGTCCCAATAGAGTGAAGACAAGAACGTGCCGCCACGCACGTTGACCAGCATGCGCTCCGGCCCGGTGTCGGGATCTAAGGAGGAAATGTTCGGCGCACACCCGCTTACGCAACCGGCCATCAGCGCGCACAGACTGACTGCGGTCATAACGGCTTTCCCGTGCATGTGCCAATCTCCCCCTTGTGACGACCTGCTCGACCAACCGTCCCCATCTCATCCAGTGCACATCCTTCGCAAAAGCTTGTAGTCAATTACACGAGTAGAAGCGAAAGCATGCCTGGGGGTTCCCCCAGGCATGGAGCCCCTCTTCTCTAGGGCATAAAGGACCAACTTGCAGCGTTATAGAAGGAAGGTAAGGCTGGCAAATACAATAGCGCGGGTCGTGAATAACACTCCTCGAATAGCAGAGCGTCCGCCACGACGGTTCGGGACATGATAGTAGGTGGCTACCGGTTTGGCGCGTCACCGAGTGACCGAGCGCACGAAGGGCCTGAGCGACATCGCTCCCCGACAGATCGCGGGAAGCCTCATACGGCGATAACTTCCTCACGAACGGTGAAGGCGGACGACATTGGGAGTCTTGCCCTCCTCAAAGTGACAACGAACCGCCTCACGGACTTTCTCCGGCAATTCCGCCAGCGTATCGGCTTCTGTAAATATAGACTGCCCTGGTGCGCGCGCGATGTACCCGCCCTCCGGTGCCTCTTCAACCACAAAGATCAATTCACTCTGCTTCCGCTGAGTGACCGCCCATTGGCGCCGCACCATGTTCAAAACATAAACCGGTCCGATCCGTGGAGCTTGCTCCATGTTGACCTCCGCCTGGTAGGCCGCGCCGCCCTGTGTGCCTGCCTTGTCCCTGCACCGGACAGTGTTAAGACCCAGAGGAACAACATCCATAATCTGGACGTCGCTGCGGTTAGAGACGTTTCCGGCAGGAGGACGAGCCTGCCGATTTCGGTGCAGCAGGCGTTCTTGTTGGACGTGCGGCAAGCGGCGCAGTTCAGCTTCATGCACTGGGCCCTGTCGCTAGACATTTGTCTCGAGCCTCCCATCGATCAATGGGTCCAGTCAGTGTTTCCTCCTGATTGTCCACCCATATCAATTGGCCGTCTTCTCAAGCACAGAGCAAGGATTGCAATCCCTACGGTCAGCGATTCGTCTGCTATGACGGAGCAAGAAATGGAGGAGCAATCCGCGGCCCAACACCCGGACAAAGGAAGTAGACTCATAGGCACGGGATGGAACAGAACTGGGACTACCCCTACAGCAAGGCTATAGGTTTGTGTGCCCTTAGAATGGGCTACCCTGCTCGCTGTGTACTTCCAGCAGCCAAGGCTGCTAGGCGTCGGCCTGGCGCGCCTGTTCCTGTTCAAAACGATGCACGCCTGAAGGGGTCATGTACACTTCCAGATAACCGTCACCGAACAGGGAACCATCCAACTCCACCACGGCGCGTAGTGCCTGCGTTGCCGAGCCCATCTCCACGAAGCCGTATCCCGCTGATTGGCCTGTCGGATGCCGTACAACGTGGGCCCACGGCACTAAGCCGCACATCGCAAAGATATCTTTCAATTGATCGTCATCAGTAGCGCGCGACAGACCCCCTACGTAGAGCACATGCCTTCTCATAAAGATCTCCTCACGGTCATTGCTACACACTTCTGGAACTCAGAAGAGACGCCTTCAGATTGAATATCGGACGAGCACGAGCGCGCTGCACGGGCAGGCTAAACTCGCCCCGTGACTTTTCCACGCATAGGCATTGCTTTTCGAATGACCGGATAAAAAGTTTGCGGCGGGAATGGATGTGAACGTCCCGGGGTCGACCTCATACCACTCGCCATGCAGCAGGAGCACCGTGGTGACTTTGTCGAAATCAATCATGGGAGTCATGGCTCACCTCCACACCGGAGGAACCCAAGGGATCGTTGGGGGAGCACTGCTGTGTGGCGCCGTGGTGTCTCCCTGACTCTCAATCTAAAGCGCCACAATTTCCAAACGCTCAGAGCCGGCCGGCCGGCGAGCCGCTCCGCGCCGTCCGCCAATTGATCATACCGCCCGCCCGGTGCCGCTCGCCCATCGTCAGCAGGTGCCGGGTGAGACCGTCACGCCCGCATCCACATCACTGCTCACTCCTGCTACTCGTGGCGCGATCTTGGTGCTGGTGGTGCGTGGCAACCCATGCGTAGGGCATCAGGTAGTAGCACAGGAGGAAGAGCGTCAGGCCCAGCACGCCGCCGACAAGATTGCGCGCCCACAAGCCCGCGAGCGGCAGCAGTACCAGCACCCATTGCATCACATGGGCGATGGTCCTGTGTTGATCATAGAAGGCTTGGCGTCGATCACTGTGGAGCGACTCGGAGAAGGAGAGGAAGGGTTTCATCGTCGTACCCCCTTTCATCCGGCGAACGGGAAGAAGGACGGGTCAACAGGCAGCAGCGAGATTCACCGCCCAGATCTACGCTACGCGCAATGGCGCATGGGGGTCAAGCGGTCAGATGGAGCGGGAGCCGTCCAACACGATGGTTCAGGACATGATAGGCAAGGTCTCTGGCAGGGAGACGCGGGCAAAACAGTGAAGAGGAACCAGTGATGCACTGGCGGCATGATGCTACGAAACGAGTATAATGTTAGAAGAGGAGGCCGACTCACCGCGCTGGAGCGCTCTCAATGGAGCGCCTCTCCCTCAGCCCTGGCGCGGGCGTTAAGTACGAGCGGGATATTACCCCGATGAGCCCAGGAAAGGAGCGACCATGACGAACCAGAACCCAAGAACACCGGAAGAGACCGTAGACCTGGAGACGACCCGGCGGGCGCGCCTGTACCACCTGGCCCAGGCGCGCGCGCTCGCGCGTGCACGGACCGCGGCGGGGCCTGGCGCCACCGAGGAGGAGATCCTGTCACGACTGGACCGAACGCCGGCCGGCCAGATCATTCCCTCGGATGAGGATTTCGAGGCGGTGCGAGACGCCGCCTGACGAGGGCCGCCGCGATTCACCGGCGATCTGGCGTCACCAGCCCGGCGACCTGTGACAGACATTTCTTGCGCACCTGCCCGTGGCAGGGCACATAAGAGTGCGCGCGGCCTCAAAGAACAGCCTTCTTGGTCTGCGACCAGGCGGCACAGTGGCGTGATTCGACCTTGATCGTCATCTCATCTTCCTGCTCCCTGGGCGGCTACTCAACCGCTTGGCTGTTCAGGAAGACGGCTTGTTCCAACGTACGGAAGAAACGCTGGTATGGCAGCGGGTCTTCGACGGCCCGAAGGTAGAACTGCGCGCTGGCGCGGACGACGAACTGCGACTCGCCGCGGGGCCGGACGGTCACTGTGAAGCGGACCAGATTGTTCCGATGATGAAAGGGCCCCCACGAACGGTAGTTACGCGTGAGAAAGAGCAGCGTATCGGGCTGATAGAGGAGATAGGCGGGGTCGATCCAGACGAGGTCTTCATTGTCGACGAATTTCTTTCCCGACACGAGGCCCAATTCCTGATCCAAGACCTCGATCTTGAAATCCAAGTCCTGCATCGTATCGATGACCGCCCGCAACAGACGCCGGCGGTCGGTCGTCTCGAAGACGCGACTTTGGGCCGCCCGCAGCTTGACCTGGCTTTGTTCCGATAACCAGATCTGGTCCCGTGCATCCCACTGATTGTCGTGGCGCATTTCGTACGGCGTGGGACAGCCCGGGAGCAGGAGGGCCACCCCGAGCAGCAAGGTGATCCGGCCGGCTCTGCGTGTACGAGCGCTGCGTGTCATGGCTTAGGACGTGGTGACGAAGAGCGACCGCTCCAGCGTGGCGAAAAAGTTTTGGTAGATCTTCGCGTCCATGATGGGCTTGTTGTTATAGATGGCGTTGGCGCGCACCAAAAGATGCCCGGGATTCTCTTCGCGGACGGTGACCGTGATGCTCACGACGTCGTAGTAGTTGGGCTCGGCAAAGCGCGCCGCCGTTACGAGGCCGAGCGATTCGTTCGCCCGCTCGATGATGAAGCCGAGGTCTTGCAGAGCCGCGATGATGCCGCGGATGGCGGCGGCGCGGTCCTTGATCTCGAAGGTGCGCGTCTGGACGCTGCGCATCTTCAATTGCGCTTCCGTCGGGGCGAGCAAATCCTGGCTCGGCCCGGGCGCCGCGCAGCCTGCGAGGCCCAGCACTACAATAACCATGCTCCCCAAGCCGGCCCTAACCCATGTCGCCATGATCCCTCGTCTTACAGTGTGAAGGCTTCGAGGAAGACCGCCTTCGACAGTTTGGCAAAAAATTGCTGGTACAGGACCGGATCCCGCAGCATCTCCATGTATTGGTTCCCCGGCGGGATCGAGTTCTCGCCGGCCGCGCCTCCGCCTTGCCACACGGCCCGATAAAACGTGATGCGCACCTCGTGGCGGGTGCCTGCCGGGTTCAGCGGGCGGGCGATGAGCGAGGCGGCGATCTTCTGATGGATATCCACCGGCAGAATGATCGGGCCGGCTCGGAACAACACGAGCGGCGCCGTGATGAGGCCGACGAGCCCGCGCCGGATGTCCTGCCCGTACTCCCGCGCGCTCCGTTCTTTGGTGGCGCGCAAAAACCCGACCTCCTTGACGCTTTCCTCCACCTGAAACCCGAGATCTTGCAGGACCGCCGCCGACGCCGACAGAAGTTCTGCCTCGTTGCCGGTCTCGAACATCCGCGTCTGCATGGCGCGCTGCTGATGGCTCTCCGGCGTGAGCTGAAAGAACTCGGCTGGTTCCGTCGTCGCGCATCCGGCGAACCCGAGGCACAGCAGCAGGCAGGACGCGAGCCGTCGTGCGCTAGCAGCATGGTGAAGAACCACTATGCCAGTGTGGAAGCGGCTGGCGGACCTTTTCAACAGCCTGCTAAAACTGCGTAGCGTTGTAGGCAAAGTCGCGGACCTTCTTCTCTTCGTCATACTTGATGATGATGGTAAGCGTGCGCTGCCGCTGGGAGCTCGACCTGTCCCGTGAGCTGGCCCCCAGAATGATCAGACTTCCGAACGACGAACTACTCGTATCAACCCGGTCAGTCGATACCTTGTCGTATATCCAGACCTCTCGTCGTTTCTCATCGGTCGTGACGATATTTGGTGATCCGAGGATCTCTGCGACTTCGGAAGCAGCCATTCCGACCTTTATCTCGCCCTGAACTTTGCCGACAGTCAGCCGGTCTTCTTTAATCTCGGCCCTTCCTCCTCCGCATCCGCCGAGCGCTGTCACGAGACACAAACCAAGTACCATCCATCCTGACTTCATGTTGGCTCCTCTCTTGTCTGTTCCCCGGGTCCAAATCAATTACCACGCGAATAGAATGTGTTGTCCCAGCCCGACCGCTTCTAGGTCGCAGTGAGTGTTGGATGGACGCTGACACGCTGCAAAGGCTGTACCGACTTCTGCTCAAGAATGCAATCATCCGAAGGGTCGGACTGGCGGAAGCGACAGAGGGGAAACGGTCTGTCTGGTGTAGTGATCTGCGTGGTCTATCTTGCTTCCAATCGCACGAAACCTGCGAGCTTTTCTTTAGCCCAAGCGCGACAGGGTAGACTTCTCCCCTATCGACTTGTGTACAAACCGGGATAGCGATACGTTTCCTGAGTGGCACAGACCGTCAACATCACGGCTGTCCGATCGGACTCGGCACTACCCCCCATGCCGGCAGCACGATGTTCGCCTTAGCCGCCTCTCTCAGGAAGCTGCGCAAGTAGCGCCGCCCTCCCGTTGTCGTCGACTGCAAGGCGGACGTTCGCAGCCGTGATCCGGCGACTACACCACGCTGCCACAATACCCAAGAACACAAACACGCACCCCATCCCAAGCACGCTGGCATGCTCGCCGGCCAGCTCCGTCATCCATCCAAAAAAGAACATGCCGGCCAGCGACGTTGCCGTCGCGATCGCGGTATAGGTGGCCATGACTCGCCCGACCATCTGAGCCGGCGAGAACTCCTGGATCATGCCCCAGGCGATGGGCGTCCATGTTCCGAATCCCATCCCAATGATGGCCACCAGCACGGTCGCGACCGTCAGGCTCTCTGTCCAGGCGAGCCCGCCGAGCGCAGCTCCACCGATGACGCTGGAGGCCGACACGAGTTGGATGCGCCGGCGAGGGTCCCATCGCGTCAACGACACGAGCATCAGTGAGACCAGGAACAAGCCGATGCCGAGCCAGGACCAGAGATAGCCCACCTCGACCGGGCCCAACGCCAGCATCTTCTTTCCAAAGACCGGGAACAAGGTCGTGAAGGCACCGGCCCCGAATGTGTAGACGGAGGCCAGCAGAATCACAATCAGAATAGTCCGTTGCGAGATCAGTGCATACCGGATCCCTTCCCCCAGGTCCTGGAACGTCGCCGCGACCCAGCCGGCGTGCGGGTACGACCACCGGCTCCGGGGAAGTCGGATGGGCAGGAGACAGAGCGCCGACGCGAAATAAATCATCGCATTCGCACACAGGACCTCCTGTGAGCCGGAAAAGGCGATGCCAAGACCGCTCAGCACGGGCCCGATGATGATGCCGATACTCGTGGTACTCTGCAGCAGCGCGTTGGCCGCGACGAATCGGGGCCGGTCGACCAAGAACGGAACGGAAGAGGACAGGGTGGGCACGAACATCGCCGTCGCGATGCCATAGAGGAACACCAGGAGGTACAGCATGTCGACCGTGAAGACTTCAATCGAGAGCACGCAGGGAATCAATCCGATCAGGATCCCGCGGGCGACATCGGTGATGATCAAAATCGCCTTCTTGGGCAGTCGATCGACCGTCACGCCGATGAACGGCCCCAAGACAATGGGCGGGAGCGTCTGCAGCAAGCCGACGACGCTGGTTTTCAGCGCCGATCCCGTCACGGCGTAGACGAACCAGAGGAGGGCTAATCGACTGACCCCGTCGGCCACTTGCGACAGCACCTGACTCCACCAGATCAGGCTGAAATCACGCGTGAGCAGCCATCGGTTCTTTGTGACGGGCGCACGGATGGCCGCGACACCGACGTCCAGGGGTGGCGGTTGGACCGCGGCACGCTGGTCATGGCTCAGCTCCACAGACCTATGCTCCCATTTTGATGCACCCTAAATCACCATACCGAGTTCCGGGGGTGAATGACAGAGGGGAGCGGGAGTAGCCAGGCTGTGCTTCTTGCTCGCTGACCGCGCACCAGGGCTTTATAGAGCCGCGACATCAGGGGCGGTGCTCGGTCAATGCGCGCAGTCGAGCACAGCCTGCCTACTCCCTTAGAGACAGCACGAGCGAGCTTGGAGGGACCATTAATATGTTCGGCGAGTTACCTGGTCGCCTCCTGCTCCGGCGATGGGTGAAACCGCATGGCCCTATCGTTGCTTGGCTCCGCAACTCGCTCCGTTCTGGACTGCGTCCGAACGGACCTTCAAACAGTGCTCGCCATCGCCTGAGGCGACCGCAGCGATAGGCCCCTGCACCCATCGCAAGTCCCAGCGAGGCGACCACCCGCCTTATGCGGCAAGAGGGACAAAGAGAAAGCGCGGAATTCCATTGAAACGTGCTCGGTCAATGCGCGCACTGCCCGACTCCGTTAGAGACAGCAGAGGGCGTTGGGAAGGGCTATGAAGATGGTTCGGCAAGTTACGCCATCTCCCGATGTGGCGCTTGGCGGGCAAAGTGAGTGGCCACAAGAGCGGTCAGCAGGAGCACGAGGCCGAGACCGATGAGGCTTTGCGCTGGCCCGATCGCATCCGCCATCCAACCGAATCCCGACATGCCGACCATCGCGGCCGCCATCGAACCAGTGCTGAACGTCGTGAACACTCGACCCATCAAGTGCGAGGGCGTGACCTCCTGCAGCAGGGCCCACACCACGGGATTGAGCACGGCGGCTCCCGCTCCCACGAGCAGGACCAGTGCCGCCGCGATCATCGGGGACTTTAGGACGCTGAGGGTGCAGAGCGACAGTCCGCCCATGGTCGTGCCCCTGACGAGAATTTGCATGCGGCTCTGCACATCGCTCTTCCGTCTCACGGCCAGCCACGAGGACGCCATGAGCATCCCGGCTCCCAGGGCAGACCAGAGCCAGCCGAGTTCGACCGGCCCTACCTGCAGTGATTCCTTGGCGTACACGGGCAAGACGAAGACAAAGGCACTTGCGCCCAGGTTGAAGAGGGCCGAAATGGTCACCAACATGAAGACGGTCGAGCGGTCGCTGAACACGAAGCGGAATCCCACAGCCAGATCGCGGACCACCGATCCCGACGCCGCCGCGCTTGTGGATTCCTGCCGTACGGTCTCCGGGCTCCGGATCGGCATCAGACACAGCGCGGAGACGAAGAAGGTCGCCGCATTCACGTAGAGAACATGTTGCGCTCCGATGAGGGCAATCAAAATCCCGCTCGCAGCCGGCCCCAACAGGAGACCGATATTGTTCGTCCCCTGAATGAGGGCATTGGCCGGGACGAGTTCGGATCGATGAACCAGCCATGGCACGCTCGACACCAATGCCGGCCCAAACACCGTGGACACCATCGAGTTCAAAAAAATCAACACAAAGAGCCCTTCGAGTCGCAGAAGGCCGAGTCCGTACAACGCCGGGATGAGGAGCGTCAACAGGGTGCGAATCAGATCCACCCAGACCATGACCGGTTTCTTTCGGAGACGATCAAGATAGACGCCGATAAGCGGACCGAAGAGCAAGGGGGGAACGGTCTGGAGCAGCCCCACGGTCGCAATCATCATCGCCGAGCCGGTGAGCTCATAGACGAACCACAGCAGCGCGACTTTATTGAGGCCTTCGCCGATTTGAGAGGTGACTTGCCCCCACCAGAGCAAGCCAAAATCCCGGGTCATGACCAGGCGCCAGCCTCGACTCTCACAGTTCGCTGAGTCGGAGTGCCTGGTGGTTTGGACTGCTTGCTGACCGCTCATCGCACCGTCCTTTCTGTGAGGTCCATGATAGCCTCTTTTTGTGCAATCAACAGACCAAACCGCTAATGCAATCCGACGAGCACACGGAGGCACGAAGTGCATTGGATAGCCAGAGCTTCTTGGAGGCTCTAAGAGAAGCACTTATCGTAAGAATCGCCTCCGGCACCCAGACGAACCGGCAGTCATGATCCATCCGTCCCTCGGGTCGTGCACGGCAGGATCCAGGTGTTTGCTAGGCGACGGCAGCGACCTTCCCTCGAAAGGAGCTACATTTTTGCCACAGAACCTGTATTCATCGGTAGCTAGCAAAAACTCTTGGCCACATTATTTATGACGGTTCGCGACGAAACCGCCGAGAGGCCTGGCGAGACGGGCAAGCGCAGCCACGAAGGAGGGAGGCATACTTGCTGCAGTATGTTGACCGACTGAGAGGCGGCATGCCCGGCAGGAGCATGCCGGCTGGTCGCAGCGGCGTATCGGCGGTTGCAGTAGAAGCGTCATGAAAGAGATGCAGCACCGGGGAGAGAAACTCTTAACTCAACTGTCCGTGGAAACGGGGTAGAACCCCCTTCAACCTTTTCCCCTCCGTAAACACAACTGATCGATCCGTCCCTTCCCGCTGGTCGTCCGGTTCACCGGGCGCTCATGAAGGACGACCAGCCATCATCCGCCGTGCGCCGCACATCGATCTCCACAAGGTCGACTCCAAGACCGATCCCTTTTTGAATCGCGGCCAAGGTGTTTTCCGGAGCGCGGCCCGCAGCCCCGCGATCGCCGAGGCTCAACACCTGCCGCATCATCTCTCCCGCACGAAACTGTAGAGACACAGGCAGCCGCGGTTACCCAATCGGCGGCGCCAGTCGAAGATTATGGGCATCCAAATTGGCGAGGTATGCCTTCATACGTTTTGGCTCGTGGTTCTTCACAAATTCTATGACTTTGCTATCGATCTGCAGGAGCCCGAGTCCGGGAGGAATCTCCTCTGGACGGATGACAAAGAGATTGACCCCCGATTCTTTGGCCTTCACCTGCGCTTCCTTGACGCGGTAGTGGATGTACCGCTCGTTCAAGCGCAGCAAGTCGTTCAACTCCAGAAGGTCGCGCAAAGGGTTCGGCTCGACACGAACGCTTTTGGGGGGAACATTAAGGAACATGAACACGGTATCGCATCCAAGGCTGAACGCTTCCTCGACCGGAAGGGGATTGGCCAGATCGGCATCCAGGTATCGATAGCCGTTGATGTCGACCATTTCGAACAAAGGGTACAGCGCCATGGATGCGCGAATGTGTTTAAAAAAGAGATCGTGTTTGGCCTTCAGGCTTCGCGGGTCTTCACTTCCATCGATCGCCACCGCGAGATCCTTATTGGAAAAGACCGCCGTCGCTCCGTCTTCATACCGCTCGGCTAAGACATGCCAGACAATGGGGCTTGTAAGCACCTTGTGCAGATCGATCTGTTCGCCTAGTTTGGCCAAGAGCGGGAATGGATCAAGGAACGCCTTCAACGTCTTCAGTTCAAAGTACCGGTCCACCTCGTCGAACACTTCTTGAATTTCCGGCGCCTGCACGAGCCGCCGAAGAAACTTATGCGGGGACTCAAACGTATCCATGAGGCGAAACACGAAGCTGACCGTACGGCCCGCTGCACGAAACGGCATGCGCGTGCACAAAGACATGACCAGGGGGAGGAACCTGATGGCTCTCCTGACATCATAGAAGATCGCTCCGCTCGACCCCGAGCCGTGGGTCACCTGCGGAACAACCCCTAAGAGACGCGCCAATTTCTCCCGGAGTGGCGGATGGATATCATAGATTGCTTCGGGAGAGGTGATATAGTCTTCCCAGATGCGAAGCGTCTTCTCCGCACCGTCGATGCCGGGGGTTTCCACGAGCGGAAGGGCGTTACAGGTTCCGGCGGACGAACTCAGAATGTGAGTCGGATTGAAACCTGCCCGAACCAGTTCCGCGGCGGCAACGGCCTGAATGACGGCTTTGCAGCCGCCGCCGCAAAACACAAAGAGAATATTTCCGTATTTATGCGCGACAGAATCGGACATGCCGCTCCTCGTAGGGATTCACCCACAGCTCCATGGCCGGTCGTCCCGAGACCGCAATGTGAAGGCTCGACACTGTGCAATCGTATGATATCGGCATAGTCGGCGGCGGCGTGGTCGGATGCGCGTGCGCTCGAGAACTGGCCCGCAAGCGTTGGGGCAAACCGCTCCGCATCATTGTCCTGGAGCAGCATGCAGGAGTCGGAGAAGAAACCAGCAAAAGAAATAGCGGCGTACTCCACAGTGGAATCCATGAACTGCCTTTTTCACTCAAGGAACGATTAGCCCGAGAAGGGAGCACTCTGGCCGTCTCATACGCATCGGAACACGGAATTCCGCTGCTCAAGACCGGAATGGTGATCGCCATCGCATGGGACGATGTCCGTCGAGGGCTCTGGCGTGAGGCGTCATCGCTCCGTCGGCTTTGGTTCAACGCGTGGAAGACTCGCACCCGTGTATTGTTCATGCCGCCGTCCCGTCTGCGGGTCTGGGAGCCACATCTCCGGGCTTGCTGCGGAATTGTCATTCCAACCGTTTCAGTTATTGACGCCCCCGCCTTCGTGCAATCCCTGAGATCCGACGCAGAATCGATGGGGGTGACATTTGCGTGTAACCATCAAGTCATCGGCATTGCCGCAGACGGCGCCACATACCGCGTCACGACTGACCGGCGGACGGTCCGCGCTGCCTGTTTGATTAATGCGGCCGGCCTCCATGCCGATGAGATTGCTGCCCTCGCCCTCCGCACAAGACGGTATGCCCTCTCTCCGCTTCGCGGCGAATACTACGAAGTGGTGACCGCGGAGAAGAAGAAACTCATCGGGCGGCTGGTGTACCCGGCCCTGCCTCCACAGGCGATCGGCAAAGGGATTCATTTCAGTCCACGCCCGAACGGGCAGCTCTTCGTAGGGCCGAACGCAGTGCCAATTACGGACAAAATGGACTATACGTCGCACAAGACGGCGCCCTCGATATTCATCGAGGCGTTGCAAAAGTTTCTGCCGGTCCTCGAGGAACGCGACCTTCAATGGGCCTATTCCGGCATCCGCCCGCGCCTGCAGACGAGTGACGGGCGCAAGCACGACTTCGTCATTGCGACAGACTGTGAAGACCCTCCGCTGATCAATTTGGTCGGCATCGAATCGCCGGGACTCTCGGCGGCCTTGGCGATCGCGCGATACGTCGGCGAGCTTTCCTGCATTCCTCGGCATCTTCAAGTTTCCCGCTCCCCGTCGCGGTGACGCTCACGACACGTTCGATTGGTGAGAGAGCGCCCGGTCCTTCTCTTCCGCGCGCAACACCCTGTGAAGAATCTTGCCTAGAGTCGTTCGAGGGAGTTCAGCACGGAATTCAATCTTCGTGGGAACCTTGTAGGGAGCCAGGTATCGGCGGCAGTGGGCCACGAGCTCCTCGGCGGATAGTGCATTACTGGCCGGAACCACACATGCCTTGATGGATTCGCTACCGTCACGGCGCGGCACACCGATGACAGCGGCTTCTTTTACCTGCAGATGAAGGAGAAGTACCCGCTCGATCTCGGAAGGGTACACATTGAACCCTGAGGTGGAGAGGATCATGTCCTTCTTCCGATCCACAATGTAGAAGAAGCCATCTTCATCCATGCGAGCCATGTCTCCTGTGGCCAGCCAACCGCCGGGCATGACGGCCTTTGCAGTCTCCTCCTCATTGTTCCAGTAACGCTGCATGACTTGTGGACCACGCACCCACAGTTCACCGACCCCTCCGACCGGGACATCACAACCTCCGGCGTCCACGACCTTTGCCTCGGTATTCGAGATGGGCAACCCGATGGAACGTTTTACTGTGAGTCCGCGCGGAATGTTGCAATGCGTCACGGGCGCAGCTTCGGAGAGGCCGTATCCTTCCACTATCAGATGGTTGGTCCGTTCTTTGAATTGTTTAAGCAGCTCATAGGAGAGCGCAGCCCCTCCGCAAATGCAAAACCTCGCCCCTTCGAGATCCTTGGCCTCACAATGCTCCAAGAGTTTCTGAACGAGCGCGGGCACCATCGTGATCACAGTGGGCTTCTTTTTGCGAAGCAGCGTCAGCAGGACCGGCATGTTCCGGGGATCGGGAACCAGCACCATGCATCCTCCAACGGCCAAGCAGATATTCTGTGTCACCGTCATTCCGAAGACGTGAAAGAGCGGAAGGGCCGCAAGAAAACTCTCGACCCGTTCGGCTGGAGAGAACCAGCTGATGAGTTGCCGAACGTTGGCCGTCAGATTGCAGTGCCGCAGTTCCGCCCCTTTTGACACTCCTGTTGTGCCACCCGTGTATTGGAGAAGCGCGATATCGTCCGGTGAGAGAAGCGGGAGCCGCTCCGGCGAAATGGGGGTCACGCGTTCCAGAACATCGTCGAACCACAGGGTCGTATCCCTGGCTGCAATCTCGGGTGTCGGGTGGCCGTTTCGATGGTGATAGAGATACTTCGCGATGGTGGTCATGAAATCGGTGATGCGCGTGACGATCATCAACTCCAGATCGAGCGGCTGGATCTTCGTGTACATCATGTCGAGCACCACGATGGCGCGCGCGCCCGCGTCACTCAGCTGGTGAGACAGCTCGTGCTGCGTGTAGGTCGGGTTGCAGGCCACCACGATGCCCCCGGCTCTCAACACGCCATGGTAAGCGATGACGGCCTGCGGACAATTCGGCAGGCAGAGCCCCACACGATCACCCTTTCGAATTCCCAAGGCCGCGAGGCCGCAGGCGAATCGCTCCACGAGGGAATGGCACTCCTGATACGAGAGGGTCTTGCCGAAAAAATAGAGAGCTGGCCGACGGGAGAATCGCTGTGCGCTCCTGGAAAACATCGCCGAGAGCGTTTCAGGAGGAAGCGGGAGCTCGCGGGGAACTCCCGCCGGGTAATGCGGGAACCATGGTTGTTCAGCCATGACTGCCTCCGTTTCTGGCAAGGTGGCTCAAGCCTTCTTGGCGCTACCACTCTCCGTTCACGAGGCCCGGATAGGGCTCGAAGCGTTTCCCGTATTTGGCTGCGAGTGCCGCTAGATCCTCGTCGATCTGTCGGGGGGATATAGTCTGTCGGGCCCAGCTGAGAACCCCCCCTCGGAATGCGGGGAATCCGATCCCATAGGTCAGCGCAAAATCAACGTGCCACGGATATGCGACGATCCTGTCGCCCAGACAGCGCACTCCTTCATCGACCATTGGAAGAAAGAGACGTTTCTGAATGATGTCGTCGGAAATGGAGACACCTGCTTCTGAAGGGAATGCGCGACGGTACTTCGAGACCGCGGCGAGAGCCTGGGGATTCTCTTTGCCGGCTTTCCAAAATGTCAGCGGCGGCTTATTGTCAGGCAGAAATTCCCGCAATAGCGCATCACGGGACTCGATGCGAGGTCCCAAGACGGCCAAAGCGGTCAGGACGTGCACAGCGACCGGAAGCCCGATCAGATCGAGGAGCTCCAGCGGGCCCATAAGATGTCCGCTGTCCACCGCCATCCCGAAGCTCTTGGCGACAGTGTCAATCCTCTGTATGGAAATGCCTTCTCCCACCATGATGACGGCCTCTGCCAGATAGCGTGACAAAATCCTGTTCACAAGGAACCCGGGTCCGTCATGGACCACCAGTGGAAACTTGCCCAGCCGCCTGGCGAGGCTGCAGGCTTGCGCGAGGGCCCGCTCGGAAGTGAAGGGTGCTTGCACCACTTCGACCAACTGCATTCTGGCGACGGGATTGAAAAAATGAAGTCCTACGCATCGTTCCCGGTGATGCGCGGATGCGGCTATCTCTGTCAAAGTGTAAGACGAAGTATTCGTGGCAAAGATGGCCTCTGGAGAAGCCACCGTTTCAAATTCCGCAAGCACCGCGCGTTTGACATCCAATTTTTCGGACACGGCTTCAATCACAAGAGGAAGAGCGGCAAGATCCTCACGTCGAAGGGTCGGCGCAACCCGCAGCATTCGGTAACGCAGATCCGAAGGAAGGATGGTGCGTTTCCTCAGCTGGGCAGTTTGAGCCTGATGCATCCTTCCCATCGCCTTCGCGAGGATGTCGGAGGACACATCACGCAATACCACCGCACAGCCTATCTCGGCGAGCTGCCCGGCAATTTGCGAACCCATTAAACCGGCTCCCAGCACACCGAGGCGAGAGAGAGGCGAAGCAGCTGGGGCAGTCCGCTTCAGCGCCTCACCACTGAGAAACAAGCCGACGAGATGACTCGAGATGGAGCCTGCCATGAGATCAAGAAGGAGGGGCTGCTCGACCGTCAGCGAAGCTTGCAACACACTCAAGCGCATCCCGCGCTCAACCGCGTCAATGGCGCGGAGAGGAGCAGGATAGAAATGGCGGACTCGTTTGGTGACCTGATGGCGCGCGTAGCGAGAGAGAACCGTCCGGACAACAGGAAGACTCCAGAAAGGCTGTCTTGTTCGGCGCCGCGCGGGACACGAGCAGCGCGCGCGGGCTTCTTCTATGGCCGCTTGGACCAGGGCCTCTCTCTGTACGTCTTCTAGAACGCGGGTCTTCGAGGGAACGGAGGTGACCAGGCCATCGATGAGGCCCATCCGCAGGGCTTGCCGGGGAAAGATATTTTTGCCTGTCGTGATCATCTCCAAAGCAGCGGGCAGGCCGATCAATCGCGGGAGCCGCTGGGTTCCGCCAAAACCTGGAAGGATGCCCAACCTGACTTCAGGGAGAGAAAAGCAGGTCCTCGGATGGTTACTGGCCAGGCGTGAGTGGCACGCCAGTGCAAGCTCGAATCCTCCGCCAAGGCAGGCCCCCTCAATAGCCGCTACAAACGGTTTTTGAGCGCTCGCCATGGTGTCAAACAGCTCATGTACTTTCCTCAGGAGCCGGTCAATTGGGCCGAGTGTTCTCAGTTTCTGCGCCTGGTGTATCAGTTCCAGATCGGCGCCCGCACAGAAATTGGCTTCCTTCAAGCTCACCAGAACCGCGCCCCTGATCGACTCGGTCTTCAGGACCTCCTGAACGACCTTCCGCCACCCTTCGATACTGTCATCGTTCAGGACATTTACGGACTTTCCGCAATAGTCAAATCCTGCCAGCAAGATGCCGCCCTCGATCAGCACCGTATGAAAGTGTTGCGAGCCACAATCGGAGCGTGCGATCACCCCTGGATCGTTCAACACGATCTATCTCCTTTCCAGCACCATGGCCACACCCTGTCCACCGCCGACGCAGGCGCTGATCAGCGCGCGATCGGCGTGCCGTCTGTTCAACTCCAACAACGAGGTCAGAGCCAAGCGCAAACCGGAGACGCCGACCGGGTGGCCAAGCGCAATGGCGCCGCCGTGCGGGTTGAGATCATCGGGCGGGATCTCGCCGAGACGTGCAGTCAGTCCGTACCGGCCAAACTTCTGTTCCATGAGGGATGAAGAGTCCAGGATGCGGACGATCCCCAAGACCACGGAGGCAAAGGCTTCATTAATCTCGAATACCGCGAAGTCCTTGAGCGTAAGACGACCTTTGGACAAGACTTTGGCAATGGCCCCCACGGGAGCGAGTCCCATACAGGAAGGTTCATATCCGGTGTCTGCGTAGTCCCTGACATATCCCATGATCGGCAGACCGAGAGCCTTGGCCTTGCCCTCTTCCATGAGCAGCATGGCTGCGGCTGCGTCCGTGATCTGCGAGGAGTTGGCCGGTGTAACCGAACCATGACGCTTATCGAACACAGGTTTCACCTGGCGAAACGTCTCCGGCCCGGGATCGTCACGCATCCCGTTATCTCGCACGATGCAGGCACTCCTTTCTGGAACATAAACGGGCACGACCTCGTCTGCAAACACTCCATTCTTCCAAGCCTCAGCGGCACGGCTGTGCGACCGAATCGCAAAGGCGTCCTGATCCTGCTTGCTGATGCCCAGGGAAGGATCTTTTGCAATATTCTCAGCCGTCTGTCCCATGATGAGATCGCACATCGGATCCGTGAGTCCCATCATCAAACCTACCCTTGGCGGATATCGCTTGAGGTTAAAAAGGGTGGGAATCAAGGCAAGCGCACCGGCGGCTTGTTGCCGGATGCCTCTCGCTTTGGCGTACCGGAGGATGAGGTCGGCGGGTGTGTGATCGTACAGGATGGGGATACGGCTCATCGCCTCCATGCCGATGACGAGCACCGTATCGGCATCTCCGCTCTTGATGCGTAAACCGGCATAGTAGAGCGCGGTCACGCCGGAACCACAGTTCTTTCCGGCGACCGTGTCGGCGGGAATAGACGAAGGGAGGCCGCCCATGACGGCTGCCACTCGCGTCGGATTGACCGCGTGCATGGGCGTCGCCACATTGCTGCCTAACACGCAATCGATTGTTTCAAGTGGGAGGTTCCAGCGATGACAGCGCTGGACCATTTCGCGGACAACCCAGGCGCCCAGCACTTCCGCATCAATATCGCGAAAGTCTGTTCCTTCTTTGCAGAGAGGAGTACGAAATCCGTCGACGATGACGACATTGCGCATGGTGCGCTCCTTCATCAGGCATCAATCGGTGACGCTCTTGCCATCACATCGAACCCTTTCTCTTACTGCTTCATCTTACACCCGTGTCGATCTGTTTGCCTCGCGTTGCGACATGCCCCTAAAGAGGGGGGCCGGCGTGACGATCTCGCCCAACAATGCGGTGACGACAGTGGTAGAGTGACGAGCAGGCAACGACTCTCAAGGAGCGATTCTTCCTAACGGAGGTTACGCTATGGCACAGCCCGAATTGTTTCAGGGATCCCTGGCGGTTGCCGAGACCGCTCGTGATAAGGCCCGCTATGCCGGCTTTCTTGCGGGATTGTTTGAAGCCGACGTCCGCTGGGACCTTTTCACCTCGATTGGCATTCCGAAGACGAGTGCACCGGCTCTGCATTTCCTTGAACAATTCAAGACTGCTTTGATACCGCTGGATCCCGAACGAGTTGACAGTGAAGGGGAGTTGCCTGAGCCGCTCCTCAAGACGCTGGCTGAACTCGGGGCGTTCGGAATCAAAATTCCCACACGTTACGGCGGACTGGAATTCACTCAACACGAATATCAGCAAGTTGCCATCCTCTGCGGAAGCCTTGATGCCTCGCTCACGGTATTGCTATCGGCAGCACAATCGATCGGCGTCCCCGAGCCCCTGCACCTCTTTGGAACAGAAGCACAGAAATCCAAGTATCTCCCGAGACTCGCGCGGGGCGACATTTCAGGATTTGCACTCACGGAACGGAACGTGGGCTGCGATATTTCCAAAGTAGAAACGTACGCGGTCCGCGTCAAAGAGCACGGAAAGACAGTCGCATACCGTCTGAGCGGCGAAAAAATGTTTATTACGAATTCCGTCAAGCAGGACGGCGAATTCCTGTCTGCCATGCTGATCGTGATCGCGCGCATCGTCGATCGACCAGAAGAGCTGCAAGATTCGCAGGCACAGAGGCGATACGGAGCGTTTATCGTCGAAACCCACTGGCCGGGATGCTCCGTCACCCGCTTGCGTTTCGAAGGCGTGAGAGGGATTTACAACGGAGCACCGACATTCGCCGACGTCTATGTCCCGGCAGACAACCGCCTGGGGAACGAGGACGACGGGCTCCGGATTGCGCTGGCCACTCTCACCGTCGGCCGTCTCACGCTTCCTGCCGCCTGTCTTGGGGGCCTGAAGCAGTGCCTGTCTCTCATGCGCTGGTGGGGGAAGAGTCGCGTTCAATGGAATAAGCCGATCGGGGAGCACACACTGATTGGAGACAAGATCTGCCGTGCCGCGGCCTACACGCTGGCGCTGGAAGCGGTCATGGCCTATTGCGGGGCCTGGGCGGACAAGAAAGGTGACCTGCGGCTAGAATCAGCGGCGGCGAAAATCATCGGCAGTGAGTGGTATTGGGCGGTGGTCAACGATCTGTTCCAAATGCGCGGAGGTCGAGGGTTCATGACCGTCGAGTCACAGCGTAAATGTGGGGAACGAGGCATTCCTGTTATGCGGATGCTTCGTGACGCCCGCATCAACCTGGTCTGGGAAGGGACGAGTGAAATCCTCCGTGTCTGGATGGCGCGCGAATCGCTGGCCCCGTACATTGAACAGGGGGTTGGTTTCCTCCAAGGGACGCTGTCCACAAAGATCAAAGCGCCGTTGTACTATGCCCGCATGGCACTTCGTTCATCCCTGCCAGCATCAAAGTTCGGTCACGGCTCGGCACGATTTGGAGAGGATTATGCGCAGTGGGTTGATCTAATCGAGTCTTCCGCGCGCAAGCTAACAAGGTCGACCCTCATAGCGACGCTCCGGCATCGGGAGAGCCTCCACCATAAGCAACTCCTCCTGCAAGATCTGGTGGACGATAGTCTGGTCATCTTTCCTATGGCGGCCACGATCTGGTATGCCTCTCGACGAGAAACTCGGGCGCTGCCAGGGATCTCTGATTTGGTACATTATCTTTGTCAGGATATGACGGAGCACCTTAGTCCCGGCTCATCCCTGAAGCGAGGCCGCCCGACGCACAAGAAAGACACCACGGTCTTTAGTCTGGCGAAGAGAATTATGCGCGGCGAGTATGCATGGCTTGAGAAGGGGATCATGCCGCTGCTCGACAAGTGACTAGAAAGTATCCAGTCCTCTATTAGGCCTCTTATCGTTAAAGGGACACATATTCGCTGAACCGGGACCCTGAGCCGCCGATATATATCCGTATTTTCAGAGCAAGCCGACAAGGATCACCCGATCCCGAAGTCCTGCGCACGTCTCCAGCGAACGCAACCAGTCGGGGTCAGCAACTGCCTTGAACATCAAGCCGGCTGAGTAGCCGCCACCTATTAACTACGAAACCGTTGAGTATCGGGGTGAGCGTATAGTCGAAGCGCATTCTTTCTTCAGTGAGAGTGCGGACTTCACAAGGGGACAGCACTTCGATGGGCGCCCGCGCTTCCGCAACGTCGATTCGAACGTGGCTGGACATCCGCCAACCGAGCTACCGGCATTTGCCTCTCTTCTGTTGTTTTCGTAAGCTGGAGGAACTTGTCTTAGGAAAGGAGGGTCCCATGATAAAGACACTGGGTTCTCTAAGCTCGTGTTTCGTCCTTGCAATCGCGGCTGGGCTTTCACAAGCGCAAGAATCCCCTCCTGCCTCGCCAGCTGCACCGGAAGCTGCCGCGAAAGCGACTCCCGCGGACGGCCATGTCATCCACGTCACGGCACCGCACCTAATCGATGGAAAGGTACGGGGGCCATTCCATCACTATTGCAAGATCGTCTCTCCTGAGCCGTTTATTGAGTGTCTTCTCTACGAGACGGAAGACAACAACGCGAAACTCATCGGTGTGGAGTACATTGTCGCCAAGACTGTGACTCGCGACGAGAAGGTGCTTCCCAAAAAGGTTTGGAAAAAGGTTTGGCATGATCATTCCGTGGAGGGTGTCATAGGGAACGTCAAGGTACTGGATATGCCTCCCGATAAGGCCAAGGAGTTCGCGGACACGGTTGCCAAGACCGACGGGATCATCTTTTCACTATGGCCCGAGGGGGCCAAATTGCCGACCGGAAAAGTCAGCATTGGCATGATGGTTGGGCATGCCATACACCCATGACCTGGAACCATAAGAGCACTACTGCATGAACAAGCTGAGAGCCGCCTCTGTCTCGGGCTGTATGACGAGATGAAAGTGATTGGGCATGAGACAGAGCCGAGCACTTTGATGGGAAACTTGGCTTTGGGAGAAACCTAAAGTAGCCTGTCGCTTGTTTCTTCGCGACTCACATCCTGTCCTGCGCTATCCCGATTCGACGCATCCGATCGTCGCACCGCCGCCAGGCCCTTCCAATCTTCCATGTCCTGCTCCGGTTTCTCTGCGCGGTATTTGGCATAGAGCGCAATCCCTTCGGGATCTTCCAGGATGTCTACACGAATACCTTTTTGTCGGAGCATGTCTTCGTTGCCCGAAGCACTTGTCACATCACCCACCACAACCCTGTTGAACTGGCGCATATAAATCAACGTCGCACAGATATCACAGGGGCTTAATGTCGTGAATATAGTCGTTTGACTGAAGTCCCGACGACCCGCATCTCTTATCGCGGAGGTTTCGCCGTGATTGTAAGGGTGGTTTTCTTGGACAAGCGTGTTGTGCCCTTTGCCTAGGATCTGACGGGTCTCATTGCTTATGATTACACCGCCGATCGGGCAGCCCCCTTCACCATATCCTTTCTTCGCCAGCAACACCGCAATACGCATGAAATCTCTGTCGGTCAGTTGCTCGCAAAATCCTTTTTCGACTATCTCGGGCAAACTGCTGGTCGGAAGGTGGACAATGGTATTCAACAGCTCATCTGTCGCTGGCATCTCCCGGGTAATGAATGCCTTCATGCTGGTGTGTCTCCCCGTCTTTAGATATGGACACTTACTTAAGCATGAACCAGTTCGCTTTCAAAGAAACAAACGCAATCACCCTTCCATTCGTATTGCCTGCATGACGTTTCCCGCGCTCCTTTCCCTACCGCTCCATGAGCCGCGCCATCAGAAGCCAAGAAGTACTATGCTTTTGACTTTTGTGAACGATCAAATATAACCATACGAGAACTCGAACGAAGGGCCACGTTACGCGGCTTACCGCATAGCAGGAAGCTTCCACAGCAGAGAATGACTTGTGAGTAGTGCGATCTCTAGAAGGTCATGAGACTGATGGAAACACGAATCTGCATAGGTGCGTACACGTTCTGCAGGTTGTCCGTCAGCCGGCCATACACAGGCAACTCTTCGCCAAAGGGTCAATGAAAGGATACGCACCGTGAGCAATCATTTATCGGCAACTCAACAGGCTATGGTCCAACTGTTCGAGCGCCATGTGAAAGCGGAGATGGACGGGGACCTCGATACCACGATGGCGACCATGACCGACGATCCCCACCTCCATAACATACCGGTGAATATGGGAGGGATCGGCTGGAAAGGTGTTCGAGAGTTTTACCGCAATCATCTCGTGGGGAAATTTTTTCCGCCGGATGTCAAGATGGTGACCGTTTCCCGTACCGTTGGAACTGATCAAATCGTGGAAGAAGTGGCAATCAGTTTCACGCACACCAAGGCTGTTGACTGGCTGCTTCCCGGAGTACCGCCGACGGGCAAGAAGGTCGAGGTAGCTGTGGCTGTTGTTGTAGGGTTCAAGGGCGGGAAGATTTCCCACGAGCACATCTATTGGGATCAGGCCAGCGTCTTGGTTCAAGTTGGACTGCTCAACCCGGCACGGCTGCCAGTCAGCGGTGCTGAAAGCGCCCGAAAGGTGCTGAAGACCAAAGTGCCGCAGGCATGAACTGACTTAAGGGAGTGCCGCTTCGATGACTTGAGTACATGGTTCATCGGCGCCATGGAATCCGACAATTATCTCATTGTTTAAAACTACGGAGACTTGGACTCAAGGGATGGCAGCATGAAGAAGCGCGTGTTTACAGTTCTGATGGCTGGTCTTCTTGCGGGACTCCTCTCTGCTTGCGTGTCATGGGCCGAGACGCCGGGAGAACGCTTTCGAAAGGCGCTCAAAGAAATTGAAGCAGCCTGTGCCAAACGAAAGCTCGACCCGGGCGAAGTCTGCGGAGGGGTAGCGAAACTGAAGCCGGCTGATCCACTTGCCACAGAAGAAGGCCGCTTTGCGCATTCCATCAAGATTCCCAACCCCGTGCCAGAGGACAGCGGCTACAAACCTGGCATGACACAGGAACAATACTTCGAGCATCTGTGTAATACGGAAGCTGGGGAGTTCCTCTACAAGACGGTGGACAATGTAGAAGGCCTCTACATGATGCGGCCGCGGAAGAAAGCGACGGATGATGAACTCAGCCATTTGTATGCGCTGGAGGATCCGTATGGGTACGAGAACTGGGAAGCAATAGAGCCTGGGACTGGGTTCGTTCATCCCAATCGGTTCAAGTTTATTGAAATGCCCATAACTGATAGGCGTGAGCCTCCATGGAGGGAGCAATATGTTGACCATTCAGTGATCGCTGCTTCCCCACCAGGAATGAAAACTCAACGATATTTTGGTTATGACGGACGAATTCTTAAAACTTTGGAAAAAGAGTATGCGGTGAATTCACAAAGTCGGTACGGATACACATGGCGTGGGATCACGCGTCCCCATGATCGAGCACTCGGTATTGCAGGGAGTGAGCTAATTGTTCTCGATCTGCAAACCAAGGAAGTGCTCGCAGTGCGCAGGGCGTACATTCGGAGTGGCGATGTACGTAAGAACCTAACAGGTGTCTGGTGGATGGGAGGACATGTCTGTTCCATCAATAGCACACGGCTCTATCGCACCTATGAGTTTATTGCACATGTCTTAAAGCCAGGACACAGCCAGAGCAAGGAGGTATCCGATGCCGCAAAGTAGTGTTTCTCTTTGGCGAGCACGGTTTGGCACAGCTCATCGAACGGTTGCACGCCGTCACGCCAACGTTGGTCGTGCTGGAAGCCACCGGCGGGATTGAGCTTCCGCTGACCAGCGCGTTGGCGCTGGCTGGGCTGCCGGTCGTCGTGGTCAACCCGCGCCAGGTACGCGGACTTCGCCTCTCTACTCGACCATGCGCAAGCTACTGACGATCGTCAATGCCATACTCAAACATCGAACTCCCTGGAATCCTACGCTGGTTCACCATGCTTGATTTTGAAGACAGTTGCTGTCCCCTTTTCTTCCTGTAACGATCAACGACATGGGCGAGCAAGGCGACCCACTGCGAGCGGGCGCGGTCATCGTCCACGATGGACTGCCGAGCGTTCCCCCGACTCGTAACATGGTAAACATCTCCCTAGCGAAACAGTCTTTTAAGTAGCTGTTCACGGGTTAGACCAAAATGCGTGGCTACATCGACGAGAATGGCTGAGAGGGTGCCAATACGAAGCGGCGTATGCTGAGGAATCGTGAGATGATGTTCGCCATGCTCATGGGTAGACAACCGAAGATGGCTACCGGTTTGGCGCGTCACCGAGTAGCCGAGCGCGCGAAGGGCCTGAGCGAGATCGCTCCCCGACAGATCGCGAGGAAGCCTCATACGGCGATAACTTCCTCACGAACGTGGTGAAGGCGGACGATTTTGGGAGCCTTGCCCTCCTCAAAGTGACAACGAACCGCCTCACGAACTTTCTCCGGCAATTCCGCCAACGTATCGGCTTCTGTAAAGATAGACTGCCCAAGTGCGCGCGCGATGTACCCGCCCTCAGGTGCCTCTTCAACCACAAAGATTAATTCACTCATGACCATCTCTCATCAAAGGATTGTCGCACATGGTAGTCCCGCATACACATAATGTCCAGCCTGCCATGGCTTAGAACAGAAGGCCTGATCGACGTACTTCTGTCGGGCGCGCGTTCCCGGTCCAGTTCCTTATGATCCGGACAACCACTTGGTCCTACAGTCACCGTTCTCCTGAGACGGTACATAAACTCGTTTGGCGGCTGCCCGCTCACTTCTCGACAATCTTCCAGTAGGAGTCCTTCTTGATGATCTTACCGTTACGAAACTCTAGATGATCGGTGCCATGAACACGAATGTGCTTGCCTGTCTTGGTAGTGCCGGTGAGCAACCAGGTCGAGATGCCAACGTTGCCAGCCACCCAGTGCCTATCCTCACCATAGTGGACGTCGGGCATGCCCGCAAACCGAGTGGCGAGGCCCTCTCGCACTGCCGGCTTGCCGACGTAGCGGGTGCCCCAGGGCTCTGTGCCTCGGGGCATGCACAATTCACAGTCATCGGAGAAGAACTGCATGATCGCATCGAGATCATGGGCATTAAATGCAGCGAGGAAATCTTTCAGCGTCGCAATCGTAATGGTTCCGCGCATTGCTCACCTGAGGTGGCTAGAAATGGCGCGCTCTTTGCGAAAAGACTTCCTGCAATCCTGGCATGCGGGAAACCCTCGCCTGAGCAAATCTTCAAGTCACTTGTCCGTAAATTGCTTTGTCCGTCATCCACCACTGCATGAATGAGCTAAGAGCTGCGTCCGTCGCCTGTACACAGGGAGAGTCTTAGAGAATCACGTCGCAGGGCACCGAAAACACCTTGAGCGACACCTCCTGACCGGATTGTTGTTCGAGTAACTTCACATACAGCTCTTTGACGGCGCTCGCCAACGACGTCGCCTGCTCCTCATCGAGCACGACAAGGAACTTCATGTTGCGCTCGATCCAGCCATGCTCTGAGACAGTACCCGTCAGACCTTTGCCGCCCAGGCCGGACATCATGGTGTAGCCTTGGACTCCAAGCGTGTTGAGGAGCTGAACCATTTCGCGCTCTAATTTCTCACGACAGATAATCGTGATCATCTTCATAGGCTGCTCCTGTTCAGGGCCTCCGACCGCACCTATCGATTTCTCTCAGAGAGTCGTGATCCTGATGATAGCGCCGGAGGTGGCTGGTCATCCACCACGTAGCCGAACTAGGTGCGTACCGCAAGGTAACGTAGTCCCCTTTTCTTTCCTCATGCCACTCCCCAACTGCGTCAACACAAGCGATGGCCTTCATCAATGTGCGATTGCAAGACATGATGATCGCAGATGAGACCGAGCAAGCTTGAGTGACATCTCATAAGGGGTTGGCTATACTGCGCAAGTAATTCCGACTCTGAACTGAAAGGCGCAGATCCATGACGAAGAACAGCTATACGGCCATTGTCGAGAAAGAGGGCGACCTTTATGTGGCGCTCTGCCCCGAACTGGACGTGGCCAGCCAGGGAGCGACAATTGAGGGGGCGACCAGCAATCTGAAAGAAGCCGTCGAATTGTTCCTGGAATCTGCGGATACGGCGGAAATTAAACGCCGGCTTCATACCGAAGTTTTTATCACGCGCTTCGAAGCGGCGCCGCATGGGTAAGCTTCGCGTTCCTTCCGGCCGGGACGCCTGCAAGATTCTTGGAGAACACGGCTTCCATGAAGTCAGGCGCCGTGGTAGCCATGTGGTCATGCAGCGTCGAACCGACTCCGGCACAGTTACTTGTCCCGATTCCTGATCACCCGGAGCTCGCCATCGGAACACTGCTTTCAATCATCCGACAGAGTGGCATCGCCCGCACGGCATTCGAGTCTTGACACCCCAGCCTTCCTCTCGGCCCCTCTAATCGTGGTGAATCGAAGCGGCTCAGACCGTGGAGGTTTTTCCTCGTGGGCGGATCATGAGAAAATCCTGATGCACGGGTATTCGGTAGGTTCCGTCCGGGGACGCGAAATGCGCCTGGACGTAGGCCTCGACATCCTGGCGCGTTGGGGCGTGGTCGATGGTCAGCAGATTGAGCATGAACTCGGCGACGGCATAGGCGGAGGCCTGGTCGGGAGTGTCCACATGCGCCGGATCGAGCGTGGTCTGAACCTCGTAGCGGTCGCCGTGCTTGGCTTGAAAAGCCTCGGCGTTCCGGCGAAGTTCGAACCGGTGGCCGAAGAAATGATGCACCATGTTCATGCAGCCGCTTTCCCGATGTTGGAGCACCACGATGGTGACGCCGGTCGGCGACATCCAGGAGACGAGCCGTTCGAGGTGCCCAAGCCATTGGTCGGCGGGAATGTAATAGAGGGTATGCGAACAGAGGATGAAATCGCCCTGGACGGTGGGCTGTGCAGCCATGATCGGTTTGCCGATAGCCTCTGCGTCCGGAATCGCCGCTTGGAGCTGGTTCAAGAGATAGGCATTCGGCTCGATGGCGACGGTGCGGCCGAACGCGCTCGAGAATGCCTTGGTGACTTCGCCGTTGCCGGCTCCCGCGTCGATGAAGACGGACCGCTCGGGTAAGTCATTCACCACGTTCTGCAGCCAGCGCTTCGCGTTGCGCTTCTGATCCGTGTGATCGAGGAACGTTTGGAACGCCTGCTTGTAGGCTTCGCCTTGAGAATCGAAGATCCGGATGCATTCCTGATTCGCCATGTGGGAGCCCTCTGGTTGGCGGATGATGGGCGCGGCGG
>CBDIWP010000076.1:0-17795 GCA_965285945.1 uncultured bacterium | reverse complement strand
TGATCCGTGTGATCGAGGAACGTTTGGAACGCCTGCTTGTAGGCTTCGCCTTGAGAATCGAAGATCCGGATGCATTCCTGATTCGCCATGTGGGAGCCCTCTGGTTGGCGGATGATGGGCGCGGCGGGAAGGAGCATACTCGCTTTCGCCGGCGGAGAAAAGCCCGGGCCAACTAAATGGTCTATCTGGTTTGTTTGGTCGATTTGGTCTATCTGGTGAGCCAGAGTGGGGAGACTCGCCGAGCTTTTCTCCAGCGGATGTTCGCACTCGGAAGCCGTCTCACCGTCACGACTCCCCGTCCATCCGCATCTGGGGGCGCAGGGAAGCTTCTCGAACACAACACGGAAAATCTGGCGATCTTTCGGAATGATGGCGGCCAGTGTTCGCTTGCTCTTGAATCCACCGGCCCTACCCGAGCGCGTCGATGTGGATGACAAGTTTTAAGGGGCGCTTAGCCATATTAATGGTTTTTTAAGCCTTGAAACAGTTCCTGACACCGTTTTCCCATTAACCGTCAGAAGCCGTGTATCGGTTGCCAAAACAAAGACTCCCGACCCCTTTGTTTTCCCCAAGTTATTTGATTGAATGACCCCAGGGCGATTTCCTCATCGGAGGTCCCAATCAAAAAATATCGCATCCAGGAATGCGCTTCGAGCGTCCCAGATTAACCGGCCTTCGCCTTCTGCTGGCCTATCTGCGTTCCACCAAGGCGAATCCTTAATTAAAGCAATAATAGAATCCCAATACGTTTCATAACCTATGGTTTGGGATAATCCTAAAGCGTCGCAAGTCTTCCTTAGATTGTATTTACTAACACACAAAAATGTGTCTGGTCTTTTCATTGCGAGAAGACGAGTGGCGGTAGCTATGCCAAGCCCTCCCTGAGGAAAGGCTCGGCTCAATTCCGTTATGTAGGCGTTATACTGTTCCCGCCGAACCTCTCCTTCTATAGGGATAATATGTAGCGCTGTGGATAAATGTTTGTTGTTTTGGCAAACGGCACTTAGAAAGCGTCTAGCGCCATACATGCCACCAAACCAGCCGAAATTAACTTCGTTATTTTCTTGGCCTCTTACGGTTCCCGCAACGCTATATCGCATATCTTTTGGCATTTGCTGAAAAGTGCCATACTGCCGGAATATCGCTTGAACGTGGTTAATTACAGCTAACCGTCGAACTAACGTCGCCCTGTTACTTTCATCACATTCTGCTCTGACCTTCGTAAGATAGTGACTCCAATCCCATGAATCTACATCACTATCTGGCACGGTCGCCTCCACACAAGGTTTGAAACATCACCTACCAATCATCCCCGCGCCACAGCTAGAACAACATGGCACTGTTATCCAGCAAGCATTAGGAAAGCAATACACAATATGCGGTGCACCGCTTTGCCCTTGGGGTCCTTAATCCCTATTGCTATGCCAGCCACACATCCAGGTGATTCATGGACAAGATCAGCCGATTTATGCACCCTACACATTACTGAGTTTGTCCCATTTGATGAGATGCGCCGGCTTCCTACTCTTGTTGGGATACCAGCGAAGGCCGCCAATGGAGACCACAAGCGTACCTTGGCGTTTCTTTCCCCACTTGTCCCATACGACAACTGACATTCCAGTTTTGTCGAGCCAGATTGCCTGATTAATGCTCATACTGGCCCACTTACTCGGACGCCCTTGTGCCATAATTGCCTCCTTAATAAACCAGCCAGCTATTCAGGACTGACACATAGTGGTTATCGCGCCCCTTTAGAGGAATTACAGGGCAAGCATGCCACTTGACCGTTCGCAACAGTTGTCTTTCCGCCTCTTGACCACGCAGTAATGTGGTCAGCCTCCCATGCATCCCATTCGCATTTAACACCATCACATTTAGCCTTCACTTTACAAAGACCTAGGTCCCTCCTAAAAATAGCTAGGCGCTGCTCATGTGAAAATAGACGTTGATTATCCTTGGGCTGAATGTCCGTTACCTGCTCGAAGAACTTACGCAAAAGGAACTCTTGTCGCCATTCAAGTGAATCTTGAGCATCAGTGCTATGGCTTGTTCGCTCTTTATAGGATAAGAATTCAGAATCGCGTTGATCCTCTGGAAGTTTTTCCTCAGTTGCCCGCTTTGCTTCAAAATCGATGAACCACTTATATAACTCTTGTTGGCGCCCTTGCATGACATACTTTTCCATGCAGTGGGAAATAAGGGAATACAAAGACATCACACTGTAGCGTTCCAGTTCTGGAGTTTTCTCAGAAAAGGTTTCCAAGAGGTAGTCGAGAACCTTCTTGATCTTCTTAGCCTTGGGAGATGCGGCATCGAACGCAACTTGTTCTTCATACATTGAATTAAGGTTTGAATTCTTGACATTGCACGGTCCGCCGTTCAATTCGATTGCCGTCAGTTGAGCGGCAACATGATCGAACGTAAACCGTGAATCAGAGAACCCACAATTCTTAAAAAACGGGTGGGCACCGAGCTGCTTTACGAAGGCTCGCATGTTTCCTGGCATTGCATTCCGCCGTTCTTGCGCTTTAAGAGTTGTGCCGTTCTGGAGCCGGAGAAACATCTCTCGGACCTCTTCTTCTCCCGTGGCATTAAGCACGATGACATCAAGACTATACGTATCGAATTTAAGACGTAAGTCATCAGGTAGATCTTGATATTTCAGCTTACTTGGATTGTCATCTATTGGGTCGCAATCCTTGCCAAGAGGGAATTCTCCATTCTGATATTCAAAAATTGCGCGTAATCTTTGCTGACCATCGACCACATCATATTTGTCAGGATTAGAGGCGATCTTTCGCCAGTAAAGCTTAGGAACGTCGTACCCTCTCAGAATTGTATCTATCAATAATTGCTTTTGAGACCGACTCCACACCGCTGGTCGCTGAAAATCAGGATTCGTGTCAATCCGCTTTTTGATGCCGCAGACAGATAAGATCGGCCAAGGCTTCTTGCTGATTTCCACAAACTACCTCCACAAAATTGTTTCACTGCCATGTGGGAACAGAATGCTCATGCGATTTTCATATGTCGGAGAAGGAGCCTATAGACAAGGCGCGCCTCTAGGATAAGTATGAGGGGCCAGAGATTAGCACAGTGAAACCAGAATCTTCGATAGTGCTTAAGGAGAATGCTGGTCGTCGCTTAGCAATTGAGCGGCTGGAACGGCTTGGTGGAGTGCAGTTCATTGATCGGGTTCAGCGACGGTCCCAAAACAATGACTCCCGACCCCTTTGTTTGGCCTGCGACTGTGAGGTGATAGACGGCTCCGGAGAACTCAAGACGAAGCGGGCATGCCATGGCGGGAAGTCTGCTTCAGCGAATGTTCGATTGCAAGACCGAGCCCAGTGTGTGACCGACCGGTGTGGCCAGCTTGAGTGACATCTCATAAGGGGTTGGCTATACGGCACAAGCATTTCCGACGCGGAACTGAAAGATACAGATCCATGACGAAAAACAGCTATACGGCCATTGTCGAAAAAGAGGGCGACCTGTATGTGGCGCTCTGCCCCGAGCTGGACGTGGCCAGCCAGGGTGCGACGATTGAGGGGGCGACACACAATCTAAAAGAAGCGGTCGAGTTGTTCCTGGAATCTGCGGATGCGGCAGAAATCAAACGCCGCCTTCATACCGAAGTTTTTATCACGCGCTTCGAAGCGGCGCCGCATGGGTAAGCTTCGCGTTCTTTCCGGCCGAGACGCCTGCAAAATTCTATCTAGGAAACAATGACTCCCGCCCCCTTTGTTTGGCCATGTAGTCCAGGTCCATGAGCTTCCCCAGGCGGAAGAAATCGATGAACTTCCGGTTGCTCAGATAGTCGATATACGTCTCGACGCCGTAGCGGGCCTGGCCTGTGATGAAATGAACGCCGTTCATGGCGCCAGCGGACGCCCCCGCGATGTGATCGAAGCAACGGGTCCAGCCCATCTCCTCGAAGGCCGCTAACACGGCCAAGGAATAGACCCCTCGCATCCCGCCGCCCTGCACGACGAGGCCGAGAGGTGGGACATCACTCGCACCCGCGGCTTTCCGCCTGAGCGCCTGCCAGATCTCTTCTGCCACGCCAGCAGGGCTGATTGTGCCGTCATCATCCTCGGCTCTGCTCTCGGCATAGGATGCCGCCGCGGTGATGGGGATGCGTTCATCCATGAGTCGACCCTCCGAATAGTCGAGTGATCAATATCCAGATCTCAACCCGCGCCAGCTGAGCGAACCACGAGATGGTTACACAATCATCCGGTATCACGTCGCGTGAGCGCAGAGAGCACAGGCAACAGCCATCCAAGCCTGCGCCTGATCATTACCGGGATGCATCGTGTGGAATGGCACTCGGCGAGACAAACAGTCGGAACCCGATGCCAATAAGCTTTTTACCTGAGGTTTCTTTCAGGCGAGACTGGGGTGTGCCCTCGTCTACGGAGGATGAAGCCTCCGTTCCCTTTGGTTGTCTATTTGGCTGGAGGTGAGCAGACGAAGGGAAGAGGCCCCGGTCTCAGGTGTGACAAGGAGCAGAAAGAACTGGCGTCTACTACTCAGGCGGGCTCTAGTGGTGCAAATTGAGAAACGCGGCGTAGTCCCCGTCTTTGTGAAACACCGTGGCGCCGCCATTGCCACGGTTCAGCACATGGTAGGCGTGGCCGGGGACTTGTCCGCGGGGAATGCGAGGCATGTGAGCGGTAAGGTTCCCGAACTAGGTGTCTTCGGCAAGGTAAATTAGCCTGTCCCCTTTTTTTCTCTACTGTGACATTTACTTCGCTCCCACCTAGAGTCGACGCTAAGATGTTCGATCAGACCCCGCGATTTTGACAAGCTTATTGTACACGCCCAAAAGCATGAACGGGGCTACCCACTGTCCGACAAACAAACCGTTTTCTCTTTTTCCCTGAAAGTGGAAGATCATTGAAACGCCGATCGCGGCAAACGCTGCCCATAACCACACGTCTGAAGGCAACTTCGCCGTCTGCTCCTCGATAGTGCGGGCAACCGTGCCCTCGCTGTGCTCCTGAGCCTCTTGACTATCGCTATGTTGTTTTATTCTTGTCATTGAATCAGGCATCGATTCATCCTCCTCATTGTGACTCTCAACCTCTTGAAGCTTGGCAGTCGTGACTCAATGAAGTAACTATCACCTTCCCTAGTGGCCTGTAACAATGGATTGCGAACCCATCCGTCGAGACGGGTCACAGTATCTCCACTTCACGGTCTTAGGGGTGTAGTGACTGATGTAGCGCATGAGGTTTCGGGCGAGGTCCTTGACGAACCTGAAGATGCCTCGCGCAATCACATCGCATTCGCTTGGCGAACCACAGTTCCACTTGCCTTCACAAAGGGGCATTCACAAAGGGGACAGCATTCACAAAGGGGACAGGCTACTTTTCCATCACCTTTGATGGCCGACCGCGTTTCCGCAGAGTCGATTCGAGACCGTGCGTAGCTGCAATGGCGGCTTGCCAGTCCTCCGATCCGAATGGCCGCTGCCGATTGAGGCAGGTCCGCAGCATCGTGAGCTCATGATCGAACAGGGGCTGATCAATCCACTCCATCCAGTCATGCGGCGGCTCCACAGGCAGCGGATCACTGAGGTGTGCCCAGCGGAGGCTGGACCACGGCCAGTCCATGACTCTCGCGCAGAGACCGGAGCGGACCGGATTCCGTAGCACATACCGCAGTACAGTGATCAGATGCCCGTCTTGTTGAATCGGAAAGCTTTTGTACCGGCCTTGCCAGACATGCCCATGACTTTTGTAATGCTGATGATACCGTCGCACATGGCTGGTCATCCACCACTGCATGAAGGAGCTGAGAGCCGCCTCAGTCTCGGGTTGGACGACGAGATGAAAGTGATTCGGCATGAGACAGAGAGCAAGCACTCTGACGGGAAACTTCGCCTTGGCGGAAACCAGCAAGTGAAGGAACGCAGAGTAGTCGCCATCTTTGTGGAAGACTGTTCCGCCGCCATTTCCACGGTTCAGCACATGGTAGGCATGACCCGCTACTTGTCCGCGTGGAATGCGTGGCATGAGAGCGGTAAGGTACCCGAACTAGGTGTCTTTCGGCAAGGTAAAGTAGCCTGTCCCCTTTTCTTCCTCCTTAGCCATATTAATGGTCTTTTAAGCCTTGAAACAGTTCCTGACACCGCTTTCCCATTAACCGTCAGAAGCCGTGTATCGGTTGCCAAAACAAAGACTCCCGACCCCTTTGTTTTCCCTTCAATTCGGCTCCGGTTCTCGCCCGATCAGCCATGTCATTTAGTCTTGGGGGTCGCGTGACTGATCGGCGTCCGACAGATCTCGTGGACACCGATGCCCGCTTGCACGTCCTTAAGCACTGCAGTGATCTGTTCCTTCGTGTGCCGTTTGCGTGTCATGGCCCCTCAGTCAAATCTTCCAAGAGAAGCTTCTCATTACGGCTGGTACCATGGATGACCCGAAGATACTTTGGGGGACAATTTACTGAATTGTCCACAGTTCAAGATATGGACCGCCGCATGCCAATCTAAGGCGCCATTCATATTAAATCCAATCCTTCTCGCGAAATCATGCAGCGCCTCTCATTGCAGCCTCTCAACGAACAATGACCAAAGATGTTCTGCTGCTCCTTCTTGCGTTAGTTCTTTATCTGCGTCAGAGCTTCGCCAGCTCATTAATGGCCTAAGGAAGAGAGAGTAGCCATTGTCTTCCACATTCAATGATTCGTTAAACCCAGAACCGGCTTCATCTGCAGAATACGCTATCCCACCTGAGAAGTGCTCCCTATCAGCGAGCCAAATCCGGCAGGAGCATTCCTTTGAGCCGTTGCGGTAAACAGCGGCAGTGAATCTATGGGCATCTCGCTTGAACCGAAGATCAATCCCCTTGTTTCTTGACTTTAGTTCATGAAGTGAATTCTCAAAGTAGTTCGAAATAAATTCAAAAGTGCTATCAAGGAACGTGTCTTTCTCGTGATCCGTGAACTCTCGTTTAAGGCGAAGGTTACTGCTTCGCTTTCCGGAAGGGATCCCGGAAGACACTGCTGGCTGTCGCGCCGAAGGCAAAGGTTTCTGTCTACCCGAAGAAGGCTCCATCTTTGCAATCGCCTTTCGTACATCTTTTACTACTGCCAGGTACGCATCATGATGGTTTGGAAACTTGGATATGGGCTTTCCGTCTGACGGCGTAGCCCTGAGATGACTAAATGCTGAATTCTTCCAATCGCACGGATGTACTATGACGGGAATCACAACTGCCTCGCCTTTCTCATGCCGTTCCAACGCCCGTACCATCTCACGGTCGTAACAATAATCGGATGCTAAGAAATATGGGCTTATGAGCAACAGAATAACTTTTGCAGATTCGAGGTGATCACTAATTTCTTCATGCAGTCGCGCTCCGGCATCTATACGTCGGTCATGCCAAGCCTCGATGAGCCCTTCACGCTTCATCATAGCCAAATGGATTTCTAACTCGTCTCGGAACGATTCGTCTTTATGAGAATAGGAAAAAAAGAGCGAGATCACAGTTGAAAGACCTTCAGCACTTCGTCGCCGTAGTGGTTGATGACTTTGATGGCGATTTTGCCGGTCTTGGGTTTGGGAAAAGGACGGCTCTTCGTGCTGTTGATGCTAGACCAAGCGGCTTCATCGATCTCGGCACGCAGGGCACGTTTCAGTTTTTCGTACGGTTCGTCGGCGCCAATGAAGTACGCGTGGCGGACGAAGAAGCTTTCGCCGTTGTAGTCGGTGTCGATAAACCAGCAGGCGATATCGTCCGTGGAGGAATTACGGATCTCGCCGGTCGTGGGGTCGTAGATGTCCAGCCCTTTAATCTCAATCTCGTAGCGTCCGTCCGATTGGGCTTTGAGCTTGCCGGTCTTCTTATCGAGTGGGCCAATGTCAGGCTCGCCAAAGACCGTGAAGAGATTGCCGGCCCCGGTTTTCTTCAGCAGCTCATTGCCCATAGCGAGATCGGGATTCATGCGAGCCGGCAGGACCGTGAGCTTGCCGTAGCGTTTGACCTCTTCGGTCACATGAGGGTCGAAGGAAAATCCGCAAACGATCAGCAGGTCGAAGCCGAGCCCTTGGACCGCTTCCTTCGCCGCTTCCTTCACCTGCTGCGGCCCGACCGTCCCATGTTCAGGCCCGAGGGACACGGCCACCCGTTTCTGCTTGCCATCGCTGTCGCGGTAGGTCCCTTGCGCGTTGACCCAGGTACCGGCATAGGCTTCCAGCGTATCGAAGACCAACCGTTCTTGCTTGCGGGTGTTCTGCACGCCAGCCTTCTTGAGATTCTCTAGGATCATGGTCCCGAAATCCTGCTGAAGTTGAGCCTCCTTTTGGGAAACGGCCCCGTCCAAGTTATCGTCGGCAGTGGCCAAGACACGGTGGGGTGACAGGCTTTCGACCGTGAACGGTCCACTCACGCGGACTCGTTTTTTGTCTTCGTACGGCTGGTTGTAGAGCATCTCGGTGTCGGCACGTCGAGCGATACTCGCATCAATCGCCGCTAGCCGCTCTTTCTTTAGCTGCCAAAATTCTTTGTGGCTGACTTTTGCTTCAATGGTCCATTTAGCATCGGCTTCTCGGGGCACCTGCCATTCTTCCCATTGCTTCCTTAGTGCCCCATTCAATTTCTCGCGCGCCGCATCCTGCTTCGGTTGATAATTGCCGTGAATCGCATCAATTTCGTCGTTGTTCGCAATGGACTTCAGCGTCACATGCGGCACGCGCTTATAGACAAAGCCCTTCTTGATGTCGAGATCCGTCTTGTAGTCCGGCGGAAGCTTTCCTATGACCTCGGCTTCTCTATTCAAACCTTCGCAAGAGTCGGCCAACAGATAGTAGGGATACTTGGCCGCCACGAGTCTGGTGCGGGCGAGCGCCAGAGCAACGCGGGATGTGTCGCACGTGATCCACCGCCTTCCCCATTGTTCCGCCACATAGGCTGTCGTACCTGAGCCGCATGTCGGGTCGAGTACTAAGTCACCAGGGTCGGTGGCCATGAGGATGCAACGTTCTATGACTCGAGCGCTGGTTTGAACCACGTACACCTTGGGATCGCTCTTGCTAGCCCCGCTGCTCGTATCCTCCCAATAATTCGCATATGGCATAGCCGAAAAATCGTCAAAGAATCGCCGATATTTTATGATTGTTCCGGTCTTTACAACACGTGACGCCTTAATAAGCCGCTCCATTCCAACATTACCTGTTTTCCAGTAGCCAGTGCGGGGCGTGTAGACCTCCCCCTGAAATACTATCGGAAAACTCCCTGGTGGACGTTGGGATGATAGGTTATCGAGGCTATATGCCCGCGAACTGGAACCGATGCTCTCAGGAAACGCCAACTCCTCTTCCGTAAGCCGCCGAGTAGTTCCATCACACTCCATAAGATACTGATACTCGTCGCCACCGATACCACCGATTTCTTTAAGTCGATAGAGTTGTCGGTATTTCATCTCTTCGAACAATTTGGCATAACTTAAAATGTAATCCGTAGCACCCGCTATTTTGTCACTGGTCTGCGCTGTTGTTTTTTTAAAGGTAATAAGCGAGACAAAATTATCGCTGCCGAATACCTCATCCATGACACACCGAACTAAATGCACATTCTCATCCCCGATCTGAACAAAAATGCTGCCGGTCTCCGTCAGCAATTCCCGCGCTACTGTGAGCCGGTCTCGCAGATAGGCCAGGTAGGAATGAATGCCGAGCTTCCAGGTATCGCGGAAGGCCCGAATCTGCTCCGGCTGTCGAGTGGCATCTTCGGCCTTGCCATCTTTCACGTCACGCTTGCGTGTGCTCACCTGCCAGTTGGACCCAAACTTAATTCCATAGGGTGGGTCAAGGTAGATGCACTGCACCTTGCCTTTGAGGCCTTCCTTCTCAGCCAGCGACGTCATCACGAGCAGGGAATCGCCGAGGATCATGCGATTCGACCAGTGGCCCTCGTGATGATAAAAGTCCACACGGTCGTCGAAATCTTCTGGCAAGCCATTAAAGTCGGCGAAGAGCTGCGTTTGATAGGCCGCAAGTTCTTCGGCCACTCGATCATCCTTCGCCGGAGCATGGGCACGGAGGTCTTCGATGATGGCCTGAGGCTGAATCTTTTCCTGGATATAGATCGGCACTACTGGCACGGCGAGGTCTTGCCGGTCCTGCTCGTCTTTCCCCTTCCAGACCAGTTGCGGATCGAGCGAGGGATCGCGCGTATAGAGCATAGTCTTGGGCGTGGCCTCTTCGTCGGCCACGAAGTCACGCAGTTCCTCGGTCGGGATATTTGCCCGCTTGTCTTTGTGCTTAATGGACTCGACCCTGGCTAAGGCCGGTTTCTTGGCTTTGCTCCGGGATGGTTTGGCCTTGGCCGTTTTGCCCTTCGTCTGCTTCGCCATTAGTTCGCCCCTACCGGCTCGTTCGCTTTCAGTTCTTCGACGAACCTCCGAATACAGCTCTGTGCGTCCCACGGATCGGTGACCTCGATGAAGGCCCAGCGCCCGAACCCGCCGTGATTGTTCACCGCCGCTACCCATAACGAACGCGCCGTACTGACCTTCGCTTCCTTATCCTTCTTCTTTTCGCCTGTAACCTCGACAATCAGATTGAGCGGGTCAGCTATCCCGTGCCCATCATTGAGGACCGAGATAAAGTCAGGGATATACGGATGCTCTTCGCCGTTGAGTGTGTATGGGATGGTGAAACCCAAACTGTGATTCTTCACATAGCGCAAGACCTCGTCCATCTCCTCTAAAGCCTGTGCCATCTTCTGCTCCCAGGAGCCGGTATCGGCGACCACATGCGAGACATGGCATTTGTCCGACTTGGTTGGATAGACGGAGCGGATCGTGTCGAAATCGACGTAGCGGGTTGAGCCGACGGTGTCGTACGGGCGAAGGATGGGTTTCAAGGCAGGACTACCGGTATCCGCGCCGACAATAGCCTTATAGATGCGGTCGGCGGCATCGTGCGCGAACTCGATGAGCAGGAGCAGTTGTGGAAACGTGTTGTCCTTGAGCGTGACACATTCGTCCAGCCAGCGCTTAGCGATGGCGAGCAATTGGGGAAACAGCCACGTTTTGACATCTGCATCGAATCGGTGATTGGCTGGCCGATCGGCTCGTGTTTCTCCGTCCTGGCGGAAATACTTTTCCAACGTGAGCTTGGCCAGGAGAAACGCGACTTCGTTTTTGCGGCGACGTTTAAGATCGTCCAGCGTATGCACGCTAGCCTCACCCACAATCGGAGCGTTATCCACCTTAGTCGGAATGTCGGCGGTTGACAGCGCCAGCATCGAATCCTTGGTGAACCGGACGCGCAGGCGTTCGTCGGGCAGTTCGTAGCGATAGCCCATCAGGCGTGGGAACGTCACCTCGCATTCGACGCGATCATCCAGCGCTCGTACACGAGTTGGAATCGGTCCTGGTTTGGGATCGGGAGTGCTGCCACTCGTCGGTATAAAGGAGAAGGGCACGCCATAGACTTCAGCGTATTCCGCGTTGAAGAGCCCGTCCGCGTTGGTTGCATAGCTCATGCGTCTCAATGCACGCCCTACGACCTGTTCGCACAGCAGCTGCGTGCCGAACGCACGGACGCCGAGGACATGCGTGACCGTATTCGCATCCCACCCTTCAGTGAGCATGGAGACACTGACGACGCACTTCACATGTTCGCCCAAACGGCCCGACTTCCCGACCGTGTTCATCACCTCGCGCAACAAGTCCTCGTCGGAAAGATCCTCGACATCACGACCGGGGAAGCGGGTGCGGTATTCGGCCTTGAACTCTTCGATCTCGCGGGCGGCGATCTTCTTAAAGTCGTCGCTCATGCCTTCCCCGGATTCGAGCTGTTCACTGTCAACGAGAATGGTCTTGGGACGCTGCACCCACCCGCCATGCTCGTCGTCGTTCCGAAAGAGCGGCAATGCGCCGGCTTGAACCACAACTCCGTCGCCGATCTGTTTTTCCCATCCCGCGATGTAATCGAACACGAGCTTTGACACATTGGTATTGTTGCAAACCACGATAAAGACGGGTGGTGTCAGCCCCTTCGCACGAGCCTCGGCATTCTGCTCCCATAGTCGGTGATACTTTTCGTAATTGCCGTACAGACTGAGCAAGGCCCCCTGCAACTCTTTAGGAAGCTTGGGCTCCCCGCCTATTGCCTCGGAGCCGCGTCCCTTTTTCGGAAGATTTTCTCGAATGCGCAGCCAGAGGTCGCGATACGTAGGCTGTTCGCCCTGCATCGAGTCGTCGGCAACCGGCACGCGCGGGACTTTCACGATGCCGGCTTCAATGGCATCAATCAGCGAAAAGTCGGACACGACCCACGGAAACAGTGTGGCCTCAGGCCAGCCTGAGCCCCGCAAAAAGAACGGTGTAGCCGACAAGTCATAGATCGATTTGACTCCGATCTTGGCTTTGATGGCCTCAATGCCGGATATCCATACCCTCGCCTCTTGATCCCGCTTCTCGGCTTCACGCCGTTCATCGCCAACAAGCTTCTCGTCGCTACCATCTGGCTTACGCCTATAACAATGGTGCGCTTCGTCATTGATCACGATAATGTTCTTCTTATTGCCCAACTCCCGGAGCACACGCCGCACCATTTCGTCCGGTGTCTCGGTAAAAGCACTGGCATGGCCGTCTGCCAAAATCGACTTGGTCAATTTGCCGGCCGCAATCTTTTCCCGAAGCAGAAAGGCATGGAAATTAGTGATGAGAATCTTCGCTTGTTGGAGGCGAGCGAGCGATTCCGATGATACGATGTCCCGCTGCCGGTAGTAATTGTCGGGATCATTGGGCAATAACACCCGCAATCGGTCGCGGATCGTGATGCCGGGGGCAATCAACAGGAACGTGTCGCTAAAGCGGGCATCCTGCGGGTTCGCCAACTTGTTGAGTGCTTGCCAGGCGATGAGCATGGCCATGACCACGGTCTTTCCAGACCCTGTCGCCATCTTGAAGGCCATGCGTGGGAGACCAGGGTTCGAGGTCTCATTTGCGTCACGGAGCGTATTTTCAATCCACGCATCGCCATACTTACCCGCTACTTCGGTCACATAGACGGCGGTTTCAAGGGCCTCAATCTGGCAAAAGAACAGTCTTCGCTCTCTCTGGTCGTTGTTCCAGTAATCGAGGAGTTGGCGAGTCGTGGTTGTGGTCCCAACGTACCCACCCGCTCGCCATTGCTTCACCCGCTCTCGGACCCGATTGACGAACTTGTTCTCCTCAATTCGGTCTTGGGTCCAATCCGTATCGAACGCGAGTTGCTTGCCGTTCTTCTTAGGACGAGCGATGGGGATGAAGTACGAACTGCTGCGACGCTTTTCTATGATGTTGTCGGTGATGCCTTCGTCTGTAAATCGAAAATGCCGAGACGGCTCCGTAAAGGGAGAATTGATGACGGGGTTTTCGATGACTGTTTGGCTCATGCAGTCTCGATTACTTACTGATGAGGCGTATTGTGGAGTGCATCTAGGCTGGAACGGTTTACCCATTTCCCACAGAGAAAGCAATCATCCTGAAGGTGGGGCTGGCGGAATCGACAGGTGGGAAAGGTCTGCCTGGTCTATCTCGTGGCAAGCGCAAGAATTGCGAGAATGGCTGGAACAGCGAGAGCGCACTCTGGTCTTTCTGGTGCGGAGGTCTATTTGGTCTGTCGGGTTTGTTTGGTTGCTCTGGTTTTTCTGGCATCGTGGTCAGTTCATTTCGTTCATCGCGCCAAAGAAACGCCGGCTGATTTATTCCCAGCCTTTGTTTCGACCATCCCCAGTTGTCTCCTGATGGCCTCCGAATTGTAGACGCTTGCTGCCGGAATGCGGACGAGCGGCACGCCGGCCTGTTTCAGGACGTCTTCTACAAGAGCGTCACGTCGCTGTGTCTTCAATCGCTGATGGGTACGATCATCCAGCTCGATCGCTTTATATACTGTGCATGTTCGGCGATCAACCAAGCAGAAATCGACTCGTTTAAGATTTATTTTATTCTTAAAGGAGACTGTGGCTCCTGGATCGTTGGAGCGGGTTTCGATGAACGTCCACAAAGGCAATTGAGGCCAGATGAGATACTCCCCGTCCACGGCACTTTCCAGGCTCCTGAAGAATCTAGCTTCCGCGTCGGAAAGGACCGGCTTGGAACGCAGTGAAGGACTGTTCGAGCTTTGAGCCGCGCTCAGGCCGAGCTGGCGCTTGCTTGTCAAAAACCTGATGGCCAGGACGGCCAGCCCAACGAACAGCATCCAAACTATTACCGTGGACAAGGTATCAGCGTTCGAGGAAAGAACCGTCGTCGGGCTCAACATGAGGCGCTCCTTATTAAGTGATGAGGCAGCCTAATATCGAACCGCCCGCTTGTCTTGCCAAAAGTGGGTTTGAGCTTCCGGGTCTGTCTGGTCGGTTCGGTCGGTCTGGTCGGTTCGGTCTCTGTGCCCGGACAAGATAGACGGGATAGCCAAGACAGACCTTCTTTTGGATTTGTCTAGTGGGACTGGTCTGGTTGGTCTATTCGGTCTGACAAGACCGACTAGAAGGACAAGACAGACAGTCTGGTCCAATTTCCATCTAGCGCCTGCGGGCAGACCGCCTCTGTCGTTCGAAATAGGCCGCGACTTTCTCCCGATTGCCACAGAGCTGCATGCTGCACCAATTGCGCGCGTGGTTCTTCGTCGTGTCGTAGAAGTACAGCACACAAGCCGGGTTTTTACATTTCTTGATCAAGGCCGCATCCGCAGAGCTCAGGAGATCACTCGCGGCCCTCGCCAGTGAAGCAAGGAGCACCTCTTTCTTATCCGCCGACGGGACGAACTGCTGTTTGAAGCCTTGCCCTTCCTTCACCACTTCCCGATAGCCTGGGCATTGTTGCAGCAGTTGGTTGATCGCCGCCACTGCCGTGTTCGGCACGCCATGGCCCACGGCCATCTGCTGCACCATCGCCCGCAAGGTCGTGCGGAGGGCCTTGGCTTGCTCCATCATCGTGGCTTTTTCCCTGTCACGGAACTGCCGGCTCACCGCGTCCGCCTCCTGTTTCCGCAACAGGTGGCTCTCGACGAGCCATGCCACGAGATCGTCGAACGTCTCCAGGAGATCAGTCGGAGTCTCTTTGATGACGAGATCTGTGTTGATGAAATCCAGGCAGGGATGGTTGCCGATGAAGAGAAATTTTTGACTGCACTTGCCGTGTCCCACCGTTGTTTCTCCGAGCCACACACTACACCGGCTAAACCCATCTTGACAAGTTAGAGGTTCGGATCGTTATAACCTTCAAACGTACACTTTGATGGTTATCTCTAACCGTTCACCGGGAGGTTCTCATGAAAGCAGCCATTGTGGTCATGTCGGACCCGAAGAGTGGCTCGGAAGAGGCGCTGGGGCGCGTGTTTAATGCGCTTGCTGTGGCGTCGGAGTGCAAGGAGAAGGGCGATGAGGTGGAAGTGGTCTTCAACGGGGCGGGCACGCGATGGCCCGCCGAATTAACCAAGCTGACGCATCCCGCGCATGCGCTTTATGAGTCAGTGCGTGATGTCGTGACCGGCGCATCAGGCGCCTGTGCGGCGGTCTTTGGCGCCGATGAGAGCCTTCGCTCCGCTGGCGTGTCGATCGTAAGGACAACCCATTGGCCGAAACCGCTGGACTGCTCAGTCTCCGCCGCTATATGAGCGAAGGCTGGAGCGTCATGGTCTTCTAGGTTCTCGGAGAATGATCCTTACGGAGGGTCTGTCATGGCACAACATTATCTTGCAACGATGCTGACTGAATCGGTGCGCCGGGCGCAGCAACACTCCTATGGCCGCTCCGTCGCTATTGGCGATCTGCCGGACCGCGATGTACTTGGAGACGACGAGGCGGCATTCATTACTGCCCGCGATAGCTTTTATCTCGCGACCGTGAATGAAACGGGATGGCCGTACATTCAGCACCGTGGCGGCCCCCCTGGCTTCCTGCGCGTCCTGAACCCTGGAACGCTCGCCTTTGCCGACTACCAGGGGAACCGCCAATTAATCAGCACCGGCAACCTGCTCGTGAACAACCGTGTCAGCCTCTTCCTGATGGACTACCGACAGCGGCAACGGTTGAAGATCCTGGGGCATGCTCGGATCAAAGACCGGCGGGATGTGGATGAGCCGACATTCCAAAACCTGGGCGATATGACGCGGGCCAAGGTGGAACGGATCGTGTTTATTGATGTGGTCGGGTATGACTGGAACTGCCCGAAGCACATCACGTCGCGCTATTCGACCGGGGAGGTCGAAGAGCTGGTCACAAGCCTTCGAGGACGCATCTCGGAACTCGAGAGCGAACTCAGTCTGTATCGACAACACGCATGAGAAACGACGTACATTCAAGACAGCAGCGATTCATGAGCACGGACGCCTCACCTTCCTCAGAAGAGCGTCTTTCTGCCGACGATCTCGTCGCTTCGATTGATTCACCCGGGCCAGACACTCAGATATGTCCGGGTTAGCCTATGACCCGTGAGGCCCATTCTCGTCGTGATTGAGGACTCCAATGAATGCACTCATCTTTATGGTCGAGGACGCGCCAGAAGGCGGGTGCATCTCAGGCGCACTAGGCGCTTGACTCCGTTGGCACCGGAGACGACACTGAAGATCAACCCTGAGGTGTTGTATGAACCAGGGTGCTTCTCGTCTGTCGTTCGCGACTATACCCTTCTTCCCTTTCATCCGCTCCCTTGCGCCCTCGTCGGCCTCTGCCCTGCGAGGGCATGGCGCTTTTCTTCCCTGACCAAGGAGGTCGTATCATGAAAGCTTCGCTGATCCTCTTCACGATAATGGCCGTGCTGGTGTTGACGAGTGCCCCTGCCGCGGCCAATCCGGCGACGTTGCCCAAACATCCCGGCTATCCGATGGGCAAAGCCATCGACCCGGTCACGGGTCAGTCGCTCGCCAATGATCCGGGCCAAGGCAATGCCACAGGAAACAAAGCGTTGATGGAAGCCGCCGCCTTCGACGATTCGCATGTCATGCAGGGGCTGCCATTTTCACCCAATGAACAAGAGGTTCGAGACAAACTGAAGACGACTGCTCCGACGAAAGAGGAGCAGTCCCAGAAGAAGGAACGCTAGTGGAGGCCGAGCCCAGAGGGAGGCTGCAGAAGCGCTGAACGAGACAGCCGGACCCCGGCCACCCGGGGTCCGGCCTGCCTGAGTCCCGCCTCGTCACGGATTATCATTGAGATACTATGAGCATCCCCAACAAGCGAACCAGCAACCTTCGCCCGACCCATCCCGGCGGCTTGCTACGGGAAGACTTCCTCCCCGAGAATGGCTTGACCGAGGAGCACGAGATTATTGGCGCAGCGTGTCGCGTTTGTCTGCCGTGAAGGCCGATGCCTGAAACGGCCACAAGAGTATTAGCACCCACAACGCCAGCAGACTCCACTGCATCAGGCCTTCCCCGTCATGGCCCGCACCATAGCCGTGTACCTGAGCAAAGACAAGCTCGGTGCCCCGTGTGAGGGAAGACGAGCACCTCATGGCTCCGATGCCTTCTGATGCCGATGAGCGCTTCGCTTGTCAGCCGATCTTGACGGGTGTCACTCAGAGCGTTGTTCATCGCACTATGCACCTGTCGGTGCAGCTAGCAGTCGCACGGCGGTAGAATGGGGTAAGATGTATCATGAGACCTCGAATATTAATGATCGCCATTGGCCTGTTGCTCGGCTGGAGCGTCAGCGGGTGCTCTCAGGTTCAAGTTCTTCGGCTCACCTCCGAGACATTTCCGCCTCGCGAGGTGCAGGACGTCGCTATCCTCAGCCAGTTGCCCAGCCTCCCGCATGAAAAGATCGCCGAACTCAACGAGACGTCCTCGTCGG
>CBDIWP010000075.1:0-32968 GCA_965285945.1 uncultured bacterium | reverse complement strand
CTCGCCAAGGAACATCCGATTCAGATCGCCCTCACCGATTATCAACTGCCCGACATCGACGGACTGGAATTCATTGATCGGCTGTCGCGGGTGGATGCGAAGATTCTTCCGATCATGATGACCGGATTCGGCACGATCGAGGCGGCGGTGCGTGCCATGAAGTCCGGCGCGTTCGACTTCATTACCAAGCCGTTCAATCCTGAAACGGTCACTGTCGTGGTTCGCAAAGCGGTCGAGTTTCAGCGGTTACGACAGGAAAACCACCTGCTGCGGAAAGCGGTGCGCGAGCAGTATCAATTGGAGCAATTAATCGGCGGCAGCGAGCCGATTCGCCAGGTCATGGATTTCGTCAGGAAGGTCGCCGATAGCGATAGTACGGTGATGATTCAAGGAGAGAGCGGTACGGGGAAGGAATTGGTCGCCCGCATGCTGCATTTCAACAGTTTCCGCAAGGACCGTCCGCTGGTGCCGGTCAATTGCGGCGCCATTCCGGAGACGCTCCTGGAATCGGAATTGTTTGGCCATGAAAAAGGCGCCTTCACCGGCGCCACTCACACGCGGATGGGCCGTTTCGAGCTGGCCAACGGCGGCACGATCTTCCTCGATGAAATCGGGGAACTCAGTCTCCCGCTGCAAGTGAAACTGCTGCGTGTCTTGCAGGAACGGGCATTCGAGCGGGTGGGGGGCAATCGGACCATTCATGTCGACGTGCGCATCGTCGCGGCGACCAACCAAGATCTGGAAAAGATGGTGGAGGAGAAGCGTTTCCGCCAGGATCTGTTCTATCGGTTGAACGTCATCCCCATTGTCATTCCCCCGCTCCGGGAACGACGCAGCGATATTCCGCTGCTCATCGACCACTTTTTGATGCGTTTCAATGAGAGTAAGCATACGAGCGTGACAGGCCTCGAGCCCGAGACCTTGCGGTTCTTGACGGACTATGATTGGCCCGGCAACATTCGCGAACTGGAGAACATGGTCGAGCGCCTGGTGGTGCTGAAAAAACAGGGCATGCTGTCATCCGCGGACCTGCCGGAGAAAATCTACCGCAAGCCTGCCGCCGCCCCGGAATTACAAGAGCAATTTATCCGCTTCAATGAGGACGGGATCAACCTATCCAGAGAAGTGGAACAGTACGAGAATCAACTCATCGTTGAAGCGTTGCGAAAAGCCAACGGCGTCACGACCCGCGCGGCGCAACTTCTCCATCTCAATCGGACGACCTTAGTGGAAAAGTTGAAACGCAAAGGTGTTGATCCCAAATCACATTCCGAATCCTTGGCGAATTGAATGAGTCGTACGTCAAAGCCTTGACGTCGGCAACGGGCTGATGATGCCAATCCTGACGAGCAGGGTGGCCGTTCGGCATCCACCACCAAAAATCCCATAGTTTCCGCCTGTTCTTCTTTGCGGTCGGAAGGCATGCTCTTTGCTGACCTCCCGACTCCGTGATTCTCTTTCGCGCACTGGTCACCCGTTTTCTCTTTGTGATTGCCGCGGCCGTTGGGGCGCCGGCAATGACGCACGCGACAGCGCCGCCGCCTCTGCAAGCAAGCGCCTCTCAAAAGAACCTCGAATCTCCCGGCCAAGCTATGCCGGATGAAGGGCCGGCACAGGAGGGACCGCTTGGCGGCCCCGAAGGACTCGTCTGGCAAGAGGGACTGGCTGCCTACAAAAAGGGCGCCTGGATCGAGGCTGGTCGACTCTTTGAAACGATTCTCACAGGCCATCAGGAAAGCCCGCTGGTTCCTTCGGCGCAGGCATTCTTAATCGAGATATCTCTTCGAGGCTCGCCCCGCCGCAATCTTGCCGCCGCGATCCAAGCGTACAAGACGCTATTGCGGGATTACCCGCACTCGCAGAATGCCCGGCGTGCGGAATGGCGCATCGCCGATCTCTACCTGGAGCAGGGCTGGCTGCAGGAGGCGCAGGCCGCCTATGAGCAGGCGCTGGCCCATGCGCTTGATGTCCCGTTCGACGGCAGCCGGGCATTGCTCGGGTTGGGATACACGTTCATGGCGATGCAAAAATGGAGCGATGCGGAGCACGCCTTCAGCATGATGCGGAAACGCACCGACCACGAGGAGTTGTCCCGGGGGGCGACGATCGGATTGGCCCATGCGCTCTATCGCCAGCGCCGTCTCCCGGATGCGCAAGCCCTGTACGAGTTCGGGTATCGCCGCTGGCCGAAGGTCTTTCGGCTCGACCCGCTGGCGCTGGAGCGCTTTGCGATGACGCAGTTGGCGTTGCGCCGGGACGCCTCGGCCCGGGAACTGTTGATCCTGTTTTACAATATGTACCCGCGCCACAACTTTGCCCCGGCCGCCCTGTTGCAGCTGGGCGACAGCATGCTCGCGGCGTCTCAACCTGCCTTGGCCGAGTTCTTTTATGCGCTGACGTCATCCCTCTATCCAGACACCGTCCAAGACACCACTGCCCGGATGCGGATCGTCACGCTACGCGCGGACCGGATGTTGCCCGCGGGTCAAAATTGGGTGGGATTAACGGTGAGCGCCATGATGCACAACGCCGCCATCCCGGATCAACAGGAGACGGTCTTGCCGTCCACCCTGCAAACGATTGCGGCGCGATATGCCGGCGATCCCGCGGGAACCGAAGCCCTGGTGCACTTGGGACGCTACTTCGAAACCCGGTCGGAGATGAGCCGGGCGCTCCTGCTGTACAAAACCGCTGTGTTGCGACCTCGGCGTGCCGACGATCCCTGGCCCCTGAAAGCGGCCGAGCGTCTCTCAACGCTTTTGAAGCCCTGGCTGGAAGCGGCGGTGATCTCACATGACGATCTGACGGTCGTCACGCTCTTTCACCGGCATGGCCCATCCGCGGACCAACTCTATGCCCGGTCGCCGCTGCTCCTGGAGATCGCCGAAGCCCATCGCCGCCTGGGCTTCCTGCTGGAAGCGGTGCGGCTCTATCAGCCTCTCGCGAAGAGCAAGGATCCGGCGATTCTGGAGCCGGCGTTGATCGGGTTGGGTCGAACCTATCTTGACCAACGGGATCCGGAGTCGGCCCGCAAAGTCCTCGAACGCTACCGTTTCCAGTTTCCCGCCGGCCGATACGAGTCCGAGGTGCTGCAGTTGCTGGTCGAGGTGATGGAGCGCCAGCAGGATCTGGAAGGCCTGCTGCACCTCTGCCGCAATTGGCTGCTGCATCATCAAACCCACCCCGACCGTGCCGCCATGTATTTCCACCTGGCCGCGACCCTTGGCCGTCTGGAAAAGTGGGAAGAGTCGGCCATGGCCTACACGGAAGCTTTCAAGGCCGGCACCGGCGTGACGCCCGATGCGCTGCTGGCCTATGCCGACATCCTGTCGCGCCTCAGCCGCCACGAAGAAGCCATCGCCGCATACCGCACGGTCGCCGAGAAGAAGCCGTCTGCGCGGCAAGCGGAATGGGCGCACCTCCGGACCGCCAAACATTGGCACGCCTTGCGGCAAGACGATCGGGCCGCGGCGGCCCTGGCGCAAGTCGGCGCCGGTGACGATCCGGTGCTCCATCGGTATTCATCATCCTTTAAGGGCAGCTTGCAAGCCGCACGTCGCCCGACGAACGGGGAGGGTTTATGACGACGAGCATCACATGGCAGACCGGTGAGCGCCAGTTGCTTGAAGCGGCATTCCAGAGTTTCGACCAGGCCGCGCAGACCTTGCAGCAGTCGTACGGCACGCTCACCCGGCGCGTTGAACAGATGGATCTGGAACTGGCGCAGAGCAACGGCGCGTTGCGCCAGCAGCTGCGTGACAACGAGGCGATGCGGACCCACCTTGACGGCATCCTGGAATCGCTGGAGACCGGCGTGGTGGTCTTGGACGACGCCGGACTCATCACCCGCTGCAACGTGTCGGCGGCCCGTCTCCTGGGCATGACCCCCTCGGCGCTGGAGGGGCGTGACGGCGAAGAGGTCTTGGACTGGTTGGGGCTGACGGTGACGGAACATCCTCAGCGGATCGGGCAGATTATCGTCACCATTGGCCGTGCAGGGTTGACGAACATCTCAGGCGGCGAATCGGGCAGCCTCCTCCTGATCCACGACGTCACCCGCATCTATCATCTGGAGGAGCAACTGCAACGGAAAGAACGGTTGGCGGCCATGGGGGAAATGATCGGCCGCATCGCGCATGAAATCAGAAATCCGCTCGGCAGCGTCGAATTGTTCGCGTCCATGCTCCGGAGAGACCTCGCAGACATGCCGGCGCTCAAGACGTATGCCGAACAGATTTCACACGCGGTCCATGGGATGGACCGGCTCCTCGCCAATCTGTTGGTCTACACCAAGCCGGAACGCACGCCACGCGCGTGGCATCACGCCGAACGGATGATCCTCGACTCACTGACACTGGCCGCACACGCCATCACCAAAGTCTCCGTAGATCTCCGTCTGGATTTGGATCCTCGGATTCCGTCCCTGTGGTGTCATGAAGGCCAACTGAAGCAAGTGTGCTTGAATCTGATCATCAATGCGGCGCAAGCCATGCCGGCGGGTGGCGTGCTGACCATCAGTCTGAAGCCTGAAAGCGATCACCTGCTGGGTATTCCAGCCGTCTGTTTGAAGGTGACCGATTCAGGACCGGGCATCGATGCCGGACTGCGCTCCAGGATATTCGATCCGTTTTTCACGACGAAGGACGACGGCACGGGGTTGGGACTGGCCATCGTCCATGCCATCGTGGAAGCGCACCAGGGGCGCATCGATGTGGATAGCGTGGTGGGGCGGGGCACCTCGTTTACCATCATCCTGCCGCATCCTGAGCCGATTGGTTTGGTGGAGAGGGAGCAGGCGCCGGCCGGCAACCGGTTCCTGCGCGACACAAATGGAGCCGCCACCGGGAACCTGATGCTTATGGAGGAGACGGCGCATGAGTGAACGGGAGATGGACAGCAGCGTGTCAGAGCAGCCGGAGCCCCAGGAGCGCATTTTGATTGTGGACGATGATCCTTCGATGCGGACTGCGTTGATGGAGTCGGTGCGGCGCCTGGGCTATGAGGTCCAGGGCGCGACCGATGGCGCGGATGCCCTGGAGCGGGTCGGCCGCTTTCGTCCCTGGCTTGTGCTCACGGATCTCAAGATGCCGCGCATGACGGGGCTCGATCTCATCAAAGATCTCAAAGTGCGGGCCCCGCACGCGATGATAGTGCTCATGACGGCCTATGGCACAGTAGAGACTGCCGTGGAAGCCATGAAACAGGGCGCGAGCGAATATCTGTTGAAACCCTTTTCCATGGATCTTCTGGAACGGGTCATCGCCAATCTCAAAGAAGGGCGCGATTCGGGTACGGTGCCCGCTTCCGGGACGCCGGACAACCGCGCCATTCTCACGCAGGATCCGGGGATGGTGCGCTTGCTCAGCACCATTGAAGGGGTCGCCGCGAGCCAGGCCACGGTTCTGATCAACGGCGAGAGCGGCACCGGCAAGGAACTGCTTGCCCGGTTCATCCACAGCCGGAGCCCGCGGGCGCATCGACCGTTCATCGCCGTCAATTGCGCGGCGCTCCCGGACGGACTGTTGGAAAGTGAATTGTTCGGGCACGAGCGCGGCGCGTTTACCGGCGCTCTGATCAGGAAGCTCGGCAAGTTTGAAATGGCTCATACCGGGACCCTGTTGCTGGATGAAATCAGCGAAATGAATATGGGGCTGCAGGCCAAGCTGCTGCGCGTGCTGCAAGAGCGTGAGGTCGATCGGATCGGCGGGCGCGACCCGGTGCCCGTGAACATCCGCATCATCGCCACGACCAATCGCACGCTCTACAAGGAAGTCGAACAGGGCCGCTTCCGCGAAGACCTTTACTATCGCCTGAATGTATTTCCCGTCACGGTGCCGCCGTTGCGTGAGCGCCAGACCGATATTGCACTGTTGGCCCGGCACTTTGCGGGCCAGTCCGCCGCGCGGAACGGCGTGCCTCATCCCCACATCAGCGACGGCGCCTTGGACCATCTCCAGCGCCTGCCATGGAAGGGCAACGTCCGGGAATTGGAAAATGTGATGGAACGAGCCGTCCTGCTGGCCGGAGCCGGGTCCATTACGCCTGAGCATTGCCCGGTCGACAGGCGATCGGACGCAGCGCCGAATCCCGCGCCGCCGGCCATGGTGCCGCCGGCCAACGGCTCCCTGTGGGAGATGGAACGCGATCTCATCTATAAGACCTTGGTGCGTGTGAAGGACAACCGGACCCATGCCGCCAAAGAATTGGGCATCAGCATCCGGACCTTGCGGAACAAGCTGCGTGAGTACCGCGAGACGGGCCAGGGCCTTGTCGATGCCGGATCAGTCGCAACCGGGCAGGGTTGACCGGCCGGCAGAGGCCACCCGGCAAGAATGGCCGGGATACAACCACAGAATCCGGTAAATGGGACGGGCATTGAGGTTGCACAGAAGACCGCTCGGTCAGCCGGAGAAAGGAATCGGCCATGATGATGTTCGATCGCACCATGCAGTTATTAGAGCGGACTCTGGATCTCCGGAGCGCCCGTCAGCGGGTGATCGCCTCCAATTTGGCGAATGAAGAAACGCCGGGCTATCGCGCCTCCGAGCTGACCTTCATGGAGCAATTGCAATCCGCGCAGAAGGGCCGTTTGCCGGTGACGCTCGCAGTGACGCAAGCGAGGCACGTCGGTCCGCGGGGGCCGCAGGGGGTTTCGGCGGTCAATGGCAGGCTCAGCGAAGTGCCGGCGGGCGATCTGCCGCTCGATGCCAACTCGGTGAACCTGGAGCTGGAAATGGCCAAGTTGTCGGACAACGCCATGCAGTACAACGCGGCGGCCTCGATTACGGCCATACGGTTCCGTCACTTGCTCAGCGCGATTCGCGATGCCCGATAGCGACTGGCTACAGCATCCGCGCGCAGCGATCAGCCTGAAGCCTGAGCCTGACGGCTCACTGGAAGGAGGGTTCCATGGAAATATCCGAAAGTCTCGCGGTGTCCGTCTCAGGGCTCGACGCCAACCGGCGCCGCCTCAATGTGATCGCCAGCAATCTGGCCAATGCGCAATCGACGAAGACACCCGGAGGCGGTCCGTACAAGCGCCGCGACGTGGTGTTCCGCTCCACGCCGGTGCCGAGCGCCTTTCAGCGGGCGTTTCGCCAGGTGGCCACGGGTCCCGGAGCTCACGCGCTGGAAGGCGTGTCCGTGTCCAAAGTCGTGGAAGATCGCAAGCCGGGCCAGCTGATCTACGATCCCCACCATCCTGACGCGAATACCAAAGGGTTCGTCCGGTTGCCGAACGTCAATGTGATGGAGGAAATGGTCAACATGATGGGCGCCTCGCGGGCGTATGAGGCGAACGTGCAGGCGATCAACGCCACCCGGGCGATGTGGAATAAGGCTTTGGAAATCGGGAGGTAAGCGATGAGCCAGATCCAAGGAATTGCGCAAGCGGTCCAGGGCATTGCCGACAAGGCGCCGGGCGTGGCGCACAGCACCGCCCCGGAGTCCGGGGGCTTTCTGGATTCCCTCAAATCGGCCATCGGCAAGGCCAACGATGTCCAACTGCAGGCGACACAGGCCGTGGACGCTCTCATGACAGGCCAGACGCAAGACGTCCATCGCACGATGGTGGCCTTGCAGCAGGCGGACGTGTCCTTTCAACTGATGATGCAAATCCGGAATAAGCTCGTGACGGCCTACGAAGAAATTCAGCATATGCAAGTATGATCCGGGACATGTCGCCTACATAAAGGTCAACCGCCGCTATGTTCTCCAAGTTTTCAATCAATCAACGCATGATCATCCTGGTCGCGCTGGCCGGATCCGTGGCGGGGCTCATTGCGCTGGCGCTGTGGACGCAGCAGCCCGACATGCAGGTCCTGTTCACCAATCTCAACGGCGAAGATGCGGCGGGCATTATCGACAAATTGAAAGAGACCAAGGTGCCGTATGAAACCGCCGGCGGGGGGTCGACGGTGTTGGTCCCCAGTGCCCAGGTGCACGAGCTCAGGCTCTCCCTCGCCACGCAAGGTTTGCCGCACGGCGGCGGGGTGGGGTATGAAATCTTCGACCGGACCTCGATCGGCATGTCCGAATTCGTCCAAAAGCTCAACTACCGGCGGGCGCTGCAGGGGGAATTGGCGAGAACGATCGCGCAGATGCCGGAAGTGGAACGGGCTCGCGTCCATCTGGCGATCCCCGAACGGCGCCTGTTTGCCAATGAGCAGGATCGGGCGCGCGCCTCGGTCATCCTCTCATTGCGTCACGGGCTGCTCCTGACGAAAGCGCAGGTGCAGGGGGTGGTCCATCTCGTGGCGAGCAGCGTCGAAGGGCTGCAGGCGCGGGACGTCACGATCGTGGACGGCCACGGTCATATGCTGTCCTCCACGGCCACCGACGAGACGGCCGGCCTCACCAATACTCAGCTGGAGTATCAGCGCACGATTGAAAAAGACATCGAAACCCGGATTCAAACCATGCTGGAGCGCATCGTCGGGCTGAACAAAGCCGTCGTACGCGTGTCGAGCCTGCTGGATTTCAGAAAGATCGAGACGACGGAAGAGCGCTACGATCCCAACGGCCAGGTGGTGCGCAGCGAGCAGCGCGGGCAGGAGAAGTCCAACGGCGTGAACGGGGTGTCGGGCGGGGTGCCGGGGGTGCAATCGAATGTGCCGCCGGGGACGGATCTGGAGCCGGCGCAAAGCAGCTCCACGGCCAGCACCACCAAGAACGAGACCGTCAACTATGAAATCAGCCGCACCGTGTCGAAGATCGTGGAGCCCATCGGCGCCATCAAAAAGCTGTCGGTCGCCGTGTTGGTCGACGGGATCTATGAGGCGGCGAAAGGCAGCACCGGCGCCGAGGCGGCCAAACAGTACGTCGCGCGTTCCGAAGAGGACATGAAGCGGATCGAAGATGTCGTCAAGAAGGCGATGGGCTATTCGGCTGAACGGCAAGACCAGCTCGAAGTCGTCAACGTCCAGTTCGGATTCGGTCCGGAGGAACCGCACGCGGCTGCGGCGGCGGAAGCCGCGGCCGAGACGCCGACGCTGTGGCTGCCGTATCTCCGGTACGGGGTCGGCGCGGTCTTGTTCATGATCATTCTGCTCTTCGTCGTGCGGCCGTTAATCGCCATGCTGGGTTCGACGGGCCAGCCGGCAGGCATGGAGACGGCCGCTCCCTCGTTGCCCGCCTCCGTGGGCGCCGTGGAAGCGTCGCTGTCACCGGTTCCCGACCGGGCGCAAATCATCGATATGGCGCGGAAGAATCCCGATACGACCGCCGTCGTCGTCAAACAATGGTTGAAGGGGAGCGCGTAGAGACTATGGCGAAGGCACTGACGGGCGAGCAAAAGTCGGCCATCCTCCTTCGCGCGATCGGCGAAGACGCGGCCGCTCTAGTGATGAAGCAGCTGGATCCCAAGGAAATTAAGAAGCTCGGCACCTTCATGAACGGGACCGCGCAAATCTCGAAGGAAGAAGAAGACGTCGTGATCTCCGACTTCAAAGCCTCCAGCGCGACCGGCGAAGTGCAATTTCAAGCGAAGGATTTCATCAAGAGCATCCTCACCAAGGCACTCGGGGTCGAAAAAGCGGCGCGTATCATCGAATCGATGACCAGGAAGAGCTATCCGGGGTTGGAGGCGCTCAAATGGGCCGATGTCAAAACCATCTCGCAACTGTTGAAGATCGAGCATCCTCAAACGGTGGCGGTCATCCTGGCCCATCTGGAAAGCGATCAGGCGGGCCAGGTCCTTGCGTCGCTGCCGGAACACATGCGCGGCGATGTGGCGTTACGGCTCGCCACGATGGAGGACGTGCAACCGGAGGTGTTGGAGGAACTGAGCCAGAGCCTGCAGGAGGCCCTCATGGCCAGTAAAGGACTCGGCGCCCAAAGCATCGGCGGCGCCGAAGTGATGGCCGATATTCTGACCCGCATGGACAAGGCGAATGAAGGCGGCATCATGGCCAAGATCGCCGAGAAGAGCCAGCCATTGGCCGACGCGATCCGCGCGCTCATGTTCGTCTTTGACGATCTCATCAAGCTTGACGACCGCGGCGTGCAGGAGTTGATGAAGGAGATCAGCAAGGAGGATTTGCCGCTCGCGCTGCGCGGCGCCAATCCGGATGTGAAGGCCAAGTTCTTCAAAAACATGTCGACGCGCGCGGCCGAGATGCTGAAAGACGATATGGACTCCAAGGGTCCCGTCAAGGTGTCCGACGTGGAGCGCGCGCAGCAAAACATTCTGAAGGTCTGCCGGAAGCTCGAAGAAGAAGGGCGGATCTCTGTCGCCGGCGCGGGAGAGGAGATGCTGTAATGGAAGGGGGCACCGTGCAGACCCTCAGGCCGCCGGCCCGCACCCACACGCCCCGCGCGCATGGCTCGATCCTCGTCGTCGACGACGAGGAGATGATCCGGAACCTCTTCCTGGAACTGTTTCGTCCGGAGGGCATCGCCGTCCGTGTCGCCGGCTCGGCCCAGGAGGCGGTGTCCCTGATCAAGCAATCGACTCCCGCGCTCTTGCTGGTCGACGTCACGTTGCCCGATCGAGACGGGATCACCGTGCTGGAGGAAGCGCAGAAACTGGACAGCCGGATCCTGAGCGTCGTGATGACCGGTGCGCCGAGCGTGGACCTGGCCGTCCGGGCCATGAAGGCCGGCGCCACCGATTTTCTGATGAAACCCATCCATAACGACCTCGTGCTTTGCACCGCCCGGCGGTTGCTGGAATTGCACCAACTGCGCAACGAGAGCACGGTGTGGAAGAATGCCGCGTTGCGTGCCGGCGGCGTCCGGCTGCAGAGTGTCCCGCTCCAGACGTTCGGAGAGGACGGCACCTTGCGCGGACAGGACGGGTTGACGGAGTTCGAGCGAGGCCTTGCGGAAGGCGAGCGGCGCGCCGAGGAGCGCCGCCGGCATGAACAACAGGTGCTGGCAAACGCCGTCCGCCGTCTGGACGACACGCGGTCGTCGTTGCACCGAACGGTGGAAGACGACGTGGTCACGCTCGCCTTTCACATTGCCTCCAAGGTGCTGCACGAGGCGGCGGAGGACTCCCAAGCGCTGATTGTGGCGGAGGCCCGATCGGCGCTCGCCACGATCAAAGAATCCGGAACCGTCATCATCCAAGTGCATCCGGCCGACGTCGAAGCGATCCAGGCGGTGCAGACCGAGTTGGAGGGGCGGGGCGACGTGGCCCTGACCCTGCAGATTTCCGCCATGCCCGCGATGCCGCGCGGCACCTGCATGGTCCATACCGCCAACCGCTTGGTCGATGCCTCCCTCGATACGCAGCTCCTCCGTTTGGGCCAAGCCTTACAACAGAGGACGAGACGTGAATCTTTCTAAACTGCTGGATCGGGTCGAGCCGTTGGCGGTGTCCGGGCGCGTGGCCCAAGCGGTCGGTCTGGTCATCGAAGGCTACGGCCCCATGACCACCGTCGGCGAACTCTGCCATATCTCGCGCGAAGACGGAGCGGGCGCCATCCCGGCTGAAGTCGTGGGGTTTCGCGGCGACCGGGTTCTGCTCATGCCACTCGGAGAGATGCAAGGCATCGGGCCGGGCAGCCGCATCAGCATGACGGGTCAGGTGGCGGATCTCCCGGTCGGCCAGGCGCTTCTGGGACGGGTCCTGGATGGTCTGGGGGACCCATTGGACGGGATGGGACCCATCGTGCCCGCCGCCCGATATCCGCTCCATGCCGGCGCCCCCAATCCGCTGCAACGCGCCCGCATCCGGACTCCGCTCGATTTGGGTGTCCGCGCGATCAACGGCTTTCTCACCTGCGGCCAAGGACAGAAGATGGGCATCTTTGCCGGCTCCGGTGTGGGGAAAAGCGTGTTGCTCGGTATGATCAGCCGGTACACGAAGGCCGACGTCAACGTCATTGCGTTGATCGGTGAACGCGGCCGAGAGGTCAAGGAATTCCTGGAGCGGGACCTCGGCGCCGCCGCGTTGCAGCGGTCAGTGGTCGTGGTCGCCACCTCGGACCAAGCGCCGCTGGTCCGGTTGCGGGCGGCGCTAGTCGCGACGGCCATCGCCGAATATTTTCGCGACGCCGGCCGGCACGTGCTCCTGCTCATGGATTCGCTGACCCGGTTGGCCTACAGCCAGCGGGAAGTCGGGCTGGCGATCGGGGAACCGCCGACCACCAAAGGCTATACGCCGTCCGTCTTCGCCATGCTCCCGAAACTGCTGGAGCGGGTGGGGACCGGGCCGGGGGCCGGCACCATCACCGGGTTGTATACGGTGCTCGTCGATGGAGATGATTTGACCGATCCCATCGCGGATGCCGCACGCTCCATCCTCGACGGCCACATCGTGCTCTCGCGCACCCTCGCGGCACAGAATCATTTTCCCGCGATCGACCTGCTCCAAAGCACCAGCCGCGTCATGCGCGACATCGTGGGCGACGAGCACCACGGCGCGGCGCGCCGTCTTCTCGAGTTGATTGCCCGCTATCGGCAATCCGAAGACCTCGTGCTCCTCGGCGCCTATAAACCGGGGATGAATCAGACGCTCGACCGGGCGGTCCGGGCCCAGGACCCCATCAACGCGTTTCTGCGGCAGGACGTGGAGCAGGCGGCGCCCTTTGCCGTTTCGGTCCAGGGCCTCACGGCGCTGGAGAAGCACACGGCATGAGCCTGGACGCGCTCCGCAAACTGCACGCGCAAACAGTGGAAGCGCTGATGATGGAACTGGCACAGATGACACAGTCTTTGAACCGGCAGGAACAAGCGGTTCGGAAGTTGGAAGCCGGCCTCCACAGTGATGTGACCGTCTATCGGCAGCAGACCGGGGAGGGGCTGCCGATCGAAGCGATGTGGGAATGGCACGCGCGCATGGACGCGCAACACAACGTGTTGAACGAGGCCCGCCGGGACATTGCCGCGCTGACTGCAGCCTGGCATGACACGCAGACCCGGCTTGTGGCCGCCAGTCAGGAACGGACCGTCCTGGACCGGTTTGTTGAGCGCCGGGAGCAGGCCCGGCGGACCGAGGTCAGTCACCGCGAGCAACTGGCTCTGGATGAAGCCGGACAGCGTCAGCATGCCTCGGTGGACAAACGCCTATGATGCCGTCAGCTCGTCCTATTGAAGACCGGATCAGGATCAGCCGCAGGCCGGTTCAACGCAGCATGCCGGATCAGCGGCGGTCTTCGCTCTGGACGCTGGCGGGCGGCGTGGCGGGATCGACGATTCTCTTGTGGGTGATGGTCCAGCTGGGACAAGCCTCCTCTGAATCGAAAGATAATTTGAAGAACCCTTCTGTCGCCCTTTCTTCTGAACAACGGTCCACGTCGCCGCCCTTGAGCTTGACGGTTACGGCCACCGGCTTGGAACAGGACGAGCTGGCGCTGGCGCCGCCTGTTCCCGCGGTCCAGGGGCCCGCCCTGGATACGCCACGTGAAATCCTCGCGATGCTGGATCTCCGCAAAGCGGATCTCGACCGGCGCGAAGAAGCCGTCCGGCAGAGCGAAGCGCGGCTGCACCTCATACGGGGCGAGATCGAACAGTTGCTGGCCCGCAATGAAGCCTTGGACAAGCGGATCCAAAACGCCCGGGCGAAGCAGGAGCAACAGGCCGGCGAAGGACAAACCGAACAGGCCAAAGCACGGTTGGAACGGGAACGCCAGGCGCAAGAGCAAAAACTCAAGCTGGCGAAGATCTACGAATCCATGCCGCCCGAAGAGGCCGCCGCGCGCCTTGAACGAATGCCGGAGCGGAAAGCCGCCGAAATCCTCCGGCTGATCAAAGGGAAGACGGCCGGCTCCATCCTCGCTCAAGTGAAGGTTGAACGGGCCGCGAAGCTGACCGAACAATTGCTCGGACCGCATCCGTAAGTTCCATCACCCTCCGATCGTTTTTGCCTAGCCGCCCAGCAAAGTGTTCCTGATCCAGGTCTCCACGGTTATCCGGTTGCCCGCAAAGGCTCATTTCCTGGCTATTCGTCAGGATTGCGACTGGCATGGGGATTGAAATGTCTCCCGGCGTGCGACTCGACGGCACTCACCGGAATGACGACCGATGGACATGAACCAGATCCTGCCGCAAAACTCCGCTTCGCCCAAACCGCAACCGGCCGTGCAGGAAACCGTGCCGGTCGGCAAATCGTCTGCTGCGCCGTCGGCCACTCGGAAGAGCTTCTCCTCGGTCCTGCGCACGGTGCATCGAGAAGACGGGCAAGCGCTTCGAAAGGAAAGCGACGCGCCAGGCCGCTCCGCCGCTCCCGTTGGAGATGACATGCGCGAGGTGCGGAGGTCCGAGCGCGAGCCATTGCCCGGATCGGCGGAGACGCAGCATTCCGGCTGTGAGCTATCCGACGGCCGGACGACCGACACAGGCTGCTCCATCAGCGCCGGCGCCGAGAGGCCGGAGGACGATCAGGAGGGCTGGCCCGATCTGCAAGCCGGCACCGTCACGCCGGGGCTGATCCTTGCGCTCCTGCAGACACCGGCCGCCGCTCTGGCAACAGCCGCACCGGTTTTGCCAGACTCCGAAGGATTCGATCAACCCGACCACCTTGCTCTTTTGCCGGCGGACTCCACCGAACCGGTCATGCTCCCGCCGCCTCTGTCCGGGGCCGTCGCTGTAGCCGATGCGTCCGAGGCCATGAAGCCGTCCAAGACGATCTCAGCTACCGGGGAGCAACCACTCGCGGCACTGGAAGAGGACACTGCACCGGTCCTTCATCCTGATTCGGCCTCATCCCCGACTGCCCCGGTGCTCTCATCCGGTCACATCAAGCAGGAAGCGGATTCCGATGAGGACGCCTCCGGCACTTCGACGTCTCAGGTGAAGGACGCACCAACCCGTATCAGCGCCGTTCCTGAGGAGACCCGGTCGGAGGCGGCGCTCGTCCCGGCTGATCGTCCTGTGGAACCGCCACGTGCGGCCACACATCCCGAGCAACCGGCGGGGCCGGCGCGTCCCGCCGGCGACCTCCAGTTCCGCTCCTTGCGAGACTCTGAGGCCACGGCTGCCAGGCCGGATCGGGGGCAAGAGGCCTTCGCCGAGGAAACCCCGGCAGAGCAGCCGCTCTCCGGACCGGATGGTTTGACTGTATTGGCACCACAGGACTCGCAATCGGACCGGCCGTCCACGGATCAGGAACCGGGGTGGCAACAAGCAGACGACACAACATTGAGACAAGGCGAGCCGGTTCTCGTTGAAGCGCGTCAGAATGGGTCGGGACCGCAGCCGGGATTGATCGGGGCACAATCCGGCCAGCCGGTGCAGGGATTGCCGGATGCGCATTCTGAAACCGGGACGGCTGCGATCCCGTCCGTCACACCGGGGTCCGAGGCCGGCGAAAATGCGTTTCCGGCCTTCTCCAAATCCGTGGTCTTTGAAGTCGCTCAATCGGACTTGGGCCGCGTGCAGGTCCGGGTGGCGATGACCAACGATGTGGTGCATACATACTTCACGTCGGATCGGTCGGAGATCGGGACGCTGTTGTGGAACGGACAGGATCGGCTGCAATCGGCCTTGCAGGCGTCCGGGCTGGACATGGGGCAGTTCCGCGTCGATCTGGAACGGCAGGGCGCGGGACGATCGTTTCAACAAGGGCCGTCTCACGAGCAGGGCCGCGGGTGGCAGGAGCCATCCGGTCGTTCACAGAGCGAACCGGGTGCCCCCGATCCATCGGACGGCAGGCGAAGCGCGCCACGCGGCATGCTCAATCTGGTGGCGTAAGCCAAGAGAGGAACGGGGGCATGGCAATCTCAGGAGTCACCGCAGGCAGCACCTCTGTAGAGTCACCCCGCAAGACCGGGTCCAAAGACATGGGACAGGACGATTTCCTGAACTTGCTGGTGACCCAGTTGAAGAATCAAGATCCACTCAAGCCGATGGACAATACCGAGTTCGTCTCGCAATTGGCCCAGTTCAGTCAATTGGAACAAAGCGCCAAGCAAGCCACCTTGCTGCAGAAGTCATTGGACGCTCAAACCGCCTCGCACCAGTATGCGCTCCTTCCTATGGTGGGCCGCACAGTCGGTCTGCTCAGTCCCTTGACCCAATTGGGCGAGGGTGCGGCGCCAATCCGGTACGCCCTCGACGGGAACGCCCAAAGCGTACGCATCAGCATTCTGGACCCGCAAGGCGAGGTGATTCGTACGATGGATTATTCGGGCCGTCCCGCAGGCGTGAATACGGCCGAATGGGACGGGTTTGACCGGAACGGAACCCGAATGCCGGCCGGTTTATATGAATATCGCATCACGGCGACCAATGCGCAGGGCACGGCGGTCCTAGCACAGAGCCAGGCGGAATTGACCGTCACGGGCGTGCGCATGGTAGGGGGAGAAGCGAAGCTGGCGATCGGCGACTTCAATGTCGATCCATCGACCGTGATCGAACTACGGTAACGTAAAGCCACAGAAGGAGGAGTAACACATGGGTATTCTGTCATCCCTATTCGCCGGGGTCAGCGGGCTCAACGCGAACGGCACCGCGCTGTCCGTCATCGGCAATAATATCGCCAACCTCAGTACCGTCGGGTTCAAGGGCAGCAAAGCCTCCTTTGCCGACCTGATCAGCTCGTCGATTTCCGGCGGCTCCGGATCGGTGCAAACCGGAATCGGCGTGGCCCTCACGTCCGTGCAAGCCAACTTCTCCCAAGGGTCTCTCGCCACCTCGTCCAACGTGCTTGATCTCGCGATCGATGGCAACGGGTTTTTTGTCGTGGAGGATGCGCAGGGCGGGACGTTCTATTCCCGAGCCGGACTGTTCCGCCTGGATAAGAACAATAACGTGGTGGACCCGACCGGCTTTAAGCTGCAAGGGTTCCTGGCGGATACCACGGGCACCATTACGGGCACCATCGGCGACATTGCCTTGCCGTCGACCACCGCATCGCCGCGCGCGACCACGACGGCGCTGGTGGCGGCGAACCTCAATTCCGCCACGGCGCAAACCGGCCTGCGCGGCAACGTCGTCGGATCGGCCGCCTCGGTGACGACGACCGCGGCCGGCAACAACAGCTTTGCGATCAACCTCAACGGGGATGGCGTCCAGACCGTCACCGTGGCCAACGGTCTCACGGGATCCGCCCTGGCGTCGGCGATCCAGAATGCCGTGCGGGGCCTGACGCCCAACGACCCCTTCAAGGGGTCTGCCTACTCCGGCTTTACGGCCACGGTCAACGCCTCCAATATCTTCACGTTCACGTCCGGCATCACCGGCACGACCTATAACTCCACCACCGGAGACGGCGATGTGACGGTCACCGCCAACGGCGCCGACACGCTGGCGGCCAGTTTGAACCTGACCACCGGCACCCAGACGGCGGGCACGGATTTCCTTCTGTCCGATCCGCCCGCGACCTCCGACTTTTCGACGTCGATGACGGTCTTTGATTCGCTCGGCAACAGCCACCTGTTGACCACCTACTTCACGAAGATCGGGGCCAATAGCTGGAACTACAATGTCGTGGCGGCCTCGTCCGATGTGGTCACGGCGAATTACGACACCAGCAATATCGATACGACGCTCGGCATCGTCCGCGTGGGATCCGGCACGCTCACGTTCGGCACGAACGGCACGCTGGATCGGGAAAGTCCGATCATCCGCTACGATACCGCGACGGCTGCCGGGACCGCCGGGACCACCCCCGGCCAGCTCCAGATCGATTTCAACGGCGCCACGCAAGATCAGCTGCTGGTCATGAACTTCGGGAGCAGCGTGACCACGGAAGGCGGGTCGGGACTGGACGGCACCACGCAATTCGGATCGACCTCCGCCTTGGTGCAACAGACGCAGGACGGATTTGCGGCCGGCTCTCTGCAGGCCTTCTCGGTCGATTCCAACGGCACCATCAGCGGACGCTTTTCCAATGGGCAGTTGCGGGCCCTGGCGCAAGTGGTGCTCGCCCGCTTCCCCGATCCCGTCGGGCTCACACGAACGGGCAAGAACACGTTTTCGCAGTCGGGAAACTCCGGCCAGCCGGTCACCGGTACGCCGGACAGTGCGGGCTTGGGCCGGGTCCTGTCCAACTCCTTGGAGCTGTCCAACGTCGACCTCGGAGAAAGCTTCATCGATATGATCGCCGCGCAACGCGGGTTCCAGGCGAATTCCCGCGTCATCACGACGTCCGACGAAATTCTGCAGGAGCTGGTGAATCTGAAACGGTAGTTCGCATCTCTGACCGGACGGGAGTGGCTCCTGTCCGGTCTCCCTTTCATGTCTACCGCCTCGATAGGCCACCCGCCGGCATCAGCCCGGCACGCCCACGTCAGATTTCTGACGCCGTCAACCCAGCCGATGACGACGGCCTGACAAGCGGCTGGGCGCCATATCAGCGTCACACGATCAACTCACCCAGAGCGGCGTTTGCGCTTCGCGCCTACCGGCGTCAGGTGGCATATGCATTGCAGTTTGCGCTGTGACTTCGTTGTGGGATGTGAGGAGGATTTATGGCAGATGCAGCTGCAGCCGTGGATGAAAAAATGTCAGCGCCTCCCAAAGCGCCCGTGTTGCCGATCAAGGTCTTGATCATTGTGGTGGCGGCCGCGCTCGTGGCCGGACTCGGCGGCGCGTTCGTGGCCATGAAACTGTTCGGAGGCCACAGCGAGCCGGCAGCCGGCCGCGATGACCGCAAGCCGGACGCCACGGCCAAAGTTGAGCCGCATGGCGACGGGCCGGGCAGGCCGGCCGCCGGTGCGGCGCCGGGCGCCATGTTCGACCTGGATCCGTTCATCGTCAACCTCGCGGATTCGCCCGAAATCCGGTACCTCAAACTTACGGTCAAGCTGGAAGCGGAGGACACCGCCGCGTCCGCCGAATTGTCCGCCCGCGTGCCGCAATTGCGGGACACGATCCTCGTGCTGCTCAGCAGCAAGGATTCCGTCACCATCCGCACCCCCCAGGGCAAATTTCAGCTGCGCGATGAGATCACGCAGCGGGTGAACGGGCTGCTCCCGAAACCAGGGGTGCGGTCCGCGTATTTCACCGATTTCGTCGTCCAATAACCAGCGCCATGGACAAGATTCTTTCTCAGGATGAAATCGATGCCTTGCTGAAGGGCGTCGTGTCGGGCGAGGTCGATACGGCTCCCAAGGAGGAGCCGGCCGCCGCGGGTGTGGCGAAACAGTATGACCTCCTCAACCAGGAGCGCATCATCCGCGGGCGCATGCCGACGCTGGAGCTGATCAACGACCGGTTCATCCGGCGGCAATCGATCGCCTGGACCAGCCTGCTGAGAGAAGCCATCGACTTTGTGGTCGTCGGCACACAGGTCATCAAGTTCGGGGAGTTTCTCAAGAAAGTGCCGATGCCTTCGTCGCTCAATGTCTTTCACATGCATCCGTTGAGAGGCAATGCGCTCTTCGTCATGGACGCCTTCCTGGTCTACCTGATCGTGGATTATTTCTTCGGCGGCAAGGGGCAAACGCACGTCAAACCGGAAGGACGCGACTTCACGCCCGTCCAGCTGCGCATCATCAAGAAACTGCTGCTCAACGCACTGACGGACCTGGAACGCGCCTGGCACGCCGTGCTCCCCGTCAAGATTGAATACGTGCGGTCCGAAAGCAATCCGCAGTTCGCCATGGTCGTGACGGCCTCGGAGATTGTCGTCGTGGTCACGCTGCAGATCATCATCGGCGAAACGACCCGGGATCTCTTTGTCGTCTATCCCTATTCCATGCTCGAACCGATCAAAGAAAAGCTCTACTCGGGCCTGGTGTCCGATCAGTTGGAACAGGACGGCAACTGGAACGCGCGCTTTCGCGACAAGCTCCAGGAATGCACGCTCCCGATCGCGGTCCGTCTCGGGACCACCACGGTGACCGTGCGGGATGTCCTGAATTTTGCCCCGGGCGATGTCGTGCTCCTCGATCAGCGTCCGGGGGATCCGCTCGATTGCTATGTCGAGGGGTATCACAAGTTCCAAGGCAGCCCCGGAGTTTACAAGGGCAACCATGCGTGCCGAGTCACGAAGATCGTGACCTAACCACCTCGCGACGGGAGACCACGGTATGGGCGACGCAGCCTCTTCGCAACCGGACACGATCAGCACGGGAAGTCCCGCACCGCAGCCGGCCACATTTCCACCGGTGCACAGCGCGGAAACGGGAGGCACACCGAAAAACATCGACTTCATTCTCGATATCCCGATGAGCGTGGCGGTGTACGTCGGATCCACGAAAATGGCGATCCGCGACCTCCTGCAATTGTCACAGGGGTCCGTGATCGAGCTGGACAAGCTGGCCGGCGAGCCGATGGAGATCATGGTGAACAACAAACTGGTGGCCCGGGGCGAAGTCGTGGTGGTGAACGAGAAATTCGGAATCCGCCTGACCGACGTCGTCAGCGCCGCCGAACGCGTGCAGCAACTGGCGTAAGGGGACAGTGAAGAGTGATCAGTGGTGATGAGAAGAGCATACTCATCGACCCATCACTCATCACCGTTCACTCGTAGGAGTCGTCTGTGATTGATCTCTGGGAAAGCCTCATACGAACCCTGTCCGCGCTCGCCGTCGTGCTGGTGCTCATGGGCCTCTTGGCGTTGGCGGCCCGTCGACTGATGGGCCATCGGTGGAGCGGAACCGGACTGGCCCCTCGTCCGCTCGTCCAGGTCCTGGGGAGCGGCTCTATCGGTCCGCGGAAGACCATCGCCCTTGTCTCGGTGGCCGGCGAGTATCTGATCGTGGGCGCCACCGCCACCGATCTCGTTCCGCTCGGACGGGTCGAGGACAGCGGAAAGCTCCAGGAGTTACTCGCGTCTTATCCGGCGGGCTCCATGGCGGATCCATCCGGACCATCGGGCCGGATCGCCGCCTGGCTGCAGCAGTGCATGATGGGGCCACACAAAGGCAACCATGACGGGCAGTAGGCTCCGGACAGCCTGTATGGCCCTCGCGGGGTCGGCCCTGGCGTTCGGCGTGGCTGCGGCGCTGCCCGCCGTGATCTGGGCGGCGGGTCCCTCCCTCAGCATCGATCTGGGCTCGGATGGCCCCAAGCAGACCGCCGTCGTGATCCAGATATTGCTGCTCCTGACCGTGCTGTCCCTGGCGCCGGCCTTGTTCATCATGGTGACCTCCTTTACGCGCATCGTCATCGTGCTGTCGTTTCTGCGGCAGGCGCTCGGCACACAATCCGTCCCGCCCAACCAGGTGCTGCTGTCATTGGCGTTGTTTCTGACGATGTTCATCATGGCGCCGGTAGGGCAGGCGGTCTACAGCACCGCGCTCCAGCCTCTGATCGCGGAGCAGCTGTCGTACGAAGAGGCGTGGACCAAAGGGATGGAACCGGTCCGCGGCTTCATGCTGCGCCAGGTGCGCGAGAAGGATCTCGAGCTGTTCATCAGTCTCGGCAAGATGACCAAACCCGACACCATCGAACAGGTCCCGACGCATGTCGTCATCCCGGCCTTCATCCTGAGCGAATTGCGCATCGCGTTTCAAATCGGCTTTCTCATCTACATTCCGTTCCTGATCGTGGACATGGTGGTCGCGAGCGTCCTCATGTCGATGGGCATGATGCTGCTGCCGCCTGTGGTGATCTCGCTCCCGTTCAAATTGATTCTGTTCGTGCTGGCGGACGGCTGGTATCTCGTGGTGGGGTCCATGGTCAGGAGCTTTCAATGAGTGTGATCTGTGAATGGGTGATTGGTGATCGGCACGCCTCGCAGGACCGCTGCCTCAGTCCCTTTCACCCCTCACGCATCACCCCTCACGCATCGCGCATCACGGAGAACTGATGACGCCCGAAATGGTCACAGAGCTGGGCCGGCAAGCATTGGAAACCACCTTGCTGGTCTCCGCTCCGATCCTCGGCTTGAGCCTGATCGTGGGCCTGATCGTGAGCGCCTTCCAGGCCATGACGCAATTGAACGAAGCGACGCTGACATTTGTGCCCAAACTGCTGACCCTGTTCGGAGCGCTGTTGCTGTTTTTGCCCTGGATGCTGGGTGTGCTGACCACGTTCATGACGAACCTGCTCATGAACATCCCCGATTACATTCATTGAGGCCAGGGCCGTGACGCAGACGATCCACATTCTTCTTCCCGAGTTTCAGGCTTTCCTGGTGCTGATCTCGCGCATCGGCGGGCTCCTTGCCGCGCTGCCGGTGCTCAGCGGCCGTACCGTCCCGGTCAAGGTCAAAATCGCGCTCGTGCTCGTCCTGGGCGCCGCGCTGGCGCCGGTCATCCCGCTGCCGCCGGCGCCGTACGATCCGGTCCTGCTGGCGGCAGGCCTGGTCAGCGAGATGGCCATCGGTCTGACCATCGGCCTGGCCGTCCGCTTATTCTTTGGCGCCTTGGAACTGGCCGGTGAAATGATCGGGATTCAGATGGGCTTCGGCGTGGTGCAGCTGTTCGATCCGACGACGTCCCATCAGACGTCGATGATGGGCCAATACTTCACCTTGCTGGCCTCCCTGGTATTCCTCTCGCTCAACGCCCACATGCTGATCGTCGCCACGATCGTGTCCAGTTATGAGGCCATTCCCGCGTTCGGCGCGACGCTCCCGTCGGCGTTGGGGGACGACGTCGTGCATCTGTCGCAGCACATGTTTACGATCGGGTTGAAGCTGGCGGCGCCCGTGCTCACGACCATCCTCCTGCTGAACATCCTGCTGGCGATCCTCGGACGAGCCGTCAGCCAGATCAATGTGTTTGTGTTGAGCTTTCCCATTACCATCGCCGGCGGATTGTTGGTGATGGGCGTAGGCATGCCGTTCACGGTCCAATTGCTGGCGCGGGAAATCGAACGGCTGCAACTGACCATCGATGCCCTGCTGAAAGTCCTGGGACATGGCTGATCAAGACGACAATAAGACAGAGCCGGCGACGGAGAAACGCAAAGAGGAGGCGCGGAAGGAGGGCCAGATTCCCATGAGCCGCGATGTGTCGACCGCCGCGGTGCTGCTCGGGGGCATCGGGCTGCTCGCGGCCCTGATCCCGGCCGGCATGCGGAAGATGACGGACCAGACGCGCCAGGGCCTGAGCCTGTCCTTCGAGCCCGCCATGGCGAGCAGCCTCAGCATCGATGCGGTTCACACGGTCGTTCTGCAGACGGCCACGAGCATCCTCCTGTTGGTGCTGCCGGTCGTCCTCGGCATCGCGCTGATCGGGACCGGCGTCTCACTTGCGCAAACCGGCTTTCTCTGGCGCTCGGACGCGCTCCAGCCGGATATGGGCCGGGTCAATCCGGTCAAAGGACTTTCGAGGATTGTGTCCCTCCGGTCGGTCGTGGAGCTGATCAAGGGGCTCTTGAAGATCGGCATCATTACCGGCGTGGGGCTGTTTGTCATGCGCGACGACCTGCTCCAGGTGCCGGCGCTCGTGGAATTCGATATGAGCACCGCGCTCCAGGTGACCGGTCGGCTCGCGCTGAAGGCCGCCCTGGCGGTGTCCGGCGCGATCGCGCTCCTGGCGGGGCTGGATTACCTCTACCAGCGCTATGAATGGGAACGCAGCCTGCGCATGTCCAAGGAGGAGGTCAAGGAGGAGCACAAGGCCTCGGAAGGGGATCCGCTGATCAGAAGCCGTGTGCGGGCCGCGCAACGGGACCTGGCCAAGAAACGGATGATGGCGGCCGTCAAGACCGCCGATGTGGTCGTGACGAACCCGACGCACCTGGCGGTGGCCTTGAAATATGACGCGTCCAAGATGGCCGCCCCGTTCGTCGTCGCCAAAGGGGCCGGCTTTGTGGCCGAGCGCATCCGGGAACTCGCCCGGCATCATGGCGTCGCCGTGGTGGAAAACAAGTTCGTCGCGCGGACCCTCTACAAGCTGGTCGAGATCGGACAGGACATTCCCGCCAACCTGTACCGTGCGGTGGCGGAAATCCTGGCTTTTGTCTACCGCGCCAAAGGCGTCACCCCGGGACAGGGATAACAAGATGCGGAACAAGTCCGTCAGCTCGCAAAGACACCGGGCGCTCACCGTCTCGCGCCCGCGCGCCAACCTGAGGCGACTTATTCGTCGCCTCGCGCACCTCGCATCGTTCAGACCGGGTGAAACACGACACGCCCTGGCCCAAGACACTGCCGGCCTGGGTAGAGGCGCGCGGGGCCGGGCGGGTGAGGGCACGGCCATTGTGAGCATCTTGAGAGAATGTGTATTTGCCAACAGCATTGACCAACGGAAAGACACCCTATTATGACGGCTCATGCAGAAGTGTCCGACCGACCGCCGTTGCTGAAGCATCCGGACATCGTGCTGTCCGTCAGCGTCGTGGCCATTTTGATGGTCATGTTGCTGCCCTTGCCGCGCTTCCTCCTCGATCTGCTCTTGAGCTTCGACATCACGCTGTCGGTGATCATTCTGCTGGTCGGGCTCCAAGTGCGCCGGCCGATCGAGTTTTCGGTGTTCCCGTCCATCCTCTTGATGATTACGCTCCTGCGTCTGTCGTTGAACATCGCATCCACCCGGCTGATCCTCCTTCACGGGAACGAAGGGGCGGGGGCGGCCGGCGAGGTCATCCGCGCGTTCGGGAACTTCGTCGTGGGCGGCAATTACACGGTGGGGCTGGTGGTTTTCGCGATCCTGGTGATCATCAACTTCGTCGTGGTGACGAAAGGCGCGGGCCGCGTCGCGGAGGTGGCCGCGCGGTTCACCCTGGATGCGATGCCCGGCAAGCAGATGAGCATCGATGCCGACTTGAACGCCGGCTTAATCAACGAAGCCGATGCCCGCCGCCGCCGACGTGAAATCGCCGAGGAAGCCGATTTCTATGGGGCCATGGACGGCGCCAGCAAATTCGTGCGGGGCGATGCGGTCGCCGCCGTCATCATCATCCTGGTCAATATCCTCGGCGGACTCGCGATCGGAATCCTCCAGCAGGGGATGAGCCCGGGATTGGCGGCGCAAACCTACACGCTGCTGACGGTCGGGGAAGGGCTGGTCGCCCAGATTCCGGCGCTGATCGTGTCCACGGCCGCCGGTATCGTCGTCACCCGCGCCGCATCCGATACGGATCTGGGCGGGGAGATGACCAAGCAACTCCTGATGTCTCCCAAAGCCGTCGGGACGGCTTCCGGCATCCTCCTCGCGCTGGGACTCGTGCCCGGCTTGCCGCACGTGGCCTTCCTGGTGCTCGGCGGCCTGGTGGGATGGATGGCCTACCGCCTGCAGCAGCGCGAGCACGCCCCGGAGATTCTGCCGGCGGCCGCCGCGCCCGCCAAGTCCGAGGAAGGAACGACGCACGTGACGCCGCTCGATCTCATGGAAGTCCAGGTCGGCTACGGCTTGATCGGCCTGGTGGAAGGGGCGCAGGGGACCGCGTTGCTGGACCGGATCAAAGGGCTTCGCCGCCAGTTTGCCGAGACAATGGGGTTTGTCGTCCCCCCCATCCATATTCGCGACAATCTGCAACTGCGTCCCAACGAGTACGCCATCATTTTGAAAGGGGTCGAAGTCGCCAAGTCGGACGTCATGCCAGGACATGTGCTGGCGATCGATCCGGGCACGGGCCAGCGCGGCCTGGTGCAAGGTATTCAAACGAAAGAACCCGCGTTCGGACTGCCGGCGTTATGGGTCCCGGACGATGCCCGGGAACAGGCCCAGATGGCCGGCTATACGGTGGTGGATGCCAGCTCCGCCATCACGACGCATTTATCCGAGTTGATCAAGCGCCACGGCCACGAGCTGCTCGGGCGGCAGGAAGTCCAAGCCCTCCTCGATGAAGTGGGCAAGGCGCATCCGAAACTGGTCGAGGAGCTGATTCCCACGCTCCTGCCGCTCGGAACGGTCGTCCGCATTCTCGGTAATCTGCTCAAAGAAGGAATTCCCATCCGCGATCTCCGATCCATTTTGGAAGCCGTCTCGGACCACGCTATGGCGACCAAAGATGCCGAGGTGCTGACGGAAGCCGCGCGCCAAGCGCTCGCGCGCACCATTACAAAGCAATACCAGATGCCCGACGGCACGCTCCAGGTGATCACGTTGGACCCGCGGCTGGATCGATCCCTGGCTGAGCAGGTGGCCGGGCTTCCCCAGGGGGCCGCGCTGAACCTGGACCCGGCGGTGTCGCACAAGCTCCTCAACAGTCTCAAACAGGCGGCTGAGCGCGTGGCCGCGCGAGGCCAGCAGCCGATCCTGCTTTGTTCACCGGCTCTGCGACGCCATCTCCGGCGCTTAACGGACCGGATGCTGCATTCGGTGCCGGTCATGGGCCTCAATGAAGTCGACGCACTGGTGCGTCTCCAGTCCTCCGATACGGTCCGCATCGACGGGGAACTGGGGCAACCGTCATGAGGTAACGAATGAAAGTCAAAACATTTCATGCCCTGACCATGCAGGATGCCATTCGCGCCATCAAGGCGGAACTCGGCCCGGACGCCATCATTCTGTCATCGAAAGAAGTCCAGCAAGGCGGTCGCCTGCTCCGCCTGTTTAACCGCCCGGTCCTCGAAGTCATGGCCGCCGCGGAACAGGAAGAGCCATGGATGCCGCCGGCAGCCGATGCGTCGGCGCGCCGGGCTGCGCCGCCGCGCGGCAGTGAGCCGGTCCATCAGGTCCAGCCGGTTAAGGCCGCGCCTCACCTTGAGGCCTTTCAGGAGACGCTGCATTCCGTCTTGAAGTCCACGGCAAGTCCGCCGACGGCCGGACCGGCAATACCCGCCGCTCAGGCGTCAGCCGGGACTCCGAAACGGGACTGGAAGAAAGAGCGGATGCGGAGGCTGCGGGCGGAACTGCAGGACTTGAGCCGGCTGCTCGGCGCCTCGCTGCCGCGTGAGATGCAATCCCTCGGGAACCATTTGCAGTCTGACCTGGCGCTGTTCTGCCGTTCGTTGATCAACCAGGGTCTGAGACCCTCGACGGCGGAATCGCTCGGGCTGGAAGTCTGGTCGTCCTTCCAAAAGGAAGGGGTGGCGTCCCCGTCGGAGGCGCCCCGCGATGCGTTCCGGGCCGTAGTGGCCGGCCGCATTCGAGTCAGCGGGCAGCTCCTGGCGGGGCAAGGCGATCATACGGTCAGCCTCATGCTGGGACCCAGCGGGGCCGGAAAGACCACGGCCATCACCAAACTGGCGGCGCACTACCGGCTGGAAGAGAAGAAGAACGTCAGCATCATCACCTTTGATACCTATCGTCAGGCCTCCGTCGAGCAGTTACGTATGTATGCCAGTGTGTTGGGCGTGCCGTTTGCCTCCGCGCGGTCGGCCAAGCAGGTGCAGGCTGGTCTGCGCCGCCAGGCCCATGTCGATGTGGTGCTGATCGACATGCCCGGCATCGGACCCGAGGACGTGGCGTCCGCCATGGAACTGCATCATCTGCTGCGAGATCAATCGGAACTGCATATGCATCTGGTGGTGCCCGCGTCGATGCGCGAGCCGGACCTGTTCAGGATCTATGAGCGCGTGAAGCATCTGCCGCTCTTGCGGCTGTTGTTCACCAAGCTGGACGAAACCGCATGCTTTGGATCCGTCTTCGAACTGGCCTACCAAACCGGCGTGCCCTTGTCCTATTGGAGCGCCGGCCAGCGTGTCCCGGAAGATATCGAACTCGCGACGGCGGCGCGGTTGGCATCCTTTCTCCTGAGCCAACGCTATACGGCCCCCTCCGTGCCCGCTCAGCAGGCGGCCACACTGTCGTCTATGCATGAAATGCCCGAACCGGCCGTAGCCTTGGCGGGACAGAAGGAAAGGTAGGAAGAACAATGCGGAGCCGACACAACTGCGTCCTGTCTTTCATGCATGAAATGCCCCAACCGGAGGAAGGTAGGACAATGCGGAGCCGACACAACTGCGTCCTGTGTTTCATGCATGAAATGCCCGAACCAGTCGCAGCCTTGGCGGGACAGAAAGAAAGGTAGAAGAATGCGGAGCCGACACAACTGCGTCCTGTCTTTCATGCATGAAATGCCCGAACCGGTCGTAGCCTTGGCGGGACAAAAGGAAAGGTAGGAAGAACAATGCGGAGCCGACACAACAGCCCTCTGGCCATACCCTATGACGCCGAGGCCCCGGATGTGCGCACGCACGTGATCGCCGTCTCGAGCGGAAAGGGCGGGGTGGGGAAATCGAATGTCGTGGCCAATCTGGCGGTCGCCCTGGCCAAGGCCGGGAAACGGGTGCTTGTCCTGGACGCTGACCTCGGATTGGGCAATTTGGACGTCCTTCTCGGACTCGTGCCTCAGTATACGATCGAACATGTGCTCTCCGGCGCGCGCACACTGGACGACATTCTCTTGGAGGGTCCGGCGGGCATTCAGGTGCTTCCGGCCAGCTCGGGTGTGCCCAATTTGACCGCCTTAACGGAATCCCAGCAGCTCTTGATCCATGAACAGCTGGAACAGATCTCCGCCGACAGGGATGTGCTCCTGATCGATACCGGGGCCGGTATTTCCCCCACCGTGACCTTTTTTGCCTCCTCCGCGCAGGACACCATCGTGGTCGTGTCGCCGGAACCGACCTCGCTGACCGACGCGTACGCGCTCATTAAAGTGTTGACGCGGCAATATCGTGAGCACCGCTTCAAAGTTCTGGTGAACCGGGCGAAGAGTCCCAGGGAAGCCAGCGAGGTGTTTCGCAAACTGGATCTTGCTGCGGACCGCTTCCTGCATGTGGCCATCGACTACATCGGGTACATCCCTGATGACGACTATGTCCCCATGGCGGTGATGCAGCAGAAGGCGATCGCCGAAGTGTTTCCCGATGCGCCGGCCTCTCAAGCCTTTGCCAGATTGGCCAGGCACGTGGCGCAGTGGCCCAAGCCGGGTTTGCCGAAAAGCTCGGTGCAACTCCTGTGGCAACGATTGGTGCATTCAAGCTGACCGTTTATTCATGTACTCAAAGGAGAAACAGGCGCACCCATGATGAGCAAGACAGCCCTAGCACGAGAGCAGCCGGCCGTGACGGACGAAGAGACGCGCCGCGAGCAGCTGATCAAAGAGTTCGCGCACGTGATCCGCGCCATGGCCCACCGGCTGGCCTTCCGGCTGCCGGCGTACCTGGACGCCCAAGACCTGATTTCCGTGGGCACCATCGGTCTCATGGATGCGATGGATAAATACAACCCGCATCGGGAGGCGAAGTTCAAAACCTATGCGGAGTTCCGCATCCGCGGCGCCATGCTCGACGAAATCCGCTCCATGGATTGGATTCCCCGATCGGTGCACGAACGCATCGGGCTTCTCCAACGGACCCACACGGAACTCTTGAATCGATTGGGGCACCCGCCGTCGGATGAGGAAGTGGCGGTGGAGTTGAAGATGTCCCGGGACGAACTGGACGACTTCATCACCCGGGCCCGCGGGGCCGTGATGGTCAGCATCGACGACCTCAACGTGCAGGAGCCCGATGGCCACACCATCGTGAAGATGCTGGCGGACACGCAGAACCCGGATCCGCTGGCGGCGCTGGTCAATGAACGTGAACGCGAGTTGATCGGCAATGCCATCCAACTGCTCTCCGAAAAGGAGCGGCTGGTGTTGACACTGTACTATTACGAAGAACTGACGATGAAAGAGATCGGCGAACTGCTGAAGGTGACCGAATCCCGCGTCTGCCAGATCCATACCAAAGCCATCCTCCGCCTGAAAGCGCAGCTGCGCCAGGCCGGCTGAGGCCGGTGCTCTTGCCGGTTCCTGCCGGTTGGTGGTCCGCCATGGATCCTTTATCCATCCGCTCCTTCAGTTTTTCTCCTCGCCAGCCGAAAACGTCTGTGAATAGGCGTACTCATGATTATGGCGACGTTGCACCATTCAGGACCGGGAACCGTGACCGCTCGGGAGGAGAAGTGTTCGCAGCCTCCTGCCATCCGCCTCAGCGCGGTAGCCGGACGATCTCATCGAACGGGCACCAAATCCCGCATGGTGGCGTTCGTGTATGTCGGGTTCTCCACTCTGGCCTGCGCCGCCAGCCTTGCCTGGATCCTCATGACCCCCTCCGGCCTGACTCCTCAAGCGTTTCATGCACGTCTCTTGTGGGGAGGCCTCGGAGCGTTGCTCAGCCTGGCGAGCGGGGTCGCCGGCATGGTGTTCTGGCCGCAGCGCAGACTCGCCAGCCGTCCGCCGGACACCACGCTCTCCATGTATGACAGCATGACCGGATTGCCGACTGAACGTCTCTTCCTGGTCCTCTTGACGCAAGCTCTGGCCAGGGTCAAGCACAGTCAACGGATGGTGGCTGTGCTGGTTATCGCATTGGAACAATGCCGTCCAGGGGGCCAGGAGAGTGGTCTTCAGAACCTGACGCTGGTCGTCCGGGTGCAAGCCGCGCGGATCAAGGGCGCAGTGCCATCCCATGACACGGTCGCCCGCCTGGGAGAACACCGTTTTGCCGTCATCCTCGATGGTCTTGACGGAACGGCGCGCGCCCATTCGATCGCGCAGGACATCCGGCGGACCATGTCTCTCCCGCTGGTGATCGAGGGACATGAGGTGCTCCTGTCCTGCCGTATCGGCGTGTCGGTAGCGCCCCTTGATGGAACGGACAGCGCCGCGCTCCTGGCCGGCGCCACACGGGCGCTGGCAGATGGTCAACGCGATGACGCCTCCATCAAATTTCTGTCGAACGTCACGGCGCTGACGCCGTCGGGCGCGCCTGGAACCCGGCTTGAGCCGCCCCTCAAGGATCATCGATCCCCCGCAGTAGCCTCTCACCGCTAGGCATATTCTTCCTGCGATCCGGCATCAACCGCCTAGCAGGCTGTTGAAAAAGCCCGCCAGCGGCGTTCTCGCGGGACACTGCCGCCTCACCATCTCGGCGGCGTTCACCAACGTGCCGCGCCTTATTCGGCGCGTCGTGAACCTCAGAGGCTCAACATACAGCACAGAGTACGCCTCGCCTCTTCGCTGACTGCGGAGGATACTGGGCGCTCACCATCTCGCGCCCGTGCGCAAACGTGACGCTCGTTATTCCTCGCGTCGCGCACCTTGCTGGACGGCCTTTTTTGAACAGCCTGCGGACTATTGTGAGATTGCCGCTAGAATTTACCGAACCGGTAAGAAGTGGACGGGTGGGAAATTACAAGTGAAGTGCCGGACAACGACTCCCGCTTAATGGGCGTCCCGACGATTGGCCACCGGCACAAAGACGAAATCTCCCAACCCCTCATGACCGGCCAGATGGATAGGCCCGTACGTGGGAATCTGCTCAAAGTTCATCCGCTCAGCGGCTTGCACGACTCGCGCCCTCACCGTCCAAAATAACCGTTCCGTCTCCATCGCCGTGGAGTTTTCCGACAGGGCACCCAAAAAGGCCGTGGCAAAAACGGAATGCCCCGCCCCCCCGTCGTCGAGAACCGGTTTGGCCCCTCCCGACGTCAGCGTCGTCCGAATTTTCCTTTCCGCAATTGTTTTGAGAAGGGATTGTCTGGCTTGGTCCTGCGCCTCGGGATTCAGCCGGGCCATCGCGGAGCGGGCGAGCTTCCCGGCAAAGCACGAGTCGGCCACGACGAGGACTTGTTTCGCCGGAATCAGTTCGAGCAAATCGGTCACCGCCGGGAATTCGATCCATTCCGAGTTGTCCTGCAAGTCTCCTTCGACGGGTATCCAATACCCTCGATCGATCTCCGGCTCAAGGAACCCATGGCCGGCATAGTAAATCAGTAAATTATCCCGCTCGGAGAGGGTTTTCCGATAGTCATTGAGCGCCTTCAAGGTTTCCTTCCTGCTGGAATCCTTGAGTACTTTGACCTGGAAGCCATAACGGTCCTTGAGCACCTGCGCCACGGCGGTGGCATCCGCAATGGCGGTATTCAGGGGAATCCATTGACGATAGTGATTATTCCCGATCACGAGCGCATGGTACTGGCCGAAGCTCGCGGTGTTCGGCATGATCTCGTCCTCGCCGGGGGCCGTTGCGCCCGAACTGACGATCAACTTCATGCTGCCTTGTTTGTGTTGGCTGTCGATGGCAACGATATCCACCGGGATACCGCGTGCCGTGCCTTGACCCGTCGCGACCGGAATGGAAAACGTTCCCTGATCGTCGGCGGCCGCCGGTGTCCCGTTCACCGTGAGCGAGCGTAATCCTGTGGGCGCCACGACACGACCCGTAAGACGCAGCGGCCGGCCGCTTGGAATCCCTACGGGAATTCGCCCCTGCTCTATGCGAATCCCGCGAGTCACGACGACGGGCGGATCGATAATCTGGATTGAAGGCCCGCGAAGGCCGGGATCCTGCATGGAAGATTGTTGAGCCAGCGCGAGGTGCTGCTTCGCAGACTCCTTCAATGACTCGATCGCGGCCTGCAGCTTGGCGACTTCGGCCTCACGATCTTTGACGACACGGGTTTGCCTGGCCAGGACATCACCAGCCGCTGACAGGCCCTGACCGCCAGCTTTTTTCCCGTCGTTTTTCAACTGCTCCAGCTTGCGCCGCTCATCATTGAGCAAACTGGTCCGTTCCCCAAGGCGGCTGCGCGCCTCTCCCAGCTCACGCTGCACGGCATCCAATTGCGTCGGTGGACCGGCGGCCAGCGCCTTCTCATTTCCGACATCCGTGACGATCCCGTCCCTCAGGCCGCTCGCTTTTCCAAACCACTTTGCGGCCTCGGCCCGATTCTTCTCGACCCCCAGTCCCTGCTCGTACAGCCGCCCGATGTTCATCGCCGCGCGACTGACCCCGCGCTCTGCCGCCTGGCGATACCAGGAAGCGGCCTTATGGTAATTCGGCTGCCCCTCGGCTCCCTTTTCATACAGCACACCCACATAGTATTGGGCATCCGGATCGCCGCCTTCCGCGGCGCCCAGCCAAATCTGCAAGGCCGTCGCATAGTCCGCGCGGTCCAACGCCACATACTCGCCCCCCCGAATGGCACAATCTTCGGCGGTGGTCCGGATCGGCCGGCGCTCGGTGACATACGTCACTCGCGTGCCCAATTGCCGGATCTGCCCGGGCAGCAGGCAGTCCACGACATCGAACGGATCCGCCGTCCGCGGGTCCTTTAACTGCAGCTGAGACGGCCCGCCGCCTTGTTGTGAGGCACAACTGTTCATCGCCCACGCCAACGAGACGACCAACGCTCCATGCATGAATAGCCGACACCTGCCTGTATGCTGCTTCATCCGGCACCGTACTTAAGGTTGTTGGGCCACCGCACTTTACACTATAATGCCCGCCGCTCCAACAGCG
>CBDIWP010000074.1:0-60083 GCA_965285945.1 uncultured bacterium | reverse complement strand
TAGGCAGTTTGTACGATTAGCCGCTCTATTCACACTTCTCAGTGCCAGACCACGGTCGTTTTCACAGAGTTATCCACAGAAGGTGGGGACGGAGGATTTTCTGGTCTATCTGGTTTGTTTGGTTTGTCTCGTTTGTCTGGTTGAACGAGCCAACCAAAGAACCAGAGAAACCAAATAAACTAAACAAACCCAGAATCGTTTGTCTGGTTGGTTTGGTTTGTCTCGTTTGTCTGGTTGAACGAGCCAACTAAAGAACCAGAGAAACCAGATAAACTCTCGGCTCTTGTTTGTCTGGTTGAGCGAGCTAACCCAAAAACCAGATAAACTAAACAAACCAGAGAAACCGGACAAACCAGAGAAACCAGGAGTAGATCAATGCTCGTCACACCGAAGGCCAATCGTCGGAACCGGAGGCAGGCGCTGATTGCCGCTGTCTTGGTGGCCTGGGGCGCGGTCCTGCTGGGATGGGCCTTCGCCCCTTTTTGGATCCTGCTGGGACTCAGCCCCTACAGTTACTGGCGGGTTCGGCGGCTGGTCCTCCGGCGCATCGAGGTCATGCGGCTGCCGTTTCCGGATGCGTGGGAGCAGGTGCTTCGGGTCGACGTCGCCTTTTTCAGGGCGCTCGACGAAATCCAAAAGGCGCGCTTCCGGCAGCTGGTGCGGATTTTTCTCGACGAGGTGCGGATCACGGGCATTCGCACGGAGGTGGACGACCAGGTTCGCGTGCTGGTGGCGGCCAGTGCGGTGATCCCGATCTTCGGATTTCACGATTGGGAATACCACCGGCTGCGTGAGGTGCTGATCTATCCGGACTCCTTCGACGATGCCTATCAGCACTCAGACGAGGCATCCATTGTGGGGATGGCGGGCCTGCACCACTTGAGCGGGGTGATGATTCTCTCAAAGCCGGCGCTGCTGGCGGGATTCGCCCATGACTCAGGCACCCACAATGTCGGGGTGCATGAATTTGCGCATCTCTTCGAAAAGGAAGCAGGCGAATATGGGCTGCCTCCCGAAGTCCCCTGGAGGGCGGTCCGGCAGTGGCTCAAGTATGTGGCCCGGGAACTGGCCCGCCCGTCGAAGCCTGGCGACCACATCAACCCTTATGCCTATACGAACGAACACGAATTCTTCGCGGTGCTGGCGGAATATTTCTTCACGTCTCCGGATGTTTTGAAACGCCGCGACCCGGCTCTCTATGCCCTCCTCCGCGACCTCTTTCACCAGGACACCGACTCGCTGCTGTCGTTCGGACCCCGGCGCGGCGAAGGTCTCGATCCCACTGCGCCCTGCCCTTGCGGCAGCGGGCAGCCCTACAAACACTGTTGTCCGCTGAAGACCGGCGCGACACCCGTTCAACCATAAGCCGCACCGGCAGATCAATTCGCCGGTGCGGCGAGGCTCTTGGAGCCGGTCCACTGCCGTCGATGTAGGGCACCCGCCGGTAGGCGGACGGGAGGACATGGATCAGATCGCTGTGGCTGGCGTCGAGCAGGCCCGTGCGCCCGTTCGAAATATGCACGAGCTGCCATCCGGGTTGCGGCCATGTCTTCGCTGTTGCCTTGACTGACGGCGCAAGACAAACCAGACAAACCAGATAGACCAGACAAACCAGACAGACCAAACAGACCAGACAGACCACTCGGCTCCCCCGGATATAGGGCCCATCCCAGTGTTCTTCGATCCGCGTGCGGAGGAGACTCTGTCCATCATGCTGATTCCGCAACCCCTGCCGCTGCATCGGGAGAGCCGGCCCTTCGATGACCCGAACTGGCTCTATGAACTCCGACATGATGCGGTGCGGGCCTTGGCCGTGATCGAGCGCGGGACCTGCCGCTTGCTCACCGGGAATCGGCACAAACTGTATGGGTTTCGGGACCTCCGCCTGGCACTCGTCCATGAGACGAACGCCGTCGAAGCCGTGCTGGACGGAGTAGTGGCCGTCCATGGCCCCCTCGGCGGGATGCAGGCTTCCATGATGAACCGGCACAGGACCGCCTGCTATCACGCCTTTGATCTGGTCTGGCTGGACGGACAGGACCTGCGCGCCCAGCCCCTGCTCTCCCGGAAGGAGCAACTGCGGCTCATCCTGCCCGTTCGTTCCGCCCATGTGCTGTACGTGGATCATGCCCGAGGGGCCGGACAACGGCTGTATCAGTTAGCGTGCGAGATGGATCTGGAAGGGATCGTGGCGAGACGGGCGGATAGCCCTTATGAGCTGCAGGACGGCCCATCGTCCTGGGTGACCATCCTCAATCCTTCCTACAGCCGGAAAGAGCGGAAAGGCGCGTTATTGAAGCGGCCAGCCTAAATCCCTGGATCTTAGTTCCCCTCTTTCGTAGACACCAGACAGACAAGACAGACCCAGATAGCTGGGGGAACCCCTAGTTCATTGACCAGGCCTTCTTCCTCTACAGTCTGCCCTCAAAATTCACAGGGCAATCTGTCTTTTGGAAGGGAGGAGGGAGTGGTACGGCCAGACGACTATCGCAACTTCTTGCACGCGATGGAGGACGGATTCTGCATGGTCCAGCTCCTGTGCGAAGCGGACGAGACAGCGGTGGACTACGTCTTTCTCGAGATGAACGGCTCGTATGAGCGGCAAACCGGCCTGCAGGGCGCCCAGGGAAGGCGGATGCACGAGGTCGCGCCTGCACACGGGGAGCGGTGGCTCGAGATGTTTCGGCAGATCTCACAGACCGGGGAATCACGGCGCTTCGACTTTGCGTCGCCGCAGGGCGACCATTGGTATGAGGGCCGGGCCTATCGCCTCGGATCCACCCAGCCGCCCACGATCGCCATCGTAACTCATGATGTCACGGAACATCGGCGCCGGGAGCAGGAGCTCGCCGACATGGCCCGGACCTTGGAGCAAGGCGTCGCCCTGCGGCAGGAGGTGGCCCGCTACCAGGAACAGTTGCGCGCCATGGCGACTGAAATGACCTTTGCGGAGCAGCGCGAGCGCAAACGCCTGGCCACGGAACTCCACGACGATCTCGGCGAACGGCTGCTGCTGACGCGGCTCAAGCTGGGCCAGATCCAGCAGCGGGCAATGCTCGATGCCTCCACTGAGGAGCTGCTCCAAGAAGCGGACAAGGTCCTGACCCGAGCGCTGGCCTACACCCACACGGTGGTGGCTGATTTAAGCCCGCTGGTCCTCCAGGATTTGGGATTACCGTCCGCGGTGAAGTGGCTCGCGGAACGCATGCAGCAACATGGACTGGCTGTGACGGTCCAGGCCGCGTTGCCTGACGACCTGACCGTGCCCGAGGCTCAGGCCGCGTTCCTCTTCCAATCGGTCCGCGAACTGCTCATGAATGTGCTGAAACATGCCGCTTGCCGAGGCGCCTCCGTGTACATGACCATGGCCGCCGGGCAGTTGCAGATCGACGTGCGCGATGAAGGAATCGGATTTGCGAGCGAACCGGCCGACTCACCGAGACCGCCCCACTTTGGGCTGTTCAGTATCCGGGAACGGATCACCGCCTTGGGAGGCACGTTCCACATCGATTCGCGCCCTCAAGTCGGGACCACGGTCACCTTGAAGCTGCCCCTCGGGCCGGCGGCGGTCGAAGAGGGCCGGCGGTCGGAGGGCGAGGCCGGCGAAGGTGCGTCTTCACAGGTGCGTCCAACTTCAGGAGGGATCATGCGGGTGTTGCTGGTCGACGATCATGCCATGGTGCGTCAGGGCCTGCGTTCCGTCTTGGACGCCTATGCGGACATGAAAGTGGTCGGTGAGGCGGCGAACGGTGAAGCGGCGGTGCGGCTGGCCGGTGAGCTGTTGCCCACGGTCGTGCTGATGGATATCAATATGCCGGGCTGCAATGGCATTGAGGCGACCCGGCGCATCAAGGCTCAATATCCGGACATGAGCGTGATCGGACTGTCGGTGGACGCCGATGGCCATAATCAGGAGGAGATGCTCCAGGCTGGCGCCTATTCGCTGATGACCAAGGAAGCTGCCGTCGAACAGCTGTACAGCCTGATTTACGAGGCCGTGAAGCCGGGCGTGATTCCCTTCCCGCCCTTGCGGCTGTGATCTGGTCTGTTTGGTCTGTTTGGTTTCTCTCATTTGTCTTGTGGTCTTGTCTGCTCAAGCGGAATCTCCCTGACGAGATGACAAGAAAGACCGAATAGACAAGACAGACATTTTAGTCTATTTGATCTGTCTGGTCTGTTCGGTCTTAGGCGCCCCCTCACCCTTCCCTCTCCCCTCAGGGGAGAGGAATAAGGAGAGGGGTCCGGACCGCGGGACAAGAGCCGGCGGAACATACTGGCCTGTCTCGTCTGTTCAGTCTCTGTGCCCGGACAAGATAGACGGAATAGACAAGACAGACCTTCTCCTGCTGACGAGATGACAAGAAAGACCGAATAGACAAGACAGACATTTTTCTCCCTGACGAGATGACCAGACAGACCAGATAGACAAGACAGACATTATTAAAAACAAAGGAGGTGGCCCATGCGTTCATTCCGCCTCGTTGCCGTCGTGCTGTGCCTGCTGTCTTCCGCCTCGCCGGCTTCGTCGGAGCTGCTCGCTCTCTTGAACTATGAGAGTAAGACGAACCAGCCGGTGAGGCGAGAAGGCATCGCGATCATGGACATCGATCCCGAGTCCGTGGATTTCGGAAAGATCCTGATGGAAGTTCCCCTGCCTCCCGATCTGGTCGCGCACCATATTTTCTTCAACCGCGACCGGACGAAGGCCTACATTACGGCATTAGGCAAACCCCTCCTCCACGTCGTGGACCTCACCACGTTTCCGTACCGGCTGCGCGCGATCGCCGTCCCGGACTGCAAGGTTGGCGAGGATCTCGTCGTCTCGGAAGATAACCGGACCTGGTACCTCACCTGTATGGGTTCGAGCAACGTGATTATGGGCGACGCGGTGAAAGATCAGCCGATCAAAACAGTCAGTGCGCCGGGACCCGGCTCCGCGTTCATTGCCAACCCGCATGGGATCGCCATTCACAACGGCATTGACCGGGTCCTTATCACCAGCACCGTCAAGCCGGATAATATGGCGGAGGCGGGCGAAACCGTCACCGTGTTGGAAGCCAGCACCGGGAAAGTCCTCTCGACGCACAAAGTTTCCTCGAAGCCGTCCCCGGCTAAGTCCGCCCCGGTCGAAATCATGTTTTCCCCCAAGGCCGATCCGCCGATCGTGCACATCACCAACATGCTGGAAGGAACGCTGTGGGCAGGGATCTGGGATCCGAAGACCAAACAGTTTTCCTTCTCGCAAGTGGACGACTACAGCCCCCGCCAACAAGGCGTGCCGCTGGAAATGCTCTATAACGCGAAAGGGGACCGGCTCTACGTCACCACCGCTAAACCCGGGTTCGTCAATGTGTATGACAATACCGATCCGCGGCAGCCGAAGTTTCTTCAAGCCATCCCTGCCGCGGCCGGGGCGCATCACACTGTGTTGTCGCCCGACGAACGGTATTTGTTCGTTCAGAATAGCCTGCTTAATTTGGACGGCATGAGCGATGGGTCCGTGACGGTGATCGACCTCAGCAAGGAAGGGAAGGTGGTGGGCAGCATTGATACCTTAAAGGCGCAAGGGTTCAACCCGAATTGCATCATGCTGTTGCCCAATCACTTCCGGCAGGGCGGTCTGCATGCCAGCCCAGCACCGCAATGACGGGGAATCTGGTTTTTCTGGTTTTTATGGTTGGTCTGGTTGCTTTAGTTTGTTTGGTTTATCTGGTTGGTCTGAGTAACCAAAGAAACCAAACAAACAAAACAAACCCAACAAACGGCTTAAGCACCTCGTTGGTCTGGTTTGTTTGGTTTGTCTCGTTGATCTGGTTTGTTTGGTTCGGGACGAAGCATGCTAATGCCGGAATCAAACAAGCAAAAGAACAGGAATTGGTCTCGTTGGTCTCATTGATTTCGGAGGACCGGATATCGGAATCAACCAAAGAAACCAAACAAACAAAACAAACCAGAGAAACAAGAGAACCAATTCTCACTCCTCAGCCTTAAACCGGCCGTAGACAGAAGGGACAGTGGGCGGGCGGCTGAACGGTAATATAGCGGCGTGCGCAGGAGGGGCATTCCCAGATGGTCTGTCCGCGTGGAACCTTCTGGCTTTCTTGATTGGGAGGTGTGGTGTGATCTGTCATCGTGCGTGCGGGAGGGTCGGCTGACTGGCGGTCGGCCTTACGTATCTTCGAGACTATCCAACGCGTACACCCCGTCCAGTTTCAGGCGCTGAGAGGTGGCGTCGGGCGTGCGCCTCCATTGCCACTTCAATGTGCGGAAACCTTGGTCATGCGTGTGGCAGAGAGTGACAGGATGCGTCTCCTGGTCCGGATTCAGGTTCCGGTTGCTGACTCTGACGTGGCAGGTCACGACGGCGCGGTTCAGACACCCGTCGACCGCGCATTGGACGGTCGTGCCTTGTGCGGACTCGGGGATCGGCGTGCGATCCACCAGGACGGTCTGGGCTTTTTCCTCGAGTTCCTCCATCGGTGCGCTCCCCCTCTGGAGATTCTACACTAGTCCCACGGGAGGATGGGACACCGGCCTGCCAGCCGGCGCCCCACGAGGTCGGCTTCTACGGCCTGACGACGAGATGGCCGCGCCGGTTCTGCTGATAGCAGGCTTCAGACCGGTCTTTACAAAAAGGGCGTTCCTTGCCGTAGGACACGACGGTGACGCGCTCACGTGGAACCCCGAGTTCCATCAAATAGTTGCGGACGGACTTGCTCCGCTTCTCGGCCAAGATGAGATTGTATGTGGAACTGCCTCGCTCATCGCAGTGGCCTTCGACTTTCACTTGCACGGCGGGATTTGCCCGCAGCCACTCGGCATTCCGGCTCAGTGCCTGCCGTCCTTCGTCGCTGATGGTCCAGCTATCGTAGCCAAAAAACACATCCCGCAGGCCGGCGGCCGAGGTCGCGTTTTGTTCTGCCCGTATTTCGTCCAACTGCCGCCTCGCCGCGGCGGGGTCCGTCTTGGCCACGACGACCGGACTCATCGTTGCGGGAATGTCGGTTTCGGTCAGGCGGGAGGACGTGTCGATCGCCGAGGGCGTGGCGTAATTGGCCTGGCCCGTCGACCGAACCGTCTTGCTGGAGCAGCCCGTGCTCAACAGCGCCGCACAACCGATGGCAAGCACACAGACTATTCGAACGTCTCGATTCATGCATTCCTCCTTGGTGAAAAACGCGATCCGGTTTCTGAGCGCTCGCGTGGTCCCGTTCGCGCGGCCGGAGTCTAGCAAATTTCATCAGGTTTGTTTAGCTCGTCGAAATTGTTTTTGGCCGGTCTGGTGAAGGAAAAACCAAACAGGGCCGGGCGAGAGCAAGCCGGCCAACCCGGCTGTCGGGAACGAGCAGCGAAGCCCGTCCGGCCGGAAAATCCCGCCGGCTGGTATCATGACATCGTTCAGACAAATGGTGCTTGACCGGATAGAGGAAGCGGAGTACAGGTGTCGCGAACAGACGGGGGTTGGTCTATTTGGTTTGTTTCGTCCATCTGGTTCTGCAGAAACAGTCCGCCCAACCAAATAAACCAGAGAAACACAACAAACCAGATAACGGGACCAGCCATCTGATCAGGAGGAGCCTATGCCACCCAAGAGGAAAGTGCCCCGGAAGTGGGGACGACGCCGGCCGGCCGGCCGGGAAAAGAAAGCGCCCGCTCCGAAGCCCAGTGCGGCCGGGCTCATGCGCCGGCTCGGTGAATTGACGGAACGGATCGATATCGTGCTGCCGGAGGTGATCGCCCGGGTCGCGGCGCTCGAGCATCTGCTCGTGGAACTGAAACTCTGCACGGATGAGGATCTCCGCCGCGCGCGCCAGTTTGTGCGGGAACAGGAAAGCTAGAGCTGGTTTGTCTCGTTTGTCTGGTTTGTTTGGTTATGTGGTCACTCGTTGGTTAGTCCGAAAAACAAAAGAAACCAATGAAACCAGACAAACCAAACAAACACTCATATCTTGGGAATGCGTAACGTCTTGCTGATCATCAAGGTGCCGGACAGGAGGAAGAGCAGCGACAGCGGGTGGAGATCCCACGGCCCGACCGGCCACACTCCTCCGTACAAGTGCTCGCCCAGCCGGTCCTGCCAGGCCGCCACGGCCAATACGGCGGTCAGGAGCCCGGTCGTGGGAATGGGAGTGCCTTCGAAGTAGCGGACCCTGTCGCCTCCTTGAGAGAGGCTTTCGGCGGTCACGTTGTACCGGGCCAGCCGGCTGACCCCGCAGCAGACGAAATACATCAGCGCGATCCAGTCCCATCCGCCCCGCAGGCCGGCGGCGAATCCGAGCACCGCCGGAGCGACCCCGAACGAGACAATATCCGCGAGCGAATCCAACTCGCGCCCCAGCGCGGAATGCTGACGCCGCCAGCGGGCGACACGGCCGTCGAGCCAGTCAAAGAGCCAGGCCGCAGGCGTCATGGCCGTCGCGGCGAAGAAGTGCCCCGGCGACCGGCTGCTCATATAGAGCATGCTGAACAGGATGGCGGCGAGACCGCTCGCGGCATTGCCCAGCGTGAGAAAGTCCGCCAGGTGGAACTCGCGGATCAGCGAAAAATGTTTAGGAGGGGTGGCAGCCACGCCGGGGAAATCTACGCGTGACTCTTGGGAATGTCCATGGTCATCTGGTTTGTCTGGTTTGTCTGGTTTGTTTGGTTCATCTCGTTGGTCTGCTTGATCTTGTCTAAATCCGGTTCGAAAGACCGACCAACAAGACCTACAAAACAAACCAAAGAAACCAGATAAACAGTCTGGTTGGTCTCGTTTGTCTGGTTTATTTGGTTGCTTGATACGCTCCGCCGACGCGTCACGCATTACGGATCACGCATCACATCTTCAGATGGGGATGTCTCTGGTGCCGTCATAGGAGGTGCGGGATTGGTGCGAGAACTTGACGGTATCGCCGTCTTTGACCGGTGAATCATCCGACCCGATCTTCTTGTTCACCGTGATGAGGGCTTCGCGAGTGGTAATGAACGGCAGCAAGGCGCCCAACTGGTCGGGATGCGCCTCAATCAGTTTCTTCACCGTCGTCGGGCCGGCCAGTGCCACTTCAATTTCGCTTTCTCCGACCGCATTCCGCAACGTATTACCGAGCACGAGCACAGTTACCATCGGGGGCCCTCAATTTGGTTTGTTTGGTCATCTGGTTTGTTTGGTTTATCTGGTTAGTTCGGCGAACAAGACAAACAAAAGAAACTAAACAAACATCTTAACCCTTTATCTGGTTTGTCTTGTTTATCTCGTTGAATTCGGCCAACCAGACCAACAAAACAAACCAGACAAACATCTCAACTCTCTCATGACTGCCTCGCATGGCAGCGGAAACAATCCTGCCGCTTGGGATGTCGCTCGGGCAGCGGCTTCTCCTCTCCAGCCTGATGGCACTGAACGCAGCCCTTTTCCACGGTGACCGTCCGGTGGGCCGGAGTCCCGGGAATCATGGGATTGCGGTCTTTCGGCGTGGGAAGGAGCGACACGCCGATCACCACGGCCAGGGCAAACACGACGAAGAGCCAATCGACTTTTCTCAGCTTCATGCGCCCGACGCCTTCGTCTGGGCCTCGGCCGCGTCATACGCCTCATTCAACATCTGCGCCACATGTTTCACCTCCACCTGTTCCCGCAGGCCATTGTGTAACTGAATCATGCAGGCGGGGCAACTGGTCGCCACCACCTCGGCGCCGACCTGCTCGACCGCGCGCGCCTTCCGTTCAAAGATTTTCTGCGACGTCCCGTAGTCTTTGACGACAAACGTGCCGGCCCCGCCGGCGCAGCGATCGGCATCAGGCATCTCCGTGAAGTGCACCCCCGGCAACGAGGCCAGAACCGCTCGGGGCTCCTTCGTCACGCCGGCCGCTCTCAGATGGCAGGACGAATGGTACGTGACGGACTTGGGACGCGGCCCGGTCTGCGCCATGGGGGGCTGCTTCGGGGAGCGCGCGACGAACTCGGCAATGTGCACCACTTTCTTGGCGAGCGTCTCGGCTTGCGCGCGCTCCGCCCCTCCCTCGGCAAACAACGTCGGATAGTCTTTCAGCATGAGGGTGCAGGAGGCGCAGCCGGTGACGATGGTGTCATAGGACGCGAAGGATTGCAGGTTGAACCGGGCTCCCTCGCGGGCGAGATCCTGATGCCCGTAGGTTTGAATCGGCGTGCCGGAACAACGCTGCGGCGGCAGGGCCGGTTCGACGCCATGCTTGCGCAAGACGCCGATGACGGCATCGCCCACCCCGTCATCGAAGTAATTGGCCGCGCAGCCGTGGAAATAGGCGACGCCGCCTGATGGCAAGCCGCGCTCGCGGTTCGGGATCAGGCCGGCATAGCGGTCCCGTAGCTGGTGGGCCGCCAGCCTGGGGAGCTTCAGCTCATGGGGCAGCCGCGCCGTGGCCGCGATCTGTCGCATCACGGGCTTCGTGATCCACTCGAGCACCCGCCGGATTATGGGCCGGTCCCAGAGCGGCTGGGTCTTCCCGAGGAAGCGGAGCACCGCCTCAAACAATCCACCCTTGGCCTGGAGCCTGAAGATCCAACCGGTCAATCGGTTCGGATGTTCGGCCCTTTTTTGCAGAATGAGGTCGGAGACATCCACGCCGGCCGGGCAGACCGTCCGGCAGGATTTGCAGTTCAGACAGGCTTCCACCACGCGCTTGGAATCGAGATAGCTGTAGTCTGCGGCCGTGACGATTTCAAACCAGCCGCGCGAGCTCATGTCTTCGGATTGAAAGACGTCATAAACGGGACAGACGGAATTGCATTTGGCGCAGGTCGCGCAGGACTTCGACAGCCTGGTGTAATCGATGTGCTCGGTGAAGGGCGCGTCGCTGATCTTAATACCGGGGTTCAGAATGTTCGCCGGATCGAAGGCCCGCTTGACCCGGACGAAGAGGCCATAGAGGTCCTCGCCGAACATTTTTCTGACATACTCGGCACGAATCCGGCCGTCGCCATGTTCACCGCAAATGGACCCGCCGAAGCGCGTGAGCACCGCCTGATGGATCTCGTGATATCCCTGAACCATCTTCTGGAAGTCGTTGGGGTCATTGATATCAAGCAGCGGAACGATGTGCGCGTTACCATTGCCGATATGACCGAAGATCGCCACGGGGACCCGCTGTCCCGCGAAGAATTCTTCCAGATACCGGATCAAGTCGCTGATCCGTTCGGCCCGCACGACGACATCGTCCACGAAATTGATCGGCTTCTTCCGGCCATCGAAGCGATAGAGCGTGGGGTACAGCGCTTTCCGGGCCTTCCACAATTGCGCCCGGCGTTCCGGATCAAAGGCCAGCGTCATGGCCGAGGCCAGTTGGTAGGGACGGCAGGCGGCGGCCATCTCGTCCGCCCGTTCATGCAGGTCCGTCTGATCGGCATCGGCATCCAGTTCGATCAACAGCGTGGCGGCCGCATTGGAGGGAATGCCATGCGGACCTCGGCCGATCAGATCCAGCGTGTTGGCGTCCATGACCTCCAGCGCGCTGGGCTCCAACGCCAGCAGATGCGGCACGGCTGCACCGACATCCTCCAGATGCCGGAAATGAATCAGGGCCGTCAGCGTCGCCTTCGGCCTGTCCACCAGTTTGAGGGTCGCCTCGCTCACCACCCCTAATGTACCTTCACTGCCCACCAGCAGCCTGGGCAGATCCAGCAGGCCCTGCGCGAGCCCGTCGGCGACGGCGAAGAGGTTGTACCCGCAGCTGTTCTTGCTCACCGTCGGCTTTTTCGATTGAATGAGGTCCGCGTGGTCCCGGGCGAGCGCTAAGAGGTCGTTGAGCGCCGGACTGGCCGCGAGCGCGCGCGCCAACGCCGGATCCTCCAGCCGGTACGCCTGCGCATCCAGCCACGTCCCCGAGGCGAGGCACAGACGGAGGCGATGCACGTTATCTTTCACGGCCCCGTAGCGCAGGGTGTGGGGACCGGAAGAATTATTCGCCAGCATCCCGCCCAACTTGCACATGTCGCCGCTGGAGGGATCAGGCCCGAACAACAATCCTTGCAGGGCGAGCTGCTTGTTCAGCTCCGCCAGCACGATGCCCGGCTGGACGCGAGCCCATCGCTCGTCACGGTTCACTTCCACAATGCGGTTCATCCGGGAGACATCGAGGATGATGCCCGAACCGATGGCAGAGCCCGTCAGGTTCGTCCCGGCCGCTCGCGGTGTCACGGGGATGCCGCGGGCGGCCGCATAGCGCAGGGTGACCGCGATGTCGTCCTCGGATTCGACCAGGACGACCGCCTTGGGCACCACTCGATAGATGCTGGCATCCACGGCATAGGCCGTGAGCGTGGACACATCGTCTTTGACTTTGTCAGAGCCGAGCTGCGCTCTCAGATCCGCGCCGATCGCGCGGGACCGTTCCGGAAGGATAAGGGGGGCTGTGGTATTCATGAAGGCCGGACATTCTAGACGCTTGCCCGAGAGCAGAACAAGCCGGCGGCAGGCGCGGTCGTTCGGAAGAGTCTCCCGATACTCTATTTTTGTTCTTGTGTCAGCGCTCCGACCTGACTAGGATGCGGCGCTCGACCGCTCGGCATAATGTATGATTTTCGTTGTGAAAAGGAGGACAGCCCCGCAATACTCAGGGCCACTTGTCACCGTGACCTCCACAGGCCCCCGCCGCTGCGGGCCTCGGCGGTAGACAGCCTGGCGTCCGATACGGTCTATGCACACGATTCTCGTCGTTGATGATGAAAAAGGGGCTCAAGAGGCCATCAAGTGTGTCTTTCGCGGACGCTATCATGTCTTGATGGCGGCGGACGCCGCCACGGCCCTGGAAATCCTGTCCCGTTTGCCGGTCGATCTCATCACGCTGGATCTCCGGCTTCCCGATTGTCCGGGCATCGATGTGCTCAAAGGCATCCAGGAGACCCATCCTCACACGCCGGTCATCATTGTGACCGGCTACGGCAGCCTCGGATCGGCCGACGAAGCGTTCCGACATGGCGCCGCCGGTTATCTACTCAAACCGTTCAATACATCCGACTTATCCAGCCTGATTCAACAGGCGTTGCGGCATCGTGACGCTCAGATCAAATCGCAACTGTGCTTGCCGTTGGATTGGCCCACGGAGTAACGGACTTGGCCGCACCCCTGGCCGGGTGCACACTCATCCGTTGTTGCAAGAGCGCCATCTCTTTTACAATGCACCGCGGCTATGCACCCTGCGACCCTCTATAGCACCCGCCTGCTGCCCGATCCCGTCATGGCCGAGATCCGGCAACGCTACCGGCTCATCGGAGCGCACTCCAGCCAGGCTCCCACGGCCGAAGAGCTCCGTCAGGGGTTCGCTCAAGCCGACGCGGTTATTTGCACCTTGAGCGATCGCGTCGATGCGGCGCTGTTGTCTCATGCCACCCGCCTCAAGATCGTGGCTAATTACGCCGTCGGCTATAACAACATCGATATCGCGGCAGCGAAGACCCGCGGCGTTGTCGTGACCAATACCCCGGACGTCTTGACGGATGCGACCGCGGATCTCACCTGGGCGCTCCTCTTGGCCGTGGCGCGCCGGGTCCCTGAAGGCGATCGCCTGACGAGGACCGGGCACTGGTCCGGCTGGGCCCCCACCCAGATGCTGGGCGCGGAAGTGAGCGGGAACACGTTGGGCATTGTCGGCATGGGACGGATCGGTCAGGCCGTCGCCCGCCGCGCCGTCGGATTTCGCATGCCGGTAGTCTATGCGAGCCGCCGACCCTGCCCTTCGCCGCCCGGCGCGCCTCCGTGGCAACACCATCCGCTTGACGAGGTGCTCAGGCAGGCGGACTTCCTCTCCCTCCATGTCCCGCTGAACGATGCGACCCGCCACCTGATCGGTCCCGACGCCCTCGCCCGGATGAAACCCACGTCGTTTTTGGTCAATACGTCCCGCGGAGCCGTGGTCGACGAAGCCGCGTTGGTGACGGCGCTTGAGACCGGAGTGATCAGCGGGGCCGGAATGGACGTGTATGAACGAGAGCCGTCCCTACACCCGGGGCTCGCCGGACTGGCGAACGTGGTGCTGCTCCCTCATCTGGGATCGGCGACGCTCGAAACGCGGGTGCGCATGGGCGAGATCTGCCTGGAAAATATTGCAGCGGTCTTGAGCGGGGCGCCGGCGCTGCATCCCGTGACTTGAAGAACGGTTAGCCGGCGAGGCGGAATTCAGACAGGGCTGGTTCGGAACGGCCTTGCAAGGCCTGGAGCCGTTGGGGCACATCATGGAACGAGGGAATGGCTTGATAGGTGTTCACCGCCTTGTCCCATAATCCGGCCGCTTCATACAGGAGCCCCAACTCGTAGCGGATCGCCTGGCCCTTGGCGCCCTGGCAGCGAGGGTCCATCAAGACTCCTTCCAATTCCTGGATGCTTTCTTCCGCCTGCTTCTCTTCCTTTAAACATAAGGCCGTCATCAAACAGGAGTCGACGTAGAATGAATCGCTCTTCTTAGCGACTTCAAAGTCCTCTCGAGCTTCACTATACAACCCCATGTTTTTATAGGCGACACCAAGTGTAAAGTGGGCCTCGTAATCAATGCCATCAACCGGCACGGCGGACGCAGTCTCGACCGCCTCTTCAGCGGCGGGGGCCATTTCGTGCAGAGATTCAAGGACATGGTGATCGCACCGCTCGTCCGATACCAACCCGATGGCGGGAACCGGAACGGCCTCGATCGGAATCGACGGGGCCTCGAACGGTGAGACATGGTCGGCGGACACTGCCTCGTTCTGGTCAACCGGCGGCAAGGAGCCAGGCAGCGAAATCGAGTCATCCGTGTCGTCGGCCGGCGGTTCCTCGTGCTGGAATCGGCTGGGCTCGCCGCCCGGAACCACAGCATCAGGTGCCGCGACGCTCGAAGACCCTTCCGGCAGCAACGTCACCGGCATCGACTCGGACTCCGGCGGCTCCTGGGTGACCGGGCTAACCGCCTCCGGCGGTGTCTCGCCGCGCATTTTGGCAGCCAGACGGGCGACCAGGTCGCTGTCGGTCGAGAGGGCTTTCACCTTGTCGAATAATTCCTCATGGAGACTTTCCATCCCGGGCTCGGGGTGCTGAAGCAGTAATTCCACGGCCTGCGCATACCGCTGGGCCGCCGCCGTCGCCTCGCCCTTCTCGGCCAACAACTCTCCATAGAGTTCGAGCAACGGCACGGAATGAGGTTCGGCGGACAGGAACTCCGTGATCAGCGCCTCGGCCAGGGGATAATCTTGGGCCCGTAACGCGGCTCCGGACAGAAACCGGTACTCCCCGAGCGCCACCTGCACATCCCCGCGCTGCAAATGCAATCGCGCCAGCAACTGGCAGACCTGGGGATTCCCCGGCTCCCTCGTCAGGAGCTGATTCAAGATGGCTTCCGCGCCGGCATACTGTTTTTCCTCGATCCGCCTGGTCGCTTCCGCCAACAAATCGAGCGGCTCGGATGACTTGTGCGCGACCGCCATGGACGGGGCCTTGACTGCGCCGCCTCCTCCTTTTTGCACACTTTCCACGAACTGCGCCGCTTCACTATTTTTCGGGTCTATGCGCAGCACGGCCAGATACGCATCCTTCGCTTCATCGTAGCGCCCCTGGGCCGAGCGTTCCCGTCCCAACTGCAGATAGACCTTCGTCGCTTCGTCCTGGAGGTTTTCCTGCACGCAGAGTTCGGCCACTCGTTGCTGCGCGTCCAGATTCGACGGATCCTGGCTGACAATTTTTTTGTAGACGTCGAGGGCTTCTTTGGTCTTGCCCTCTTTCAGGTAGTACTTGCCCAGCGTCAGGTAATCCTGCACGGCGCTGCTGAGGAGCCCCCGTTCGGCGTTGAGATCGCCCAGATGCCGATAGACCTCATACCGGGTGGGATCGATTTTCAGGACTTTTTTGAAGGCCGCGATGGCTTTGAGTGTGGCGCCCTCGGCGCGGAAGGCGGCGGCGGCTTGCATGAAAGATGTGATCGCATCCGTCCCGGCATTCCGCTTCAGATGCAGGTCCCCGATGGAGTTCTGGATACCGCCGTCGTTGGGCGAGTCCGCGGCCAGCTTCTTCCATTCGGCGATGGCGGCGTCGTATTGTCCGCGGGAGGCCAGCAACTGGGCTTGTTGAAGAACTTTGCTACGGTCGGCAGCCAAAAGAAGACCTCTAACAACAAGAATAGGGAAACGCTAACAGTCGCAACGGGTTTTGTCCATAAAATGCCGCAATTACTGTGACGGCAAAAGAAATGGGCCCGCCCTCGGAAACGAAGGCGGGCCCAACAGTATGGACTGCGGACGGGAGGCTGATCAGTTCGCGGGAACGGCCGCTTTCAACACATTGGCCGCTTGCGGCCCCTTCGCTCCTTGCACAATGTCGAACTCGACACTCTCGCCTTCCTTCAACGTCTTGAACCCTTCGCCTTGCAAAGCGGAATAGTGGACGAAGACGTCTTCGCCACTATCAAGCCGGATGAAGCCGAACCCCTTCCGATCGTTGAACCATTTGACGGTACCCTTGGTCTTCACAAAACCCTCCTTTCCACAACGACCACGCGCAGTTACGTAGCCGGCCCAAAAAGCCGTATATCCGGACATAAAAAATAAGGAAATGGCACGAACTCGCGGGGGTGACCGACGGGCACCTGCAGGACGATTGAATCGCTCACGAGACTCATCTGAAAAAAATGGAAATCGCGCTGCCATGTAACATAGCACCACCGTTCTGTCAAGTAGGGCATTGGATTTACTGAGTCCCCCGCTCGGTTTACATGGCCGGGGGACTGCCCTATAGTGTCGCCCAGACCTCCAACTCAAGAGCCCCGTGATCTTACGAACGCTGCTGGATCGCTATATTTTCACCGAACTGCTCGCTCCGTTCGGCCTGAGTCTCGGCGCGCTCTGCTTCGTCATGCTGACGCGCGAGCTGTTGCGCCTCGTGGAGCTGCTGGTCTCCAAAGGCGTCGGCTTCTGGTCCGTGTTGAAGGTGTTCTCGATCCTGTTGCCCTCCTTCCTGGTCCTCACGCTCCCCATCGCCGGCATCATCGCCTCGATTACGGCCTTTGGCCGCTTGTCGTTTGATAAGGAACTGGTCGCAATGCGGGCTGCCGGGCTGAGCCTCTTCCGGCTTTCCCAGCCGGTTCTGCTCTTCGCCCTCTCGGTCTTCGCGCTGACCCTGGTCCTGTCCCAGTGGGGGCAGCCCTGGAGTTCGCTCAATCTGAAGAAAGTGGCGCTCAATCTGCTGCGGGATCAGCTCGTGCTCGCCCTCGAGCGCGGCACCTTCAACGAGCCGATCCCGAAAATGATGATTTACGTCCAAGACAGCGGCCATGGCCGGCCGGCAAAAGGGATCTTCGTCTCCGACGAACGGACCGCCGAGGACCCCCGCGTGATCGTCGCCGAACAATATCAGGTCTTGATGGACCCGGCCCACGACCAGGTCGCCCTGCGCCTGCTCAACGGGGTGATCCACAGCCGCCCCGACCAGATGAATCAATACGAGCAGATTTCGTTTACCAGTTACGATCTGAAACTCAACTTGAGCCAAAGCGGCTATGCCACAACGGAGGAACGTCCGTCGTACGACACAATCATGGCGCAGCTGGCGCAGTCGCAAGGCAAAGATCCGGCCGCCTTGCGCCGCTTGATGGAATATTACAAGGATCTGGCCTTTCCCACGGCCGCTCTCGTCTTTTGTCTGCTCGGCGTTCCCGTCGGCATTGTGTCCAAACGCTCGGGCCGGATGGGAGGCTTTGCGGTCGGCGTGCTGATCGTCGTGCTGTATTATGTCTTGAACGTCGCCTGCGAATTTCTCGTGACCACGCTGGTCATTCCTCCCTTTGCCGGCGCCTGGCTGCCGAACGGCATCTTTGCCGGAGTGACCATCGCGTCGTTCCTCAAAATGAGCCGCCAGTAAGCCGCATGACGATTCTATTTCGGTACATCTTCCGGGAATACGCCAAAATCTTTGCGATGTGCTTCGCCGGATTGCTCACGATCTATCTCGTCATCGACTTCTTCGAGAAGATCCGCCGGTTCCTGCGCTATGACGTAAGCCTGATGCCGCTGCTGGCGTATTTCGCCCTGAAAGTCCCGGCCATCTCCTACCAGATTGCGCCACTGGCCATTCTGATGGCGACGCTGCTCACGCTCGGCTTGCTTTCCCGAAGCAATGAAATTACCGCCATGCGCAGCTGCGGGATCAGCCTGCCCTGGATCAGTTCGCCCTTCCTGGCCTTTGCCATGGCCGTGGCGTTGGTGCTGCTGCTGTTCAGTTCCACCATTATTCCCCTGGCATCGGAACAAGCGGAACAGATTCGCGTCGTGCAGATCGAAAAGAAGACCGGCCCGCTGACGGTCAAGGCGCCACAACCCTGGGCCCGCATCAGCGCCGACGCCCTCATGCAGGTCAACGAGATCGATGTCGGAGGCACCGCCATTCGAGGCGTGCGGCTGTTTCATTTCGATCCCGGATTCCGGCTGGACCGCACGACGGAAGCGGAGGAAGCCCGGTACACATCCCAGGGCTGGACGCTCTATAACGGGACGCAACGGCGTTTTTTGCCGGACAGCACGGTGAGTGTGAGCACGTTTGCGGAATTGCGGGTGGACCTTCCGCTGATCCCCGAGGATTTTGCCACCTCGCTCTCAGGCGATTCCGAGACGATGACGTTTCGGGCCATCCGGAACTACGTCGGGCGGTTCAGCCATGCCGGATTTTCCTTTACGCGGCTGCTCACCGATTACTACGGCCGACTGGCATTTCCGTTTGTCACCATCATTATGGTGCTCGTGGGCATCGCGCTCAGCCTGCGTCGAAGCGGCGTCCGGGGAGGCAGCATGGCCGTCGGGATCGGACAGGCGTTCCTGGTCGGATTCTGCTATTGGACGACCCATTCCATCGCCATCGCATTAGGGCGGGGCGGGCTCCTCGCTCCGATGCTCGCCGGGTGGATGGCCAATGCCCTGTTTGCCAGCGTCGGCCTCTATCTGTTGTTGAAGGTTCGCTACTGAGACAGGCCCCGGATGCGGAGTTGACTGGGTTCAGACCTTCCGGTAAGTAAAGGCCTGCGTGTGATCAAGGGAAAGGAGAGGCTCTGTGCCGACGCGTGTCGTGATAACCGGGCTGGGGGTGGTGTCTCCCATCGGCATCGGGGTCAGTGAATTCTGGAAGGCCGCCCTCGCGGGCCGTTCCGGCATCTCCGCGATCCAGTCGTTCGCGCCCTTTTCCATGGAGGGCTACAGATCCAAAGTGGCGGGGCAGGTGTTGGGCTTCTTGCCCGAGCAGTACCTGCCGTCCCACCAAGCGGATCGGGTGGATCGCTACGCGCAGTTCGCCCTCGTGGCCTGCAAGGAAGCGCTGGCCGACGCCGATCTGGTCATGAGTAAAATCAAACCGCATCGCGTCGGGGTGATGATGGGAGCCGGCATGGGCGGGATGGTGATGGGCGAACGTGAGATCACGCAACTCTATCAACAACAAAAGCCGCACCGGGTCCATCCGAACTTTATCCCCGCCATCACATTGAACTCGGCATCGGGGATCGTCGCGATGGCATACGGCGCGAAAGGCCCGAACCTGACCATTTCCACCGCCTGCTCGTCCAGCGCCCATGCGCTCGGTCAGGCGCTCCAATGCATCCGGACCGGTCAAGCGGACGTGGTGATCACGGTGGGAGCCGACGCGAGCATTACTCCGCTGGTCTTTGCCGGGTTCTGCTCCCTGCGCGCGCTCTCGAGCAAGTATAATGACCGGCCCGAACAGGCCTCCCGTCCCTTTGACGAAGGCCGGGATGGCTTCGTCATGGGGGAAGGCGCCGGCGCCTTGATCGTGGAGTCCTTGGCCCATGCCAAAAAGCGAAAAGCCCGAATCTATGCCGAACTGGCCGGCTATGCAGCCACCAGCGAGGCGTACCATATGGTCATTCCGCGCGAGGACGGCGAAGAAGTCGCCACCACGATGAGACTGGCGCTGAAGGCGGCGGACATTCCCGCGAGCCGGATTGATTACATCAACGCGCATGCCACCTCCACCACCATCGGGGATGCGGTCGAAGCGAAAGCGATCAGGCACCTGTTCAAGAGTCGGGCGGACAAGCTGGCCATCAGCGCGACCAAGTCGCTGATCGGCCATACGCTGGGTGCCGCCGGCGCCATCGGGGCCGTGGCCTCTTCGCTGGCGATTCATACCGGACACATCCACCCCACCGCCAACTACGACCATCCGGACCCGGCCTGCCGTCTGGCGGGAATCAGCCGATCGGCGCAAGAACGCACTGTCCGCGCGGCGCTCTTGAACGCCTTTGGATTCGGGAGCAACAATGCCGCAGTGGTCTTGAAGAAGTTTGCCAGCTGACCACACCTCACGTTTCACGCCGATGTAAGGATACGTCACTATGACTGATCGCCTGATTGTTTCAAAGATCATCCAAGCCCTTGCGGACTATTTGAAGCGCGATGCCGCCTCCATTACCGAGCAACACCATCTCCGGGATGACCTCGGGCTCGATTCCATGGCCGTGATCGAATTGCTCTACAAGATCGAGGAGACCTTCAGCATTCAAATTCCCGACCAGGATCTCACAGCCTTACGCACGGTCGGCGCCGTCGCGGCCTATGTGCAAGATCGCATTGCGCCGGCCAAAGTCACGCGTCCACGGACGACCACCAAGACTGCGCCCAAGGCCGGACCGAAAAAACCGGCTGTTCCATCGGCTTCCAAACCGAAGAAAAAGAACAGGTGACATTGATGACCAGTGCCGAGTCGCCCGAGCCGATCGTCCTGTCTGACATTCACGCGCTCGTCGGAGGCGAACTTCATGGCGACGGTGCCGCCACCGTCTCCTCGCTCGCCAGCCTGCACGAGACGAATGGCCAGGCCTTGAGCTTTATCGCCAACGACAAAGCCGTTACATCGCTCGGCGACCGCCGGCCCGGCGCCTTACTGGTCCATCGCCATCTGCCTGCGCTGAACGTCCCCCAAATAGCGGTGGACAATCCTCTGCTCGCCTTTGCCCAGGTCGCTCAGCGCTTTTTCACCCCCGCCCGGCCCCTGCGGGGCATTGCCAAAGAATTCACGCAAGGGCAGAACGTGCGCATAGGGAGCGACCCGTCTATCTGGCCCTTCGTCACACTCGGCGACCGCGTAACCCTCGGCGATCGGGTCACCCTTTATCCGGGCGTGTTCGTCGGCTCCGATTGCCGGATCGGAGACGATTCAGTGTTGTACCCCAACGTCGTGGTCCGGGAAGGCTGCTCGCTCGGCGCCCGGGTCATCGTCCATAGCGGCACGGTGATCGGTTCGGACGGCTTCGGCTATGTGCAGCACGAGGGGCGGCACCGGAAAATTCCACAATTGGGAGGCGTCGTCCTCGAGGATGATGTGGAGTTGGGCGCCAACGTGACGATCGACCGGGCCACGCTCGGCCATACCGTCATCAAACGAGGAACGAAGGTCGATAACCTGGTCCAGATTGCGCACAATGTCTCGGTGGGCGAACATTCGATCGTGGTCGCACAGGTCGGCATCGCCGGCAGCACCACCATCGGCCATCATGTCATGATCGGCGGACAGGCCGGCCTGGCGGACCACATTACTGTGGGGGATCACGTCATGGTCGCAGCAAGAGCCGGTGTGAATCGCAGCTTGGAGCCGAACCAAATCGTCTCCGGAGCGCCGGTGATGCCGCACGAGACTTGGATGAAAGCCCAGGCCGTGATCCCACGGCTTCCCGAGTTACGACAGCTGGTTCGAAATCTGGAGCAGCGGGTGGCCACGCTGGAGTCGCAGCTACAGGCTTCGGCCGGACGAAAGACAGCCCGCCCCCTCAAGAAAAAGTGACCGACTGATCGTCACTTCACGACTTTTCTCCACAAAAACAAGCGCGCCCAATAAAAGCCCGCCCAAGGCAAGAGCAGGGCGGGGACGGTACCCACCTGCCCATAGGTTACGGCGGCGACCGCGCTTCCGATAAGGATCGCCGCGCCCCCGGCATAGGCCAGCGGGACAAATTGACGGCCGGCATGGCTGATCGACATCGATTGCGGCTCCCGTTTGGCTTTCGTGCCCCGCCTCATCGAGGCCACCCTGAAGCGTGTCGCAAACACATCCGGAAACCGCTTCAACAGAAACTGATGGTAGCGCGTCTGCGCCATGCCCAGGACCAGGCCGACGACGATGAGGGCCGAGCTTTGGTAGAAGGTGGCCCACGTGTAGCTGTCGGTCGCGATCAATTGATAGCCGAGCCCGCCGATGCCGCCGATCAGGCAGATCAGCCCTACCAACCCTGAGGGAAACAGAATGTACGCTTTGACGTACTCCTGTGCCTGCTGTGCAATGTCTTCCGGACGGCGCACGGTCACTAATCGAGCCACTATCACCTCGTCTCACAATGCCAATCTAACCAGGTTGCATTATAGCGATCCCGCCTCAGACTGCAATCTGTAAGCCATGCCGTCCCCGAAGTTTATCCGCCCAGGTCCTCGGGACCGGAGGGCCATGCTGATGAAGTCTGGCTGAGGGCTCGTCCTCGATGGAAGGAGACGAACGATGCAGAACAGGTGAACCGCGGGTACCGGTGTGTCGCGTGGGATATCAATCGTCAGGGGCAGGACATGAGCAGACAGTGAAGCGGCGTGATTGAGGCTATGCCGGAAGAATCTCTTCGATGGCCGCCCGTTCCAAACGGCCCAGCGTCACCCACTGCTGCGCCATCGGAACCAGCGCATTGAGACGCTCTTCGACCGCCTCCAATCGTTGCGACGTTGGGGGCGTCTTTCCAAGGGCGGTGGCGGTCAGGAATGCCTTGAGGCCTTGCAAAAACATCGTCATCGTCGCCGCATGAATTGATTTCGCCCGTTCGGTCAACCGGTCAATGTCCGCGAGGATGAGACTTACTTGAGAGGCCGTCATCGCCTCTGTACGGCCCGCCTTACGCACCTGTGCGAGACCCGCCGCCATGGCCGGCACTCGCTTCTGCACGTCGCGTAAGAACTCCTCATCCAATCGATCTAAATCATGCAGGATACGCTCGATGGTCCCAACATCGATAGGTTCCTGCTGCCCCTCGCCTTCCTGTTCAGCCCGCTGAATGACGGCCTCCAGGACGTCCCGAGCCGGTTGCAGCGACCGGGCGCGCGCCTGCTGGAGTTCCCGCAGGGCGCTGAGCAGAGGCATGGAAGAAAGCACCTTTTCCGAAGCGACGGCGGCACAACCTCGGTCGGGTTCGTCTTCGTGCCCGACGTCCGTCCCGGCAGACGCGCCTTCCGTCATGTCCGTCTCATCTTCATTTCCCGGCTGCCCCTCGGCCAGACGATGCACCGCCAGCGTGATGCGATCCAGTCCGGCTTGAAGGCGACGCAGCGTCCCCGGCACCGGCTGGACGCTCGTCCCCCCGACATCGCGCAACAACGGCAACAGGTTGGATGCCATGGCTTCAATGCCGGTCAACTCCACGGCCGATGCGGATTTCGCCAGATTCGTAATGCCGTTCAAAATGAATCCGTAGAGTTTTGAACGAAACGGCCGGTCCGCCCCGTTTCCTAATTTTGTCAAGGCGGTTTGAATTTGGGCGAGCCATTCACGAGCTTCGAGTGCAAACAAGCCGACAATCTCGCTGCGGAAGGTGGGATCCCCTCGGTCCGAAGAGAGCGCCGCTCCGGCTGCCGCCGGTCTCGGTACGACACCTGAGTGAGCGGCAGGAATCCGCGTCTCCACCACTCCCTGGATCGCCGTGGCAATGGCATCAAGGCTCTCCAACAACGATGTGAAATGATCGGAAGCAATGACCGATGCAGGACCCTCCGATATGTTCTCCGGTTCCTGGAAGGTCACTCGCCCCACGGCGGGCGGAGTCAAGGTTTCCATGATCGAGACCAAGGGCGTGAGGCTCAAGTCCACTTCACGGGTGCCGAACTCTCCGCCCGAGCTGTCTCGTTCCGCTATTCTGACCAGGGGGCGCAGCGGATACCGGATGTTCACGCGCACGACGGTTCCCGTTTCTCCGGTCGTCAACCGGACGGTTGTCCCGAGGGGATAGACCGACAATTGCTCCACCAGCCCCTTCAGAACTTCGCGGGGGAATCGGGTTCGCTCGGCCACCAGCAACTCTTTCACCGCTTCATGCGGCAGCAGGCGGCGACGATAGGGACGCTCGCTCACGAGGGCATCGAATACGTCGACCACACCGAGAATCTGGGCCATTTCGCTGATCTGCCGTCCCTTCAACCGGTTGGGATAACCCTGACCGTTGAACCGTTCATGGGCCTGCCGGACGATCTGCGCCGCCCAGTGGTACTCCGGCCCTGCTCGATGGACGACTTGAAAACCCAGTTCAGGATGCTGTTCGATCAGCGTCCGCTCATCTTGTGTCAATCGGCCGGTCTTGCTCACGAGGGTCTGCGGGACCGCAAACAAGCCCACATCATGGATCAGTCCGGCAAGCGCCAACCGTTCCAGTTCCTTCCCGTAATAGCCCAGTCCGATCCCGATTTTCGTTCCAAGGATCGCCACATTGATAAGATTGGTGATTAACGGAGAACCCGACGGACTGGAGAGGGCCTCCACAATGAGCTGATCATTCTGCTTGAGCGCGGAGACCAGTCCGGCGGCCAGCGACACAAGCGGCTCCATGCAAAGCGGACGCTGGCTTTGAATGGCTGCGGCCACATTGACCAGCTCGGTTTCGGCGTCACGATACCAATGCATGGAGGACCTATCCTGCCGTACTGGCATATACGGGCTTGCCTGTGTCAGGCCTGGGGCAACAGGGCGGCGATAGCCGAACGTTCGGAGCGGCCCGCCTCAATCCAGAGGTGAATGGTATGTAACATCTTCTGCAGACGCGCTTCCACGATGCCATACTTCTGTGCCGCAATGCTGACTCGTTGCTGCACCACGACCGTGAGAAAGCTATGCAATCCCATGAAAAACGTCATCGCCTGTGAGGCATTGACCTGTTGCGCCGCAGTCCACAACTGCGCCACGCCCTCCAGGACGGCTTCAAGGCGTTCCACCCGCCGCTCTGGAGGTTCGCCCTCCTCCTGGAGTTGGGCGATGCCTTCCGTCACGGCCGGCCACTGTTGCTGCACGACGGCATAAAAGGCGTCCTCCGCCTCTGCCAAACGACCGAGAAACGTTCGCATGGCGGTAACGTCACAGTGCGACACCCCATTGTGCGAAAGCCCTTGGATCTGTGCGATGACGATAGGAACAAGATTGCGGGGAAGGTCCGCCTGGGCGGCCTGGCGCTGTTGCAGTTCATATAGCGCCGGCAAGAACTCACCCGATGGAATCAGGACGGGAAGCGGCTCGGCGTGTTCGTCGTCGCTCTGAGCAGTGAAGCTGACGCCGGTTGCCCTGGTGAGCGCCGTATGAATGTGCCCCAATTGCTTACACAGGGCCATGAAATCGCCGACGGAAATGGCGACGGCAGGATCCTCCACCGCCTCGACAAACGGAAGAGCGGAAAAACTGGCCCGTTCCACATCGCCCAAATTAATTGTCGCCGCAGAGCCTCCTAAATTGGTGAGGCCGGCCCGAATCGTCTGAGCCAGCTTGAGATGGCGCTCGGCTTCGGGCCCCTGCTGCAACTCGTCCAAGGCGACATGGATCTGCTGGAGCCACTCCTGCGCTTCCTGCACAAACAGTTCGGTCAGCTCTCGCTGAAACGCATCTTCTGCTTCGGCGGCCATCGGTTCCTTAAGGACGTCCTCGCGGGTCACGCGTCTGGTCAAGACCGCCTTTTCCCGTTTCCCAGCTGAGAGGCCAACCCTGCGATCTCGCCAAGCTTCCGCGCCAACTCCTCAAAACGACTGGTGGCCTGTTCGGCCGTTTGCTCCGTTTCCGAGACACGACGAGCAAGCGCTCCGTTCTGCTCCCGCTCTGTAGAAAGAAGCGCTTCCAACTCGTTCACACGACGGTCGAGGTCGGCAGCCTTCTGCTGTTCCGTCGCCAGCCGGCCCTCCAAGTCAACGGCACGCTGATGCTCACGCTCGGCTGCGGCAAGCCGACTCCTCAAGTCAGCTACCTGGGCCTGTTCGGCCGTTAGCCGGCCCTCCAAGTCAACCGCGCGCTGATGCTCACACTCGGCTTCGGCAAGCCGGCTGCTCAGCTCAGCAACCCGCCCGCGTTCGGCCGTCAGCTCCGATTCGGCCTGTGTCGCGCGTTGCTCTAATTCCAACGCGCGATGCTCCTCGCGCACCAGGCGTGTTTCCAGCTCTTGGGATTTTACGGCGGCCTTTTCCAACTCGGTGAGTTGCTGCACCAGCTCCGCGGCTGCGTCCCGCTCGGCGTTGAGCGTGGCCTCCAGTTCAACGACCTTGTTCAACGCCTTTTGGAAGTCCTGTCCTTCTTGCTGTAGTTTGCCGGTCAGTTCCTGGCCTGCTTCCTTTAACCGGGCTGTCAGCTCTTGCTCCGCCTTCAGCGCACCCTCTAATTGGGGTACGCGGGCCAGTTCTTGCTCACGCTCCGAGAGTTGGCCGGCCAGTTGCGCCGACCGTTGACGGCTCTCTTCCAACAGCGTTTCAAATTCCTGGCTGCGCGCCGCCCGCCCTTCCAAGTCGGATACTCGTGCCGCCAGCTCGGATGATCGGGTCCGCTCAAGCTGGAGCTGCTCTTCGGCTTGCTTCAACCCGGCAACCGCCTCACGAAGTGCCTCCTCCGAAACACGGGACATGCTTGGCTCTTGGCCGACCGCGGCCAACGGAGCCGGCCTGGGAGAAGCGGCCGGTGGAGGCGTCTCATGGCGCTTCGCCAGCAGTTCCAGGACTCGGTCCTTGAGAGAGGTCCCTTGAAACGGTTTTTTCAATACGCCGTCGGCATGGCAGGACTCCGCCTGTTTCGTCACGTCGTCATTGACGATACCTGAAATGAGGAGCACCGGGGTGGTCGCCAGCATCGCATTTCCCCGCACGAACGCACAGACTTCATAGCCGCTTTTGTCCGGCATAATGACATCTGAAATCACGACATCTGGACGCTCTTTCGAAAGAAACGCAAGCGCTTCTTCGCCATTCGCGGCCAGGGCCACGCCGAGCCCCGCCTCCGTCAGGAGACGCTCGGCTACTTTGCGGACGGCGATACTATCGTCGGCAACAAGAATTTTCGGCATACCACTTCCCTTCTACTGATTTGGATCCGTCATCTGGCCGCTATGCCGTTGCAAGCTTCGACGCGGCGATAATGGGAATCTCGTCGAAACCGCTCCTAAAACTCCCCACGGCTTCAAACTCGCCGCCCTCATAGACCTGGATGGCAGCCGTGTCCACGGTGTGCAAGACCGGCATCTCTTCGTCAACGCACACGGCCATCGCGCCATCGGGATGCTTGACCGTCACACACAATAAGTGCCTGCCCCGGATCGAGACCCGCAGCAATCCGGCGAGATCGAAGACCGGGAACACCTGTTGCGCTCGCCGCACGACGGCTGCAACGAACGGCGTGCGGCTCGGCACCGGAATGCTGCCCTTCCATTCGGATATGCCGGCCACCTCATCGGTCTTGACCGCCAGCCGTCGTCCCCCGACAGAAAAAATGATCAGCGGGCATGTGTGAGAGTGGGTCTTTTCCTTGGCTCCGACGAAGGACCTGAGCATCGTTAGACCTGCTTTCCCGCTAAGGCCGGACGCAAGGGCGTCTGCCGCCTAGAATCTGCTCCAGTTCCCATACCGGGATGCGCCACACAGCCTTCGATCAGCCAGTCCGGGTTCAACACCATGGCCACGCCTTCTTCGAATAGTACCATTCCCTGGTACCACTTCCGCTCCTCACTCCGAAAATGGCCCGGCAGGGGAAGCACCTCGGATTCATCCACAGCTACAAGTCCATGGACTTCAGCGACATGGATGCTCGCCCGACCTTCCCCTTTGGCACACAGGATGATTCGGCGTTCGGGCCCCTGTGGATCGTTTGGAAGTTGGAAACCCGCGGCGACGTCGCCGGCCGGATAGGTCACCCCTCGGACGGTCACGTCTTCCAGGAAGCCGGCCTCCTCGGCGGTCAGAAGCCCTTTAACAGAATCGCCCTGGATGGCGAACCGCACGCCGCCTATCGTGACGATGACAAAGCGGCACGTCGGAGTGATGGAGGTGGTGACCTGACGCCCACGCAGACTCATGTGTTACCTTAAACCCAATAGCGACCGGGCTACTTTCGGACAGTCCGGGCGCGGCCCACCCACCGTTCCACTTCCTGAAGAAGCGCACGCTCCTCGACCGGTTTGGCGACATAGGAACTGGCCCCGATGCTCAGAGCCATCTGGCGATGCTTGTCGCCCGCTCGGGTCGTCATCACGACCACCGGGGTCTGCTGGGTCTGCGGGCGGCTCCGTAACGCCTGGATCACTTCGAATCCGTTCAGCTTTGGCATCTCGAGGTCCGTGAAAATCAGCCGGTAGGACTGTGCGGAGGCCTTGCGTAAACCATCCTCCCCGTCCACCGCCGTATCGACCTGATACCCGGCATTTTCCAACATTCTGCCTACGAACTTGCGAATACTCAACGAGTCGTCAATCAGCAGGATGGGCGCTTCCGCTTGCTGGTCTTCCTGTTCGCCGGGGAGGAGCGTGCCCTCCGTGAGGAGAGCGATGTCCTGAGACACCGCGATCAACGCCTCCTGCTTGTCCCGGGCCATCAAGCGGCCCGGATCGATGACGAGGAGCACACGTCCTTCCGGATCGATCGTGGCCCCGCCGAACACCGATTGTTCCAGGGGCTTCAAGGAGCCCAACGTCTTGATCACGATTTCCTGCCGCCCCAACAACTCGTCCACCGCGAGCCCCATGGGGCCCGCAATGGTACGCACGATTACAATGGGCATGGCCAGATCCACCGGCCCTTGTTCCCGGCGCAGCAGATGCCGCAGCGCATGGACTTCGATGGCTTCGTCGCCCACATGCAGAACGGCTCGTTCCCCCATCTGCTGCATGGTGTCGGCGGTCGGCATTGTGACCTCCCGCACGGTCGGCAGCGGGATCGCATAGCGCTCCGTCCCGGTGCGGACGAGCAGCGCCGTGGCAATCAGCAGGGTCAACGGCAAATCGAGCGTGAATTTGGTTCCGACACCCGGCACCGATTCCACATTGATATGGCCGTTCATGCCCTCAATGACCCGCTTGACCACATCCAAGCCCACGCCCCGTCCGGCCTGGTCTCCGATCTTGTCGGCGGTGGAAAACCCCGGCGAAAATATATACTTCAGAGCCTCGGCATCCGATATGGAGGAGGCCTGCTCGGGACGCAGTAAACCGAGTTTCACCGCCTTGGCCCGAATCTTCGTCAGGTCCAGGCCGGCGCCGTCGTCTTCGACTTCGATAATGACGGAGTTCCCGCGATGGGCGGCATGGAGATATACCGTCCCGACGGAAGGTTTCCCCTTCATCCTTCGATCGGCAGCCGACTCGATTCCATGGTAGACGGCGTTACGCACCAGGTGGATCAAGGGGTCCACCAAACGCTCCACCACTCCCGTATCGACCTCGGTATGTTCGCCCGATGTCACCAGGGACACTTCCTTATTCGAGGCACGCGCAATTTCCCTGATGGCTCGGCGGAAGCGGGTGAACGGCGTGCCCACCGGAACCATCCGCGCCCGAGCGATTTCATCGCGCATACCGAGCGTCAGTTGCTGCAGCTGGCTCATATCATCGTGGGATCGGCGGATCGACCCGCTCAGTTGAGACATCGATTCGCTGATATCGGCCGTCACCTCGCTGATGCGGCGGGCCAAAATGTTGAAATCGTCATACTTGTCCAGTTCGAGCGTCCCGAAATCGCTCAGGCCGGGAAAACCGTGCGGCTCGGCGGACGCACTGGGCGCCGAGGCTTGATACGTGAAGGTATGTTTTTCCTCAAACGACTGAACGGAATCGACCAACCGGCTCTTGCAGGCCAACACCTGTTGTGAAAGCTGCTCCAGCGTGCTTAACCGCTGTTCCAAGCGCCCCCGGCCGATCACCAGCTCGCCCACGAGGTTGAGCAGCCGTTCCAGTCGATCCCGGCTCACACGGATCACCTCTCGATCCTCCGCCGACTTTCCATCCGCAGCCTGTGGTTGCGCCGGTTCCTCTCCGGGCATGACGTGCGGTCCATCCACCGCACCCGCGGCCAATCGGGCGCCTTGCTCTCCGGCGGTTTGCGGCACACCTGCCTGGTCCAGGCGTTTCAATTCCGCCATTGTCGCGGCGAATCGTCGGCGGGTATTGCCGACTTGCGTGAGATCACGACGCATGAGCACTCGAACGACATCGACGGAACGGAGCATCAGATCGGTGTGCCCGGACAATACCCGGAGATGCCCGTCGCGCACGGCGCCCATGAAGTCTTCCACATGATGGATGAGGTCGCCAATCGATTGAAAACCGACGGTATACGCCGACCCTTTCAACGTGTGCGCGGTCCGGAACAACTGGTTGATCAATTCCTTGTTTTGCGCGTCTTTGTCCAGCTTCAACAGACTGGATTCCAAGGTCTCCAGATACTCTTGCGCTTCGGGGGCAAAATACGACAGCACTTCCGGGTCCAGCTGGGGCACGAGATAGTCATCGGATAACTTGAGAGATTCATCCTGGACCATGCCGGCGGCTGACGGCACGGGCGTGATCGCCGGGTTCGCATGCGTCTCCAACGGGGTAGAAAGGGCCGACGTAACGACAGATTCGCCCATGGACAATTGCCGCAATGAACGAAGGAGCGGGAGCAGATCCCGCTGAAGCCGGCTGACGTTGGCCGGATCCCGGCGAAGGAGCAACCGGATGAGGGCCGTCGCGTGCGTCATGACCTGCCGTAAATCACGGCTCACGTGCGCGCGCCCTTCTCGCACGGCCACCATACAGTCTTCCATCGGGTGAGCCACGTCGCCGATCACCTGGAACCCGACCGTATAGCTCGACCCTTTCAAGGTGTGCGCGGTCCGGAACAAGCGGTATGTGGCATCTTCATCGGTCTGGTTGCTTTCGAGAATCTTGACCAAGCCGTCAATCGTATCCAGATACTCCTCGGCCTCCGGAGCAAAGTAGGACAGCACCTCGGCATCGAGGACCGGAACCAGATACTCCTGACTGAGTGATGGCGCTTCCGGCTCGAGGGGCGGATGAGAGCCCGGCTCCGATGGAGCCTCGGTGACGAAGGCGTCTGAAGAAGCACAATACCGCCCCACGGCCTGGGGATCCTCCCTCCGCCCCTGCTGCACGAGCTCGATCTGCGATTGTATGCCAACGATGAGCTCACGCATGGCCGCTACCGCGGGGGCCCAATCCGTGTCCGGAATCACCGCGGCCTGTTCAAGCAGCCACTCCAGGCGCTCCGACATCTTCGCGATGCCTTGATAGCCATAGAGCGCGGCGGCGCCCCTGATGCGATGGGCGACAATGTACTGCTCCTGCAACTGTTGAGGAGTGGGAAGACGGCCGGCGCCTTCGGGATGGAGCGCCTCGGTCAGCACTCTCATCCCATCCGATGCCTCCGCCACGAAGATGCCGACGAGATTCTGTTCGTCGAATTCCGAGCTCATCCGTTCCCCTTTTGTGCCACGGGACCGTCGACCAGGCTCCGGGTCATGCGCTCCTTAGGCGACTTTGAACTGCGCCACGGAGGCGGTCAGACTCTCGGCCAGCTTCGCCATGTCTTCGACTGTGGCCCGTGCGGAGTCGGTCGCTTTTTGAGTCGCGGCGGCACCTCCGGTAAAGTCCTTGATGGACCGTCCCACCTGATCGGTGGAGGCGGTTTGGTTGGCCGCAGAGGACGCGATGGTTTGGGCCAATTCGGAAGAGCGTTGCGCGATGGTTGAAATTTCCTTAAACACGTCGCCGGTCCGAAGCGCGGAAGCCGATCCGGCTTCCACCGCCTGCGTCTCATGTTCCATCGCGACGACCGCGTCTTGAGTTTCACTTTGAATGACTTTGACGAGGTCCGCGATTTCGCGCGTCGCTTGCGTCGAACTTTCCGCCAGCTTCCGGACCTGGTCGGCGACGACGGCAAACCGCGCTCCGGCTTCACCGGCGCCGGCCGCCTCAATGGCGGCGTTCAACGCCAGCAGGTTGGTCTGGTTCGCAATTTCTCGGATCGTCGACACGATCTGCGAAATCTCCAGTGACCGGTCGCCCAGCGCTTTGACTTGCTTCGACATGCGTTGCACCGCCGACCGGATACTCTGCATGTCTTGCACGGTTTCCTGCACCGCGACACGACCCCGCTCGGTGGCTTGAAGCACCTGCCGGGCCGACTCGGAAGAGGCGCCGGCCGTTTCGGCAACCTGCCGCATGGATACGGCGAGCTGTTCGACGGCCCCGAGGGCCTTCACGGATTCATCCGCCTGATGCTTGGCGGTGCCGGCCATCTGTCCGGCATTTTCCCGCAACGTGCCGGCTGACTTATTGACGCGTTCGGCCGATTCACGAACCTGCTTCATCAACTGCGCGAACCGCTGAATCATGAGGTTGAACCCGTCTGCCAGGTTGCCGAACATGTCCGCGGTGACTTCGCCGCGTTTCGTCAAATCCCCTTTACCGACATCAGAGACAAGGACCAGAAACTGCATCAGGCGCTTTTGCATCGTGTCGCGTTCTTCTTCGGTCGACACGAGGGCCGTGATCCGGTCCAACATGGCATTGAACGCTTTGGCCATATGACCGACCTCGTCATCGCTCTCCAATTTGGCGCGGGCTTGCAGATTGCCGGCAGCGGCTTGTTCGGCGACATCCGCCACATGCACAATGTTCCGGGCGATGGATCGGGCCAGGAAATACCCGATGGCGCCGCCGAGCAGAAGAGCCACCAATCCTCCCATCAACACCACGTTGCTGCGATAGGAGGCTTCCGCCTGCCCCCGATCGTTCAATTCCTTGGCGATTTCCCGAATCGTCTGCATCAATTCCCGGACGCGCAGCGTGGCGTTGCTGTACTTGCCTGCGACTTCCACGGACAGCGCGAGGTTACCGAGGTCCTTCATGGACTGTTTTTGATCTTCCGACAGGGACGAGCCGAAGCTGTCGGCAAACGCGCCGACGGCCCCGTCCGCGGAGGCAAAATATTCGTGCAAGGCTGTGCGGAGAGCGGCCAGGTCCTTGCCTTCATTCCGGCCGGTCGACGACTCGTGGGACTCCGACGCTTGATAGGCTTCCAGCGGGGCGAGCGTCTGCTTCTTCAATTCCGTCAGCGGGGCGACAGCGTCTTCGAAATCGCTCTTCCTTGTCTGCCGCACCGTCCCCAGGAGCGCATCGTGGTACAAGCCGAGGTTCGTACTGCTGATCCCGATATTCGACAGGGCCTGGGTCGATCCGTCATAAATCGCCTGCAATTCGCCCTTCAGCTTGCTGAGACCGATGAGACCGACCAAACCGACCATGATCATGATGGCGCCGACGGCGGAAAATCCCACGATCAGCTTGGGCAGCGTCTTGAGATTCCTAAACCACGATCCAATCGACCACTTTGTCGCCTTGCTTTGCCTCGCCATGACTTCACTCCTCCTCACCCTCGAGATAGTGGATGACTATCGATCCATATCGCTGCTTGAGTCGTCACAGGGTAACCGGCCCTTTCACTGATCCATTACTGAGTCACTCCTTCTACCGAGGCCAGCAACCGAGAGACCTCCACCATGCCGCTCATGCGGTCCTCGATCTTGACGAGCCCCGAGAGGAAGGGACGACTCTCGGTCACGCCGCGAGCGGAGGCGGTCAATAGGTCGTCTGCATGAATCGTCCGGATTTCCGGCACCTCGTCGATGAGAATGCCGACTTGCTGAGTCCCCTGCCGCACGACCACGACATACTTGAGGGCGACGGAGGTGGACACCCCGAGAACCGGCCGCAAGTCTGCGAGCGGCACGACGGTGCCGCGCAGATTCGCCACGCCGATCAATGAGGCCGGCATTCCGGGCACCGGCGTCACTGATTCGACTTCGAACACTTCACGCACATGGCGCAAATCAATCGCGAATAGCTCCCCGCCCAACGAGATGAGACAGATCCGTGAGGGAAGGGCCGACGGGGCGGGCTCAGATCCAAGGGAAGGCCGGTATTGTGGCTGCGCGCGCGTTGCGTCCATTATGTCCCAGTGGGTGAGAGGGCCTGAAACGACGGCGCCTAGCCAAGCGCACGCTTCACAGCAGCCAAGAGGTCTTCCGACTTAAAGGGTTTCACGACATGGCCGTTAGCGCCCTGTTGTTGACCCCAGAACTTGTCGCTTTCCTGGCCCTTGGACGTGCAGAGGACGATCGGAATGCCCTTGAACCGGTCATCGTTCTTGAGGTCGCGGCAGGCTTGAAAGCCATTCCGGCCCGGCATGACCACATCCATCACAATGAGATCTGGCTTTTCAGCGGCAATCTTGTCTTCGAGCTTGTCCGTATTCGGGAACGAGACGACGGTATGGCTGGCGGCCTTCAAATATGATTCGATCATCTGCAACTCGGCATAGGAATCATCCACGACTACAATTTTACTCATGAGTGCGCTCCTCCATTATAAAAATCATATGCGGTCTACTTCATCGGCAACACAATGCTGATGGCCCCGGCTAATTCGCCTTCTTTCCAACCTTCCTTCTTCATGCCTGTGATGTCGCGTTCACCCTTCGGCCCGCCATGACAGGTCAAGCATGTCGCCCCGGCATACTCCGGATCCATCACACGCATCACCGGCTTGCCCCCCACGACCGTCGCCTTGGCATATTGCTGGCCCTTGGGGTGGCGTGAGTCGGCAAACATCCGGAGAACCTCCGATTCGAAGTCGTCCGGTTTGTTGCCGGGGAACCGGTAATCCGTCCCCGTGAGTTTCACTTTGATGCCGGTCTTTTTGTAAAACTTTTCACCGGCTTTTCTGGCAAAGGCGGCCGGAATGAAGCCTTTGAACGCCACTCCCTGCTTGTTGATGACGGGCTGGCTTTCGAGCACCACTTCCCGCTCGGACTCCAGTAACGTCAACAGAAGGGCACTCTGCGGAACGTTGTTCGGCCGGCTCAGATCAATGCGGGTCTTCGTCTTGAATTTTTCAATGATCTCGTGGGCCACAAACTCGTCGGTGAAGCCCTTGTTGGCTTTCGACGCATCGTTGATCAGCGCCTGATGCTCGGACACCACGGCGCGGCCGGCCTTCAGCAAGGCGATCAGCAAATCGGCGGTCTCAGCTTCATCACCCGCCCTGGCGTGAGAGGACATGCCCAATACCATGGCACAGAGGCCGGCTCCCAGGATTAGTGATGGTATCCGCACCTTCATAGCGCTCCTCCTCGTTGGCGTGATCGCACCGACCGCTGCCCCGACCTAAGTGTAGCTGCTTATTGCCGCTTGGCAAGAATCCACTGAGCGCGGTCCAGTCGACCTGATCACCGGGCCCCAAGATCATCTCAAGCCACAACCGTGATCCACAGTCAGCGACCTGGCAACTTTTGTGCCGCTAAGAAGACTCCAGTAATGTGAGAGTGATCCCGATGTGAAATGCTTCAAAATGCTGCCGAACAGAGGTGGTTTGACCTATTCGCGTGCAGACATCATCGATCGGACCGATTTGCCCGCCTTTGTGCACGGTTGTGCAGCCGGTAACAATTCTTGGCCCGAATCGGAACGCGGGGTATCGGGGGAAGGAGCGGCACTCTTGCAGAAACTCGGGGACAACTGAGTCAGCGCCGGAGCGTCGACGCGGTTGCAGGAGCGCCATCCCACTCAGGCATCACTGCCATCAGGCTCACTCAGGCACCGCGATAGGCAAACTCTGCCGGGTGAGCCGCATGGATGCTGACGGCTGAAAGCTGACAGCTGGAAGTGGGGCAGGCGCCGTCAGCGGTCAGCGTACGGATTGGACCGCAGCGCGCCGCTTACGGTTTTGTAAGTCGGAGAGAAGTGATGGGAACATGCAGCGCCAGGTGATCCGCCCATCGATCGATTTCATGATCGAACCGATGCGTCACGGATTCTGAGACACTGACAGGAAGGCCTTCCAATTGCTTGCGTGCCCGTATCCGGTTCAGCCAGGCCCGCCGATAGCTCGCGTGATCGAACACTCCATGCACGTACGTGCCCCATACCGTGCCATCGTCATTGACGGCCCCTTCCAGCCACGTAGGGGTGGCGGCGCTTTCTTCCCGTTCCATCGGGCGGTTCAGCAGAAAGCAGGGATGCACGGGTCCTCTCCGCAAAGTCACTCCCATATGAATTTCGTATCCGGTGATGCGCACATGCTCGCCGAAGGACGTTTGCAGCGGTCTGCCCCGGACCTGCGTGACGGTTTTCTCCCCCTGCAATTCGGTCTCGACGCCGAGAAATCCCATTCCTTTTTCGACACCGCCGGACTCCACTGACCGGGGGTCGCGGATCTCTTCGCCCAGCATCTGATAGCCTCCACAGATGCCGACCAGTTCGACGCCGCGCTGCACCCGCTCCGCCAATGCCCGGGGAAATCCCTTCTGCCGCAGATAGCGCAAATCGGCCAGGGTATTCTTGGAGCCGGGGATAATCACCGCGTCGGCCTCCCGCAAGTCCTCGGGCCCAGACACGTACCGCAGCACGACATCAGGCTCGGCTTGCAGCAGATTGAAGTCAGTAAAATTGCTCATGCTCGGCAAGAGAATCACCGCGATATTCACCTTATCGCCGGAAAATTCCCTTTGCTGGTGGAGGCGCAGACCCAGACTGTCCTCTTGATCGAGCACGAGGTCACGCAGAAAGGGCACGACGCCGAGCACCGGAATCCCCGTTCGCTCCTCCAGGAACCGGACGCCGTCATCGAACAGGGCGGAGTCGCCTCGAAACTTGTTGATGATCACTCCGCGCACCCGGGCGCGTTCGTCAGGTTGAAGCAAATCCAGGGTCCCGATGACCTGGGCAAAGACTCCGCCCCGGTCGATATCGGCCACCAACAACACGTCGGCATCGGCCAGCGCGACCACCGGCCAGTTGACCAGATCACGCTCCCGCAGGTTCACCTCGGCGGCGCTCCCCGCTCCCTCGATGACCAACACCTCGTACTGAGCGGCCAAGCGGGCATAACTATCCTGCACGACCTGCCAGAGCTGTTGCCGGCCATCGAAGTAGGCCGCCGCCTCCAACCTGGCGAACACTTTCCCCAGCACGACGACCTGCGAGCGCCGATCGGATTCCGGCTTGAGGAGGATGGGGTTCATATCGACATGGGGGAGGAGCCCACAGGCCTCGGCCTGCAGCGCTTGCGCTCGTCCGATTTCGCCGCCGTCCGGGGTGGCGAACGAATTGAGCGACATGTTTTGGGCTTTGAACGGAGCCACGCGCACGCCGGCGCGTAGCAGCAACCGGCAGAGACCTGCGGCGATCAAGCTTTTGCCGACATCTGAACCGGTGCCCAGCACCGCAATCGCTTTGGCCGTCATCGTGGACCCGGTCCGCATCGTTTCATCCATTCCGCGGCTCGCGCGAGCCCTTGCGTCACGCAATCGGCCACCACCCGGCCGATCAACGCACCGATGGCAGTATGTGTCCCGCTATAAGGGAACCACTGTCCCGCCGTTCGAAGGGCGGAGGCAATCACTACGGCGTCCGTCCCGGTCCCCGTCGCGCCGGGCCGGCCGGTCCAACTCGGCACGGCATGGTCACGCAGGACACCCGTCTTACTTTCCGTGACGACTTGCACCGCCCCCACCATGGCCGCCTGGGAGAGACAGCCATTGGTGATCAGAATCAAGTTGATCGTGCCGGGCTTCTGCACGACCGCATGGTCAGGGATGGGCGCCTCACCCGCGCGAACCGCATTGGTCACACCGACTGTGGCAAAACATTCGACCCACAATCCATTCGATTCCTCTCGACCGACCACCAACTGTGTCATCGGGACGGCGGTCATGAGGCCCACGCAAGGTTCGTGGATGCCCAGGGCTGCGCCGACCTGACGAAGGGTGCGGGACGGATGGCCTCCGTCGGAGAGGGGCCGAGCCGCGTTTCCCGGTTTCTTCTCGACCGGATTGGCGGCGACCTGATGATTCAGGATGTAGCGGGTCCTGACCAATCCTCCGCACATCGGCGCCGAGGAGAGCCCGCGCATCAAGGCGCCACAATCGATGACGAGCGTGTCATCCGTGATCCGGTAGCTGGTCTGTAGGTCCGATCGCTTGCCCATGTCCATGCGTCACCTCCGACGGAGCAGGCGAGCCAAAGCTCGAGCCAAACGATCATTGTCAAACCTGGTCCGCACGGCCAGGCGAATCGAGCGGTCGTTCAATCCCGGGACCGTGGAACAATCACGGATCAAGAGACCCTGCCGGCGCAGGGCGGCGGTCACGGTGCGGGCCCGCCGGCCGACGGGCAATTCCAGCAGCACAAAGTTCGCCTCGGACGGAAACAGGACGCAGCCCGAAATCTTCTTGAGGACCGCCTCAAACCGCGCCCGCTCCCGTACCATAAAGGAACGGCTGCGCTCCGCATGGCGGCCGTCTTCGAGCGCCGCGCGCGCGGCTTCCTGGGCGAGGGCATTGACCGACCAGGGGGCCTGGCGGGCGCGAATACGTTGAGCGATGTCCGCCCGGGCCATGAGGTAGCCGATGCGCAAGCCCGGCAAGCCGAAGAACTTCGTGAAACTCCGGAGGACGATGGCGTGTCCGGTCTTCTTCATGGTGGGCAGTATCGATCGCTCCTCGCAATAATCTGCAAACGTTTCATCGAGGATCACCCGGACGTTCTGTCGCAGAGCGACCAGTGCGAGCGCCCGCACGTCTTCCACAGAGCAGGCTTGTCCGGTCGGACTATTGGGATTGCAGAGCACGACCGCATCGACCGGCGGCCCGCCGGTCCGTCTCGCCTGATTCGCGCCTAGGATCTTGATCGCGCGGCTCAACGGCGGCGCGTACCCGTCGGCCCGGTCTGCCAGCACCATGCTGACCCGCCCACCGGATCGTTCCATCGCATGGGCGTACTCGGAAAACGTGGGGCCGATCACGAGCAGATGCCGAAGCTCGAGAGCCGCCGGCAGCAGATGGATGAGTTCGGTCGAGCCGTTCCCGATGACGATCCGGTCCGCTGTGCAACGCCAATGAGAGGCCAGGGCCTGCCGGAGCGCCCAGCAATCCGGATCGGGATAGTGCGCGAGCGCAGGCCTCGCCCGGGTAATGGCCCGGACGGCGCTTGGCGCAGGACCCAGGGGATTGATGCTGGCGCTGAAATCGACGAGCTGGTCGACCGTCCGCCCCAACTGGCGGGCCGCCGCATACACATTGCCGCCGTGGTGTGACCGGTTCACGCGAGCCATAGTACCGTCACGGTCAGCAGCAGCCCCAGCCCGTAACTCACCAGCATGATGCGCAACGCGGAGGTAATATCAGCAGGCCGCAGGGTCCTCAGGCCGTCGCCCATGCGGGGACGCTCCTGGGCCTGCCCCTCGTAATAATTGACGCCGCCCAGTTGCACGCCCAATGCGCCGGCCATGGCGGCCTCCGGCCTTCCGCTGTTGGGGCTGGGATGCCGGTGGCCGTCCTTCAGAAGGATCCGCCCACTGTCGCGCATCCGCTGCCATCGTCCCGTCGTGAGTCCTGCGGCCATCACAATCAAGCCGGCAGTCAGCCGGGCGGGAATCCAGTTGGCAAGATCGTCGAGACGCGCCGACGCCCACCCGAGATGTTCATAGTGCGCCTCGCGGTGGCCGATCATCGAATCCAACGTGTTGACCGCTTTATACGCCAGTGCCAGCGGGGCGCCTCCGATGGCGAGATACAGCAAGGGTGCGATGACCCCATCCGCCGTGCTTTCCGCAATCGTTTCCACCGTCGCCCGCACGATTTCCGGTTCCGGCAGCTCTTCGGTATCGCGCCCCACGATCATGGCGACTGCCTGCCGGGCGCCCGGCAGGTTCCCGCTCCCTAATTCGCGGCTCACGGCGCGCGCATGATCCAGCAAGTCCCGTCCGGCCAGCGTGGTGAAGGCCAAGGCGATGGCGACGCCCTGCCCCAACCGGCTGAAGATGCGGCCTGCTTGTTCGATGAGGACATCACCGGCCAGATAACTCGACGCCGGAATCACGAGGGCGAGACCGACTCCGGCCAGTCGTAGGCTCCAGGGCGAGCGGCAGAGCCGGCGCACATGCCGATCGGACCAGGCGATCATCGCGCCGATGGCGCGGACCGGGTGCGGAAGCGCGCGCGGATCCCCGATCGCCGCATCGAGGGCAACCGCCAGCAGCACCTCCACCGCCGTCATCGCAACCATAGGATCAAGGGAAGCAGCAGCAGAAAGAGCGTCTCGGCGAGTTCGTTCGTCGCCCCCAATGTATCGCCCGTCACCCCCCCGAACCAGCTTCGGCAGGCGGCCCAGGCCGCACCGACCACCATCACGCCCAGCGCCCCCGCGAGCCCGGCGCCTTGCGGACCGAACCCCAGGACGAGCGCGGCGCCCAGGACCAGCGTCGAAAGAACGACGTGCCAGGAAGACAGATGGCTCAAGAACGGCGCGGCTAGTCCTCCTTCCGCTCTCGCATAGGGAGACAGCCAGGCCACCGCGACCATGGCCCACCGTCCCACCGCCGGCATGCAGATCAGCGCCGGCAGGCGCAGGGCCTGCGGCAAGGCGAGCAGTCCCGCATAACGCAGCAACAGGAATAGAAAGAGCCCCGTCGCTCCGATGGCGCCGATCCGCGGATCGCGCATGATCGCCAACCGGTCTGCCGCTGTCCGGCCGCCGGCCAGTCCGTCCAAGGTGTCCGCCAGACCGTCCTGATGCAGTCCCCTGGTGAGCACGACCAGGAGGCCGATCAACAGCACATTGACGACTTCCGGCCTGAACAGCGCTTCGAGCAGCAGATCGGTCGATGCCAGGATGCCGCCGATCAAGAGCCCGATCGTCGTATACCAGGCCATCGACGCCGCCAACTCGGCCGCGGCCGGCTCATGATGGGTGCGGCTGATCGGGATCGCCGTCAGAAAATGCCAGGCAAACAGAAAGGGCTTTACCACTGCCGTCATCCGTTGCGCTCCGAAACGCCGGCCTCACCGAACGTCGCCATTTCGGTCATTATCTTCACGGCGGCGAATACGAGATCCATGCCCAAACAGGCGCCAGTGCCCTCGCCGAGACGGAGATTGAGATCCAGCAGCGGCTTCAGATTCAGATGGTCAAGGATCGCCTGATGTCCGCGCTCGACCGACCGGTGGGACGCGATCAGATACTCGCGGCAGCGCGGCTGCAGTCCCACCGCGATCAAGGCGGCGGCTCCGGCGATAAACCCGTCCAGCACGACGGGCACACGGCAGGCGGCGGCACCCAGTATCAGTCCGGCCAGGCCGCCGAGCTCCAGTCCACCGACTTTGGACAACACATCCATCGGATCCGTCCGGTCCGGGCGGTGCATCGCCAGGGCCTGCCGGACCACGGTGATCTTCCGCGCATGGGCCGCGTCGTCGATGCCCGTGCCGCGCCCGGTCACCTCCGCCGCGGAGCGCCCGGTCATCACGACCGTCATCGCCGAACTGGCGGTGGTATTGCCGATGCCCATGTCGCCGGTTCCGATCAGACCGATTCCCTGCCGAACCGCTTCCATCGACAGGTCCACGCCGACCATCACCGCTTGTTCGGCCTGTTCGCGGGTCATGGCGGGTTGGGTGAGAAAGTTGTTCGTCCCGGGCATGATCTTCTTCTGAATCAATCCCGGGACCGCGCCGAAATCATGGGCCACCCCGATGTCCACCACCCGTACGTCCACGCCCACATGCCGCGCGAGCACATTGACGCCGGCTCCGCCCCGCAGAAAATTCAAGACCATTTGCGGCGTCACCTCGCGCGGGTAGGCGCTCACGCCTTCCGCCGCCACGCCATGATCGGCCGCGAACGTGAACACCGCGCCGCGCGGCACAGCCGGCTTCATCTCGCCGGTGAGCATCGCATACTGTGCGCCGATCTCCTCAAGGCGCCCCAGACTGCCCACAGGTTTGGTGAGCCGGTCGAGCCGCGCCTGCGCCTGAATCAGGAGGCTCCGGTCCGGCGACTGGATCCGGGCCAACACGTCATTGAGCGTCATCGGTCCCCCATGAGCTTATTTGAGCCGTAGCGACTGGCCGCTGATCACGAAGTACACTTCGTCCGCCTCGGCGGCCACCAGTTGATTGACCTTCCCCGCCAGGTCGCGGAACCTCCGGACCGGCCGCCCGACCGGCACGAGTCCCAGCCCGAGTTCATTGCTGACGATCACCACTCGCCGGGACGACTCCCGCATCGCCTGCATCAGCTCGGCGACCTTGCCCGGCACGGCTGCGTCCGGCACACGAGACCGGTGCAGGTTGCTCAACCATAACGTCAGACAGTCCAGGACTACGGAGTGAAATTCCGTTCCATGCTTCGAGAACCAGGGGGCGAGATCCACCGGCACCTCGGCCGTCTGCCAATCGCACGACCGTGAGGCCTGATGCCGGGTGATCCGCTCCTCCATTTCAGGATCCCGCGCTTGCCCGGTCGCCACGAACGCCCGCGGTCGAGCCGGGCCCGCGAGATCGAGCGCCCGCTGGCTCTTGCCCGATGACGCTCCGCCGATCACCAGGATCATCGTCGAGCGCCGCTTGCCTGTTCGCTTCATGGAATCAGCCCGGGCTCTTCTTGACATCGCGCTGCCAGAGGAATTCCGGCTCCCCTTGCGTCTTCGCCGCCCAGCGCGCCAGCACGAACAGCGCATCACTCAAGCGATTCACATACTTCAGAATGGCCTTCTCCACCGGTTCTTCCTTCGCCAGCTGCACACAGACCCGCTCCGCGCGCCGACCGATCGTCCTGGCCTGATGAAGGAAGCCGGAGACCTTTCCGCCTCCCGGCAAAATGAATTCTTTGAGGGGAGCCAGATCTTTTTGGCAGCGATCGATCATCTTCTCCAATCTCGTGACATCCAATTCCGTCACCTGCGGCATGTTCTTGAACGTCTGTCCGGGAGCCGTGGCGAGAATTCCGCCGATGTCGAATAGCTTATTCTGAATCCACTGGAGATCTTCTTCCAACTGCTCGGCCCTGGCCTGACGCCCCGCCATTTCCGCATTCATCACCCGCACGACGCCAATCGACGCGTTCAGCTCATCCACCGTGCCATAGGCCTCCACTCTAAGACTGTCCTTCCATACCTGCTGACCGCCGGCCAACCTGGTTTTGCCCGCGTCTCCGGTTCTCGTGTAGACCTTCGTGATCCGCATCCCCGTCCTCCTTTTGCCCTTGTATTCTATTGCCCCACGATTCCATGTGGATGAGTTGTTCCACTGGAATTCGGCGCCGCCACCCCGCCGTTTCGAGATCGGGCCGATCGGAAAATTTGGAGACATAGCCGAGACAGAGATACGCCAGCACTGTGACAGGCCGGGGAATCGCGAGCACCCCTTTCAACGCTCCGTGGTCCAGAATGCTGACCCACCCGACCCCGATGCCTTCAGCCCTCGCGGCCAGCCAGAGATTCTGAATAGCACAACAGGTGCTGTACAAATCCGTCTCACGCACTGTGGAACGCCCCAGCACATGCGGGCCGCCGCGCCGGCGGCTGCAGGTCACACAGAGGTTCACCGGCGCTTCCTCGATCCCTTCGAGTTTCAAACTTCGATAGAGGGTGGCGCGGGGCCCTTCATACCGCAGGGCCGCCTCGGCATTCGTTTTGACGAAGAGCTGTTTCACGGCGCGTTTCGTCGCGCGGTTTCGGACGACGATAAAATCCCAGGGCTGCATGAATCCGACCGATCCAGCGTGATGCGCCGCGGTCAACACCCTCGTCAACACCTCCTCCGCAATCGGCGTGGGCAGAAAATTCCGCCGGACATCTCGCCGTTCGAAAATCGCGCGATAGACAGCCGCCCTTTCGGAGCCCGAGAATTTCCCGTTGCCGGAAGCCGGCATAGCAGGACGCCGCCTCATAAACCGCTTCCTGGATACAGCGTGAGAATGACCTTCATATGATGCCCCTTAGGTGGTACGGGTGGGACCGCGCGGTGCGAGCGGAATCAGCGTCTGGTCGCCCGTACTCACCTTGTGCAAGCAATCACGGCAGAGACAGTCCTTGAAGCGCAGCGCAATCCAGTCCATCTGCCGCTCCGTAATCCCGACCGGTCCGCACCAGCACTGGTAGCCGCCGCATTCGAACGTGGCGCCGCAGGCTTCGCAGGTTTTCTGAACCGGACCTCTCATACGGCCTCCTAAAACTCCACTCCGGCTTGCGCCTTGACGCCGTTGCGGAAGGGATGTTTCACCTGTTTCATCTCCGTCACAAGATCAGCCTCTTCGGTCAACCGGTCCTTGCCGCCTCGACCGGTCACCACGACATGCTGCATCGGCGGGCGGGCGCGAAGCACCGGCAGGACATCGGCCACATCCACATAGTCGTGCGCCAGCGCGATATTGAACTCATCCAAGATGACCATGGCATAGGAGGGATCGCGCAGGTATCCGCAGGCCGCCGCCCAAGCCTGTTGCGCGAATCCGGTATCCCGCTCCCGGTCCTGCGTTTCCCATGTGTAGCCTTCGCCCATCCGCAGGAAGGTCACGCGATCGCCGAACGATTTCAACGCGCGTTCTTCCGCGGTGTCGATCGCGCCCTTGATGAACTGCACCACCGCCACCTTCATGCCGTGACCGAGGCAGCGCAAGGCCATGCCCAAGGCCGCGGTGGTCTTGCCCTTGCCGGCGCCGGCATGGATGATCAGCAGTCCTTTCTCCTGCTGCGCCGCTTCGATCCGTCGATCCACCGACGCTTTAAGCCGCTCCATCTTGGCTTTATGCTCGTGCTGTTCCATCATGTTGCCCTTTCCGGCCTTGTGGACCATAACCCGGCTGTCCGGCGCGCGGAGTCCACCAGGGCGGCCGCCATCTCCGGCCGGCTGGCGAAGTGCACATGGGTATAGAGCGCGAGGACATTGCCGGTCGCCAGCCCGTCCCGGCCGGCGGGATGGCCCTGCGCATCCCTCAGCACGCAAGCATAGGGGAGCGGTTCTTTCGCGATCAGAGTGGAATAATGAAATTCATGTCCCCGCGCCTGGGCGCCGGATCGCCCGAGGATGCCGGCTTGCGACAACTCCACCGTTCGATACCCCAACGTCAGCCCCGGCTTCTGCATCACCGCTTCAGCCGCGAACAACCCTACCATGTCGTGCGCCGTTCCGTCGAAACCTCGAATCGCCTGTGTGAGATACATCATCCCGCCACACTCGGCATAGATCGTCCCGCCGCGCTCGGCAAAGATCCGGATGGCGCGTCGCATCGCCCCGTTGGCGGACAACTGCCCGCCGTACAGTTCCGGATAACCGCCGCCCAAATACAGCATGTCGACATCCGGCAATGCGGAGTCATGGAGCGGCGAGAATCTCACCACCTCGGCGCCTTCGTCCTTCAGCAGCTCAAGATTCTCCGGATAGTAAAAACAGAAGGCCGGATCGTATGCGACGCCCATACGCACCGACGGCTTGGCCGGTCTGTGTACGGCGGATGACCGAGAGGCGGGTGCCGGCGGCACCGGGCTGCACGATTGAGCCAACCGCTCGACCAGAGCCAGATCCACCGTCTCCATGGCAGCCTTTGCCAGCCGGTCATAGAGGTCCGTCGCTCCCCGTTCAAGCGCCGTCACCAGACCGAGATGCCGGTCCTCCACCGTCACGGCAGGATCCGGCTTCAGATACCCTACGACGGCGACTTCCGTCTCGGCTTCCACGGCCTCCTTCAAGAGCCGATAGTGCCCCTCGCCGCCGACCCGGTTGAACAGCACGCCGGCCACGCGCAGCCCGGAATCAAAGTCGGCATACCCGGCCACCATGGCCGCCGCCGACCGGGCCATCGCGCTCGCGTCGATCACCAGCAAGACCGGCGCAGCGAGCTGCTTGGCCAATTCGGCGGTGCTGCCGATCTCAGTGACCGGTGAACTGCCGTCGAACAGGCCCATCATCCCTTCGATCAGCGACAGATCGGCCCCCGCGGCGGCACGGGCAAAGATCTCGCGGTTGCGCGTCTCCCCCAGCATCCACCCGTCCAGGTTGCGGGACACCCGGCCCGTGACGGCCGTATGGTGGCCGGGATCGATGAAATCGGGCCCGGCCTTAAACGGCTGCACGCGGCGGCCCCGGGCCTGAAGGGCCGCCAGCAAGGCCAACGTCACCGTCGTTTTGCCGACGCCGCTGGAAGTCCCGGCAATGATCAGTCGAGGAGTGCTCACCTGTCCCTCTTTCCCGGTCAGTTGTACATGACCCGCACCCCCGCAAACACGGATCGCACCGGGGTGCCGAAATTCAGTATTTCCTCATACTTTTCGTTGAAGAGATTTTCCGCCCGCAGATAGGTCTGCACCCCTTTGACCACCTCGTAGTTCACCGTCAGATTCCAGACGTCGAACGCGTTCAGCGTTTGCGTATTCGCGACGTTCTCGAATCGCGAACCCACGTACCGGCCCTCCAGCGTGACGGTCAACGGTTCAATGGGCTGATAGGTGAGGATGAGGCTCCATTGATCGACCGGGACACGCGGCACCCGGTTGCCCTCCTGCTCGCCAAGGTTCCGGGTCAAGGTATTGGTATATTGTGCTTGCAGATCCAATCGTTTGATGCCGGGCAGGTCTTGAAGTACGGCATACTTGATGCTCGCCTCCCAGCCTTTCGTCCCGACCAGCCCGATGTTTTGCGCGCAGAAATTCGGACCAAAGAGGCCGGTGCCGCAGACGGTCGCGCTCTGCTGGGCCACGATCATGTCTCTATATCGATTCCAGAAGTACCCGGCACTCACCGTCAACCGGTTGTTCAGCAGATACTGATCCACGCCGACATCCATGCTCTGGCTCCGCTCCGGCTTGAGATTGGTATTGCCGAAATCAGGAAAGAAGAGCTGGTTGATCGTGGGAGCGCGGAACCCGGTGGCGTAACTGCCTCGAATTTTCGTGCCGGTTTCCTGATGCAGGTAGCCGGCCGTGGTTCTGTAGGTCGTCGCCGTTCCAAAAACGTTGTAATCGTCGACCCGCACTCCGCCGGTGGCAAAGACCCGATCCCACAAATTCAGTTGCGCCTGCGCGAACCCCGCGTGGCTCGAGAGGCTTTTATTATTGAACGTGACCGTGTTGGTGCCGGTGTTGAGATTCTCGCCTTGTTGATCGCGATACTGATACCCGGCGGTGAGCAACAACGGTTTCGCGACCTGAAAGTTATGCTGCCATTCGACTCGATTGGACACGGTATTGATTTCCGATTGGCCTCCGAACGGAGTGGACATGGCTCCGGTCAGGATGTTCCGCTGCGTGGTCCCGGACACCGTTTCCAGCGTTTCCGTCTGGCGTGTGAGGGTCAAGGACTGATTCCACCAGCTGGTGACCGGTTGCTGATAAGACGCCCCGTACACCAATTGCCGGCTGGCGCTGTAGGCCCCGAGCACATCGAATCCGGGAGCAAACCCATTGTCGAAATTGATCCTCCCCTGGAGCAACCGGAACGTCAGATCCAGACGCCCGTCACGGGGCAGCGTCACACCGATCCGGGTCGACCCCTGCCAATTGTGAAACCCGTCCCGTTCCGACGCGCCCCGGCGATAATTCACGGCGGAGAAGCCGGTGACATCCCAGCGGGAGAGAGCGGCCGACACATCCACCGGTCCTTTTTGTCCGGAAACCTGCACGCCCTCCCGCAAAGACGAGAAGGACCCGTACTCGATGAACCCGCTGGCGGACGGAGGGCCACCGCCTTTTTTCGTGGTGATATTGATGACGCCCCCCATGGCGTCGGCGCCCCACAACATGCTTTGTGCGCCGCGGAGAATTTCGATCCGCTCGATATTGTCCGTCGTCAGGTTCGCAAAATTAAAGCTGCCCAGTGTGGCGCTATTCATAATGGCGCCATCGATGAGCACCAGGACTTGATCCGAGTTGCTCCCTCGAATACGCACAGTCGCTGACGAGCCTGGTCCTCCATTGGAAAATACCGACAGGCCCTGGCTTAGTCGAAGCGCGTCCACGACCGTCCGGATCTGCCGGCGCTGCAACTCTTCACCCGTGATCACCTCCACTGCGCTCGTGACCTGGCTCACCGGCACCGGGGTTTTCGTGGCACTCACGACGACCTCTCCGGCCTCGATGACCTCAGCCTGATCGGCCATCGCGATGTCTTGCGCCGAAGCGGCATGAAGAGGCACCAGCATAGAGGACACAATGAGAACTGCACGCAGAACAGGACACGCATAGACCCACGGCATAACGACCTCCCTTTGGCTCGAAGGGTGTTGAATGTTTCCCGTCAGCTGGGTCTCCTGACTTGCGGCTCATCGCTTCCCCGCGCCTTCCCATCTTGAAAGCCGTCAGCGCTCAGCTCTCGGCGATCAGCTTCTGGCTGAAGGCTGATCGCTGATGGCTAACGGCTTCCTTAGACAGTGGCATCTCGGCAGGGTCGCTCCCCGCTTACAGTGGCGGCACCGTGATGGTCTTGCACCATCTTCCCCGGCGCTGACGGCTCCTTGTCCTTTGACTTCCCCCTACGGTAATGGTGACGCACCCTGTCACTTCACGCAGAACAGGGGGTGCATCCTCTTCTGCTCACCTGTCAACAACCACCGCGCCTCCTCGGCGGTCCGGCGCGACGCTCACAACAACCGGGTCTGGTACACCGTCGACAACGGCGCCATGGCGGTGAAGTCCCAGTCATAGGTCAGGACAGCGGACCGGTCGGACGTATGCGCCAGCAGCCGTTCGCCGCCCCGGACCACCAGACTGGGAGCTTTCCAAAAATCCAGAGTCTTCTCGGCCCCGGTGCGATTACAGACGATCAAGGGAAGGCCGGTTTCGCGGGTACGTGCCTCCCATTCCCCATTCGGCCCGTGTATGCCGGGTCCCCAGGAAGCCGGAGAAATGAGCATGCGCGCGCCCTGTGCCTTGAGCGAGGCGGAAAGCGTCGCCGTATACAGATCGCTGCAAATCAAGAGGCCGACGCTGATCCCGTCACAGGCGATCGGAGTAACCGTCTGTCCCGGGCTTGACCAGGACCGTGAGTCGCTCGCGACATGGACTTTTCGGTGTCTGCCGATGATGTCTCCGCGGGGGTTGATGACGAAGACCGAGTTATAGAGTCCGCTGCCGTCCCGCTCCGGACAGGAGAGGAACACCGTCCGTTGGACCTTTTTCACCAGCTTGCAGAAGCGCCGCAGCCAGGCGTCCGGTTGCGGTTCGATCCAGTCGGTGCCGATGGCCTGCGCAAATTGAAGCCCGCAGACGGCCAGTTCCGGGGTGATGATCCATTGTGCGCCGTCCACGGCGGCCTGTTTGACGGCCTGTACGATCGCGGCTCGGTTGCGCTCGAGCGCACCGGGCACGATCGCGAGATGAAGCTGGGCAATTCGTCCGAGTGTCATGTCATGGCCTGTACATCAGGTCCCGGCCCGGCAGTGTCACTCGAGGCAGCCCCGACACCGGATGCCGGTCCACCAGAACCCGGCAATGATAGACCGTTTCCAACACGTCCGATTGTATGACGTCTTCCGGACGGCCCAGACGGAACACCCGTCCGTTATCCAACAGCAGGAGCCGGTCGCAGTACTGGCTCACGAGGTTCAGGTCATGCGACACGAGCACAATCGTCAGACCACGCTCCTCGTTCAACCGCCGCAGGACAGCACAGATTTCGATCTGATGCTGGAGATCGAGGAACGCCGTGGGCTCATCGAGGAGCAGCACGTTCGGCGTTTGCGCCAACGCCCGCGCGATCACAGTGCGCTGCCGTTCTCCCCCGGAGAGATCCATGACGGAGCGCCGGGCCAGGTGCGTGATGTCCATGGTGGCCATCGCTTGTGCGGTCACGGTCAGGTCTTCCGGGGTTTCCCACCCGAATCCGGCGTTCCAGCGGTCATGCGGCCGATGGGGAAAGCGTCCCATCAAGACCGATTCCGCCACCGTAAAGGGAAACACCTGCTGGGTGTCCTGGGGCACGACTGCGACGAGGCGGGCCAGGTCTTGCTGTGGCATGGCCGGCAACGGCGTGCCGAACAAACACAGCGTTCCCTCTTGAGGCGCGATCATCCCGGCGAGGAGTTTGAGCAAGGAGGTCTTCCCCGAGCCGTTCGGGCCGACGATGCCCAATACTTCCCCATCACGGACGTGAAAGGTCACGCCATTCAAGGCCCAGCCGGCATCGTGCGAGGCGGCGGTTCGATACCGGAAACGAACCGCTTGCACGTCGTACGCCTCCGCGGCCGGCGGCGCTCCCGACGCCGCGGCGGATCGACGCGTCACCGGATTGCTCATGCCAGCCGATCCTTTCGGCACACCAGGAGATAGACGAAGAACGGACCACCGGCGAGCGCCGTAATGATGCCCACCGGAATCTCGGCCGGGGATAACAGCGTGCGCGCCAGCGTATCGGCCACCATCAGGAACATGCCTCCCGTGAGCGCGGACGCGGGCAACAGCAGACGATGGTCGGCACCGACCAAAAGACGGACGGCGTGCGGGATCACCATGCCGATGAACCCGATCATGCCGCTGACCGACACCACCGCTCCCGTGACCAGCGCGGACAGGATGAAGATGAATCGCTTCGCCCGCTCCGTGTCGACACCCAGCGAACGGGCCGTGTCTTCGCCGAGCGCCAGGATGTTGAGCAGGCGGGCCTGCTTGAACAGCAGAAAAAGCCCGCTCAGCAGATAGAGCGAGAGCATCGACAAGGCCGGATAATCGGGAGCCGCCAAGGTACCCATCAACCAGGCCATCATGCCGAACGAACGATTCGGTTCCATGATGGAGGTGATGAACATGATCAGCGCGGAGAAGATGGCGTTCAGGATCACGCCCGCCAGCAACAGGCTGTGGATGGGCAGGCGTTCATAGCTGGCGGCCATGCGATAGACGACCAGCAGCGCCAGCAAGCCGCCCGCAAATCCACAGGCCGGTAACGTGGCTTGGGCCAGCACGGTCGTGCCGATGCCGAACAGCACCGCCAGGGTGACGCCCAGCGCCGCCCCGCTGGACACCCCGAGTACATAGGGATCCGCCAGGTGATTGCGTAGGAGCGCTTGCAGGGCCGCTCCGACGGCGGCGAGACAGCAGCCGACCAGAAATCCCAAGACCACCCGCGGCAGCCGTATCTGCATCAAGATGACGCCGGCCGTGCCGGCGCTCTCCGCGTCGCCGGCCCCGCCGACGACGGTCCGGGCCACCGTCCGGATAATCTGGCCGAGACCAATCTGCTGCACCCCGAATTGCAGACAGGCCACACCCAGCATGATCGCCGCCAGCGAGAGCAGGCCCATGATCCTGAACCAACGCGGGGCGGTCAGCACCGCGTCCCGGCAAGCGCGAGAAGATGCCAGGTGAAGCGTGTCTCCGGAAGCGCGTCCGTCCGGAGACCCCGCTTGCGCCGTCGATGACGGCTGGTGAACTGGAGAGCTCATGGATGAGACGGGTCGCCGGCCGCGCCGAACGCGTCCGGATGAATGGCTCGGGCTAACTGCTCCAGCCCTTCGACGATGCGAGGTCCGGGACGATTGAGCAGATTGGACGAGACTTCACGGATCCGCTGATGCCGGATCGCCGAGAGCGACGTCCATCGTTGCCACTGTTGCTGCTCGCTCGACGGGATGCTTTCGGCCGTGCCCGCGGGGAAGACCAGCACCTCCGGATCTTCCTGCAGCACCGTTTCCATGCTCAAGCGCGGATAGGGCGAGCCGGCCTGAGACGCCACATTGACGCCCCCGGCGAGCCCGATCATCTGATGAATGAAGCTTCCCGGTCCCACTGTAATCAGCGGCTGGCTGTTCAACACATAGAGCACGCGTTTGGGGGTCAGGGTCTCGACCGCGCGCCTTACCTCCGCCATTCGCTCCCGCATGGCCCGGACCACCACACCGGCCTCCGGCCCTCGCTCGACGATTCGACCGAGCGTCTGAATGTGCAACGGAATGTCTTCGAGCCGCTTGGCCTCGAGGATAAACGTCGGAATCTTCAATTGCTCGAGTTTGGCCAACACGTCCGCGCGGAGAAATTCCTTGGGAGCCAGCACCAGATCGGGCTGCAGCGCCGCCAGGGTTTCGACATTGGGATGCGAGTAGCCGACTTTGGGTTTCGAACGGGCGGCGGGGGGAAAGTCACAAAAATCCGTGACGCCTACGATCTGTTCCTCCAACCCCAGCGAGAACAGCATTTCTGTGATGCTCGGGGCCAGGGACACGATCCGTGCCGGCGACTTGGCGACATAGAGCTTGCGTCCGGCGTCATCGACGAACGTGCGCGGTGTGATGTTCGCCATGAACGGCATGCCGGTGAGGATGCCTTGCTGCCGCCGTTTTTTCTCCAACGGTTCTCCCTGTCCGGTCGCCGGAGCGGCGGCGCCGATCACCAGGACGGTGAGGCAGACGTACAGCGCTGTTCCGACTCGACGGCGACGCATCGGGCTCAAATAAAAAATCCCCAGGGCCTACACCCTGAGGATTGCACCCGCAGCGGATCCTCAAAACACCTCCCCAGCCCACGAGGGAGCGTGTGAAAGATCCGGAGGAGGTCTTCTGGCTTAGGGGAGCGGCATGACGCCGGTCTACTGCCCGCACCTTCCCATCCTATCGAACCGTGATGAGTGACGCGTGATATGTGGTGAGTGAAAGCCACCTTCCAACTCATCACTCTTCACTGATCACCGATCACTGCCTCTAAGACAGTGGTACCTGCGGGGTTCGTCCCCATTACAGCGGCGGGACCGCGAGGGAATGACACCCTCTTCCCGTCACTCAGGATCTGCAAATTGTAGAGGCACTCTAGGAGAGAGCGGCAAACCTTGTCAAGTTGGGCGGGCCGTATGCGTTCCGTGCGGCTCCATCCCCACACCCGGCTCACCGGACGACAGAGGGACCGGACGGTGCCCCAAATCGAGCGGCGACCTCTTCAGCACCCTCTAGGGTCTGAACCTCAATTTGAGAACCAGGATGGCCGCGGTGAGCAGAAAGGTCACGACGTTCGTCACCACGATCGGCCAGGACTGCACCAGGAGCCCGTAGACGAACCAGAGCAGGACACCGGTCGTAAACGTCAATAACATGGCGAGCGAGACGTCGTCGGCCGACCTCGTTTTCCACGTCCGTTGAAGCTGAGGTAAGAATGCGACGGTGGTCAAGGCGCCGGCCGTAAATCCGATCGCCGTCACGAGTTCCATAGAGGTGAGGTCCTTGACTGAACGCTTGTCAGCCTTTGCCCGGCTGTGATAGCATCTGCCCGGTTTTGATCGTGGCGACTCATTTTGGGAAGGAGCTTATCGTGGCGTTTGAATGTGATCTCTGCCAAAAGAAACCCGTGTCCGGAAATAACGTCAGTCATGCGAACAACAAGACGAGACGGACGTTCAGCCCCAACTTACAAAGGGTGCGCGCGGTGGTCAACGGCGCGAACCTGCGGATCCGGGTTTGCACCCGTTGCTTGCGTTCAGGGTTGGTCAAGAAGGCGGTCTAGCCCCTTCCCGGCTCCCCCTCTCCTCCCCGATCTTACGGTACAGCCCACAAGACACGGCCATCCCGCTCCACCAGTTTGATCGCACGGCGATCATCTGGGGAGAGGGTCAGTGTCCGGCTGCCGTCCTTGCTCGTCAAAACGAACCCCACCTCACCCTGGGCGTCCAACCCGAGTCCGGCCCTCGCTTTTCCGGTTTGATCGATGAGCAGGAACTCCTCCGCATTGACCCCGTTGGGCTTTTGCGCTTCGGCAGATCGGCCGGACAGCCACTGATCACTCACGACGCCGCCGCCAATACCTCCCACGAACGCCGCGAATAACAGCAGAGCAAATCGTCTTGGTGTCACAACACCTCCTCTCAACATAGGCCTCCCGGACCAACCGGTCTATGCGCTCGCCCAGTGACAGGGAACCTGGTACTTCCTTCCTAGGCGGCCGAACCGTGAACCCCTGGCCTGGAGCAGCGGGTGGACTGTGACCCAACCGGCTCGGGAAGCTCATGAGCCGTTGCGCGACGGAAGGCGGACCAGGAGGCGGACGATACCATGCGGTTACGGGGACGGCAAGATACGGCGCCGCCCCGGCGGGCACCGCTGCGCCCGCGACGGTCGGCCGGCAGGGACCGCGAGCGTACGTCTGTTCTATTGCCTGGCTCCCGGAGAAGACCCACGAGGAGCCGGAGAAACATTCCTCATTCCAAGCATTAGGCTCTATACTTAGGAGGTATAGCGCCCCGGCGTGGAGAGCTGTCATTTTCTATTACGTAGTTCCTACCATTATCCAGGGGGCCACTCATGCCATTATCACAAGCGGTGCAACAGTTCATCAGCGCCTGTGAAGTCATTCATGCATTCCTGGCCAGGGGCGGGAGGCTGACAACCGATGAACGCGGCGTGCTGGAAATGTCGGCTTTGGAACTGATGGAAAGAATACGGGTGCCGGAAATGCAGCAGCCTGCTGACTGAAGCCGCCGGCCATCTACCCGCGCCGGGAAGGAACTCCATCGTAGAGGCATCTCGAAATGAACGAAGAATAAGAACAGGGCCGCTACAAGCGCACATGAGTGGCCGTCGCCAGGTGCCCGTTGCGGCCAAACGTCAGAACCAGCTTCTCGATCCGGTCTTTGCTCTTCGACGTGGTCCAGGAACAGGCTGTGCCGCCATCATCTAAACCGCTACAGCTTTCCGGCGGACCCAATTCGCGCTTGGCGTCATCCAACGAAGAGTGGCCGATTCGGGCTTGCCAGTCCGTCTGAGCCATGCCGGCACAGGCCGTCAACGTGCAAACAATACTCATCGCCATACGAGTCATATCCAGCCTGAGTCCGTCAGGGCACTCTGGGATTGAACACTTTAAAATACCGCGCGCCGCACCGGGCGCAGAAGGCCAGCGTACCATGCAGGTCTGGTGACGGCAAGGCAGTGGTGTGCGTCAAGACAGAGCAACAGAGACCACCAGCAGCACCTTGAGAAAACCAAGTGATGCGGGGTTTCACCAGTAGCCATATATCTTAGTGACCAGTACAGTGGCTCTATTCGTGATCCGTGCCCGCACACGCACAAGCAAGGAAGCGGACGCCATGAACCAATCACAGCGTGGAACGCATCCCAGGCTGACGCGTCGCGCGCGTCGGCGATCACCCCTCCGGCTGCACATCTTGGACCTATTGCAACAGAACCCTGTATTCGAGCTCGAAGACTTAGTGCGGGTCTGCTCGTCCTACACGTGGAACCAAGTGTTTCTGGAAGTCGACCGCCTGAGCCGCACGGGCGAGCTGCAATTGGTCTACAAGCGGCCCGGCGTGTATGCAGTCACCCTTCCCGCCAGAAAGGCCGCCTAACGGTGGATCAGTGTCCCGTTTATTCAGGACCGAACTGACATCAACAAGCGCAGGAGAGGGACAGACCACGTGACTGTACATACAACGGGGATCCACATGGCCGACCGGTTGCGACCACTTGCGAAGATGCGGCGGACGTTGGATCATTCACCGGGCATAGAGGCAAGCAGGCCTGTGGATGTGACACGGAAGCAGAGGCCGGATCAAGCAGGGGTCCGAGGCTCGACCCTACGGGCCAGATATACCGCCACGACGAGCGCCATGATCACAAGAACGTTGGCCCCGAGGTCCATGAGGTACCGGTAAAACACCGGATCGGTCAGTTCTTCCATATAGGAGATTTCGGCGCCGGTCGAGAGGATGCGTCGGGTCGATGCGATCACACAGATGTACAAGAAGGGTTCTAACGTTATGGTCTTGGTCTTGAGAAAGTTAATAATGGTACGGAACAATTCGAGCAAGATGATGACCAGCAACAGGTCATGCACCAGCGCGAGCACCGCAGGGACCGCCTTTAACCCTACGGTTAGAACAAATGCATACCAGGCATGGACAAACACCACCATGCCAATCGCCAGGAAACTAAACCCGGTCGTGATGTAACCCAACCCGTCCAGGGCCTCCATGAAACCGATCGTTTTGTCACCGACGAGACGATCAAAAATAGGCCCTCGTTTTATGACGGTCGCCACAGCTGTCGGGCTCTCTTTGGCCATTATCACTCCTTCGTTATAAGGTAACTCACCTTGATCGATGTCCATGCTCACGCCTGAACACGATACGTCGTGACAGCTGGTGATTACTCTATTCTTATAGAATCGGGCCCGCTAGTGGCCCCTAGGGTGCTCTCTAGGGCTGGGATTGATATTGCGCGGGTAACTCGAAGGGACACCGGGGGGTATGGAGTGAGGCGCGGCACTCGTCACATCAAGCGTTGTCGTTTGAACTCTACTGGCGGCCGTGACGATGAATCGTCAGGGCGTGACAGGAGACGGAGTAAGGTTTCTCCGAGGCGATGCAGCGAGAATTCCTTTTCAATAAACGCCGCCACGCCGAGTTCCCGTGCTTGCTTCTCCGCCTGGTCCGTGCCGGCTCCCGTGAGAATCACCACCGGCGTCTCTTCGGTAACGGCGCGGATATCTTGCAACACGGTGATGCCGCCCATCTCCGGCATTTTGAGATCCAACACGATGAGGTCCGGGCGTTCACGGCGAAACAGCTCCAACCCCCTTCGGCCGCTCTCAGCCAGCAGCACGGCATATCCCTTGCGCTCTAGTAGCGTGGCCAACAGACCCCGGATTCCGGGTTCATCATCAATCACCAGGATCTTCTTTTGCATAACGCCTCCTTTTCAACCGGGCTACTGAGCCCGCCCTGCATCGATGCACCGGGCCGTTTCATCCACCGCACTCGTTCGGCTGGCGAACACACAGCCACGGGCTGAAGCAACGTACCGGTCTCGGAGCATGAGGGTTGACCTCAGGCTGCACCATCCTTTTTTGTATAACCGTTTTTCCGTGCCGTCCGGGATGCGATCTGCAACTCCTGTTCGACCGCATCGAGGAAGTCAGACACGGCGAGCGGTTTCTTCAGGGTTCGATGGGCTCCCAAAATTTTGGCGACGGCTAGATAATCCACCTCTTCAGTGCTGCCGGAAAAAGCAATAATCCTGGTTGCGGGGGATTCACGATGCAACGTCACCGTCACTTCGAGTCCATCCTTGTCCGGCATCAACACGTCGGTGATGACGAGGTCCGGAGAAGTCATCTGGGCTATCCGGAGGCCTTGCCGCCCATTGCTGGCCTGGAGCACGACATGTCCCTCCCCTTCCAACAGCTGCCGCAGGAAGAGCCGAACCTGCGGGTCGTCTTCGATGAGCAAAATGGATGCGATGACACCACCTCCCTTTTCCACCAGAGTTTCGCCTGAAAAATAAGTTTTGTCTGTAGGCTTGCGCTTACGTTCTCACTAATACTATGAGCCTAGTAGCAGACACTACGTTGTATGTAAGGGGTCATGGAACCGACGGCATAAGGCAGTCATCCTCGGGACTACGTACTCTCACTGCTGTCCGTAACGGACCGTTCCTTTCGCCATGCAGGACGGTGGTCTTCTGCGTTTCAGAGGCCGTTCCTGGCCAGGGTCCTCCCGAGTAATGTGTTTGATAGAAGGAAAGAGCGGCGAGGGTTGGCCTGGCACGGCACTTTTCACATCCCTGCACGGCTCCACGGAAGAGAGCAGCCACTGTCCTCGCAGCGGTGAAACGGTCCGGGCTTGACGTGACGTTCCTTCATCGTCTGTTCTAATAGCCACCCAACACCAGGCAGGCTTTCTGGTTTCCATCGAACCTGGAGAGCAGCTGTGGATTCGCGCCTTTGCGAAAAGCAGTACAAACCAGAACGTATTTCGAACGGATCCGTACCAGAAGAGCGGAAAAAACGAAGAAGGCTCAGGGGAGAAACAGGCCCGAGCCGATGAAGAGCATGCTTAGCGGATACTGAATTGCGTGCGGTACATTTGCGGGCAGGCACGCGAAGAGGCTATCGCTTCCTCCCACTCGCCCGGTTTAGAGAGCCTTCCTGCTTGCTCCCGGGAAGAAACGCCAGTGCACATTCGAATGTAGGTTAGCAGCGGCCCTGCAATGGGCAACCAAGTACGCCCACACATCCGGCTCCCTGGTTTGAGTGATGTAGAAATGCAGCTCTTTTTCGATTTGGTTTCTGACGGGATAAGGAGATAGGAACTGGACACAGAAGCAGCGCCCGGAAGGAGGGCCGACGAGGGCCGACGCATCGGCCCTCCGCTCATAAAAGAGTTTGAAATGGTCCTCCCGCTGGTCCACATCGCCTTCAGACCATATCCATTGCGAGGAGATGCGATCTGTCGCAGACATATGTTTATGTCGGAGTGCAGAGGGCAGTCGTGCGGAACCTAGGCATCAGAGAGAGACCTCTTCCGGCTCATCGATGAGTTCCAACAGCTCGATGTCGCCGAGGACTTTTTCGATCCGGGATTGTATATCGGTGTGTTCTTTCTCCCAAAGCCGATTCAACTCTTCCTGGCTTGCCAGACTTTGGCGAACGGCTCGGATCTCCCCCTCTAGTGAGGTAACTTTCTGCCTCAGGTCCTGTACCAGTCTAAGCACGCCCCGAATCCTCGTTTCCAAGCCATCAAGTCCGTCTAGCGTCATCATAATCCTTTCTGGACATCCTTCGTGCAGGTGCAGTTATCAACTAATTCGTGGAGCCGTACAACTCTTTCTCCGCTTACAGCCAATCCTGGAAATCGTACCCGTGTTTCGACCCGCGTTGCTCAAACAGTTGAAAAGCCCGAGCGGCTATACGTGCATCGCGGTCATTGTGCAATTCTTGTTTGTCACCGACAGAACCGCCATTGGGGCATGAGATCTTCCGCTGTTTGGTGAAAGCCGACTTTACCATGTTCTATCGCTCCTTTCTCTAGCGCCAATGGGCGGAACCCAAATTAATGAATTGAACACAAATTGGGAAGATGGTTGGAACCCGTAAATGGAAGAGTGGATAAGAGGAGTTCTGGTTAATCTTGATTCGCCGATGTGCGTGTGTTCAGTGCGCCCGCCGGCGGTCTTTCCAGGGCAATCGTGTAGGAAGAGCATTGGTGTTTCCGACCTTGTCACAGTCACCTGTCAGCCTTGGCGCGTGAGTGAGTCCTGGGAGGGGGTCGGGTACAGGATACGGACAGCAGGGACAGCGGCCGCATCACGCATGCCCATTTCCATTGGGCGGATCCCCTTGCTGCTGCGGAGCGATGGCCTCGAGGAGCTGTTTCTTGAGGGCCTTCATCGTTTCCAAACCCGCCTCCTGGACTCCTTCGTTCGTGAGCCGTTGATACTCTTCTCGTATTGGAACCGCGGGGTGTTGTTGTTGCAGGAGAAGCAGCAAGGCATTGAGCTGGATTTGAAACAGGGCGAAGGTAGTAGCCACGGCGGTAGCAGTCTTGTCATCCATCTTGGTCCTCCAGCGTTGAGAACCAGTCTAGCGGAACGAATTAAACGAAATATACTCAATAGCCCACTGCAAACTGCGCACCTTGCCCTTGGGTCCAGCACCCTGATCTTCGCGAAGAAGGCTGCCTGTTAGGCAAGCATCGGCGGAAAAGGTAGGATTCGCCCCTACGGGCGGTTTCGCGACACCAGCAGCCGACGCGGAGCCCATTTCACATGGAACCGTACCGGAAACCGGAAAGAAGGAACAGGCTCAGAGGAGAAGCAGAGGCAAGTAGTTGAAGATATTGGAGCGGGCGGCGGGATTTGAACCCGCGACAACTTGCTTGGGAAGCAAGGACTCTACCACTGAGATACGCCCGCCTTCAGAACAGAGGGATCGAATCCTACGCTGGAGCTGGTGTGAAGTCAAGGCAACCGACGAACCGGCTATGGCTGGTATTCAGCCACGGCGAACTTGCGACGGCCGACACGAAGGCGGAGTAACTTGCCTGCTGTCAGGACGACGTTGGCATTTGCATCGGTCAATTTTTGCTCGTCGATTTCCACCCCACCCTGCACAATCAATCGTCGAACTTCACTCTTGCTCGGCATTAAGCCTGTCTTCGCAATCAAATCAACCAGACCGATTGCAGGGGCGGCAGCATCTTTCACGTCGGACCGGGTAAGCACCACATGCGCATCGGGCCGTTCAGGAAACTCCTTCGCCTGAAACTTCTGCTGGAACGCCGCCCGAGCCTCGCGGCCGGATTCAGCGCCGTGATAACGTGTCACAATCTGTTCAGCCAGCGACTGCTTGACATCCATCGGATGCTGAGTCTTCACGAGTGCCAAATCATCGGTTGTCAGTAACTCATAGTAGCGATGCATGAGGGCATCGCTAATAGACATGAGTTTGCCGAACATGTCGGCCGGCTTATCCTCCAGCGCAATGTAGTTGCCGAGACTCTTGCTCATCTTGCGGACGCCGTCGGTGAAGTCGGACGTAGCCATGTCGTT
>CBDIWP010000073.1:0-10439 GCA_965285945.1 uncultured bacterium | reverse complement strand
GAAGTGCGGCGCCTGGGTGCGCGGCACGGCAAGACTGCAGACGACAGTCACCACCCGACAGGTGGCGATCAACAAGTGAGAGCCCTCAAAGAGGGCGAGTGGAAGATTGAAGGGTTGGAAGTGACCGCACCGCTGGACAGCAATCGCTATCTGGAGATGGAGCCACTCGTCCTGAACATCGCCGGCAGCGAGTGGAAGAACTCGACGATCTTCGACATCGACGACGTCGCCCAGGCGATCTGGCTCCACATGATGGAGCACTGGAGCGAGTACGAGAATGCCGACAAGGGCCTGGTCATTCACATGGCCAAGCGGGCCGCCAGGAAGTTCTGCGAAAAGCAGCGCATCGACTATATGTACGCCACCGGTGGCTACGTCTACACGAACGGCATGGTGCGCCGCTACCTCGAGGAGGCGGTGTGGTGCGCTCCGGAGAACTCGCCGGACGTGGACGCCAGGGCGGATCTCAGCGAGGCCTTCGAGAAGCTCCCGCGGTCCCAGCGGGCCGCGGTCTTCAAGAAGTTCGCCCTGAAGGAACCGCTCACGACGACGGCCGAGAAGTCGGCCGAGGCCCACGCCATCAACAATCTCACCCACCGCCTGAACACCGGCCTGCGCCTGCGGGCCGAGGAAGAAGAACAGTTCTAATGCAGGTCCTAGCCATCCTCCTCTTTGCCGCCCTGATATTCCTAACCGTCACCGCCGGCCTGATCTGGCTGGTGCCGATCGCGTTCCCGGCCTTCGGCCCCATCGGCTTCACCCAGGGCATGGCAATGGCGGCCCTGCTCATGTTGCTGGCCGCAGCGCTGAAGTAGGGGTTTTAATGACCGACGAGTAGGAGTACGCTGAGCGCCATGAAAGCCATGAACTCTGTGGCGATCCTGGCGCTGGCCAGCTCCGGTCTCTTCGGTCACATCCAGGAGCCCTACCCCGGGCATAGGCCCGGCCCAACCTGCTACGGCAGCAACTACTCGTATCATGTCTGGAACCTCTTCGCCCCACAGGATGTCTACGGCGTGGACTCCTGCGTAGCGGCCCAGCTGGTCGCCCAGCGGAATGCCGCCGGCAACGTGGCCATGTATGTCTCCCTGGTCGCAAGCAAGGTTCCCGTCCTCGGGATTTCCGAGGTCGTCTTCGTGATGGCGTTCAATACGAGCACCCAGTATCTGGCCTCTTGCGCATCCAGGGGAACAGGCGTGGAATTCGTTCAGGACTCCAGAACGGGGGCGATGGTCGGATGCAGGCCGCAGTGAAGATTCTCCGAGTGCTCTGGCTGGCCCTCATGGGCCTGCTGGCGATCCTGATGTGGTTCCAGCTCATCAGCGGGTTCGCAACGATCCTGTACGCCGCGGCGGTACTCGCCGTCGTGATCACGGAGCAGGTCCTCCGCCACCGCCTCACCTCACCGTAAAACACAAAAGACCCCCCTCTCATGGTCCGCTACCTGGACGCTTTGAGAGGGGGGTTCTTTTGTTTTAGGGGATTGCACTAGCTAGTGCGAGAGATGGGGGCTAGTCCATCTGAGATATAAGTTTGAGCTTCATGACAAACTTTGTCAAATCGCTGTCGAATGGAGTAACTACTCCCGCGATTCGGATTCGCCAATAGCCAGGCTGACCTGCGGAGTCTTCGGATCGACCTTCAGGCGGGCCAGAAACGATGCGAACGACATCGCAAAGGACTTGCCGACGAGGAGCGCGACGGCGCTCCAGAACAGCGGCGAAGACAGGTCGCCGCTCTCGAGCAGGACGAGCAGGCCCATGCCGATCGCCACGAGGGCATCGAGGATGAAACCCTGCCACATGGTCCGCCACGCGCGGTCCAGCGCGTCGAGGAGCTTTGCATTGCTTGCTACTGCTTCATGGTCGCCCATGTCTACCTCATTCTGACCAAAATAGATCGATATAGAGCTTCTTAGTAGCCTACCTTTCGGACCAAGATGGATTGGCACGCGATCGTCCCAGCGTGCCAGAGGGTGGACGGTATTCTGTATCCTGCCGTCTCAGGGGCCAAGAACCGGATTGATTCTTGGTGCAAAAGGAGCAAGGGTGGACAAGGCTGGATTTTCGAACCAGCTGCTGTGTCGCGCGAACCTTCCGCTGACATACGGTTCAGCGTATCTGGCGCCCACTGCAAAAGTGGGAACGTTCGCTGTCCCGCCGTGTGTGCACACCACACCGCTTGTCCGGGAGCGCCGGCGGACACTGCCGCCAGCGTCCTTGCCAGGAGCTACGCCGCTTTCTTGCGCAGGACGTCGTATTCGAAGCCGACGAGTTCGATCCGGCTGCGTTTCTGTTGACTCTGCTCATCGGTCCACGTGTTTTCCTGCAAGCGGCCTTTGACCTTGACCGCATCGCCGGTGCCGACCTGTTCGGCGAACTGGGTGCCCTTCTCTCCATAGAGAATGACCGGGATGCGCGTGGTGGTCTTCTGTCGGCCCTGCGTGCCGTCGTACTCGTTCGTGACGTACAACGTGGTCCGCACGACCGGATTCTTGCGCGTGATCTTGATTTCCGGCTTCACGCCGATGCGGCCTGCCACTTCGACCCGGTTGATGTCGTTCCAGGGCTTGGCACCAGTCGACGGTTGGTTCTGCTCGCTCATGAGAAACCTCCTACTTGGGACTCCGAACGGAGTCGGTGAATGACGACAGGTCGAATTACGCGGCCTGCGTTGCGAGAACGGTGATTGCGGGAGCCTGTGTCTCGCGCACGAAGGCTCGAAGTACACGGAGCACTTCACGACGCATGGTCTTCGTCGTGACGTGTCCAAGCATGAATTCAAACGAACTGGCGGCCCTGGCCGCCCGGGCGATGATGAGAACGGCGGTCGCCTGCGTCCGATGATCGGTGAGATACACCACCTGGCGATGAGCAGAATATCGGTCGACGCGACCACTCATGTCGAACTCGGTCGCAGAGCCAAGGACGGCAATGGCCAAACTTAAGGGAGTGGAAAAGCGGACAGCAGCGGACATGAGCACCTCCGGGTCCCATTGGTTGTACGATCATGGGATGCTTCACGCTGCCCGCCATGCGGGCCCGTCCGTTATGGTCTCTCGGATCGTGGAATCCGGAGATTCGGTCGACAGTGTCTGGCTCGTGAGGAACGACGGAGACTCCAGAGATGAGCCAGAAACGGGGGGCGGTGATGAGGGCGACCAAGGCGGCAATGGCGTACGGAGTCAGGTCTTCGAGCCATGGCGTCATCGGAGGACCTCGTTGGAAACGGACGGGATAGTAGGGGCCTCGGTGGTGAGTTCGTACGAGGAAGCGGTGCACGGAATGACCATCCAGCGGCCGTCAGGAAAGACGAGGAGTTCTGCCATGCTTGCATAGCTCAAGACAAGCGCCGTCTCCCGTGTTGCCGCTTCGATCTGCGTGTGGAGGACGTCGTCGTGGAGATCTGTTTCGGAATCGGGTCCACAGCCGTTGTTGCCGATCAAGGACATCAGTTCGCTCAGGCGTGGAGCTAAGGCGGTGATGGGTTGCCGTTCACTTGCCAGCACCGGGTGGAAGAGATGCTTCCGCGGATGCACAAGCAGATCATAAGGACCTGGAAGGCCCATCGCCACGGTGAGTTTGAGTTGATCCGCTAGCGCGTGACGTAGAACCGCGCGACAAAGCCTTCAAGGGTGCCCGTCCACCCGGTCATGACGAATAAATGCGAGAGATGCACTCGTTCCTGTCGAATCTGATACCCGATCCAGGTCCTCGATGCTGGCATTGGACGCCTCCTAGATCACAGAGTATTAGGCCGCGAGAGAGGAAGGCTGACGTGAGGCCATAGAAGAGATCGGCCGGTCTCTTGCCGATAGCGCAGGAGGACGGCAAAACCCTCGGAAGCCCGGCCGCCGTCCGAGCAGCAGCGTCCCAACGCTTTCTCTCACCAGTCCGATCGCCCAAAGCATGATGCGGAGGCCGTAACAAATTAGCACCACCAGGACGATGAGGAGACAGAACGGAAGAAAGATGCGCAGGCAGAAGGCGAGCACGCTCAGCGTGGCCGGGACTGCTGGCGCCAAGATCTCTGCCGCCATCGCGGTGTTCGCCGGCGGACGTGTGAGCGTCGGCTCAGCGGCCGCAGTGGTCGTTGGAATAGACTCTATCCGTTTGGGCTCAATGGCGATCGGGGCATTCGCCTGCGTAACCGGGGCATACTGGATACGGACGGTCGGGAGCGGATCGTGTGGTGAAGGAGTCCGATGCAGCCTGCCCGGTGTGCAAGGATGGGTCTGTTCCTGCCGGCAGTAATTACGGTAGACCGCCTCGATGTAATGGGTGGAACCGACGGATCCGTTATAGCCTGCTAGCGACTGCCATGTGTGCCCGTGGCGTTCCAAGTTTTCTCGCAAGATGTATTTGGCGACGGACAGATTGGTGCAGGGTTGAAGGAGATCGACAGGCTGAAAATTCAGCGGGCGAGCCAGACGCGTGACATTGGTGATGTTCACCTGTGCCACGCCCACGTCATAATTTCGCCGAGATTCATGCAGGTGCATGAGGACCTGATGGGCGTGTGAATGGCTGGTAGGAAAGAGGCTATGGCGTTTCCCGAAACGGTCGGTCCACCCTATCGCGAGGGGGTGATTCTGCGATTCCGTCATCACGAGGGCGCGAAGGACATCGGGGTGAAGATCGAGCTCTGACGCATGTTGCCGGAGACAGGCGTCCCAAGGCTGTACCGCCGCAAGTGTCACCAGAGGGGTGCTGAGTATCAACAGCCCGACGCTGGCAAGACGAATGACGAGAGAGCAAGACCATCGCATACGCATCTCCTTGGGTGACATCGAACTGCATCATGTCGGAGAGGACACTACCGGCGGAGCCGGTCAGCATAGAGCACGAGCGCGATCGTTAGGCGATCACGTGCAGGGAGGACACGCGCTGGACGAGGGCGAGCAGGGCCCGGAGACATTTGGTGCAGAGGTGGGTTTCGCATTCGTGGAGTAGCCGTCGATGAAAGCGGATGTCGGCCTGGTACCGGCCTTGTTCGTCCTGGTTGCTGAAATACAGGCCGATCCCTTCCTCGCGTGCCACGATGGACTCGCGGCACACGTTGCAGGTGTAGGAGCGATGGGTGGTCATGAGGCCTCCGGGGAAGGGAGCCGGTTGATGGCGTAGGACTCGAATGAGGCGCGTGCGGCACCGGTCGCGAGGGAATCGACCAGCTCATTCAGCGGCACGCCGGTATGAGCAGCCACTTTCTGCCAGGTGATCCGGAGCGGGCACTGTTCAATGAACGCGGCGTACTCCCGCGTCGTGCGAGTGTTGGTCTTCCAGCGTTTAGTGGCCCAGGCCTGGATGCCGGCATAGTCATAAAAGACGGTCACGGCGGCGTACCCGAGGTGTTGACAGTGCTCGAGTCCGTGGACGACGGCCTGCAACTCAGCGGCGACGTTGCGATGCGGTGCCATGTGGGGGAAGATCCGACTGCTGGCATGGCGGTAAACTTCGGTGGCGCCCGTCCGGATCAGGTAAGCCCAGCCGAATTTGAGCGAGTCTTGCTCTTGCAGACACGCACCATCGACCCAGAGCTCAATCTCCTGTTCTGTGGAAGATCGCGCCGGAGAATCAGCGGGCGAACCGGTGAGCTCCGTCGCCTTTGATGGGGCCATGCCGATGCCTCGCCAGGCGTTCGCAATTCGCGCGAGGACATCCGAGGACGACTGTTTCAATTCGCTGGTGACTAGTGTCGGGCCTTTCTTCCCCGCGTACACGACCACCGAGCCGATCGAGTGTCCGCCGGGCAGCAGCAGCTCAACTTTATGTCCGTATCCATTGGGCGTTGGCCAGGCAGCCACATAAGCATGAAATCCCTGGGCGCCTAACGCAGGTCCGAGCAACTGGGCGATGTGGGTGGCGGTCATCGGTCCTCCATGCGTCATGAAAGGTAGCCGAGGGCACAGACTGCCCACGCAGTGGGCCACGAGAGCTGGTCTTAGTAGAGAGTGCACCTGGTGGGATAGTCGGTGCTCAACTTCGGAGGTAGAGGAGTTCGTGCAAGCTCATCCTCATGCCAGACGAGGACCCGGATAAGGCGATCGCGGACGGTGGCACGGACTTCGTCCGATGCGCCACGGTGTTTGAGGACGTCGATAATGTAATCGACATGGGATTCATTGCGCTGGATTGTCCGAGCCGTGTCGAGATCCACGAATTCCCATTCCACAGTGTGACCGTGGTCCGTCACCGCCCAGATGGAAGTGCCATCGGGCCGAGTACGGAGTTCACCGGGTTTCAGTGTCGTCAGCACGCGGCTGTCAAAGACATGGACGCCGTAGACGAGATAGGGAAACTGGGCGAGTGTGCGTGTAAGGGATGCGCGGGTCCGCATGGGCGTCCTGTTACGTCAGGGGAGGCTCGAAGGTGCCTCCGTCGTCACATAGACGAGGTCGGGAATGTGGGCGAGATAGGCAAGGTCTCCGAAGTGGCTCGCCAGGCAGCCTTCGACAACCGGAATGGCGGCACACTGACCGCTCCCGTTCCGGTAAATGTCCCAATTGCCGTGATGGGCCACGAGCAAGGGAAACCGCTCGGTGTTGTAATAGGGATGTGTATCGATCAACGCCATGAGAGCTCTTTCTTGGAAGGTAGTAACCTCGGCGGGTCAGTGATCTAGATCTGGAGGACCCAGCGTAGGCATTGCAAGAATGTCATTGGCCGACGTGGAGGAGTGGGCAAGACGACAACGTCTGTGCACAAACACCGGAGTCATTACTGAATACGCAAACCACGAAACCCCGGTGACGGTGCAACCGGTGCAATGGTGTCTGGAATGCTTGGGCAAGCCTTTGAGACAATAATTCCTTCTTGCGCAAACGTTGCTACCACTTGCTGGCAACCACTGGCATCTAGCACTTTCCATTGCGGAACGACCGTTGTAGTTAGCCATCCCCAACGTTGTGGATAATCGGCCAAACTAGTTCCAGGAAAGTACGTCTTGGTGAACGGTTCCTTTAACAAGAAGGAGAGCGTCAGCCCTTTCCATAATGACGGGTCGCGGTCATAAATCTCTCCTTGTAGGAGTTTTTGTTCATATTCCAAAAACCCCAGTGTCCCTTCCCACACCTTCTCAGGATTGGAACTGTCAATATTCTTCCATGCGGCGATGAGGGCGGTTTTGAGGGGATCTTGGAGGGGCTCAGCATTGAGAAGGCGGCCAAGTGTGGCAATGCCTCCATCAAGATACGCCTCGTGCATCCATCCGGCGTCCTGGTAAACCAGGCCGTTTCCTTTAGCCAGCAAAGTCGTGAGCCGCTCGACCTGGTATGGGTCGCTCATGATAATAAGTGTTTCCCAGGAAGATCGGATGGAGCCAAGGATCTGCTCCAGTGCGGCACATTGCGCAGATGTGAGGCCGGATCTGAAGTCGGCGACTGCTTGGTAGGCAACACTGATTTGTTTAAGCTTCTTCTCAATCTCAAGTCCGGCGAAGGCGGCGAGCCCAGCCCATTTAAAGCGATCTGGTCGTTGCACATAGAGTTCGGCATATCGTTGGTTAATGGCAGCGCTTCGTTCAGCCCAATTGGTATAACTCTTAAGATGCAGGGAGGCGATCAATTGATAATCCGTTCGTGTCAACTGAACGCCCTGGATAGTCACGCATGGACAAGTAGGACAGCGCGCGGCCGGCGGTTGGGCCCATGTAGTAAGGGGCAGGAGAAGGAACACGACCAGCATCACGACGTGCATGCGGCCTCCGAGCACCTGTGGGATTCGATGAGTGTCAGAGAATTGGACCAGTCCAATAGTGCGCTGAGCGGGATCATACCTCAATTTTGAGAGGCGAAGTCACGAAAATGAATCTCGAATTTAACAGAGGGGCAATGGCGGCCCGGACCATGGGCCAATTCCGAAAGACGTTCGGCTTCGCGGTGGGAGAAATGAGGCTAAGCATCATTTAAAATAGGACGGGCGTGAATCAGGTGGGCCACCGTGTGTCAATGACGAGGAGTTCACAGAAGTCCCCGACTGCTCGACTTTCGGTGAAAATCCGACATAAGCCCGGAAGGATTTCCAGCGTGGAGAAGCGTCCGATGTCACCGATCACTCCAATCAATGTGGCGGCCCAAGTCGGGCGTCGGAAACTAAAGCACAAATAGAGGGGTCGGACTCTCGGTCGACACTACTAGGGTCAAGCTTTTGCGAGCTCTGCTCATGGCCACATAAAGACGGCGACGAGAGGCCAGACTTTCTGGAAAGTGCTGAGCATCACAAGGCATGATAATTACGTTGTCTATTTCTAAGCCTTTTGCTTTGTGGATCGTGCTGATTGCCTTAGGAGGCAGCCGCGGTCGTATATAACTTCGTCTGCGTGTCATTTCAGAAAGGCCGGCCCCTGCTTCTTCATAATTGCCAAGCTGCACAGCATCAAAGTATTCTTTGGCATAGTCTAGGTGCAAAGATTTAAACAGTGGATGGGTCCGCCTCAACTCGTTCAGCCTGAGCAGCATAGTTGCAACACCCTTATGGTTGGGTTGATCGATTATTAGTTTGGCAAGATCTTGAAGCAATAACGGTTTGCCACGTCGTTTAGATATGCAACGAGTGCGGACTTCTTCGAGGAACGTCCTACCAAACGCGGAAGGAGAAAAGCCGGTGGCGACATTTTCCAGGAAGGATACAGTGGATGCAGCAATGGCGTCCGGATTGTTGTTATGAGTCCGCACCGCCTCGGTTAGCACTGTCAAATTTTCTCGCACATGTCCTTCCCATATGGGCAAGGTTCTTCGGAAAAAAGCGCATATTGCATCCACTGTCTTGTTGTGGGCGGCTAGAACAAGAATACATTCCGACGATCTGACTACATCATCAATTGGCTTACGATCCTGGGCTCGAAGCTGATAATGTCCGTGTGCCTTCGACAAGTTTTCAGCAACACAGACCGACACTCCATATGGCAAATCACCACGCAAATCGATTGGTTGGCCAGCTTCTAACGATTGACGAGCTTTCAAAATCCACTGTCCCAGATCTTTTGAACCGTCTGACCATCGATGCGGGGTGTCAAGTTCATGGATAGTGCCTGCACTGCTTGTCACCTCATTCCAGAGATTGCCATCACCTTCTTTTCCAACAAATATCATCTGCATTGGGTCACCAAAAAGGCGCACGCATGCACCTGCACTGTGGCAAGCCATCGGGATGCTATGTTGGTCTCGGCTGGCATCTTGGTGCTCATCACATATAAGAATCGGATAACGTTGTGCGAGTGACCGCCCTAAAATTGGCGCTGCCGTAAGAAGCTTTGAGACTTTAGCAGCCAGCTGACAATGAGCATCCTTTTCAGTTCGTAACCATGAAGAGATATCCTGAGGTAGACCAAGAGAGGAGTGGTATATCCCCGCAATTTCAGCCACAAGGCTATCGATGGTTCGAATTTCAACGTGCCTCTGAACATCCTGCGTTCGGGACGCAAAAACATCTATGGCTGCATGTGTATGAGCGAGAATCAGAACGCGTCTGTTCCCAATGGTCGTTGCAATGTCTCTGGCGTACTGAGCGCCTTGGAATGTCTTGCCGCACCCTGCCGGTGCTCGTATAACTACAAGGCGGGAAGGTGCTCTTAGAGCTTGGGCGACTGACGCGTCGCTCATGACGACGGTTCAGAAAGTTCTGTTAATAGGACAATTTCTCTTATGGCAGATAGGTATGGAAGGAGTCGGGTAATCAATTTAGGCCAAAGACTGAACTTAAATATTTTGTCGGCCAGTTCCCGGCCACCGTCCTCTGACTTAAACCATTTTTCCGCGTGCTTCTTAAATTCCTTTTTGCGATCTGCTGGCAGCCATGCCGGAACTGTCCCTGTTGCTGCTTCTAGTATAAGGGACCGAATATCCGGGCAGTTGGCTGTAATATCACTGAAGTCAGCGGACTGTATTTGAAGTCGTTCCGCCAATGTCCTTCGACGAATCCCAGATTCTCCCTCTTCATCTTTAATGAACTCCTCCAAATTCGATTCCGGAATAAGATCGATAATATTGGCCTCAATATTGCCCGATGGCCATTGAAACAGGCGTTTTCCAAGTTGTTGTTTTAGGGCCGCCCATCTTGTCTGTGCGTTCCCTTCATTATCTACAAACCCTGAAAACTGCACCCCGCTTTTTGCCAGGGCTTCGAGCAGCTGTAGAGTTCGACTATTGCCGTCGCCATCGGTAACCCATATGCCGAGGTTAAGGTAATCACTGCCGTATGCCCGCTCCAAAAGAGAACGAACAAACCCTATCTCCGTCTTGCCTTCGGCAACGATTGTTAGTTTAGCGAGGAACGCTTCAGGATCCCGATGTAATTGATTACTTATAGTAGGGGGCGCTAGTGTCATGAGTCATAAATGCATTGACTAAGTGATCCGACTCAGCTACGGTGCCTCCGAAAGGAGGTCTCCATGCGACTCGGTCGTCCCCTCGCGCCCCTGACGTTGACAATGACGGAACGCAC
>CBDIWP010000072.1:0-1912 GCA_965285945.1 uncultured bacterium | reverse complement strand
GCAATGGGTAGTTCTATGCCCAGAAAGTCATGGAAGAGGCGGGTACCCACTTCCTGGGCCGCCACATCGTATAGCGGATGTAGAGTTCCCAAATAGCTCTGGCACCAGCAATACCACCATGGACGTTTAGAAGCAGCCATCCTCTAAGGAGTGAGGCCCATTCGGCGCTGCCGGCTGGCTGTAGCCAGTGCCCCTGATACCGAACGGTCACACAGGTAGGTACAGGGAAAAGGGGAGCGAGGAGCTAATGACGGAATTGCAATAGCAATGACCGTATCCGAACGTGACCGGTGATGCTCTTTGGCGTAGCAGCACATCGGACACTCTCACCGGCGGTGGGGAGAGACGTGACGGCGGGAAACTGCCATAGGTTGAAGCGGAACACAGCTCCCCCTGCTGGTAGGGAGCCCAGTGAAATCCCCCACCACCTTTGAGGGACCGATGACGCCCTCCTGGTTCTTACACTTTCCCTTATGCTCGTTAAGCGTGAGCTTGGCACAGGCGGCGTGGAAGGACACGCAGTGAAACGACTGGCTGATAGGCGTCTCCACATCGGGGCACATTGCGCAAGCACCTTGGAAATCAGCCAAGCCGGTATCAAGGCCGGCCCTGTGCCACCAAAAGCGACTCGTGCTTGTAATCCTCTCGATGCGTGTGCTCACTCGCCTTCGTACTCGACGTGCGAGACGACGGCGGCAAGAGTTTCCTCACGGTTTCGCTCTCAGTCTGGCCCCCGCTGCCGTTCGACAGAATTTAGACCGTTCCGTATCCCAGCTTTAATCAGCTCCGCGCTCTCCACCGCCCACGCTCTCCATCTCTCCTTAGCCGCCTCATCCCTCAAATGTCTATGGTGAGGGAAGGGTTCTCACGTCATCCGATCGCTTCACCGTCTGTTTGAAGGTGCACCGGTCTTCGCCTTCTCTCACCATTTTTCGATCATCCCATCATGTCAACACCGACCCGCTGCGCGGGTAGTCTTTGAGACGGGTGTTTCCAATGATTCACCTGGAGGTTGCCATGACATCCATGCGCCCATTGGGTCTTGCCATCTTGTTCCTTGTCCTTCCCGGGTTCGTCTTTGCAGGCACCGATGAAGTGCTCTCGGCGATCCCACAACCGCCCCCGAAGCTCGCCGAATCAACCATCATCCAAGGTACTGGATGGTCAGCTCCCGGTAACGGCAATCAGAGCCTTGCTTGTGAAGTGGCGGAAAATCGCGCGTTACTCCAACTCAAGAAGGGCATTACAGTCGCCCGACAGAAGCGCCTGGTGACGCCGGACGAATTTAGCCATGCGCTGCCTCTCGACATCTACCGCACCTGGGATCCAGGTCGCGGCATCTGCACGATCAAGCTGCAACTGGTGATCCCTGTGCAGCCGAAGGGCTCCATGCCCATCGTGCACGGACGGCAGTTTTAACTGCCCCCATCGGATAGACGCTGATACTGAACATGTCTGGTTCGGATGCCACATCCATCCGCACGGGGGAGCGCTAAACTCTTGCGAGTCTCGCTCTTGTAGGTGGGGTCAGCGTTGAACGAGGCGGGCTGAGGGGCCCTGACGCTCGTCTCTTCCGTTGTCGTCGAGTTGGTCCGAGGGCCGTCTGGCGGAGCGGGGCCATGTCTAAGAGGGTGAGTACAGCCAGACGAACACCAGGTTCGAGCCGAGTGGGCCCAACTGCGTATTCCGCTCCAATCAGCCACTCGTTCCACTCGAAATCAGCCACCTGTATTTCAGCGCTGATCATCGACTTGCAATTTCTTGAACTGGTCCTCTACACTTCATGCCTAGGCACGCTGTCAGCCCGTCCGCCTGTACACGCGAAAGCGTGATGGCAAATGACAGGTCCACTTTCTGCCTAGACGTCCTTTTTTATAACAGACTCTAGCGGCAACACCGGCACCGCATCCAA
>CBDIWP010000071.1:0-21016 GCA_965285945.1 uncultured bacterium | reverse complement strand
AATGCGCCCAGCTGCAGCGATTCACAAACGCCATGCCCTGCGTACTGAGCGTTCCGCCATGATTCGTGTAGCCGAGTCCTGCGGTAGCGGCACCCGTATGCAACGGACCCAGCAGTCCGAGAATCGTTTCAGGCCTGGTATGCGTGACGAACAACCGGGCGGGCACCTTGACCGGGAACAGCCGCGCCGTGACGTCCGACACCGCTTGATGAGCCTGTTCCCCATCCGAGCGCGGCGCACGGAACCGGCCCGGTTCCAGCAGATACTGTCGGTCTCCGGGGCCGCCCCCTGCCGTGGACGCCGCCCAGCTCCGAGTCAGAAGCGGGCATCATTGTGGATGGCTCCTCCTCACCCTTATTCCTTCCGCTTGCTCTTGCTGAGCCGCCCGCCATCGGCGGCTAATCTGTCGATGCATTATAGGCAGCCACTAATCCCTGCACCTCATCCGTCATGGGGCGAACCGCAGGGTGTATCGTCTCACACAAAAAGCGCAGAAACTCTTCGTCGGCGGCCCAGAGCAGATTAAACCGGGAATCGTAAAACACCCACTCCTCCGGCCAATCGGAATTGATCACGCGATGCTTCCAAATATCACCCGCGGCGTTTTCGAACCGCCCATCCGTCGATGCGATGTTCGCTAGATCATAGAGTCGGGCCAGAAAGTTATCCTCCTGCATTCGTCCCGACCAGGAACTCCCTGAAGCGGTGAAATAGTCGATGATCGCTCGCCGTGTGATTTCTGAGATGGTATTCGCCGTTTCATCCGCGCTCATCGTCCTACCTCCCCCTCGCCGATACGGTACCCATCTCACTCAAGAAGCGCAACATCCGCCCGGGCGCTCCGCGCAGGGTGAAACGTAGGGTGTTCTGTCGCCTTTCATCACCAGAAGGAGTCCACCATGAAAGATGAAAACTACTGCACCATTGGCGGGAGAGTGACCCACGACCCCGGCATTTATTCCACCGCCAACCAGGGACACCTGCTTTCTTTTTCCGTCGCGCATCACTCGAACTTTCCGGCAGACAACACCCCGCTCTTTTTTGAAGTAAAAGTGAGCGGCACCGACCGGACCAAACTCGAGGAATTCTCCAAGCGCCTGCCCAAGGGACGCAAGGTCACCGTTCACAACGCTGAACTGCAGATCAAGAAGTGGAAACCCGCGGACAGTGACGAAGACAAGGTGAGCTACCATCTGTACTGCCGAATGGATCAGATCTATTTGCAGGACTTACCTAAGAAAGCCGCCCTCGCCGCCTAACGTCCATGTTCGTATGTTCGACCTCCGAAGAATGAAGGAGTTTCCCATGGAATGTTTCGACGATAGTGGCAATGAGTTCGATCTCTACGAACGCCCGTACGCCATGCCCGCCAAAGTGATTCTGGACGTCCACGAACGTCCGGAAGAAGTGCTCCCCTCACTACAGGACCGGTACACAAAGTTGGTCGACGAATTCGCCGCCCAGGAGCTGTCGCGGCATTACAGCCGGGAAACGCGTTACGAGGACGGGATGGAAGAGCCCACCTTCCCGATCGTCACCCGCCAGCCGTCAACGTCCACGCAGCCCCGCAGCACGGTAGTCCTGCCGGATGGACGGAAAGCCGTTTTACTTGATCGACAGCGCATTCAAACGATGTGCGGGATTCAGACGATCATGCGGCTCTCCGACGCCCAGCAGATGCGGGGCAGCCGGAAAGGCACCCGACTCTGTCCCCAATGTCATGGCAAACACCTCCCGAACGCCGCCACCACGCCGGTTGCCTCCGTCACGGTACGCACCACCATCGCCTGCCCAAAATGTCAGGCCAATTTGCACAGCTCTTCTTACTGGGACGGAGACGATACCCTGGTTTGCATTCCGTGTGGGACTCGCATTACGAGACCGCTCATGAAATTGACTCGGGAAGAGGAGGATGCCAACGACCTCGCACTCACCCATGCGTCCATCGTCGAACCGTCGACGGCCGTCGATCAGGCAGAAAACGACGCGGAATTCGGCGGAGAGGAACTCGACGAGCTGGATCCGGACGACCACCTGGCCGAGGTCGGAGAGGACCAGGTCTCCCCGTTCGACGAGGACATCACCGTCGATGTCCTGCCTGAGACCACCCCCATCGACGCACAGGAACTGGCCGAAATCCAGGCCATGCTGGCCGATCCAACACGTCGCTTGGACACCATCGCCCACTCAATCGTCATTCAACAACTACTGGCCATGACCACGGCGCGGATGGAGAATCCGATGGACCACGAGGCATTCAAGACGGTCTTTGCAGAAGTCGTCAGCGAAGAAATTGGCCAGCTTGGCGATCTGATTCATTCGCCGGCCTGTCATCTCTTTAAATCGAGTAAATCCCCGCTCCGCCAAGGGCTCATCGACCATGCAATCCAGCAAACAGACAACGCCGATCGGCGCATGGCCATCTGGGCCGCCGCCGGGCGATTGCTTACCGAGTCCAATACAGCCTGGCTCAAGGACTTTCACGCCGAAGTGGATCCGGCCTCTGTGCCGCAACAGAAGAAGGCCCGAGGCGAGTTTTGGCGCCAACTTCGAACGTCACGTAAAGCCGAAGTCCAGCCCATCGTGGAATGGCTACACAGCCTCAATCGCGAAGATTTGGCCCTCTTGGCCGGCGACCCGGATACCACTCACCCTTTCGTCCATCATCCGGATCCCGAGGTCTTCCAAGACACCGACACACTACTCAACCCCCTCATTCAATTCCTCGCCAACGAACTCCAGCGCTTCCGGCAAAAGGAGTCCGGCTGCCAACTCCTCGCTGGAGATTACGGGCTCGATGTCGACACGTTGAAAGCGATCGCCAGGCAAACCGGACAGTTGCCCCCAGCCACCCAGGTGCCTACGGCACACGCCGCCTAAGGCCCCGTGCCGCCCTGATCACCGAGAGCGTTCTGTTCTTTCTACGTTTAGCAGCAGGAGGACACACACCGTGAAGTAAGTATCGGGCATCCACTCACCCCGCATCGCCCAGCTGCGTCTCGTCTGGGTCTCACTCGTTCACCCCACTCAGGAGTCCATCACCATGAACAAGAATTCTGTCACCATTATCGGCCGTTTAACCGAAAACCCGACCGTCCGGAACATCCGCGACGGCGCGGAATCCGTGTGCAACCTGAACATCGCCGTCAACGGCATTCCGCGCAAAGGCACGACAGAGCGACCGGTGGAGTACATTCCGGTCAGCGTGTTCGGCAAGCAGGCCCTCAGCTGCGGCTCCAATCTGGTCAAAGGCCAGGAAGTCACCGTCGACGGCCGCCTGCACTTCCGCAAGCAGCAGATCGGTGACAAGAAGATCACGGTCGGCGAAGTGCGTGCGAGCCACGTCGAATTCGGCAGCAAACCGCGCGCGGCCATGCCGGCAGCCGCCTAAGGGAGCATCCGAGGGCCAAAAAAAAAGGGAACTGGAGCGGTTCACAACGGCTGCACGTTCATGTCAGTCCACTTGCGAAATACACACTCCGTTCCCTTTTTCTGTTGTCAGAGGCAGAACCTGGTCCTGAATGTTTTCAGGGGTCCAGATTCGCCTCTGACCAGACAGTTCACCTTAGACAGCGATCAGAGTCACCGCAGCCTGAAAGGCGCTTTCACTCACTCCAAACTGACGCGAGAGCAATCTCACCCCAGCCGATTGTGAGCGAAACTTCATCACACGCTGCCTGCACGAACGCATCCAAGACCTGATCTTGGCATAGACGTTCGGCAATGGCAGCTCATCAGTTCCTTCAGGCAAGAACTGTCGCAGTTCTTCGTCGGGACTCTCGATCAACCACGAGACCAATTCCTCTTGCTGCGTCGGTGAAAACCGGCTGCAGGCTTGAGTCAATGTCGCAGCGACCATCCAAATCAACCCCAAGCGTTCGCGAGACACCACGATACACTCAGGATTCCCTTCAGACCGTTCCAACAACCACGACGGTGTCAATTGCCCGCGCATCGTGTAATCTAGCAACAGACGACGTAAGCCGATGTGTGCTGGCGATGCCCAGAACTGCACCATATCCCGTGTCATCACTGCGTCCAAGGCATCCAATTCATCCTGGATCTCGGACTCTGCAGCGGACTCCGAAGCCTCAGTGTGCTCTGCCGACGTCTCAGTTCCCTCAGTCATTCCAACCAAGGTCTCCACCAAGTCGCCTGCCTCTGATTCCTCGAACTCCTCCTCCGACGTCTCCTCCACTTGTGTGTCTACTATCCCATCCCAATTCGTCCTGGGCATGAAAGATTCCTCCTCATCCTCGACATCGCGGATGGGAGCAGCCAACACACTCTGGAGATTCTGCGCAACCACCTGTGCATCCAGTCCAAGCAATGACGTCACGCCTTCCCACCCACACAAACAATGGGCGATCAAGACCATGCCTTCACGCTCAAACCGCACCGATTCTCCATGACAATGCGGGCAGGTGATCTCAGCAGACGGAGTCTCCTGAGCCTGGGGCCTCGCCACGGACGATCGAGACGGGGATGCGGTCAGATGGTACCCTTCACAACGCGTACATTGCACTGGCCCGGTAATCCATCGCACGGGACTGATTCCATCCTGCGCGCGCTCCACATCTGATAACCAGACGGGAACCTGCACACCGCAGTAAGGAATCGCTCGCAGATGATCCACCCGTCGAGCCAATCGTCCATCTTCCAACCCAATGACTTGTCCCCGAATCTTTGAACGCCACATCAGATCGGGTGCCACTGGAAGATTATCCTGCTCATATCGGTTCTCATCAGCCGTCCGTTCGTTACGAAGCTGACGATTCCCGAATTCATGGACTTGCATGTAATACAGCCGTTCCCGCAGCCTCATCCAATTGACTGGTGAAATGCGATAACGACCGGTTTCTAACTCATTCATCAACCGCTCCAATTGCATCTCATCCAGACGCTCAACCGGCTTCAAGGAATTCAAGCCTGACAAGAGCACTCTGGATTGTCTCAACCCCTGCATGCGCGTGGAGAGACGAGCGGCCATTAGAATCGATTTCAAGGACCGGAAGTTATTCAGGAACTGAGAATTCTGAACGGTTCCAGTCAGTACAGATGTGGTGTGTGTCATGATATGCATCCTTTCTTTGGACACCTCAATAGGGGTGCCAGCGTGAAATGTGATGGAGTATGGAAAGAGAGAACGAGTGGTGAACGGAGAGAACGAAGAGACGCTTCAGCTAGACATGGCCATAGGGATGTCCATATAGCGAGACATACGCCTCACTGATAGCCCCTGATGCCATGTTTTGCAGCATTGCGAGATCCTCTTCACGATAGCCGGTGAACACTTCCAATGCTTCACGTCCAATGGGTCCAAGCGCGCGGGCGACAGAGACCACTGTTGACGCATAGGCATATTCCATGTCCTCGGGCAGACAGCGATGGCCAGACACTTTCTGTTGAAGCGTCTGTGCCAGCTGCGCAATCGGGGAGGTGTGGCCCTGATAGTCGCAGATGACTCGACCAGCCATCGTGCGCAGTTCTGACATGTCGGACGACTGAGAGAAGCCGGTCCGCAACAGTGCCAGCACAAACTCACGGTGTGACTCGAAGCAATTTTGCTCGATCATCAGAAGATCTCCTTGTCTTTGGCGTTAGTGAATCATCGGACAGCATTCCCACCAATACGATTTCGGCGAGACTTCATATCCGGACAATTCATCGTTAAGCGGCGCAGTTGATCGGAACTCTGACACTCTTGCACTTTGCATTGCGCCAATCGTTCGGACGCATATAAGTGCAGGGGTCGAATTCCATCGGCATCGCTTTCATACACGACGAACAGCATGGTCACGTCGGCCGAAAGATCCAGTACTGAACGGACACGTAACGCCGCAATCCGCCAGACACGATCTTCCGAACCTGACCCTTGACCAATCTGTTGTGACACGTGCCATTCAGCCGCATGGACATCGACGTAGAGGGCAGCAATCAACCCATCTGTTGACGACCCCAGTTGCTGATCGATCACGGCATGTACAACAGTCGATTCAATGACACTCGACATAGGACACCTCCTGTAATTGAATGGATAAAGTGATGGTGAGAGAGAAGACGACGCAGGGCTCGATCTGTCATCCACGTTTTGGCTGTGCTACACTACGCAGCATCAACCGAGGAGCGCGTATGACGAACCAGCCATTGCGACGCGTGCAAATGATGTTGATCCGGTTTATCGACAGTCGAAAAAAGTTCCAACGGACAAACGCGACATTTGTGGGAGAGTTGAAGTATGCGCAGGTGGGAGATCCGCTGAAGAAACTACTTGCGAAGCTCGAGCATCTGAAACGGCAGCATCAATTCGCCGCAACCCAACACAAGCAGGCACAGCAAATCAAAGCCGCAATTGTTTCTTTATCTCGGCGGCCAGCTCGATCGAAGTCACGTCACGCTGCGGCATAACCCCGAAGTGATCCTGCCGAGACTTAATCCAACGCGCCGTTCCTGCATCGATCAGCTGATCTAATCGATCGAAAATGTCATCATAGACAAGCTGGAACACACGCTGAGCCACATGACCCGCATGTAATTCCACCAAGACGACCTCTCGCACGATTTCCACTACCACCTTCACGCTATCCATACACCCCTCCCTACCCAATGACCACGTATAGCGGTCTGGGTTTCATGAAATGATTGATGTGATGTGATCTAGTTGAGAATGGGACGGTCTGATCGCAACTTCATTCGCGCACGCAACGTCAGCAATACCGCGGCACGATGCGTCGCATGGGATAACAACGTCCAATCCTGATATCCCGGTACGCCTTCTCGCTCAATTTGGTTGGCAATTGCATTCACATGCCGAACCATTGCGATCGGATACCTGGAAATCAGTGCATGGAGTTGGCCATCCGAACAAGTGCGTTCAGGAAACGTCGACAGTAAAAATCGCGTCATGGCAAACCTCCTCACGCCCTCGTGACCAATGGTCAGACGGCAATCATGAAGTGTGTGTGATGAAATAGAATTTAAAAAGATCGGACAAACAACGAGACGCTCGCACTGTTCAGGTCACAGTCGAACAAGAGAGAACGGCGATGGGAAAAAATGGACGTAGCAGCGCACGTAACAGAAGCACTACAGAGAGAAGAAAGAACCGATTAGAAGAATCGGTCTAGAGGATTCAGCAAGAGCCTACCAGAAATGAATAACTGACCCTAGGGTACTCCTTTCGCCCGGCCTTCGCAACCCCAGCTGCACCCCATGCTGCACCCCAGCTGCACGCCTCCTACCACCCGTGCCGCCCGACAGCCCTTCGCTTCGCTTCGCTCTCCCCCTCCACTGCATCCTCCGTCTTCTGCCACCCTTCCGCTGGTCGATCCGGCGCTCGCAACGAGCGCAGTCCGTCCCGCGATGGTGTGCTTGCTGACTTGTGAGGAGGCTCGACATGCTTGATGCATCGCCCGCTCGCACTCCGGTCATTCCCTCATCCCTTCACGAACTCATTCAATCACTTCGCCAAGCCCTCCGTGACGAACTCAACTCCCGGCAGACTCCCAATAACGGTAAACCCATCAGTGTTCCACTCCGTGATGGCCGAGTCCAAGGACGCTATGGCCGGCATCAGCGCATCGTCTTTCGCAGTCCCATGATGCCCCTTCAGGGCTATCTGCAAGATACCCAAGGGGAACTCGTCATCGACGGCCGACCTCATCCTTGCATGATCTTAGGCCTTACGATCGACCAACTCACGCTGTCGCTGACCGCAGAACTGGCCGACTACATCCCAGAAGCTCGGTTGAGCATCGATCGCATGCGCTTACTCTTGGCCCTCGATAAACGCCTCGCCAATATCCATGCTCATCCGCAGGATTACCTCACCAGCCTCGCCATGAAATGCTTCACCCCCTCGGCCCGTCCAGAACCGATCATGCCCAGCTTGGAGATCCCTCCGGACCCTAGCCTCAATCCCGAACAATATGAAGCCCTTCTCCGGGCCGTGCAGTATGACTTTTCATATATCTGGGGACCGCCGGGAACGGGGAAGACCATGGTCATCGGATCGAGCACAAAAATCGCCTATGAACGCGGTGACCGAGTCCTCATTGTTGCCAACACGAATACCGCCGTCGACCAAGCCTTGGAGTCAGTCCTCGACAAGCTGCCAGGACTTCCGTCCACTGACTTGGTTCGGTATGGATTGAGCGCGGACGATGCCCCAGACCACCTGCGACCCGTGACGCTCGAGCATTTGACCGAAGGCGCCGTCGCAGAACTGCAAGCCGCACTTGTGACGCTTCAAGCCGAAGAGCACCGACGGAGCGAGCAGGTCAATCGATGGGAAAGCGTCCGCCTGCTTCATCGGGATTTACAGGCACTAGATCTCCGCTATACCGAGACGGCCCATCAAGCCGAACACTTGGCCCGAACAATCGCTGCCCATCACCGCCATCATCAGGCCCTTCAAGAGCAGTACGACGCGGCTCGCCAGGAACTCGATCTGTTCTGGAACGCGTCGCGCTGGCGCCGGCTGTTTCTGCGCAATCCCACCGATATTCAGGCAGACCTGTTCACCGCCCAACTCACCCTGGAAGACTCAACGGCCACCCTTGCGCGGCTGACCACCGACGTCAAGGCAGCTGAAGAATTATCCACCGACCTCTTAGCCAGCCGTCGACTCCTTCTCCAATCCCTCGACTGCCAGGGTCCGCTTCCTGACCTCGAGCACATCGAACGCATTCTGGAAGAGGAGCGCCGACAGCTCATTGAGCTGCATCAGACCATCACGCAATGCCAACGCCAGATCGTGACGATCGAAGAACGCCTGATCCAGGAGGCGCGCATCGTCGCGACCACCATCACACGGACGTACACCGCTCCGGTGCTCGAGCGCGAACGGTTTGACGTTGTGATCATCGACGAAGGATCAATGGCGAGTCCTCCCGCCTTGTTCACGGCGCTGTGTTTGGCCCGACGACAAGTCATGATCGTCGGAGATTTCCTCCAGCTGCCACCGATCGCGGAATCCACGACGACGCATGCCAAACAATGGCTGGCGACCGATATCTATCAGCTCGCCGGCATTACCAGCGACCAGGATCCCCGCGTGGCCGCGCTCCGGACTCAATACCGGATGCACCCGGACATTGCCGCTGTTGCCGCGCGCTTGTATCAACGTTCCGGCCTTGCCTACTGCACCGACGACCGCACGCGCGAAGCTCGCCAGGAGTTAGTCGATCATGCACCGATTCCCGGAAAGGCGCTGGCCTTCATTGATACCAGCGATCGGCACTCGTGGGTCGAGAAAGACCACAAGGGGTCGCCCAGTAACCGTTACCATGCCACACTCGCCGTCGCCCTAGCCCAACAAGCACTCATTCGACGATCCGCCGAGGCCCCGACAATCAGCATCATCGCCCCGTATCGGAATCAGGTCCGCTTGATTCAGGACCTCATCGATCATGCCAAACTCACCACCCATGTCGAAGTGGGCACGATCCATAGCTTTCAAGGACGCCAGAGCGATATCGTCATCTTCGATACGACGGTCACCGGCGATCTCACTCGGACGATGCTCGGCAAATGCGCCGGGGACCAGGCCCCCTGCAAACTGATGAACGTCGCGTTTACCCGTGGGAAGTGCAAACTCCTGATCATTGGCCATCGGCCGTCGATCGCCACCCTGGCTAATGTGCCGGACTCCTTGCTGTGGGAAGCCCTCCAACTGACCTCGAGTAAGGATTGCGTCTATTCCTCCCAGGACTTCCTCGCCACGACGGCCGGTCCCGCTACCATCCGGTCGGCGGTCACACACGCGCCCCTTCCGTCGTGCTCCCCGGCACCGGCCGCCGTTGAACCCGTGCCTGTAATTCCGCTGAAGCGGAAAACCCCGAAGCTCTACCTCATCCGCAGCACGTAATAGGTATGGTATGACCCCCTTCTTCCAACTTCTGCTCACCGACCCAGCAAACGCCCAGCGCCAGCTCCTAGCGGACGGGACCGTCTCGTCGTGGATTAAGGACGCGGTTTTACGATTGAGCCAACGGGATCCCGTCGATGCCTTGCATGATCTCGACCTCCTCCTTAATTTGTTCGAAGCCGTCTGTGACACCGCCCTCGGAGTCCCTCCGCAGCCGCACTCTCGCATTCGCACACTGCCGCCAGAAGCGGAATCGACGCCTGAGCCGGACATCCCAGCGTCGGTTGATCAGTTCCCGGCCGAAATTCTCATCGGCGGCACGGTCGACCGGTTACTTGTCCCGGAGTTGTTAAATGTCATCGCCGATTCCAGCGTGACTCTCGGCTGGGAAACCCCGCTCTTTGCTCCTCTGACCGAACCGGATCTGTGCCGGGGGCTCGACGACAGCCATCATCTGCACTTCTATAACGGCTTCGCCTTGGAGGGCGAGTTCCCCACACTTGAACAGTGGCTCATCCAGCACCAGATCGGCTTCACTCGTACCTCCAGCGGCACCGGACAATACCAGGCTGAGCGCGTCCAGTTTCGCAAAGGACTCCAAACACCTGTCACCGTCGCCATTGACCCCAATGGCAAAGAGCTGTTGCCTCGCGTGGCACTTGTCAAAGTCTTGCAATACCTCAAAGAAGGGGCAAGCGAGGAAGCCACCGCTTTACTGGAGATGACGGTCGGACCACCACTGGCGGCGCTCTCTCCATTCCGCATCGAACAGACCCTTGATCGGCGCGCCGAATTTCTCCTCGAAGAGCGCGGGTAACCGCGGGCTGGCGAAACGCCAGCAGCGCCGGACACGTGGTGTTTTGTTTGCTTGAATGAGGTTCGTCATGACTGTCCTCGACTTCCTCTCTCAGTTTCATCTCCCGGTTACGCGTGAGCGGGGGTCCGCGGCGCAGCCCACGAGGAGCGAGGTCCGTCGGTGGTGTGAACAACAGGCCGTCCTCATCAACGGACAACGGGTCCGTTGGAACGATCCCATCATCTTCCCCGTATGGCAGTGTGTATTCTTTCCATCAAGCGCGTCCGGTCGCGTGACGTTTATGGAGAAGGATCATCCGATCGATGCTTCAGGGAGTAGGCGCGTGACATGAAGACCTATATCTCAATCGGCAGTACGCCAGGCGATGAGCCGTGCCAGCAGGTACCCTACACTGATCGAGGGTTGGCTCGAAAAGAATGCCAGGCGTTCATTGAAGCGATTCAGCGGAAGGTCGGACAGCCGCCGGAGGGCGCGAGCCTTGGTATCAAATCGTTTACACACGACTTCGGCTCCTACATGGAAGTAGTTTGCTTTTTCGATGATACGAATGCGGAAGCCCTCGATTATGCCATCCGATGTGAACGAGATGCGCCGCAACACTGGTCCGATGTTGGCATGACACCACCCACCACGGAGCCGCCTGTCATCCATGTCCCTTGCAATGATTGAGGTGCCAGCACCATGACAACATGTACGAAAGACCGCTGGTATTGCGACGGCGGATCCATTCCTGGGGAACCGTTTCTGTATCTCGATGTACCCGAGGGCGCCTCGACGGACTATGCCTCCGCCTACGTGCTTCAAATTGATAACGACGATCCGGAGTTTTCTGAATACCAGGCCATAATCCCCGGACGAAACGGCTTTCATGGCGAGTCCTATTCCCTCGTTTTCTCGCAACTCGAGGAGGCCAAGGCATGGGCCGAAGCTCAGATTCCGATCCCTCAGCCCCACGTGCTCATCGACGTGCATCCCGAATGGTGGATCGAGCATCACTACCAGCCCGCCCAAGGCGAAATCCTCATCGCCATAACAGAGCCCAAGCACGAGCCCGTCACGCCTCACAGGCCATTTGCAGCTACCTATCATCTGCCCGTGTGGGACATTCCTTACACGATCGACCATCCCACGACGGGCCGCCTGATACCCATGACCGCAAAGCAGGCTGACGATCTGTTGCAGTTCGTCTTGCAATATCGGAATTGCATGACGGCTTTGACGGTGTCCTGCGCTGCAGGGGTTTCCCGAAGTCCCGCTGTCGGAATCGCGCTCAGCGAATGGCTTCCAACCTTGCCTGAAACGCCGATCCTGATCGGCCGATACCCTGGCTTTAACCGCCCCATCTATCGCACCCTCTGTCAGCAAGCTCTCGTTCAGGGAGTACTCAAGAGCTGATACCCGGCGGGCGGCGCCGAATGAAAGGGCCCCCTTGCGTGAACGTACTTTCAGAAACCGGACTAGTCCTCTCTCTCTCTCTTTGTTTTGACGAGCACGCTTATGCCACGACACCGTCGCCTCCGACTACCCGACGATCTTGACCCGCTCATTCGTCCGCTGGTCGAGAGTCTCAGCGACATGGGCCTTGAGACCTGCGGCTCGTGCGAAGGCCATCCGCGCGAATCGCGATCCGCCGGCTCCGCTTCCTTTCCGCTCGTCATCTTTCGGCCTTCCAAACGTATCGGCCTCGTCCATACCCTCGCCTACATTGTGCAACCTCGCGGATGGTGCTGGTACCGACAACAGACCGGCACGCAGAACCTCGAGCTGCATTGGATCATCGAAGCCACGAGTTCCCCGCCCTACTTGAATCCCACGAACTACGAGGACTTCTGCCTGACGCCTCTCGTCAGTTTCTTGAAAGACACAGATCCTGAGTATCCCGCCCAACTGGCCCGAGCCCATCGAGATCTTCCACGGATTGTGAGCGGCATTCAGTTGTATCTCAGCGAGATCGGCCTGCTGGAAGACCCCCTGGTCTGACTGAGGCCGCGCAGGCGGCAGTGCCTCCGAGAGCGCTTTTTTAGAGGAGGTCATACCGTGTGCAAGGCTCAATGGGAACACTTAGCGAAGATCCTGTCGGAAGTGGCCAATCTGGCGCTCGTCGGACTCGCGCTCAATCAAATTCTGTCCGCTACGCCGTTCCACCCATGGATCTTCTCCGAAGGGATTGTCGGCGCTTGCGGCCTCCACCTATGCGCGTTATACTGTCTACGACGGAGACGGAAATGACCACGCTCACGACACAAGAACTCAACGCCCTACTCGCCCTCAACAGCCTGTTCGCAGTTGGCGCGATCCTCTTCCTCAGCGCCCTCGTCTACGATTGGTGCTGCCGACACTCCGATTCCCCGCAGTCTTAACCCCTGTTCATTTCGATCGCCGCTTGATTCACTCCAGGTCAAGGAGTTGCTATGTCTACGTCCCCCCTCACGCATGACGAACGGAAAGCCGCGGAATCCGCCTATCGCGGCGACCCCCTCAATCCCCTTTGGACGCAGCGCGCCCAAATGATTTACTCCAAAATTTGGGCGATCAAACACGGCCACGCCCTCCCGTCCGCGCGGCCAGAGACACCCCCGATCACGCATCATCACGAGGCGAGTCCCATGCTCCCGAAGCCAGTGCAGGCCTGGCAGGTGCATTACACCGACCAACCAGAAGATGTCGTGATTCTCTTTCCCATTCACGCCAAATTGGACTTTCTGTTGAGCGTCGTTCAACACCTGAATCCCAACCGACCCTTCGAAATGCAGCCTCTCAAACAAGGGCATTTCCCGATCTCCTGGCCCGATCCACCCACCATTGCCCAGCTCTATGCTCAGGACGCCCGCACCGTCGACCATCTCGGGCACGTCCATCTCCGGTCTCTTCCTCCTCAACCTCCTGCCGCCTAATCACGCATCCCATGGCCTGTTGCACAGGCAGTTCCTCCTCACCAGATGACCGTAATCCCAACAGAGGAGGAACGTATGCCGGTTACTCAAGCTCCACTCTTCTTAATGATCACCGGGCACAGGCCGCAGTCCCTCGGAGGGTTCAGCCCGACCAATCCGCTCATCTGGCAGATCCAACAACACCTGATCGTTACCATTGAGGCGATCAAGGCTTACGGCTACGACGTCATCGGGTTAACGGGCATGGCGCAAGGCGTCGATCAAGCGTTCGCCCGGGCCTGTCTCATCACGAAAACACCCTTCCGCGCGTACTTACCATTTCCCCAGCAAGATTCCCTCTGGCCCCCCGCGGCGCAGCAGACCTATCGCGACCTCTTGGCTCAGGCGGGCGAGCAGATTCTTGTATGCGCCAATCCGAAGACAGAATCTGAAGTCCGCGCCGCAGATCCCAATCATCGGGATGTCCGGAGGCCTTCACCCCCGCCTCGTCGATCTCGAACGTCAGCGGCTGGGCCTCCAAGGTTCTTTTCGAAAACCCATGGAGCTGCACGACCTCCGCCACACCATCCGGACCGTCTTGGCGCAACGAACCAGCGTCACGACGGCCGCGTAGTACACAGACAGTATTGTCGCTGTGAGGACCACATGACCTTCGTCACACACACGCCCCGTGAGCCACTCCGTCATACGGTCGAAGACCGGTTCGTCATGCAAACTCCGCGACCTCGCATGCTGGAAACCATTCAGAAAGCCCTCCTCCGTCGAGATCCCGTCGTGCTAGGCGCGACCCACTTCCGCTTTTGCAAGCGAGGCGATCAGTTCCAAGAAGGTGAGCAGTGGCTCGAAGCCCGTGAACACGGCTTGTATCAGCGGTATGGTGTCTGGTTGTCGGGGACGCCGCTCACTTCAGCACCCGATCACTATACCTGGCTCTATGTAGGAGATTTGGGATGGTTCGAAGAAGTCGTGAATCCCGTGCTCGATGCCCTGTCAGCCTATGAGCGGGAGTGCGCCGTCTTGCAGGTGACCTTCCGGCAGGTTATGCGGGACTTGCATGCCGTGCCGGCGAAAGCGGCGAGATAACGCCATGGCGCGTCCACGTCTGCCGCTGCCACCGCGCCCCGGACGGCCACACTCTACCAAACACGGAGCGCGCGGCTACCGACGCCAAGACGCCGTTTCCCAGACGCGCGCAGAAGTTAGGCGCTATGTCCGGAACTCAGGTGTCAATGAGCATGGGCACTGCGCCCTCTGTGGACTCCCGCTGGACGTACTCGCCGAGACGGACACCCCTGACGACTGCCCGACTGGATTCACGGAGTGATCGCGGATGACTTTTCGAGGCCTCTACTGGAATATTGCTCCAGGACTTCGCCTGTATCGGCTCATCCGCTAGATCCTTCACCGGCGCCACAGATCGAAATCGTAGCTGATACTCCATCGCCCCACCCCTCTGCGCACAGCCCCATGACCCTGCAGTCGCAGGGCAGTCGTCTCAGACGCTGTCCGTAATACGCAGAGGAGGCGATGATGACAATCTTAATGCGAGCGCAGATTCGGAGAGGAATGCAGGGAATCGATACTACGGTCAAGAGCGCCGAAGGCCTCTGGCGAACCTTTACGCCTACCTTGCCCATGGTGATGGGACATAAGAACGGCACGCTCAGCAATGCCGAATACACGGCACTATATCTCGAAATTCTTGCTCGCGTGCCGGGGTCGCCCTGGGATGCGCTCGCCAGCTACGAGACTCAAACCGTGTTGTGCTATTGCCGGGATGGCTGGCTTTGTCATACCCATCAATTGATGGAGTTTGCGGTCACTCACTATCCGGACCGGTTCTGCGATGGACGGCCGGCATCTAGCCAGCCGTCTTCTCCAATTGCAAGGTAGCGACATGGGTCGATTCAATGGTTATGAAGTAACGGAAATCGCGCTCAGAATTGGGGATCAGTGGGTTTCTAAGGCAGGAACAGAATAACCGGGCGCTTGGTCCTTGGGACGAATGCGTAAGAGAGCATAGACAAGACTTGGTATCGCATAACCCTTCTTTTCCCATTCCTCAAGGCGTCTCGCACTCGTTGGGGCGTCATAGCAGCCGGCATCAAACTCCTCAGAAATTGCGTTGAGCGCCCCACAAGCCTTCTCCCTTCTCCTAAACAGGTCCATCGCGTCCTCACCGTATTGGACGACCGCAGCCAATAGCGCTAGCCAGCCGGTACCCCTAGAGAAGTCCTGTGCAAGGTACACGCTAGCGAGGATTAGTAGTGCGAGCTTAAAGCCATTCTTCCATTTCCCTGGGATAAACAATTTACGAGGGTACAGCAAAGGAGCAAGCACTGTTTGTATCAATGTGGAAGCGACATATCCGGTTATTGCGGGATGGTACATCCAATCCGAGTCCAGATACATTCTTGCAGCTCTTTCGACACCTTCTCGATTACCCGCAAAGCCGACCTTGTTCACATTCATGTTCACATTGAATTCTTCTCTGAATCCCTCGCATGCTATGACGATTTCATTAAGCTGTCGTCTCCGTTCATTCACTTCAACACTATCGTGGCAGTCCCACATCGTCAGGGACATAAGCTTCTCCGCCATTTTCTCCAGTCCTGCACGGAGATCCGTAACTTGGGGATCGCACTTTGAGAACTGGCGGAAGGCTTCAATGGCATCTAGAGCCTTGTCCTTCAGGCTCTGGGGTTGGGGCCCGTACTCGATGACATATTTCAGTTCTTCAAGACTACTCCGGAGAAGATCCTCGTCCAGAACGCGGATCCTTAGCATGCGATTTACCTGTTCGGGTAAACCAAGACAGGAACGAAAGTGCCAGCATCGATCTATTGGGGCAATCCTAGCTAGCTTGTCTCCAAGCGCCTGCCGTATGCCTGTGAGGTCCGATGCGTCACTTAGCGATGCCAGCAACTGAGAATCGATAGATGTGTCGCCTACAGAGATGGGAGCAGCAAGAGATTCAGATACCGCCTTGCGGAATACAGCGATGTCGGAAATGTCAAAGTCTACAAAGGTGAAACACTGATCGATTATCCTTGAAAGGGCGTTTACCTGATGTTGGCTATACCCGAGCCTGGTGTAAAGGTCGTTCAGTTCTGGTCTTCGGGCAATGACGTTTCTCCACCGCTGTAGGGTGGTGCCGGCTATGGCAGTCGTCGCAGTGAGGTGCCTGGTCTTACTTTCATGCATGGGACCATGAGGCTAGCATTCAATACGGAAGAGGTCAATTATGGGGCTTAATGAGTGTCATCCCAATTTAGAAATGTCCGCTTTGTATCCAAATAGAAATGTCCGGTTTATGCTCGCCCTGCGTCCAAGCCGCTCGGCCGTTCCGGTAAGAGACGCCGCTGCCAAGGATGAGTCGGTTTGGGCTTCACTTGGCGGCGTGGTCGTACGAGCGGCGGGGCCGTCAGGATCCGGATCGGTCGTGCGGTAATGAGGTGAAACCGCAGCGAGCGTCCCTGGTGGGTGATCCGCCGCGTCCCATCCAGCCGCTCCTCGACCACCACCTGTGTGGCCCGCACCGGCGTCTCCAACTGGTACAGATGCCCGTGGTGCGCCACCGTCCCGTCGCGCCGGACTGTGCGGGTGGTCTGCACGCACAGGATCCGGTCCAGCTCCCGACTCCCTGGCGCGGGCCGATGGACATCGGCGGCCTGAGCCGGCGCTACGGTAAACTGCCGGTTGTAGGAGGGGAGCCACGTCGCTAACCACTGATTCGCGGCCTCGATCGTCGCAATGTTGGCCAAGCGCAGATCTTTGACCAGCCGATCCTGCAACGTTTTAAAGAGCCGCTCCACGCGGCCCTTGGCTTGGGGCGAGTGGGCATGAATCAGCTCCACGCCCAATTCGGCGAGGGCCCGCTGAAACTGGCTCTGCCGCGGGACGCCCGCTAACTGCTCCCCGATGGTCGGCTCGCCCGGCGCCCGATAAGTCGTATGCTTGTCCGCGTACACCGCGTGCGGGAGCCCCGCACGCTCGACATAGCGCCGAAAGCTGTCCAGAGCGGGGACCGTGCCTTCATACGCGTAGAACCGGGCCGCGACGCGACTGCTGGCGTCATCGATGTACGCCATGAGCACACAGACGGGACCGCGGGCCTCGAACCAGGCATGGTGCGAGCCATCCAGTTGCACCAGCGCCCCCACATGCGCCTTCCGGACCCGCCAGGTTCGATGCGGGCGTGGCCGCCGCCGAAAATGCGTGACACCCTGGGCGCGCAGCCACCCGCGCAAAGTCTCGGCACTGAGCCTGAGCCCCTGCCGCTCGGCGAACTTCTCGACCGCGAGCGTCGGCCCAAAATCCCCATAGTGCTGCCGATACAGCCGCAGCACCTGCGCCTTCAGCGCAGGCGGATACTGCCGGTTGGACGGCCGGCCGCGACTCTGATGCCGGAGGGCGGCGTCCCCGCCCACCCGCACCCGCTGGATCAGCCGTCGCACCTGCCGAGTCGTCAGCCCCAGCAGCTCGCCCGCCTCCCGCTGCCGCAGGCCGTGGTCGAGGACCTGTCGAATCACATGCACCCGCTTCAACTCCTGCCCACTCATGCGCACCGTGCCCTCTCCGACCATGCCGCCCTCCTGGTAAGGGGGGCCAGTCTATAGAAAAAGAGGACATTTCTACTTGGGCAGAAGCGGACATTATCATCTTGGGATTACATTATGGGGCTTAATGAGTATGCATGAGAAGTCCCAGGATGATCTTTCAAGAAAGTCTAGAGTCCAACACCCGAAGAATTGTTAGGCGCGTAATAAACTTCAACCATGACCAACGTCGCGCCAAGCTGAGGAGCCGCGGCGAGTGGATCGTGGTCACGACGAACGGCGTCGTGAATCCCCACGGCGAGGCGGTGATGGGCGCCGGACTCGCGAGGCAAGCGGCCCAACGCTTTCCCGAACTCCCCCGGCTCCTGGGGCAAGCGCTCCGAGAGACGGGCAATTTGCCCTATACTCGCTATTCTCAGCACATCATTACTTTGCCCACGAATGTCCATGGAAGACCACACCTTTATTGGTAAACAATAAGGTTCCGGCCGTTATACCGAAAAGAGCCACTGACGAGAAGGCATCACTCCAGGCAGTCCGCTATTAGCGTTTAAGCCCCTCTTTGCCATCATGCCGACGGATCACTTCGCCTTTAGGCGCTCTATTGAGAGCCATAACACTTACTAGATATTGACAGGTTCCACGCAATAGTGGCAGGTTCTTCTACCCATCTCTGCCGCTGCTCGCTTATGGAACACCATCCTCTTATTCGCCGTCTTAAAATCGAGAGATTCCGGGGATTGGAGAATCTGGAATGGACTCCCTACCCTGGCGTGAACGTAATCCTTGGAGGCGGCGATGCTGGCAAGTCGACCATCCTAGATGCCATCGCCCTCTTACTAAGCCCATCAAATACAGCCATTCTTTCCGATTTAGATTATTGGAAGCGTGAAGTCGAAAAGGGTTTTTGCATCGAAGCAGTGATGACGTTGCCAGACAGTTGCGGAATTAGCCACCAGGCCAAAAATTCATGGCCTTGGCTATGGGATGGCCACAATTTAAAGCTGCCCCAGGTGCTCAATGATAATGGAGATTCTGTTACTGGAGAGCCGGCCTACTGCCTACGAGTTAGAGGCACGGACGAATTTGATCTCATCTTTGAGATTGTTCAGCCCAACGATAGCACCGAACACCTTTCGCTTTCACTCCGCCGACAAATCGGTTTGGTACGTCTTGGCGGAGACGATAGGAACGACCGGGATCTTAGGCTGGTCCAGGGTTCTGCTCTCGAGAGGCTGATCGCCGATAAGACGCTTCGTTCTCGTGTTGGTCAGAAGCTGGCAAAGGAAGGCGATATTCAGGATGAACTAAAAGAAGAAGGTAAAGCTGCCCTTGCCAAATTAGATGACTCATTTAAGAAACAAAGGCTTCCGGCTGACCTGAGCCTGGGTCTAACCGGAAGCCATGGGTTATCCCTAAACTCATTAATCGGCCTTACTGCAGAAAAAAACGGCATGACGCTCCCCCTTGCCAGTTGGGGGGCGGGAACGCGAAGGCTTGCAGCACTGGAAATAGCCGCAAATGATCGATCTGATAACCCAATCACACTGGTGGACGAGGTGGAACGAGGACTGGAACCATACCGACAACGAGCCCTGATGATGGAGCTTCAGAAGGCAGGTCAAGTTTTCGTCACGACTCACAGCGCCGCGGCAATGCGGTCGGCAACGAAGGCATCTTTTTGGTACCTCGATGGCCAGGGCACGCTCGGCCACCTAGTGTCCTGAGTCAGAAGTCCGTCGACAAAAGCGAGCCACGCTAGCCAATATCTCATCGGCAGTTTTCGTCCACACGAAGGGCTTGGGTTGCTCGTTGGTGTAGGCGATGTACGCCCGGATGGCGGCTCGGAGGGCCTGCGTGCTGCGATGCACCCCGCGCCGCAACTGTTTCTCCGTCAGCAGGGCGAACCAGCGCTCCACCAGATTGAGCCAGGAGGCGCTGGTTGGCGTGAAGTGCACGTGGAAGCGGGGTCGCTTGAACAACCAGCGCTGGATCAGGGCCGTTTTATGCGTCCCATAGTTGTCGAGGATGAGATGCACGTCCAACTGAGCCGGGACATTCGCCTCAATCGTGTCGAGGAACTGCCGAAATTCACGCGTGCGCTGCCGCTGGTGGAGTTGCCCAATCACCTGGCCCGTCTTCACGTTCAAGGCCGCAAACAGCGAGGTGGTCCCGTGGCGCCGATAGTCGTGCGTGCGTCGCTCCACCTGCCCGGGACGCATCGGCAGCAACGGCCGCGTCCGGTCCAACGCTTGAATCTGCGCCTTCTCATCCACGCACAGCACCAACGCTTTGTCAGGCGGATTCAGGTACAGCCCGACGACGTCCCGGACCTTCTCGATGAAGAGCGGATCCTGGGAGAGTTTGAACGTCTCGGTCCGATGCGGCTGGAGCCCGAAGGCTCGCCAGATGCGGCTGATCGCACTTTGGCTGAGCCCGCTGGCCTGCGCCATCGCGCGCGTACTCCAGTGCGTCGCATCGCGGGGCAACGTCTCCAGCGTGCGGGCGAGCACGCGCTCGACGTCGGCGTCCATGATCGTACGAGGGGCCCCGGGGCGCGGTTCATCCAGCAGGCCGTCTAGCCGTTGGCTCAGAAAGCGTGCCCGCCATTTGCCCACCGTCGGCCGGGTCACACGGAGACGGGAGGCCACGGCCGCATTCGACTGCCCGTCCCCACAGGCCAAGATGATGCGCGCGCGTTGCGCCAAGGCTTGGGCGGTCCGTGGGCGCCGGGTCCACTGCTGGAGGGTGGTGCGTTCCGTCATTGTCAACGTCAGGGGCGCGAGGGGACGACCGAGTCGCATGGAGACCTCCTTTCGGAGGCACCGTAGCTGAGTCGGATCACTTAGTCAATGCATTTATGACTCATGACACTAGA
>CBDIWP010000070.1:0-10187 GCA_965285945.1 uncultured bacterium | reverse complement strand
TTCGGGAAATCCGTGCAGGAGCAGCACGAGGGGACCGGTACCCCGGGCGATGTAATGGAGCCGGACCTCGCCCACATCGGCATAAAGTCGGAGGCCAAGCGGTCTTAGGAAGACAAATGTACGCAGCAACTCCTTGGCTCACAGAACGACATGGCTACGATCCGACTTGTACTGCTCACCCAACGACGCCAGTTGGTGTCGCCAGGCATACCAGCATTCGGGAAATCCGTGCAGGAGCAGCACGAGGGGACCGGTACCCCGGGCGATGTAATGGAGCCGGACCTCGCCCACATCGGCATAGCCGCTCTCTGCATGCCAGTCCGCAAGGAGCCGGGACAAGTGAGGAGGCGTCTGCATCGTATTCCGGGGACGACGAACGGCCTCTTGTTCGGAGACATGACGCCCGTTGACAGAGAGGCCACGCACGACCACGCTCGATTAGGTGTTCTCAGGAGATTATAATAGGCGCCATGCGACCTGGGTTGAAAGCGTCATCTAACCGGGAGATGTTCATGGTGATGCGGATGGTCGTCCTCGCGCCCCTCCTGGCCGGTTTCTGTCTCCTCGTCCTGCCGGTGCCTACGCCCGCAGCGGAACCGGCGTCCGATCGCGGCGTCTGGCGCACTGCGGCGCCTGCGCCGACGAAGCGGACAGAGGTGGCGGCCGCGACGTTGTTCGACAAGATCTATGTCGTGGGCGGGTTCGAGAAGCCCGGACTGGGGAATGTGAAGAATCTGGCCATTACTCCCTCCCTGGAAGAATACGATCCCGCCACCGACCGATGGACGGCCAAAGCTCCCATGCCGCTGGGCCTGCATCATGTCGGCATCGCTGTGACCGGCGGACGGCTGTATGTGATCGGCGGGTACCGGCAGTCAGGACTCAGCGTCTGGCAGCCGGTGGCCACCCTGTATGCCTATGATCCGGCTACCGACACTTGGGCCGAGCGCGCCCCCATGCCGACCGCCCGCGGCGCGTTGTCGGTGACCGTACACGAAGGCAAGCTGTACGCCATCGGCGGCTACGACGGGACCGCCAATAGCGCCGCGGTCGAGGTCTACGATCCCGCGCGAAACCTCTGGACCTCGCGGGCGTCGCTGCCGACGCCCCGCGATCACTTGGCCAGCGCGGCGGTATCCGGAAAGCTGTATGCGATCGGCGGGCGCCTGAAGGGGGACTATCACCGCAACCTCTCCGTCACGGAACGATACGACCCTGCCACGGACCAATGGCAACCGGCTCCGAATCTCCCGACCGCCCGCAGCGGCATCACGGCCTCCGTCGCGGGCGGGATGCTGTACGTATTCGGCGGCGAAGGGCCGGACGGCACGTTTCGAGACAACGAGGCGTATGATCCGGCACGTGATGCCTGGCAGGTGATGGCGCCGATGCCGACGGCGCGTCACGGCCTCGGATCGGCTGTGGTCAAAGGGCAGATCCACGTCATCAGCGGCGGGCCGACACCCGGAGGCTCGTTTAGCGATCTGCACGAAGTGTTCACACCGCCTGGAGAAAGAAAAAGGCCGAGCTGAGTCCCCCTCTCCGGCCCGCTCGCTTGAGCGGTGAGGCCCGCCCCATGGCAATGCAGGGCAAGCTGTCGATATGTCTATCCTGCCGCTGATTCTCGGATCCCTTTCCATTGTATCCGTGTCGTGTACCGCCGGTTATTCGGCCAAGGTGGCTCAGGGGCCGTTGCACGGCGACGCCGGAGAGGAGGGATCCCTGCACGGCCGCCATGAGGCGGACGCCGTGACGTCGATGGCCGGATCTCATGCGCATCTGGGTCCCATTTCCGCTGGATGGGTATCAACCCTTCCTGCCCCATGTGCAGCAGCCGCACTATCACTTCACGAGCCGGTGGCGGGGATTCAAGTCGGCCTTCCGTTTCAATCCCGAGCAACCGACTTCGCTGCTGTACCGGAAAACTGCGGATGGCTATGAACTGGAAGGCGCGATGTGTACCGCGCCGAAGCGGGCGAGCGAGGCGGACCTGCATGAACGGATTCCTCTCAGCGTCGCGCGGTGGCACGCACACGTGAATAGTTGTCTGCGGGAGAAGCCGGCCATGCGCGGCGCCGATTGGACCAGATTCTGGCCGAAAGGCTCCATCCTGACGGATGGCGACTGTGATCGGGCGGGCGGCCGGTTCGTGCCGCAACGCTTCGCCTGGATGGTGCATGTCTACCCCTTCGGCAGGACGCCGGAGAAAATCTGGACGCACTGACACCGAGTGCCCCGATTAGAGCGCCAAGGTCCACTCAATCGCCCTCTTCACCATGCGGTCGCCGAGAGATCGTCATGCGCCGTCGCTCAGGTTCTATCTCCTTTCCGTTGGCTTACGCGTTGTTTCTTACCGGCCTGACCATGGCGCCCCCCGCCGAGGCGGAGGTGAAGGAACTCACAGCACATCGATGGTCCGGCGGCGGGGGCCTGGGCTTTTTCGGCAGTACGCCGGATGGAGCGGAATTCGCGGTGAATGGCCATGCCGACTACTTCGTAAGCGAGCGGTTCTCCTTCGGTCCATTGGCGCAGTATGCCGGCGTAGGGAACGACGTGTTGTTCGGGTTGTCGGCTCAGGGACGGTACTGGTGGGACATCCCGGGAACTGAACGCCTGGTCAAGCTGGTGCTTCAGGGGGGCCTCGGCTTTGTTCGGGCCGGCATCAAGGATACCGACAGCGGACGCTCCAACACGTACGGCTCATTCCTGATTCCGATCGGTGTCGGGATCGACTACGCCCTTACGGAGCGATTGGCGATCACCGCGGACGTCCTGCTCAATTTTACGTCGCTGGGCGAAACGGTGCGGACCGGCGGACGGGAAGTCGATCTCCATACCAACGTGATGCCGGCATTGTATCTCGGCGTCCGTTTCTAATGCGGCCGGATTGTCTGTCTGGTCTATCCCGTCTGTCCAGTCTATCTGGTCCGTCAGGTCTGTCTGGTTGCCGCGCCCTTCGTGGGTGAAAGGCGCGGCCTATCGCAGACGCCGCTGCTCAAGTATCAGCCTCGTGTCGTCACCTCACGGTGCGCCGGATCCGATATGAGCCATGGCGCTTGTGGTACGCGAATCCACCATCTTCCAGTTGATATTCGAGAAAAAGGCTTCGATGTAGTGGCTCCTCTCCGCCGGCTGATAATCGAGGAGATACGCATGTTCCCATACATCCATGACGAGCAGCGGAATGAAGCCCGCCACATTGCCGTGTTCGTGCAGGCTGACCCAGTGATTGGAGACATAGCCGTTCGCAGGATTCTGGTAGCAGATCGCCCAGCCGACGCCGCGCATTTTTCCGACGCTTGAAAAGTCCGCCTTCCACACCTCAAAGCTGCCGAAACTTTCCTTCACCGCCTCATGGAAGGCCGACCCGCTGCGGGGACTCTTCGAGCCGTCCTTCATCATGTTGGCAAAGTAATATTCGTGCAGGACCATGCCGTTGTACTCAAACCCGAGACGACGGGTGAGTTCTGAATAGGCCGGCATCTCTTCCTGATCCACGGTGCCGTCCTTTAACACCTCTGCAATTTCCTGGTTCAATCGATTAGTCTCCTTGACGTAGCCTTCATACAATTTGAAGTGCATCTCCATGGTTCGATCCGAGATGCCGTTGAGTCCGTGGAGATCAAACGATTGTGTTCGATAGGGCGCGCGAGCGTTCATGATCAACCTCCCTCTGTCTCGTGTCGTTGATAGGTATGGGGCGCCGTGAGCGAGCCGCTCCCTGGGCCTGAGGTGGCGGCGGCGGATCAATCGGCTCAGGCACCGGCGGCGTTGGTCCCGGCGGTGTAGGGCGTGGTCGAGTGGGACCCGTTGCCTCTGCAGAGCGATCGGCTGGCACGTTAGCGCCGTCCTTTCGGCACCTTTCGGCTGCCCAGCAACCCGGCTCGAGAACCGCCCGTCTTTCCTCCTTTGCCCCCTTTCCCTTCAAGACTGTTTTGGGACGAGCCCTTGGCCTGGTTCCCTTCTTGGCGCGAGAGGTGATGCCCCCGCATACTCCCTCCCGCTGCCGAAGATACGGCTCCCTCGTCCGCGTTGGGGGGCGGCGGGACTTGTTTCTGACTGTCCTGCTCCTGCTCAAACGGATAATGCGTGATGCCGGTCTCTCGTCGTGTCTGTCGTTGTGTCATAGTCCTCGGTTCCTTTCGGGTCTTCGGTTGTCCGGATATCTCCGGCCCGGGTCCTCGCCCGATGCGGGAGAGCAGCGACAGCACTTCTTGACGTCGCGGGATGCCCGGTCCTGCCCCGAGCTTCGTCGTGGTGAGGGCCGCCGCCGCATTGGCGAACCACCCGGCCTCTATCCAGGATGCCGCGCCCCGTCCTTCGCGCCGGAGCGCATTCAAGGTGGCACGTGAGCGCCGTGGGGCCGTTTGTTGCTGGCGCCTGGCTTGGCCTTTTTCATAGTCCTTCCAGGCCTTGGCGCGGGTTGATTCCGGGACCTTGCCCTTCGGCGGCGGTGGAAGTTTCACCCCGGCCCGCCGGGCCTTGGAAAGGCCGATGGCAATCGCCTGTTTGGCGGACCTGGCTCCATGCTTGCCTTCGCGGACATGCTCGATTTCTTCACGCACGAATTCGCCGGCCTGAGTCGTGGGTCGTTTCCCTTCACGTTGTTTGCGCCGTGCTCGTCGAACGGTTGTCTGTTCGGGCATGGTGCTCTCCAGTGGTCATTCTAAGCTGTTCGTTGCTGCAATCCGGATTCCACTCTGGCAACGCACCGTGTAAAGGGTTTAGATCCAATCGGAAAACTGAGCAGGACGTCCTTCAGCGGACCCGGACAATGTTTCCTGTGCATGACGGGTTGTCCCGGCCTGGCTGCATCGCGCAGGGCGCGGACCATAGCACTTGCTGAGAAGATGGAACGGAGGAACAGGGAATGCATAACATAACGATGACTAATTACGGGGAACGTAACGAGGACTGTAGGGGCTGATGCTGTCTTTGACGAAAAGAACGAGGCACCGGTGCTCACATTTCGCCAAGGTTCTACTGATCCTGTGTGCCGTCTGCGTCACCGGATGTCCGCCCAGGAACCCGCCGCCGATGGTTCATGATTGTCCTTTGGCCGTCGGCTGTCCGACGATGTCGGCAGGGGCTGTGACACCAGGCCATCAGTATGGGCGGTGAACCGGCGCAAGCTGGAGAGCGAGACGCAGGAGCCCCGTCGGCAACATCGCCGGCTGCAGGGCCGCTTGGCCCGGCGCTGAGTACAAAGCCGAGATAGACATGAGTGAGCGTGTGCGCCTTGAGACCCTCGTTGCGCGTGACGGGATGGAAGCCGCTCGACAATGGGCGCGATGGGCCGCAACGTTGTACCGCCGCTCTGTGACGGACCCCACTCATTACGCCTCTCAGCCTGACACGAAGCCGCTGTTTGAAAAGAGTATCGTTCAGTTGGACGCCTTCGCGGACAGGGGAACGATCTTGTGAGAAAGTGCGGCAGTGCATGGGAAACGGAGACGTGAATCCGGGCCTCTCCTATGCCGCCTTTCGCTCATGGGCCGATTCGTCTTTCTGTGCTGGCTTTTGCTGCGCGGGCCGGGGTTGTTCCGGCTCCTCTCCAATCGACGCCACAATGGCGACGACCCAGGTGAACACAGCCAGAATGATGAGGATGATGGGAGGCAGCGTCGACATGCGGAGCCTTTCTTTCCCGGCGACCCGTTCAACAGCGATGGAAAGGATTCGGCACCAGACTTCCGCCGAGCGGCAATGAAAGCCGATGTCTTTAGGGTAGAGCATGACACATCCACAGGGTACTGGGATCAGCCCTGAGGCTAGGCAGGGGCCGGCAAGATCCTTGAAGCCGCTGACCCGTTCCAGCTTTGACCTCCAGGGTCCTTCCACATACAAACTGGTGGGGTGCCTCATCACCGGAAGCCCTCCTGTTCGATATAGTACAAATACTTTAGGAGGCGCAGTGGAAACATTGCGGAATCTGAAGTAAGGGCTCGGCTCCGAAAGGGGTCGGGCTTTTTTTTGCTCACTGATCCCATGTCTCTCTGTCCGTTGGAGGACCTCATGATGAAATGCGAACGTTGCAAGGGCGACATGCTCGAGGAGGAATTGATCGTCGTCGGGGGAGTCGTCCGGGTCAAGGACGTCTCGGCCTGGCACTGTCTGGATTGCGGGCGCATCGAGTACCGGTCCAAGGCGGCCGATCGAGCGATGGTCGAACTTGAAGCTACGGGGTAACCCGACGAGGGTATTCCGGTCCGAAGACTCGGGGAATTCCTTGTGGATCGGACTTAGCGGGTTCACTACAAGAACAGTATCTTCGGGGAAGGCAGTGGGACCGTCCGCTGCAGGATCTGAAGTAAAAGGCTCGACCCCGTAAGGGGAAGGGCCTTTTTTATGCCTCGCGAAATATTTAGATCCCCCTATGGATTGAGGCGATCTGGTGAATGAGTCTCGCGTGACTCATCAGACGGTGGCCTGCCGGCGATCTTGCCGGTTCGAGAACAGTGGAGGCTCAATGAATCCGCTTATCCCCATGATGTTAAGATTGCTCCCTAAGGTTCTCCCTCAGTTGATTCCCCTGGCGGACTCCCTCAGAGGAAAGGGACCACCACCAGAGGACGCGGCGGAGAGCCGCCTGCATGAACTGGAAAAGACCATCGAAATATTGGCCGGCCGATCCCTATACCTTGAGCGGAGAATGAAGCAAGCGCGAGTCCTGATGATCATGACCCTGCTCTTTTCCCTGGCTACCCTCATTACCGTTTTGATCCGTTGGCCGTGAATGCTGTCACGCCGCATTGGCTCTCCACATCCGGGCCGACAGATTCCCACTGTAGGGACCTACCTAGTACCTGCCGGCCGAATCCGTTTCTTAAGGTGTAAGGGTGCCTGGTTGAGGGACCGGAGTCCACTTCGATGAAACGGGAGAGGAGGAGTTCTAATGTCTGTTGTTGAAAAAGCGATCGAGATCAATGTGCCAGTGCGGACGGCGTACAACCAATGGACGCAGTTCGAGGAGTTTCCTCGCTTCATGGAAGGCGTGAAGCAAGTCAAACAATTCGATGACAAGCATCTGCATTGGAAGGCCGACATCGCCGGCCAGGAAAAAGAATGGGACGCCGAAATTACGGAGCAGATTCCGGATCAACGGATTGCCTGGAAGAGCCAGGGCGGGACGATGACGGCCGGTGTGGTGACGTTCCAGCCGGTGTCGGAGGCCAAATCGAAAGTCATGCTCCATATGGAGTACGACCCGAAAGGCGTCATTGAACACGTCGGCGATGCGGTCGGCGCGGTCAGCCTACGAGTCGAGGGAGATCTGGAACGATTCAAACACTACATTGAAACGCGAGGGCAGGAAACCGGAGCGTGGCGAGGGACGGTCAAATAGGCCTTGGTGGTATAAAACATTTTGAGCGGCCTTTGCGCTAGCCGCTTGCGTCTTATGCGGCCGTACTGAACGCACCCAACGATTTGCAGCCATGTATTTCATCTGATCAGGTCAACCGATCTCAAGAGAGCGGCGCTCTAGGGACGATAAGAACTGTGAGATCAAGTGGCGCATGGCAGACTCTGTTGGGATTGGTGCCATGCCAACCTTATGAGGAATGGAAACGGAGGGAAGGGTGGAGAGACTACCAAAGATGGAAGGCACTATCGTCGGGGCTGCACAGGGGGTCGTGACGCAAAATCTCGACTCGGTAGAAGCCAAAGTCGACACAGCGATCAAGGACGCAGTTCATGAGGTGCGAAGCGGGGCGGAGGAGGTCGTCGATCAGACCTTGAATCGTTTCAAGAGGACATGGGAACAACAACGGCCAAAGATCGAGGAGTTCATGGCGTCCCATCCCTGGATGGTTCTCGGAGGCTTGCTGCTCCTCGGCTATTTCTTTGCTGGAACGCAGCGCGCTCGACAGCGATAGACGGGTCAGGCTCTACAAAAAACCATGGCCCGTCATGCCGGCGAGCGGTTCGGTGTGCCGGCGGTCTCTTATCCGGATCTGATTCCCCTCGCGCATCGCTTTATTCCTGCCGGATCCCCGCGAACAATCCTGCCCCACCGACCAGCATGCCGAGTATCAAGAGAAACGAGGACGTCTCCGGAAGGCTGGGATCGACGCGGGGCGCCCAGTCGACGAAGGTCCCCAGCGCGATGAGAATCATTCCGACTGCCTGCAACATTTTCCAGCGCAGCGCGATCCGTCGAAGGCTGTGACTTGATCCTGGTTCCGATTCTTCCATCATCTCTCAACCGGTGCCTCTCAAAGACTGGTGGACCCTGCATCGTACCGCTGAAGGGGCATCCGTGGGAAGCGGCCTTTGGTCTGTCTGGTCTTTCTGGTTTGTTTGGTTTATCTGGTTGTCTGGTTTAACCTGTGCGGCTCAAACCAAACGAAACAAACCAAACAAACGAGACAAACCAGACAAACCGATGTATCCTGCGCGGCGGTTGGTACGTGATGGGAGGAGACGCGCATGCTGGTTCCGGCGCTACTGATGACCCTGCTGGCATTGCCGGCCGCGGCCGCGGCCGAGGCGCAAACGCATTTCGACAAGCCGACGTTGACGGTCACCGGCACGGGCCGTCTGGCGGTCATTCCGGATACGGCCTTCGTGACGTTCGGCATGGAAACGGCCGGCAAATCGCTCGGACAGGCGCAACGGCAGAATAATGAGACGATGCAGAGGGTCACGGAGCGGCTACGGGACTTGCAGATCGACAAGGAACGGATTCAGACAGCATTCTTTACGGTGTCGCCGCAATACAAACCGCCGCCCAAACGTTCACCCGATGCGCCTCCGGCACCTCCTGAGATCATCGGCTATGTGGTGAGGCACAGCGTGACGGTGGAAGTGCGGAATACAGAGCGCGTAGCGGCCGTCATCGAGGCCTCCTTGGCGGCGGGCGCCAATCATTTCCAGGGCCTGCACTGGGCGCTCCGAGACGAACAACAGGGGCGGCTTGACGCTTTGAAGCAGGCGGCGGCCCGCGCCCGGGAGAAAGCGGCGGCCCTCAGCGAAGCGCTCAGAGTAAAGCTGGTTCGGCTGATCAGTGCGAATGAGGGCGGCCACATCGTGCACCCGGTTCCTATGGCCTCGCGGTCGATGCTGGAAATGGCGGCGGGCGGCAGCGAGCCGCCGATCTTTTCCGGAGAGATCAAATTCGAAGCCACAGTCACGTTGCTCTACGAAATCGGGCAAGAGTGACGGCTGGTTTGTCTGGTCTCTCTGGTTTGTTTGGTTTGTCTGGTTTGTTTGGTTCAGTCAGTCATGAAGTCTGGTACCAAAACCAGACAAACGTTGAAATGTTATTTCTTCTGCCCGGCCGGCTCTTGGGGCGGCTGCTTGTCCGGTCCCTTCTCCGTCAGTTTCTTCACCGCATTGCCGATCGCGGAACCGATCTTCGGGATTTCCCGTTCTACGCTTTGTGCGGCGCTCTTGAGGCCACGTCCGAGGTCGTCGACCGTCGTCCCTTTGCTTTCCCGGGTGTGCCCGGCGCCGGCAGAGTCGGAAGCGGATTCGGCGGATCCGCTGACGCTTGACAGCAGCAACACCGCGAGTAGGACAATGCGCTTCATACCTCACCTCCGGACATCGGCCACTATAGCATGTTCCTGCCGGGCTGGTGCCGCGGCGAGTGAGAGGCATACTGCATGCCTCATGGGGAATAGAGCGTTTGCGGATCGGTGCCCGCCCCGCCTTCCGCATTGCAGGCCGGCTTGTAGACATCCATCATATCGATATTCACGCTGGCGGGGTAGAACTCACCGAACCGGTTCATGACCCAGCCTTTGCGCTCATTCACTTCTTCGACGAGGATCGGCTGCCCGACATAGGTCGGACAAACCGGCGACACGACGACGAAGTGATGGGAAGGAAGTTCCTGACCGCGCCAATAACAATCGTACACTTGTACCTGGACGATCTGGGCGCCTTTGGTGGTTGCCATGGACGTCTGACTAGGAACTTGCGCCGGGCATGTGGGATTGCCTTGTAGGACCAGCATCAAGAACAAGGCGATAGCGTTCATAGGACCGTCCTTTCTTTGGCAGGAGAGAGCTTTCCCTTCCTGCCGGCCCCTGCATCCGGTTATGTGTGTATCGGTTCTATGCCAAAAGAATTGCAAAATCGGTTCCGTCCCTTCATCTAGAGATTTTCACTTGAGAACCCGCTGGGATGTCGGGCGGCAGGAGAGACCGCCGGCCGTGCCGGTCTGGATGGAGCAGGACAAC
>CBDIWP010000069.1:0-19709 GCA_965285945.1 uncultured bacterium | reverse complement strand
AATGCGCCCAGCTGCAGCGATTCACAAACGCCATGCCCTGCGTACTGAGCGTTCCGCCATGATTCGTGTAGCCGAGTCCTGCGGTAGCGGCACCCGTATGCAACGGACCCAGCAGTCCGAGAATCGTCTCGGGCCTGGTATGCGTGACGAACAACCGGGCGGGCACCTTGACCGGGAACAGCCGCGCCGTGACGTCCGGCGCCGCTTGATGAGCCTGTTCCCCATCCGAGCGCGGCGCACGGAACCGGCCCGGTTCCAGCAGATACACGACGGCATGGGCGATCTTCCGCTCCGCCAGACGGCGCGACGCCCTGAGCACGTCCATGAGCTGATAGGATCCGATGGCCGCCAGAATGATGCGGGCCTGCCCGCTCCGGTATCCGGCCCAGTCCAATCGCACGCCGCCGTCCCTCACCGCGGTGCGTGACTCTTCGCCCGTGAAGAGATCGGGAATCACATCCGCCTTGGCCGCGACGATCGTCCAAAATTGCCCCTGTGTCCGATAGACCTCTTCCATCACCGCCGCCGCCTGATTGAAGTCAGCCGGGAAGAGCACCCGCGAGACATGCGACGGCTCGCCGAGCATCGCTTCAGCCATGCTGGGATCCTGGTGCGACTGTTCGTTCTTCCCGTTTTCCCAGGTATGCGAGGTCAACAGGAGCGGCACGGACAGCCAGCGCTGGGCACGCCCGGCTTCCTGGCAATGATTCGAGAAAATGATTTCCTGCCGGAGAGCGCCGTGCATTTTGGTGCCGAACGCTTCATAGGTGTGGATCAGATTGATCCCGCCCTTGTTGGCCAACGCGGCGGAAGCGACCGCCTCCTCGTTCAGCGCGGTGATGACGGCCCCGTCCACCGCCTCGGGCACGGCCGGCTCGGGATCGGTCACCCGGAACTTCAGTCGTCCGAGCGTCGCCACCAGCCGATTCGAGAGCATTTCGTCAGGATTGCCGACGCGAGGGCGCAGCTCGGGATTCGCCTCCACGATGGCCACGAACGTCCGGTCGACGGCGGTCATCGGAGACGCGGTCGTGCCTCCGGCGCCGGCGCCGCGCGCCTGCTCCGGAATCTTCGGCGTCGGCACATCGCGGTGGGCCAGCGCATGGTCGCGCTCCCGCGGACGGCCCGATGCGCGGTGCTGCTGAAACAACGGGACCGCGCCGGCGAGCTCGGCCGGCGCCACCCACGGCCGCCGGGCGCCTTCGTTGAACAGGTCGGCGGCGCGGCTGTCGATGCGCGGGTTGGCCATGAGGGGAAGGTTATGCGCGAGATTCGTCCCTTCTCCGGGAAAGCCGGCGCCCTTCGGCGCGACCGCAATGCCATAGGGCAGCCGAACCGGGTAGCGGGTGTGTCCTGACGTCACCTGCTCCGCCGCGGCCTCCAGACGCCGCTCCATCTCAAGGATCGCCCACAGAAAGGCGGCCGGGTCGCGGCCGTCAAAGACGATGGGATCAAAACCGTTCAACGTCAGATGGTCGCTGAACCAGGCCGCCCCCCCTGCTGCGACATCGTCGTGCGTTGATCGATGCGGCGGCCGTTCTTGATCATGATCGGCATGACCGGTCCGGAATCCTCGGCCCGCCACCAGCGAGGGGCCCAGTCGCTTCCTCGCTGCTCTTCGAACGCGCCGTCGGAGAGAAACGCCACCAGACGTTCACCGGGCAGGGGCATATGGACATACTGGAGTTCCGCAAAACCAAGATAGCCGCCTTCCGCCAATCCTCCCGCGGTATGGACGTTCACGTGGCTGCCCAGCGGTGAATCCTGCCGGCCGTCCTCACGGAGACGGTAGGAGTAAAAGTCCCGCACGTAGCGGGTCAGCCCTTCATCGGTGACGCCGTACCTGGCCGCATGCGCCTCGGTCATGTTGCCGACCAGCAGGTTCAAGGCGTCAATGGCCGCCACACAGTGCCCCTGCCCCATCAGCCAGCTTCTGGTGCAGCCGGTCGCCGCATTGGCGGCGAGATAACCGGCATAGGCCGGCACCATGTTGAGCGCCCCCCGGTGTGGCCGTCGGGTCGCACCTTGAAGTCTTCAGTATCGAGCGGGCGGCCATCCAGGTAGACGGTGCGGGCATAGGTTTGATGCACGACCAGCCACAACGCGGCGCTGATCAGACGATCGAGGGCGATCAGGAGATCGTAGAGGCCGACCGCGTCTCCCGTCGCACCGCGGGCGTTCAGGGATTGGACCAGCTGGTAGATGCAGACTTGCGTCTCGTCGCGATGCTGAATGACGCCGTGGCCTTCCGCCCAACGGGCGAAGTCCGGATCGTCCTTGCGGTACGCTGCGGCCTGCTGGGATGTGCCTGGGTTGTGATCATTCATGGGTAAGACTCCTTTACTGCAAAGTGCCTGCAGTGTGACACGCGCGGCCGAATATGGTCAGAACCGGTGGCCTATTCCCTGTCCCGTCTTCTCAGGACTCGCTCCAGTACCGAATCGTGTAGTACACGCTCCACAAAATCAGTGCCACCCCAACCAATGTCAACCACACCGGAATGTACCCCTCCCGCTCTTCAATTCCCGCAGCCTGATACAAATAGGGAGGGTGTTCTGTCGAGAGTTCCGGTGGTTCCGCCGTCGTGGTCTCAGGCTTTGTCTCAGGAGGCGTCTCCGTCAGCAGCGTCTGGTCGCTCATAATCCCTTCCTTTCCCGAGTGGACGTCGGTTTCCCTTTAACCGTATGCGACAGACCGGGGGATGCCTGGACCAAGGCATGCTCCAGATCACCGCGTCTGGCCGCAGGCGAGAGCGCGATCCAAAGCTGAGAGAGGGCCGGTTCCCGGTCTGCTTCCTTCAAGCCGGCCGCGACCAGCTCCGCCTCATGGGCGTTCACGCGGAGGGATTGCACATAATGGACAATGTTCCAAATTTCTGAGGGTTCCAGTTGCTCGCCAAACCTCGGCATCGGCGTGCCACCCACACCGGTTGATACCGTTTGAAACAGATGATTGCCGTCATGCCCGAGCTTTACTCCGCCGGGCTGGCCGGCGGGGAGCGTGAAATTGGCCGGCTTCAGCTGCTGTCCCCAGACATCTTTGATCGTCGGCGCCAGCGGCCCGTCCCCGTGGCCTTGCGCACCGTGGCAGAGCATACAGTTCGCCATGAACAGGCCCCGTCCCCTCTCAATAGACGCCATCGTCAACGGCGGCTCCGCAGGGGTGAAAATGGGCTGCGCCACCGTCTCTGTGGTCCAGCGGTCTGAGAACCCTTTGATATAGAGAATGACGGCGCGCCGCTCGTTATCCGGAATCTCTTGCCAGGCCGGCATGGCGGTACCCCAAAGCCCATGGGTGATGGTGTTGTACAAATCGGCATCCGTAGGGAGAGAATTTACGCCCTGGGTCGAGCGAAATTTAAAGATACCCTTGGTAAAATCACGCGGCTGCGGATGCATGAACCGGGCGGACGGACCGGTCCCGTCTCCGTGCACCCCGTGACAGCCCACACAACGGCGGGCATAGACCGCCTTGCCGAGCAGGAGGAGCTCGTCGTGGGATTGTGCCGTCGACGTCATGGGTCCGCTGACCGTCTGAGTCGACACGAACCCCTCACGCCAATCGCCGATGCCGGTGCCGAGCTTCTGCAGATACAGCACCATGGCCTTCCCATCCTCGTTGAGCTGCGGGGCCTCGCCCTGCTTCTGGGGCTCATACAACCACGGAAAGGACGGCATAATCGAATCGGCGACGACCTCGCGCGGATTCCAATGGTGGGCGGCGTGCCAATCGTCCCCGTACTTGCGGCCCACTCGCGTGAGGTCCGGCCCGATCCGGCGGGTGCTGAACAAATGCGGCCGATCGTATGCATATTCCCCCGCCTGAGAAACGGGCCCCCATCGGAAGGATTCGCCAGTGACCGGACGCACATATTGCGAATGGCAATACCAACAGCCTTCGCGGATGTAGACATGCCGCCCGCGCAGTTCCTGCGGCGTATAGTCCGCCACCACAATCCTCGCCTTCGTGACGGAATCGACCACAACCGCGGTGCGGGTTTCCGCCATCAGCCAGGGGGTGACTCCCTGGACGCCGACCGCCAGGAAGAAAAATCCGAAACCGGCCACCAGGAAGACCGTGGAAGGGCTTTCGATCCAGCTGCCTTTGGCGACCACTTCCACCGGAGACTCAATCGGCCGCCGAGCGGGCGCTGCCTCGTCAAGCCGCCGCCCGACCGCCGCCGTCTTATAAAAGTTGATCACCATCAGGAGCAGCGCTACATCCATGGTGGCTCCGCCGAGCGTTCGGACCACCCACCAGGGTTGCATGACCTTGACCGTGTCGACGAAGTTGGTCCCATGCTCGAGCATCGACCCTTGCACGAATCCTTGGGCCGTCAAACCGACCGCCATCACCGTGAAGCCGACGATGGTCAACCAGAGATGCCAGCTTGCAAGCGTATCGCTCCACAAGGCTCGGCCCGTCACCCGTGGCCACACGTAATAGGCCGACCCCACAGCATAGAGAACAAAGGCGCCAAACACGGTGAGATGCGAATGCGCAATGACGAAGTCGTTGAAGTGCGTCAACTCCTGCAGCCGGCGCAGGGCCTCAAGCGAGCCCTGGAAACAGCCGATGAGGTAATAGAGCACACCGAGCATCAGGAATTTCGTCGCGTAGTTGTCCGCGCCGCCCCCGCCCGCGACTGCTCCCCAGCGGCCCTTCATCGTGCCGAAGAAGTTCACGACCACAGTCCACACCGGAATGATCAGCAGCATGCTGGTGACGATGGAGATGGTTTGGGTCCAATGCGGAATCGGGCTATAGAGGTAGTGATGCGTGCCGACGAACGGATAGAAAAAGGCCAGTCCCCAGAATCCCAGCAAGGACAGCTTGTGGCTGAAGAGCGCGTTCTTGGCGCTCAGCGGCAAAAAATAGTAGATCAACGCCAGCCCAGCCGGCGTGATCCAAAGACCGACGATATAGTGAATGTAGAGGCCATGCATCGCCGCGCTGTTCACGCCCGCGATATCCTGCGCGTAGGGCAACAACACATTGCCGAGAATCAAATTCATGATGGTCCAAATCAGAGCGGCGGTCGTATACCACAAGGCCACGTAGAAGCGCCGTTCGACCCGCCGGAAGACGGTGCCCAGGACCTGCACGGTAATGAGTCCGAGAATGATGAAGCGTAAAAGATTGAGGGGCCATTCGAATTCCCCGGCCTCCAGGCCGGTATTGTAGCCGAGCAGAAGTGAGAGGGTGCCGGCGACTAAGAACACGTTCCATGCGATCAGCAGCCCTTTGCCCCACTCTTCTTTGTACATGCGCACCCCGCAGAGGCGCGGCACGATGTAATAGAGTAGGCCGAGAAAGACGGTGGAAAACGACCCGAAAATCACCCCATTGACATGTACTGGCCGCAGTCGCCCGAAGGTGAGCCACGAAATGCCGTCCAGGAACTCGGGATTATGGAATTTGATTGAGACCAGCACTCCGACGATGGGAAAGAATGTCAGCCAGATGAGGGCCCACCACAGCCAGCTTTTTACCAACGGACGATTGATGAGTTCCTGATCGGTCATCGTCTTCCTCCTGCATCTATGTTGTGGAGATCGGGTTGGGAGTGGACGCGGTCACTACGTCGCAACAGCAGCCAGCCGATGGTCCCCGCCACCGCCGAGGCGGTGAGAATGCCCACTTTCGCAGGAGCATCAAGCGGCGTTTTCCCGAACGCCAACCCTTCGATGAACAGCGACATCGTGAAGCCGATGCCGGCCAGAAACCCCGTTCCGACAAGGTGGCGCCAGGTCAGATCGGGCGGCATCGTCGCCAGGCCGACACGAATCGCCAACCACGAAGCTACGGTCACCCCGACCGGCTTGCCGACGACCAGGCCGGCGAGAATGCCGAGCGCGACGGGATGGCTCATCGTCGCCACCGGATCGCCATCGATCGCGACGCCTGCGTTGGCCAAGGCAAACACCGGGAGGACGATAGCCGTGACCCACGGGTGCAGGGCCTGCTCCAGGCGCTGCAGCGGGGTACTGACTTCGCGAGCCGCATGCTGCAAGCGGGAGGCTACGTTCTGCCGGGTCTTGTTCGCGAGCGGAGGGCCGCCCGGCTCGATCGCCTTCTGAAACTTATCGAGCAGCGCGCGGCTTCGTGTAATGAACTCTTCGCCGGACAACCGTGTGCGTGCCGGGATTGTGAACGCCGCCAGCACGCCGGCGATGGTCGGATGGACACCGGACAGGAAGAACGCCAGCCACAAACCGCCGATCCCCAACATCCCATAGACGAGCGGATGGCGAATACCCAGGACGTTCGCGCCGATCAGGGCAACCAGGAACCCGCCCCCTACCTCCAGACTCACCCAAGAGATCGTCGAAGTGTAGAAGAAGGCGATGATCAGGACCGCGCCCAAGTCATCGCCGATGGCCAGCGCGACGAGGAAAATCTTGAGCGCCAGCGGCACCCCTTTCCCGAGCAACGAGAGAATCCCGAGCGAGAAAGCGATGTCCGTGGCCATGGGAATGCCCCAGCCCTTGGCCCCTTCCGTCCCCGCGTTGAATGTCGTATACAGCAGGGCGGGAAGGATCGCTCCCCCCACCGCCGCGGCGAGCGGCAACGCGGCCTGACGCAGGGAGGAGAGTTCCCCGACCAGCACCTCTCGTTTGATCTCCAAACCGATGACGAAAAAGAACATCGCCATCAACCCATCGTTGATCCAGAGGACCAGCGGCTCCGTAAGCACGAAGTCGCCCGCCCCGAACGTCACCGGCAATCGTCGGAACGCGGCATACAGATCCGCCCAAGGTGAGTTGGCCCAGACCAGGGCGATGACTGTCGAGATCATCAGTAGAATGCCCCCAGCCGATTCGGCGTGGATGAACCGTTGAAAGGGCTCCATCATGGGTTGGATGAGCGGCCGATCGCCGGCCTCTGCACGGGCGGGCTCTTTAGTCGTGCCGGGCACGGTCATACGGTGCGTCCGGCCTTTCGCAGCAGCTTGGCCAAATTGACGCCGCTCGAAATCACGCCGATGTGGCTGAACGCCTGCGGGTAGTTCCCGAGAAAAGCGCCGGTGGGGGGATCGATTTCTTCGGGAAGGAGCCCCAGCACGCCGGCTCTCGCGCAGAGCGAGTCATACAGCTCCAGCGCCTCATCTAACCGGCCTTGCTTGGCCAGATTGTCCACCAGCCAAAAGCTGCAGAGGAGAAACGCGCCTTCGTGTCCGGCGAGGCCGTCGGGCGACTCGTCCGGCAGATAACGATAGAGCAATCCCTGTCCCGCGCCCAACCGTTCGGTGATCGCACGCGTGGTCGCGACCATTTTCGGATGATCCGCCCGCACCACGCGCCGGAGCGGCAAGGTCAGCAGACTCGCGTCCAACCCGCCGCCCCCGAGATGCTCGGTCAAGGACTGGATCTCCGGGTCCCACGCTTCCGCCAGGATCGCCTGCTCGATCTCAGCGGCCGCCCGGCGCCAGGCGCCGACGGAACCCGGCAGCTTATAGCGGTCGGCCAGACGGGCCGCGCGGTCCAACGCCACCTGGCACATCGCGGCCGAGTAGGTGAACGCCCGCCCGCTCGTCCGCACTTCCCAGATGCCATGATCGGGCTCCCGCCATTCCCGGCCGGCGGCGTCGGCCAATCCGACGATCCGAGGCCAGAGGTTGTCGGGGATTTCGCCGTGATGCGCCGCCCACTGATAGGCGCAGTCCAGAATTTCGCCGTAGACATCGTGTTGCCGCTGCGCCGCGGCCGCGTTCCCCCAGCGAACCGGCTGCGAGCGGCGGTAGCCTTCGAGGCCAGGATCTTCACGCTCCGACGGCGGCATCCGGCCATCGAGGTCGTACATGACTCTGGGCATTCCATCGCGCTCCACCGCGTCCAACACCCAGCCCAGAAAGCCGGCCGCCTCATGTGAAAGGCCGACCCGATGCAGCGCATAGACCGAGAAGGCCGCGTCCCTCACCCACGCGTACCGATAGTCCCAGTTGCGCGATCCACCGATGAGTTCCGGAAGCGAGGAGGTCGGCGCGGCGACGATAGCCCCGTTCTCAAAATGATCCAGCAGTTTGATGGTAATGGCGGAACGACGGACCAGCACCTCTTGCGGACCGTGGTAGTCGAGATGGTCCAGCCAGCGCCGCCAGACCGCGACAGTGTCTTCATACAGTTTGGTCGAATCGAACTGATCGGGGTGCGTATGCGACTGCCGCCAGCGCAGGAGCAGCTGCACCGACTGTCCGGCTTTCAGGGTGATCCAGGTGCGCAAGCCGGTGAGCGGCACGGTGGAGCACAGATCCAGGCTGAGGTCCGGCTGTGTCGCGCAGTAGATCCGCAGGCCCCCATCGCGCGGCTCCGCGCCTCCGCCGCCGCGCGGCTCGATGTCGATCCGCAGGCGCACGGTCCCATCGAGCACCCTCACGGAGCGCAGCAGCTCCCGCCGTGTCGCCGGCACGTCCTCGGACAGGTCGGCCCCCGCAATGAGCGGACAGAAATCCGTCAGGCGCACGCGGCCGGTGGCGCTCTGCAAGTCCGTGATCAACACCGGACTGTCCGGCTCGTACCATTGTCCCGATGCCCGCAACCCATCCGGCGCAACTGTGAACGCGCCGCCCTTGCTCGCGTCGAGCAGACTGCAGAACAGGGGCGGCGCATCGAACCGCGGCAGGCAGAGCCATGCGACCGTGCCGTCGCGGCCAATGAGCGCCGCGGTGGCGCCGTCGCCAACCAGGCCGTAGTCGGCGATCGGCAGATAGCCCTCGGTGCGAAGAATCGGTTTCAATTCAGGCGAAGCCATGACGGTGCAACCTCCTTCAGCCAGAACCTGGCGCGATGATCACCTGCTCGTAGGCCATACCGACGGCCGCGCGCAGGACACACACCGTCGATGCATAGTAGGACCAAAACAAGAAGCACACGAATGCTATCCCTCCAGCGGAGACGCGAACGGCAACCACTGCCGCGCCCAGGACCATTCACCCGTGTCTTCACCGACCCCGTCTCGGAGATATCGACGCCGCGTCCCTTCCATGCCGGCCGTCATCGTGCGTGCCTCAAGCTCAGCATGTACTCGGTGAGCGCGTGGAGTTGCGGTTCCATCAGCGGATACTTGGGCATGATCGAGCCGGGCGACACCGACTGCGGATCGCGGAAATGCGCGAGATGCCACTCGCGCTCCGACCGCGTGTCTCCGACGAACGACAGGTCCGGCCCCACGGCGCCGCCCGCTCCATGGATGCGATGACAGCCGGCGCAGCCGAGTTCCGCGTACAACGCCTTTCCCTGCGCCACGGCGGGATCGACGCGCGGGACCGCATACAAGTTTTTGATGGAAATTCCTAGCAGGGCGAATACGATCAGCAGGAAGACGACGCCGCTGCCGATCGCCAGCGGGCGCCGAATCGGATGGCGCGACGGGTTGCGGTCCAGGAAAGGCCAGAAAAACAGCACCAGCACACCGCCCAGCGGCAACACCCAGGTGGCCAGCGGCTCCCACGGCCCGTGCGCGTACTTCAGCAGCTCGTAGTAAAACAAAAAATACCATTCCGGAACCGGCACGAAGCTGGTGTCGGACGGATCGGCTTTGTCCGTCAGCGGCAGCGGCACGGCCAGCGCCAGCGCGGCCACGACCAGGAAGAGGCCCGCCATCACCATGGCGTCCATATAGACCTGCCGCGGATAGAACGTTTCGCCGCCGAGCGCCGCCCGCTTATCGGTCCAGGGCCCGGCCGGCCCGACCCGCCGGAGCACGACCAGGTGCAGGACGGTCAGCGCGACGATCGCGCTGGGGAGGAACAGAACATGGACCGCGAAAAACCGCGACAGCGTCAGCGCGCCGAGCATCTCTCCCCCCCGCGCCACCCGCATCAGGAACTCGCCGACGAGAGGCACGGTGCCGGCCATGTTGATGCCGACTTGCGTCGCCCAATACGCGGTTTGATCCCACGGCAGGAGATACCCGGTGAACGCAAAGGCCATCACGATCAGAAAGAGCACGACGCCGATCATCCACATCAGCTCCCGCGGCGGCTTGTACGCGCCGTAGAGGAAGACCTGCAGCATATGGAGGCCGATCACCACGACCATCGCGGAGGCACCCCAATGATGCACCCCTCGCACGAACGCCCCGAACAGCACGTCGCGTTCGATGAACCGCACACTGTCATAGGCATGGTCGGGCGTCGGTGTGTAGTAGACGGTCAGGAACATGCCGGTGACGGCTTGCAACAGGAACAGAAACAGCGTGGCCGAGCCGAACACGTAGATCCAACTCGCGCCACCGGGAATCGGTTCGTCGAGCAGCGTCTTCTCCAGCGGCCGAAGCTTCAGCCGGCTGTCCAGCCACGTGTAGAGTCGGGATGGCATCTTAAAAAGAACGGCTCTCTGGTGCCTCGTCTATCTGGTCTATCTCGTCTCTCAACCAGACAGAACAGACCAGACAGACCAAGTTACAGTTCACAGACAGCCAATTCACAGCTCCACCTTCCGCGGCAGCCCCGCCTTGAAGTCCTGGTACACGATCAACAATCGTCCCTGTTCGATTTTCGAGGGCAGCCGGTCGAGCGCCCGCGGCGCCGGTCCGGCCACCACATTGCCGGCCGCATTGAAGACGCTCCCGTGACAGGGACACTTGAACGCCCGCTCCGACTGGTCCCACCGGTAGCCGCAGCCCAGATGAGGGCAGATCGGCGAGAACACGGTGACGGTCCCGTCCGGCCCCTTCACCGCCCACACGGATTTTTGCATCTGCGTTTCCACCCATCCGTCCCGAACGGTCGCCATGTAGTTCAACTGGGTCGGCGCCCCCGCAGCGATCTCGTCAACGGCGCCGATGTCGACCCAGGCGCGCTCTCGGCGCTTGAGCGCCGGAGAAATCACATAGCCGACCAGCGGAATCGCCAGTCCCAATCCGATCACAGCGGCCGCCGCGCCGGTCATCCAGGCAAAGAACGATCGGCGGCTGCCCACCGGCGTCGAGAGCCCTCCGCCAAGACCGTCATGCTGCTCCGTCTCAATCATTATCAGCTCCTCCGCCGTGCGGGCGCCCAGGGGACGCGCCGTCCGCTCAGGCTGCGCTCTGCTGGTCCCATCATGCCCGCGCCGAGTCCCCGGCCGTCATCGTCGCCACCCTTCAGTCTCATGGCGCTCTCCCGAACAGCACGGCCTGGTCCGCTTCCGGCGGGCCGGAGGAGCTGGCCGGATACTCCAGCAAGGGTACCCGGCCGGCGCGCCAGCCCTCCAGGATCGGCTCGACGATCCGCCACGATTCTTCCGCTTCGTCGTCCCGAATCGACAGGGTCAAATCGCCCTGAAGCACATCGAGCAGCAGCCGGGCGTAGGCGGGCAGTCCTCCCGAGCCGCAGGCACGCTCCAGTTCGACCCGGTCGAGCGCGAACAGCTCGCCGGGGGCGTTCACGTTGATCGCCAGCCCGATCCGGTCCGGGTCCAGTTCGATCGTGAGCACATTTGGCTGCGGTTGAGAGAGCTGCCCGAACGCCAGATGCGGCACCGGCTTGAAATGAACGGCGATCACACGCCGGTCGCGCTGCAGCGCCTTGCCGGTGCGGAGCAGGAACGGCACGCCCGCCCAGCGCCAGTTGTCGATCGCCAGTTCGACCTGGGCGAAAGTCTCCGTCCGCCGCCCGGGATCAACACCCGCCTCGTTTCCATAGGGCATGATCTCCCGCGAGCCGATCACCCCCCGGCCGTACCGCCCGCGAACGGTTCTTTGGACGACCTCGTCCTCCGAGAGACGCCGCACCGCGTGGAGCAGGTCCACCTTCCGGTCCCGCAGCTGCCGCTCGCTCACACTTTGCAACGGCTCCATGCCGATCAGCGCCAGTAGTTGAAGCAGATGATTCTGGATCATGTCGCGCAGCGCGCCCGTGCCGTCGTAAAACGAGGCGCGACCGGCGGCCGTGATGGTTTCGTCCCAGATGATCTCGACCCGTTCAACGTGTTGGGAATTCCACAGGGGTTCGAAGATCCGGTTCGTGAACCGGAATCCCAGAATGTTCTGGACGGTCTGTTTACCGAGAAAATGATCGAGCCGGAACACGTCCTCCTCATGGAATGTGTCGTGCAGCAGGCGGTTCAGCTCCTCCGCGGAAGCGAGATCGGTCCCGAACGGTTTTTCCAGCACCAGCTTGCTGCCCGTCGGCAAGCGGCGCGCCGCCACCGCCTCGATGGTTGGTTTGAAGAGGGCCGGAGGAAGCGCAAGATAGGCGACGGCGGGATCAGCGATCCCGCTCAACGCCTTCGCGACCTGCCGGCGGTCGGTCACATCGACCTGCCGGTACTCCGCGCACGCGAGCACGGCCTCCCGCGTGGAGGCCGCAATTGCCGGTAACGCTGGGGCCATGTGCTGCTCGAGGTGCCGGCGTAAGCCGGCACTGTCCCAGGCGTCCCGCGCCAATCCAACGATACGGAAGCGGGCCGGCAACTGGTCCGCCTGCTGCAGCCGCGCAATCGCCGGAATCAGATGACGGGACGTAAGGTCGCCCGAGGCGCCGAAGATGATGATCGTGTCGAGCATCTGGTTTGTCTCGTCTGGGTGGTCTATCTGGTCTGTCTCGTTTATTTCGTCACCGCATCACCCATCACGTCCGCACTGGGCTATCTGGTTTGTTTGGGGCGTCTGGTCCTGGGTTTTAGGAGGGCCCTAGCGGGCGCGCCGTCGCCTTGCGCAATCTTCAAGGGCAGACAGATCAGGTCGTAGGAGCCGGGCGGGACCTTCGACAAATCCAGCCCCTCAATGATCCAGATGCCTGCCTTGAGGAGCACGGTATGGGTGATGACCGGATCGCGATGAAAGCCCGCCACGGACAAGTAATCGACGCCGACGGTGCGTACCCGGCGCTCGGCCAGCCACAGGGCGGCCGCCTCGTCGAGATAGACGAAGTCCGTGACGAACCGATTCGTCTTCCAACAGCGAGGCGAGTTGCGGGTCTTGAACAGCAGGCGCTCGCCCCGCCGAATGCGATACGCGCGCAACTCTTCAGCCTTGATCGACTCCGGATCCCGGATCTCGATTACCCGCGCCGGTCCAATGGCCGCTGTCGCCGGCATGGCATCCATACCCTGGCCGGCGGGGAGAAAATGCGCCGGCGCGTCCATGTGGGTGCCTGTATGCACCCCCAGGGACAATGCCGTCACGTTGCAGTCGTCGCCGCGCCGCATGTCCAACAGCCGCGTGATCCGGACCGGCGGGTTGTCCGGCCAGTGCACCATGCCGTCTCTAAGCGGCACCGTGATATCGATCCAGCCGCCAGCCTTCTCTCGGTCCCCTTGGCGCGCGAGATTCACTATTTACAGAAGCTCCGCACGTACGCAATGATCTTCCAGGCTTCCTCTTCGCTCACCGCGGCGGGGGACAGCGACACCATGCCGGTTCCTTGAATGCCGTTTTTGACCGTCCAGAGAAGCTCGCCGTCCGTGCGCGCCTTTTGAAACGCGCAGTTGGTGAAATCGCGCGGCCCCGGATCGAGCATGGCGCCGGCCATGCCGTCGCCCTTGCCACTCTTGCCGTGACAGTTGAAACAGGCGCCCTTGCCCTCGTAGAGGGCTTTCCCCTCCTCTACCATCTTTGCCGGCGCGCTCTTAGCCTGTTTGAACAATGGCGTAGTGAGCTTCTTCGCCTCGTCCATTTGCGCCGCGGGCACACGCGCCTTCAGCGGATCTTTTTCTGGCGCAGACAGGGCGATCGTCGCGACCAGCACCATCATTCCTGCTGATATGGTTCCAACAGCCCATCGTGTCATTCGCGTCATTGGTTCCTCCGTCTTGGTCAGCCGGGAACACTGTGGCACGCTGCCTCCGCCCGGCCGCGGAAGCATCAGCGTCTTTTGGACGCACGTCGTAAGGAAGAGGCCCGTCGCGCTCCGCGGCTGGCTGTCGGATTCGCCCGCATCGCGGCGTAAGCGGCAATGCTTGTAGCGACCGCCGTTTACTTGAACTTGGAGGCGGCTCCGTCGATCGTGGTTTTCAAATCGATCCAGGCGCTCTCGACGCCACTCTTCAGGGACTCCCAGGCCTCCGTACTCGCGGACTTCAACTCAGTCAACTTGGCTTTGGCCACCTCCGCTTTGGCCCGCGCCCCTTCGATCTGTTTGTAATATTCGATCTTGGCGCCGGCTTCGGCTCGATCGGCCTTGGCTTTCAACTGATCGATCTTGGCGCTCCATTCCCTCAGTTGGGCCTCCATCTGTTCCTGATAGGACTCTTTCAGACCCATCGCGTACCTCCCTCTCTCGCTCCGTCCGAGATCTTCCGGTGGATCACTTCATCGGCCTGCCTCACGACCCCGGGTCTCAGTTCTGTACTTCCCCGCCGCAAGATTCAGAAGCAGCAGCGGGACGTTACTTTCCCATGGTCCCGATTCTCACGACTCCCGAGGAGATGGCTTGGCCGCCGGGCAGCGCCGACTCCATGCGGAGGTTGTAATTGACCACGCCGGCTTTGGAGAAACAGATGCTCGCGCTGTCATTGGCTTTGATTATGGCCGACTCCTGCACTGTCCCCACCATGTTCGAGAAGCCCCGCTCGCAAGACGTGTCTTCATGTCTAAGATTGACCAGGTCCACTCGTACGGGAAGCGTTCGTATATTCACCCACCGCACCTCATCCCCCAGATTGACGATCAGGTCCGCGGGTTCCGGCCCTTCGGCGATCCGAATATCGTGCACGACGCCCGAGCGGGTGGTAGGCGGATGCGTGCAGCCCGCCACGGACAACCCCACCACGAAACAAATCGACCACATGACCGTCAGATGACGTATGTGTGAATCCATGGTCCCCCTCCTCAATAATTAAACATAGATGATCAAGATCCCCATCGGCCCTGGAGTCGAATAGCACGCTCGCTCGGGTAATGGATAGCGGGATAACTCCGACAGGACAGACGCTGTTGTAGGGGAAAGCCTGACAATGGCGAAGGGCGGGAGCGGAATCGGTCGACCGGCAAGGAGAGGCGCTTACTCCATTCGAGCCAGCCCTTCCCGTGTCAGCAGGCCGGAACCAACGGCGAAACGGACCAGCTCGGCGCGCGTGCGCAAACCGAGTTTTTCGAGGAGCCGCGCCCGGTAGGTTTCCACCGATTTGACGCCGAGCCCCAGCTGCTCGGCCACCTGCAGATTCGTAAACCCTTGTGCGACCCGGCCCAGCACCTCACGCTCCCGGCGGCTGAGCCGATGAATCGGCGCCAACGGCTGATCCCCTCGACCCGTCAGCAGCCCCATGGATTCCTCTCGAAGCGCCGTATCGGTGACCGCCAAATCGACGAATATGCGACCCTTAGCGACCGCCCGTACGGCGGTCAACAGTTCCGCATCGGCAACGCTTTTGGGGACGTATCCCGTAGCGCCGGCGGCCAGCGCGGTGCGGACGTATGAGACATCGGTGTGCATGCTCAGAACGAGCACACGCATGGCAGGGTGCGCCTGCCGGATCATCGCGATCGCTTCGAGCCCGGAATGGCCCCCCATCGTGAGGTCCATAATCACCACGTCCGGCTGGATCTCCCGCGCCAGGGTCGCGGCCTCTTCGCCATCTCCGGCCTCACCCACGACATCCAAGTCAGGCTGGGCATTCAACAGCATCGCCAGGCCAGTGCGCAGCACCGCATGGTCGTCCGCCAGCAGTACGCGAATCGTCGTCATGTCCCCTCCCTCAGCGGGATCTGCACGTAGACGGACGTGCCTTTGCCCGGCGCCGATTCGATCGCCACCGTGCCGTTGAGCAGCGCCGCCCGTTCATGCATGCTCTGGATGCCGAGCCCGACCGGCCCGCAGGCCGTGCCGCCACCATCCACTTCAAATCCACAGCCGTCGTCTTCGATGACGGCTTTCACTTTCGCAGACATGCAGTGCAACACCACGCTGACCGTCTTAGCCGCCGCATGCCTGGCCGCATTGGTCAAGGCTTCCTGGATGACCCGGTACAGTGTCGTCTCCACCGCGCTCGGCAAGCGGTCAATTGTCAACCCGTCCACGTGGACGTCCACCGCAATGCCATGAGTCTGTTGGTACTCGCGCGCATATTGACGGAGCGCCTCCGTGAGGCCCAAGTCGTCCAACACGCTGGGCCGCAGTCCCCGTGCGATGCGGCGCACTTCGTCGATCGCCCCGGCAGCGATCCGTCGCAGCCTCTTGGCCTGAGGCGCCGCCTGCTCCATCGCGCCAGCTTCCTCCAGCGACCGGAGCCCCACCGCGAGCGAGGTCAAGATCTGTCCGATGCCGTCGTGCAGCTCGCGCGCGACCCGCCGACGCTCATCTTCCTGCGCCACCATAATCTTGCCGACCAACCGCTCCCGCAGGGCTTCAGCCCGTTTCCGTTCGGTAATGTTCTCGACCATTCCTAAGGCGAAGATCGGCCCGTCTTCGCAATAGCGGAACGCGGTGACGGTCAACTGCCCCCAGACCACTCCGCCGGCCTTGGTCAGATAGCGCTTCTCGATGTGATACGAACGGCGCGTGCCGTGCAACACCTCCTCCGCCAGCCGGAGGTCAACCTCGCTATCGCCTGGATGGGTGATCTCCCTGAACGACATCCCGATCAGCTCGGACGGGCGATACCCCAGCATCTCGCCGAATGCCTCGTTGACTTTTAGAAACCGGCAATCGACCCCGACGATGCCCATTCCGATCGGCGCACCGTCGAAGATCCGACGGAAACGCTCCTCGCTTTCCTTCAGTTCGCGGGTGATGCGCGTGGGCTCCGTGACATCGTTCACCACGGTGAGCCGCGCCCGAAGGCCGTCACTCGTGAACGAGTATAAACCGAGTTCGACGTCGATGAGCGACCCGTCCCTCTTTCGATGCCGCCACATGCCCTCCGCTCTCGGAGTATCTCCGATCAGCGGCAAAGCTTTCAGCAGTTTTGACACATCCTCGGCCGGACGGATATCCTTGATCGTCATCGAGAGGAACTCCTCCCTCGAATAGCCGTAATGACGCACGGCGGTCTCATTGACGTCCAGAAACGCGAGGGTGTCCAGATCCACGATCCACATTGGATACGGCGCATGGTCAAACAGGAGCCGGTATCGTTCACGGCTTTCGGCCAGCAATCGCTCGGCCTTCGTCCGCTGCAGCAATTCGTCCTGGAGCAAGCCCACCGCATGGGTCAGTTCGCTCGTCCGCTGCCGCACCCCGCGCTCTAACTCGTCATGGGACTCGCGCAGCGCCTGATGCGCCTCGCGTCTGGTCAGGCCCAGCTCCAGTGTGATCCATAGCAACACGACCAAAAAGAGTCGATTCGCCAAGTCGATCCTGACCGCCCCGCCGGCCGGCGACAGAACAAATCCCGCCAGAGTCAAGCCGGTGCACACAGTCGTGATCATCAGCGGAAACTGCCGGCCCGAAGACCAGAGGGAGAAATACACCACCGCGACATACAACATTTCCGGCGCCGCCCCCAGCCGTAGCTCGAGATCCAGGGCAAACAGCCCGAGTGCGAGTGCCAGAAGGGAGCCTTCTAGCATCCGACCACGTTGCGCGACGCGGCCGCATGCCGCGAACAGAATCTGGGGCCATGTCCTAGGAGCACCGCTCAGTGTTGGTGGCTCGGTAGGGACTTCTTTGCCGCAAATCGATGTGGGGCGCGAAGACGACATAGTCAATTCCTCTTCTGGACCGGGGCAGTTTAGATAGGAGTGCGTGCTGGGATCAAGACGCTACGAGTTGCTCAGTGACAAGCGGCCCGGGAGCGGCGCGCGCTACCGCGGTTCACCTAACGGTTCTTCGAGCAGTCAGCATGGGCCTGGTTTGGGCCCTTTCCCACGATGAAACACAATTCGGGCCGCCTGGCTCCGCGTCTACGGCTGGGCGTTGCGCCAGGCGATCCCACGCTCAAGATTCAAGGCACCCTCCGCTTCCGGCGCGAAGACCTCCTGTCCTTCGTGGAAGCAGCGGTGGTCCGCCAGGAGGACGCAACCTCGCAGCTGAAACGCCCCGCCATAGTCATCAGGCTGCCGTCGTCCAACAGCTCGCGTGGGGCACCGGCTACAGGGAGAAGGTGTGCGCCCACACGACGGATCCCTTCGCCTGTTACGACGATTGGCAGGCACGGAAAGATATAATCCAAGCCGCTACCACCAGGGATTGGCATAAGCCTAGCTATACGCCAGGAGCCTTCTACCACTACATCGATCCGAGGCTGCTTGCACCATCCGCAGCGGCTCAGACCTGTCACTCGACCGCCAGCGCACGCCCTCCCTGCTTCTAACCCGCGCCGCCAAGATACCAGAGGCAGCGGCATCTTGGTCGACAGGCGCTTGCAACAGCGCCGGTGGGACACCGAAGATGGGCAGAAGCGCAGCAAGCACGAAGTGGTGGCGCAAGCCATTACGTTTGTGCCCTAAATCTCGGGGGCCCCGGACCATCAGGAAGCCGACGACCCGGCATTCGAAGGCGTCTCCACATAGCGGCCATGCATATGAGTTCGGCTTCCTCCGCGGACGAGGTTCAATTCCATTTCCGCCAATTAGACCAGTATTTGACGCCGGCCCATACGCGAACATTTGAAAGATCTCCCGCACAATCTTTGCCTTGTCCGGCATTCAGAAGGAACGAGAAGGTTGGGTAATTAATGAGGCTCTTAGGATGACTGGTCATTTCTGCTTGGTTGAGCTTCGGAATACGACGAGCTCTTGGGGACGCTCTAACCGAAGCTGGAGTGATTCAGTTTACAGGTTCAGCAGGGGGTGGGACAGTTGCTCGATCAAAAGGAAAATCATCGACCTCAGATGGTGCATCTAACTGCGTACTGTAGCCATTTTCCGGTTGCTTCAATAACTCCATCCCGATTTGGATAGCTCCGCCAATGTCATCAAACATTCGTTTTTTGTTAACGATTGTGCATGCGCCGGCCTGTTGCATGAGGGTTAATGTCGTCATGTCATCATTGACGGTGAGCCCAATAATTACGACGTCGGGATAGCTGCTTTTTATCCGTCTGGTCGATTCCACACCATTCATCCTCGGCATGTTGATGTCCATGAATATCAGTGATGGCATCAGTGTACCGACACGAATCAATGCCTCCTCGCCGTCTCCGGCTTCCCCACGACTTCGATTTGGGCGAAGCGCTTAAGAACGGTACCCGAATGACGCTACGAGTCTCCACTGAGATCCTCCCACGCCTACCCCCAGACCCGCTGGGAACAGTGGCCATCCCCTGCTGGATCATCTGATCCCGCCAGTGATTCAAGCGAATGCCTCAGCAGATCGAGTCGGCGGCCGACGATATCGGTGGCAGTGGAAAGCTCGCCTTTCACGAAACTGCGCAGCTTAAAGACAGTCTTGTCCTATATTGGGAGCGGAGCTACAGAAGGTTTCCTCCACCGGCCTGTTGATTCTTCTGGTCGTTCATCGGATCACCTCCTCTGTGAGATGACCGAAATCTTAATGGTAGGCCGTGACACACCAGGTCCGAATCGATGACAAGAGGCAGGACCGAATAGAAAGGCAGTATTTCAATAGCTTATCGGGACGAGGCTCATGACAAGGAGGGCCTGGCGTGACATCCGAGGTCACTGGGCGGCGAGTAGCTTTTTGGCTTCCTCCTGAACGGCTTTTAGCAACCGCTCGGGTTTGAGTACTTGGACGCCGCTGCCAAAGCTCAAAATCCATCCCAACAGCTCACGGGTGTCTGCCACTTGGAGGGTCATGAGAAGTTGGCCGGTTTTGAGTTGAGTTGCCTGTTGGCTGGGATGCCACATTCGGTCCTTGACCCAGGCGGCGGTTGGCTTATCGAACT
>CBDIWP010000068.1:0-374779 GCA_965285945.1 uncultured bacterium | reverse complement strand
GCGCCGGCATATTGTCCAGGTCTTGGAAACCACCCGCTGGCGGATCTATGGCCCCCAAGGGGCGGCGTCTCGACTCGGCATGAACCCCAGCACGTTACGCAGCCGCCTGAAGAAGCTCGGGGTCCGTCGTCCGGCCCATCTTCCCCTGATGTGAATGATTTGTCTTTGTGGCGCCGCGATATATCGCGCTTTTTAGCTATAAGTCGCGATATATCGCGACTTATAGCGATGCATCATCCTTCTCTCTTCCTTCAAAGGTATAGAAAGCGCACGAAAGCCGCCATTTAGGCGCATATTACATAGAGGTCCTGACGTAGATCAGTGGCACATCAGTTGCTATCCCGCAGGGCCAAAGCTTCGCTCAGAGCCGGGGAATTTAGCAGTGTCACGGTATGGCTTCCCCGTTCAAGATGGCCGATCAAGCCAAGGGAAGCATTGAAGTACGGAATAATGACGACTTGTCTGGCAGAGGAGCGGGGAGAAGATGGACTGGCCTCCTGAGAATCCCTCCAACGCAGTTGGCCTCTGCCAGACTTTATCGATTCCAAGATGAGGGGCTCCCGAGAGGGTTTCAGCCGATTCATCAAAATCGGAGCAGCGAAGGGGTAGGGCCCGCTCGTACGGATCAGAGGCCAGTACGCGGCTAATGAGGAGGAATGTAGTGAAGGTGGCACGCCGAGTTTGGGACAAGCGCCAGGTGACCAGGGTATGAAATCTATCAAGGCCGGACAGGGAGAGGACATTATGAAGCGGAGGCTGGGCCAACATCGTCGGGTAGTAGCAAGTGTCCTATGGAGCGCAGCGCTCGCCTTAGCGGGCAGCGAGGCGGCGGCGCAACATGCGGCGCATGAGGGAGCCGCGGAGCCGTCACCCAACATGGCGTGGGCTCAGCAGCTCAAGGGACAAACGATCGTCGAGGATGTCATGGAGGGCACGCCCGGGCGGAGCGCCATGGTCGAACTCCAGCATCATCGCATCATGCAGCAGATGCAGCAGGATGCCGAGGCCCAGCGCACCGGCGGCTTCTATAACAACATGACGATGATGCACCAGTATGGCGCGGGCAATCAGGATATCCTGCTGATGTCGAATTCCGGCGTGGAGCCGGTGTCGACGCAGGGCGGGCGCTGTCCTGCCTCGGCCCCGGTCCGGCAATACGATATCTCGGCGATCAACGTCGAAATCTCGCTCAACATGTGGTTGGACTTCTATCCCGGCTACATGTACGTCCTCACCGAGAATATCGACAAGGTGCGCGAGGAGGAAACAAAGAACCGCGAGGCTCGTGACAAGGACGGCTATGACCCAGGCGCGGTGAAAAACGGCTTGCAGAGTCAATGGATCCAGCCGCTTGCGATCCGGGGAAACCAGGGCGATTGCGTGAAGATCACCTTGCGCAACCAGCTCGAGGGGGGTGAGGAGGTCAGTCTCAACGTCCACGGCTCCAGCATGATCGTGGCCTCCACCGGGCAGCCCGCGACCACGACGAATCCGGACAGCATCGCAGGCCAAGGCAAGGCCGTAAACCTGGAGTGGTACATCCCGCCGACCCAACAGGAAGGCGGACGGCAGTTTCACTCCTACAGCAACGATCGGGAATTGACCGTCATGGGGCTTTTCGGCACGTTCGTGATCGAGCCCAAAGGGTCCGAATACCTCGACCCGCTGGGCAGCGGCGAGGCGACTCCCCTGACAAGCGGGTGGCAGGCCATCATCAAGAACGGGGCCGGTCCCGATTTCCGGGAGTTCGTGCTGATGTATCATGAAGTCGGCGACGAGGCCTTCCGGCCCTTGAATAAGAAGGGCGACTTCATCCCGCAGCGCGATCCGTTGACCGATGTGTACCGGCCGGTTGCGCGGGCGCTCAATTACCGGAGCGAACCGTTCGGCGTCGATAATATGCAGACGCAGCACGAATACTTCGGTTTTGAAGACGAGTCGATGGCGTACAGCGCCTATACCTTCGGCGATCCGGCCACGACGGTGCCGCGCAGCTATTTGGGCGACCCGGCGAAATTCCGCCTGGTCCATGGCGGCTCCGAAGTCTTCCATTCCCACCATCCTCATGGCGGTTCCATCCGCTGGCCACGGAGCCCGCGGGCGATCGATGAAATGCCGCTCTGGCATGCCGCGAAGAACGGGCCGGTCAAGTATCCGGTCATTCGTATGAAATCAGACCGGGTCGACGTGGAAGTCATCGGACCGTCCGAGACCATGGACTTGGAAACCGAATGCGGTTCCGGGCTCTGTCAGCAGCTGGCCGGCGATTTTCTCTTTCATTGCCACGTGGCGCATCACTACATCGCGGGCATGTGGGGGTACTGGCGTGTCTACAACACGCTGCAGCAGGGTGAGTATCACAACGATGTGATGCCTGATCTGCGGGAGCTTCCCGATCGTACCGGTCGCATCAAAGCCGGAGTCAGCTCGGATGAGCTCATCGGGAAGACGCTCGATTGGTTCGGCAAGAAGTTCCAGATTATCGAGAAAGGGAAGACGAATTGGAAATCCGACCCGGCCGTGGTCACGGTCAAGGATTGGGTGACCATGCAGTTGCCGCCTCAGGGCAAGCCCGGTCATAAGGACGATGAAAGGGGACAGACCCTCGCGTACGATGCGAGTGTCTTGGATTGGGCCTGGCAGGGCAATCGCGCCATGACGGAACGGGAAAACGCCGTGCCGAATCCTCGGTACCAGTCGGCGACCCCGGGGCAGCGGCTGCCGATCGTCTTTGAGGCGGCCACGGGCAAAGTGGCCTGGCCCCATCTGAAGCCGCACTTCGGGCGGCGTGTGCCGTTTTCGCAGAACCATAATCCTTCTCCCTGGCTGGATATGATCCATCTGGACGACGATGGCTTGCCCAGCTCTTACCCGGCAAAGCCCGGCGAGAACGGCCGCTGGAGCATGTGTCCGGAAAACGCCGGATCGAAAAAGTACAACGTGCACTTCATCCAGACCCCGATGACGCTGGCGGATAAGCAGGGCAGTGAGCCGGCGATCGTCGACAAGGACGGGCTCATTTATGTCCTCCATGAAGAGGAAGCCCAAGTCCGGAAGAGCGACGTGAAGTATCCGTTGGTCGTGCGCGCCAATATTTATGATTGCATCGATTGGATGTTGACCAGCGAATGGCTGGACGACGATCACATTAACTTCCAGTCGTCCAAGATCAATACGCATTGGCACTTCTTGCAGTTCGACAATCAATCGTCGGACGGCGTCATTACCGGATTCTCCTATGAGCAATCGGTCAGACCGTTCACCATGCTCGATAAAATTGCCAACAAGAAGGGGCTGCCCGTGCCGATGAACACCACGTTCACGAAGGCGGCCAAGAAGGGCGATCGGGTCATTACGCTCAAGAACGCCGGCCTCTACCAACCGAACGTGGAACTCCTCATCGGCGCGGATAACGTCGAAGGGAACGAGATCGGCCGCGTGAAGTCCGTGAAAGGCAACACGATCACGCTCTATCGGCCACTGAAGCATGATCACCCTGTCAAGGATATCGTGACGGTCGAGTTTGTCCGGCAACGGTTCTGGGTCGATTCGGACGTTGGGACCGTCTTCTGGCACGACCATGCGCTGGGCCGGGTGACCTGGCCGCATGGCGGATTCGGCACGATCATCATTGAGCCGGTTGGGTCCACTTATCATGATCCCAAGACGGGGAAGCCCATCAGAAGCGGACCCATCGCCGACATTCGGACGGTGGAGCCGGTGGGCTATGGCGTGAACGGAAGCTTCCGTGAACTCATGGTCCAATTGAACGACACCGTGCCGCACACGGTGAACATCGTGACCGCGGGCAATCCTCCAGGACAGCCCATTGAAGTGGCACTCGAGGCGGGTAAGACGGTTTCGTTCCCGATGCCCGAGCATATACTCATGACGCCGATGTCCTTCCTGAACGGCGGAACCCATACGACCGGAGGCGGACTGAACTTCAAGGCCGAGCCGATTGCGGGTCGCTTACGAGCCAATCCAGACCAGTCGCAGCTCTTCAGCAGCGCGGTCCATGGGGATCCCTATACGCCGATGGTGCGAGCCTATCTGGGAGACACGGTGGTCTTCCGGTTGTTGCAAACCATGGCCAACGAGACGATGGTTTGGACGCTTTCCGGTCATACGTACCTCACTGAGCGCTATGCAGGGGACGCCAACCGGAAGAATTCCATTCATATCGGCATTGCCGAACGGTACGACCTCGTGGTCCCGCAAGCTGGTGGCCCGCGGCTCCAGCCGGGCGACTATATCCACTTCAACGGTCGTGCGTCCAAGTTCTCCGAGGGTGCCTGGGGCATCATGCGGGTTCTGGACCAGGAGGTTCCTGACCTTCAGAAACTGCCCGCCGGATATAGCCGGCGGGATGAAATGCCGAAGCCGCTGGCGGTGTGTCCCGCAGAGGCCCCGGTAAAGAGTTTCAACGTCACGGCGATCGATTATCCCGCGATGAAGTTGAATCCCAAAGCTCCGGATGTCATCGAAGTCGACTTCGAACGAACGATTCAGATGGTGAATCCGAACGCCAAGATTTACGTCTTGGAGGAAGAAGTGGCGACCGTGGCCACAGGGGCTCAGCCGATGCCGCTCACCTTGCGTGCCAATGTTGGCGACTGCCTCAAGGTGAAGCTGACGAACCGGATGAAGGACAGCCGCGCCTCCTTCTCGGCCATCGGGTTGGCGTTCGATCCCAAAGATTCGTTGGGGGCGAACGTCGGCAACAATCCCGGCGATCAGACGGTCGCCCCGGGAGAGAGCCGAATCTATACCTATTATGCGGATCCGTTCCTGGGTGAGACGGCCTCATTAGTGTGGGATTGGGGCAATGTGATGACCAATCCGCGCAGCGGGCTGTACGGGGCGGTGGTCATCGGGCCCAAGGGCGCGAAATATCGAGATCCCAAGACCGGCGCGGACATTTCCAACAAAAACAGTTGGGTGGCCGACGTGATTGTGGATCGAACGATTCAAGGATACGAACATCGCGTGAACTACCGCGACGTGGCCTTGTTCTTCCAGGATGAAGACAACATCATTGGGACCAGCTTCATGCCCTATGTGCAGAATACAGCGGGTCTCACGGCGGTGAACTACCGCGCCGAACCCTATAAGTTCCGGGAGAGTAACGGCTGCACCCTGGGCAAGGTGTTCCAACCGTGCGTAGTCGACAAGCCTGAAGATCCGGCGACGCCTATCATCGAGGCGCATGCCGGGGATCCCGTTCGGATCCATGTCTTCGGCGCGAGCAACGAGCAGAACGGCATGTTCAGCGTCGAACGACATGAATGGCCGATCGAACCGTTTATGCCCGGAGCCGACATGATCAGCGTGGTGGAATTCGCGGGGTCCGAGACGCTCGATGCGTTTATCCCGAGCGCCGGTGGCCCATTCCGCATGCATGGGGATTATGTCTGGAGCAATCAACGGCTCCCGTATTCCCAATCGGGACAGTGGGGGTATTTGCGAGTGCTGCCGGCAGGCGATCAGCGGATCAAGCCGCTGACCGGTGGGAAAGTAGGGACCCAACAGGCTGGTGCGAACGATTTCGGGCAAGCCAAGCCGGTTGCTGTGTCCGGGAAGTAGCTTCAACGAAGCCGAGGGGAGCCTGATGAGTCAGGCTCCCCTCGGGACCTCTTAGTAGGGGGCTCGTCCAGCCTACAGAAGTGACGAAGCTCGCTCCGACAGCTCCTTGATCAACACGCCCATTTTGGGATGTGACGGTTCGAAGGTGACGGGCCAGCGATGGCGGCGAAGGCATTCACTGGCCGTGGGCCCGATCGAGGCGATCACCATCCCGCTCAAGGCCGCTCGAAACGGCTCCACTTTTCCATCCTGCTCTAGAATCCGCATCACATGGTCGACTTGCGCGGCGTTGGTAATCAGCAACACCTGCGCGTCGCCGGCCAGCACCTGATCCAACGTGCGTCGCAGCGGTGCGAGATCTTCGGGCAGCGCCCATTTATAGATCGGTACGGGAAAGACCTCGGCGCCCCGCTGGTGCAGGGCTTCCAACAAATCCGGATTCGGCGCGCCGTACTCCTGCACCGCCACGCGCAAGCCCTTCACCGGACGGTATTCATCCAATGTAGAGATCAGATCGACCCAGGTATTGGGTTCAGGAACGGTCAAGGTCGGCTGCAGGTGAAAGGCTTTCAAGGCCGCCACCGGTTTGGGCCCGCGTGCCACAATCGCCGTCTGTTTGAGAGCGGCCACAATGGACGACCAGGGATAGCGGGATTTCAGGAGGTCGAAGAGGGCCGTGGTGCCGACACCGGTGAGCAGAATGAGGATATCGATGCGCTCGGCCGTCAGGCGGACGCCAAACTTCAACGCGGCTGAATTGTCTTGAAGCGGCAGTTCCCGCAAGGCCGGGGTTACCAGCGGGCGTCCACCGTAGCGTTCGATGAGCCGGGCGAGCTCCGCCGCCATGCGACTTTCAAAGGCGGCCACCGTCAGGCCGGATAACCCCTTGTCGTTCATAGGCCGCCCTACTTGGCCGGTGCATCCATGGCGCACCGAAAGCCGGTGGATTCATTGCGGATTGTCGGATCGCTATCCACACGCGTAAAAATGCGCACGGTCGGCGTCTCGTTCTGCCAGCCTGAGCCGCGGAGGACCCGCTTGGTGCCGGTCTCGGGACCTTTCGGATTCTTGGCAGGGCTTTTCTCATAATATTTTGCATCGTACCAGTCGTGGACCCATTCCCAGACGTTGCCCGCCATGTCGTAGACGCCGAAGGGGCTCTTCCCGGCCTCATAACTGCCGACGGGCATCAAGGTCTTCTCGCCGATCCACTGTTGATTGAAATTCAAATGCTTGCTGGTCGGTTCCACATTGCCCCACGGGAAACGGCGGTCCGACGTGCCCTTGGCGGCTTTTTCCCACTCGGCTTCCGTCGGGAGCCGTTTGCCTGCCCACCTGCAGTAGGCATCCGCATCCGCCCAATCGACGTTGATCACCGGGCGGTCGGTCAGCGACTCAGTAATGGTATCGCCCTGCCACAGGTTGCGCGTGGCGTTCCTGGGGTTCTGCGGAACGCGGTGGCCGGTGGCTTTCACGAAGGCGAGATACTGGCCGTTGGTCACTTCGAACTTATCAACATAGAAGGCATCCACATAGACGTCATGGCGGGGGTATTCGTCACGACCGCCGTCGCGATCGCCCTGCGGTACGCCCATCGGAAAGGAGCCGGCGGGGATCAGCACCAGGGGCGCTCCATCCTTCCCCGCCGGCCCTGTGCCCGGGGCCGCAGCGGGCGAATCAACGGCAAGGACCACGGTCGAACTCAACATGACCAGCACGCCCGACATCACGTACGCCAACATGGTTCAGTGCTCCTTTGCTGAAATCAGTTCGTGGATGCGCGTATCGTAACATAGCGCCTGGAAAAAGAGACAGGGCGATCCCGCGCGGCGGCCGCTGGTGACGGGATGGATTTCTCGTTGACGGGATATCGAGTCGACACCTACTATAGCAACACGGTTGAATGACCATGACTATGCCGCTCCATCGGGGCCTGCGCCATCTCGCGCTACGCGTGACGGACCTTCCGCGGTCGCGCCGCTTCTATGAACGACTGCTCGGCATGCGCGTCGTGTGGGAGCCGGATCAGGACAATGTGTATTTCAGCTCGGGGTCCGACAATCTGGCGCTGCACCAGATTGCCGCGGATGAACTGCCCGCCTATCAACCGGCCAGGCATCAACTCCTCGATCATGTGGGGGTGATCCTGGACAGCCCGCAAGCCGTGGACTCGCTGTATCAGCAAGTCGCGGAGGCCGTGGAATCGCTGGGCGGTACCCTGGTCAAACCGCCCAAACAGCATCGGGACGGCAGCTATTCCTTCTATTTTGCGGACCCCGACGGCAACGTGATCCAGGCGCTCTATGAACCGACGATCAGCCAGGTCACCTGGGAAGCCAAGAGGCATCCATGAGCCCTCATCAGTTGAACGCCTATAGAGCCGTTGCCTGCGCATCACCGGCCTCGCATCCCGTGTCACGAGTATGAACTTCTGGGACCGCCTGCCGCGCAACCACTATGTGAGTCTCGCTCCCTGGTGCTGGGTGCAATTGGAAAGCGGCGAGGCGCCCGGCCCGTTTCCGTTCATCGGCGGCGTGGCGCCCGAGGTTGTGCGAAGCCTGCATGAAGCGCACAGCCTGCTCTCCAGCTCCATCGACACGGCGATCAGCGACGTGTTCGCAAAACGCGCGCCGTTAGACGACCCGGATCGGCCGCGGCGGCTGGAGGATGCCTATGCCGAATTGATCCGCTCGCGGCCTTATCTTGGCCAACATATCCGATGCGGCCGGAAACCGGACGGCGCCTTTCAATGGGAATTTTCGACAGATCCGACGAAATCGGCGAGAGTCACGAACGGCGGACTCAGAATCTTTCATTCGGTCAAACGTCAGGCCATTCCGCTGGGATTCGAGCAGCGCCCGCTGGGACCTCTCGTCGGGAAAGTCCTCGGGCTGTTGGATGGGACCCATCATAGCGAAGAGATCCAAACGGTCGTTCTGGCGGCTCCTCGGGATGCCCAGGGCTTTCTCACGCGGATGATGGAGGCCCTCCAGCAATACGACTGTCTCGTCACGTCGCCAGCAAGCTCCATCCGGCAACATTGGTTCAGCGTTGTGCAGGACCAGGACCTGGTGCATCTGGGCCATGCGGCCCTCTTGTACCGCCAACGGGATCAGATCTTTCTCTTCGATCCCTGGCTGTTGCCCTGGTTTGCGGAATCCACCGTGCCATCACTCTGGGGCGGGCTTGTGCCCAAGCCGGCGGTCGTCTTTTTGACCCATGACCACGACGATCATGTGGACCCCCGTACGTTACTGCATCTCGCCAAGGACACCCCCATCATCGTGCCGAGCCGGCGCAATCGCAAACACCTCTATTATGATTATCTGTCGCTGTTGCGTGAACTGGGCTTCGGTCGCGTGATCGAGTTGGCCCACGGAGAGAGCTGGCCGTTCGAGGGCGGGGCCGTCGTGTCGGTGCCATTCTACGGGGAAGACCCCTGCGATGTGGAAATGCCGAGGAATTGTTATCTGGTGACCGATCGAGGGCACAATGTGCTCGTCCATGCGGACAGCGGCCCGACGAACAGCGGCCGCTCCGCGCTGAAGGACGGCGTCATCCAACGGTTGGCGGAGAAGTACGGTCCGATTCGCCTCGTCTGCGCCTCTCAGCAACAGTTGCTTGAAATCAGAAGTCATGCGGCGCATGCGTCGTTGTCCCCTCCGGGGAAATGGCTGGACGTCGGGGAAAACGGATATTTGACGAATACCTACCTCGCGGAACTCTGCGCCGCAGCGCAGGCCACGCTGTTCGTCTCCTATGCGACGGGGGGAGCGGAATGGTATCCCGATCATCTCTCCTTCATGTTCAGCGAGCGCAACCCGGCCCGCACGGCCTTGCTGACGGCCCATTGGGAGAGGCCGGAAAAGCTGAAAGATCTGCTGGCCCCGCAGGACTGCGCCTATCATTACGCGCGGGCCTTGGATATCTATCGCGCCACGCGCACCGGTCGCCTGGACGTGATCGGCACGCGGGACTCGCTGCTGCCCTTGAATCTATATCGGTTGGATCACGGTGAACCGCCGTTCATGAAGTCAGGCGGACGCGCATAACGCATTTCCCATTTCGAAGGAGTCCACATGAGCGGATCGACAGCTCCTATTCTGGTCACCGGCGCAGCCGGGTTCATCGGCTGTCACGTGACCAAGCGGTTGTTGGATCGGGGCGATCACGTCATCGGCCTCGACAACCTCAATGAGTATTACGACGTGCGCTTGAAAGAAGCGCGCCTGGCGCAGCTCACGCCGCACGAGCGCTTTCGTTTCGTCAAGCTCGATTTGGCTAACCGTCAGGGGATGCGGGACTTGTTTGCCGACCAACCGATCCGGCGTGTGGTCCATCTGGCGGCGCAGGCGGGGGTCCGCTATTCGCTTGTGAATCCCCATGCCTACACGGAGAGCAACATCGAAGGTTTCATGAACGTTCTGGAAGGCTGCCGCCACGGCCGCGTGGAGCATTTGGTCTATGCCTCATCCAGTTCGGTGTACGGCGGGAACACGCACATGCCGTTTTCGATCCACGACAATGTGGATCATCCCGTCTCGCTCTATGCGGCCAGCAAGAAGGCCAATGAATTAATGGCGCATTGCTATGCGCATCTCTATCGGCTGCCCTGCACCGGTCTTCGCTTTTTTACCGTCTACGGGCCATGGGGACGGCCCGACATGGCGCTCTTCATTTTCACGAAGGCGATTCTGGAAGGGACGCCGATCGAGGTGTTCAATCACGGCAAGATGAAACGCGACTTCACCTATGTGGACGATATCGTCGAAGGCGTAATTCGCACCCTCGATCAGACGGCCACGCCGAATGCCTCATGGTCCGGCGATAAGCCGGACCCGGGGACCAGCGCCGCACCGGCCCGCGTCTACAACATCGGCAATCACCAACCGGTGGAGCTGTTGCGCTTTATCGAGGTGTTGGAGGAGGCCATCGGCAAGAAGGCGGACAAGAAACTGATGCCGATCCAACCGGGCGATGTGCCGGCGACGTACGCAGACATTGACGATCTTGCGCGGGACGTCGGATTCAAGCCCGCCACACCCATCGAAGTCGGCATTCCGCGCTTTGTCACCTGGTATCGCGAGTTCTATCGAGTCTAGAAAAAGATCGGCGGATCAAGGCGTCCTGCCCCCGATAGGGGCCCGAGATCTAGGGGCAACCCACCGGCACGAACCCCGTTCCAAACATCCTCGACAGGGCCATGTACCGCGTGTTGTCGTAGAAGGAGTAGCTGGGGCCCCGCTGGTTGCGGCCGGTTAGGTCTCCTCCGTAAGACGGATCGGATCCGTAGAAGAATCCCCCCCGGGTTCTTTGAACCAGCTGCAGCCATTCCGAGTAGAGAGTACAGACTTCCTCTTGGATCGATTCTCCGGGGGCGATACGCGCACGCCAATCTCGAGCCCAATCCGGCACCGCCTGCCGATCGCCGCTCTGAGAGGGATCGCTATAGGAAGGCACTTGATAACGCGGGCCGGCTGCAACGGTGCGCGGGATCGTCGGCATATGGTCGAGATCGGGCACTACCGACAGGGGCGTGAGCGCCATGGGACGGCAACCTGCTGTTTCTTTGTTCGTATAGAGCGACGTGCCGTCGGCTTGTGCACATTCCCAGGTGGTGATGGGTTCTGTGGTCACCGGAGGGGTGTCAGCTAACGCGGCAGGTGTAGCACTGGCCACGAGGGTCGCGGCAATAACCAACGAGGGAGACATCAGCCGCATGGGGCACCTCCACAACGGTATGGCGAAAACGGTTACTGCCTCATCGCCCCGTGGTCGTTCGCGTGAGTGGCAGGCACACCCTACGCAATGCCCAGATCGTCAGTCTATGCCTCTTTGGAGGGGAGATCCAGTCCAGGGTTTCGGAGGCAGCCTCATCGCATGAGCTTGCGCCGGCCACATAACCACGCCTCTTCGGGACGGAGCTGTTGTAGGTCAGGAACGATATGATCGGCTTCTCCAAGCTGCTCAGGCGGGTAGGTAGTGGCCAATGCGAGCACGGCCATTCCGGCTGCATGGGCGGCTTGTATTCCGGCCTTGGAATCTTCAATGACCAGACAGTCCTGTGCCGTGAGAAGCGGGCGAAGGGCTCGCCTGTCGTTGAGCCGTTGGAGAGTCGACAGATACACAGCCGGATCCGGTTTGCCGACGGCGCAGTCATCCGCAGACACGATGAGGTCGAAGTCCTGTTCGATCCCGGTTCCGGCGAGCACAGAGTCGATTTGCTCCCGCCGTCCGCCGGAAGCCACGGCCAAACGGAACTGGGACCGCGCTTGCTTCACGAACGCCACCACGCCGGGAAACAGCCGGGGCTTGTGCTCCGCCGCGTAGTGCCGGAATAAGTCGATTTTGCGCTCTATGATGCGGTTGACTTCCGCATCATGGCCCCGTCCATCCCGTGCCATGAGTAGGCGGCTCGTGCAGGTCCGTTCATCCATGCCCAAGTAGGTCCCGTAATACTCTTCGGCCGTCAACGTCAGCCCGTACTCGGCGAGTGCCTGTTGAAAGCAGACGACATGGGCGGCTTCATCATCGGCCAGGACGCCGTTGAAATCGAAAATGATGGCCCGGTTCATGTCCTGTCGCCACTCTGTGTTCACGTCCGCCCTTTCGGACAAGCAGCTATGCCTTGTCCCTCATAGCGGCCTAAGGTATCCTGCGTAGCGCCATCATTCATCATGTGCTGATTGTCTCATGGTCTTACCCACAGGTCACCCATCGACATCGCGATGTTCCGCATGCAATAGGGGACGAACCGCCAAGGATGACTGCGACTTATATGACTGACTACGGTGTGCTGGGGAATCTGCTGGTCATCTTCACCGTTTCAATCGCGGTCGTCTTTGTCTTTCACCAATTCCGGTTGCCATCCATCGCCGGGTTTCTGGTAGCCGGTGCCCTGATTGGTCCCCACGGATTTAATCTGATCTCCGATATCGGGACGGTCCAGATCCTGGCGGAAATCGGCGTGGTGCTCCTGCTCTTTACGATCGGCATTGAATTTTCGCTGGTCCAACTCGCCTCGTTGCGACGGCTCTTGTTCATCGCCGCGCCGATCCAGGTTGGCGCGGTCGTCTTGATCGTCTGGCTGGCATCGGTGGCTGCGGGGCTGCCCTGGCAACAGGCGGTTTTCTGGGGATTTCTGCTGTCCCTGAGCAGCACGGCCATCGTGCTCAAAGCCCTGGCGGCGAGCGGGGAAAGCGATTCCTTCCATGGCCGCGCGGCGATCGGCATTCTGATTTTCCAGGATCTGGCCGTCGTGCCGATGATCCTGCTCGCTCCCATTCTGGCCAGCTCGGACGGAGGCGCGGTGGTCGCCATTCTTATGACCCTCGCGAAAGCCGCCATTGTGGTGGGTCTCGTTGTAGCCGCCGCCTGGTATGCGGTTCCCAAAGTATTGGAACACATTGTGCGCAGCCGGAGCCGCGAGCTGTTCTTACTGACGATCATTGTGCTCTGTCTCGGCATCGCCTGGCTCACCTCATTGGGCGGGCTCTCGCTCGCCTTGGGAGCCTTCATCGCCGGGCTAGTCATTTCAGAGTCTGAGTACAGCCATCAAGCCATGGCGGAGGTGCTGCCTTTCCGCGACAGCTTCAACAGTCTCTTCTTTGTGTCGATCGGCATCCTGATGGACTGGCACATCCTGTTGCAGTACCCCGGGCTGGTGACCGGCCTATTGGGCGCGATCCTGGTTGTAAAGTTCATCGCGGGGGCCGGAGCCGTGTTGGCCGTCGCCGCGCCGCCGCGGGCCGCAGTCATGACCGGGATCGCCTTGGCGCAGGTCGGGGAGTTCAGCTTCATCCTCGCGCAGGTCGGTCAGGAGAACCGGCTGCTGTCGGGCACACCCTATCAAATCTTTCTCGCAGTCTCGGTCTGTTCGATGATTATCACGCCCTTCCTCATGCAATGGTCCCCGCACCTGGCTCGACGAGTGGAAGCCGTGCAGCGCATGCGGCGCTGGTTCCCCAACCGCACGACCGCCCATGTGCTCGAAACGGAAGGACGGCATCTGCGCATCAAGGACCACGTCATTATCGTGGGTTATGGCTTGAACGGGCGCAATCTGGCCCGCGTCCTGAGCGAAACGGAGGTCCCGTACATTGCCTTGGATCTGGATGGGGATACGGTGCGTCGGGAGGCGCAGCACGGAGTCTCGCTCTATTATGGCGATGCGACCAATCCCCACGTCCTTCGCCATGTGAAAGTGGAGGACGCGAGGGTCCTGGTGGTGGCGATTTCCGACCCCTTCATGGCCCGCCGCGCGGTTCAGGTGGCAAGGGGGCTGAACCCCAAACTCCACATTGTGGTGAGGACCCGCTATCTGCGCGAGTTGGAAGAATTACACCAGTTAGGGGCCGACGATGTGGTCCCCGAAGAATTTGAAACCTCGATTGAAATTTTTGCATTGGTGCTCCGGACCTACAACATGCCGCAGGATTTTGTCGTGCAAAAGGCGGAGCAGATCCGACGGGAAGGCTACGCGCTGCTGCGTCGGAGCCAACTGCCCGAGCTGGCGCATCATCTGCGCGGAGGAACGCTCAAAGATGTGGAAGTCGAGACCTGCCGGATAGACGAAGATTCTCCCGCCGCAGGCAAGTCGCTCGCGCAAGTGGCTATCCGCCCCCGAACCGGAGCCTCTGTCATTGCCTGGACCAGAAGCGGCGTGACGCAGTCTAATCCGTCCGAGAAAACCAAACTCCTGGCCGGGGACATCATTGTGCTGTTGGGAAGCCGCGATCAGATCAGGCGCGCTATGGGCCTTATTCTGTCCGAAGATCACACACAGTAACTCAATTTTTTAGAAGCAGACGTGCCGGTCGAGCGACTCTCGAAAGATCAGCTTCTCCACCGGAGGGTCACCCGCTCTTTGAGAGGGTGCTCCATCGGTCGTCCGGTCTGGACGGAGGCGAGGTGGGCGGCCTTCAGCTTGTAATACCACTTGGCCGGCATGTCGGCATCCCCGATGAACATCGACGAGGGTTTGTGACGCAAGCCGACGGCCAGATTCTTCATCGCGCGCTCGTCCTGCCCCAGGAACATCTTGGTGAGCGACCGGAAGATGAAATTGCCGAACGGGACCCAACTCAACCCATGCCAGAGCGCGGAAAAGTCTACGCGGCATTCCATGTCGCTAACCGGCGTGGCCATGAGGCGATTGGCGACCCAGAATCTTCCGCATTGCATGAGTTCCACTCGTTGGTTGGGGAGGATGAAATCGATCGTGGTGGTGAGCGGACCGCCATAGAGCCGTTGCAGCCAGTGAAAGGGCCCGCTGTTCTTAGCCGGTTGATGGGCGACCATCCGGAAGCCATTGGGGATCGGCTCGAAGGTTTTCGTTTTCTCATGCATCCGGGCATCGCTGCGCCACCATGAATGGACATAGGGTCCATGAACCGGATCGATCAAGCCGATAATGCCGTCATCCGGGGTGCAAGTATAGGTCAGGGAGATGTGAAAGGATTGCTGCGGCTTTGACGGCAGCGGCAAACGAGGGGCGGGCGGCAACGCGATCAAGCCACGCTCATCCGGAATGTACACCCAAATCATCCCGTCCGTTTCCTCCGCCGCGTAGGTGAGGATACCAACCTTGTCGGTTTGCAGGTCATCTCCCTGGACCAACGCAGGAATGTGGCGGCAGCGGCCCTTCGTGTCGAATTGCCAGCCGTGATACGAACATTCCACGCGCTCTCCGTCGAACCGGCCAAACGACAGCGGCATGCCGCGATGGGGACAGATGTCTCGCATGGCGGCCAGACCGCTTGTGCGGTCACGACAGAGAAGAATCGGCAGACCGAGCATCGTCAGCGCCTTCATGGTTCCCGGACGCAGGGTATGGCTTGGCACGGCAGGATACCAAAAGCCCAACAGTGGGGCTGTCTTCGTCAACACATTATCTGGTATGAGCTGTGTGGTCATGGGAGGAAGGAAGCTCGGCCGCAGGGCCGCAGGTTGCGGGACTATAACGAGCGGATGGGGGAAGGTCAAGCAGGGGCGACCTTCCTTGACACTCTGAACGACCCCATACTATTCTGTTCCAACGCTTAAATAGCGCATACTTATGCGCGTCTCAAGAGGTGACCTCATGAATGTCACGCAAATAGAGCCCACGGCGACCTTGGCCCAGTTGCAAGAATCCAAGCCGGACAAAGTGACCATTGTCTTGCTCAGTGGCGATCTGGATCGCGCGATGGCCGCCTTCATCATTGCGACCGGCGCCGCCGCGATGGGCATGCAGGTGACGGTCTTTTTTACCTTCTGGGGATTGAATGCGATCCGGCGTAAAGGCGCATCGAGTTCCGCCAAAGACTGGCTGCGGCGGATGTTCGGGCTTCTGAACAAGGGAGGAGCGGAGACGCTGCCGTTGTCCCGGTTTCATTTCGGCGGCCTGGGGACCAAAATGATGCAGAAGGTGATGAAGCAAAACCGCATGCCCGGTGTGCCGGAGCTGATGCAGACGGCGCTGGAGTTGGACGTGCGTTTCATCGCCTGCACGACCACGATGGGACTGATGGGCATTACAAAAGATACGCTGATTGATGGGATCGATCAATTTGCCGGTGTTACGACGTATCTGGCCGAGGCCAAGCAAGGCAGTGTGAACCTATTCATTTAGCACGGGCGGAAACGCCATCCACACAGAACGGAACATGATGATGCAAGCCGATATCAAGCTCGATACCTTGGGATACTTCTGTCCGATGCCGATCATTTTGACTTCAAAGAAGATCAAGGAATTGGCGATGGGCCAAGTCTTGGAAGTGGTGTCCGACGATGAAGGCATCAAAAAGGATATGCCGGCTTGGTGTGAAACGACAGGACATCAGATGCTCGGCCTGGAGGAAGAGCAAGCCACGTCGGGCCGTATCTACAAGGCCTTTGTCAAGAAAACCAAGTAAAGGGATCTTGACGGGTTGGTTTTTGACCGTGATGCGACAAAGCCGGAGGGGATACCCGTTCCCTCCGGCTTTTGTGTGTCTATCGGAAAGCAGGGGGCCTCATGAACCGCATCATTGAATGCGTGCCGAATTTCAGTGAAGGCCGTAATCCGGCGACAATCCAAGCGCTCATTGCTGCCGTCACCTCGGTACCCGACGTCTGGCTCCTGCATTACACCATGGACGCGGATCACCACCGGTCGGTGCTGACCTTTGCCGGATCTCCTGACGCGGTGGGTGAAGCCGCACTCCGCGCGATTCGAACGGCTACCCGGTTGATCGATCTCACGCACCATGTGGGGGAACATCCGCGCGTCGGTGCCACCGATGTGCTGCCGCTGGTCCCTATCCATGGGGTGACGATGGAAGAATGTGTGCAGTTGGCTCGTCGGATCGGCCAGGAAGCGGGATCGGAACTGGGCCTCCCCGTTTTTCTCTATGAAGAAGCTGCGACGCAGCCGAACCGTATCCGCTTGGAAGCGATCAGGCATGGACAGTTGCAGGGGCTCGCATCAAGGATGGAGGCCGACCCGTCTTGGGCGCCGGATTTTGGCCCCAGACGGCTCCATGAGACGGCGGGCGCAATTGTGATCGGCGCCAGACGGCCGCTCATTGCGTTCAACGTAAATTTAAAGACCACTGATCTGACGATTGCCACAGCGATTGCCAAAGCCATCCGGCACTCCAATGGGGGACGACCCTGCTTGAAGGCCATAGGCGTGCGGTTAGCGACTCGCGGCATGGTGCAAGTCGCTATGAACTTAACCGATCACCATGTGACGCCGATGCACGTGGCCTTCAATGCCGTCGAAAGCGAAGCAGCCAAATACGGGGTGGATGTGGCCGGCAGTGAACTGATCGGACTCGTGCCGCAGGAGGCGTTGGACCGTACCGGAGCCGCCTCGTTGCAGCTGGAACGGTTCGACCCCTCGCAAATTCTAGACACGAGTATCAGGGCCGCCATATCGGGCTGTGTGGGAAGTACCACATCGCTGTCCGATTTCCTGGAAGCGGTGGCTTCCAGGAAGGCGGTGCCCGCCGGCGCCAGTGTGGCCGCGTATGTGGGCGCCTTAGCCGCCTCCCTGGGATTAATGGGCGCACGCCTTGCCCATCGAACGGAGGTCCAGCATTCACTGCTTCAAATGAGCGAGCGACTCCATGCCCTTGTCCTGGCGGACGTGGAGGCGTACGAGAGTGTTGCGCGCGCGAAAAAAATCTCAAAGGAGCGCCCTGAGCGAGCCGATGAGGTGCAAGCCGCCATGCAGCGGGCGACTGAGACTCCCATGGAGATAGCCGAACTCGCCTGTCAGGCCGGTCTGCTGATTGCCACCTGCATCGCTTCTGCAAAACCAGCTGTCCAATCGGATCTTACGGTCGGTATGATCATGGCGGTTGCAGCCACCGAGGCCGGACTCCATACGGTGAAGGAGAATATAGGAATGCTTAAAAATCAAGATCTTAGTGAAGCTTTTATGTCACGAGTCAGGAAGACATGCCAAAGTCTTGAGGAACTCAAGGGCCTGTGCTAGACTCCGCCTTCTTTGGTGCCGCTTATGGACGCAGACAGGCGCTCAGCCTGAGAAAGTGAAAAGTCGGATCGGATGGAAATCAAAGTCTTCAATAACAATGTCGAGAAAGCTCTCAAAGTCGCGAAGAAGAAACTGGCCGGGGAGGGATTGTTTCGCGAGCTCAAGCGACGCAGATTTTATGAGAAGCCGAGCGTGAGAAAAAAAGCTAAGTTGCGCGAAGCTCAGCGGCGTCGTCAGAAATGGTTGTCGAAACGGAAACCCGAGTAACCCAAGCGCCGGGCCCCATTCTATTCCGTAGCCTTGTCCTCTCAGAAATCCACGCGATGTCCCATGCGGCAGGATCACATCCATGCCGTGCTTCGGATCGTCAAGCGAGAAATCCGTCAATGGCGTGAACCGGTCGTCGGGGTGGTGGCCAGAGAATCGGATCGTAATCCCTTCCACATCCTCATCTCCTGCCTGCTCAGTCTCCGTACAAGAGATCAGACCACCAGTGAAGCCAGCGAACGATTGTTCGCCCTGGCCCAAACCCCTGGCGCCATGTTGAAGTTGCCGCTCAAGACGATCGAGCAGGCGATCTATCCAGTGGGATTTTACCGGACCAAAGCCAGATCGATTCACCGGATTTGCCAGCGGTTGTTGGATGTGTACGGCGGCATTGTGCCTGATTCCATCGATGACCTGGTGACGCTCTCAGGCGTCGGACGCAAGACGGCGAATCTGGTGGTCACGGTGGGCTACGGCAAACCCGGCATTTGCGTGGACATTCATGTGCATCGCATTAGCAATCGGTGGGGGTACATCAAGACCAAAACGCCGGAAGAAACCGAACAGGCCTTGCGACGTAAGCTTCCCTCGCAATATTGGATCACGTTCAACGACCTGTTAGTACCGTATGGCCAGAACCTGTGTCAGCCGGTTTCTCCCTTTTGCAGCCGATGTAAGCTGACAGAGTTTTGTGCGCGGGTCGGAGTGAAGCAATCTCGTTGAAGTGCCCAGCGTCGTCGGGCGTAAGAGTGGCAGAGGAGTGAGGGGGGCCAACCAGGCGCAACGACGCCGGCTTTTATCCTCACCTATATGAACAACGTTGTTTCGGCGTCTGCGGTCAGGCTGAGAATGGAGGGAAGGCCCAGTACTTCATCAACGTTCTGTTCGACGGCGGCACTTTCGACGCCCATGTACTCCAGGCCGGCACTGCAGGCAATCAAACGAAAGTCACCCACGTGCTTCGCGTCCTGAAACATCTCCGAAATCTTCGGGACCTTCTTTTCCTTCAGAAGGCGCGCCACCTCCTCTGCTGAGGAGGCATATTCGGGCGGGAAATCTACGTCGTCGATCCTGCCCTGCGCGAGCTTTTTAATGGTCCAGAACAGCAGCACGACGATCACTTCCTTGCCCATGGCGGCGGCCGTCATGCCAAGAGTGGCCACCTGATGCAATTTGTCGTAGGTGGCATTGTGGGCAAAGATGACGAATTTCGGTTTCTGCGCCATGGGGCCTATTTCTTGATGGCTCGCGTCTTCACGCTGTTCACATAATCGGCGATTGCGGCGTCCACTTCGCCGGCGGTCATCGGACGATCATGGGTTTCACTTTCATCCACCAGGTAACGATCATGGTCTTTTTCCTGTCGAACGACCACCGTGTTTTCCGGGGTCACCTCGATTAACATGAACCACTCTTCCGTCCCACGGGTAATGATCACTTCCTTTCCCAGCCCTTTCTTGGAAATCTCAATCTGGAGATCCCCACTCGCCGGTCCGCCGCCGGCATAGCTGGAGGCGCCATAGCCGGAGAGGTTCGCGAGCATGATGGCCGCGAACATGGTGGAGCAGAGATAGGCGTAAGGTCTGGCCGGCATCTTCAGCGACTCCATCGGGACGTGATTATAACCGTCGATCACCCTCGCGTAAATATGACGCATACGTCCCCGTCGCCTTGAGGGGCCTGGAGACGCATGTTAGGATGCCGCCCGATGGACGGACTCCTGCAAACGGTTCACCAGTACGTCTCCACGGAGACCTTGGTCACAATGACCGTCCTATCCATTGTATTTTTCGTGGGATCGCTGATTGCTATTCCCTTTATCCTCGTCCGGCTTCCGGCTGATTTTTTTGATGTCCGGGTTCCCCGCCCTTGGATGGAAAATCACCATCCGGTGCTCAGGGTGCTGGGACATGTGCTTAAGAATGTCATCGGCGTGATCTTCGTATTCGTAGGCTTCTTGATGTTGTTTTTGCCGGGCCAGGGCGTTCTGACGATGCTGATCGGCATTACGATGCTGGAATTCCCGGGCAAACGCAACCTGGAAGCCAAGCTGATCGGCCAGCCCACGGTGTTGAACGCCATCAACAGCATGCGCGACAAGTTCGGGAAACCTCCTCTAATCATTGCACCGGTTTCGCGGAAGTAGCCCGATATTGACGCTCCACAGAGGCTCCCAATCGAGATGACAGCGACCGCACTGCACAGCCGCCCCACCCTCTATCTGATCGACGGCAGCGCCTACATCTATCGCGCCTTCTTCGCGCTGCCACCGTTGAACAACAGCAAAGGCTTTCAGACGAATGCCGTGTATGGCTTTACAACCATGCTGTTAAAAGTCATCCGCGAGCATCGGCCCGACGGGCTGGCCGTGGTATTCGACGAGAAAGGGCCCACCCAACGGCACGAGGAGTTTAAGGCCTATAAAGCCCAACGCCCGCCGATGCCCGACGCCATGAGGGCGCAGGTGCCGTATATTCACCGGGTGGTGGAAGCCTTGTCGATTCCCGCCATTCGGCTTGCCGGCTATGAGGCCGACGATATCATCGGGACGCTGGCCCATAAGGCGGAGCGGGCCGGCTATGACATCGTGGTCGTGACCAGCGATAAGGACATGTTTCAGCTCCTGACTCCTCATGTGCGGATATACGATCCCGTCAAGGACAAATGGATCGGGGAAGTAGAATGCCAGGAGCGATTCGGCGTCGGGCCGGCGCGGGTGATCGAAATCATGGGGTTGATGGGAGATGCCATCGACAACATTCCCGGTGTGAAAGGGATCGGTGAAAAAACGGCCGCGAAACTGATCGCCCAATTCGGCACGATCGAAGAACTCCTGCGCCGTGTGGACGAAGTGACGCCCGCCAGGACCAAGGCCATGCTCGTCGAGCAAGCCGAGACCGCGCGCTTGAGCCGTCGGCTGGCCTCGATCCAGACGGATAGTCCCGTGGACCTTGATGCGGAGAGCCTTCGCATTAAGCCGCCTCATGACGAACAGCTCTCCGAGCTGCTGCGCGAGCTGGAGTTCACCACGCTGTTGAAGTCCTTCCAGCCTTCATCGCCCCAAGCGACCATCCATGAGGCGGCCGTCGAGCTCATCGAGAGCGAAAAGGCGGCTCAGGCCTTTGTGAATCGACTGCCGAAGGAGGCCCCGATTGCGGTGCAGTGCCTGCTGTCCGGCGGGCCGGGCATACGAGCCGCCGTGCAAGGGATCGCGCTGTCATCGGCCGCTGAGACCGCGTTCATCCCGCTCGACGTCCATGAATACATGCGGCCGCTGACAGCCTTGTTTCACGAGACCACGAGGACGAAGGCTGTTCACGACTTGAAGGCGACGCTCCTGGCCTTTCACCGCCTCGGCATCACGCTGGCCGGCCCTTATTTCGACACCATGATCGCGGACTATCTGCTCAATCCCAATCGGCGGGATCATCAGCTCGATACGCTGGCCCTCGAAATGCTGGGTCATCGCTTGGGCGCACAAGAAGAACAGCCCCATGCGTCTCAATCGTTGTTCGACGAGGAGACCGGCTCCCGCGAGCAGACGGCGGAGTGCGCCGCAGTTATCGCCAAGCTTGCGCCGCTGATGCTGACGCGGTTGAAGGAGCAGGGGAGCCTCGCCCTGTTTGAAACCGTTGAGATGCCGCTGGTCCCCGTGCTCGCCGACATAGAGCGCAACGGTTTCTTGTTGGACGTCGAAGGACTGAAGGCGCTCAGCAAGGAATTGGAACGGGACCTCGATCGGATGATGGAAAGCATCGCGGTCCTGGCAGGGGGCGAGTTCAACATCAATTCCCCCAAACAACTCTGCACCGTGCTCTTCGAAAAACTCGGGCTCAAGCCGATCCGCAAAACCAAGACCGGGTACTCGACGGATGAAGATACGCTCACGCAGCTCGCGACCCAGCATGAGTTGCCTGCCCAGATCTTGAACTACCGCAGCGTGAGCAAGCTCAGGTCGACCTATGTGGATGCGCTGCCTGAATTGATCAATCCGGATACCCAACGGCTCCACACGTCGCTCAATCAAACGGTCGCCGCAACGGGGCGATTGTCGTCCACTGAGCCCAATCTCCAGAATATTCCGGTGAAGGGAGACTACGGCCTCCGCATCCGCGAAGCGTTCATCGCGCCGGAGGGGCACCACTTGCTGTGTGCCGATTACAGCCAGATCGAACCGCGCATCCTGGCCCATCTGTCGCAAGATTCGCGGCTGGTCAGCGTTTTTGCGAACGGTGAAGATATCCACATGGCGACGGCGATGGAAATCTTCAACCTGCCCTCCGGTGACATTACCCGCGACATGCGGCGGGCGGCCAAAACCGTCGTCTTCGGCATCGTCTATGGCATCAGCCCGTTTGGCCTCTCGCAGAACATCGGCGTGTCGCAGGCCGAAGCCAAAAAGTATATCGAGACGTTCTTTGAGAAGTTTGCCGCCGTCCGTGCACTGATGGACCGCAATATCGCCGAGGGAAAGAGCAAAGGCTACACCACCACCATTCTGGGCCGTCGCCGTCCGATTCCCGAACTGCAAAGCGGCGATCCCGTGCAGCGCGGCGTCGGCGAGCGCATGGCGGTGAACAGCCCCATACAAGGCTCCGCCGCGGACCTCATCAAGATTGCCATGATCAACGTCCACAACAAGTTGCACGAGGACCTGCCACACGCGAAGATGATTCTCCAAGTCCACGACGAGCTGATCTTCGAAGTGCCGGACCATGACCTCGATGAAGCCAAGCGGCTGGTGAAGAGCGAAATGGAAGGCGTCGGCAAGCAGCTCGGCTTAACGGTGCCGCTCAAAGTGGACATGGGCGTCGGCAAGAACTGGCGTACGGCCCATCCGTGACGGCGTGAGCAGGCCGTAGAAGTGCTTCACACAACAGCCGCTATCCTGTGAGGGGGCCTTCTCTATAGGTTCGTTCAATCTTTATCGTCTTCGTCGGCTAGCCCTTCAATTAGATCAAGGCCATAGCGACTTGGCGGGGGTTAGAGGCTACCGCTCTTGTGTCTTCGCGACCACGCGTCTTGGGTGCCGTATCAAGGAGAATCCGGCAGACGCCGCCTGGCAGTCTTGTAAATCTGCTTCGCACCAGCACATAAGTGCGGACGCATCAGGCCTCCTGCGCTTCGAGCATCGCATACGATGCGGCTCGAGCGGCGGCACGGCGATGACCGTGCATGAAAGTGTGGAACTGGCCGCCGCCACCGAACGGCCTTGCGTATCTTGACGGTATGTTTGCGTGGGAGCGGCTCTCGGTGCAGTGGAAAAAAGATTGAAGCGGTTACTGCGGATAAATCGTACGGACGATCTCGGCCGTATTTAACAGCATTGCGTTCAGCCGTGTGTACGCCGCGTGGCCGTAGTAATGGTCGCGGACGTTGGTAGAGCCGGTGCAGTCTTTGTAATCGACCAGCAGGCAGCGGCCTTCGGCGGGAAAGCGTACGGCGCGACGCGCACATTCGAGCCAGCGTTCGAAGCCATCGTAGGACTCGACCAGTTCCCACACCATTTTATTGGCCGTCTTGGCGAGTTCACCGGTCGGAACGGCATCGCTGCCGGCCACGGCGAGCTGCTGAACATAATCCCCGCCCCAGGCAATGGGCATTTCCATGGTGACTTGCGGCAGTTCCATCTTTGCCAGCCAGGTTTTGCCGTCGGTCCGAAGATTTCGGTGATTCACGATGTGCAGGATTTTCCCCAATCCCGACGGGTCCCATCCGTACCGCACCGGCGTTCCCATGGTCACCACATCCAAAGCCGGTCCACTCAGCAAGGAGCCTGATCCGAGGAGCGGTTCAAGGCGTGCAATGGCTGCCGCGAGGTCCGGCTGATCGGTGCCTGCCGCAAAGTTGCTGATGATGCTGAACAGCTTGGACCGGCCTGTAATTGGGCTGGGGCAAAGGAGGTTAGACGCCAGCGCGAGCACCAAGCCCGCTTGTCCATGCGCCTGCACCAACAGCCTGTCTCCCGGGGCAAGGTGCTGCTGCTCGCAGAGCCCCCGGAGTTCATCCAAGAAGCGGACGGCTGCGATCGCACGTCCGAGGTGATGATGCTCACAAGGCCAGAGCATGCGGGAGCAGAATATCGGCTGAGCCAGGTCCTTGTTGATCGCCGTTTGAAATAACGAGACATAGGCTTGGGAGAAGTTGCCCGCGTCACTCATCTGCTCGTCGAGCAGTGTTTTCATGGCGTGGTCATTGAGAAGCGGCGGTTTCATGCCGCCGGGCAGGGCCGGAATTCCGTTTTCTCCCTCTCGCATGGCGGCGAGCAGGGCGTCGACGCCAGAGACGCCGCGCGAATAGCCACGCTTGAGGCCGCCTGCTTCGTCCAGCCGCTGCATGCCGAAGAGGTCGGATCCATGGAGCGACCCATGAAGAAACACGATGGCGCGGACGCGGGCTTGAGCGAGGCTGGCACCACATTGGGCCATGGTCTCGAACCAGGCGGGGGATTCCGGCAGCGCGCCGGCTGTCAGTTCGGCCGTCATCAGCCGTTCACCCGGACTTTTTCGCGACAGTTCGTCATGTTGGAAATTATTCTCAGTCGGCATGGGATCATGCTTCTTACCGCAAGTTGAAGCGGAAGTGCAATGAGGAGCCGTGAAAACGAGACGGCAGTTGGAGGTGAGGCACTATCGCGAGGAAGCCGGCGCGGTGCCGGCATCGGAGGGCTGTCCGGGATGAATAGGATTCTTGGGCATGACCGCCGTGGCCGTACACACCTTGTTGTCTTCGTCGACCTGTCGATCGACAATCATGACGCCTAGCAGATATTCTTGGACCACCTCCTCGCGCGTCAGCTCGATATCCTGATCCATGGAATGCCCGGACCGTTCGCGGACGCGGTCGACCATGTGCTCCTTGACCATGACGCGAATCTGTTTAGCGAGGTCCGTGCGCGCCGCCAATTCAGAGACGCGTTGGCAGACGAGTCTTCCTTTCGCCAAGTCGCCGTGTCCCTTTCCCACCCAATAGTGTTCTAAAGGGTAGCGGTGGTTCGTCTCCAGCAGGGCCCGCGGTGTTGGGCCGCCTGAAGTGGCGGCTTCTTTTTGGCCGCCCTGCTGGTTCAGTTCGTCAAAAGATTTCGCGGCATGCGTCCGGACATCGGGTGAATCGGCTGCATGGACCGGGTACCCCGCCCAAGCCGCGATTGTCAGGGCCATGATGGCCGTTCCCAATAGGTTCCTCATGGCTTACTTGCGTGTCCGCCCTTTCCGCCTCCGCCAGGGCCCCTCGGGGCCATCTGATAAGGCCTCACGGGGATTTGTGGGGACAAGTGCGGAGGGGCTTGACTGATCGTCGGAGGTAACCGCCGGGCTACCGGCGGCGGACCGCCTGGGATTTCGCGAGGCCCGGAGGCTGGTGCAGGCACTCGCATAGCGGGAGTCAAAGACGGTTGCAGGGACTGCCGGATGCGGATGTCGGCGTGCGATTTCTGATGCCCGCCATTAGGCGGCGATGCGGGATCCAGTCGGTGTCCGTCGGTCAGGCCGGATCCCGGCCGATTACTGATTTGCGGCGGCCCGGTCGGAGTCCTATGGGTAATCTCATTCAAGGTCCTCGGGGCGCCGGTTGAGCCAGGAGCCGGGACGATCTCGTGGCGAGGCATAGGGAGCCGTGACGACCCTCCGGCCGGTGGCACGGGAGGCTCTGGTGGTGTAGACGGTTGGCGGATCGTGATGACCTGCTGTGCGATGGTGACATGGGGGCTGGCGGGATAGAGCGTTCGTGCCAGGTTGAGCAACGCGTGGGTGTGCGCGAGTCCGCCCCATGGATAGGGAAAGACGACGGGGGAGACGAGGACCCAATCCGTCCAGGCTTGAGACACGATCGCATTGGATTGCACACGATTCAAAATATCTTGTCGGTGCTGAGCCGCCTCTTGAGCTTGAGCGGAAGTCGAGGCGCTCGATAACGCTTGGTTGGCGGCGTCGAGATCCATCTGCAATTGTTCGTTTTCACGCTTCAGGCCGGCCAGTTGCACTCGAGCGTCCTCATTTTCTCGAAGCGTCGCAATAGCCCGGCCCACTTCTTCCGTATCAATCCGGGTCACAAGGTCCACGCTTACAACGACGGTATCCCCGTCGAGCAGGGTGTTGATCTGCTGCTCCAATACCAGGACTAATCCAGCGGTATAGGTACGGATCTCATCTTTCAAGATGTCCATCCCGTCCACGACGGTGATGCTCTCCAGATACGTGGCTACTTGCTCGAGCGCATTTCGTTTGGCGGATTCAGTTGCCAGGCGCACGGCATCCTCGCGGGTATCCCGATCGCCCATGCGGTGGTGTCCTTGAGCGTTGACGACGCGCACCTCCGCAGCTGCCTGTGAGATGAACGCGGACATGATAAGAAACAGTGAGAGGTGGAAGGCAGCCTTGATTGCCCCCTCAGGACGGGAAGACCTTGCCTGCTCTTGCGGCTGACCCCTCATGGCCGTCACTCCGAAGATTGACGCATCAGAAGCCATTTTTGGGCAAGCGGTTCAATGCAACGGAGAGATGAGCATAACATCGGAAAGCCCTTTCCGCCAGCCATTCTCCTGAGGGCTCACCAACTTGCCTTCCCGAAAATTCGCGTGATAAGGTACCTCGCTCCGTCTTTATTGAACTCCAATCACGAGGTTTCCTGTGAGTCTTTTGTGCGGGCCTCTATTTCGTTTAGTCGGCATGGGACTGATTGTCTTTGCGACGGCCGGAAGCGTGCCTGCCGGCGCGACGCCGACCGTGGAAACGATGACATCCACAACGGAAGCCGAACACGTCGTCCTCTTTGTGCTCGAAGGGTTGGGCCAGGAGTCGCTCAAGGGCGGCACCATGCCGAATTTGAGCAAGCTCGTGAAGGACGGATCGGTCACCTGGTCGGCCACTGGAGTGAAACCGGCGTTGCGCCTGCCCACCATGGCTTCCTTGATCACCGGGCAGCCGGTTGAGAAACATGGCATCACCTGGAACCACTTCGAATTCAGCCGGGGCTATCCCCGCTCACCGAGCCTGTTCGATTATCTCGATTTGAGCGGCGGCCGCGACAGCGCGATCTTCTATATGGACGAATCGCTGTATCAGTTGGCGCGGCCGGAACCGTACACGGATTATCAACTGTGCGGGGCGTTGCGGCCGGAATGTGACCCTAACAAGATTGTGGCCTATATTCAGCAATATTTTAAGAAAGCGGCAAGCGGCCAGGGGTATGGCCACGCGATTCTTGCGCTTCCCCATCTGCTGGTGGTGCATCTGCCGGAGGCGGGTCGTGTCGGCGTCGCGCAGGGGTGGAACTCAAAAGAATACCGAGCAGCGCTGCGATCGGTGGATACGGCCATGAAATCCGTGTTGGATGTGTTCAAAGAGCATAAGCTGATCGATCGCACGACCGTGATGGTCACGGCGTTGAGCGGTCCGGGCACAGATTCGGGAGCGGAGAATCCTACGACGGAACTCCCCGTCGTGCCATGGATTGTCGCTGGGCCGGGTATCAAACATGGGCAAGTCATTCATCAATCCGTATCCATCATGGATACGGGCGCCACCGTCCTGCGGATTCTCGGTCTTGAGACGCATACCGAATGGGACAGTCGGCCTGTTGAAGAAATTTTCAAGACCGCGGCCGTCTCCGCCGCGTCATCATCGAAACGGCCATAAACCATGATGTCACGTCATCATCCGATAGCACGCAGGTGGTTATGGAGCGCATTGCTCGGAGGGTGGTTAGCACTGTGTACCACAACGGGATCAGCGGGTCCGCCCCAGGCGCACCTGAAAGAACACACCATCACCATAGATGCCACCACGTTGGTTCCGGCATCCTGGTGGCAGGTGCCGGGGGTGACCCCGTCGATCTGGAATTCTGACCCTGATTCCCTGGACGCTCCCAAGACCTCCGAGCGCCGGGCTCTCAATTTGAAGCCCGGTAAGTATAAGTTCATCAGTTTCACGTTCGATTTTCCGTTCGCCGTCAATCTCGACGGGATGCTCGATTTTTCACAGTCGCTGGATCAATGCATCGACGGACGGGGCACACAGGTCCTCGTCGTGCGATGCAAACGCATGTATCCCCATGGCGGCGAACGCGACTACAACTACGAAGAAAAGAACTAACTATGGCGCAAGTCCTGGAAGATCTCTTGGAAGCCCTCGAAGACGTCGATGACGCGACCCGTGAAGAAGCGGCGAAGGCACTGGCTGAACGGGGGGACCCTGCCACGTTGGATGCGCTGATCACGGCGTGTGGTGATGACTTTTGGTCTGTGCGGGCGTACGCGGGTTGCGGGGTGGCCAAGATCGGCGGGGCGAAGGCCGTCGAAGCCCTCGTGGGGCTTTTCAACGATTCCATCATGGAAGTACGAAATCAGGTGGTCGCGGCGACGGCCAAGATGGGACCCGTCGTCCTCGATCGGATGGTGGCCGCCCTGAAGGACGAGCGTTGGCGCGTCCGGGAACATGCCGCGAAAACCTGTGGCGAAGTCAAAGATGCCAAAGCCGTGGACGCCCTCATCGTGGCGTGCCGCGATCGCGATGGCGCCGTCAAAAGCGCCGCCGCTGAAGCGCTCGGCAAAATCGGAGATCCGAAAGCGGTGCCCGCGCTGCTCAAGCTGTTCCGCGATACGTCCAAGATCGTCCGTGAAACGGCCGGCACCGCCCTGGTGTACATCGGCCAACCGTCGGTCGACCCGCTGATTGAAGGCCTCAAAGACAAGGACTTCGTCGTCCGCTGCCACTGCGCTCGCGCGCTGGGCGGCATGACGACGGACTATCAGATCGGGCGCAGTTGGGTGCGGGATGCCAAGGTGGTGGATGCGTTGATTGTGGCGTTAAAAGATCCTGACCGTGCCGTTCGTGAAGATGCCACCATTGCGCTGGGGATGATCGGCGATGCCCGGGCGGTCGACGCGCTGATGGAAGCGATGAAAGACGGCGTGGTGAAGCGGCACGCCATCGCGTCACTGGGGATGATCGGCGACCCACGAGCCTTGCCGGCGGTGCTGGATGCGCTCAAGGGCAAGGGCATCAAGCAGGAAGGATCGCCGACGCCGGGATGCATCGTGAGCGAGGACGCGTTCATCAAGGAAGCGGCGGCCACGGCGCTGGGTCAGTTCCGCGATCCACGGGTGATCCCCGACTTGATCATGCTGCTGAAAGACGGCGTGTTGCGGGAAAAAGCGGCCGCAGCGCTTGCGGTGATCGGGGACGTCGCCATTGAGCCTCTGATCGCATTTCTCTATGATCCCAAGGCGTCGGAAGTCGAGGCGGAAGGGGAACGCGTGTTGTCATACGCGTCCGTCCGACTCACTGCCAAGGATGCGTTGCGGCTGATCGTGCTCGAAACGCTGGAAAAGCTGGGGTGGTCGCCGCCCGCCGAGGAAGTGAATATCAGCTCCAGTCAGGCGGATAACCTGCGGGTCGAGCGCCCGCTAGGGGATACTGGGCGGTTTGGGCCTTCCGGCGACATGGCCAAATCCCACTAACGGGCTGTTCAAACTGCCCGCTAGGCTAGCCGACAGTTTGAACAGCCTGCGCCTTGTGCCGTAAGTTCCTTCGGGCCTACTTTCTCACCGCAATCCCGTGCGTATCAGCGGTCTCTTTACCGTCCTTCATATTGGTGATGACCGCCTGGCCCTTGTAATGGCCGATTTTCCCCCCTGCATCCACATGAATGACGCCCACGCCAGGGATGGTGCCCTTGGCGTTGTTGGCTATCTTATCATTGCCGCTCAGCGGTGCAGGACCGCGGAGACCGACAAACACATACTGGTCGTCGGGTGCGATATCCATGAGATCAGGGGCCGGGTCTTTGTTAACGTCAGTGGTCAGATCGATGGTTCCGACACTCAGGTTGGAAAGGGTGTCGATGATTTCAACGTCGTTGCCGGCCCGATCCGCGCTCCACACATACCGCCCGACCGCCACCATGCCATGCGAATCGGCAAATCGTTCGTCGCGTTGCGAGATGAGTCGAGCTGAAATCGACAAGGGCAGATTGCTGATATCGAGCGCATAGACATCATAGGACAGGGGAGCGATGGGCCATCCGCCGCCGGAATTCATGTACATGGTGCCGCCTGCTTGCACGCCGCCACACCCGGCCGGATGAATCTTGTTATTGTCCAGTGTCGTGACGACTTTCATGGGGGTGGTGGTCACATCCACGACGATCAATCCGCCGCCCCGCAAGGTGACGAATGCATACTGGCTGGTGGATTCGGTAATGGGGCAGATCGGAGCGGTATCCGGGCGTTCGCCGCTTTCCATCGCGCCCAGATTGATGACATCCTTCTCCGGGTCAAAGCTGAACTTGTGCGCCGCGTAATCCGTCCAGATGCGAATGATTTTCTTTTCGGCGATATTGGCTGCGATGGCCATTGTCTGATCGGGAGTGGGCCAAGCGGCATGAACATTTTTCCCCATTGAGAGGCAGCTTTCCGGCTTCTTCGTCGCAACATCCATAATCAAGACCTGCCCGCTGAGAAACGAGATGATGGCATGGTCCTGCGCGGCGTTGAAGAAGAGCATGTGCGGACGCCGGAGGGCTTTCTTGGTCGCTTCTTCGCAGAACTTGCCGATCTCTCCTGAAAAATCGATGGTCTGGGCCGGTTTGGCCGACGAGGGATCGGCCGCCAGCTGGGCGCCATCGTAGATGTAGAGATATCCTCCGCTCTCCTTGCCGGTATCGGACTGGTCGGTGAGCCAGACCTCATAGGCGTCAGCCGGCGGAGCGATGAAGGCTAAAGCAGCGAGCAAAGCCGCAGTACCGAGCGCGTGAGAGAGTCGCGTGTCGTGCCGAGGGGTAAGCATGATGATAGGCCTCCTTGTCGATCCAATGACAACTACTCAGAGAGATATACTGAACCTTCCTGATTCGAGTTTCCAGACGTCGAATCCGGCCATTACCTTCGTTGACCCTGCGAAAAACCGTGTGTTAGGGTTGTCGGCTCTATCCAGGAGGTCGAGATGGCGGATCAGGTTGCCGAGCACATTGCCGCCCTCAAAGATGAGGATTGGGCCATTCGGGAGGAGGCTGCCATTCTTCTGGGAGGCTTGAAAGATCCCCGAGCGGTCAGTCCGCTCGTCGCTATATTGAAAGATCATGACCGGTCTGTGCGTCAAGCGGCGATCGGAGCGCTCACGTCTATTGGAGAGCCGTCAGTGGTGCCTCTCGGCGCGTGCTTGACCGATCGGGAACTGTCCGTCCAGGAGGCCGCCTCGGCGGTCCTGGCCTCGATCGCCGATGGGCGGGTGCTCGACCCGTTGATGTCTGCACTCAAGAGCCACGACTGGATCGTGCGCATGCACGCGGCCAAGGCCCTGGGACATATTCGCGATTCGAGATCGGTGCCGACCCTCATTCCATTGCTACAAGATAAAGTGAAAGCTGTTCGGGAAGAGGTCTCCAGCGCCCTGGCGGCGATCGGTGAAGCCGCCATTCCGGCGCTCTTGGAGGCCTTGACCCATTCGGAGTGGCTGGTTCGACTGCACGCCGTCGAGTCGCTGGGCAAGACGAAATCCCCACAGGCTGTGGAGCCGTTGCTGTCCACGCTTTTCAATGACGGCGATTCTGCGGTTCGTGAAGACGCCGTTCGTGCGCTGGGCCACATCGGCGATGCCCGGGCCGTTGACTACCTGTTTACCGCCATGAAGGATCCCGCCCTTCGCACGCTGGCGGTGGAGGCGCTGGGGAGCATCGGCGATCGCCGGGCCGTGCCCGTCTTGGTCGAGGTGGTGGCCGGCACCAAACCTCCGGAACGGACCCGCGCCGTGGCGGGGTGCGGTGATCAGTGGAATGAGGAAGTGATCACTCAGAGCGCCGCCGTTCGAGCCCTCGGAGCCATCGGGGACGAGACGGCGCTTCCGTCGCTCGTGGCCGCGCTGGAACCGACTTTTACGAGAGCAGAGGCGTCGGCGGCCCTGGCCCGATTCGGCTCCAAGGTGGTCCCGCTTCTCCTGCCCCTCTTGACGGGATCCCGTGATGAGAATATTCGGTACCATGTGGAAGAGACGCTGGCACTCGTGGGCTGGAGGCGGGGCAGGGTCTAGGCAGTGCAGATCGTCAAACGTGGGCGGGAATTCCGTACAGATGTCGAAAGAAACGATTGAAACGCTCGTCACCGAATTAGTGCATGAAGAGGACTGGCGACGGATGCGCGCCACCGCAGCCTGCGTGGCGGGCGGTCCCCGTGCGGTCCAGGCGCTGACGGACGCGCTCCGTTCAGGGGCGACGGAACTGAAGAAGGAAGCGGCGGCCATGCTGGCGCGCATAAAAGACCCGCAGGCGGGAGTGGCCTTGGTCGGCCTTCTGCAGGATGATGATCCTGCGGTGCGCAAGGCCGGAGCGACGGCTTTGGAGCAGATGGCCGGAGTCCTGGACACGGCGACCTCTTCGGCGCTGGTGGCATTGTTGCCGAACGAACAAGATGCAGAGACACAGCAGCTGGTGAGACATCTCGTGGGCGCCATTCCCACTGCGGTGGCGCCGTTGTGCGAGATGCTGAAGCATTCCGATCCCGACGCCCAGATTACGGCGGCCTTGATGCTCGACCAGCTGTTGGATCCCCGATCGGTGGACGCCTTCATCGATGCCATGGGACAGCCGGCGGTTCGCGACATTGCCGTCGGAACATTGAAAAAACTCGGCGCGATCCGCGAGCGGATCGACAGCACGTTCAATGCGCTCCGTGATGTGGAGGGGGCGAGCGAACGCGAAGAAGCCCGGATGACGACGGTCATCGATCTGTTGGGCATCGGACGACCCAGCGTAGAAATTTTAATTGAGTATTTGGAAGATGATGACTGGCTCGTGCGCGAAGCGGCGGCCGATCTGCTGGGGAAGATAGCCGATGTGCGAGCGGTCGAGCCCTTGATGAAGCGCCTGGAGCGGGACAAAGACACCGGCGTGAAGGAGTTGGCGATCAAAGCGTTGGGGCTCATCGGCGACGCCCGGCCCACCCGGCTCTATCTGGAAGCCATACCTATCCGGCCGCTTCGCGTCTACGCGATGGAGGCCCTGGCCAAGATCAAGGACGTGGAAGTGTTGCGCCCGCACAAGGAACTGTTCGACCGATTGCGGACCGATCGCGACGGTCTGGTGGCGTATAATGCCGGGTTGATTGCCGACAAACTTGAAGCCTTGTCCGGACCCGAGTTGTCCGGCCAGGAAGGGACACACGAGGATGAGTAACGACACGGAATCGGATCGCATCGACCAGCTGATTTCCGCCTTGCGTGATGAGAATGACGCCTTGCGTGATCATGCCATCGCGAGCCTGGGCCAGGCCGGCCCGGATGCCATCCCGCGCTTGATCGGCCTAATGGCTGACGAGGACGTCGTCATTCGGGAAGCGGCGACCAGCGCCGCCGTTCGGATCGGACCCCCGGTGGTGGAACCGATGTTGGAAGCCTTGGAGGATGACGAGTGGGCGATTAGGGAGCAAGCGGCGTCGGCCCTTGGCAAGCTCAAAGACCCGCGTGCCGTGGACCCCTTGGTCAAGGCGCTCAAGGATAAGGATGGCGCCGTTCGGACCGCCGCGGTGTGGGCCCTGGAACGGATTGGCGATCCTCGGGCCGTGCCCGGGTTGGTCGATGCGCTGACCGACAGTACCGTGCGGGAGGACGTGGCGCGCGTCCTCAAAAAGATCGGCGACGTGCGGGCGGTCGACGCCTTGATTGACGGGCTGTTAGGCAATAACTGGATGGTCCGCCGCCATGCCGCCGAGGCGTTGGGAAAGATCGGCGATCAGCGGAGCATCCGTCCGCTCATCGATTCGCTCAAGGATGAAGACTGGCTCGTGCGGCGCAACGCGGCTGAGTCGCTGGCGCGGCTTGGGGCGAAGGAAGCCATCACGCCGCTGCTCCCGCTCCTTGAAGATGAAAATACGATGGTCCAGGAAACCGTGGAAGGGGTGCTCGCGAGTCTTGGATGGAAAGCGGCTCAATAACCGTTCACCTCATATACAGATAAAGGATAGCTGATATGGCAGACGAAGCTCCTGCGAAGTTGATTCAGATCGGTCCCAAGGGCGGCGAAAAGAAAGACGGGTTCAATCTCGTCACGGAACGTGTGGTGGCCGTGAATCCTGAGGCCAGGCAATTGGAAGTCGAACTGTTGGCCTATGACGGTAAAACGGTCGTGCTCGAGGTGGCCGAGGAGGCGCTGGAAGATCTCAAGAAGCTCAAGATCGGAGACGGCGCCACCATTCGGGTGGTGGAGGAAGGCGGCAAGCGCGTTGCGAAGAGTTTCCGTATTCGCTCGAAAGATCCGAACGCCGCCCGGGCCGATGCCATGCTCCTGGATCTGAAAGACCCCCATTGGTTGAACCGCAAGTATGCGGCGGAGGTATTGGGAGAACTGAAGGATCAACGAGCGGTGGAGCCGCTGGTAGCAGCTCTGGTGGATGAAGTCGGGGATGTCCGGCAGCGGGCTTATGATTCCCTGATCAAGCTGGGCGGCGTGTCCGTTCCTTCGCTCATCCCGTTGCTCGTCTCTGAGGAAGACGAAATCCGCCAATCCGCCACGGAAATCATCAGAAAAATCGGCAAGCCGGCGGTGGAACCGATGGCGACCGCCCTGGCCGAGGCCGATGACCGGCTGAAGAGCCGCATCATGAAAGTATTGGACCGCATGGGGTACAAACCGAAGGTCAAAGACGAGGCGAAAGTCGAATTGCCCCGCCTGACCTAGCGATCTCTTAGGCGGTCGGTTTTCGAACCGGCCGTCCGACTGAGATGTGCGTAAAGCCGGTCGCGGAAGTCTTCTGCGGATCATAGACATTCCGGAGGTCCAGGAACAGCGGCTGACGCATCACTGTTTTGAGCCGGTCGAAATCAAGCGCTCGGAACTGATTCCATTCCGTCATAAGAATCAAGGCATCGGCTCCAAGCGCCGCGTCGTAACTATCCTGGCAGGCCGTCAGTGCCGGAAGCACGCGGCAGGCTTCCTCCAGGGCGGCGGGATCGTAGGCGCGGATGGCGGCACCGTCCGCCAGCAATTCTTGCGCAATGGTCAGCGCCGGCGCTTCGCGCAGGTCGTTCGTATTCGGCTTGAACGACAGGCCCAGCAGGGCCAGGGTTTTGCCTTTTACTCCGCCGGTCGCTTCCCGAATCTTGGTTACCATCTGCTTCAACTGACGGTGGTTCACTTCCGATGCCGCCGAGGCGATGTGCATCGGATACCCATGGCGCTCGCCGGTTTGAATCAGCGCCGCGAGATCTTTGGGGAAACAGGAGCCGCCGAATCCCGGTCCCGCATGCAAGAACTTGGATCCGATGCGATGGTCGAGGCCCATGCCTTTGGCCACCATCTGCACGTTGGCCCCGACACGTTCGCAGAGGTTCGCAATCTCATTAATGAACGAGATCTTGGTGGCCAAAAAGGCGTTGGAGGCGTACTTGATCAGCTCGGCGGTCGCCACGTCGGTGACCACGATGGGGGTTTCAATCAAATACAGCGGCCGATAGAGATCCTTCATGATGGCCACCGCCTGATCGCTGTCCGCGCCGATGACCACACGATTCGGCCGCATAAAATCTTCGATCGCCGATCCTTCACGCAAAAACTCAGGATTGGAGACCATGTCGAATCGAATGGACTGTTGTTGCGTCCTCCTGACGACCTCTCGGATTTTGTCTCCCGTGCCAACGGGCACCGTTGACTTGGTGACGATCACCTTATACCCGGTCATATGACGGGCAATGCCTCGGCCGACCTCCTCGACAAAAGAAAGGTCGGCGGACCCGTCCTCTTGTGGCGGGGTTCCGACGGCGATGAATATGACCAGCGCTTTATCCACGGCCTTCCCCACGTCGGTGGTGAAGGAGAGGCGGTTTTCTTTAATGCCTTTCAAGACGAGTTCATTAATGCCCGGCTCAAAAAACGGGACGTCCCCCTTTTCAAGACGGGCAATGCGTTTAGCGTCGTTGTCCATGCAGGTGACGTTGACGCCGAATTCGGCAAAACATGCTCCTGTAACCAGGCCGACGTAGCCGGTTCCGATGACGCTGATATGCATGTCAGATATCCCCTGATAAAGAAACTCCCGACCCGGAGGCAAGTATAACAATGGTGAGAGAGGGGGGCAATTTAAGATTGATGATATAGAAATCTGGATCTTGGATTGACTCCGCTAAAAGGCGTTGAGTACAATTCCGCGCTTTGCATGAAGGATCACATACTGACCGCCCCTTGAACATCGCTCGCTCCAGCACAGGTCTTCAGTCCCTGCCTGTGACATCCGGTGCTCCGCGGGTCTCCCACCATTTTCTTCTCTTCACCGCACTCCTCACTGGTGCGGTCGTCATGGCGCTGGAAATCCTCGGAAGCCGCCTCCTTGCGCCGGTATTCGGGAACTCTTTATTCGTTTGGGGCGCGTTGATCGGCGTGATTCTGGCTGCGATGAGCAGCGGATATGCCTTCGGCGGATGGGTTTCCGACCGCTATAGAGCCAGCACCGTGTTAGCGGGACTTCTGTTGTTCTCAGGTTGCTGGACTTTTCTGATCTCATGGGCCAGCCAGCCGATCTTGTTTCACGTTGAAAAACTGGTTGAGGACCCCCGGTGGGGGCCTTGCTTGGCTGCGACGGTGTTACTTGCTCCACCCGCCTTCGGCCTCAGCGGTGTGTTGCCGGCGATGTTGCGGCTGGCGGTTGCCGACATGGAGCACATCGGGCGGCATACGGGCCGCATGATTGCCCTCTCCACCGTGGGGAGTTTGATTGGGACGTGGGGGACCGCCTTCTTTCTCCTGTCGTGGATCGGCAGTCAGGCGCTGGTCGCCTGGCTGGGCACCGTGCAGGTGGTTTTGGGATTACTGTGGGTATGGACCGGCAAGCCGGTACGTCCCGTGATGTGTCTCGTGGCCGGCACGCTGGCCGCACTGTCGGGAGCACTGGCGTTACATCCCATCCAAAAACTCACGTCCCCGATCCATCAGGAGGACAGTCCCTATCAACAAGTACGGATCCGCGATGATCAACTGTTTCGCTATCTCGTGTTGGATCGCACGTTCCACGCGGTGATGTGGAAGTCCGATCCCATCCCGCTCTTTCTGCCCTACAGCCAATTGATGGTCGCCTCGTTAGCGCTCGCCGCAGAGCCGAAATACGGGCTGATCCTCGGCCACGGTGGGGGATCGTTGGCAAAATGGCTGGCGCACTATCGGCCGTCGCTGGAGTTGGATGTCGTGGAGTTCGATCCGGTGGTGGTGCGCATGGCCAAGGAGTATTTCGGTTATCAAGCGCCGGACAACCACCATGTCTTCGTCAAGGACGGGCGTGCCTTTTTAAATGGGACGAATCAAATGTACGATCTCATTTGGATCGATGCCTTTGCGCGTCATATGATTCCCTTCCATCTTACGACCGTCGAGTTCTTTTCGACCGTTCGGGCACATTTGAACCCTGGCGGCATCATGGCCGTCAATCTTGCGTCTTCCGGAGAGGGCGGAGACACGGCTCGCGCCGAAGCGGTGGTCCAGACCATGAAGCGTGCGTTTCCTGTCATTGAGACCTTTGCAGTCAAAGGACCTTGGAGGAGTGGCCAGACTAAAGCGGAAAACTTGATTTTTTTCGGGGGACGGCCCATTGAGCAGGGGGCGAGCGAAGGATTGGCGACCAAAGTGGTTGAAATGGCGATGAATCAGCAGCTTCCCAAGGAGACGATGGCCTTGATGAGCACTCGTCGTGCGGAGCCTTGGGCGTCCGGATTTGAATTGACTGATGATTTCGCTCCCTATGATCTTCTGATTGGACGAGAGGTCGTCCTCCAGACGGACTAAGCAGTCTGGTGTAGTGAAAAGCGACGTGGCAAAGCCAAATATGGACTGTTAAAAGGCTGCTTGCTTCCCTTTTGACCCCTATGCTATAAGAACCGACTTATGGGCCCTTGTGAAAACACGATGAGCATGGCAAGAGTGGAAATTCCTCGGAGCAGTCAAGGCTTTCAAAGCCTGGCGGTAGTTATTTACCAACCTAATCACATCTCTTCTTCTTTTTAAGGAGGTAGGTCATGGGTAAGACGATGTTATCGGTCCTCTTTGGCCTCGGGATGATCGTGGCTGGGGCCTCGGCCGCGTTTGCACTCCAAGCCGGTGGCGTTGAGGTCGGCGACCTCGAAACCGGATCGGTCGTAGGCCAGCCGTTTAAGGAACTCGATGTTGATGCTTCATTCTATGCCATCGAGATTGGGAACTTGAAGACCTGGTATCCGCCGACGACCGTCATCGACTTTAAGACCCGTCCTGGTTCACCGGTGCTTCTGAAGGTGACGAATCACTCGACCGCTGAGCACGGGTTTCAGTTGAGCGCCAAAGTGAATCAATCGGCCCCCACAGTGTTGGACACCAAGCTGGTCTTAAAGCCGGGTGAGACCAAGTATATCGGTGTTCCGACCAGCGATTTGTTCTATGCCGCCGGCAACGTGCTTGAATACCGCTGTCACCTTCATCCGGCGCATGTTGGCGGCAAGCTTGTCATGCTGAAGTAGTTCATGTATTGAAATAACAAAAGGCCACGGAGAAGCAATTCTCCGTGGCCTTTCTGTTTTTAGCGGATGCGGTTAGGCCTCTTCCGCTTGGCACTCGGTTCCATCTTCGAGCGGAATCTGCTGCGCAGCCGTCAGCTTTCCAGCGACAATCAGGAGTAAATACCGGTTCTCAATCGTCGCCGGTTGCTGCTTCTCCACCACGTAGGTCTGCACATCGACGATCATCTCGTCACCGTCCCATTGAGTTCCGTTCATGACCCATATATGGCTGGTGGCTTCGGGAAAGTGGCGAGTGATGAATCCTTCGATCACCGACCCGAGATCGGTCGTACTGGCGTAACTCCATGCCGGTGCAAGGAGCAATTGGATCAAGAACGCACTGAGCAGAACCTTTTGATGCATAACGGCACCTCCAAGCTAGGAAGGGCTCACCATTGCCGCCTTGTCCTCAAGATACGCGTACTGAAATTCTATTCCTCATTGGCGAACAAATCCAGTCAGATGGACGGGGGCAAAAGCAAACGGCCCTGTTCCGCGCAGGAACAGGGCCGTTGGTAAGGTAACGAAGAGGCTAGTTTCGGACGCCGCTCCAAACTTTGGCGGCATCGATCGTTTTGTCCGGATTCAAAGTCTTTGCCTTTTCCAGTAAGACGTCTGTCGTTTCCGGATAGGCAGGGTCCGCGATACAGCAGTTATCCACCGGGCAGACAGCGGCGCATTGCGGCTCATCAAAGTGTCCGACACATTCCGTGCACCGGTCATGAGTGATCACGTAGATGTTGTCACCGACACCCTGACCGTCACCGACGTGATTGCCCTTACTTTCCGCATCGCTCCGTGTTTCAAAAATCGCCTCATTGGGACATTCGGGAAGGCATGCCCCACAGGAGATACATTCATCCGTAATCAACAATGCCATGACCCGCGCCTCCTTATACGAAATCTTCACCAGCAAACGATATTGACAACGTCTCGCTCGCCGACCATATTGCACTGCACAGCGTGATCGCATTTTATTCTCGGACTCTTTTCTAAGTCAACAAGATGGGGTCGGTGCAGAAGGCCTAGCAGTCGGTATTTTGGGGGCCAAAGGACCCAGGATTCGTCAAGAAAGAAAGCACAGTAAAAGATGGCAAGCACCATGGTTCATACCGGCGACCGCGAGCAAAAAAAGAAGCGCATCATCACCCTCATCCTCCTCGCCATCCTCTTGATGAGTATCGCGATGTTTTTAGTGGAGCGAAAAGAGTCCGACATCATCGTGGTGACGTTTCCAAGCGGCGCACAACTTGAAGCGGAGGTCGCCGACACGCCGGAAAAGCTGTTGTTTGGGCTGGCGTTTCGAGACGAGTTGCCTGCCCATACCGCGATGCTTTATATCTTTGAGGAAAATGGGCCGCATCGAGTCCGGACGAAAGAGTATCGGTTTCCGATCGATATCGTGTGGGTGGATGAAAGTCATCATGTCGTGCATATCGTCGAGCAGGCAGAGCCTTGCGCCAAGGACCCCTGCCCTCTGTATGGACCACCTCCGGAATCCGCCCGGTACGTTTTGCAGGCCAAGGCCGGCTTTGTGAAGGAAGCGGGAGTCGTCAAGGGAGACGAGTTGAAGTACGTGCTCAGAATGTGATCAGCGTGCGGCGACTGCGACAAGGGAGTGAGTGATGGAAGAGTTCCATAAAGTAGCCGAACTCAGTGAGGTGCCTGTAGGTCGGTCCAAGCTGGTCATGCTCAATAACAAGGCCATTGCACTTTTTAACATCGAAGGCAAATTTTATGCGCTGCATAATCTCTGTCCTCACGAGGGCGGCCCGTTGAATGAGGGTCGCGTCAAAGGACATGTGGTGGCCTGTCCGTGGCACGACTTGGCGTTCGACGTGAGAAATGGTCAGGGTATCGATGGCGGTGGATACTGCGTAGGCAGCTATGAAGTCCGTCTCGAGGGCAGCGACATCATGGTGGGCCCTCGGCGAAAGATCTAACCGATTTTGGAGAGGATGTGGCGAGTGAACTCCTCGGCCTCAGACCCCGGTGTGTCCTTCGGTGCGGGTGATCATCGAACCATTACGGTCACCCTCAACAAGCCGTTTACCATTCGTCTCTGGGAAGATCGAACGCGTGGTGAGCAATGGGTTCCTTGCTTTAATAACAAGGACCTTTCTCTCCTGGGCGACGATTACTTGCGTGTGGCCGGGAACAATGCCGTGGACAACGGTCAGCGTACTTTCGAGTTTCATGCGGTGACCCCAGGCGCCCACCAATTGGTGTTTGAGAAGCGCATGGGATGGAAGTTCACCGCTGAAGACCGCCGGGTATTCACGATTGACGTCACGAACGGGTCCAGGAGTTGATGTGCCGGATGTAGCGTTCATCAATGGCCGTTTTCTTCCGTGGCAGGAAGCCACCATTTCCATCGATGATCGGGGATTTCAGTTTGGCGATGGCGTCTATGAAGTCATTCGAGCCTATAAGGGGCAGCCGTTTCAACTGGACGCTCATCTGGAGCGGCTTGGTAGAAGCCTCAAGGAGATCAAGCTCTCGCCGCCCTATTCATCGTCCGCATGGAGTAAGTGGGTTCAAGAGGGTTTGGAACGGGCGGACTATGAGGACGCCAAGGTATATATCCAAATTACCAGAGGCGTGGCGCCGAGGGATCATGCTTTCCCGTCCGGTGTTCATCCAACGGCCGTCATGACTATCAGAGAACTGCATCCCTTATCCCATGACATCAGGGACAGCGGGGTGACGGCTCAGACGTATGACGACCTTCGCTGGAGCCGTTGCGATATTAAGAGCATAAACTTGCTTGCAAACGTGCTCGCCCGTGAATTCGCACAGCACGCGGGGGTATTCGAGGCGATCCTCGTCAGAGACGGGATGGTTACCGAAGGCTCGGTGAGCAATGTGATGGTTGTGCAGGGGGGTGCGATCGTCACTGCGCCCGAAGGGCCGCGGATCCTGTCTGGAGTGACCCGGTCTGTTGTTCTGGAGTTGGCCAGGAAGGCCGGTATCCCGGTCGAGGAACGGTTTGTCTCGGTCGACTCATTGTACACGGCTGAGGAGGTGTTTTTGACCGGAACAACAGTCGAGTTACTCGGCGTGATACAGATTGACGGGCGGCGCATTGGGACCGGTCACCCCGGCCCAGTGACGAAGAGACTCTGCTCCCAGTGGGCGGCCATGTTGGGATAACGGCCGCTTGCTTTGCAAGGGGGTGCGTGGTAATGTGCTGGCGCTGGAAGTGGGCTCAGGCCCACTTTTTTGTTTGAGCAGCTGCAGTTGAGGAGAGGGGTGAACACACCGGAGTCTCGTTCCCGGTCAGCCATAGACCGGCTGCAGGAGGTCATCACTCCCATCCTGTGGTCTCTCGGGTTGGAGTTAGTGGAAGTCGTGTGCGTGGGGCAAGGTTCCCGTTCGGTGGTCCGTGTCTTGATAGACAAGCCAGGCGGCGTTACCATCTCAGATTGCGAGTTGGCGCATAAGGCGCTCGGTCCGGCCCTCGATGTCGCGGATCCCTTTTCGCACGCATACACCCTGGAGGTGTCCTCGCCGGGCCTTGATCGCCCGTTTAAGCGTATTGAAGACTATCGGCGCGCGTTAGGCAAGCAGGTGACGGTCAAGTTGAAGCAGCCTAGGGAGGGCCAGTGGAAAGTGACGGGAGAGCTGAGCCATGTGGACGAACAGGCGGTTATCCTCACGGTCGCTACGGCAAAGACAGGATCGGAGAGGCTGACCCTTGAGCCGCAGACGATCGCCGAGGCGCGACTCTTCGTAAAAATTTAGATGCAGATGGATTCGCCGCCATCCGAGGCAGGAGCTGACGCATGAACCGAGAACTCATTTCAGTTATCGACGAGATTGGCCGCCAGAAGGGAATCGACAAAGCACGGGTGATCGGGGCCATCGAGTCCGCTCTCCAGACGGCGGCCAAAAAACGTTTCGGTCAGGCGGAAAATATCCAGGTCGAAATCGATTCCAAAACCGGCGAAATCTCCGTCGTCTCGAAGAAAACCATCGTCGACACCGTCGTCAATCCGAAGGCGGAAATCTCGCTTCAGGAGGCACGCCAGTTTGATAGCGAGGCGGAAGTGGGCGATGAGATCGGTTCACTCATCGAGATGGATGAGTTGGGACGGATTGCCGCGCAGACGGCTAAGCAAGTCATTTTTCAGAAGGTGCGCGAAGCGGAGTGGGAAGCGGTCCAAAAGGAATATTCTACGCGGCAGGGTGACTTGGTCAACGGCATCATCCTGGGGATGGAGCGTCGCAATTACCTTGTAGATCTCGGCAAGACAGAGGCCATCCTGCCCATTCAAGAGCAGATTCCCAGGGAAACCTACCGGCGTGGGGATCGGGTGAAGGCCATGTTGCTGGAGGTGCGCCGCACGCCGAAGGACGTCCAGGTCATTCTTTCCCGCAGCCATCCCCAATTCGTGGCGAAGCTGTTCGAGTTGGAAGTACCCGAGGTGATGGAGAAAATCGTCGAAATCAAGTCGGTTGTCCGGGAGCCGGGCGATCGGACGAAAATTGCCGTCACGTCCCGAGAGAAAGCGGTGGACCCTGTCGGAGCCTGCGTCGGAATCAAAGGCTCCCGTGTGCAGGCCGTCGTCCGGGAGTTGCGCGGAGAAAAAATCGATATCATTACCTGGACGCAGGATCCCCGGGTTTTCATCGCCGAAGCGCTCAATCCGGCGTCGATTGAAAAAGTCGGCATCGATGAAGAGAAGAAGTCTGCCCTGGTCGTGGTGGCGGACTCCCAATTATCATTGGCAATCGGCAAGAATGGCCAAAACGTCCGCTTAGCCGCGCGGCTCACCGGCTGGAAGATTGACATTATCAGCGCTACTGAATACGAAAAAGAAAAGGTCGAACGGGATAAAGAAATCAAGGCGGCGCTCGCCGAAGAAGCGGAAGCTCAGCGCCTGCAGGAAGAGGCCCGGCAGGCCGCCAGAGCCGAGGCTGAAGAGTCTACGAGCACCTCATAAGTCAGGAACGGTTTGATATCTATGCGCGTGTATGAACTTGCGAAGAAGCTAGGAATCGAAAATCGGGATCTCCTTCCCGAACTGAAAAAGATGGGTGTGACTGTCGCCTCGCACAGCAGCGCCCTCGATCAAAGCGTGGTTCAAAAGGTGCTGGAAAAGCTTGCGCCCAAGGGCAAAGGGGCCGGCGAGGCGGGGCTCGGCGTCCGCTCCAAAGCCGGTGAGGCCGGTCATGCTGTGAGGTCAGGAGTGACAAAAGTGTCTGTTGAAGAGCCGGCGAAACCGGACAAGCGCCGTATTCTGATCAAACGGAAAAAGGAAGATGAACCGGCTGAGGCTGTGTTTCAAGCTCCCCCGAGTGAGGTGGAGAGCGCGGCGGCAGCCGCTCCCTCCGGCATTGATCTCACTGTACCTGCTCCTCCAGTAGGGGAAGTAGCTACTTCTCCTGCAGTGGAAGTATCGCCCCAAAATCTACCTGCTCCAGTGCTCGATTCTCCCCCAGCGCCGGTTCCGGACGTCATGCAAGCCAAGCCCACGGTTGCCGCTCCTCCGGCTGGTGCCGCGGCCACTCTTGAGGCCGTAACGGCCAAGAAAAAGAGTATGGCGTTTGAAGCTATTGAGGCGGAAAGCCTCAAGGATAAGCTGAAAAAGGCAAGGAAACCGGGCCGGCCTAAAGATGAGCAGGCGGATGTCAAGTTGCGTGAAGACGCCGCTCGCTGGCAGGACCTTCGGGCAATTCCCGTCCAGCGCCGCGATGACCGCTCGAGACATGTGCATCACAGCACCCCCGGTGAAGTCACCAAGCCACGGAGGAAGAGCATTAAAGTCACCCCGCGTACGACGGTAAAAGAGTTTGCCGAGTTGATTGGCCTGCGGCCTGCCGATATCGTGCGAAAACTGATGGAAATGGGTCAGATGTTGACCTTCAATCAGCCTATGAATCTTGAGGCCGCATCGATGTTTGCAGAGGAGCACGGCGTCAAGATCGAAATCGCGGTGGAAAGGGTGGGCGAGGAATTGCTGCAGGATGTGGTGGATACGGGAGGGGAAGAACAGCTTGAACCCCGCCCGCCGGTGGTGACCATCATGGGTCATGTCGACCATGGGAAAACGTCATTGCTTGATGCCATTCGTCAGACAAAGGTCGCGGAGGGTGAAGCTGGCGGGATCACTCAGCATATCGGGGCCTACACGGTGCCGGTGCGCGGCAAGCAGGTGACCTTCCTTGACACCCCGGGTCATGAGGCCTTCACCGCCATGCGGGCGCGTGGTGCCAAAGTCACGGATATCGTGATTCTCGTCGTCGCAGCGGACGACGGAGTCATGCCTCAAACCATTGAAGCCATTCATCACGCCAAGGCGGCCGGTGTTCCCTTGATCGTGGCGATTAATAAAATCGACAAGCCCGGCGCTAATGCCGATCGGGTGAAAAACGCGCTTTCCGAACATGGCCTCATCTCTGAAGCATGGGGCGGCGATACCATCATGGTCGAGGTTTCTGCAAAGCAGAAGACCGGACTGGATACATTGCTCGAGATGATTCTGCTGCAATCAGAAGTGCTTGAACTCCAGGCAGATCCTCATCGCCAGGCCAGGGGCGCGGTGGTCGAAGCCAAACTGGAGCGTGGGCGCGGCCCGGTGGCCACGGTCCTGGTGCAAAGCGGCACCTTGAAGGTCGGAGATGTGTTCGTGGTGGGCACCTTTAGCGGTCGAGTCCGGGCGTTGCTGAATGACCGAGGGGCCAAAACGATGCAGGCTGGGCCGTCGATCCCCGTCGAAGTCATCGGATTGCCCGGCGTGCCCTCCGCCGGTGATGTGTTTCAGGTCGTTTCAGACGAACGCGTCGCGCGCGAAATTGCCGAAGAGCGTGCGCACAAGCAGCGGGCTGCCGACTTGGCGGGACCAGCCAAGGTGTCGCTTGACGATCTGTTTGCAAAGATTCAAGAAGGATCGGTGAAGGAGTTGGCCATCGTCATCAAGGCCGACGTTCAAGGATCGTCGGAAGCGCTGGCCGGGGCCGTTGAGAAGTTAACCACGGCGGCGGTAAAGCTTCGGGTCATACACAACGGCGTCGGCGGCATCACGGAATCAGATGTGTTGCTCGCCGCGGCCTCGCGCGCCATCATCATCGGGTTCAACATCAGACCGGAGCCCAAGGCCGCCGCGTTGGCAGAGCAGCAAGGGGTGGACGTCCGACTGTACACCATCATCTATGACGCCATTGCCGACATTAAGGCCGCCATGGAAGGATTGCTGGAACCGACGTTGAAGGAACGGACGTTGGGCAGGGCCGAGGTTCGGCAGGTCTTTACCATTCCCAAGGCCGGTGTGGTGGCCGGTTCATATGTCATCGATGGCACCATCTCACGCGCGAGCGCAGGAATCCGTGTGATCCGGGATAACGTGGTCGTGTATCAAGGCAAGCTGGGCTCTTTGCGGAGATTCAAGGATGACGTTCGGGAAGTGCAGCAGGGGTATGAATGCGGATTGAGCATTGAGAACTTCAACGATATCAAGGCCGGGGACATCGTTGAGGCCTATGCGATCGATAAAATTGCTGCCAAACTATAGGATCCAAGCCGCCGGTATTTCTGTAAGCCATGGTCGTGGGCGTGGAAACCATTGAGCTGTTCATCTCAGGAAGTCAGTCGCTTAAGGACAAGCGGCAGGTGCTCCACAGCTTAAAAGACCGGTTGCATGGAAAATTTAATGTGTCAGTAGCTGAAGTAGACGGGCACGATCTTTGGCAGAAGGCAGTCATCGGATTGGCCTGCGTGGCCAATGAGGCCCGTCATGTGAACCAAGTGCTCGAGCAGGCGTTGAATATGATCAAGAGCATCCCGGCCATCGAAGTGGCCCGAACCCACAGGGAATTCTTGTAGAGGCACGGCCGTGATGCTGGCAACGGGCAAGACGACTATTGCGAAAAACGTGACAATGTCCAAAACGACCTATAAGCGAGCCGACCGGGTTGCTGACCAGATTCGCACCGAAGTGGCGGACATCCTCATGCGTAAAATCAAGGATCCGCGGGTTCGGTCGGTCACCGTGACGGATGTCGAGCTGACCGCGGACCTGCGTATCGCCCATATCTTCGTCACGACAATGGAAAAGGATGCGGCGGAACGGGACGTATTTGCCGGGCTAGCAAAAGCCAGTGGCTTCGTCCGCGCAGAATTAGGCCGGCGGCTGTCCCTGCGGTATCTTCCTGAGATGATTTTCAAGAAGGATACGAGCGGTCCCCGAGGCGATCGGATCCTGGCGCTGCTGGATCAGCTGCATGTGGAGCCCCAACCGGATGGTGGACAGGCCTCCTCCGACTCATCCGATATCCCTCCGCCTTCGTCCCGTTGACATGGTGGCTTCGACAGAGATGATTCAGCAAGCGACCATAGTGGATGGTGTCCTCACTGTGATGAAGGAAGCCGGGTGGACTTCGCATGATGTCGTTGCGAAGTTACGCGGTCTCCTGGGCGGGACGAAAGTGGGCCATGCTGGGACCTTAGACCCGGCGGCCACCGGCGTCTTGCCTGTGTTGGTGGGCCGGGCTACACGCGTCGCCGAGTATCTGGTGGAATGGGACAAGGAATATCGCGCCGTAATGCGTCTCGGAGAAGCCACCGATACGCAGGATGCGACCGGGTCAGTGCTGGCGCGAGCCGATGTGAGCCAGATACACCATGAAAAGCTGTTTGACGCGGTGGCCCGCTTTCGTGGCCGGCAGCTCCAGTTGCCGCCCATGTACTCTGCGGTGAAAGTAGCTGGGCGTCCGCTATACAAAGCGGCCCGGGCAGGCCAGACGATAGAGCGCCAAGAGCGGTCCATTGAGGTTCATGAACTCGATATTCTAGCCGTTGAAGGCCGCGATGTCACGCTGCGAGTGGTCTGTTCCAAGGGCACCTATATCAGGACGCTCTGCGCTGATATCGGAGATGCGCTTGGCGTTGGCGCGCATTTATTTGCGCTCGAACGACGCCGTGTCGGTCCGTTGTCGACTGATCATGCGCTCACGGTTCGACAAGTCGGCGATTATCTTGCAGCAGGGCGGATCCGTGACTACTTGACCACCATAGATCAGGCGCTGGCGTCTTTGCCTGCTCTGGTGGTGACGAACGAGGAAGCTCAAAGGATTGTTCATGGAGGCGGAGTGCTTCCTCCTGGCGGTGAGGCATTTCGCTCACTCCCCGCGCCAGTGCTGGTTCGACTCCAAGGCCCGAACGGACGCTTGCTTGCCATTGGAAAATACGATCCAGTGACGGACGGACCGGTGAAAGTTCACAAAGTGCTAGTCGACGTGGAATCACTCAACTAAGGCAGCGAGGAGGAGACAGGACCCATGGCGTTACTGAAAGAAGCGAAAACCGAATTGATCAAGCAATACCGGAAGCATGAGACGGATTCCGGATCTCCGGAAGTCCAGATCGCAGTGCTGACCACTCGCATTACGTATCTCACGGAGCATTTCAAAACCCACAAGAAAGACCACCATTCTCGGCGTGGATTGCTGCAGTTAGTGGGGCGACGCCGGCGATTGCTGGATTATCTTCGCGGTGTGGAGGATGCGCGCTACCGGGCCATTATTGAGCGACTCGGTATTCGTAAATAGGCGGTTCGTCGCAGTGAACCCGCTGTCGCACCTCCGTGCGACAGCGGGAAAGATCGTCGCACAGGTGAACACGGACATGCGCTTGCCACGCAAGCATATCTCTGTGGGCATCTGTGGGACCTAACCAGAGGAGACCACTGATGGTACATGTTGTTGAAATTGAAATTGCGGGCCGAGTGCTCAGGCTTGAGACGGGGCGGGTCGCCAAGCAGGCCGATGGATCAATCTGGGCGTCCTATGGTGACACGGTGGTGCTTGCAACAGCCGTGGCCTCACAAACAGCGAAGCCAGGCATTGATTTCCTGCCCCTGACCGTAGATTATCAGGAGAAAACCTACGCAGCCGGAAAAATCCCGGGTGGCTACTTTAAGCGGGAGGGCCGGCCCTCAGAAAAGGAAGTGCTCACCAGCCGCCTGATTGACCGCCCGCTTCGTCCCCTCTTTCCAGAAGGTTATTACTTCGAAACGCAAGTCATCGCCTCCGTCTTGTCTGCCGATAAGACCGGTTCATCCGATGTCGTCAGCATCACCGCCGCCTCGGCCGCATTGTCCATCTCCAACATTCCGTTTCAGGGTCCGGTGGCCGGCATCAAGATCGGTCGCGTCAATGGACAATTGGTGGTGAACCCCGATCTCGAAACATTGGAGCAGAGCGATCTCCACTTAGTCGTGGCCGGCACGGCGGATGCCGTGATGATGGTTGAGGCGGGGGCTGATGAGTTGCCGGAAGCGACGATGCTTGAAGCGCTCGAAATGGCGCATGCCGAGATCAAGAAGATTGTGGCGAAGATTTCTGAATTGGCCCGGAAGGTCGGCAACAAGAAGCGCGAAGTGAAGGTCGACACGATTGATCCAGCCTTGGCCGTCAAGGTGAAAGAACTTGTGGCGCAGCCCATTCGGGAAGCGATCATGATTCCGAACAAGACGGCGCGTCAGGAGCGGTTGGACCAAGTTTTGGCGGGCGCAGTGGAGAAGTTGAAACATCCTGACGTTCCGGCGAGCGAACGGCATATCAAGATTGTGTTTCATGGACTTGAATATTCAGAAGTCCGAAGCATGATCCTCGAAAAGGGCTCACGCGCGGATGGTCGTGGCCCTGCCGATATCCGGCCTATCACCTGTGAGGTAGGCGTCCTTCCCAGGACTCACGGCTCGGCGCTTTTCACTCGCGGCGAAACACAAAGTTTGGCCGTGGTCACGTTGGGCACCACCGAAGACGAACAGCGGATTGATGCGCTGGAGGGTGAATACACGAGAACGTTCATGCTCCATTACAATTTTCCACCATTTAGTGTGGGCGAAGCCAGGCCGCTTCGGTCTCCCGGCCGGCGCGAAGTCGGGCATGGCGCATTAGCAGAGCGGGCCGTGAAGCCGGTAATCCCAGGGAAGGACACATTTCCCTACACCCTCCGGATCGTATCGGAGATTCTTGAATCCAATGGCTCCTCTTCCATGGCGACGGTCTGCGGCGGGACGCTGGCCATGATGGACGCCGGGGTGCCGATCAAGGAACCGGTGGCCGGGATCGCCATGGGACTCATTAAGGAAGGGGATGCAGTGATGATCCTCTCAGATATCCTGGGTTTGGAGGACCATCTTGGGGATATGGACTTCAAAGTCTGTGGGACGAAGAATGGCGTGACGGCATTACAAATGGACATTAAGATCGGCGGCATCACTACGGCGCTCATGCAGCAAGCCCTTGAGCAAGCACGCACAGGCCGGCTCCACATCCTGAGTCACATGGCCAAAGCGCTGACCGGACCACGCGAGAATCTCTCTCCCTTTGCGCCTCGCATTTTTACCATGAAGGTCAAGCAGGACAAGATCCGCGATGTTATCGGACAGGGCGGAAAAACGATTCGTGCCATACAGGCGGATTGCGGAGTCAAAATTAACATTGAAGACACGGGCATCGTGACTATTGCATCGACGGATGAAGCCTCGCTTCAAAAAGCTAAAGATATGGTAAGCCGCCTCACTGAGGAAGTAGAAATTGGCAAAACGTATCTCGGCACGGTCCGAAAGATAATGGACTTTGGGGCTTTCGTTGAAGTCCTGCCCGGCACTGACGGACTGGTACATATCTCTCAGTTAGCCCATCATCGCGTCAAGGCCGTCTCTGATGAAGTAGCCGAGGGTGATGAGATCATGGTCAAAGTGCTTGAAATTGATAGGCAAGGGAAAATACGTCTCAGCAGGAAAGAAACAATGCCGGTTCCTACCGGCACTGGGGCAAAGGAACCGACGGCCGAGTAATCTTCTTGTACCGCAAACTTATCCTGGATAACGGGGTCCGCTTGGTTAGCGAGCGGATCCCGACTCTCAAATCCGTCACGGTCGGCATCTGGGTCAATGCCGGCTCGCGGGATGAAACGCCTTCGCAAGCCGGTTACTCTCATTTTATCGAGCATATGTTGTTTAAGGGGACGGCTGCCCGGTCCGCCACTGATATTTCTCGCGAAATTGACGCGCTTGGCGGAGAAATGAACGCCTTCACTACGCGTGAAACTACCACGTACTACATCAAAGTCCTGGATCAGCATCTCCCCAAGGCGCTCAACCTGCTCTCGGATATCTTTCACCGATCCGAGTTTGGACCGAAAGAGATCCAAAAAGAAAAGCAAGTCGTGTCCGAAGAGATTCGAATGGTGAAAGATGATCCGGAGGATCTCGTGCAGGAGTTGCACATCGGCCAAGTCATGGGTCGCCATCCACTGAGGCGGCCGATTCTCGGGCAGGAAGCCACGATCGCCAGGCTAGGACGGCAGGATCTTCTCGACTACATTGAAACGCACTACCGTTCCGAAGAAATTGTCATCGCCGTCGCTGGAAATTTTGACCAGCGTAGTCTGGAGAAGACGATCTCCCGGGAGTTTGGGAGACGTCGTCGTCGGACGAGCGACGTCATCCGCAAACGCTGGCCTCCGGAGGTCTGTGGTGGCGTGGTCCTGAAACGGAAGCCATTGGAGCAGGTCCATCTATGTGTCGGGTTAAAGGGCGTCCCGGCTGGACATAAGGACCGGTATGTAGCCTATGTGCTTAATAGTGTTCTGGGCGGGAGTGTGAGTTCTCGACTCTTTGAAGAGGTCCGGGAGAAGCGAGGGTTGGTCTATTCAATATACTCGTTCCTGTCCGGCTATTCCGATGGGGGGACCATAACGGTGTATGCAGGTACTCGGCCGAAGGAGGTCAGCAAAGTCCTTGACCTTATTCGTCGTGAGATAAAGCGCATGGCTGCAAAAGGTATCGATAGGGCTGAACTGACGCGGACGAAGGAGCAAATGAAAGGCAGTCTCATGCTCAGCTTAGAGAGTTCTCATAGCCGCATGAACAAGTTGGCTAAAGATGAGCTGATCGCAGGCAGCCATACCAGCCTTGAGGACATGCTCCGTGAGATTGATGCGATCACAGAAGAACAGGTATTTCGCGTCGCGCAGGATTTACTGGCTCCCAAGAACATGGCCATCACCGCTCTCGGCCCTCTTTCTCCCAGACTCGTCTTTTCAATATAGATGAGAGAATTTTAATATGATCATGTGGAGGCCATCGACGAGATGCAGGAACAATGAATGTAACTATTTGATTCTACGGTTACTTTCATGTGATTTTCGATCATTAGATTTCGTCTAACATTCGCTTGACACAAATTGGCCGATTAAGTACGATTGGCAACGTTTTCATATTAGAAGAGATCCAGATTGAGCGGAGCTGCGGAGGGAAAATGAGAAAGGAGGATTTGACGACTTTCTCTCGCCCAGCGGTGCTTCAAAGACTGTTTGAAAAATTTATCGCCATTCAAGTAACCGGTCGAGTGTGAGCTCTATTTATGAAGGAGGGACTAGGTATGAAGAGGGTCGTACTTCTAGCCGCTGTTTCAGTATTCTCTCTCGGTTTGCTAGGGGCAGATTTTGCCGTGGCAGCCGATGCTCCAGCAGGGGGAATTGCAGACGCCATCGTAGGGGGTAAGCCGTTGAAGGCGGAATCCACCAAGACGCTGCAGGGCCGTGTATGGTCACAGTGGGCCGATAACCCCGATGGAGAGCTTTTGTTTGGTATCCAGTATTGGAACTCGGGTGAGCCAGCTTCCGGCACCCCGGCCGGACGGTCCTCAACCATGCTCGATGTGAAGCCGCCGGACCCTTTGTTCACCTGCTGTTCATGGGGTTTCGTCGGGGGCAATGAAAAAAATTCCGCGTATTCTGGTTGGTATCATGCAGCCACCACAGTTCGCTTAGCCGTGAAGGACAAGGCGTTGATGGATCAAATTATCAAGGCGTCTCAAGATCTCGTGGCAATGGAAGTGACTTTGGATGGCCGGACCATCACCGGATTCAAGGTGCTTAAGTAATCGACATCGTCAAGCTTTCATTCTTTTTTATGTTGTTGAAGGAGGACGCGATTATGAAGCTTCAGAAGCAAGGCGGAGCCGTTTTGGCAGCCGTTGCGCTGGTAGTCGGCATGGCTTCCACCGCATTGGCCATCGAAGCATTCCAGGAGCGGTTTGAGTGGGGCGACATGAGCAAGCCAACCACGCTCCAGGGGCGGGTCATTGTTCTGGATCCCTATGACGAAGCAGTGTGGATCAATGTGGCTGTGTTCGGTGGGAATGCTGAGAGTGGATTGTTCTGGCAAAAAATTCACCCTGGCAAGAACCTGAAGTTCTACGCCGATAAAGCCGCGTGGGAAGAACTCAAGAAGATGGGTCGCCCTCATGCAGGACCTGCTGCGGCGAAGGAAGTGCCGCCAGGCAGCACGACCGACCTGATTGAGTTTACGGTGACGGAACCGGAGCAAAACCACCGCGTGATTTCCTCAGTCAAGAAGCTTCCTGAAGTGGCTGGCGCGATGGGCAAGCCATTGAGCATTTCTGCTCTTCGCCTAAAGGAATGTGTTGGAAAGAACGAGATGGAAGCGGGTTGCGCAGCTGCGAAGCAGGGACTGAACACCTCCCCGAAGACTCCAGACGGGGCGACCCTTCCAATGCAGTACGATGTCATGGTGCCAGGTGGACAGACCCTGGGCGGATTGATCCCCTGGACAGCAAAATACAATCTGGCACGCTGATCCACTGTTTGGTGATATTGAGGCGGCCGCTCCCTTAGGGAGCGGCCGCCTTTTTTATTTGTTCGGCGACTGGGATGGCTCCACCTGAGCCATGCGTTGAAGTTCGGCAAGGCGGTTGAGTGCATCCAGAGGAGTCATTGAGAAAAGATCAATTTGCCTAACCTCCTCGATGATGGCGTGCGGCTGAGGGAGGGATTCTGCAATGGCGGGCAGTGGTGCCTCTCCTATCTGGGATGACTTGGATTCCGGATTTTCGAGCTGTGCGAGCACTTCATGCGCGCGCATCAAGACGGTGGAAGGCAATCCGGCTAACTTAGCGACATGGATTCCATAACTCTTATCTGCTCCTCCGGCGAGGATTTTTCGTAAGAACACCACATCGCCATCTCGTTCTTTCACCGCCACCCGGTAGTTCTTTACACCTTCGCGGTGGCGTTCTAACTGCGTCATTTCGTGATAATGGGTGGCGAACAGGGTGCGTGCTCCCAAATGAGTCCGGTCATGAATATATTCCGCAACTGCCCACGCGATGCTTAAGCCGTCGTAGGTGCTGGTTCCCCGTCCGATTTCATCCAAGAGGATCAAGCTCCGTTGGGTGGCGCTGTTCAAAATACTGGCGGTTTCCACCATCTCTACCATAAAGGTACTGTGACCAGTTGCAAGGTTGTCTGAAGCCCCCACGCGCGTAAAGACCCGATCCACCAGCCCGATATGTGCTTCTGACGCCGGCACGAAACTGCCTATCTGGGCCAAAAGGACAATCAAAGCAACTTGACGTAGATAGGTACTCTTTCCGGCCATATTGGGGCCTGTTAGGATCAACATACGGTTGCTATCCAGATCGAGCACTGTATCATTTGGGACGAACGCCATATCCTGGCCAAGACGTTCTACTACCGGGTGACGACCGTCTTTAATGGTAATGGTGCCATTGTCATCGACGATGGGTCTGGTATAGCGGTTCAAAGCAGCGGTTTCGGCAAGGGCGGCCAATACATCAATATGTGAAAGCGTCTGTGCCATTACTTCCAATCGATGCGCTTCGTTGGCCACGAGGTCGCGGATTCTAACGAAGACATCTTGCTCAAGGGCCAGTAGCTTTACTTCTGCTCCTGTGACCCGCTCTTCCAATTCCTTGAGTTCGGGCGTCATAAATCGCTCGGCGTTCACCAGGGTCTGTTTTCGGATGTAGTCTGGTGGAACGCGAGTGAGATTAGACTTCGTGATTTCAATGTAGTAGCCGAAGACCTGGTTGAACCGAACTTTCAGCGACTCGATACCTGTTCGTTCTCGCTCCTTGCTTTCGAGGGCCGCAATCCAGTCTTTTCCCTCCTTGCTGGCCTTGCGCAAGTCATCGACGGTTGCATCATAGCCTTCACGGATGATGTTGCCGTCTCGAAGAGAGACTGCGGCATCCGGCTGGATGGATTGTTCGATGAGGTCATAGATGTCACGACCATTGTCCCAGCCGGCTCTTGCCTCCGACAGCAAGGCACTCTCCAGCGCGGCAAGGTGAACCGCAATTTCGGGCAATGCTGAGAGTGACTCCTTCAATGCGAGCAACTCTCGAGGTCCGGCCAGGCGGAGAACGATTCGACTACTCAGACGCGCAATATCTTGTACTTTGCGCAGGGCTGTCCGTAGTGCTACACGTTGCTGCATGCGGTCGTTTAACTCTCCGACCGCATCTAAGCGCGCGCGGATTGTCCGGCACTCAATGAGCGGCCTGACGAGCCATTGCCGCAGGAGACGGCTTCCCATCGCGGTGGTCGTGCGATCTAACACAGAGAGGAGCGTCGTGGATGGCGAATCCTGCGTGGCGTCATGAGAGCTCATCGGCTTGATGAGCTCCAAGTTGCGGATTGTGGCGCTGTCCAAGTGCATCGTCTCGCTGCTCCAATGGACGACGAGACGCCGGAGATGATTCAGGGGAGCCGTGGGCTGAGTTTCCCGGAAATAGTGCAGAACGGCACCGGCTGCTCCAAGCGCCACGGTGAGTCCCTGACATCCGAAAGCATCAAGGGTCCGAACCTGAAACTGGTCTTGCAGCACACGAGTGGCCTGTTCCGGGTTAAAGGAGGTTGCCGGACGTGCACATAGCCTGGCACCCCTCATGTCTTCCAGACTCGCCGTAATCCGTTGCTCGATCCCCTCCGCAAACAGCACTTCCCTGGGTTCTAATCGTGTGAGTTCATCCAGGGCCCGTGTTACGACTTGCGGACCACCGCATTCGGTCACCCAGAACTCACCGGTCGTAACCTCTAATGCAGCCAAGCCGATCAGTAAGCCGTGTCGTGGCGATGCCTGGACCGCAACGGCCACTAAATAATTTGATTCAACCGGAGAGAGAAATTCCGTCTCAACGAGGGTGCCGGGCGTATACAGCCGGACCACTTCTCGCCGCACTAGGCCCTTGGCAAGCTTCGGATCCTCGACTTGCTCGCAGAGCGCGACGGTGCGGCCTGCTTTCAAGAGCTTGGCGATGTAACCCGTTACGGCATGATAGGGAACGCCGCAAAGAGGAACCGGGTTTGAGCTATTTTTATCGCGGGACGTCAGGGCAATCGAGAGAAGCCGTGAGGCTTCTCGGGCGTCTTCATAAAACATCTCATAGAAATCGCCTACACGAAAAAGAAGAATAGCTTCCGGATACCCTTGCTTGATCTCCCGGTATTGGCGCATGAGCGGACTGGTGTCGCTGTCATTCATCCTGTGGGGGTTCCAAGGCGATAGAAGTGGCTGGTCGCCCCGACATTTTCTCTAATGATTGCCGCAGGCGCTCAAGGTCCACCTCTGCTTCCTGAAGCGCCTTGGTTTTTCTCCTCAATTCGATGCGGCTTCGAACCCATGGAGGGAACAGCAAAATTCCGCAAACTAGAAGTCCCATGGCAAAAGCTGTCAGGATCGGCTTGTAGATCGGCGTGGACGCTTCCATCAAGCCGAAGAAATAACGGAGCGTGACTTGTTGTTCTTGGTTTTGCAAAAAAAAGGCGAGCGAGAGCAAGAGCAACAGGCCGACAAGAATGAGTCGAATCATGAAGCGGACATCTTTCTATACCGGATCCTAGGGGCTAAAGGTCTTGAGTGGGATGCCTGCCAAGCCTTCTGAGTTTTGTTCAGGAGTTTGAGCGAATGGGGGCCATGAGCAGTGACGCAGGCGGTTCTTGTACTTGAATCCTGGTGTATCAATCGTATCTCCAGCCGATCTGATGGGAGCAAGTTGGGAAAGCGGTCGGCCCATTCGATGGCCCCGACGGATTGGTCCGTGAAATAATCCTCCAAGCCTATGTTCGCGGCTTCCGAGTCCGTATGCAGGCGATAGAGGTCGACGTGAATGAGTGGAAGCCTGCCGCGATATTCATGGATCAAGACGAATGTTGGGCTGCTCACGCAATCCAATGGAGCATCCAGGCCTACGGCGACCCCTCGAACGAATGCCGTCTTCCCCGCTCCCAATTCACCGATTAAGGCCAGGACTTCGCCACCGATGACCGCTCTCCCGATCGCGTGGCCCAACGATTCCGTCTCGGACCGCGACGAAAGTGTGATATTCCATGACTGTTTGCGTGCAGGCATGTCACCGCACCTTAATAGGCCAGAGCTGGCGGTCGTTATAGAAGTGTTTGAGCGCATCGGGAATTTGGTCAATGACATCACCTGCGATCAATCCGGCCTCTCCTCGGGCCGCCGCCGCCAAATCACCCGCATAGCCATGGAGATAGGTGGCCGCGCAGGCGGCTTCCCATGATTGCAGTCCTTGCGCCAAAAGACCGACCATCATGCCCGTCAACACATCGCCCGTTCCTCCCGTCGCCATGCCGGGATTGCCCGTTGGACAGACGGCGATCCCTCCATCCGGCCTCGCGATGATCGTTCGTGCGCCTTTCAAGACGACGAAGACGCCCCGTTCGCGCGCAAAACGACTTGCCGTGCCAAGGCGATCGGCGTTGACCGACTGAGGTGTGGCATCCGGCTCCAAGCGAGCCATCTCGCCGGGATGCGGCGTCAGGATAGGCGGCGTTTTACATTCAGTCAGCAGCGAGGCTCGTCCCGCCAGTGCGTTGAGCGCGTCCGCGTCCAGCACGGCCGGTCGATGAAGGCCTTTTACCAGTGCCTGCACCAGGTCCACGGTTTCCGGATGGGTGGTAAGTCCAGGACCGATCGCGACCGCCGATCGTGCAGCGATAAAGGCAGATAGCCGCTCAAATGCGGATCGTGCAAAGGTCCTGGCTTTTGTCTCCGGCATCGGGGCCGTCATGGCTTCGAGCAACTTTGCTTCCAGGACATCATTGACAGTGGCTGGAACGGCAACCGTCACGAGCCCCGTACCGATTCGAAGGGCGGCCCTAGCTGCCATGGCGGCGGCACCGGTTTTGCCTACTGAGCCGGCAATGAGACCTGCATGGCCAAAGGTGCCCTTATGGCTGGAGGGTTTCCTCAGGGGTAAGGCTGTCCGCACGAAGGAATCCGTCAATAGGGTGATGCGGCTGTCCAGAGCATCGACGTAGGATTGAGGAATACCGATGTCGACAATCTGCACCTTGCCCGCACAATCAATTCCATCATTGAGGTACAAGCCTACTTTCGGAAGTGCCAAGGTGATCGTCAATGTCGCCTGTACCCCTCGTCCCAGCATTCTGCCGGTATCAGCATGGAGACCAGATGGGAGATCAATGGAGGCGACCGGCCGACGGGCTTCATTGATGGCATCAATGGCTTCTGCATACGATCCAGTGATGTCCGCGGAAAGACCCGTTCCGAACAGGGCGTCGACCACGAAGTCGCTGTCCTGCAAGAGCGGCTGCACCTGGAGTTTGGATGTAAACTGGCCCACGCACGATTTTCCCGCTGTCCGGACGAATTGTCGGTACATCGTTGCGGCATCGCGGGTCATGTCTGAGACGGAGGCCATAGCCAAGACTCTGACTTTGGCGCCGTTTCGATGGAGGAGGCGGGCCACAACATATCCATCACCTCCATTGTTGCCTTTGCCGCAGAACACGGTGATCGTCCTTCCGCGCGGGCTTCCCCAGGTCTGTGCAAGACAGGCCACAACCCCTGTGCCGGCTTTCTCCATGAGCGTGGTGCCGGGAATGTGGCCTTCAATGATCGCGCGACGATCAAGGGCCTGCATTTGACTGCCAGTCACGATTTTTGTCATGGCGGGCTGATGTTGAGATGGTGATGTCCGCGATCGAGGGGAATCATAGGCATCAGGATGTCACTAATGGTGATGCATACAGACGCCGGTCGACTGAGGCGTCCGGAGGTCAACCGAGCAAGGTTCGCATTTCTTTGACCGCTTGTTCCAGACCGACGAGGACCGCCCGTGCGATGATGCTGTGCCCGATGTTGTATTCCACAATCTCAGGCACATGGGTGAGACGCTTGATATTGCGATAATTCAATCCATGGCCGGCGTTTACCCCGATGCCCAGTTTATAGGCCAATTTGGCGGCCTGAGTAATAGCTTCAAACTCGGCGTCGGCTTCTTTCGAGCGCGTGGCATTAGCATACCGACCGGTATGAAGCTCCACAAAATCCGCTGAAACTTTGTGCGCCGCCTTGATCTGGTTGAGATCGGGTTCCACGAATACGCTGACCGGAATGCCACCGTCGTGCAAGAGCGCGATGATGTCTTGTAGCCGATCGCGCTGTCCCGCGACATCGAGCCCGCCCTCAGTAGTGAGTTCCTGGCGTTTCTCCGGGACGAGGGTGACGAGATCCGGTTTGACGTTGAGGGCGATCTTGGCCATGGCTTCATCGGCCGCCATTTCGAGATCGAGCTTCGTGCGGACGATTTCACGCAGCAGCAAAAGGTCTTTGTCATGAATATGTCGTCGGTCTTCGCGCAGATGGACGACAATGCCATCGGCTCCCGCCAATTCCACGAGCACAGCGGCTGCCAAAGGGTCTGGATCGGTTCCCCCCCGCGCTTGCCTCAACGTCGCAACATGGTCGATGTTGACGCCCAGACGTGCCATGGCAGTCTCCTCAATCTGTCGGGTACCGGAAGAATAAACCGACGTCAGGGTGGTAAAACGAGGTATTAGTAGCAGAAAGACCTGCGGAGGGGCAAGAAGCCAATCCGGATGAAAGCAGGCGGGACCTAGCACGCGCAAAAATCGGAAGCCCATAGAATCACGAGTAAATTGACTGAACCGGAAGCGCTCATTTAGAATAGGCGCTTCTCATCGCCATGCTTTCGTTATGGCAGAAACATGGCTGGCAATTATTGGAAATTAAAGGAAACTTCATGGGGCTGGGCGACGGGTTCTATCGGATTAAGCGGCTTCCTCCATACGTGTTCGCACAAGTACAGTCCCTCAAGCTTGAAGCGAGACAACGTGGTGAAGACATCATCGACTTCGGCATGGGCAACCCTGATCAGCCGACCCCATCGCATATTGTCGAAAAAATGATCGAGGCGACCCGGAAGGCGAAAAACCATCGATATTCGGCCTCCCGCGGCATCACCAAATTACGCCATGCGATTTGTGGCTGGTACAAGCGGAATTACGATGTGAGTCTTGATCCGGAAACGGAAGCGATCGTCACCATTGGCTCTAAGGAAGGTCTCGCGCATCTCGCTCTGGCGATGATCGGTCCGGGCGATGTGGTGCTGACCCCCACCCCGACCTACCCCATTCATATGTATAGTTTCATCATCGCCGGAGGGGAAGTCCGTGGAATCGAACTCAGGCAGGATAGCGACTTCTTCGAAGATCTTACCAGGGTGTATCGACAAACCTTTCCCCGACCGAAGATCCTGGTCATAAACTTTCCGCACAACCCCACCACGGCCGTGGTGGACCTTGAGTTTTTCAAGAAGATTGTGGCTTTCGCCAAAGAGCATAATGTGATCGTCATCCATGATCTGGCCTACGCCGATATCGTGTTTGACGGCTATAAAGCTCCAAGTTTCTTGCAGGTCGAGGGCGCCAAAGATATTGGCGTGGAGTTTTACACACTCTCAAAAGCGTACAACATGCCGGGCTGGCGGGTCGGTTTCTGTGTCGGCAACCGGGAAGTCGTTGGGGCCCTGGCCAAGATCAAGAGCTATCTGGACTACGGAATTTTTCAGCCGATTCAAATCGCCAGCGTCATTGCGCTCAACGGACCGCAAGACTGCGTCAAGGAGACGGTCCTGCGCTACCAAAAGCGGCGTGATGTCCTGGTCGGGGGGTTAAACCGGATTGGATGGCAGGTGACAAAACCGCTTGCCACGATGTTCGTCTGGGCGCGCATCCCACTTCCTTATCGGCACATGGGCTCGTTGGAATTTTCGAAACTCTTGCTGAAGGAAGCGAAGGTGGCGGTGTCTCCCGGCATCGGGTTCGGGGAAGGCGGTGATGAGTATGTCCGGTTCGGCCTCGTGGAAAACGAACATCGCACGCGGCAGGCCGTGCGAGGGATCCGAAAGGCCCTTAAACTCGACGGAGCGGAGGAATGAAGTCGCGCATCGGTGTGGGAATCATCGGATTCGGGACGGTCGGGACCGGTGTCGCCAAGGTTCTGCTTGATAACGCCACGCTCATTCAGCGCCGTGTGGGGGTGCCGGTCCAACTGGTCCGTATTGCGGATATGGACATTACAAGAGATCGAGGGCTTACGTTGCCGACCGGTCTCTTGACCACCGATCTCACCCAGGTCCTCGGAGATCCCGCCATCGATGTCGTCATAGAATTGATCGGCGGGTACGAGACCGCCAAACACGTTATCCTGGAAGCGATTGCCGCCGGCAAGCATGTGGTCACGGCGAACAAAGCCTTGTTAGCCGTCCATGGGGAAGAGATCTTCGAGGCCGCCACCCGGCAAGGCGTCGACCTAGGTTTTGAGGCGAGCGTCGGCGGCGGGATTCCGGTCATCCGCGCGCTGACCGAAGGACTCGCCGGCAATACCATTCAATCGATTTATGGCATCATCAACGGGACTTCGAACTATATCTTGTCGAGGATGACCCAAGAGGGGCATAGCTTTACAGCGGTCCTCAAGGATGCGCAGCGCGCTGGCTATGCCGAGGCGGATCCCACCTTTGATGTGGCGGGAATTGACTCGGCCCACAAGCTGGCCATACTGGTCAGCCTGGCCTATGGAACGCCAGTCAACTTCAAGGAAATCTATACCGAGGGGATCACCCACATTACCCCGGCCGATATCGCCTATGCCAAGGAGTTCGGGTATACCATCAAGCTTCTCGCGATCGCCAAACTCGTCGATGGCGAAGTGGATGCGCGAGTCCATCCCACCATGCTTCCGTCGATCTCTCCCATCGCGCAGGTCGAAGGAGTGTATAACGCGATTCAGCTCGTGGGTGACGCCGTGGGTGATGTTGTGTTGTATGGCCGAGGGGCTGGGTCCATGCCCACGGGAAGTGCGGTGGTCAGCGACGTGATCGCCATTGGACGGAACCTGCTCAGAGGCGCGGTCGGACGCGTGCCGGTCGGCTCCTTTCAGCAAGATCAACGGCGACCGCTGCGCATGAAGCCGATTGAGGAAATCAGCTCACTCTACTATTTGCGGTTCACGGTGGTGGACCGCCCTGGCATGTTGGCGCAGATTGCCGGTGAGTTGGGACACTGCGGGATCAGCATTTCATCGATGCTGCAGCAGGGTCGCCGAGAAGGATACACCGTCCCGGTCGTTATCAAGACTCATATGGCCAAGGAGCGCGATGTGCAGACCGCGCTTCGTGAAATCAACCGCAAAGCATTGGTCTCCGAGCCCGCCGTGCTGATTCGGGTCGAAGGGAAGGACGAGTGAGCGTATGAATCGCTGGCGCGGCATCATCGAGGAGTACCGAAAGTTTCTTCCGGTCACGGAGACGACGCCGGTCATCAGTCTGGAGGAAGGTAATACGCCGCTGATTCGAGCCGCCCGATTGGCTAAGTCAATCGCACCGGGGGTGGATTTATATCTCAAGTTTGAAGGCGTGAATCCGACCGGCTCGTTTAAAGACCGGGGCATGACGATGGCAATCTCGAAGGCCGTCGAACAGGGTGCGCGCGCCGTCATCTGTGCCTCCACCGGAAACACGTCCGCCTCCGCCGCTGCGTATGGGGCACGAGCCGGACTCTCGGTGTACGTGCTGATTCCCGCGGGCAAGATTGCGATGGGCAAGTTGTCTCAAGCGATGATGCATCGGGCGACGGTCATTCAAATCGAGGGCAATTTCGATCAGGCCTTGACCATTGTGAAGGATCTCTCGGCGACCTACCAGATTGAACTGGTAAATTCGGTCAACCCGTTCAGGATTGAGGGGCAAAAGACTGCGGCCTTCGAGGTGTGTGATCAGTTGGGTCACGCCCCGGACCTGCATGTGTTGCCGGTGGGCAACGCGGGGAATATCACCGCCTATTGGAAGGGCTATCGCGAATATCGCCTGGCCAACCAGACGACCAAACTTCCCCGCATGATGGGGTTTCAGGCCGCCGGCGCGGCCCCCATCGTCCTTGGACGAGTGGTGGACGAGCCGCAAACGGTGGCGACAGCCATTCGTATCGGCAATCCGGCCAGCTGGTCGTCGGCATTGAAGGCCGTTGAGGAGTCTTCCGGGGCGATCGACATGGTCACGGATGAGGAAATTCTACGGGCCTATGCCACTGTCGCGGCGACGGAGGGAGTGTTTTGTGAGCCGGCATCCGCGGCATCCGTTGCAGGGGTGGCGAAATTACACCAAGCTGGCGTCTTACACGAAGGGGAGACTGTGGTATGCACGCTCACAGGGCATGGGTTGAAGGATGCCGATACGGCGATCAGCGTCTCGGCGCCACCACTGACAGTCAAAGCTACGCACGACGACGTGGCCAGATTGTTACAGGCATAATGGGCGTGTGTATTCGATGAAATATTTGATACTCCATGCCGGCGGAATGGCAGACCATCCGCGCGAGGAACTGGGCGGGCGCACACCGCTTCAAGCCGCGGCCACGCCCCATCTCGATCGTCTCGCGCAACACGGCGACCTCGGTCAACTCGTCTTCCCGGCCGACGCGGCCCGTCTTGGAAGCGGGCTCAGCGGGACGGCGATTCTTGGATATGATCCCAGAAAGTTTTATCAAGGTCCTGGGCCGTTAGAAGCGGCGAGCCTCGGCGTATCGGTCACCGAGCACGACGTCGTGTATCGGTGCACCATGGTGGCCCTCAAGGCGGGCAGTGAGAAGGGCGGCGGAGAAATCAAAAAGCTGAGCGGCAATGTGTTCATGGAGGACGCCACCGCCGGCCTGATCGAAACGGACGAAGCGCGCGAGCTTATTGATGCCATCAATGAGCAACTGGGGTCTGAAACCATCCAATTCTATCCCGGGGCCGGTCATCGGCATTTGATGGTATGGGTGGATGGAAAACCGCGGGCTGTCTGCGTCGATCCCCAGACCGTCGTCGGTCGTTCGATTGCGGATGCGTTGCCGACCGGCGATGGGTCGGATATCCTTCGCAAGCTGATGGAGGCGTCGCACTTCATTTTGCGTGACCATCCGGTCAATGAAGAACGGGTGGCGGCCGGCAAAAAACCGGCGAACTGTGTCTGGCTCTGGGGGGAAGGTCGCGCGGTGCCCTGGCCCAGCTTGACGGAAAAGTATCGGGTGACCGGTACCGTCGTCGCGACGAGCGACGTCCATCGCGGGGTGGGAATTTGTGCGGGACTGGACTCGGTCGATCCGGACCGTCTGGCCGGCGGCGCGCTGCACACGAAAGCCAATGTGGCGCTCGAGGAATATGCCAGAAAGGATTTTGTCTATCTCCATGCCGGCTTGACTGATGAAGTCATCCACGGGATGGATATCAAAGCCAAAGTGGGCGGCATCGAAGAATTCGACCGCGAGCTCGTCGGTCCGCTGATGGAGGGACTCGCCCGGCAGGGACCATATCGGTTTCTCGTGGTCTGCGATTATGGCGAAGGCATGCAAGGCGACGCCTTTTATGCCTTCGGACAGATCAACGGGAAAGCCGTCGATGCCGCAGGCCGACGGTTTACCGAGGCTCATGCGAAAGCGGCTCAGACACCGGCGCGCGATGCGACGAAGTTTGTCATCAAGTTCTTCGCAAAGGACTGACCCGGTGGCTCTGGTCGTTCAGAAATATGGCGGCACCTCGGTCGGCACGGTGGAGCGTATCCATAACGTGGCGGACCGGGTCGCGAAAACCCATCGGGATGGACACCAGGTCGTGGTCGTGCTCTCCGCCATGAGCGGTGAAACAGACCGGCTGATCAAGCTGGCGCACGAAGCGACGCCGATCCCGGACGAGCGTGAAATGGATTTGCTGCTTTCGACCGGAGAGCGGGTGACGATTGCCCTGTTAGCCATGGCGTTACGAGGCCGCGGTCTCAATGCGAAATCTTTTACGGGGCGCCAAGTCGGCATCATCACCGATAGCGCACATACCAAAGCCAGGATTTCCCGGGTCACGGCCGATCGAATCCGGGAGGCGCTCGGCAAGGGCGTGATTCCGGTCGTGGCCGGTTTTCAGGGCATCAATGAGCAATCCGACGTGACGACGCTCGGCCGGGGTGGATCCGACCTCTCGGCCGTGGCCCTGGCTGCCGCCCTCAAAGCTCACCGCTGCATCATCTTTACCGATGTCGATGGCGTATATACGGCCGACCCCAATATAGTCCCGTCGGCGCGAAAAATCGACAAGATCGCCTATGAGGAGATGCTTGAGATGGCCAGCCTCGGCGCTAAGGTGCTTCAGACCCGGTCGGTCGAATTTGCCGCAAAGTTCAACGTCCCGGTGGAGGTCAATTCGAGCTTCAAAGAAGGAAAGGGTACGCTCGTGACCAAAGAAGACGCAGACATGGAAGCGGTGGCGGTAGCCGGTGTCACGGGTGACCGCAACCAAGCGAAAATTACGATCATTGGCGTGCCCGATCGACCGGGAGTCGCCGCACGGATATTCGTGCATGTGGCCCAAGCCAACATTAACGTCGACATGATCATCCAGAACGTTGGTCAGGCGGCGTTGACCGACCTTTCCTTTACGGTTCCCCGCGCGGACCTGAAAAAGGCCTTACCCGTCATTCAAGCCGTGGCCAAGGAGGTAGAGGCGAAGTCCGTGTCGGTGACCGAATCGATTGCAAAGGTATCGCTGATTGGGGTTGGCATGCGGTCTCATTCCGGAGTCGCGGCCAAAATGTTCGATGTGCTCTCTCACGAGGGAATCAACATCATGATGATCAGCACCTCGGAGATTAAAATCTCCTGCGTCATCGATGAAAAGTATCTGGAATTGGCGATGCGATCTCTCCATGCCGCGTTTGGGTTGGACCAAGGTCCACCGGGAGATCTCCGGCCGAAATGACGATGGGACTCCTCCACACGCGCCGTAGGCGTACAATACAGGCTCCTTTGTCGTCCCCGTCTCGACAGAGAAGCCATCCACCTGGTACCCTCTCTGTCCATGGCTCGTAAACCTACGTTATCCCGACCACCCAGCCAGCGAGAGCAGCCTAGCGCCCCACCTGCATTCCCGTTGCCGGATCGGGTTGAGGCGTCGCTCGAGATCTATGACACCACGTTGCGCGACGGCGCTCAAGCGGAAGATGTCAGCTTTTCAGCGGAAGACAAAGTCCGAATAGCCCAAAAGCTCGATGAACTCGGCGTACACTTCATCGAAGGTGGCTGGCCGGGGGCCAATCCGAAAGACATTGAATTCTTCCGGATCATGAAGACCATTCCGCTGAAACATGCCACTGTCATTGCATTTGGATCGACCCGCAAGGCGAGTCACGCCGTTCAGAAAGATCCCAACCTCCAGGCGTTGCTCGGGGCCGAGACCAAGACGATCACCCTGTTCGGAAAATCCTGGTCACTCCATGTCACCGATGCGCTGGGAATCTCCCTGGCGAAAAACCTGGAACTTATCGGCGACTCGGTGGCGTATCTGCGCAGCAAGAACCGCCGGGTGTTTTATGACGCGGAACATTTTTTCGACGGCTATAAGACCAATCCCGACTACGCGCTGAAGACGATTCGCAAAGCAATCGAGGCCGGCGCCGAACGAGTGATTCTCTGCGACACCAATGGCGGAACGATGCCCTGGGAGATCCGAACCATTTGTGAGATTGTGCGACGCGAGTGTCCTGTGCCGCTGGGAATTCACGCGCATAACGATTGTGAAATGGCGGTCGCAAATTCCCTAGTGGCCATCGAAACGGGCATCCTGCAGGTGCAGGGCACTATTAACGGCATCGGCGAGCGCTGCGGCAATGCGAACCTGTGTTCGATCATCCCCAACTTAGAACTCAAGATGAAGCGGCGGGCGTTGACCGACCGGCTGAGCCATCTCAAGGATGTGTCGGGGTTTGTAACAGAAATAGCCAATCTGATGCCCAATAAGCACCAACCGTATGTGGGCGATTCGGCCTTTGCGCACAAAGGCGGGGTACATATTCATGCCGTCCTGAAGAATCCGGCGACCTATGAACATGTCGACCCGTCGCTGGTGGGGAACCGGCAGCGCGTCTTGGTCTCAGACTACGCTGGGCGGAGCGGGCTTCTGGACAAGATCGAGGCCTATGGCATCAAGCTGTCGAAGGACCATGCCAAGGTTCAGGAATTGATTGATACCTTGAAAGAACGGGAAAGCCAGGGCTACCAGTTCGAGGGCGCTGAAGGATCGTTTGAATTGCTGATGCTCAAAGCGATGGGCACTCATAAGTCCTCATTCCAGCTACTGGGATTCCGGGTCATCGTGGAGAAAAAGCAGGACAATGGAGCGCCGCTTTCCGAAGCGACCGTCATGGTCAAAGTCGGCGATGTGGTGGAACACACTGCCGCAGTCGGGGCCGGACCTGTGAACGCCCTGGACCATGCTCTTCGCAAGGCTTTGGAAAAGTTCTATCCTCAGCTGGCGGAAGTCAAATTGCTGGATTACAAAGTCCGCGTCTTAGCCGCCAATACCGGGACCGAATCGAAGGTACGCGTCCTCATTGAGTCGGGGGACCATAAAGACAAATGGGGCACCGTCGGTGTGTCGGAAAACATCATGGAAGCCACCTGGCAGGCGCTCGCGGACAGCATTGAATATAAGCTCCTGGCCAAAGAATAAGCGGACCCGGCTGATCCCACCTAATATTTATTCTTGACAGATTTCATAACCTCACGTAACTTAAGCAAAACTCGGCGCCTCATTAGAGGACTTCCTGAATCGCGTCGGGCATCTGCTGGGGTTTATGGTGGGGGGTGGCATGAGAAAGGCTGATATTGCGAACGAGATTTTCAAGCAGGTCGGCATTTCGAAAAATGAAGCGGCAGATATCGTCGAAATGGTGCTGAACCTTCTCAAATCCGTCTTACAGAAGGGCGAATCCGTCAAAATCGCAGGGTTCGGCAATTTCGTCGTGCGCAGCAAAGGCGCCCGAAAAGGACGGAATCCTCGGACCGGCGAAGAAATCGGCATTACGCCGCGCCGCGTTGTGACCTTTCGGCCAAGCCAAGTATTCAAGAAGTACGTCAATTCGTAGGCTGCGCTTCAACCTCCATCAGCGACCGCACCATGAGGCCGGTCATGGGAACTGAGCCCAGACTGGGCAGCAAGGTTTTCTATAAAATCGGTGAAGTTAGTCAACTGACGAAGCTGCCCGCTTACGTGCTCCGCTTCTGGGAATCAGAGTTTAGTTTCTTAAAACCTAAGAAAAGCCGCGGCAATCAACGCTTGTATGTGCAGCGGGACATAGAAACCGTGCTGGAAATCAAGCGGATGCTCTATGAAGAAGGCCATACCCTCGAAGGGGTGAAGCGATATTGGGTGAGACGGGGACGCGCGGCGTCTAAGCCGCTTCCCCCCAAAGAAATGGCCAAGAAGCTCCGTGGTGACCTTGAGGCCATCCTCAAGATTATCGACTCTCATTCGCGATAAAAGACCATTCCGCCCATTGCCTTTTTATGACCTGCCAAGGGAGAATAGAGGCCCGTGTGAAATCATGATATGTCGGGGCGTAGCGCAGCCCGGTAGCGTACTCGCTTGGGGTGCGAGTGGTCGTGGGTTCAAATCCCGCCGCCCCGACCAATACTTGTGCGGATGAAGGGCTGCCGCTGAGCAGGTCACATGCAAGAGTCTCGGCGCTGGCAGATCGTATAAAGAAAGCTGCGAAAGAAAGCTGCCTTGCGCAGCTTTTTTTGTATTGGGGGAAGAGGCATGCGCATTCTTGTGACGAACGACGACGGCATCCATTCCCCCGGCCTGGCGGCGTTGGCCCAGGCTCTTTCGGCAGTGGGGGAAGTATGGATCGTTGCGCCCGATCGGGAACGCACGGCGGTGGCTCATGCCGTCACGCTTCATAAACCGTTGCGGTTGCATCGCCTGGCTCCTCGTACATTCTCCGTGAACGGCACGCCGGTGGACTGCGTCAATCTGGCCTTGGTCAAGGTCATGCCGAAGCCTCCGGGGATTGTCGTCTCCGGCATCAATAAAGGGGTCAATCTTGGTGATGACGTGATGTATTCCGGTACGGTCTCCGGCGCGATGGAAGGCACCATTTTAGGCGTGCCGTCTGTGGCCATTTCACAAGAAGGGACGGACCGCTTTCGGTTTGCCGTAGGTGCCCGCTATGCGGAGCGCATTGTCCGGCTTGTGCTGGCACAAGGCTTACCTGAGGAAACGTTGTTGAACGTCAATGTCCCTGATCTTCCCGGTCGTTCTGTAAAAGGCGCACGGATTACCTGCCTCAGTCGCCGTCGATTTGATAATCCGATCATCGAGAAGCTGGATCCGCATGGACGCAAATACTACTGGATCGCGGGTACGCGGTTGTCGTGGAGCCGGAGTAAGGATGCGGACCATGAGGCGCTGCAGGAAGGATACGTGTCCATTACGCCGATTCATTTGGATTTGACGCATTACGGGGTACTCGACAAATTTAGATCCTGGGAGGCCCTGTTGCCGCACGCGCCCAAGCGGCGTCCGGGCCGGCCGCGCATCCCGGCGCGGCAGAGGAGCTAGACGTGGGAGGCCTCATCGAGGTAATCATCAGTGAACTGAGCCGATTCGTCATCGCCTGCATTTCGAGGTTCGGCTATAGCGGCATTCTCCTTACGATGGCCATCGAAAGCGCCTGCATTCCGCTGCCGAGTGAGATCATCATGCCGTTTTCAGGCTACCTTGTCACGACAGGACAATTCACGATGCTCGGAGTCACCCTGGCCGGCGCGGTGGGCAATGTTCTGGGTTCCATTGCGGCGTACTATGCCGGGATCTGGGGCGGTCGTCCCTTCGTCGAGCGGTACGGGCCGTACGTGTTAGTGTCGCACCGGGACCTCGACCTCGCCGACCGCTGGTTTCAGAAGTATGGGGAAGCCGCCGTCTTCTTCGGCCGCATGCTGCCGGTGGTGCGCACGTTCATCTCGCTGCCGGCAGGGATTGCCCGTATGAACGTTCCGCGCTTCATACTATTCACCTTTCTCGGGGCCTTGCCCTGGTGTTATCTGTTGGCCTACGTCGGCGTGAAGATGGGGGAGCGATGGGAAGAGCTCCGGCAATATTTCCATGGGTTTGATATTGTGATCGGCCTGATCATTGCCGCTACCCTCGCCTTCTTTCTCTGGTCTCACTGGCCCAAGCGCCGGGTGACGCTTCCCTAGGGCGATTCTATGCTGAAAATCCACAACACGCTCAGCGGGAAAAAAGAACCATTTGAACCGCTCCAGCGGGGCACGGTCCGCATGTATGTCTGCGGCGTGACGGTCTACGACTATTGTCATATCGGGCATGCGCGAAGCGCGCTGGTCTTTGATGTGATCCGGCGGTATCTCGAATATTCAGGCTATCGGGTGGAGTTTGCCAAGAACTTTACCGATGTGGATGACAAGATTATCAAACGGGCGCAGGAACAGGGTGTCAGATGGGACACCATCACCACCAAATTCATCGAGGCCTATTATGAGGACATGGGGCGACTTGGTGTCAGGCCCGCGTCAATAGAACCGAAGGCCACCGAACATATCGCGGACATTGTACAGTTGACCGTCACGTTGATCGCCAAAGGTTTGGCCTATCGAGTCGATGGAGACGTCTACTTCGAAGTCGCCACATTTCCAGGCTACGGCCGCCTTTCGAAACGGCGGTTGGAGGAGCTGCAAGCCGGCGCCCGTGTGGAAGTGAACGAACGGAAGCGACATCCGATGGATTTTGCGCTCTGGAAAAGTAGCAAGCCCGGAGAGCCGGCGTGGGAGAGTCCTTGGGGACCCGGGCGGCCGGGCTGGCATATTGAATGTTCCGCCATGTCGCTTCGCCATCTCGGGGAGACTTTCGATATCCATGGCGGCGGCATGGACCTGATTTTCCCGCATCATGAGAATGAGATCGCTCAATCCTCCGGCGCAACGGGCAAGGAATTCGCACGCTACTGGATTCACAACGGCTTTGTGCAGATCAATCACGAGAAGATGTCCAAGTCGCTGGGGAACTTTTTTACGATCCGGGACATCTTTGAAAAGTCAAAGTGGCCGGAGACCGTCACTGGCGAGGTGCTTCGGTACTTCTTGCTCGCGACTCATTATCGGGGCCCTTTGGAGTTTTCAGACCAAGGCATGCAAGAAGCGAAGAGCGCTCTGAACGGATTTTATGATCTCTTCAGGCGCTTGCGTGAATCCGGTGAAAAGAGAGTGGAAGACAAAGAACTCAGCCCATCGATCGAACGGTGTAGAGAAGGATTCAGAGCCGCGATGGATGACGACTTCAATACGCCGGTCGCGATTGCAGAGCTGCAACGATTGCGAGGGGATGTAAACAAATTGCTCGGGCACGGCCTCTCGTCTGAAGCGCGCCGAAGAGCCAGAGAGGAATTTCGGTTGCTCGGCGGCAATCTAGGACTATTCCCCCTGGAGTTGGATGCGCAGTGGCAGTTTAGCGAGAGAATAATCGGCACTGGAGCATTCGCGGACGAATCAGCGGCGACAGCCGGTACAGGCCCTGTGCTGACGCCTGGGACAGAAGCACCGCAGGTGCCAGGGACAAGACCGACGGTGAAGGAAGAGCTCAGCCATGAATCCGTCGAAGCTAAGATTGCCCAGAGAAACGACGCCCGTCGAAAAAAAGACTTTAAGACCGCTGACGAAATCAGAAAGTACTTATCGGAGAACGGCATCATCATCGAGGATAAGCCTGATGGCACCAGCCGGTGGAAGCGATAACGAACAGGATCTCCTGTTCGGATTACATGCTGTGCGCGAGGCACTCCGGGCGGGAGCCAGGCCGTTGCAGCGGATTCTGGTCGTTCGCACCGATAAGCAATTTGCTGATCTCGTGCAGTTGGCCCGGTCGCTTCACGTTCCCATCCATGTGCAACCCCTCGCGTCTCTTGACCGGCTGGTTCCCGGCGGCCGACATCAAGGCATCGTGGCCTATGCGGCAGCCAAAGCGTACGAGACGGAAGACTCGATTCTCGCACGAGCTGCCGAGCAAAAGGAGCCGCCGTTCCTGGTCATTCTCGATGGTGTGGAAGATCCGCACAACCTCGGGGCCGTCCTTCGGACGGCCGAAGGCGCTGGAGCGCATGGCGTCTTCATTCCAGAACGCCGCGCCGCCGGGCTGACCTCGGTGGTGGCGAAAATATCCGCCGGGGCCATCGACTACATGCCAGTAGCCAGAGTGACGAACACCACACGGCTCCTCGAAACGCTCAAGGAGGCCGGCGTCTGGATCTATGGTCTCGAACCGACCGCCACAAAACTGTATACCGACATTGATCTCACCGGCCCGGTCGGATTGGTGTTCGGCGGAGAGGGGAAAGGCCTTCGCCCAGGGGTGCTCCAGCATTGTGATGAGCGCATCCGCATTCCCATGAATGGCCACGTCCAATCCTTGAACGTTTCTGCATCAGCCGCCATCATGTTATTTGAAACCGTCCGCCAGCGAGGTGCCGTCCGCCTGTCAAAGGGCCAGTCTACCGGATCTTAAGGATGCCGCCTTGGATTGCCGTTTTGAGTAGCTGTGCCGTATTGGACACCCGCATCTTTTTCATCATATTGGCGCGATGGGCCTCCACCGTTTTGACACTGATTTTGAGCCGGTGCCCGATCTCCTTATTTTTGAACCCTGCCCAAATCAACTCGAGAATTTCCTGCTCTCGCGACGTGAGCGATTCCGGCCGTTTGGTACGAGGGGGTGGTTCGATATCCGCAAGTGACTTGCGGGCGCGTGGTTTACTCGCTATTTTGGCCATGATGATCAGTTCTCCTTTGATACACAGTTGATTCAGGTATACTGGCGACGAATCGATCTGATCAGCACACCGTCATCTACATGAAGAATTATAGGGGCGCTTCCTAAAGAATGTAAATGGAAGCAATAAGACCCTAGTAGCGCTACCAAGTGCGCGGTGAGGCATTGTCCTAGTCGTGAATTCGATGGTCCACTGGGTACTCCCCTAGTACATCTGAAGGCAAAAAATCATGTGGTCATTGTACCTGGTGGTCGCTCTCTTTGGGGCACTCATTGGAAGTTTTCTGAATGTCTGTATCCATCGCCTGCCACGCCGGGAATCCATTGCTTGGCCAGGCTCCCACTGCCCAGCCTGTGGGGAGGCGATTGCCTGGCATGACAATATCCCGCTTCTCAGCTATCTGATTCTGAAGGGCCGTTGTCGCCATTGCGCGATCCGCATCCCGATCCGGTATCCGATCATTGAGGCCCTCAACGCAATCGGGTATGTGGCGCTGCTGGCAGTATATGGCCCCGGCTGGCCGACAGTGGCCTATGGAGTGCTCTACTCCTCGTTGCTGGTGGTCGCCGCGACGGACCTTTCCCATAAGATCATTCCCAATGCCATTACCTTTCCAGGCATCGCCGTTGGCCTCTTGAGTGCGGCCGCCGTCCTGCCGTTAGGATTGATCGATAGCTTGGTCGGCTTGTTGGTGGGCGGCGGTATATTATGGTTGCTCGCCTGGGCGAGTCCCTATCTGTTTGGAAAAGAAGGGATGGGCGGCGGCGATATCAAGCTACTCGCTATGATCGGCGCATTTCTGGGATGGAAACCGGCATTGCTCACCATCATGGTGGGATCCTTGTTGGGATCCCTAGTGGGCATCGGTCTCATTACAGGAGGCGTCATTAGGCGGGGGGACTATATTCCCTTTGGCCCTTTCCTGGTTTGTGGAGCACTGGTGGCGCTGTTCTTCGGGCAGTCGGTTATCGATTGGTATCAAGGCATCGTAGCTGGCTAGGTTCTCGTTTTCCGCTGACTCCCCTCCTGGTTGTATCCATTCTTCTCTAAGTGTATCTCCGGCGCGTTGACAGATGGCCGGATGACTCTGTGACACGGACTGCCGATAGCTAACGGTTCTGTATTTCTCCCTTCTCTCTCTACGAGTACAGTGGTTTCCGAAGGATCTTGGCTCATGCTCGGATCAACGGATTTCTGCGCTACCGCATGCTTCCACAGCGGCATGGTTTTTGATGTAGGGAGATCTCCATGGACGCCCCGAAGACCGCTAAAGGAAAGCTGTCGGATCAGCAGGGTAAGACGATGATGGAACTCATGGTCGTCACGGCAATGGTAGGGATGGTCGCGGCGATGGCGGTGCCTAATTTCCTCATGCTCCAATCTCGGATGGACCTCTACAGCCTGACACAGGAGATCGCATCCGAACTGCGCCTGGCGAGACAACTGGCTATGACCGAGCGGGATCGTATGAGGGTCGTATTTGATTTGGACCAACAAGTGATGGTGGCGCAGCCTGCCAATGGACGGATTGCCTCTCGGATATACCGGTATGGGGGCAAGGGGATCCAGATAGATGAGCCGAGTGCAGGAGCTGAGATTCTCTTTCACCCGAGCGGCCGAGCTGCCACGCCGACGACCATTCACCTACGCAGTAAAGACGGGCAAGTACACAAACTCACCGTGGGCATCACCGGGCGGGTCTCCGTCCTATGAGCTCGCTTGGGCATGAGGCGGGATTGAGCCTGGTGGAGGTCATGATCGCGATGGTGATTTCCGGCGTGGCCTTGATGGGGACGATGGGGGCTATGGAGATGTCGGCTCGCTATGCCCAGCAGGGTCAACTCAGTACTCGCGCGCTGGGACTGGCTCAGGCGAGGCTCGAAGCAAAGCGGTCCGTGCGCTGGCCTGCCCTGCTTGAAGATGACCTCAATCATGACGGCGTGCCGGAGAGCTTGATGAAGGACGATGGCGTAGGTCCAGATCGCCGGGCTGCTGACGGCATTTACAGCGCCATGTATGAAGAGGGTGGTGTGACGGTGGTCTGGACCATAGAGCCGGACGGCGAAGAACCTTGGCCTGTTGCTCCGGTCGTTGTCGTTCGGGTGACCGCCTTCTATGACGGAGGAAGAGGCATGAAAGAAATTCGCATGGCGACCCTTCGAGCCAACCCCACTTTTGTGAGGCCACGATGAACGTCTCCTTCGCTCCGATTCGAAGCGTGGGCCTGCTGTCCAGACTGGCCGACGACCAGGGGGTGTGTCTCGCCGAATTTATCGTGGCGTTGACCACGGGCGTCATCGTCCTGACGGCATCACTCCAGACCTTTACCATGCTCCATGCGGAGACTATTAAACAGCAGCGCAGGTTGTCACAACAGCAGGAAGTTCGCATAGGATTGGAGGTGTTTGAACAAGAAGTCCGTCTTGCCATGGCCGATTCGATTTCGATCGCTTCCCCGCAGGAGTTGCGTTTTCAGGCCAACATTAACTCGCAGCGGACTGCGCTTACCGCTCTTGTGGTGCCAGGACAATCCACACTTCCGGTGCTAAATGGCAGCGGGTGGGGCAGAGGAAAACCGGTGATGGTGTGCGCGAGCCAATCATGTGAGCCTCATGGTCTCCTTATTGATGGGCAGCAACATCAACTCGTGGTGTCGGAGCCGCTAGAAAAGGCCTTTCCCCTGAACGGATCAGTGGAAGTCATCAATCGAGTGGGCTACTACACGAAGCGGGGGGAGCGGGATGTCCTGCAATTGATGCGAATGGTCGATGGCGGCGCAAATGTCCTGATCACCGAGTTAAAGGATATGCGGTTGTCTTATTGGGATGAGGAGGGTCATCCGGCGGCCATGCCCTCCATGATCAAACGGATTGTGATTGAAATGACATCCAGTTCATCGACGCAAAAGACCGTTCGTGAAGTGAGTCTGCGGTCATAACGGAGGGCACGACATGAGAGCCACAATGCAGCATGAACAAGGAATTGCGCTTCTGGGAGCCATGATACTTCTCCTGATTTTGGCCCTGTTGGGCGGGATGCTGCTGAACCTCGCCGGACAGGAAGCCCTGACGGCCGCCGCAGGCCTGGAATCCGCTATGGGGCAACATCTGGCCGATGCGGCAGGCGACCTGGCGGTGGCAGCCCTGAACAGTCCGCACGCAGTCCCGGCGCCCCTCGCTTCTATCATGAGCAAGAAAAGCACCAGCGCTTCCGGGGCGCCGTCATTTTTTGATGCCAACGGCCGATCGCAATTTATTGGAACATCCGATCGTCCCGATCTGGTGTTAGCTGCGAGCGATCCGACGGGTGATCGGCTCTTGAATGATCCTGAAAGCGGCCTATTCCATGCCATGGGGGAGTACGGGACCATTGAAGAATTCAAAGTCTATGCACCCTCAAGGCCCGGACTGTTGTGCACGATCGAAGCGACAGTGCGGGCAAGTCACGGCTCTTCGTTAAGGCAATCATTGAATCTCCAGCTGGCGGCGCTTGATGTGCCGGCCTTGCGTTCGGCGGTCCAGGTTGGACGGAGCCTTGGAGCGCTGCAACAAGGAAAAGAATCGCCCGTCAGCGTCCATTGGGGAAGCCTCAAGGTGCAGGGAGATTCAGTATTCCGGCGGTCGGACGAGGTGCCGATCATCAGCGCACTTGCTCCTGTGACTGGACAGGGATACGAGGCGATGCTGCAACGAGAGGATCGATGGATGGAAGGGTGGATCGGCGGGGCTGTCCAGGCCACAGAACCAGTAACGGCACCGGTCCAGGGTTCGAGTTGGCCTCAGAATCTTCATGCGCAACAAAGTCCCGTTCCCGGTATCCGTCTGGACCAGTGGCCGTATGACCAGCTGAAGCAGATGGCGAAGCAGTTCGGCCGGTATTATGCCGTCGATCAAGCCGGGCTATTGTACCCGCAAGGCGTCGTCCGTCCAGGGCAAGGCATAGCGCCGGACGAGGTGTTGCGATCACAGTCCGTAGGCGATCAGCGCGGGCTGATCTTCATTGATACGTTGGATCAGCAAGCTCCTCGACCGGACAATCTGGGGTCCATTACCATTCGGGCTGGCTATCTCGAGGGAGTGGTAGTGGTCCAAGGGCATGTGCTACTGGCGCCGAGCGGCGGACAATCGCTTTCCGTGCTGAGCCCACCGCTGGAGCAGGGGAGAAACACCTCGCGCGTCGGGGTGCAACTCTCCCATGTGAACATCAATGGCGTACTGTATGCCAGCGGCGACATATCCGTAACCGGCCGGGTGAGACTATTCGGCGCGGCTATGGCGGTCGGCTCAATCGCTCCAGCGGGATCGGGTGGAACGTTGGAGGTTTGGTACAACTACGATGTCGGCCAAGGATGGTATCAGGGGCTGCCAGTTGTGTATCGCGCTCCCGGTACCTGGATGATGAAATATTAGCGGCTACGCGCTTATCGGGTAAGGGATCTTTACAGAGATGAAACACATTCCTGAGATTGTACATCGGCTAGAAGCGGACATTGAAGTCGGCGCGCCGAAGGGCGCCGCAGTTTCGTCCGCCCAATTAAAGGATAGAAGCCTGGCGAAGTGCATTGCCGGTCGAGGACTCATGAGCCTAGCGGATCTCGATGCCGCGAGTGAAGAGGCGCGGTCATGCGGCCGGGACCTGGAGACGATTGTCCTGGAGAAGCATCAACTCAAAAAGGCAGAGTTGGGTGCTGCGCTGAGTGCTTTCTATCGGTGCCCGTACGCGCCCTATGAGGAGCGGACCGCCATGGATCCCGACCTCTTCAAGCACCTCAGTCAAGATTATCTACGAAGCTGCGCCTGGGTGCCTGTAACACGTGAAGGGACGGTGCTCTACGTGATCATGCGCGATCCGCATGATGTCGAACATGAGTCCGATATTCGCCGAGTGTTTCCTGGATGTACTATCCGACGGGCCGTTGGCCTCCGATCCGATATTGAGCAGTTCCTGTTGGCGGCGAGACAGCCCCGTAAGGTCGGAGCGATGGCCAAGATTCTCGGTGATCTCGTGAACGAAGTAGACCTGGAAATCAGAGATGATCGCTCAGTACAAGAAGTGGATGAAAACGATTCCGCAATCGTTCGGTTGGCGAGCCAGATCATCACGGAGGCTGATCGCCTAGGCGCCTCGGATATTCACATCGAGCCCTATTCGGATCGGAAGGAAACGGCTGTGCGCTTTCGTGTCGACGGGACCTGCTTCACCTACATGCGCATACCGTCCGCCTATCGGCGGGCTATTGTCTCACGATTCAAAATCATGGCGAATTTGGACATCGGCGAGAGGCGTAAGCCACAAGATGGGAAAATCCGCTACAAGCTGTCCAAGGAACGAGAGCTTGAGTTACGGGTTGCCACCCTTCCGACTGCTGGAGCGGACGAAGATGTGGTGATGCGCCTGCTCACCACCAAAGATACTATGCCCTTGGAGGGGATGGATTTTGCGCCGGACGTTCTCCAGGCCATTCAGGCGCTGGCCGAACGGCCTTATGGAATCTTCCTCTGCGTCGGACCAACCGGCTCCGGTAAGACCACCACATTGCATGCGGTGCTCAAGCGCATCAATACCGATGAGCGAAAGATTTGGACCGCCGAAGATCCCATAGAGATTACTCAAGAAGGATTACGCCAGGTTCAGGTGCATCCCAAGATCGGCCTGACGTTTTCAACGGCGATGCGGGCGTTTCTTCGAGCGGATCCCGACGTCATCATGATTGGCGAAATGCGTGATAAGGAGACGGCTGACATCGCCATTGAGGCGTCCTTGACAGGCCACTTGGTCATGAGCACCCTGCACACGAATAGTGCGGTGGAGACTGTCACACGGCTCCTGGACATGGGATGCGATGCCTTCAATTTCGCCGACGCGATGCTCGGCGTGCTGGCTCAGCGCTTGTGCAAGCGCATCTGTCGGCATTGCCGAGAGGCCTATCATCCCCTCCGCCAAGACTATGATGAGTTGGTCCAGGGATATGGTGAACCCCACTGGGTCAAACTCGGTCTCTCCTATACGGACGAATGGACTCTCTACCGCGGTCGGGGATGTGAGGCCTGCAACCATACGGGGTTTAAGGGCCGCGTGCCTATTCACGAACTCTTGGTCGCATCGGAAGAGGTCAAAACCAGGATCCAGTCCAAAGCGAAGACGGCTGAACTGCTTGCGTTGGCGATGCGCGGAGGGATGAAGACGCTTGTCCAGGACGGAATTGAGAAGGTCCTCCAAGGGGACACAACGTACCGTCAGGTGAGAGCCGTAGCCATCAAATAGTCCGTTGCACTACGTCAGTGCCTCTAAGGCCCCATCGGTCATCCCGCAAGGCTACTCCTTACATAATCCTCTATGCGGTTTTTGCTATTCGGCTGCGACTTACCCGGCTCTCCTCCTCACATGCATGGAGTAGGTCACCAGTCTGGAGAGAGGCGCCAAAAATTGTCATCACCTTGAACGGGAATTGGCCACCATCCGTTAGCAGGACTTCCGAGGAGTAAACCAGTTTTCAAGAGGTTATGTACAGCAGACGCTCGCTCAGCACCGGCATGCCCCTTGCTGAGTCAGGAGCCGCCATGACTAGATCTCTGGTTCAGACAGGCGAGGTCCCATTTCGGCAAGGCGGCTTTACTACCTTGGAGTTGATGGTCGTTGTAGCCATTATCGGGGTATTGGCGGCACTGGGACTACCCAATTTTGCTATCTGGAAGTCTAGAACGGACTTAAAGCAGGCCGTTACAACGGTACAAAATGAGCTGCTGCTCGGCAGAATGGCGGCGATCACACGAAACGTTCCCGTGAACGTGGCCATTAGCGTGAATAGCACATTGCTCACAGTCGCTATCACAAACGCCAATACCCTGGCGGTCATATCGTCCTCGACCCATCGCATACCACAGATCAATTCGTTATTCATGCAAAGCGGCGTCGGTCCTCCACCTGTTTTTACAGCCACACCAACAGTGAATGTTCTCTTTAATTCTATGGGATTTCGAGTCGGAGGCAATATCCCTCCCTCTGAGAATCAGGTGCTCGCCATTTCTAATGACCGTGGGACGCAGTATGCGGTGAGAGTTACTTTGCGTGGCGGTGTGTCGTGGTGCCCCACGGCATTTTGTCAAGGGACGCATTAAGCCATGGACACGCTGAAATCATCGTCCGGATTCACATTGCTTGAAGGCATGATCGCCACGGCGATTCTGTCTGTCGGCGTGCTGGCCATCGGCAGTATGCAAGGCATTGCTTTGAAGCGCAATGCGGATTCCACCGAGCTGACCCAGGCCGTGAACCTGGCTACGGAAATGATGGAACGCATTCAATACAACCGCCGGAATGTCATTGCCTATGCGGGCATCGACACCCTCAATGCCTGCGCACAGGACCCAGCCGCACAACCGATGGCATTGGGAGATTGCTCGCAATGGCAAGCGTTGTTGAATGGACTTCAAGCCTCCGGCATCAGCCAGGCATCCGGGCTCGGCGGAGCGACAGGAGCGGGTGTAGCCCGTGGAAGAGTTCAAGTCACCCCGCTGGTCAAGACGCCCACACTGAACCAAAACCAGGTGACCGTCACCGTGACATGGTCCGGTCTGTCGATGGGCAATACTGCGGGCGTCACGAGAAGCGTGTCCATTGGCTCAATCGTTGCTCCGGAATGAACGGGAAAGGCGTGTGACCGGTGATGCCCTATGGAAGCTGGCATAGCGAGCAAGGCATGACACTCTTAGAGGTCACATTTGCGGGGCTGATTGCAACCGGCATTCTGGCCTCTGGATTCATGATTGTGACATCCGCAGAAAAGGCCAGCACCACCAGCGGGCAAACGGCGGAAACTCAGCAGAACGTCCGGATAGCCATGGATATGCTGACCATGGATATCAAACAGGCGGGTTTTGGAATGACTGGCCAGGTAGGCAATTGTCAAACCGCCATTGTGCCGCAAGATCAGACGATTGGAGGGCCTGATACCGGACCGGATCGCATCAGTCTGGTGGTGCCGGTCGGAAACCCGGTCGCCAATCCGGTGAACCCTGCCTGGACGCTTCAAAGTGCGATTGGCCCCGGATTCAATCAGCTTCCCCTCTCCTCCGCAGCGGTCGTGGCGAGCATGCAATCACAATTGAATGTGGCGACTCTTACGGGCCTCACGGTGACGGTTGGCGGTTCGGCCACGGCCATAGTGCTGGGCACGGCTGGTAGTCTTATCAATATCACGCCGATCGCAGCCCCGGCGGCATTTGGACTGAATGCACCGATTTATGTGCTCCAATGCATCACCTACCAGGTCATCGCTCCTCCTGATCCAAATCAACTGTGCGACGGCCGGTTTCCTTGTCTCGTGCGAGGGGTGGGCACGGTCGGAGCAGGGGGTGCGCTGACCTGCGATACGCCGAACAGCCTCTGCCGGTCCATCGCCGATGAGATTGAAGATATTCAATTTGCCTACGCATGTGACGGCTGCAACCTGGGCATCAACGGAGGCGTCCCGAACGACATTATTGACAACCAGGGGGGCGCCGCTGGTTTCGATCAACAGGACTTTATCAGTAACAACAGCTGGGCCCTTGCCCCGATGACGCCGGACAAAATCCGCCTGGTACAGGTGACGGTGGTCGGCCGCCAACGCGTGGCAGATCAAGGGGTAGGGGGCAGCAATATCAATCAGACTGTTGTGCAAGCCCAAGCTCTCCAGGTTGCCGACCATAACCATGCGGCTGGGGTCTATGCGGCCGGAGATTTCGCAGGGCTTAATCCGCCGTACACAGGTACACGGCGGCGCATGTTCAGTCGAACCGTGGAAGTGCGAAATCCAGGGAGATAAGGAGATCGGCGTGAGGGTGACAAGGGGAAATGAGGGAGGCTTCGCGCTCCTGGGGGTGTTTCTGGTGATCCTTATGATGACGGTTCTCGGCGTCGCCTCGCTGACCTTTACAGGGTTGGAGAATCGTATGGCCGGCGCCGGTTATGACACCAATGCGGGCGCCGCGGCCGCGGAGTCCTGCATCGGGACGGGGGTGAACATCATCGCGCAAACGTTAGATCCGGACTTTCGGCAGGTCCCTGGGGCCTATGTCGGCGCGGCGGCGGGCGTTCCAGCGAATGCAGAAAACTCCAGTATGCCGCCCACACTCACCCAGGAAATAATGGGGCAAGCGGATAACGACCCGGACTCCCCCACTGCCTCCCCGGATATACAGATATTGCCAGGTACCGGTGCTGGCCCGTTTACGGTGGTTGGCGATATCGATCGGCTGTATATCAAGCAAAAGTCGGGCGGATCATTGCAGTTTGCCGCTGGATACGAGGGGACCGCTCAATCCGCCGCCGGGGGCGGAGCCGAAGCCTATTACCAGATCGATTGCACAGCCACTCTGGCGGCGACCGGTGCGACCAGTCGGGTTCGGGCCGTGTATGCCTGCACGGCAGCACCTGGCGACACATGCCAGAGAAAGATTTAGGAGGCTTTATGATGCGTGGCAAACAGAAAAGTACCTTGGCCATGGCGACAATCATGGTCGCCGCTCTTTGTATGTTGGTCAGCTTGGATACTGCGAGGGCGCACGATGAAGGCGGGCCTTTTGCCAGCATGAAGAAAGGTCAAATCCTGGCTGTTACCAAAGACTCTCTGCGTATCGATCAAGAAGATTTTAATTTTGCCGGCCATGTTGAGATCACAGATCAGTATCGAAGACCCATCTCGTTGAAAGATCTGGAGAGGGGACAGGACGTCTTCTTCAGTCTTGATCCGAAGAACAAGATCACCAGAATCGTTTTACTGATTCCAAGCTAAGAAGGCAGATGACAGACAGTATGTTTGCCAGAGATAAAAGGAGGGTGTCACCATGATTGCCCGTCTCGCCGGCATTACAATTAAGGGCGCTCTTCTGCTCATCGTCGTGCTCTGGCAGCATCCCGCCGTCGCCACAGCGCAAACCATGGCGCAATACACGGCAGAGCCGCCCTTCATTACTGAAGCGGTGGCCCCTAATATCCTGCTCCTCATGGATGTCTCCGGCAGTATGCGGGAGTCGGCTTATCACAACGCCGGCGAGACTTACAATGCCGGCACTACCTATTATGGCTACTTCGATCCGACCCGCTGTTATAGCTATGCCTCAAACTCGTTCACTGCCGGAGCAACCCGTGCCGCCGTACCAAACACGTGCACGGGGACCGACAAGTGGGACGGCAATTTCCTCAACTACATTACGCACACCCGATTTGAAATCGTGAAGTGGGTCATGATGGGCGGGAAATGCTCGCCACGTGCGGTCAATGGCACCTGCTATCCAGGAGGAACTCTGAAGCTCGAATCCGATGAATTGGTTGATCTGGTGGACAACATTAATGGGACTGGGTTCACCCCTTACAACGTGACCAAATGTTTTGACCGCAGCACCAACAATCTTTTAGTGTACGCGGCCGGTTGTGGTGGCAGCGCCAGCAGCTTTTCTCTCAACACTCAAATTGCCACGGAACCGCAAGGGGTGCTTCAGCAAATCGGCGATAAAGCCAGATTTGGCCTCATGACGTTTAATAAAACGACTGGGGGTGGCGCGACGGATGGAGGCCATATCGTCGCTGACATGGGCGGTAATATGACGAGTATGGTGAATGCCATAGAGAATATATCGCCAGACGGCTGGACTCCTTTGGCAGAATCGCTCTATGAGGCGACCCGGTATTTCGCTCAAATCCAACCAGCCTATGCGAATTCAGATTATAGCTACAACGTGCAAACTAAAGATCCGTACTACTATACGTCCCCATGGGCTGACAGCCCCACCCTCGTGAAATGCTGCAAAAGCTTTGTGATGATTTTTACCGATGGACAACCGACCCAGGATCTTAACATTCCGGCCAGCATCAGGGACTACGCCCATACGGCGGGATCTCATGCGCCCGTCGGGTTCACCGGTCATTGCACAGGTACGGCAGGTTGCACGGTTGATCATAATTCTTCCCCTCACAGCGGCCATGGCGGCGGTATGACGAATCACAATACGCAGATCGATCACCATGACAATTGTTCGGCCTACTATGGTGGGGCAGGAGGTTCAAATGACGTGTGCTGGAGTCAGGGGTCCCACTACCTGGACGACGTCGCCTACTATGCCCATACGACTGACCTTCGCCAGGGAACATTGCCGGTCCTTAATGTCGCAGGCAAGAACATCGATGGATTCCAGAACTTGATCGTCTACACGTTTTTTGCCTTCGGCAGCAATTCGAGCATCTTGAAAGACACGGCAAAGCTTGGCGCTTTCGAAGACCGAAACAATAATAATGTGTTCGATGCCGGCGATGTGTGGGACCAGTACAACAACTATACCGGCGCACAAGGAGCTGATGGGTTGCCCGATTCGTATTTCGAATCTTCCAACGCGGATGACATGCGGGATCGATTTGTCGCAGCCATCAACAGCATTCTTCGTCGGAGCCAATCGGGCACGTCCATCTCGGTGTTGGCTACTTCAGGAACCGGAGAGGGAGCGCTCTACCAATCGTTCTTCTATCCCAGCACTTCAGAGCCTTCAACTAATGCCGATGTTCGCTGGACCGGATTCACTCAGGGGCTGTGGATTGACAAGTATGGCAACATCCGGGAGGACACGAATGGAGACAAGAAGCTTTCCTTAAGGGAAGATTACATCGTCAAAACAGTTATTGATCCGACGACTGGCGATGTGGGCATCCAACGGTTTATAGATAACAATGCGGACGGTCTAGCTGACAATCCTGCCGCACCCCTGCCAACCATCCCGCTCAAGGAGATCAGCGGTATTTGGGAGGCCGGGAGGCAACTGGCAAAACTGGATCATGCCAGCCGCCGGATTCTGACCTGGGTCGATACGAACAACGATGGAGTCGTGGATAGCGGGAAAGACGGCCGAGGCCAAACGGACGGCACCCATACCGCCGCCTCCGGCGAAGTCATTCCGTTTACCACCGCCAGCGCCGCGCTGTTAAAGGAGTATTTAAGGGCCGACGCCGATGCTCCGTCGACGAACCCGTTCAAGTCTGCGGATATCATCCAGTTCATTCGTGGTTGCTATGATACGGCCCCCAGCGGACCATGCCCCCAGTCAGCCCGGCTGCGTGATCGTCGCTTGACGGTACCGGGAGTCGGATTGGCCGTCTGGAAGTTTGGTGATCCGGTTCATTCGACGCCCACCATCGTCTCTCAGCCGCGGGAATCATACGATTTCCTGTACGGCGATCCGGGGTATCTCAATTTTTTCAAGCGATGGAAGAATCGGAGACAAGTGGCCTATGTCGGAGCAAACGACGGAATGTTGCATGCCTTTAATGCGGGATTCTATAACCGCGGAGACGATCCAGATCCCACCCTGGTTACCCATGGGTGGTTTTCCAATGCGGCGACTGTTGATGGACGGGGACAGGAACTGGGGGATGAACTATGGGCGTTTATTCCGTACCAATTGCTGCCGCACCTTCGCTGGCTTGCGCAAGCTGATTACACTCATGTGTACTACGTGGATCTAAAGCCGAAGGTCACTGATGTACGCATCTTCGATCCGGAGCCCGTTTGCGCCAGCGATCCAACAGCGCCGACCTGTATTCATCCGAACGGTTGGGGGACGATTCTCATCGGCGGATTTCGTATGGGGGGCAGTTGCGGGGGGTGTGGCGCCGGCGGCGCCCCGACGATGACGGTCAGCATCGGAGGCAGCAACCGGAATTTCTACACCGCCTACTTCGTCTTGGACATCACCGATCCAGACGCCGAACCGAAAGTCCTGTGGTCCTTTTCTGATGCCGGTATGGGGTTATCAATGAGTTACCCCACGGTCGTTCGTATGAGTCCCCCCGGTCAAAAGGCCTGTCCGCTCTCCGGCGCCTGTGACGATGCCTGGATCGCGGTGTTTGGATCCGGCGCCACCGGATATGACGGACGGATTGGGCAAACCGGAAAGTTTTATGCCGTCAATATCAAGACAGGGCCGAAAACAGGATCAGGCGCAGGTGCAAGCAATGTCTTTCAGACCTTTCCGATCAGAGCTTCAAGCGGTGCGGATCTCGATACTTTTGTGGGCGATTTGGCCGCTTTGGACCGAGATCTAGACTTTCGCACTGATGCTGTTTATGGCGGATCCGTTATCAATGACGGCAGTCTCCCATGGAGAGGGCGAATGTATCGGTTGACGTCTAGCGGCTGCATAGCCGCGCCATGCTCTGCTTCGACATGGGGCTACAATCTCTCGGGAACCCGTGTGCCCACGGAAGTGCTCGATGAGTTTACGCCCCACCCTTCCGGCTCATCCATCCAGTCGGGTCCCATGGTGGCCGCCCCGACGATGACCGTGGACGATAGTAATCGCGTATGGGTCTTCTTTGGGACGGGCCGCTTCTTAAGCAATGCGGACAAGACCAATACCGAAACGCAACGCCTCTACGGCGTGAAAGATTCGGTCCTGAGCGGCCTCTGTACGGAAGCCGGCATATCGGTCTGCAAGGCGGCACAGTTGTTGAACGTCTCAGATGTCTCCATTTGCATCACCTGCGCGACGGGCACGAACCAAGTGACATCGCCGACGCTGTCCGGTATCAATCAACTGCACGGAACGGATCCGACCACCACGCTTCAAGGACTTGTTCAAAGCAAGGACGGGTGGTTCACTAATTTAACCACCACCAGAGAGCGATCCATATCCTCACCGACCATCCTCGGCGGTATCGTCTTCTATCCCGCCTATGTGCCGCAGGACGACATCTGCAAAGCAGCCGGCGACGGGTATCTGTATGGACTGTTCTATCAAACCGGCAGCGCCTCGTCGGAACCGGTATTAGGCACCTCCGTATCGGGAGGTAACACCATCGCCAATACCAAGGTGACGATTGGAGAAGGTACTGGGCTCCTGTCTCAAATGGCCGTCCATATCGGTGCGCAAGGATCCGGGGCCGGCGGTACCGGGACGGGCGGAACGGGATGCCAGTCCGGCATCACGGGCATTATGCAATCAAGCACGGGTTTGACGAACTCAATCTGCACCAATCCCGGTGCCGTCACGAGCCGGTATGTCGCATGGATCAATCAACGGGAGTGAGTGGTTGTGCAGATGCTGATGCGCATGTTCCGCCAACGGTCCGGCTGCTCTTCACTACTAATCTGGAGAAGGGCGGCCGTGACCTTGCTCCGGCGAGGCCAATTGAACGGCGTATTGCTGGCTCTGCTGATCGGAGCCGTGCAGAGCGCTTGCAACCCGCATTCGCCGGATGCCCAGAAAATCAACCATCCACCGCTTATCAAGTCGATTACGTTAGGGCCTGTGCCGTTCGACCTTCGGTCCGATCTCACGGCACAGGTGGAGACAGAAGACCCGGACAACGACGTCGTGCAGGTCCGGTATCATTGGTTCTTGAACGATCATCCTATCGGAAGCGATCAAACCCCGGTGCTTTCTGCGTCTCTGCTCAAGCGCGGGGATCGAGTGCGCCTGGAGGCCGTGCCGTTCGATGGGACCGTATCCGGGACGATCGTGCGGTCGGAGCTCATTGAGGTGCGCAATACCCCGCCATCGATTGCGCAAATCGGCATCGGTTTGAAGCCGAGTGAGCACGGGGATGCGTTGCATGCGTTAGTGGATGCAACGGATCGAGATCATGATAGCGCTCAACTTCTTTATCGATGGCACCGGAACGGGAGGGTGATCAAGGAAGGAGAAGAAAGCTTTCTCGATCTGACCGAAGTGCATTCGCGTGATGAGATCGTCTTGGAAGTAGTCCCAAAGGACGAGCAATCCAGCGGGAAAGCTGTTCGCTCCGATCCTTATGTCGTCGGCAATCGGTCACCGAGGATCGTGTCCCTGCCGCCTGCACCTCATACGCGTGATCGTTATGAATATATGGTCACGGCCACTGATCCGGAGGGAGACCCCATCGTTTATGATCTCGAAACGGGTCCCCCTGCCATGACGATCAATAAAACTACCGGCCAACTTCTTTGGAACATGACACCGGTGCCTGGGGGGCGATATCGCGTGAAAGTGGTGGTTACCGATGGCCAAGGGGGAACGGCTTTTCAGGAGTTCGATTTGACCGTTCCTTCCTGAGCGTGACGGCGATCGTCCTTAGGGCCTGAACCAACCAATCGCTCCTTGTCTCTCCTCTTTTTCGTCTGATACAATCACGACACAGGTAAGGAGGGAACGACTGCATACGTGCGTAAGCTGAAACTACGGGAAGGCACAGATACGGCGGCTTTGTTCGGGCATCATGATCGGCATCTCAAGCTGATCGAGGATGAACTGGGCGTGCGGCTGTCGGCGCGCGGAGAAGAACTCACCTTGGATGGCCTTCCGGAAGCCACCCGTCAAGCTGAACGGATCTTGTTTGAACTCGCCTCTCTCACACACGAAGGCATGACCCTGCAGCCGGAGGATGTGACGCATGCACTGACCGCATTGCGCCAAAGCCCCGAAGCACCGCTCAAGGATGTGTTGGGCGGCGCGTCGACGATCGTCACGAAAAAGCGTTTTATCGCTCCGAAATCGCCCACACAAAAAGCCTATATCGAAGCCATCGAAAAGCACGATATCGTGATCGGCATCGGTCCCGCCGGGACCGGCAAGACGTACCTGGCGATGGCGATGGCGGTCAGTGCGTTGCTGAAGAAGGAAGTGAGCCGAATCATCTTAGCTCGCCCTGCGGTCGAGGCGGGAGAGAAGCTGGGTTTTCTTCCCGGCGACATCTATGAAAAGGTCAACCCCTATCTGAGGCCCCTCTATGATGCCTTGTTCGACATGCTCGATATGGAACGGGCGAACCGGCTGATCGAACGTGGTGATATCGAGATCGCGCCCCTGGCCTTCATGCGGGGCCGGACGCTCAACGATTCATTCGTTATCTTGGACGAGGCGCAGAATGCGACGGCGGAACAAATGAAGATGTTTCTGACCCGCCTCGGTTTCCATTCAAAGGTGGTGGTCACTGGAGACATCACCCAAATCGACCTCCCCACCGATCGCGTGTCGGGGCTCATTGAAGTGAAGGACATCTTGCGCGATATCAATGGCATTCAGTTCATTTATTTCGACGACAAAGACGTCGTGCGGCACCGCCTCGTCCAGGACATTATCAAAGCCTACGATCGCCATCAGTCAACAACTTCGGATGGCAAGGACCGGTCTTCATCGTCGCGTCCCTCTCACCGCAAATCTTCCATGGCATCCTCCAAGGATCCGGGCCAATCGCACTAAATGGCTCTCTATGTCCGGGCTCGTTTGACCAAGAACAGGATTCATCAGACACGCTTTGCGAGACTCGTGACGCAGGTGTTGTCGGCTGTCGGGGAATCCGAATCGGAAGTCAGTGTGGAGCTGGTGGGCGATCGGAGAATGCGGCATCTCAATCACCGTTACCGTCATAAAGACCGGACCACCGATGTCTTGGCGTTCGCCATGCGGGAATCGAAGAGTCCCTGTTCGGTCCTCCTGGGTGATGTGGTGATTTCCGTGCCGACGGCGCGGCGCCAGGCTTCTGAAGCAGGTCGATCGCTGGATGAGGAACTCACCGTGTTGCTCATTCATGGCGTGCTGCATCTTTGCGGATATGATCATGAGCGAAGCGACCGGGAGGCGGCTCGCATGCAGCGAAGAGAACGAGCTATTCTCGCATCTCTCCGGCCCTTGCCCCGCCTGATGGCTGGCGTGGCGTCAACAAAGAGGAATCCCTGACGATGGGATGGTTCCAGAAGCTGAGTGACGGACTGGGGAAAACCCGGAGCGCGGTGAAGCAGTCCCTCGATCGCTTTCTCGGGCGACCTCCGGATGCGGCGCTGATTGAAGAACTGGAGGCGTCGCTGCTGGGTGCGGATCTCGGTGCCCGTGTGGTGGATCGATTGATTGAACAGGTCAATGAGCAGGCACGCAGCATGAGCGGGGCTACGGCCGAAGGGCTTCAAGGCATCCTGAGCCAGACTCTCTATGGCGTCCTCAAGCCCGTGGCTGGATCGACCCTCGAGGAGTTGATCGAGAAGGGGCCCAAGCCGTATGTGATTCTCGTCATCGGGGTCAACGGGGTCGGAAAAACCACCACGATCGCCAAAATGGCGCAACGGTTTCTGCAGGCCGGTCGGCGGCCGTTACTCGTGGCCGGTGATACCTTTCGAGCGGCCGCCATCGATCAGTTACAAGTGTGGGCCGACCGGGTCGGAGCCGAGGTCATCCGCCAGCGCCATGGTGCGGACCCCGCAGCGGTGGCTTTCGACGGCATCGTGGCGGCGAAGGCTCGGGGGGCCGATGTGGTGCTGATCGATACGGCCGGCCGCCTGCACACGAAATCCAATTTGATGGACGAACTGCGCAAAGTAAAGCGCGTGATCAGTCAGGAATTGCCCGGCGCGCCGCATGAGGTACTGCTCGTCTTGGACGCGACGGTCGGGCAGAACGCGTTGGCGCAAGCCCGCCAGTTCCATGACGCCATCGGCGTGACGGGTCTGGTCCTGACCAAGCTGGACGGCACGGCACGCGGAGGCATCGTCGTTGCCATTGCCGAGGATCTCAAGATTCCGGTCCGACTGGTCGGAGTGGGCGAGGGAGTGGAGGATCTTCAGGATTTCAATCCCGAAGCATTTGTGGCGGCGCTGTTCGGCCAATCCTCAGTCAGTTCATAACCCCGCATTTTGTTCGCATCTCCGCAGGCCCGTGCTATTCTTTCCACACAGTTCCCATAAGAAACCACGCGATGCTTCGCGTGTGATGCCGAAAGGTCGGGTGACATGATTCCAATTCTGATCGTGGACGACGATCAAATGAACTGCGATCTTTTGCAGAATGTCTTCACGCGGCACGGCTATCAGGTCCTCTCGACTACCAGCGGGCCGGAGGGCCTTGCCTTGTTTCAAAAGCATGCTCCGCGCGTCACGCTTCTGGATCTGCGCATGCCTCACATGGACGGCTTGACGATTTTAAAGGAGATCCGGGCCATGGATCCTCACGCACCAGTCATCATCCTTGGCGGGGGCGCGACGGAAGTGCAGGAGAATCAGGCCCGCGGGTTACGGGTCACCGACTTTATCCGCAAAGGGCTCTCGCTCGATATTCTGGTTGAGGCCGTCAATCGCGTGGCGCAGCTTCCCGCTCGTCCTCATGCCGCGCCGCTTTCGCAGGGCGGACACGAGCCGCAACCGATCGACGAGTCCATTTTGGTCGTCGATGATGATCCGCTTGTCCGCGATTTGCTGGTCAAATTCATGATCCGTCGGGGGTACCGCGTGGTCGGCGTGAAGGACGGATATGATGCCTTGCGGTTGGTGGACGAGACACCGCCGGATGTGGTCCTGCTCGACATGGTGATGCCGGGCATGGCCGGCATTGAAGTCCTGCAGGCGCTGCGGGCAAAAGAATATCCCGGCGGGGTGATCATCATGACGGGAAGTCATAATGAGGAACTGCTGGAAGAGGCTTGGGCGTTGGGACCGCAAGAGGTGCTGGTCAAGCCGATCGATCTCGAACGCCTGCTCACGGCGATCCAGCTTGTGCTCGTGTGCCGCGAATGCTAAAAGTTTCCCGATGCCCATCGGGAATCTCCCTCTTTCGCTCAGCCTGCTGATCGTCCTCATCGCGGTGACCGCGTGGGGGCAGGACTCCGCCCCCTCTACGCTGGGCCATGCAAAGATCGTCCATCATCATCTCACCGTCGAGTTCAATCCCACGGTCCATGAATTGGCGGCGCAGGATGAAGTCACTATTGATGTTCCAGGCGGACTGACGACCCTCACGTTCACTCTTGCCCCATCGCTCCGCATCGACTCGATCGCGCTGCGCGGCGATCAGCTCTCTTCCGGGCAAGGTGAGCCCGGCGCGCCGCTTTCATACACGACCGAGCGGCTCACCGAGCCATCTACCCAGCGTGTGGTGGTGACCCTGCCGTCGTCCGCGCGACAGCAGCGTGTGATCCTGAGTTGGAGTTACCGGGGGGTCGTGAATGATCCGCCGACCGAACCCCGCCATCTGCGGTTTGTCACGCCCAGCGAAACCGCTGGCCATGTCGGTCCAGAAGGAATCTACCTCAGCAGCGAAAGCCAATGGTATCCGGACATCCCGGGATCCTTCAGTTCATTCGAAGTCACGGCGGAGGTTCCGCGGCAGTGGACGGTCGTGACGCAAGGTCTGCAAAGTCAGGAGACGCTGCGCGATCAAAAAAAGGTTTGCACGTGGCTGGTGCGGGACCCTTCGGAGGCGCTCACCCTCGTGGCCAATGGGTTCGTCGCCAAGACGCGTGAATGGCAGAATCCGAACGGCCGGCCGGTGCAGCTTGCCACCTACTTGTTCCCCGATAACGCCGGGTTGGCTGATGAATATCTCGACGCGACGGCCAAGTATCTCGACGCGTATGTATCGTTGTTGGGCGAGTATCCGTTCGACAAATTCGCCGTGGTGGAAAACTTCTTTGCCAGCGGGCTGGGAATGCCTTCCTTCACGCTCCTCGGCAGCGGCAGCATCAAGCGGCACTACGTGCAGCCCTACGCGCTCGGCCATGAGATCGTCCATTCCTGGATCGGGAACTCCGTGTTCAACCGGGCCGACAGCGGCAATTGGGTCGAGGGCCTCACGACCTATCTGGCCAACTATTACTGGCATGAGCTCACCAATGACGCGTCACAGGCGCGGGAGCAGCGGCGGCTCATGCTCCAGGCGTACAGTGTCTATGTGCCGCCGGATCGCGATTATCCCGTGGCGCAGTTCATACGGAAGAGCGATGAGCACGATAATGCCATCGGCTATCAGAAAGCGGCCTTCATCTTTCATCTGCTCCGCCAGGAGATCGGCGACGACACTTTCTGGCGCGGGGTGAAGACTCTCGCGACGCGATACAAGAACCGGTCGGCTGATTGGGGGAGTCTCGAGCGCCTCTTCTCAGAAGAAAGCGGAAAAGACCTCCGATGGTTTTTCGCCCAATGGGTCGAACAGCCGGGCGCGCCCGTGATGTCGCTGGGGGAACTCACGGCCAGCCGTCTGCCGGGCGAAGAGGCAGGAGAGCGATGGGAATTAAACGTCCAGATTCAGCAGGCCGACAAGCCCTTTCGTGTCGCCATCCCGTTGGAAGTTGTGATGAACGATGTGACCGAAACTCACTGGGTCACCATCAGTGAGGTAGGAAATACGGTCACACTCCGGGTGCCGTTTCAGCCGTTACGGGTGCGGCTCGATCCGGAGTTGATGGTCTTTCGCCGGGTGGCGCGCGAGCAGTTGCCGCCCATGCTCAACCTGTATGTTACCGATCCGCACCGGGCGGTCGTGCATGCGTTCCCGGACACCGCGTCTCCGCTTCAGCAGGTGGTGGAGCGCATCGCCGGCCAGGAGGCACCGTTGCCTCTGGATCAACAGGCGGCGCAGATCTCGGCGGATACGGCTGCCATACCGTCGACGGGATCGCTGCTGATCTTGGCAACCGGCGACCGGCAGATGATCGTCCAGTCGCTCATCGAAGAATCCTGCGGCCCTCAGGTCAGGTTCAAAGAGGGCGGCTTTGAGATTGTCGGCCGGACATACGAAGGGCCCGCCTGGGCGGTCCTCTTGTCCTGCCATCGGGCGAAGGTGCCGGGTAGCATGATGACGGTGCTCTATGGAGTGACGCCGCAAGCCGTGGCGAAAGTTGCGCGGTTGCTCTTCTATTACGGGTGGCATAGTGTCGTCATCTTTCATGAAGGGGTCGTCGAGCGGCGGGATGTGTGGGAGCGAGCGTCGGATATGAAGGAGGTTCAGGTCCATGCGAATCAGTAAGCGAGTCAGTCATGCGCTGCTTTCCGGATGCTTGGCCGTGCTGCTGCCGGCCGTGGTGGCCGCAGCCGACCAAGCGAGGATATCGGACACAGGAGTGACGCCGAAGACCGCCGAACGCCATTTGGCCAACATCCGCCAACTCACGTTCGGCCGGCAAAATGCCGAGGCGTATTTTTCATTCTCCGGCAATAAGCTCATCTTCCAGTCGACGAACAATTGGATGAAGGATACCTACGCCGCAACGCATAAACCGGCGGACGTGGGATTGGGCTGTTACCAGATGTACATCATGGACCTGGAAAGCGATTCCATTCGACTGGTCAGCACCGGTATGGGGGCGACCACTTGCGGGTATTTTTTCCCCGGCGATCGACGGGTACTCTATTCGTCCACGCATGCGGCCGGTCCCAACTGCCCACCCAAACCCAAGCGGGACGGGGCCTATCGATGGGCACTTGATGACTACGATCTGTATGCCGTGCGCATCGACGGCCAGGAAATGCAAAAACTTACCTCGAATCCCGGCTACGACGCGGAAGCGACCGTGTCCCCAGACGGCAAGACGATTGTGTGGACGTCGGTCAAAGACGGCGATCTCGACATTTACGCCATGAATCTGGACGGCACCAAAGTCCGTCGCTTGACCGAGGACATCGGGTATGACGGAGGCGCCTTTTTCTCACCCGACAGCAAGCGCATCGTGTATCGCGCGTCGCATCCCACGGATCCGGGCGAGGTGAGCCGCTATAAAGAATTGTTGGCGCAGCGGCTGGTTGAGCCGGGACAATTGGAACTGTTTGTCATGAACGCGGACGGCACGGACAAGAAGCAAGTGACCTCGAACGGCGCCTCCAACTTTTCACCGTTCTTTCATCCGGACGGTCAGCGCATCATCTTTTCCTCCAATGTCGAGACCAGGGGAGAAGGCGGCCGGCCCAGTTTTCATCTTTATCTCACCACTAAAGATGGAACCGGGCAGGAACGTCTGACCACCGAAGGACACTTCAACAGCTTTCCCATGTTCTCGCCGGACGGCAAGCGCCTGGTATGGGTGTCGGATCGACATGCCAAGGAGCCCGGCGAATTCAACGTCTTTTTGGCTGATTGGGTCCCTTAAGGCGGTGGAGGAGTGGGCAGCGATGAGCCATCCGTGACCGGCCGCCAGGACGCCGGTGGCGTCATCACCCATCAGACAACAGCCCGCATCACCGGGCCGATGTCTTCCAGCGCCGCGTTAGGCGTCATATTCTACGGCCTCCTGCAGCTCGATCTGCCGATCGTACGGTATGTCCGGTCTGTCACGATCCATCTGCCATGGGACCAACTCACCATTCCCTGGATGGCCTTTACCAGCAATGCCGGAGATTGGATCGGTGAGGGATCGCACCTGGTGGCGATCAGCGTGCTGTTGCTTGCGACGGGTTGGTGGCTGTCCAAGCCGTCGCTGACGGCCGCCGGGATCCAGACTCTGCTGGCTCATGGAATAGCGGCGCTGGTCGCCAATGGCCTGAAGCACCTGCTCGGGCGCCCTCGCCCGAAGTTCGTTCATTCGGGAGAATGGCAGTTCACTCCCTCATGGGCATCCGGCCTGGACTCCTTTCCCTCCGGCCATACCACTGCGAGTTTCGCCGTGGCGACCGTGTTGGCCAGGCGCTTCCCATGGTGCGCCCCCCTCTGCTTTGCGGTGGCCGCCTTTGTGGGAGTGAGCCGTGTGCTGCGCGGATCTCATTTCCCCACTGACGTGTTCGGTGGTGCGGTGATGGGCCTATTGAGCGGCTGCTTGGCTTCGGCTCCCTGGAAAGATTGGCGGATATCCCTTGAAGCAGGGTTGCGTCAGGCGGCGATCGGGATGGCTGCGGTATTTTCGGTGCTGTGGACGTTCGCCCATGATGCGGATGAGGGAGTCACCGGCACGCTCTTGATCGCACTCGGCATCGCCGCCACGATGAGCGGAGTTTGGTTACGGCGGGCGAGATGGACGGACGGTATAGTGGCCGTTGATGCGACGAACGAGAAACTGTCGCGAGGGCTGCTTGCCTACGGACTTGCCGCGATGACGACCGACCCATTGGTGGTCGCAGCGGTCGGATTTGCTTGTCTTGCCTATTGGTCTCACAGCGGCCCGGATACCCAGAGGCAGTTATCTCAGGCTCGTACGGTGCTGGCGGAGGGCGTGCTGCTGGCCAGTGTCCTCGCCGCGTTGACGGTCCTTTTTTCTGCTCGTGGCGTGTTGCCTTTCCGGTGAGGGGAGTCAGGCTGGGGGTGGCAGACTGCGCTAGCAGGCGATCCCACCCGTGGTTAATGCCCGAAAATGCGGGGAGCCTGGTTATCAGCCGGAGGGATCGTTCCTTCCGGAATCGTGACCATTGGTTGGCTGGCGAGCAGCAGATAACCATGGCGCTTGAGGATGGGTTGAAACGTCTTGGCTTCCGCCGGCAAGCGGTCCCGCATCGCCTCGGGCAAGAGGATCATGGTCTGGCCCTGATGCGCCAACGCGGCACGCAGCCGGTCTTCCTCTCCGGACGGAATAAAGACGGTCTTTCGTCTGGCATAGAACACGGTGGAAGGACGAGTGGAGCCATAGGCGATCAATTGGTCTCCCGGGCCGAGATTTTGTCCCGCGGCATAGGCCAGTTCCTGCGGCGGGGCGATCGCATACCGGTTGAAGCCGGGAATGACGGTGGCGATCACGATCAGGATCAAGCCGGCCAGCATCCCACCGGCCGCCCAGAAAGCCGCCCCACGCCGTTCCTCGTTGAGTCCGAAGTATCCGACCAGCACCGTCCCCGCTAAGATGACGGCGGACGCCAGATAAGGACCACTGCCCAGATCGAATTGAGTGGCCAAGGGGAATTCCCGAACCATCTTGATGGAAAACTTGTCATAGAGTGTGGGCAGGCTGGCAAAGGCGAGGGAAAGGAGATAGCCCAATCCCATCATGCCGTGGATCGAGCCGCGCAGCCCTTTCGTCGACGGGTTCTTGAGAGCTTCCGACCAATACAAGGCCGTGAGCATCGCGGCCGCCGGAAACAGCGGGCCGATGTAATGAGGAAGCCGCGTCGACGACAGGGTGAAGAAGACGAACACGCCGACGACCCACAAGGCGGCGAACCATTCAAGGTGATCCGGGGGATGTGATGCGTGATGCGTGATGCGTGAGAGGTCGGGGGACTCGTTAGGCGCCTGCTTTATGCTGAGGGTCTGACGCGTGTCCCACCAGCTTCGAAAGGCGCGATAGAGCGCGGCGGGAAGCAGCCCGCTCCAGGGGAAAAAGCCGAGCAGCAGCACCGGCAGGTAGAACCACACGGTGCCTCCATGCCCTTCCATCGGGCTCAGGAACCGGCCCACCGTATGGACCTTCGCCTGTGACGTGTAGGCATCTCCGTGAACGAGGAGCATCGCGGTGTACCAAGGCAGGGCCAAAACCAGCAGGAGCAGCAGCCCGGCGATTGGAAACCCGCGTTGCCAATAAGTCGTCCAGCGGCGGCTCAGGGTCAAGTAGAGGACCACGGTGACCAGCGGGACCGCCACTCCGACCGGTCCTTTCGTCAACGTGGCGAGGGCCATGCCGGCATAGAAGGCCCACATCCAGTGACGTGCCCTTCCTTCTCCATGCAGCCCAAGCCAGAATCCATAGAGCGACAGGGTCGTAAAGAAGATCAGCACACTATCCGTGAGGGCCATGCGGCCCAGCGCCAGCATTTCGACATTCAACAGCAGCATCAGGGCGCCAAAGAGGCCGACGGCCTGGCCGCGAAGTCGGGACAGGAAAAGGTACTGCATCAAAATCAAGCCCACGCCGAAGAGCGCGGACGGAAAGCGGGCGGCAAACTCGTTGACGCCGAAGAGGCCGTAAGAAGCCGTCATCAACCAGTACAGGAATACCGGCTTGGCGACGCGCAGTTCCTCGTTAAAGGTGGGCGTCAGCAGGTCCCCAGATGCGAACATTTCACGTCCCGCCTCGGCGTTTCGTCCTTCGTCCCGGTCGGTCAAGCCCATGTCGCCGAGCCCGAGGAAGAACAACAGTCCGGACAGAGCCAGGAGCACCAGGAGGATGAGCGAAGCTTGGTTGGGAGACGGCACAGAGGTCATGTGAGGATGTCCTGGTCTGTCGAAGTCGGGGTGGGCCGGCGAACCGGGGTGGGAGCCGATCATGCCTGTTGCGAGGAAGAGCGAACCGGACTCTTGCCCTGGTCAGCCCGGTGGATGAGCACGAGATTACGCACGTAGACGAACGTGCCGATGCCCTGGCCTGAAATAAAGACCGGGTCTTTGCGGTAGATGGCGTAGGCCAGCGTGATGAGTCCTCCGATGAGACTCATGTACCAGAAGGCGGTGGGCACGCGGCTTTCGGCAGTCCGCTCGGATGCGATCCACTGAACGACCCAGCGGCCGAAAAACAGACCCTGTCCCAGGAACCCGATGCCGATCCAAATGGCTTCTGTGCTCATGAAGTTTCGTAATGCGTGACGCGTTATGTGTTGGGAGCCAGTGATGTGCGCTTGAGAAAACGAACAAGACCGAGGAGCATTTGTCGAACCCGGTCAACTCGATCCAATGCCTCTATGTGTGGAACAAGCTTCAAGCGCGCGGCTAATAATAGCTGGGTCTCCAATTCCGCGACCGATCCTAACGCCACATAGAGGAAATGGATGTACTCCTTTCGAGAGTTTCGAGCGGCCCCCTCGGCGATATTGCTAGGTACTGAAACGGCGGCTCTTCTCGCTTGCGAAACAAGTCCGAACAACTCTTCTTTGGGGAACTGACTGGTAATCGAATAAACTTCAATTGCTAAGTCCATTGCGTTGTTCCACACATCGAGATTCTTGTGGGTCTTGGGGCCGATTTCTTCCGGGTTATCGCGCATCACGCATCACGAGTCACGCTGGTTCCCGGAATTTATATCGCAGCACCCGATCCTGCATCCAGCGCACGGCGATCAGATCGTAGAGAGATTTGAAGAGGCGGTTGCCCATGCCGTACTTCGACACGCCATGGATGCGCGGATAGTGCCGGACCGGCACTTCCGTGACCGTGAACCCGTGCATGAGCGCCAAGGCTGGAAAGAAACGGTGCAGGCCTTCGAATAGCGTGATGCGCTCGAGGACCGGCCGCCGGAAAATCTTGAGCGGGCAGCCGGTATCGTGCACGCCATCGTTCGTGAAGACATTCCGGACGCGGTTCGCGATACGGGAGGACAGTTTCTTGACCAACCCGTCCTGCCGCTCCTGTCTCCATCCGCACACGACATCGTACGTCGCGGTATAAGGAAGGAGTTTCAAGATGTCTTCGCTGTCCTGCTGAAGGTCGCCGTCGATCTCAATGATAATCTCACCCGCGGACTCTCTGAACCCCGCGTCCAGTGCGCAGCTTTTGCCGTAATTACGGTCAAAGTGGAACACCCGCATCTGCGGGTACTGGGCGGCCAGGCGATCCAGTTCGTCGCTGCTGCCATCGGTACTGCCATCATCCACGAAGATCATTTCATAAGGGCGCGATCGTGACAATTCATGCTGATCCATCACCTTCACCAGGCTGGCCATGAGGGGGGGCAGGTTGTCTCGTTCGTCTTTGATGGGCACGATGACGGAAGCCCATGGAAGTGACGACACGGTCATGATCGGCAATGTCTCCGGGACGAGTGAATGATGATGGCACGCGGGGCATTCTAGCGGATGGTCGACAGAGGGTCAAACGAAAGCCCGCGGTGCGGCGGCTGAGGCGGAGTGCTGTTTTCATGATCGGACCTCGAACCGATGACGCGCTTCGGCGAGGCCGGTGACGCTTGAGCGCCTCTGCCGAATGGTCACAGGAGCGGCGTTTCGTCAGGCCTGGTAGGAGTATCAGCCTCTGGCTGTGCCCGAGGCGGTTGCGGTGAACCCCATCACCGTAATCCGAAGTGGCTCATAAACGTAGGGGCCGGACGCGTCACCTATCCGCTCGGTGCGGTGAGGAGCGGTCAATAGCACAACCCTTCAGCGGTTCTCGTATCCATCACAGGTCACGTCCCCTTGGCGATAATCGTAAAGCGCATCGTGCCGACCAGGCTCATCTCGTTGACCTGTTCACCGGCATGGATCTCCACCCGGTAGCGGCCCGGCTTCCACCCGTCACTGGGCCGAAACAACCTCAAGTAGCCAGTCTCGTCCTCGAGCGCCATGTGCATCGCATCCTCACTCACGAGCGTACTGGCCGCGACACCGGCGACCTGCTCCGGGTAGCAGAGACCAAAGACCTTGAACGCCTGATAATGTTGATGCAAATGAAACACGATAAACACCGCCGGAACATCGGCCGGAAAGCGCTCCGTCGGCTTGACCGGCACGATCTCATGGGTCCGACGAAAGCCCAACTCCTCTTCAAATCCTTCCGCCGTCGTGATGGAGAGGAACATCCCCTGCGGGGGGGCATCGAAGTCGTAAGGTTTCACGTCCTCGGTTTTATTCTGAAATTCAGGAATCGGCAGATTCTTGGTCAGCGGCAGGTCGTCAGCCCAGCAGACTGAGACTCCGAACGAAAGGGCGATGAGAAGAAACGAGCACACTTTACCCATACAGGAAAACTGGTACACCTCTCAGGAGCAGAGAGTCAAGAACCGCGACGTTGAGCGCTCAGCCATCACACTCAGCCGCTTTCTCAGGATTGGCCCCTCTTGGAAGTTGATGGCTGATCGCTGACAGCTGCCTTAAGGGCAGGCCCCATTGCGGCTGTTTCGACGCGTCTGCTAAGATCCCACGACTTATCACGCATCATCCACCATTCATCAACCCACGAGTGTACGCATGCTGCAAGACGCTGATGCCCTTCCGCAATTAATCGGGGATTACAAGCCGCTCGATCAGTGGCAAGCCCATATCAACCAGCTGTTTTATGGGCTACGCGGGGACAAGCTTCGCTCCTATTACCAGACCTTTGCGTCGGCCGATTATCGTCTTGCGCACGCGTTGGCCGTTCACTATTTCGAGCGGGTGACGAAGCGCGACAAGGCTGCTCCCCAGCACGCGACTGGTTCTTCACCCATCACGCATCACGCATCACCGCTTACGATCATGGAATGGGGCCCGGGTAACGGCAATCTGGCCGCCTGTTTTCTGAGCCACCTCAAGATGCTGGATCCGCAAGGCGCCGTCTATCCGCGGGTACGCTATGTGCTCGTTGATCGCGAGCAGCCCGTGCTGGATGCGGCGTTGGCGCATCCCGACCTGGCCCCGCATCGGGAACGCATCGAGACGCTGTGCGCGTCGGTGGAGGATCTGGCAGGGGTCGCGGACGGCACGGTGGATCGCATTATCTGCAGCGAACTGTGGAATGATCTTCCCACCAAGCTGATGGCGAAGAATGCCGGCGAGGTGGAAGAAGAATATCTGCGGCCCAATCTGACGGAAACGCTCCACGCCAAAATTCAGGATTGGTCCACGTTCGTTCGTGCGTTTGATGCCAAGGACCTTGAGGTGTTGAAAACGTTCCCGCCGTTTCTCGACGATCTCGTGTGGGAAAAGGAATATCGAAAAGTCGAATGGAAAGACGTGCCGTACCGGAAGACCATCACCGAATTTCTCAAGCCCATCGATGAGCAGGTGCTCGTGCCGATCAACCTAGGGGCGTTCGGGACGGTGAAAGAGGCAAAACGGCTTCTGGCTGCGGGTGCCGTCGGGTTCAGCGCCTTCGACGCCGGGACCGCCGATATGAAAGTGCTGAACGATCCGGAGAAGCCCTGCTACGGGCAATTTGGCGGGCAGTACAGTTTCATGATCAATTTTGCCTTGGTGGAAGCGGTCGCCAGACATGTGGGCGTGCGGCAGGTATCACTGGAGCCGCAGCGCGAATTCGTCGGACGCGCCTTAAATACCAACGTCATCACGCTCATGGATCTCCTGGCGACCCATCCCTCCGCCGGGCCCAAGCTCAAGGCCTGGGAGCAGGACCGATTGGTGCTCAAGACGATCAGAGCGCTGAATGAGACCTATGAAAGCCCTTATTCGCGCAAGCTCGACTTCCCGCTGGGAAAAGACGTACCGCCGGAGGAACGTGAGACGCTGAACGGCATGGTGCTCTCGATGAAGCGCGCCGGCATTCCCGATACCGTCGCCTATATCACGGAAGAAGAGTTGGCGCAGGCATCCAAAGATTTGGAAGAGGTCGGATACGATCCTGATACGGTCAGCATCGCATTGAGCGCGCCGCCCAGTAGTATTGAGTATTATCACGTTTGCTTCTGACGCACCGCAGCACTTCACTAGTGTCAGCCCCAGTCATCCGCCGCGGCTCCCAACCAGGGCTTTATTGCTCCCGACACCGGTCTTCGCATGGCGGTTGTCCTCACAGTCGTGATGCAACTGCGCACAAGACAAGGGATTCCAGTAAATTTGCACTTGACATGTTATCTAAAGTTCTATACCTTTCCCCGCGGACTGGGGGATCTTCCTCCCTTTGGTAGGACAGCGGAGGTCAAGTTGGCCCAGAGCGTCCCTCAAAGACTCGTTTCCCGGCGAATCCCTCCCTACTTCCAGGTCGCACACACGCACCGGTCACCTGTCGCGCATTCCGGCGCTGACAGCCTTTGTCACTTTTCAGCGAACATGAGGCCCTGATGTTTGGTTCATTCGGTTGGATGGAACTCATGCTGATCTTGATCATCGTGTTGATCATTTTCGGCGCCGGTAAATTGCCTCAACTAGGGGAAGGTCTAGGCAAAGCCATCAAAGGGTTTAAGAAAACCGTCCACGAGGCGGATGCGATCGACGTGACGCCGGAGGATCAGCCGCAGCCGGCTCAGCCCACCGCACAAGTCACCGCGCAGTCACAGCCGCCCGTGCCGCCGCAGCAAGCGCCGGCTCAACAACCAGGGCAAGGACAGCAAGGATAACGACGTGACACGTGATGCGTTATGCGACAGGCGGAAGACACGTTCCCGCGCATGACGTTTCACGCGTGACGCATGACGTACCATGTTTGGATTAGGCGCCGGCGAAGTTCTCATCATTTTGATCATTGCGTTTCTGCTGTTCGGTCCCAAGCAGTTGCCGGAAGTGGGACGGCAGGTCGGCCGGGCGGTCAAGGGCTTTAAAGACACCGCCGAAGATCTGCGGAAGTCCGTGGAGCCGGAGATCAACATGATTCAGCAGGAAGTCAAAATGGTTGAGCAGGATTTCCAGGCCTCCATGAAAGAAGCCGAAGACGAGATCAACGCGGCGGGCAAAGAGGCCGAACAGAAGTCGATTTCAGAAAAACAAGGATAGGGGATGGGTGATGCGTGATCAGTTTCGAGAAATGAGCTGAACGGCTGTTTTTCGGATCACATATCCCACATCACGAATCTCTTCCCATGACCACTTCTCGAAGGGAGACCAAACCGGAAGGAGCGTTGAAATAAATTGGATTTCAGGAGCGTGAAACTGCGTTTCACGCTATAGCAGTAGCCAGGGCGGAAGGTGTGGGCACACAGATCTTCCGGTCAGGCCAGAGACCACGTCTCATCATAGTGGGAGCGGTTGGATCTCAAGTCGGCAGCTCGTCTGTGGCAGTAGCGCGCGGGGGCTGTCAATCCAATTCACAGGAGGAACGCTATGAATAGCATCCAAGGATGGATTAGGTGGGCCAGCACCGCCACCTTCCTCAGCGCAGCCATCATGGCCGCTGGGGTCACCTTCGTCAGCACCCAGGCTCATGCGGCCTACGAACTGCCGGAGGGGGAGCGAATCACCAACCTGCCAGCCATTCCCCGTTCGATGCCCCAAAAAGAAGCCTACGAAATCTACGATCCGATCATCGGACGGAACTTCGACATCAAGAATTTCTGGATGCGGGCGGATATCCGCGTCCGGCCGGAAACGAGAAACGGCGTCTGCTTCGGCGGTGGAGCGCCGCTGGGTGGAGCCTGTAACTCGCTAGCTGGCGGGGCGACTGATAATGGTGTGATCGGCGCGGCACAGGGTGCACGGACTGCGTCGCAAGGGAAAGCCAACGATTTTTTTGTCCAACAGTGGGTGCGTCTCGGCCTCGGCTATGACCTCTCCCCAGACGTCAATTTCTACATGGAAATCATTGATTCGGCGGTCTGGGGCGGGAACGGCAGTGCCGCCAATGCGGGCAACGGCGGCGACCCGTTAAACCATAATGGTTCGATTGCCGCCAATGCGGGCGGAGGTAACGGAGGGCGCCTGGGCGTCCGGGCCGCTTATATGCTGATTCGGAACGTGGCCGGCGTTCAGGGCCTCAGTATCAAGGCCGGCCGCCAATATGTGATCTTCGGCAATCACTCGCTGTTCGGCCACTTCGATTGGGCCAATACCGGCTATTCGCATGACGGTGTCATGTTGGCCTACCAGACCAAGGCTTGGGACACCTACTTCGGCTGGTTCCGCAATGCAGAAACGGATCTCGGACAGGCTGCAGCGGTGGGCAGCGGGGCTGGAAACATCGTCGCAACCGGCAACCGAGACGCCAACGCGGACGCCGACATGTTCATTTTTTACAACCAGATCAAGTCGGTGCCGGGATTCGTCATCGAGCCCTTCTACGTGTATTATAAGAACAATATGCCCTCAGGGCTGAACCAGGCACAGGGTATCGGCACCGCGAAACATGCGAACCAGACCAGGCACATGATCGGGAACCGGATCGAGATGCGTAAGGGCAACTGGGACGCGAGCAATGAAACGGCTTACCAGTTCGGTACCATGGGCGATACCGGTGCCGGAGGAACGGCCGCCGGTTGTAACGCTTCGGGCAACAAGTGTCTGCACATCAATGCCTGGGCGATGAGAAACTGGGTCGGCTATACCCATTATCAATCAGCTTGGAAGCCCAGGTTTGCCATCAACTTAGATTATGCGTCAGGCGACGGCCGCGCCAATTGTAACGTGGCAGCCGGTGGGCCTTGTCTCACGGCCAACACCTTCGAAAACTTCTTCCCCACAAACCATATCCACATGGGGTATATGGACGTTCAGGCCTGGAAGAACATGTTAAGCCCCTCGGCTAATATCCAGTTCCGGCCGTCGGTGCGAGATCACTTCGAGATCTGGTACACGAACCTGAACCTCGCGAACGCCCGGGACAACTGGTATCGCGGGGCGCAGGGGGTCTATGTCTTCTCCAAGGCGAACAACACCAAGAACCATATCGGAGATGAGTTGGACATCAGCTGGACGCGCATGTTTGCCGATGGCAAAGTGGCCTTCCAGGCGACGTATGGCCATATGTGGACGGGCAGCTACATCCATGAAAACCTTGGCACGAAACAGGACCAGTCCTGGGCCTATGTTCAACTTTGGATGAACTTCTAAGAAGCCGTGACCCGCGATCCGAATGCCCCGGCGTGAACGCCGGGGCACATCGCACAGAAGGCTTCACGGATCACCAACCTGATCTCCCCTGCCTCTCGTCCTGCGGAAAGGGGTAGGCTGGAATCAGGGAACAAAGGAGAGACGTATGAACAAAGCATTGATGGTCATGTTAGGCGGGATGGCGCTGGGGGCCATGACTCTCGTGACGGTACCCGCAGCGCAGGCCGATCCGATCGCATCCACCAACGACGCGATTGTGGAGTTGACCGATCCGCCGGGGCTGGGCAAGCGCACGACGGTAGATGTGAATAAGCGATGGGGTTCCGACGTTGGGGTGATGGCCAGCGCCACGACGAAGCTCGAAAGCGCGCTTAGCGAAGCGCGCGGCAGCGCCAATCCGCGGGCGATCCACCTGTTGGAGATGGCGAGGGACTATGCCAAGACCGGCCAGCACAAGGAAGCGCGTGTGGCTGCCCAAGGGGCCTTGAAAGTGCTCTGTGCCGGCGGCTCCGGCCCCGGCTGCGACACGGTGCCGAAGTATGGCGCGTACGTCGCACCGTAAGGATCGCGAAGAAAAGCTGCCGTTCCCGGCAGCATAACCGGCTGCTAGCGCAAGATAGAGTCCTCGCCGAGAGTCCATCCTCGGCGGGGATTTTTTTTGGCCGTTGGGGATGCGGCCTGGTCGGAGGAACCAGTCAACCCGACAAGCGAACTACAACGCGATAATACAAGCCTTGGGATTTGCTATTGGATGGCGGTTCGTTGCGATGAGACCTCGACCGTGCGGTAATCTGAGCCGGGTTGAGCCGGTCTCACGGACCGGGAGGTAGAATGAGGGTGTGAAGGCAGAGGAGGTCCAGGATGAAGACCTTTCCCGCGACTTGTTTTCTCTCTGCTGCCTTCCTGCTAATCGGATGCACGCTCTTCGGGGACAGCAAAGCGAGCTTTTTGAAATCCGCCGAAGGGCGGGCGACGCAACAGGAGGTCGAGCAGGAGTGGGGACCGCCTGTGGTGATCGCGTCCCAGCCAACCGGCGAATCCCGGTGGGTGTATGAGGTCCGCGAAGAGGAACCCGGAAGCCGGTGGTCCTCGTCGGGACTGTGGTGTGATCAGTATGTGCTGATGTTTGATCGAGATCGCGTGCTTCGCCGGTGGACTCATCGAACGCATTTTCATGGAGGCGAGCGGATGCCGGCCTTCTGCGTCCCCGAGGTGAAGTGATCGGACCGCACGATGCGAGAAGATCCATGACGACCCGGGCCCGGATCGTGGGCTCCCCCCGCACGGTGGTTGCCGCCACACTGCTTCGACAGGCTTTCTTGATCTGCGGGTAGAATGGCCGACAGGGACATGCCTGGAGGTCATCGCGCTCAAGGCCGGCCTCGAAGCAAGAAAGGCTATCGTGCCAAGGCGGTTCAGTCGGGCAATGCTCGTGAGCCTGATCTGTCTGGCAGCGGGATGTACATGGTTCATTCCGAAGGAAAGCCTGTATCTCGCATCCGCGCTGGATCGGGCCAGTCAAGATGAAGTCCAGCAGCACCTCGGGAACCCGCGCGCGGTGGTTGTCGCGCCGACCGGAGAAGTGGAATGGTTGTATGAGGTTCGGGATGTCGAACCCATGAGCCAAAGTTCATGGTCGACCTTAGGATCCTGGTGCGATGAATACCGGCTAGTGTTTGATCAAGCCGGCGTGCTTCGACGGTGGACGCATAGATCGTATCTGCATGGCGGCGAATTGATGCCGATCTCGTGTAATTCGGCGGTCGGGGTGGAAAAGCCGGCCTTGTGATGCTGGGAAGGTTGTCACCGGCATCCTATATCACGCGCCACGGATACGAACTGGGCGGTTGACTCTGTGAAAGCAGATCAGCGCAACCGTTGCTTTCCACGCCCACCGTTGTATCGCACGGACTCACTGATTCGTTCCTCGCTGCATCACATCATTTTTCTCCAACATTCAAGCACTTGTATCATGATCGTCGTCTGGTATGCCCATTGCTGAGTGCCTCTGTCAATGGGGCCTGAATTGAAGTCTCATGATTTCTCGAAGGCAGTCTTGAAACAAGGAGGAATGACCATGATGAACAAGCCGTTGTTCCTATACATGTCGGTGGCCTTGGCCAGTGCCGTCACCTGTGGGATGGTGTCTCCTGTTCAGGCAGGCTCGAACGGCGTGGTGGCGGCCGAACGCGTGATCTGGAATACCAGCCCCAAATCCACGGCCTGGGTCGAGGAGTTGATCGGACAGGTCGTCACCTATCAAACGCTGGCGGAGAAACGGCTGATCCCTGGGAATTTTCAGCCGTATCTCAACCATCTCATCAAGGTCCGGAGCTCGTACCGCGCGGGGGATCGGAACGCCACCTATGACGGTGTGAATCAGTTCATGGCTATGCTGGAAGCGCGCGTCGGTGAAGTTGATGCCCATAGTGCCGACGCCTTGTGGGAGTTTTGCTATCGGGTGACCCCGGATGAGTATCACGCCCGTGATCGGCACGTCAGGGCCAAAGGCGAAGCCGGCGTCAAGCAGGCGGAAGAATTCATGCGCAACATGGAGGAACGGGCCTCCATGTCCTTTTAGGAAAGATAATGCAGATGATTGGCTCCGCGACAGAGCTCTCGTTTCCGGTCGGCCGGGGGCGGCAGCTCTGGACCGGTGTCATGTCCTGGATCACCGGCTGCGTCAGCTTCGACCGTAGTATGATCCGATACGCACTCATATGACTGTGATCAGCAGGTCCTTCCAGCCGTTCTCGAAGAATCTCACAGGTCTCATCAGTAATGAGATCCGTTACTATTAACGGTTCATACCGTGTGATATAACGGTATACCGTATCAAGGCTTGCTTCTATTTCTTGATCTTCTTGTAGTTTCAGTCAGTTAGCATAGAAGACATTCGATGTCTTTGTGGCATATTCATTGCTTAGCTTAGTGACTATATGTATCACCCCGGTTTTAACCACCGGGTCTAACAATGCGGAGGAGTAATCCAATGAATAAGCCGTTGTCTCTCTATATGTCGGTCGCCTTAGCCAGTGCTGTGAGCTATGGGATGGTGTCTCCTGTTCAGGCAGGCTCGAACGGCGTGGTGACGGGTGAACGTGTGAGCTGGAATGCCAGTCAGAAGTCCTCAGCCTGGGTTGAGGAATTGATCGGGCAGGTGGTGACGTACCAGACGCTCGCGGAGAAACAGATAATCCCGGGAAACTACCAGCCCTATCTTGCCCAGATGATCAAGGTTCGGAACAACTACCGGGCGGGAGATCGAAACGCCACGTATGATGGCGTGAATGTGTTCATGGCCATGTTGGAAGCGCGAGTGGGCGAACTGGATGGGCACAGCGCCGACGCCTTGTGGGATTTTTGCTACCGGGTGACCCCTGATGAGTACCACGCCCGTGATCGTCACGTCCGGTCCAAAGGCGAAGCCCACGTCAAGAAAGCGGAAGACTCCATACGGGACATGGAAGAACGGGCCGCCAACGCCTACTAGCGCATCTCATTTTCCGTAGTACTTGAGCTGCAGCCTCCGGTCCGCCGGGGGCTGCAGCTTTCTTGTTCGGCGGTTGCCGGGCCACGGCGGAAGACGGATTACCGGCGGGCAAGTCTGGCGCATCGATCATGTCCGGATGTTTCTTTCTCATCGCCGGCGGTTTGTTTACCGGCCCGTAAGTACGCCGCAGCAGTCTCCGGGGTCCTCTTTTAATCACGATGTCTCGGTCATGCAGCACGAGACCCGTTGTTGGGTGATATGAAACGAGCCGAGCTTAGCTTAGAAACCCTGCTTGAAGTCACCAATGTCCTGAACTCGCAGCGGGACCTTGAAGGCCTCTGGCGTGTGATCGCCGACCAAATCCAAACGGTTACTCCATGGGATCGGGCCGGCATTACCCTCTATGAACCGGCGTCCAATACATTCCGATTTTATGCCGTCGTGACACACATCGACGAGCCCGCGCTCCGCTCCGATGCGATCATTCCTCTCGAAGGGAGCGCCGTGGGTTGGGTGTATACCCATCGACGCATCCATGTGCGCGCGGACCTGCAACGGGATCGGCGATTCTTCGAGGATGAATACTACGTCCGAGAGGGCCTGGGAAGGATGATCAATTTGCCCCTTCTGGCGCGGGATCGTTGCCTCGGAACGTTGAACATCGGCAGCGTCCAGCCAGGTGACCCCAATCCTGAAGATCTGAAGTTCTTGCAGCATGTGGCCACTCAAATTGCCTATGCGATTGACCACGTATTGGCCTATGAACAGATTAAGCAGTTGACCGAGCAGCTTCGACAGGAAAACGAGTATCTTGCCGCAGAGGTCAAAGCGATCCGTATTCCAGACCAACTGGTGGGGAAGTCTCCGGGATTCCTGAGGGTCCTGGACCTCGTGAGAACAGTCGCGGGGACCGATACGACCGTACTGTTGCTCGGGGAAACGGGCACCGGGAAAGACATATTGGCACGCGCTATTCATGATCTGAGTCCCCGCAGAGATCGGCCCTTCATCCGGGTCAACTGTGCGGCGCTTCCGGCCGGACTGGTCGAGAGCGAATTGTTTGGCCACGAACGCGGCGCTTTTACCGGTGCGGAGCAACGCCGCCCCGGGCGATTCGAGTTGGCCAATACGGGGACGCTGTTTCTGGACGAGATCGGTGAACTGCCATTGGAAATGCAAGCGAAACTCCTGCGCGTGTTGCAGGACGGGATCGTGGATCGAATTGGCGGAACAAAGCCCGTGCAGGTCGACGTCCGCCTGATTGCCGCGACGAATGCCGATCTGGCCGCCGGCATAAAAAAGGGGAGCTTTCGCCCTGACCTGTATTATCGATTGAACATCTTCCCGATTTCGGTTCCACCCCTCCGGGACCGGCGTGAAGATATCCCTCTGCTCGCGCATCATTTTTTATCCGAGCTGGCCAGGAAGCTGAAGCGACCAGGTCTCAGGCTTGATCCCAAGTTTCTCGACCGGCTGATGTCGTACAGCTGGCCCGGGAACGTCCGGGAACTTCAGAACGTCATCGAACGGGCGGTCATTCTCTCACGGTCTTCCCTGGTTGAGTTGCACGACATCCTGCTGCCCAATCTACCTTCCGCATCTGCTCCTCTTGAGGAGCGCTCGCTCAATCTGGAGCATCTCGAGCGTAACCACATTCTGGGCGTGCTGGAGAGGGCAGATTGGCGGATTTACGGAGACGGCGGTGCGGCTGAATTACTGGGCATGAACCCGGAGACGCTGCGGAGCCGCCTCAGAAAGCTTGGTCTTCGTCGTCCTTCAAAGCGATCGCGGAACGGATCCCCCAATGCCTTACCCGATGAAGGGTGGGCACGATCGCCTCTCTCCGGTGAGGTCGATTTTCGGAAGTAGCATCCTTTTCCACCGTCGAAGTATCACCCACCAGCCATCTTCCAAAGACATGACCTCGTCGGCGTTGGCCGCTCCAAAAATAGCGGAAAACCGCGACATGTCGCGTTGAGCCGCTATATTTCGCGTATTGTCCATTCTCTCCTCTGGCCAAGGCGCCATCATGAAGCGAAAGATCAATGAGTTATCCGTTGAAGGTCTTGTTCCGACATGGCGCGAACATTGCTCTCGAGAACGACTCGATCGGCGGCATTGTGATCCGACATCGTCCATGCCTTGTGCGATTAGCCACTGCCCACAGTCTATTATTGACACAGGCATGCTGCTCGGATGACTCGGGACGAGGTGAAATGCTATGAAGCTAGTGATGAATATCGTCATGCTCGCGACACTGACATCCTTGAGCCCAATGTTCGCGCCAACGGCGCAGGCCGATGCCATCGCGTTCACCAACGATGCGATCATCGACCTGACTGGTGCGCCCGCTTTGGGCCTGCGGGGGACTGTGGAGATGGAGCGGCGATGGGGATCGGATGTGAGCGTCATCGCCGGTGCGACGGTGAAGCTGGCAAGCGCATTGAGCGAAGCCCGGTCGGGCGGCGATCCCCGTGCCATCCATTTATTGGAGATGGCTGTGGAGTACGGAAAAGCTCACCTCCACAAGGAAGCCCGTCTGGCCGCGCAGGGGGCGCTCTATCGGCTCTGTGAGGCCTCCAACATGATTGGCCCGGGCTGCGACAGAGTCTCCAAACACGGCAGCTATGTCGCGCCATAAATAATTAGCTGGTAGTGAATAGCCGCGAGCCAGGCTCTGAGCTGCTCGCTATGGGCCGAACGGCTGCGAACGCAACGCACATTTCCCCGCGGGATCTCCTGATTCTTAGCGGGGTTTTTTTTGGCCTACGGACGCATCAAGGACCCCGCTGTGGTTGCCTCAAATCGCCGGCGATGTTGGCTCGCGTGAGATGCCACCGCCGGTTCTATCCATGTTATACAGGGGCTCAAGTGTGTCAGGTCTTCGTCATCCGCTATTCAATCAATTAGGGGGCAGCGTGCAAGCATCCTGGCGGTCCATTCTATGTGTGCTATTCGCCTTGATACTGATTGGACTTCCAGCAGTCGCCAATGCGGCCTACGAGATTCCTGAAGGAGAGACGGTTACGGATCAGCCTCAGATCGAACGGTCGATCCCTCAAAGTGAAGGCTATCAACTCTATGATCCCGCCATCGGTCGAAACTTCGACATCAAAAATATTTGGATACGGGCCGATCTCCGGGTCCGTCCGGAATGGAGAAGCGGAACCTGCTTTGGCGGGGGAGCCCCGATTGGAGGCGCGTGCAATAGTTTCGGCGGTTTTAACGGGGCAGGCGGTTTGAGCGGGACGAGTACCAACGGTCTGGCCGGACCCGCAAATCCGGGAAGAAGCGCGAATGATTTTTACGTCCAGCAATGGACACGTCTGGGCATCGGGTATGACCTCTCTCCCGACGTCAATTTCTATCTGGAAATCATCGATGCGGCTGTATGGGGCGGCAGTGGGGCGAGTGGCGACGCCGGCCTGCGCGGTGATCCGCTGACCCATAACGGAGGAATCGCGGCCGGCGGAGGAAACAACGGCCGGCTGGGGATCCGCGCGGGCTACGTGCTCATTCGAAACTTCCTGGGCATCCAGGATTTCAGCGTGAAAGCGGGCCGGCAATATCTGGTGTTCGGCAATAATTCGTTGTTCGGGCACTTCGATTGGGCCAATACCGGCTATTCCCACGACGGGGTGATGGTCAAATACTCACAAAAGGCGTTTGATTCGTATGCGGGATGGTTTCGCCACGCAGAAACCGATCTGGGGCAGGCGGTGCCGGTCGGGAGCGAGGGACCCAATGTGGCCGCAACAGGCTTTGGCGGGTCTGACGGCGGGGCCGACGTGAACATGTACATTTTTTACAATCAGATCAAATCCGTGCCTGGATTTGTCATCGAGCCCTATTACGTGTACTACGACAACAATATCCATGAATCGTTCAATACCGCGCAGGGCCTGGGGACGCCGAAAAAAGCCCAGCAGCGCCGCCATATGGTCGGCAACCGCACGGAAATGCGCAAGGGAGGTTGGGATCTCCTGAATGAAACGGCGTGGCAGTTCGGCAGCATGTCGGATGGGCTGGGCCTCGATAATCAACGGAACGTGTCGATCAATGCCTGGGCCACGAGAAACTGGCTGGGCTACACCTGGTTCGAACATTTATGGAAGCCGCGGGTTGCGATCGGGTTTGATTATGCTTCCGGTGACGGCAATGCGAACTGCTCGGCGGGGGGGGCGGCGCAGGCGGGCTATTCCTGCCGCACCGGTAACACGTTCGAAAACTTCTTCCCCACCAACTTTATCCATTCGGGATTCATGCTGAACAAAGCATGGAAAAATTCGATTCAGCCGCAGATCAATATTCAGGCGCGGCCCACGGTACGCGACCATCTGGAGTTTTGGGCGCAAATGCATTATCTGGCGAATGCACGGGACAACTGGTACCGCGGTTCGCAAGGCGTGTTGGTGTTCTCCCGCCCCGACAACACGGCGACCCACGTGGGCAATGAGACGGACGTTTCCTGGACCCACATGTTCGGGGATGGGAAAATCGCTCTGACGTTGTCCTACGGACACTTCTTCTCGGGCGAGTATGTGCGGCACAACATGGGAACCAATAAAGATCAGGATTGGGGTGTCGTGCAGCTCTGGATGAACTTCTAGGGAAGCCGTTAAGCGTCAAACGGGACACCCTGAGGCGCTGATCCGCTGAACGGGACAAGAAAAGAAGCCCCGCGGGGGAGATCCCCCGCGGGGCTTCGGTGTTTGAGGAACCTCTTCTAGCGCTATCTAGTTTGACCGGATGACATCCCATCGCTGGGGTTCCCGCTAGTTCGAGTCAGGCTGGAGGCATCTTAGCGTGAGAGGAACCCCCTTCATGTGATCAAACAACGAAGGTAGCAATGAAGACCTCTCTTGCCATGCCGCTGTCAGGAAGCTGGACTGTGCTCCGGGTCCCAATTTTTTCCGCCTTGTGGACCTGTGCCTTGATCTCCAACCTGGGCATGCTGATGCAGGAAGTCGGCATCGTGTGGCTCATGACGTCGCTGAATTCCTCCCCCTTCGTCGTGTCGCTCATTCAAACGGCGGAGACACTTCCCTTTCTCCTCTTAGCATTGCCCGCGGGCGCATTGGCCGACATCGTGAACCGGCGGCATCTCCTGCTCTTCTCACAGGCCTGGATGTGTGTGATTGCGCTGATGCTGGGCGGGCTCACCCTGCTCGATGTCATGACACCCGCGCTGCTGTTAGTGTTGACCCTCCTCATGGGAGCCGGCACCGCCTTGAACGGGCCGGTCTATCAAGCCATCATCCCTGAATTGGTCCCAGTCTCGCAGCTGTCCCAGGCCGTCACCGTCAATAGCGCCGGTTTCAATATCGCCCGGGCGATCGGCCCTGGCCTCGGCGGGTTAGTCGTCGGATTAGCCGGTGCCGGCATGACGTTTCTTCTCAATGCCGCGTCCTATCTCGGTGTGTTGGCCGTGGTCTACCGGTGGCAGCGGCCGATCCCGCCGGCGACCGGGCCTGCGGAAGGTCTCATGGGAGCCATGCGAGCCGGGCTTCGGTATGTCCGCCATGCCGATCAACTGAAGGCCGTGCTGATCCGCACCGCCGCGTTCAGCTTGGCTGCCAGTGTGATCTGGGCCTTGCTGCCGCTGTTGGTGCGGTTTGAGCTTCGGCTCGGCGCCACTTCGTATGGTCTGATACTCGGGTGCTTCGGGGTTGGCGCGCTCGTGATGGCCACCTTCGCGCCGGGGCTTCGTCAACTGTTAGGCACTCAGCGGATGTTGGGCGTCGCCACAGCGGCCTTGGCTCTGGCGGTCCTGGTGTTGGGCCTTTCTGGAAACATCCTCCTGATCGGAGCCGCCATCCTGATCGCCGGGGCCGGCTGGCTCTCCATCCTCACGACATTCAATAGCACTGTGCAGATGAACACAGCCGGATGGGTGCGAGGGCGGGCTCTGGCCATTTATCTTCTGGTGTTCTTCGGCAGTATCGCCGGGGGGAGCGCTGCCTGGGGGTTGGTCGCGGAATACATCGGGGTGCAGTACACCTTTTGTGCCGCCTCGGCCGCCGTGCTGTTCAGCCTCGTGTGGGCCCGACCGTATCCGATCTCTGAAAGCCGGGTGCTCGATCTGGCCCCTTCCCGGCATTGGCCTCCGCCGCAGAATAGGGAATCGCTTGCCGCGGATCAACGAACGGTGCACGTGACTGTGGAATACCGGGTCGAGGCGGCAGAGGTCGAGGCCTTCATCGAAGCCATGGACGCCGTGCGGCGACACCGGCGGCGCGATGGAGCGCTCCGATGGGAGTTACTGCAGGACGCCGAGAACCCGGAGCAGTTTATCGAAATGTTTGTCGTGGATTCCTGGGCCGAGCACTTGCGGCAGCATGAACGGGTCACGGTGACCGACCGTGCGAGCGAAGAAGCTGTCCGCGCGTTTCACCATGGTGCCTCGCCGCCGCAAGTCCGCCATTGGCTCGCGCTCTCTCCGGACGGCCGGTCCAATCTTCCGCTGATCGGGCCGTCCGGTCTTCCGACCGAACGCATCCATTAATCGAACCCGTCCCGCGCATGCATTCGGATCAAGGCGATCCTGCAACGGTGCTAGAAGCGTAGCCTGCCTTCTTGGTGCTGGATGGTCCTGGTCCGGCGCTGCGCAGAAGGCGATCCGGCATCAGGTTGGAACGGATTCGTTCAATGGCGCTACGGCCCCTGCGATCTAGAGCATACCGGACTTGCCCGGAGCGACTTGGTCGTCTATACTCCGCTCTCCCGTAGGCTCTCACGCTCACACACGCCGTTACAATCACCTCTACCGTGGACGATCTCACACGACAGCTTCAACAACGCTTCGGGTTTGCGCAGTTCCGACCCGGTCAGGAAGAGGTCATCCGGGCGGTGCTGGCAGGACGCGATGCCATGGCCGTCATGCCGACGGGCCAGGGGAAATCACTCTGCTATCAATTGCCGGCCACCCTGCTGCCCGGCATGACCCTGGTCGTGTCTCCCCTGATCGCCCTGATGCAGGACCAAATGGAAGGGCTGATCGAGCGGAAGATCGCCGCGGCCGCGTTTCATTCCGGCCTGGCGGAGTCCGAACGCGATCGGGTCATCCAGGCGCTGCACCTCCAGCGCTTGAAGCTCCTCTATCTGGCCCCGGAACGGATGCAGCACGAAGGCTTTCTCAGGATTTTGCGGTCCTGCCTGATTTCGTTGCTCGTCGTGGACGAAGCGCACTGCCTCTCGCAATGGGGCCACGATTTCAGGCCGGACTACATGAAGATCGGGAACTTGCGGAAGCAACTGAACAATCCGCCCTGCCTCGCCTTGACCGCGACGGCCACCAAGCGCGTACAGGACGACTGCTGCGAGCGGTTGGCGCTCCGCGATCCCTTACGTCTGGTGACGGGCTTTCGCCGGACGAATCTGGCGCTGTCCGTCCGTCTGTGCCTGTCGCGGGCGGAGAAACTCTCGGTCCTCCATCATTTGGTACAGCGATGCGAGACCGGGACCATTCTGGTCTATTGCGCCACACGCCGCATGGTGCAGGAGGTCGCCGGCTATCTGGGCCAATCCCACTCCCTGGTCGGTTATTACCATGCGGGACTTTCCGATGAGGAACGGCGGCTGGTGCACGAGGAGTTTCGCCGGGGAGCCGTCAGAATCCTGGCCGCCACGAATGCGTTCGGCATGGGCATCGACAAGCCGGATGTCCGGCTCGTGATCCATTTCGATCTGCCGGGGAGCGTCGAGGCCTATTATCAGGAAGCCGGGCGGGCGGGTCGCGACGGGCAGCCTTCGGATTGCGTGCTCTTGTTCCATGACCGCGATGTCGGGACACAGGAGTATTTCATTCAGCAGGCCTCCACCGAAGCTGGCAGCGCCGAGCGCGCGGATCGCATGCGGACGTTGCTCAATGACATGATCGCGTACGTCTCGGTGCAGACCTGCCGGCAACTCGCCATCCTCGACTATTTCAGCGACGACCAGGAGCGGGCGTTAGGTCCCTGCGGCCTCTGTGATCGCTGCGTTTCGGCCAGCCGGCCGGATCGACCGGTGTCGAATCATGATGAGGCGCAGGCAGCCATGTCGATCTTGGAAACCGTCTCATGGTGCGGCGGCCGATTTGGCGTGACGCGCATCGTCGAGATCGTCCGCGGAAGCCGCTCCAAGGCCCTGCTGTCCTATGGCAGCGACGGCTGTCCGACGTATGGAAGCTGCCGGACGCAATCGAAGACCGCCGTGACCCGTCTCGTGAAAGAGCTCATTGAGGCGGACTGTCTGCGGGTGGAGGGCAGCGAATATCCCACGCTCGACCTGACCGGAAAAGGACGGGATGTCGTAAAGGGAGTCAGTCCGCTCGGTCTGCGCAGACAGGAGGATGCGCGGATGCCGTCACCTGGCTCCAAGCCTTCTCCGCAGCGCGCGATGACGGTGAAGACGCATCCGGCTGACCCGCAACTGTACGAACGGCTACGCCGGCTCCGGACGGAATTGGCGGAAGAAGAAGGCGTCGCGCCGTTCGTCGTGTTTCATGACAAGACCTTGCGCACGATTGCCGCCGATAAGCCGATGACGACAGCGGCGCTCCTGGAAATCCCCGGCATCGGCGAAGTGAAAGTCGAGCGGTACGGCCGCCGGGTCCTGCAGATTGTGAATGGGGAGCGATAGCTCTCAGCCTTCTGATCGACCCTCACCGTCATCGAAAGGGCGGCCCTCTACCCCTCCTGGCCTCCCCTTACAAAGGGGAGGAAAAGAACGCATATCCTTGTAGCCACAACTCGTTTCTTCCCCTCCTTCGTAAGGAGGGGTTAGGGGAGGTCGAAGATCGGGTCGATAAGGAATGTCTGTAACTGCCTAACTGGATGAAGACGGCGGTGCCGATTCTGTCATGACGTCCTTGTTCGCATATCGAATGACGTGAATGCCAAGGGAGTGAAGGTATATGTCGCGCTTCTTGTCATTCGCAACCTGTTCAGCCTCAGCATGACTTTTACAAAGGGGAGGGAAATGCATGAGAGAGCGTCACCATCTTAGTCCCCTTGTAAGGAGCTGATGGCTGACAGCTATCCCAGATTTCCCGCTTCCGCAAACCGTTCCTGCAGTTCCGGATAGGTCTGGGTGACCGGAAACTGCGGAAATTCTTTCGGGAGATGGTCCGGGGGTCGGAAGAAGAATCCGGCGTCGGCTTCGCCGAGCATGGCGGTATCGTTGTAGGCGTCGCCGGCCGCCATGGTATAGAAGTTCAGCGATTTGAACGCGGCCACCGAATGTTTCTTCTGATTCGGCATGCGCATGTGGTGCTTCAGGATCTTGCCCCCGGCATCGATCTCCAGCTGGTTGCAGAACAGGGTCGGATAGTCGAGTTGCCGCATGAGCGGCAACGCGAACTGATAAAACGTATCCGACAAAATGATGACCTGACAGCGCTCGCGGAGCCAGGCGACAAACGCGGGCGCGCCGTCCAATGGCCCCATCTTGTCGATGACCTCCTGGATGTCCGCGATGGTCAGCTTATGCTCCTCCAGAATGGCGAGCCGGCGCTTCATGAGCTTGTCATAATCGGGCATTTCGCGTGTGGTGATCTTCAGCTCCTCAATGCCGGTCTTCAAGGCCACATTGATCCAAATTTCCGGCACGAGCACACCTTCCAAATCCAAACAGGCGATCACGGGCTTTTGCATCATGGCTCCTTCTTTGTCGGCGTGTATGCGTTATCGAGCGGCTTGCCCGCTGACGCCCTCTCCCTTTGAGGGAGAGGGGTGGGGTGAGGGTGTTGTGATACGGCATGGATGATTGCTTCAACCACTGCCGCTTCAGCGTTCATCATTTCATGATTCCAGAATCGTATGACCTGATATCCCTGAGAACGTAACCAATGCGAACGGTCCTCGTCTTGCCGGAGCAGTTCGGCATGCTGCCCACCATCCAGTTCAACAATGAGACGTTGTTCAGGACAGCAGAAGTCTACGATGTATGGACCGATTGGATGCTGGCGTCTGAACTTGAGGCCGTTGATCTGCCGCGCGCGGACAAGATTCCACAAGCGTCGTTCGGCGTCCGTCTGGTTCGCTCGCAAGACTCGAGCGAGGGTTCGGTGCCCCTCACCCTTGCCCTCTCCCCTTAGGGGAGAGGGTGTTTGTCGCTGACTCTTACGCGCATCTTTAGTCATGAGTGAATGGTGACGCCACGGGGGAGGCCGATATGTGATGCGAGCGACGTATCACTCATCACCGATCACGCATCACTTCTTCTGAAACGCCTGGCTCAGGAAGCGCCAGACTTTGTCCAGCGCCTGATCCAGCAGTTGCGTGCCGGGCCACTTCGCCTCGTTCTCACGGTGATGGCGTTCGGCCCACTCCAGGGCGAGCGGCAGGGGAATCAGCCGGGGTGCCGTCTTGCTCAGATCTCCCCATAACAGTCCCAGCGCCGGCCCCATGCGAACCGGCGGCGGCACTTCTTCAACCGGGTGCTTCACCAGATCCTGACACCATTCGGCCGGCGATGTCACCAGGAGTTCACGGCAGGCGGCGGGGCGCTCCTCATAAATCGAACAGAGTTCGTCCTCCAGAAACGGGCAGGGCATGCGCAGAGCATAGTAGTCTCGATTCACCGGTTCCAGGGCGTCATCATCAGGCGGCTGTTCCGCCTCGCTCATGTCGCGCAGGCGATGCCAGAGTCCGTGGGACAGGAGCCGGGATTTCGCTTGAGCAAATCGTTCGGTAATGCGCGCCTGCCGTTCACCCGGCAGCCCTCGGACATAGTCCCGGAGCGCGAAGGCTTCGGGCCCCGACAGCGGCACCATCATGCGGCAGCAGGCGGCGCAGCCTTTTTGACAGGAGATGGCCCGGCAGGTCGCGATGAGCCTGGCTTGCTCCAACGCATGCGCCTCTTCACCCAACCGCCGCATCAGCGGCACAATGGCGGTGACGGGCACGAAGCCGGTCGGGACATCGACGGCGGTGGTCAACTGGCCGGCAGGCGTATTCAGCGCGATCTCGAAATGTTCGGTCGTACCGGTCGTCATGGGTCACACGCGGGTGAGAGACCCTGCATCATAGAGAAGGGGTTGCCGGCCGGTCAATATAACGGGCGTTTCGCAGGACGCAGGACGTGCCTTGCTCGGTTCCGGAGGAACCCCGATAATGGCGACTGAGGACTATTGGATGAATTATTCGGGACACATCGTGGGCCTGTTGAAAGGCTATATGGGCGACTTGGTGGAGCAGGCGAAGCAGGAGGCGTCCGCCCAGGCACAGTTCGGATTTGCCAGCCGGCCCTACCGTCCGGATGAAGCCTTGTCCGACCTCCTGGCTCTGTTGGACGATCGGATTGAGTCGGAGGGGATGCAAGTCGGGCTGCCCGATGACTTTCTGCATGAGATGTGGAGCTTCTGTAACGCCTCGGCAGCGCACCTGGCCGAGCGGGTCTGGCTGGAAACCAATGCCGCGACCGAGCCGGTTACGAAGGCCCGCACGAGAGAATTGACGTATCGGGCGCTCATTCAATTGATGGAAGCGCAGGCACCCGAGCATTCCTGAGATGCGATGCCTTGCCGCTGCCCTCTGCATTTTTCGTCGTGCCCGGGTTCTCTCCTCGTGTGTCTCTTACAAGCGTCCTGACAACCAGTACACCATCATGCCGACCGTTTCGTCCACGGCTTCGGTCATCCGCTGGAGCGCCCAGCTGCTGGGCAGAACGTCAAAGACCGTCACGTCATCCCACTCGTCCGTCAAGCGATCCTTGGCGTGAAATCCACAGGCATAGGGGGTCACCTCGAATCCTTGTTTCTCAAACAGCGCCACCGCCCGGGGAATATGGTACGCGGTCGTGACCAGGAGAATGGAGGTCGCCGGCCCGAGCACCCGTTTTGCCCCGAGCGCATTTTCATAGGTCGTGCGGGCCTCCTCGTCCAGGAGGATGGCTTCCGGCGGCACGCCCAGCTGGATGGCCCAGGCTTTCATGGCCGGCGCGACCTTGAGGCCGGACCCTCCGAAGAGGCGTGTGCCGCCCCCCGTCATTACGAGCCGGCGGGCGGCTCCCTGCCGATAGAGATCCGACCCGCAGATCGTGCGGTGGCGAGACTCGTCGGACAGTTCCACCGCCGGTCTCAGCGTCCCCGGCTCCCGGATGCCGCCGCCCAACACGACAATGGCGTCGAAGCGGCGATCGGTCGACCGGACCGGCGGGTACCAGCCTTCCAGCCCGCTCATGAAGGTATAGGAGACGATCGGCGAGGCGGCCAGGATCAGGAGCGCCGTGCCGGTCGTGAGTGCCACCCGCAGCCATCGTTGGCGCCGGGGCGACCAGGGAAGCCACGCCAGCAGGAGCGCCAAGCCGAAACATCCGATGATCCAGCTCAAGGGATAGACGGCATACTTGACGAACTTGTACAGCCCAAAGAACAATGGGGTCATATCCATAAGCAATCTCCGAAAGAGGGCGGCTACAGGCGGTTGGGAGCAGCATACAGGGAGTGGATGAGATGACCAAGCGGAAGCCGGCGGGCGAACCACGTCGCTATTGGTTGATGAAATCCGAGCCGTCGGTGTTTTCCATCGATGATCTGGCGGCCTCGCCCGAGCGCACGACATGCTGGGATGGGGTCCGGAATTATCAAGCGCGCAATTTCATGCGGAGCATGCGGGGCGGCGACCAGGTGCTCTTCTATCACAGCAATGCCGATCCGCCGGCCGTGGCGGGGATTGCCGAAGTGGTGACAGAGGCCTATCCCGATCCGACCCAATTCGATCGGCAGCACGGACATTACGATCCCGCCAGCGATCCCGAAAGCCCGCGCTGGGATATGGTCGACATCAGGTTCGTGCGAAAGTTTCCACGCCCTCTGCCGTTGGATGAGCTGCGAAAGGACAGGGAGCTCAAGGGGATGGAACTGTTGCGAAAGGGCTCACGGCTGTCAGTCCAGCCGGTGACCGAATCCGAATGGACGCACATTCTCAAGCTGGCGGGTTCGTAGCGAGATCTGTAGGTATGCCCACACCACTGAGACGACCGGGTCGAAGACGGAATGCTAGAAAAGGCTGTTCAGCAAGGCGGCAGCGAACGACGAGGAGAGGCGTACCGTTGCAGTATGGTTATCTGTGCGCGACGTGAAATGTGTGAGTGCAGTGGTCACACAAGTCATCCATCAAGGCCGCAAGAAGGCCAGCGACCGAGTCGGCGCATTATCACCCGCCCACCCCGAGCCGCCAAGACGGCTCCTTCACCGGAGGTACGTCACAAGGAGACGCGGAGGGACATCGATTCCTTGACCGTTGGCCGGAAGAAATGGAATGTTCAAAAAGGCTGTTCAGCATGGCCGCAGCGAGTGACGAGGAGAGGCGTACCCCTGCGGTACGTTGATCCTCGGAGCGATGCGAGAACGCCGCTGACAGGCTTTTTCAGCATTCCGTCAAGTGCTGGCTTTGCCGTCGTCCAGATACCGATGTTGCCAATCCAGCCAGGCGTGACCTAATTCATGGGCGAGGATATATCGGCGGCGCGTGACCGGAAGCCGCCGGCGGATACAAATCGTTTTGCTCTCGTCGTCCCAGATTCCGTCGGCGTTGGGATCCCGTTTGTCCATTTCAGCGTCGGACAGCTGCCGAACGGCGATCCGATAGCCAAACGGCAGTAAGACCTGGCGCGGTATACGGAGTGTCGCCTTTCGTTCTTTGAGGAACATGCCCACGATTTCCCCCTTTCCTGCATCGCCGGATTAGCGTACCACAAATAGTCTCTTTGAAATCCATGGCATAAGCGCTTGGGAATTCAGAGGCTTACAGTTTTAGCCGATGCGCCAATTCCAGATTCCGGTCTCAACTGCTTCCGTTGGACCGCGGTTTCCTATCGGAGAGAAATTGTGTATCATCGGTCCCTATGGAACCCCTCGTACACGAAGGAATCGCCCAGCCCTATCCGGTTTCGGTTCGCTTGATCGACGTCAAAATCCGGGATTGCGGCGAGGTCAAAAAGTTGGATGCGGGCCAGGCGGCACTGCGCTGTGGCGATCGCGTCTTGCTCGAAGCGGAGGGGGAAGTGACCTATGGGGTGGTCTACACCGAGCCCTATTGTGCGCCCTTCGTGCCGCCGATGCGGGTCATGAAGTCGATTCTTCGCAAAGCGGATCAGGAGGATCTCGCATTGATCGCCCGGCTCGAGCGGCTGTCCCAGCAGGCCACCGCCTACTGTCGCGCCAAAGCGGCTGACTTGGGACTCGAGCTAAAACTCGTGGAAGTGTACGGGGCGCTGCAGAGCCGCCAGCTCACATTTGTTTATACGGCCGACGAGCGGATCGATTTCCGCGATTTGGTCCGCGACCTCGCGCGGCGATTCGGCGGCCGGATTGAAATGCGCCAGGTGGGCGTGCGGGAAGAAGCCCGGCGGCTGGGCGGCATCGACACCTGCGGGTTGGTCCTCTGCTGCGCGAGTTTTCTCACCGAGGTAAAGCCCGTCACGGTGAAGCAAGCGCGAAACCTGGGTCTGCCGGTTGACGATCCCCGTTTGCTCGGCGTATGCGGGCGGCTGAAGTGCTGTCTGATGTTCGAGGCGATGGAGGCCCAGGGGAACCCTCGGGGACTCATCACGCCTGCCAAATCGACGCCCCGTACTCCACCCATTCCCTCCTGAACCGGCCGCTCACGCCCTCACGCGTCATCGAGATTGAGATCGATCTGAGGGAAGGCTCGCCCCACCTCCAGGAACGGGGGTATACTAATGTTGACAAACGACTTGGCATCGGAGGAGAAGTGGAAGTCGGAAGGTTCCAGACGACCACAGAATGGTCCGCAGGCTGTTCAGAAAGGCCGTCCAGCAAAGTGCGCGATGCGAGGAATAACGAGCGTCACGTTTGCGCACGGACGCGAGATGGTGAGGCGGCAGTGTCCCCGCGAGAACGGCGCTGGCGGACTTTATCAACAGCCTGCTAGAGTCATGCGAGGTGCATGATGCATCGGGTGCTCATCTTCGGGGCCGGCAAGATCGGATCGTTAGTCGCCTGCCTGCTCGCCGAGCAGGGCTCCTATGAGGTCCATCTGGGCGATCTCTCCCTGGACGGGCCCAAGCATCTCGTCGAAGACCTCGGCCTCTCCCGCGTCACTCCGTGCGTGTTGGATGCGCGGCATCCCGACTCCGTCAGCACCTATCTCTCCACCCATCAGGTGGACGCCATTATTTCCAGTCTTCCGTACTTCTGTAATCCCACGGTTGCCGGGCTCGCGCTGACCCATCAAGTGCACTATTTCGACCTGACGGAAGATGTGGAGGTCACCAGTCAGATCCGGGTCCTGAGCAAGGGCGCCGCCTGTGCCTTTATGCCGCAATGTGGGTTGGCTCCCGGCTTCATCAGCATTGTGGCCCATGAGCTGATGACGCACTTTGAGACGATCGACACGGTGAAGATGCGGGTCGGGGCTCTGCCGGTTCATCCCAGCAACGTGCTCAAGTATTCCTTGACCTGGTCGACCGACGGCTTGATTAACGAGTACGGGAACGTGTGTTACGGGATTGAACAGGGTGAAAAGGTGCCGCTTCAGCCCCTGGAAGGCCATGAAACCATCGAATTGGACGGCCTGCTCTATGAAGCGTTCAACACCTCTGGCGGGCTCGGCACCTTGGCCGACACCTCGGTGGGGCGCGTGCGGACCATGAATTACAAGACCCTCCGGTATCCGGGCCATTGTGAGAAGGTTCATCTGCTCATGAAAGATTTGAAGCTCAATGAAGACCGGGCCACGTTGAAGCGTATTCTTGAACGCGCCATACCGCAGACCCTGCAGGACGTGGTCCTGACCTATGCGTCGGTAACCGGCTACACGAAAGAGGGGTTTTTTGAAGAAAACAATGTGAGGAAGATCTATCCGCAGTGCATCAAAGGGCGTTTGTGGTCGGCGATCCAAGTGACGACGGCCTCGAGCCTGTGCTGCGTGGTCGATCTCGTGTTGAGCCACCCGGGGCGTTTCCATGGATTTGTGACGCAGGAGTCGATCCCGTTGAAGGACTTTCTCGGCAATCCGTTTGGAGCCTATTTCAGATGATGGACTGTCGGAGAAGTTGTACCTCCACCCGGTTTATGCCGGCGGCAGTCCTCAATCGAGTCCGGCGAGGATTTGTGATGCCGAAGTCGATCCCGGCTGTCTCGCAATCCGTTCAGAGGCTATCCATATGATCGATAGTGCAGAACTTAGGGAGTAGCAATGGCTCCAGCCGGTCAACGCCGGCTCGAATTGAAGAGCTGTATCGGTGATCCGTTTGAAAGCTGTTTCATATGATTGATAGCGCGCAGCTCTTAAAGAAGTTGGGGCTCCAGCCGGTTAATGCCGGCGGCAGTACCGGGCGCTGGCGGTCCTCGCTCGAATCCGGCGCCGTGATGCCTGCCATGAATCCCGCCACCGGTCAGGCCATTGCCTCGGTCCGAAGCTGCACGGCGGAGGATTACGAGCGCATTGCGGCCGAGGCCGCGGAGGCGTTTGCCGTCTGGCGGCTGGTGCCCGCGCCGAAGCGGGCGGAATGTGTCCGGCTGATCGCACAATCGTTGCGCGAGAACCAAGATCTGCTCGGAACCCTCGTGTCGCTGGAAGTCGGCAAGATCAAAGCCGAGGGGGACGGCGAAGTGCAGGAAATGATCGATATGGCGGATTTTGCCGTGGGGCAGTCCCGCATGCTCTCCGGCGTGACGCTGCAGTCGGAACGGCCCCGCCACCGCATGTACGAGCAGTGGCATCCGCTGGGCCCGGTCGGCGTGATCACCGCGTTCAACTTTCCGGTGGCCGTCTGGGCCTGGAACGCCTTTCTCGCCGTCATCGCGGGAGATCCGGTGATCTGGAAGCCGTCCCCCAAAGCCATGCTCTGCGCGCTGGCGGTTCAGCGCATCTGCACGCGTGTCATGGAGCAACAAGGGCTGCCGAGCTTGTTCTCATTGTTCATCACCGACCGGGTCGAACTGGCGGAAGCGATGGTGCAGGACAGTCGGTTACCGCTGATCTCATTTACGGGATCCGTGCCGGTCGGCAGACAGGTTGCGGCCACGGTGGCGCGGCGTCTGGGGCGATCGCTGTTGGAGTTGAGCGGCAACAACGCGATCATTGTGGATGAGACGGCGGATCTCGATCTGGCTGTGCGGGCGATCCTCTTTGGCGCGGTCGGGACAGCCGGCCAACGGTGCACGACCACGCGCCGGCTTTTAGTACAGGCGTCCCGGTATGACGATCTGGTGCAACGGCTCGTCCGGGCCTATGCCCAGGTCCGGATCGGCCATCCATTGGACAAAGGCGTGCTGATGGGGCCTCTGATCAGCCACGAGGCCGTCGAGGCCTATCGTGCCGCACTGGACGAAGCGAAGAAGGAAGGCGGCCGGATCCTGTACGGCGGCCGGGTCCTGGATGGACCGGGTCATTTTGTCGAGCCCACGATCGTCCGGGCCGAAGCGACCTGGCCGTTGCTGCAGCGCGAAACGTTTGCGCCCATCCTCTATGTCGTGACCTATCGCACCCTGGAGGAGGCGATCCTGATACAGAACGAGGTCCCTCAGGGATTGTCATCCGCCTTGTTCACCAACGATCTGAGGCATAGCGAACAATTCCTCTCCTCGGCCGGCAGCGATTGCGGCATTGCCAACATCAACATCGGCACGTCCGGGGCGGAGATCGGGGGGGCGTTCGGCGGCGAGAAGGAAACGGGCGGCGGACGGGAGGCCGGCTCCGATGCCTGGAAAGCCTACATGCGCCGTCAAACCACCACGATCAACTGGGGAACGGATCTCCCCCTCGCCCAGGGCATCACGTTTGATCCGATCTGATGGAGGGCTGAACACATGGACGACAATCGCGTCCTCGATGCGCTGCTGGAGCGGATGGTGGCCGACTATGTCGGACATAACACCGCCGCCCGGGTCCTCAAAGATCTGCTCGATCAAGCGGGCATCGGGCTGTATCCCGTCATCGATCACGTCACCCTACGCACCATGGACATCGATCGCCGCGCCCGCGAATATGTGGACCTTGGATATGCCTATAGCGAGACGCTCGAGTACAACGACTGGTTTGCCAAGGTCTACCGCAAAGTCGGGTATCCCGCGCTCTTTGTGGATCAGGGCTATCTCGGCGAGCGGGGACAGACCAGCATCATTCCCGGTTGGGTCGCACAGTTCGGAGACCGGATCTTCCACCACGTGGCCGTGCGGGTGGAGCATATCGAAACGGCCATCAGCACACTCAGCGCCAAGGGCATGGTCTTTGCCGGAAGCATCGTCGGAGAACCGGGCGGCCCGCTTCGGCAAATCTTTTCGCTGCCCGACACGATCGACGGGCGGCCGTTCACGGTGCTCGAACTGGCCGAACGGCATCAGGGCTATCAGGGATTCTCACCTCCGCAAGCCGACAGCTTGATGCAGTCCACGGCAACCCGCTAACACCTCGGGGTACGTACTGATCCTGCCGCCGGTTCAGCGTCACGGCGATCCCAGGCCTTACCTAGTCGACAATCGCCGATGAATCTTTTACCGTCGGGCTGTCTCTTAAGCATTCATGACGCATGCCTATTTCCCTTCACATAACCTTTACCGGAGGTGCTTGAATGGTCAGGAACCTATTGTCCGCCATGACGCTCGTGATGCTGGTCAGTGCGGCCTGGTCCACTCCCCCGGCGATCGGCGGCGAGCCGAAATCGCCCGTCGACGGCTATGATATCCATGTGCAGGCTCCGCACATGATGCCGGACGGCACGCCGGGCGGTCCATTTCACCACTACTGTAAAGGCGTGTCCGACCAGATTCTGCAGTGCTTGCTCTTTGAGTCGACGGACCCTAAGGCCAAGTTGGTGGCGATCGAATACTTTGTCGCGAAAGACTTGACCAGAAAGCTGCCGCCCATTCAGTGGCATCGCTATTTTCATGATCACAGGGTCGAAATTGCCACTGGTCGTGTAAAAGTTCTTGATATGCCGGAGGAACAGGCCGCCAAGGTGGCTGAAGCCGCAATGGAAACGGACGGCGTGATCTATCATCTGTGGCAACATGGGCAGGAATTTCCAGACGGCACGGTGACCTTCCCTCAGTCGCTTGGACATAAATTTCCGGGCCATTCGGAGAAATAAGGGCTGGAACAGCCGGCCAGTCCGATTCCGCCGCACCGCCGGACTGGCCCTGTCTCTGACCATGCAGTCTTCGTGGGCGGCTGTTCAATCAAGGAGTGACATGCGATCGCGCGGACCATTGAGCATCGGTGCATGTCTCGTCCTGATGGGGACCTTAGGCCAGTCGCCTCTGGCGGTGATGGCAGCCGATGAAGCGGTGCTGAAACCGAGAGTGCCCTCCGGCCAGTTAGAAGAGGCGAGAACCTGGACGAATCCCTTTCCGATGACGGAAGCCGACATCGACCAGGGAAAGGCGCTGTTCCATGGGAAGGCATTCTGCGTCACCTGCCATGGAAAAGACGGCAGGGGGTTGGGGGATATTGAAGGACTCCGCGGCAAGCTTCCTCGAAACTTTACAGACAGGGTGTGGCAGGCGACCAGAACGGATGGTGAACTCTTTTGGATTCTGAAAAACGGCAGCCCCGGCACTGACATGGCCTCGTTCGTTCCCCTGGTGCTGACGGAGGAGGAGGCGTGGCAGGTCTTGCTCTATGTCCGGTCGTTCGGCCGGCCGTGACGCATGAATCCTGGTGAACGGTGGGGACAGGCCGTCCTGGCCTTCCTTCTGCTGTCCGTCTGTCCGTTCCTTCCGCGCGCTGCTCGGGCGGAGTGGTCGAGCATCGCCGAAAGCCGGATGACCTATACGGATGATGTCTTTCAGTTCTCGTCCTCGCGCCGGCAGCGATTCAGCGAGGACCCCAGTCAGCCCAGCGTCGTGCCGGTGGAGAAAAGCGCGGATGTCGTGTGGGATCCGTCTCTCGAACTGGTGCGCTCCTCCCCGACTTCATCAGGCCCCACAGAACTATCGGTCAAGGCCCACGGGTTTCTGTACACGTCGAATCCCGTCTTCAATCACGGGGATTACCGTCTTCAACTCAAGCAGGCCTTGTCGCCTGATACGGTCATGATGGCGCGGTACCGGTATGTCCCCGACATGTTCTTAGGGCCGAATTTCGAGCGCCGGACAGGGAACCTGTTCATTGAAGATGAGCGGGTGACGTCGCACACGGGACGCGTGGAAGTCGAGCAGATGCTGGGCGAACGTTGGAGGCTGACCATGATCGGCCGCGGCGGGCTGCGCCTGTACAATGAAGCGTTCGCCGAGAGAGATACTACGTTCTGGACCATCGGCCCCAGCGTCTCCTTCCGCCTCACGGAGCGGATCTCCGCGTCATTCGGGTATCTCTTCGAGCGAGGGTATGCCGAAGGGGCGGGCGATCTCCGCTATAACGACGATGTTTCGTATCGACTACATGTGCTGTCCGGCAGCATCGATGCCGGATTGACCGACAGGCTCTCGCTGCATGGTCTTTATGTGTATCGGCGGAAAGACTTTACCAGCGAACTGGTCGCCGACCAGCACTTCAACCGGCATGACGACACGCATCAAGGCGCGGCCGAACTGCGCTATGCCCTGACTCCCGCGGCTCGGCTGATGATCGGCGTTCAGCGGACACAGCGAGCCTCCACGGTGGATAGCCGGGCCTATCAAGAAACGCAAGTTTCGATCGGAGGCCAGTATCGTTTTTAACGTGCGCATGAGACTGTGTTTCGGGCGGTGAGTGAGCCGTTCCACATCACGGGAGCGTGATCGCGATGGATCCTGTTCTTACACCCGATAGCGAAATCATTTTGTTTCTTGATCGCCAGCGAGCCGTGGTGTCGCCCTGGGGCGCCTCGCTTCGGCGGTATTATTTGATGGAGCCGGATGGCAGGGAAACCGACCTGGTCTGGGGCTATTCGGGAGCGGCCGGCAAAAAAGGCGGCCAGGGAGATGTGCTGATTCCCTTTCCCGGGCGCGTGGCGGGAGGGCGGTATCGGTTCGACGGACAGGCGTTGCAGCTGGAATGCAACGACAAGGAAGGTCCCAATGCGATCCATGGATTTGTGCGTGCGGTGCCATGGACGATTCAGGAGCAGACCTCTCGGAGTGTGGCATTCTGCGTGGGCATCGATGAGCGCCAGTATGGGCCGCGAGGCTATCCGTTTTCGCTCGACGTCCGCCTTACCTATAGCCTTGATGCAGACGGCCTCACGTGTGCGTTCGCGGTCCGCAATGTGGGACGCACGACGGCGCCGGTCGGTGTAGGCTTTCATCCCTACTTCACTGTCGGGACGACCGCCATCGACGAGGCGGAGGCCACAATCCCCGCGTCGGCCTATCTGGAATTCAATGACCGGTTGACGCCCACCGGAGCCGTTCTGACCGTGGCCGATACCGAATGGGATTATCGCGGCTACCGGACAATCGGCAGCCGGCGCTTCAACCATTGTTATCTGCAGCTGGTCAGAGATCCAGCCGGCTGGAGCACCGCCTCGCTTCGCCATCCGCGGAACGGGTTCGTAATCGAGGTTGCCATGGATCGGGCCTTCACCGCCCTGGTGGTGTACACGGGCGATGCGATTGCGGGGGCAGCCCGGCAGGCGCTGGCCCTCGAACCCATGACTTGCGCGACGGACGCCTTGAACCATCCTGAATGGGGGCTGACCAGGCTCGCTGCGGACCAGACGTTCGGAGGCCGGTACCGGATCGGGTCACGGCGCTCATGAGCCGCCCGTCCCGTTTGACTTGTTCCGCCAACACGATTCGCGTCGGACGGAGACGGACCTCGGGCATCATGCCTTTGGGGCATCGGATGGCTGGGGCGTAGATGGTCAGGAGGGGCTGGTTAATCCGTCTCTTCGGCCGCTTCCAGGCAGTTCGTGCATTGTTCCATGTGCGGCGTCCCGTGGTCGCTACAGAAGGGCCGGTTGCATCGACTGCAGATCATGAAGGTCATGCGGACCCGGTCGTTGGCTTCACAGACATAACAATTCTTTGCAGTCTTTGATTTTGGCACGAGCACTCCTCTCCACAATTAAGTAACCTGCGCAAGTCTTTACTATACCGGCTTCTCACGGCTTGCGATAGAACAGAAAAGTCCAGCGGCCGGTGCGGCCGCGCAGCTCATGCCGATTCAGCCGCCGCTTGTCCGAGCACAAGCGCGCCGAGCACCCCGGCATGGGCGCCGAGTGCTGGCGGGACCACATAGTCTTCGAGGCCGTCCCCCAAAGCCAGTTGAGGAATGTAGTTATTGAGCAGGTCCTTGAGACGCGCGCGGATCATGGGAAAAAGACAGGCTTGCTGCATCACGCCCCCGCCCATCACGATCCGCCGGGGCGACAAGGTGCAGACCCAGGTGGCCAGCGCCAGGGCAAGATACTGGGCCTCCAAGGGCCAGGCGGGATGATCCGGCGGGAGGGCGCCGGCCGCCGTTTTCCAACGCGCGTTCATCGCCGCACCCGAGGCCAGGCCCTCCAAACAGGTTCCATGAAACGGGCAGTGGCCGGCAAACGGATCTTGTGTCACATCATGCGGAATGCGGATGTGTCCCATCTCCGGATGCATGAGGCCATGGAGCAGTCGGGACCCCACGACGGCGCCGCCTCCGATGCCGGTTCCCACCGTGAGATAGAGATAATCCTCGAGTTGCCGGGCGGCGCCCCAGCGCCCTTCGGCCAGGGCGGCCGCATTGACGTCGGTGTCAAACCCGACGGGGACATGCAGCGCGCTGCTCAAGGCGCCGACCAGATCAAACTGCTGCCAGGCCCGCTTCGGCGTCGAGGTGATAAACCCGTAGGTGGGAGAGGCCCGGTCGAGATCAATGGGGCCGAAGGAGCCGATGCCCAGCGCTTTGAGCTTGTTCCCGGCGCGGGCTTGAAAAAACTCGACGGCGTGCCGGACCGTGGCCCGCGGCTCTCCGGTGGGAAAGGAGGACACGGCCAAATCCTCCGGGCCCGTCCCGATCCCGCACACAAACTTGGTGCCCCCTGCTTCAATGCCCCCGAACATGTGCCGTCTCCCTTCGTTTGCCCGGGCCGCCCTCATCCAGCGAGGTCCGAGACCAGGGCAAGGATGCCCTCATCGGCTCTCAATTGCACGCGGTCATGGAACCCGTCTCCTTCCCGGTCCAGTTCGGTCGAAACCCGGACCTCGCCCGTGATCCGGTAGCGGCCCAACGACACCGTCAGCGGCTGGGGCGAAAGATTGAGGGCGATCAGCCACCGCCGGCTGCCGGCTTCCCGCAGATAGACGAGTGCCTGATCAGTCGCCGCCACCGGCCGGTACGAACCGGAATGGAGCGCCGGTTCGGCGCGCCGTAATTCGATGAGGCGGCGATACAACGTAAGGAGAGATGTCGGCTGCATTCGCTCCGTCGCGACATTGGCCGTCTGGAAATCCGCCGGCGGTGGCAGCCAGGGCCGGCCGCTGGTAAACCCCGCATGAGGGGAGGCGTCCCACTGCATGGGTGTCCGGGAGGGATCGCGGCCCAACCCGAGTCCGGGGAGGTTCTTTTCCCAGGGATCCTGCACCGCGTCCGGAGCAATGGCTCCGGCCTCCATCCCGATCTCGTCTCCGTAGTAGAGCGTCGGGGTGCCGCGCAGGGTGAGCAGCAACATGGCGGCCGCGCGGGCCTGACCCGGACCGAGGCGCGCCTTGATCCGCGGTTTATCGTGGTTGCCTAACACCCAGTTGGGCCAGCCATGAGGCGGCAGCGCCGCTTCATACGTCTCGATCGTGGACGCAATCGTGGGTGCATGCCAGGGCACTTCGATCAGCTGGAAGTTAAACGGCAGATGACAGCCTTTGCCGGCGGTGCCGTAGTAAGTCACCAGGCGCTGAAGGGGCAGATAGATTTCGCCGATCATCAACCGATCGTCGTACTCGTCCATGACGGCGCGCATGCCGCCGATGACGTCATGGACTTCCGGACGATCCGTGGTATAGGTCGCCAGCAATTGGCGATAGGGCCATTCCCCCGACCGATAATGAGGATTCGGCGGATTGGGACGGAACTCCTCATCCTTGATGAGATGCCAGATGACGTCCACCCGGAATCCGTCCACGCCGCGGTCCAGCCAAAATCGCATCACATCATGCATGGCGCGCTGGACTTGAGGATTCCGCCAATTCAGATCCGGCTGCTCCTTCAAGTAGGCGTGATAGTAGTATTGCCCGGTCGGGGCGTCCCAGGCCCAGGCACTCCCGCCGAAATTGCTGAGCCAATTGTTCGGAGGTCCGCCGTCCGGAGCCGGTTCTCTCCACAGATACCAGTCGCGTTTGGGATTCTCCCGTGAGGATCGAGATTCCAGGAACCAGGGGTGCCGGTCGGAGGTGTGGTTGGGCACGAGATCGAGAATGATCCGGATGCCCCGCCGGTGGGCGGCGGCCAGCAGGTGATCCACGTCGGCCAGCGTGCCGAACAGCGGATGCACATCCGTATAATCCGATATATCGTATCCGAAATCCGCCATGGGCGAAGGATAGATGGGCGAAATCCAGACGGCATCGACGCCGAGCCACTCCAGATAGTCGAGTTTGTCGATGATGCCGGGCACATCTCCGACGCCGTCTCCATTGCTGTCGGCAAACGATCGGGGATAGACCTGGTAGATGATACCGGTCTGCCACCAGCGGTGGGTGACCGGATCCATTCGACATTCGGGTGCTCCGTCCGCTCGTGGCATGCGGCCCTGACGCGTCCTCCTTTCGATCGGACTCTCAGCGGTCGGTCAGACGATACCAGCGGTAGCCATAGGGCTCCAAGTCGATGCGGGGCAGCGGATCGCGGGAGCCGTCCTGCCGGCTATCCAACAGCGCTGCGCAATGCGTCTGCGGAGAGGCGAGACGCATGCGGACCGAGCAGGGCTTGCCGGCCAGATTGTGAAATGCCAGCAGGGTGGCGCCCTCCCATGTCGTTTGATGCGCGCACACGCTCGGCTCTCCCGTATCCAGAACCTGGCACGATCCCGATCCCCATTCGGGGCACCGGCGGCGCGCCCGGATGAGACGCTTCATGCGATTGAGCTGTGAACCGGAATCGCGCGCCTGATCGGCGACATTGACCGTCTGGTACCCGGTAGGGCCTTGTGACAGCACGGGCCCGGCCAACGCCTCCGCCGGGGCGGAGGAAAAGCCCGCATGAGTCTCCGGCGACCATTGCATCGCGGTGCGGACGGCGTTACGGCCCGGCAACGACAGATCCTCGCCCATCCCGATTTCATCCCCGAACATGAAGAGCGGGGCGCCGGGCAGCGAGAAGAGCAAGCTATACGCCATGTCGATCCGGCGACGGTCGCCGAGCATCGGCGCCACCCGCCGGCGGATGCCGCGTCCGAATATTCTCATGTCCGGTTCGGGAGCAAACGCGTGAAACACGATTTCGCGGTCGGCTTCCGTCAACCGTTCAAGGTCCAGCTCATCGAAGTTGCGGAGGAAATTCATCCACTGGCATGCGGGCGGGGCCGAGGGCAGCAGGCGCAGCGCATGTGCGATCGGGTCGGCCCGCTCCTGCGCGAGGGCCAGAAACAGATAGTTGTCGAGAAAAAAGTTGTACAGCATGTGCAGTTCGTCTTCGTCGCCAAAGAACCGCCGCAACTCGGCCGGCTCCACGTCGGCTTCCCCCAGCAGCGCGGCGTCGGCCCGCCGGTGCGAGGTAAAGGTCCGCAGATCCCGGATGATCTCATGAGCGCCATGACGAAGGGACGGGCGGTCCGGAGACTCGATCATATGGGACACGGCGTCCACGCGGAATCCCGCGATGCCGAACGACAACCAAAAGTCGATCACGCGTTTGATTTCGTCCCGAACCTCGGGGCACCCGGCATCGAGATCCGGCTCGAAGTGATAAAACCGGTGATAATAATATTGCCCGGCCACGTCATCGTACGTCCAGACGGCGGCCTCTTCACCGGGAAAGATGTTCGCGTGCCGCGGATCCATCGGGGGCGGCGCATCGCTCCATTCGTAATAGCGGCGATACCGGGACTGGCGGTCATGCCGCGCCGCCTGAAACCAGGGATGTTCGTCAGACGTGTGGTCCATGACCAGATCGATCAGGATGCGCAGGCCCCGCTCTCCGGCTCGATGGACGAGCCGGATGAAATCCTGGAGCGTGCCCAGCCGCGGATCCACGTCGTAATAGTTCGTGATGTCATAGCCGTTATCCCGGTTCGCCGTCGGGAAAAAAGGCAGCAGCCAGAGGCACGTGACACCGAGGTCCGCCAGATAGTCCAAGCGTTGGCAGACTCCGGAAAAATCTCCGATCCCGTCTCCGTCGGCATCCTGAAACAACGCCACGTCAATGCCGTAGAACACGGCATTCTTGTACCAGATCGGCGAAGTGTTACGCTCCATTCTGTCCTCCGTCCCTCCGACACCGGCCGGGCTGCACGGTTCCTGTCACACCATACCGCAGATCTCATCGAAGGCATGGTCCGTCAACGACGCCGGCTGGTGCGGGCCTCGGATCCGTCTGTTTTTCTTAATGACAAAATGTTGTCGCGGGGTAGAAGCTCCAGGGATTCGACTAGTTCTCGCCGCGCGAGGAGAGTGCCGTATGATGAAGGCAAGGAGAGCGCGGTGGATCGCATCCGAACCATCATGATCGCGGTTGACGAGTCTTCCGCCTCCGCGCAGGCGCTGACGTACGTCGCCGGCCTCATGGGCGGGCGGAGCGACCTGTCCATTCGACTGCTGCACGTCCTTCCCCCGATCCCGGCCGGCCTCCGGGAGTTCGGCGGGTCGGAGGATCCGCAGGAAGAAGCACGGTTAAGCGCCGAACTCCGCGAGGCTCAACGCCGGTGGACCGAGAACGCGACACGGTCCGCCAAGCCGGCGATCGATCGCGCGCTCACGCGCCTCGTCGAGCATGGGTTTACGGCGCAGCAGGTGAGCGCCGAAGTGTGCCAGCCCGTGCAAGACCGGGATGATGTCGTACAGGTGATCCTCGAGACCGCCAGAGAGCGGGACTGCGGCACGATTGTCGTCGGCCGCCGCACCATCCCCTGGTGGCAAGAACTCTTTGCTCACCATGTCAGCGAAGAACTGGTGCGTAGAGCGGAACAATGCGCCGTGTGGGTGGTGGAACCGTCCACCACCCGATAAGGCGGCGATGGAAGGAACAGGAGGCCCGATGATGAAGAAGACCATGTCCGTACTGGGCGGGGCGGGAGTAGGAGCGGGCCTCATGTATTTCCTCGATCCGGATCGAGGCAATCGGCGCCGGGCGATGGCGCGCGATCGGGCGTTTCATGCGGCGCATGTGATCGTAGAGGAAATGGGCCGTGTCTGGCGCGATACGGCCAATCGAAGCCGCGGCGTGCTGGCGGACGCCGGCCGGCGGTTCCAACGGGGAATGCCTGACGATCGACGGCTCGAGGCCCGCGTACGGAGTCAATTGGGGTTGCTCGTGCAGCACCCGAGGGCCATCCAGGTATCCGCCCAACAAGGCCATGTGACGCTGCGCGGGCCGATTCATGCGCAAGAAGCGGACGGCCTGGTTTCCCGGGTCGAGCGGATCCCGGGGGTGACGTCGGTGGAGGATCAGCTGGAACGTCACGAAAGCGCCGAAGGAGTGCCTGCTCTCCAAGGCGGCCGGAGCCGGTCCGGCCAGGGCCGGCGGCCGGAATGGCTTCAAGCGAACTGGTCGCCGGCGGCTCGCGCCATGGCCGGCACGGCGGGCGGCGCGCTTATGCTGTACGGCTTGTGGCGGAGGAATCCGGTGACCACGCTGGGCGGATTCGCCGGGTCGGCCTTGATGGCCCGGGCGGCGAGCAATGTGCCGCTCAAGCGATTGGTCGGCGCGGGGGCCGGGCGCCGCGCCGTCGATCTTCGGAAGACCACGAACATCGCCGCCCCGCGGCCGAGGGTATTCGAGTTCTGGAGCCGGTATGCGGATTTTCCCCGCTACACCAGGCAGGTCCTCGATATCCGCAACCTCGGGGAAGGCCGCTCACGGTGGAAAGTGCTCGGTCCGGGCGGCGTGCCGCTCACCTGGGTCAGCGTGATCACCGAATCACGGCCCGACAAGCTGCTGGCCTGGAAGACGGAACGCGGGTCCGCCGTCCAGCATGCGGGCCTGCTCCGGTTCATGGACTCCCATGACGGCGGGACGATCATCCACTTGCACGTCAGTTACAATCCTCCGGCCGGAGTGCTGGGGCATGCGGCCGCCAAGGTCTTCGGAAGCGATCTGGAATCGATGCTGGAGGAGGAATTCCTCCGCATCAAGACCTTCCTCGAGACGGAGAAGGTCCCCCGCGACGCGCCACGGGCGCAAGAAAGCCGCCGGTCGTGAGGTGGAGGCGGCGGAGTCAGACGCGGGGCGCCCCACCGCCGGATCATGCGGCGGACTGACCGGCCGTTCCCGGACATCGACCCGGCTGCGCAATGGGTGCGGGTGCGAAGCGGCCTGTTGTATACGCGCATAGCCGGGCGGAAGGTCGATGCGTATCCGGTCGCGCTCATACACGGATTCGTGATTGCGAGCGACTATCAGATCATTGCGGAATGTGCGGTTCGGCATCCATCGGTGGTCGTGCTGCAAGGTCCCACGATCGACGCCCGTGTATTCGCGAGGTGTAGCTGGGGGGCATTTCGCTGGGCGGCATTGGCGTGTTGCTCTAAGCCAGCCGCTACGGAGAGGGCTCACCGGTGTGCTGGCGCTCGCGCCCTTCCTGGGAGAGCCGGATTTGATCCGTGAGATCGGGGGCAGCCGGAGGCCTGGCTTCCTGGGCCGGCGGATCGGCGGTGGAGGCCGATGTCGTCAGGATGTTGTGGCGCTGGCTCCATGACCGGCAAACGGGTTCTCCACAGCCGCCCCGCATTTGTCTCGGGCTCGGAGAGCAAGACATCTTTGCGCAGGCCCATACATTCCTCGCTGCTCATTGCCCGAGTGATCAGGTCATGACCAGGCCGGATGGTCATGACTGGCCGGTCTGGCAAGGGCTCTGGCAGGATTTTCTACACCGCTGCCTTCGCTAACGAAGTCCCCCAAGACATTGTGGCCAGTATCCTGAACCCCAAGGTCGGCCTCTTGTACGAACGAACAGCTCACGCTGGCCGCACTTCGGGCGCAGGAAGAGGCGGAGGAATCGACCCGGCGGTACAGTCGTGAAGCCGAACTCAATGCCGAGTTGCTGAAGAAGCAACAACAGTTGCGCTGGCTGGCTTCCGAGCTGACCTTGGCGGAACAGCGCGAGCGCAAACGATTGGCCGCCGAACTGCATGATTATCTGGCGCAGATGATGGTCCTGGGCCGGCTGAAGATCGGCCAGGCCCGTCAGAAATTGACTGGTGCGGATCCTCACTTTGCCAGGTTGACCGGCGACATCGACGAAATCTTTTCCAAATCCCTGGCCTACACCCGGTCGATCATGGCGGAGCTGAGCCCGCCGGTACTGCAGGAGCTAGGTTTGCCCCCGGCCCTCAGATGGCTCGGTGAGCAAATGGTGAAGCATGGGCTTTCGGTGAATGTTCAGGTATCGGGGGACCCCATACCGTTGCCGGACGATCAAGCGATGCTGCTCTATCAGTCGGTGCGAGAGTTGTTATTCAATGTGCTGAAACATGCGGCGACGGATCATGCCGCCGTCATGTTGTCCCTGGAGGACGATGAATGGGTGAGGGTGACGGTGCGGGACGAAGGCCAGGGATCCAGCCGCCCCTTGTTCGAAGAGAAAACCGCCGGGGAGCATTTCGGCTTGTTCAGTATCCGGGAACGGATGGAGGCGATGGGAGGCTCGATGGAAGCCGACAGCGTCGTGGGGCGCGGCACCACCGTGATGTTGCGTGTGCCGCTTGCACCGGCCGCCTCTTGTGAATCGCTGTGCGCGGCGGCGAGCGTGCGTCCGTTCCCGCGCGTCCGGGCAACCCCCCAGGCATCCGGATTACCCCGGCTTCTTCTGGTGGAGGATCATGCGTTGGTCCGCCAGGGGCTGCGTGCGATTCTGGACAGCTTTTCGGATCTCTCGGTCATCGGAGAAGCGGTCAATGGGGTGGAAGCGGTATCTATGGTTGCCGAACAAATGCCGGATGTGGTCCTGATGGACATCAATATGCCGCACATGGACGGGATCGAAGCGACGAGGCGGATCAAAGCCGCTCAGCCCGAAACCATTGTGATCGGACTGTCGGTCAACAACTTACAGCACATCCAGGAGGCCATGCAGGCGGCCGGCGCGGGAGCCTTTGTGTCGAAGGACGCCGCCGCCGATCAATTGCATGATGTCATTACAGCGCTGATCCCGCAGTGCCGGGACCGCCGTCCTCCCGGATCCATTCAAGCGGAACTTCCCTTTTCCTGATCGCCGCCGGATGCCGTGATAGAGGGATCGGAAACGGCACGTGGTGCCCGCAATTTTTACCTGCCTCTTACCGACTCGGTCTTCGTGGCGACGCCGCTTGTGGTAGATCGGTCTGGGCGATTTGCCGCCCCGTCTACACAGAGGTGTCCATGAATGAGGAACAGAGCCTGCGGTCCGAAGTGATTGCCCGTCTCATGATGCGCCATGGGTTGAGCGTGGAAGAAGCCGATGCCGCCTGGGAGCAGTACCGGCTTCATCTGCGCGCAGTTCGTCTGGGACACGAGTGCGGCAGAGCAGGGATTGAGAGCAATTAGACGGGTTTCGCTGCGACGACCCGGCGGGGCCTACGGCGTGACGGGTGCGCTGACCCCCGGGATTTGCAGCGAGATCACGACGGCATGGCCCTGTGAAGTGACCGTCGCTTGAATCTTATCGCCGGTTTTCAGTTTCGCTGCCACGCCTTCGATCTTGGTTTCGCCGTTGACGTGCAGGCGTACTTCCCGGCCGGACATTTCCTTCACGACGAGTTCCTCGCCTTCCCAGTACAGCACATCGCCTTTGATGACGCTTGTTGGACCCGCCTGAGGGCTCTCCGCCCAGGTCACGGCAGGAAGAAGCCAGAGGACAAGTGCGAGAAGAAATCGCATGGGAACCTCCTTTTGGTTTCAGCCTAAGTCGGAGTATGGAGCGATGTCAATCGCTCCCGAGCCCGACTGTCCTGCACGACTAGGGGTCTTCCAGATAGACCCCGGGGTCCAAAGTTTATACAACCAACCAACCGGGATGTCATCAATGGAGAAACGTGATGCCGCATCAGAGTTGGTGGGTGCCGCAACAAAACCGGACGATGGACAAGAAAGGCGTGGCGGTGGCGCTGGCGTTTCTCGTCGCGCTCGGCGCGCTGGCCGGAGGGCGGGGTGAGAAACGGGACAAGACTGAGGACCCCATCGATCGAACGAATGTGTCCGCTTCACTCGATACCCGTTCAGCCGGGAGGACGACCCTCGCAGATCAGGGGGCGGTAATGGATCAGCGCCTGCGATCATTGTCTATGCCTCACCTCTCAGGACCGTTCGAGCCAGGGACTCTCTCCCTGGAGAGCCATGCGGCCTATAATAAGGATAAGGAAGGTTCCATCGGTCGGCTTTGTCTCGGGATACCTCTCCCGAGTCCCGGGCCACCGAAAACCGGTCAGCCTTCCTTACACGAAGTGAGCCGAGATCTTATCACGCCCTGCCCGGGTCAGGCCCAGCCATCCACTCTCATTCTGTTGACAGAACAATCCCCTATCCTGCGGTGACTCCACTACTCAACTTGGTCCATCGGAGGGTCCTGTAGGGCTAATCCTTCGTCCCTACATCCTCGTTGTTCGCTCAAAATTATAAGTTTCTGAATATCCAAAAAGAACTCGCAAGACCGCGGTCGGCACCCGCTTTGCTAGGTGAAAAAATCACCACGGCAACTGCGGACACTCTCTCGCGCTGTGTGCCTGGGCGTGAAGGCAGCTGAGTGAAGTCCTCAATGGCGAGGTTCTGCGATGAATTCGATGCGGGCAGCGTGTGCTGTTTTCTTGTTGTTGCTATCCGGCTTGCTGGCCGGCTGCGGCGGTGAAGGAGATCCCGCCATCCCCGGGTTTTCGACTCCTGCCGGAGCCGCCGTCTCTTTGTCCTGGGATCCGGTGCAGGACCCCACGGTCTATGCCGATTACGTGCATTATGGGACACTATCGGCCGGTCAGCCGGGAGCCTGCAACTATTCTGATTCCATTTACGTGTCCGGGCCTTCCGCTACGATTGTCGGTTTGGATCCGGACACCCGTTATTACTTTGCCGTCAGCGCGTATAACGGATTGAGCGGGGCCTGCTCCAACGAGGTCTCCACCGTCACGCCTCCGTCTGTGGGGTAAATCCTGAGGCCGTGCCACGGGCGCCATAGGATCAGCGCCGTACGGCAATGTGATGCCTCAATTCGGCGAGGCGGGCCTGTAAGGCGGCCTGCTCGAACCCGGTTGCCGATCCGGCTGCTTCGACCGCCGCTTCCGCCTCGCGCCAGCGCTGCTGTTTGACATATACGCTCGCCAACGTTTCGCTCACATACGCGTTCAGCGGGCCAGGCTGCTGCAGTGCGTGACGGGCCAGGCGTTCCGCCTCGTCCAATTGCCTGCCGGTCGAGAGGTACACCGTCGCCAGATTATTGGCGGCTCCGGCATGGTCAGGGTCGATCTCCAGGGCGCTCCGGTAATAAGCCTCGGCTTCTGTCCACTCGTGCTGTTCAATGGCAATATTGCCCAGGGCTACGAGCGCCGGGACATGCCGGGGGTCCTGCTTCACGACGGCTTCGTATTCACGGGCCGCCGCTCTCGGCTCTCGTTGCTGCAGATAGGCGCCGGCCAACACCAGATGCTCCTCGATGGTCAACGGGTCGTGCCACGTCTTGGCAGTTGGAAGCGCCGCACAGCCGGAGCAGATCAACCAGGCTCCGCCGAGGATGAAGCGAACAATCATGGAGTAGAAAGACATGCCGCTAGGCCTCACTTTTGGGTTTCACGACCAGGGTCCAGAAGTTGGTTTTCCGCCAGGCCAGTAGAAAGGTGTTGTAGGGAATGCGGCTGTTATATTCTCTCGCATTATAGGTGATGACATGGCCGGTATCCGGATCGACCCCGACGACGACGACAAAATGCGGAACCGGCAGCCAGTCATATCCAAGGTCGAGTAGGGCGATGACGGGGATCTGCTGCCGGATCAAGGCGTAGAGGTCGGCCAACGACCCGGCCCGCATGTCCGCCTGGAATTGATGCGCCCGGGCGTACGACCACATATCTAAGCCCAGCGTGCCTTTGAGGCGGGGAGAGTAAATCACCTTGGCAATCTCTTCGGGGGTGATCGCCTCGCCCCAGTAATTGAGTACCGCCGCAAGAGAGGCCGGGCCGCATTGGTAGGCCAGTTGCGGATAAAACGGCACGTTTCGGATATACATTCCGGAGGGCGCTTCCTCCGGGACATGGATGGGAGGAGCAGACGAACATCCGGCACTCCCCATCCATGCGTAGAAGATTGCGGCTGAAACGGCCGTGAGACGGTCCACGGGTCGGCTCACGCCTGTCGCGCCAGACCGATAAGGGCCAACACCACCACAATGGCGCCGATGATGGCCAGGATCAGAATGAGCTCGCCCCCCGGCTGCAGGCCCTCGAGGTTCTGCGCGACTTGGTGGAGCTGGTCATCGCTGAGCGCGGCGAGCCGGGCCTGCACTTCCTGTGCAGTCAGACCGATGTCGGTCAACCGCTGAGCCACGAGTTTGGATTCCAAGGTCGATTGAATCGTGCTGAGATCAGCCGCTCGAACCCCGGCCGAGATGGTCCCTGTCCCGACATCCGCGGGAATGAGCATCGCCATGCCTTCCGTCGGAAGGCAACCGACGGCGATGAGCCAGACAGCAAAGTACAAGAGAAAGGCCCTGATCGCTGCCGTGCGCATATAAACCTCCTAAGGTAAAGGGTGGTAGCCCTGCACTGCGCTGCCTCGCACTAGTGCAAGAGCCAGTCCTCGCTGGATGTCTTTGCTCATCCTGGAGTTATCGGGGCGGGCTAGGGGTTTTACCTTGGAAAAACTGTCCGGAGGCAAGACACCTTTTCTCTCCCTATGGAAAAGCATTGAAAAAGGATCATGGCTTCTGAGTGTCTTTCCAGCAGGGTCTCAATGACTTCACGCTTGTTGTTCGTCGATAGGCGGTGGCGGTGGCTCATGACTGCCTGACGTTCGTGCGAGGATCCGCATAAGGAAGCGGATCACGCGGTGGCACCTGTCGTGCGGATTGGTATGCACGGGAAGGTGACAGGCAGCTTGATTAGCGAGCGGGGTGCTTTTGCGTGGAGGAGGCGAATCGCTGAGCGCCTCTAGTCGTCGCGAGGAGCGGCTTCATGAAACGATCCCAGAGGCCTCGGACCTCGCTGGTCCGGCCGAGGGGGTGGCCGGCTGGTTTGGAAGGGGTGACCTGGGTTGACAGGTTTCCAAAATCGCTTAGAGCGGTGAGATGCCGATGTAATCTGTGCTCTTCCGTCGTTCTCATCTCGGAGGTCTCGAGCCCGATCCTGCCGTCTGCCGCCCATTGGACGGTACAGATCTCATAGTCGACGCTGCTCGTTCTATCGGGAAGCAGCAGGCGCACATAGAGTTGCGACCCGACCCGCATGGACTGTGTCGTCTCCACGCTCAAGCCGCGAAGTGATACGTTGACGGTCTCCGTTTCATCGATGAAGTCCTGGGAGGCCACCTGAACCGGGTAGCGGACCCGCCACCGTTTTGCGCGTGTCATAGACATCAGTTGTCCTCTTGGCTTGATCACCGATGCGTCACTCTATCCGTATCCGCGCAGCCGGTCCAATTCCTCCTTGGCGCTAAACCTTTCGAGGTATAGCCGGATCATCGGGACTTGCGCCCGAAGTGGATGAGATAGGGAGTCGTCGGAGAGAACCGGGGGATCGAGAACACTCCAGGGTCTGAGCTTCAGTCGACGAGACCTTCTTCCGCGGCATAACGAATCAGGTCGACGATGGTGTGCAGGTGCAGCTTATGAAGAAGCCTCGCCCGGTAGGTGCTGACGGTTTTTTCGTGGATATGGAGATAGCGGGCTATTTCTTTCCGAGTCATTCCCTTGGTTAACAAGGATAGCACCTGAACTTCCCGGTCAGATAATTCCGCCCGCGGTAAGATCGTCGAGGGTGATTCGACATGCCCCCCTTTTAAGACGGTCTTGATGGCGTCCACGAGGTCGAGAGGCGGACGGTCTTTGGAAATATACGCTTTGGCGCCTGCGCGCAACGCGCGGGCTGCATATTGCTCTTCGGAGTATAAACTGAATACGACGATCGGGACGTCCGGGCGATTCGCCTTGGCTTTCTTGAGAATGTCGAGGCCATTTTGCCCGGGCAGGTTCATATCGAGCACCACAAATGCCCAGGGCTGCTTGCAGATTTCATCCAACACGGAAGGGCCGCCCACCGACTCCGTCACGGTGATGTCGGGGAACGATTGCTCCAATAGTCCGCTAATGCCCTTCCTCACGATGGGATGGTCATCGATTAGTAACGCGTCCCTCATGATCGCTCCACGGATACTCAGAAGCCCGGCCGGCGTGCAGCAGGCGCCCCTATAATCTCAGTCTGCGTTCCTTTTCAACGAGCCAAAGCCTATACCACTGAGGTCTTAGAAGTCCTCGTACGGCTGCTTGTCGCCTACGCCTTTTAGAGCCTGCATCATAACTCGATCCGATAGGTTGTCTATAGGCGAAGGCCTACATTTCTGGGTTTCCAACCTAAAACCGATGCGCAAGGCATCTGATTTCACGGCGAAATACCGGGCGTTGAGCCACTGTATGGGGGCCAGGCCACAGCGCCCGGAAAGGACCGCAAGCGGCTCAGCCAGGGAGTGCCAGGCAACGGCAGGGGCTGGAGCTTAGCGAGGGGGCGCGAGGCAGGGAAGTATCTTTCTAAAGGGGACGGCTAGACCGGTTTAGGTTGAGAGAACCTCGTGCCGGTTTTGCCTCTCCACCCGGACCCCTTCTCTCACCGGTCACGGGTGGACCTCAGAGCCCTATCCGGAAATCTGTGCCGGCTACTTGCCAACTCCGGATACCGCGGCTCGTTCCTGCTCCAATTGCTCGCGCGATTTATCAGCCGCCTGGTTCGTGGTTGGCTGATCCTCTTGAGGACCGAGATGCTGCGCGCTTTCGGGGTATTGGGGATGGTGACGTTCGCGGGCCGCTTGATCCTTCGGTTGCCCGCCGAAGTCCTGGGATGCCGTCGGGTTCGCCGTGTCCTGCCGGGATGCGCAGGAAGAGGCGGTCACCGCCAGGAACAGAATAGGAATAACGAGAACCCATCGATTGTGTGTCATGGCGCCCTCCATACTAAAATAAAATAGTCTTGTGTCACCGATTCCAGCGTCCGTACAGTACAGGGACAGCAGAACTTGCCTCATATGATGACGAGTAGCACAACCCCAGGGAGAACCCGACTAGGCGAGACCCTTGCCGCAGGACGCGGCCCAACCCTATCGCGAAAGGAATGGCCCATGACGAAGGCGACTGGCAGATGGATTTTACATAGTGCGTTCTTCTTCATGACGTTGCTGGTAACGCTTCTGGTGTCATGGCATGTGTCTTCCGCCGCGAAGGCGCCGCGGGTCGAGTATCGGGTGCTGGAGTCTCTGTCATTGGACAACAATGCCAAGCTGGAGGCCGAACTCAATCAGTATGGCCAGACAGGGTGGGAGCTGGTCCTCGTAGACATGGGCAACGTGACCAAACCAGCGCCGCGATTCATCTTCAAACGAGTCGAACAGCCATAACGGTCAAGGAGGGCAAGAAGCACAACCGGTCCCTTCAAGATTCGGCGGGCGTTGAGGAGCCCCCTTGTAGTTCAACCCGTATCACGAAGGCGCGCCCGTGCATCCATTGCACCGTCGCGGAGGGGACACAAAACACGGCGAAGCGATCCGGCAAGTGCACCCGGAGCGTCAGTCTCATGCCCAACTTCACCGGCGCCTCTCCCACGATGTGCCAGCCCGCCTCACTGAAGCCCAGCACCCGACCATGGGCCTGGATGCCACCCCCTTCATACGACACCGTCCACGGTTCACGGGTTTCAAAATATCTGTTGTGGTGAAACATAGGCGCGGCCGGGACTCTATTGTCGGGCTCTTGCAACAGGTTGTTCGGCGACATATTCGACATATTGCGCGACTCCTTCTGCATTATCCTCGGTGAGGGTCAACTGATTGTGACTTTGTCCAACACAATGAATCTTAACCGCCAAGCAATCACGCCATCGGTGCTGTTCACCCTACGTCACGTTAGCGAGGTTGAGTGCGCGGCCGGCGGATCTCCCCGCAGTGCATCGATTCTCCTGTTCAAGTGATCCATGACAACATCTTCCATAAGCGTAGACCAGACGGCACGTGCACGACAGACCTGTAGGAGTTACCACCAAAGGTGGACTGACAGCACAATTAGTTCAGCTACACTTGTCTATGGAGCGAGACCACCGGGAAGGGGTGCAGCGATGAGCGACGAGGGCACATCGGAAAAGGAGCGGCGAGGACGCCGCCTCGGGTTATCCTGTCGCGTCTTCTTTTTTGGAGAGGAGGATTTTGAAGGCGAAGGCACGATGGAGGACATTTCCACCAGCGGATGCCGCTTGTCGACTGCCGAACAGATCGATGTCGGCAAGCTCTTGAAGCTCTCCCTCTTTCTGAAGGATCACGATTGGGCCATGCGGATCGACGAAGCCATCGTCCGGTGGAAGCAAGGCGAGGGGTACGGGCTGGAGTTTACCAGCATCCGCCCGGCGCAGCGGGAACGATTACGGGCGCTCGTGATGAAAGGGAAGATCCGATAGCGATCGTCTTTTGCGTGCTAGATTGCGTTTACCGTCTTGATAAGCGCGGCTTTGGCCTGCTCTGCTCGCCATGGGACTCTCGACTTCCCTTCCTATAGCATGACGCATAACCGGATTTTATGGATCGGACACGCCTGAACCACCTGCATGTTCGAGAAGCGGTCCCAGAAGACCAGGTGATATCAAACTCAACTTGTTGAATTGGAGGAAGGAGAGCACAACTAGACACGCGCCACAGTCACGAAGGGCAGCGGGAATGTGTGTTCGAGTTTAGGAGCCCGCGGAAACGTTTGCTGAACTCATTGTGGAAAGCAGCCTGCTTAAAGCCGTCCAAGAAATCTCCAGCAATAGGCCCTGGAAGCAGGTTCGCAGCGGCTGGGTTGGGATTGTTCAAGCCAAGGTGTCAAAGCTATTAACCGGCCGGATGGCTCACGTGAACGCCTGGTTCATTTCCCATCGCTGCTGGCCGTGATAGAGAAGTCACGGTTCGAAAGGCACCTGCGCTTCACAGTGTGAGCTCCATCTTTTCGTCCAGCACGGTGATGTCTGGCATGTGAAGTTGTTGTAGCTCATCCGTAATCAGGCCTCGAAAACGCGGTTTCAGGTGGTAGGCATAAACCGGAAGGTCAGGTCGGCCCATTTTCTTAAATTCTCCTTGCATCAGTTCCGGCGTCAGATGTTTAGCCGTGTGCGCAAGCGCCGCCTCATCATTGGGATAGGATACTTCAATAAATGCCGCACGGAGGTTAGGCATAGTTGCGGCGGCCCTCCACAAGTCTTCTGTCTGGTAGGTATCCGCACTGTACAGGATCGTAGTTCGCTCGTCACTGATCAGAAATCCGACCGTTGGGACGACATGATTGACTCGGATGGCGACGATACTCAGGCCGGATACCCTCCATTCCTGCTGTTCCTTCAGCGGCAGGGGCGTGAACACAGGATGAGCGGGGTTTGGAAGGCGAAAAAAGTCTGGATAGATCGAGTCATTGAATATGTGCGTTCGTAGGCCATCGAGTATCTCCGGGAGACTGGCGACCACGAGGCCCTGGCCTGACTCACCGGCCAAATTATCTGCGAGAGTGGGGAGGCCTTTGATGTGATCGAAGTGGAGATGCGAGAGCAAGACATGACTGATTTGCGTTTGCTCTGGCAACGTCAGCAGGGATCCAACCGTACCGGCATCCAGGAGCACTGTGTCATTGATGAGAAATGCACAGGGCTGGCACTGCACCATTTGGCCATGTTCAGCTACCAGCTGATCGGATCCGTGGCAGCCCAGTATGCGGATTTTCATCAACACCCTTTCGTCGAAACAGGCCCCGACAACGATTGCTGTCGACAGATCATGTGTGCGTCCACCAAGGTCCAGAGCTGCGTGTTGTCTTCCCAGGAACTCTAGCACATGCCTGCGCAATGGCCTCGCAAACCCTGCTTTGCGCGCGTCGAACGTTTCCAGCAATTCATTGACTCATTAGTTCCCTCTGTTAGGCTCTCACACACATGTTTGAAGGCGAACTTACTTCATAGGGCCTAAACAACTTCCATGCGCAGGCGATACGGACTGATTACCTGGTGCGGAACAGTGTTTCTGTGCATCACCTGGTTAGCGCTTGACGATATGGCGCAGGCCCAGGTGCCGAACGAGACCTATGATTTCAGCATCACCAAAGGCGTTGTGGAGTTTGGCCGCAAGCACTATGCCGAGGCGGCAGACCTTTTCGAGCGAGCACGACAGGCAGTACCAAACGATCCCGAGGCGACCGAGTACCTTGGGCAGACATTGCTACGCCTAAAGGAATTCCAGAAAGCCGAATTCCTCTTTCACGATCTGACCCTCAGGCAACCGACCCGTGCCCAAGCCTGGATGGGCCTGGCGGTCTCTCAGGGCCAACTCGGGAAGTACCATGAGGCGCTGGCTTCGCTCGAACAGGCCCAGAGGCTCACCCCTCAGAATCCATTGGTCTATTTTTATCAAGGCGTCATGGCCCATGAGTTAAAAGCGTTCAACCAATCACCTGCCCTCTTCTCACGCGCCATGGCGCTCAGTCCGGATCTCACCCCGACCGCTCGCTATTACACGGGCATCTCTTACTATCAACGCGGACTGCTGGATCAGGCTCTGAAAGAGCTGGAGTCGGCGATCGCAGCGGGAGACCCCGAGTCTGAGTTGGCCCGTACGGCCAGAGCCATATTGCAACAACGAACGTTGGCTCCTAAAGCGCCGAAACAGTGGGACCTCAATCTCAGCGTCAGTGGGCAGTATGATTCCAACGTCGTGTTGCTTCCGATGGGAATCCAACCGCCGGGCGGGTCAACGGGGATCTCGCAGAAGGATGATTTCCGAACTGCCCTCTATGCGCGCGCGGAGTACCGACCGGTCCAGACGCCCATCTGGACCGCCGGAGTCACATACGGGTTGTACCAAACTTTCCATCAGAAACTGACGGCGTTTGACATCCAGGACCATGCCCCGTCGATCTTTGTTCAGCGCCAGATCGGAATCGCAACAGCCCGCGTTCAGTATGCCTTCGATTACGTGCGGGTCGGTCAGGACCCCTTTCTGCTGGCTCACGCCATCCAGCCCATTGTCACCATCGCCGAGGGAGACCGGTATTTCACCCAGATCCAGCTCCGGTACCAGAACAAGGATTTTAAAGACGACCGCTTTGTCGGGAATTCCTTTAGAGATGGAAGCAACTGGCTGGCAGGCGTGACCCAGTACGCCTACTTCGCCACCGGAAAGGGGCATCTACGGCTTGGATATACCTTCGACACCGACCGTACGGGCGGCGGATCTGCGTCCGTCGCCACACCCGGAGTTCAGACGAATGCCGATTGGAGCTACCAGGCGCATCGGCTCTCTGTCGGCTTGGGCGTGCCTGAATTTTGGACGCTGAAAACCAATCTGGCCTTTGATTACTACCGTCTGAACTACGACAATCCCAATTCATTTTCTCCCGGAGGCACGTCGGCACGCCGCGATAACGTCTTCTTTTTCACGGCTGCCATAGGTCGTTCTCTCACCGATTGGCTCTTGATATCAGCGGAATACAATTACACAAGGGACCAATCCAACCTCCCCGTATTCGACTATAACCGCAGTATCTTCTCACTCACGGCGAGCAGCCAGTTCTAGCCATTCCTGGTTCGCTGGAGGACGCAATTTGTCGCTCCCGGTGACAAGAATCGATTCATGTCCTGTTCAGCATGCCACTAAGGAACTACACCTTTAGAGGGACAACCGGTTCGTCGCTCCTCCGTATTCTCAAGGGGTTAGAGGAACACGGAAGAGACACTTCAGGAAACCTCGGCGGGTACGGTTTCTGCCATTACTGGGATCGGCACGAGAGTTCGGACCACCTACACATTAGGAGTCACAATGCGTAGTCACCGCCGACGGTTCACAGAAGTCGTTATGGCCAGCACCCTTCTATTCACTGGCTCTCTAGCGCTTGCCGACGACGGAGCCGGGATCGGATTCTACACGGCCGTTTCAGGACGAGTGAGCGTGATGCATCCCCATCAAGCTCAAGTCATACCCGTCACACTCCACGATCAGGTGCTCTTCAAGGATGTGATCCAGACTCAGAGCGACTCCCGCACCAAGGCATTCTTTCACGATGACAGCATCCTGACGGTGGGAGAGAAGAGCCGAATTGAAATCAACGAATACATATACAAACCGGACGACAATGTCCGGAAAGCAGTCGTTACGCTCTTGGAAGGCCAGGTACGGGCTCTCGTGAGCAAAGTGTTCAAGGCGAATGGGTCAAAATTTGAAGTCCATACCCCCTCGGCGGTTGCGGCGGCGCGTGGCACCTATTTCACGGTGTGGGCCGAGAATGGACAATCAGGCATCATCAACATCGGAGAGACAGGGCGCGTGGATTTCACCTCCGGCGGCACGACCGTCGCCGTGGATCCCGGATATTTTTCTGTGGCCAGCAATGGACAGGCCCCCTCGGTTCCCCTGAAGCATCATGTCGGCGAAACTCTGCAGGGCGGCACGAAGAAGTCCATTGACGAGGGAGCTTTGCTCGACCCGCATCGCGATGGGGCTCTCGAAGATTCCAATTTGGAACAGGCAGATGTTCTCGGTCTTCCTCAAGCCTTGGCTGCAGTCCGGGGAACGTCTCTGAGTGACGGAGTGCTCGCCGAATTGCCTTCTGAATTGCTGCAGGTGATGAACGTCGACACGCACCTCGTAACAACGTTAATGACCATGGTGGGTGCGCCCACCACATTCCCCGGAGGGATTCTTAGTGGCACCGTCCAGGGCGATAGTACCGAAACATCGCTCTTGAGCGTGAGCGCTGGAGTGGGGTCCACCAGTGTTACGGCGGCGGTGGGACCAGTGAATGCAGGCCCGGTGAGTGTCGGCCCGGTCAGTGTCGGTCCGGTCAGCGTAGGTCCTATCAGTACTGCGCCAATCAGTGTGGGACCAGTCAGTGTGGGACCGATCGCAGTTGCTCCTGTGACCCTGGCTCCGGCCGTCGTGGCACCCATGGTGAGTCTCCCAACCCTCACGGTGCCGGTACCGCTGCCCGTGGCTCCGATCACTGTCGGACCGGTTTCAGTAGTACCCACCGCGCCCGTCCTCCCTGTGACGCCTCCGGCGGTGATCAACGGTGCCTTGAACTTGCTCGGTCAATAGCCCTCATGCCCGTCCGCTCTTCATCGAGGGCGGACGCCTACCTCGCCAGCGTACAGTGCAAATTGTCTTGTCCCATCGCCATAACGAGGCACAATGGTACCAGGAAGCGGCTAGACCGCCCATCAACCGCCACCGGTGAGGATTCTCGTGCCCTTTGCAGCAACCCATCCTGATTTCGGGCGTCGCATCGGGATCGGCTTGGGCATGGTGGTCACTCTTGGACTTGCCTTCTTCACATGGCTCGCTCCCAACCCTGTGGTCCGCCTCGGCAATACGGCATTGGATTACCAGTTCCGGCTCCGCGGAGAGCGACCGCCCGGTCAGGAAGTCGTGTTGGTTCTGATCGACGAGAAAAGTTTGAAGGAGATCGGGCGATGGCCATGGCCGAGAGACATGCAGGCGCTTCTGATCGATCGAATTCGGGCGAGCAGCCCCACGGTGATTGGCCTTGATATCATCTACGCCGAGGCCGAGGAATCGCGCGCCAGGCAGGCCGTCAAGGTGTGGCTCGACAGGGAACGACTCGAGGGCAGACTAGACCACGAAAGACTGAAGCTCTTGGACAGTCACTTTGCCACATTGGATACGGATCGGCTATTTGCCCAGAGCTTGGCCAAGGCAGGGTCCGTCGTGTTGGCCATGCCGTTTTTTGTGCCGGAAGGTCCCACACGAGAATCCCTCTCAGCCTCGCGGGAGCCGGTCGCCGAGCGCCTGAAGCGCAGCGAGTTCATGATCGTCAAGCACACCCGGTCGGTGGAAACCTCACGTCCCTATGAGGCAGCCTCCATGCTGCCCCCCTTGGACATCTTCGCGCAACAGGTCCGCGGACTGGGACATGTGTATCGGTTACCCGACCATGACGGAGTCACCAGGCGCGAAGTGCTGGCGCTCCAGTACGGAGACGCCTATTACCCCTCGTTCGCTCTGGAGGTCGCGAGGCTCTATCTCGGCAAAACCCGGGAGCAGGTGGCGCTCGTGCTCGGCGAAGGCGTGCGGCTGGGAGAGATGATGGTACCGACGGATCAGAAGAGCCGCATGCTGATCGACTATGCCGGACGGGACTTACGGTTTCCCTGGGTGTCCGCGGCCGATGTGCTGCATGGCCTCGTGCCACTGGATTTCTTCCGAGGCAAAGCCGTTCTGGTCGGCACAGCGGCCTTGGGGACCTACGATCAGCTCAGCACACCATTCTCAGCCAATTTCTCCGGCGTCGAAAAAAATGCCGCCGTCATTGAGAACATTTTACACAAGCGGTTTATGACCGCCGCCTTGTGGTCCGGCCCTGTCGAACTGGGCTTGGTGCTGTCCTTCGGCCTGGCGCTGACGTGGATACTCCCCGGTATGCGGGCATTCGGCGGGACCTGCCTGACTGCTGGTCTGGGCCTGAGCTACGTGGGAACCGCACAAGCGCTTCTTGTGACACAGGTGGTTTGTCTCCCCGTCATCATGCCGATGGTGACCATCGGGGCGGTGTTTTTAGTGACGACGGTGTTGAATTTTGTGCTCAAAGAGCGACAGGCTCGCGAGATTCAGTCGATGTTTGCCAGTTATGTCAGTCCGCGGATCGTACAAGAACTCTTGAAGTCGCCCTCGAAGGCGACCGTGGGAGGGCAGCGCAAGGAACTGACCATGATGTTTGCCGATCTGGTCGGTTTTACCGCGTTCAGCGAGCATCGCTCGGCGGAAGACGTGGTGCATCAACTCAATGAGTACCTCAGTGCAATGACGGATGTGATCTTCCGTTGGAATGGAACCCTGGATAAATTTGTCGGAGACGCGATCGTGGTTTTCTGGGGAGCGCCACTGAATCAGCCGGATCATGCCCAACTCGCCGTACAATGCGCGTTAGAAATGCGGGCCCGGTTGGAGCAGTTACAGGCCAGGTGGAAGGAGCAAGGAAAACCGGTTCTCGACAACGGAATCGGTATCAACACGGGAACGGCCCTGGTCGGCAACATCGGCGCTGAAGGAAAGAAGATGGATTACACTATGATCGGCGATCAGGTAAATCTGGCCGCACGCATTCAGGGGCTGACCAGAACACTCGGCCATCCCATCCTGCTGACCGAGTTTACAGCGGCGAAGCTGACCGCCGGATTGACACGGCACATGAGGCCGGCGGGCGGCGAGGGCCTTGATCGTATATACCTCCGCAAACTCCAAATGGTCAGGGTGAAGGGCCGTCAGGAACCGGTTGGAACGTATGCCGTCGATTGTCAGCCTGCAGCGCCACAGCGTGAAGAGAACGCGCATGCGGTTTGAATCGGCCGGGGAGATTCCGGAGGCACTGAGAAAGACGAAGCAGGTCCCAGCTCAAACGGCCTTTCTAATCAGCGAAGGATGCTGCGTCGCTTGATAAATCTGTTTTTGCATGAAGAGGCCCACGAGACCGGCGTCCAGCTTCCCCTCCTTGGCCTGGTTGTGGAGGTAGCCCAGCGCGATATCTGAGGAGGTGGCCGTTTTATACGGCCGATCCGACGCGGTGAGTGCGTCGTAGATATCGCAGATAGTCATCATACGCGTCTGCAGCGGGATCCGATTTCCGGAGAGGCCATGGGGATAGCCGCTGCCATCCAGCTTTTCATGGTGAGCTCCGGCAATCTCAGGCACCTGTTTGAGCGCTCTCGTCCATGGTATCTTCGAAAGAAACTCATACGTATGAATGACATGCCGCTCGACTTCTCTTTGTTCGGCCGGGGTCAGGCTTCCCCGGATCACCGCCAGCGCTTCGGTCTCGGCTTCGGTCAAATAAGGACGGGGTCCCTCGTATGAGCAGTATTGCTGCTGACTGATCTTCTTGAGCCTCTTCATCTGAGCGAAGGGCTGAGCGTCCGGCTCATTGCATTCCAAGATGTACGAAAACATCTCATCCACCTCCCGGATCCGCTCGGCCAATTGCCGGTCCAATTCAGCGAAGAGCGTTGACGCTTTTCCTGTTGTCTCATAAATGTCCAGCTTCCGCCGCAAGGTATCGGCTTCCATTGTTCGCTTGATGAAGTCGAACCGGGACCTGATCAGTTCCTGCTCCAGCGGATAGAGCTTCCGGGCCTTCAGCAGGATCGGTTCCCGGATGCCGACCTTCCCGAAGTCGTGCAATACAGCGGCATAGCGCAGCTCTTTGATCTGATCGGAGGTGAAACGGACAGCGGCATACATTTCGGTGTCATCGCAACTGACGGCTTCAGCCAACCGGCACGTGAGAAGAGCCACACGCTGGCTGTGCCCGCTGGTCGCCGGATCCCGGCTTTCAATCGCCTGCACGCTGGCTGAAATGAATCCTTCGAACAGCACCTGTATTTCTTCGTAGAGATTAGCGTTTTCGATGGCGATGCCCACCTGATGCCCGAACGCAACGAAAACTTGCAGCGCTTCTTCGTCGAAGGAATCCCCGTCTTTGCGATTGATCGCCTGGAGCACACCCAACAGGCGTCCATGGGCCGTGACGGGCACGCACACCATATTCCTGGTAATGTAGCCGCTGGCTTGATCGACGTGACGGAAAAACCGGGCGTCATGCTGAACGTCATGGACAATGACGGGCTGCTTCGTGCGGCCGACATACCCTGCAATGCCCTGTCCGAGTTTGATTCGCGAGGCACGCACCGCCGACCCTTTATCTCCATACGCCACATCGAAGTACAATTCCCCGGCGGCTTCGTCCAATAAGAGCAACGAGCCGGCTTCCGCATTCAGCAAAACAGTGGCAGCCTCGATCGCGTGCTGGCGGATCGTGGCGGTGTCGAGGCTCGAGTTCAGTAGGGCGCTAATATCCTGGATTTGTCGAAGGGCATGTTCTTTCATAAGGCCGGTCGTGTGAGTACGGATGAACGGATGGAGAGATCGATGCCATTCCCCATTGGCCTGGCACAATGGTTCAAGTCAACCACTTGTAGAAGCGTCCTTCGTGCCGTCAAGAGCCTGTCGAACCGCACGGACAAGCGCATCGGACGCAAAAGGCTTCCGAAGAAAGGGCACAGGCGCCCCCTCACATCCGGCATGTGAGGGCGTCTGGTCCGGATATCCGGACACGAGAAGCACTTTCATCGACGGACGCATCGATAGGATTTGCCGGGCTAGCTCCCGGCCGTTCATGTAAGGCATGATGATGTCCGTCACAAGAAGGTGAATGGGTCCCGAGTGCTCCTCGCATAGACGCATGGCCTCTTTGCCATGTCCGGCCGTCAGTACGTGATAACCGCAGGCTTTCAGGATTCCGCACTGGAGCGTTCGCACCTGCGCCTCATCCTCCACCACGAGAACGGTTTCCGACCCGCCCGTAGCAGGAGCCTTCGCATTACCAGATGAAGGCTTCTCAGCCGGCGCCTCGGCACAGGGCAGGTATAGGGTGAAGGTCGTTCCAACGTTTGGCTCGCTGGAAACCAGAATATGACCGTGGCTTTGCTTCACAATCCCATGAACGATCGAGAGTCCCAATCCGGTTCCTTTGCCGGGCTCCTTGGTCGTGAAGAACGGTTCAAACAGTCTTGAGAGCGTATCCTTGCTCATGCCGCATCCGGTATCCGTCACCGTGAGAGAGCAATACATGCCGGGTACCATATCCGGATGATGGCGCGTAAACGCGTCATCGAGTGCAACGGTGGTTGTCTCGATTGTCAACGTGCCTTCCTGAGGCATCGCATCTCGGGCATTCACGGCCAGATTGATGAGCACTTGCTCTAACTGTCGCGGATCCGCTCTGATCCATTCAGGAGTCGCCTTCGTGTTGGTGATGACACGGATATGTTCGCCGAGCAATCGCCGCAGGAGTCTATCCACGTTCGAGACGATCTCGTTTAGTTTCACTACCCGGAGCTCAAGCACCTGCTTCCGGCTAAATGCAAGCAATTGTGAGGTCAGACTCGTGGCCCGCTCAGCGGCCTTCAGCACTTCCTCGACATGGGCCTGCACGGATCCATTCCGGTCAACAGCTCCTGCAATTAGTTCTCCGTAGCCCCGAATGACTGTCAGCAGATTATTAAAATCATGAGCCACTCCTCCGGCGAGCCGTCCTACGGCTTCCATTTTGTGCGCGTGCTGGAGCTGCACGTCCTTCAGACGCAGTGCTTCAAAGGCCTTCGATTGCTCGATGGCGGCCGCGGCGATCCCACTGATGACGACCAGGGCATCCAAGTCTTCCCGGCTGATCCGCCCGGTATTCTTGTTAAGGATCTCGATGACTCCGATCGGTGCGCCCCCGTGTCGCTTGAGCGGTACCACAAGCATGTCGTGCGAACGATAACCCGTGAGCCCGTCTGTGGCGGTATAGTGACGAGGGTCCCGTTGCACAGTCGAGATCACCTCCGGAGTGCCAGAGGAAAACACGGCACCTGCAATCCCCGCATCCCAGGGGATTTTTGTCCCTTGCAGGGTCCCGGCAGTTTCACCCACCACATATTGAAAGACCAACTGCCTGGACTCGGCATTGGCAAGCAAGACGGAACCGGCATCGGCCCCGATCGCTTCAAGTGCCGCATGCAGCGTTTGGCGAATCATGTCGTCAACATGTGTATATTGAAAAAAGGCTTCGCTGATCTCTCGGATGGCTTTTAACGCAGTGGGCATGGTCCCCCCTCGGATTGCGATCTATCGATACTGTCCGCAATGGTTTGCGAGCAGTCGGATACCCCTGTGTGGCTAGTTTATAAGGATCGCGTGAATCTCCGAAGAGATATCAAGTTTGGGACAGGTGGCAGTAATTGGGGAGTATGTGCTGGAATCAATGGGGCGCTAAGCGTCACGCTGAACAAGTAGGAGACTGGGCGGAGGAACGGCCTTTGTTCGCTGACTACACTGAGCTTATATGGCAAGTAGTAACAAGGGAGGGATTTTCAACTGTCTGATTTATTTGGTGGGCCGTGTAGGGGTCGAACCTACGGCCCGCTGATTAAGAGTCAGCTGCTCTACCAACTGAGCTAACGGCCCACCTCGGTCTGTATGTCTGGAAGGGTAGTCGTCGGCGGTGATTCCTTGGCTGCTGGGTGGTGCGCCTGACAGGATTTGAACCTGTGGCCCTCAGCTCCGGAGGCTGATGCTCTATCCAGCTGAGCTACAGGCGCCTCCTGCCAGCAAGGGAGCCCACCTTAGCACAGGCTGAAAGTGACTGTCTAGGGCAGTCCCTCATTTACTGGCCCGTATCATCCGCCTGAAACGCATACGGCAATAAGATCTCTTCGCCCTCCGTGGGTGCTTGCCGCCGGAGGGCGGCCAGTTCGTCGGCCTCGGCCTGCGCCAAGCGGTCCTCTTCCTCTCGCAGGCATCGGGAGAGACGCACCAGCGGCACAAAGGTTTGGACCTCGCAGGCGCCTTGAGTGGTGCCCCCGGTGTCGGTCGGAATCCCCATGGAGCGGCAGGCCAGCGGGCGAAACGCGTAGAGGCCGCAGCTGCCGTCGGTTTGCAGGGCCGGACAGGGCAGATCGCGATACCGTTCAACGAGGTCATCGATCGCCTGATCGGACCATCGGTCGATAAACGGGTTGCCGGTCAGTCGTGGCTCGGCGGCGGAAATCATACGGGTCTGATCAGCGGCTATCTGTACGATGGTCCGGCGTTGCTCGGGCGGGAGGGCACGAAGGCCTCGCCGAAGGGTTTGCCGGTCGAGCAAAGTGACCGGGAAGAGGCCGATGCAGCAGTGATGACACCCCTGCCGGCAGGGCAGATTGTCCAGCAGGGCCGCGCGAGCCCGTTCAAACCAGTGGGTTGTCCTGTCAAAGAGAGCAGAGGGAATTGGTGGCGCAAGCGGAGGCGCGGTCACGTCAATCTTCGACGGCCACCGACATGTCGACAATGAGTTCTCCCTTCGGAGAATAAAACCCGTGATTGTCGATCTGCACGATGCCGTTGCATTGGTCCTGGTAAAACTCCAGGATCCAGCCGTTGAAATCGTAGCCTTCCTCGCTCATGTCTTTCTCGAGAAAGCGGGTCGTCAGAATGAACCGCGAACGGGTGACATATTCCTGCACGAGTTGGGATTCGATGTCATCATGCGAGGTGAGCAATTCCAGGAACTGGGCCTTTTCCTGGTCGTACACGTCTTTGTAACTCCCCCGATCCCGCAGGCAAAACAGATGGATGGGCTTGCGGTCCCGGTCGTATCCCAGGGTGATCTGCACCCAGGCCCATTCATCAAGGGCTGCGTCTTCCACGTTCGACGGCAGGATCGGCGTCTGGCCGCGGGCCTTCAAAAAATCGACTAACAACCTGAGCGGCGGGGAGTTTTCCTTTTGACAGAAGACCCGGGAATAGGCAAAGGTTTCAGCCTGTTCGGTCGTCGCTGCTTGTGCGCTGGCAGGAAGAATCGGTAACTCTTTCCCCATGGTATTCCCTTTCAGATTGCGCGCCGCTCAGACGCTGTGGGATCGCTCCGTCCCCCCTCGGTGCCCCTACTGTACCGCCCACTCAGTTTTATCTGCAAGAGGTCTCTGTAAGCTTTTCCTCAATCCAGGCCTGCTTTTTCTCGTTGACAGCCCTGGGACTCTTGGCTACACTCTCGCGGGTTTTCGCCAAATGCCACGTGTATCGGCGTTTTTTGAGACCAAACCGGAGCGTGACTCATAAACGCAAGTTGCAGAGGTACTCGGTTCCCATTATCCCTTACCTTCTAAGGAGGTTCTCGAATGGCAAAGTCAATGACCAAGTCGCAGATTGCAGATCATCTGGCCGGGAAGGCTGGCATCACCAAGAAGGGAATGGTTCAAATTCTTGATGAGCTGGCGGCGCTGGCTTATCGCGAAGCCAAAAATGTGTTCACGGTTCCCGGCATCGGCAAGTTGAAGCTGGCGAACAGAAAGGCTCGCATCGGCCGCAATCCGCAGACCGGTGAAGAAATCAAGATTCCCGCCAAGCGCGTGGTGAAGTTCCGCGTGGCCAAGGTGGCGAAGGACGCAATCCTGGGGACCAAGAAGTAAGACAGGGTTCTGTCCCGGTCCATCGCAGCGCCATGAGGCTCCGCCGTCATCCGCTGCCCGGTACCAGATTCAGGGCCGGACTCCGAAAGGAGTCCGGCCTTTTCATTTGCAACCGGCGCGAGGCGCCCGCTTACAGATGAGTAGGGCCCAAGCCGGTGCCCCCCATGCCGTCATGGCCCACCAGGCGAATGGCATCGCCGTCCTGGACCATGGAATCTTCGCTCGCGATTTTCTTATTGATCGTCACAAGCACTTTCTTCTCGCGGATCAGTTGCAGGAGGTGGCGGAGCTGAAAGCCTTGCCGCTGAATGAGCTGGCGCACCGACTGCGGGGAGGAGATTTCGCAGGCGAGGTCCCGCTCTCCATCGGCGGTTTGCAGTTGTCCGGTCAATACGATTGTTACCATGAATACGTCTGTCCTTCAGTTCCGGAGATGTTCCAAACAGTAGTGGACCTCATTGACTCCACGCGCGTGCCTTGCCGATAATGCGGTCATATGCAATCGCTCGACATCGAGAATCCGGGCATGCCGGATTTGCAATTCGTGCTGTTTGTCTCGGCACTCTGCACCTCCGGCATTCAAACGATGAACGTGCCGGAGGAGCTCCGCCGGACGGTATTTGACCGCTGTTGGGCCCTCCTCCATACCGAGCCGCCACCGACCGATCCCGCACAACGGGTGCTCGACCTCCGTGACGGCACGGAACTGACTCTGGAGGCCTGTGTGTCCATTATCCGCTCATTGTTGACGGAAGCCGGCATCACAACCATTACCTGGGACCATCCTGTCAGCCCGCCGACGAGGGAGAGCACCCCCGCGGCGAAGCCATTGATTGATCGATTGGGTCGATTGTACCCCGATGGGCCCGACATCGTCGACCCCCGGTCTCGGCCGCCAGAGGAATCCACCTGAGCGGATCCTATGGAGAAGGCCGTAGGGAGGCGTTGATCCAATAGGGACGGCTATGTTATCCCTGGGGCGCTGACGGTGCGCGGCATATGAACGGATTCATCGATCCATAGAGGAGGACGCAATGGGTAACAGTCTGAAGGGGACCAAGAGTCACGACAACCTCAAACATGCGTTCGCGGGCGAGTCGCAAGCGAACCGGCGGTATCTCTATTTCGCCCGGCGTGCGGATATCGAAGGGTACCCCGATGTGGGCGGGCTGTTTCGGGATACCTCGGAGGCCGAAACCGGCCATGCCTTTGGCCATTTGGACTTCTTGAAGGAAGTCGGCGACCCGGCCACCGGTGTGCCGATCGGCAATACGGAAGCCAATCTCAAGTCCGCCATCGAAGGCGAAACCTACGAGTACACTCAGATGTACCCCGGGATGGCGAAAACCGCGCGCGATGAGGGCTTCGCAGAGTTGGCCGAATGGTTCGAGACGTTGGCGAAGGCCGAACGTTCCCATGCCAATCGGTTTCAAAAAGGCCTCGATACTTTGAAGAGCTGACGGTCAGCGCCATCAGCATCCAGCGGTCAGTGTTCAGCGGCGGGACGCCTTCCGTTGCTGAGGGCTGACCGCTGAGTGCTTTTATGAGTGCTGTGAGAGGGAACGCACGATGAAGGGCGCAAGCCTGATCCATCCCATTAATCCGGCGCAGCTCGATAAGGACACCTTGCGGATTTATGAAGTCTGCGACGGCTGCCGGCGCTGCTTCAATCTCTGTCCTTCGTTCAACACGCTCTTGGATCGCATTGACCAGTATCAGGGCGACGTCGCGAAGCTGACCCCTGCCGACCATCACCAGGTCGTCGATGAGTGCTACTACTGCAAGCTCTGTTTCAACCACTGTCCCTATACGCCGCCGCATCAATACGAGCTCGACTTCCCGCGCTTGATGATCGCCTGGAAGAAGCGGCTGGCCGCGGAACGTGGCGTGCGCTGGCGCGATTGGCTGCTGATTAAGACGGATCTGATGGGCAGGCTGGGCAGCCTCACGGCGCCGTTGACGAATTGGCTCTTGACCAATCGGGCGGTCCGTCTCCTGATGGAAAAGGTCCTGGGGGTCCATCATGAGCGGCAAGTGCTGCATTTCTCTGCCGAGACCTTTCCTCGATGGTTCGGCCGGCGCGGTTCCGGCAAGGAGGGCCCTCCGGGGGCTCGCAAGGTGGCGCTCTTTTCCAGCTGTCTCGTCAACTACCAAGCGACGGATATCGGCAAAGCGACGGTGCAGGTCTTGGAAAAAAATCACGTGCGGGTGGTCGTGCCGGAGCAACGCTGCTGCGGCATGCCGCAGTTCGACATCGGCGATACACGGGCCATCCAGGACGCCGCCGCGGCCAATGTGGCCCATTTGCACCCCTGGGTCGAGCGAGGCTACGATGTCGTCGTGCCCGTGGCGAGCTGCAGCCTCATGCTGAAGCGGGAATATCCGGACCTCCATCCCGACGACCGGACCAAACAGGTGGCCGCGAAGACCTTCGATATCTGTGAATACCTCATGAAGCTCAAGAAAGAAGGCCAGTTGGCCACCGATTTCGTTCGGGCCCCGGGCCGGGTGGCCTATCAGATCCCTTGTCACCTGCGGGACCAGAATATCGGCTTCAAATCCAAAGAGTTGATGGAAACCGCCGGGGCGCAGGTCGATCTCATCGAAAAATGTTCGGGGCACGACGGGGCCTGGTCGGCTAAGACGGAATTTTTCTCGCTCTCCATGAAGATTGCCGGGAAAGCGGTCCGCGCCATCGAACACGCGCCGGCTGACCTCATTGCGTCGGATTGCCCCCTGGCCGGCCTCCAGCTCGATCAGGCCGGCGCGCGAATCCATGCCGGAGGGAAGGCGACCCGGCACCCGATTCAAATTGTTCGGGATGCCTACGGCTTGCCGTCGTCGTGACGGAAAGGATGACGAGTGACGAGAAAGCAGGAGCCGGTCATGGTGGGCCGGTGAAGGCCCTGACGCTGGAGGACGTGATTCCCTATGCCGACTATGAGCGGCAGCGGGAGGAGTTTCGTGCGCGCATCATTGCCTTGAAGCAGCGGCGACGGATTGCGGCGGGGCCGCTGATGACACTCGTGTTTGAGAATCGTCAGACGCTGCAGTTTCAGATTCAAGAAATGATTCGTGTGGAGCGGATCTTCGATCCGGCCAAAGTCCAGGAAGAGTTGGACGTGTATAACGCGCTGCTGCCGTCTCCGGAAGAGCTGAGCGCCACGCTCTTGATCGAAATCACGGAGGAAGCGAAGATGAAGCAGTGGCTCGACGCCTTCATGGGATTGGATCATGGCGACACCGTGGCGATCGTCGCCGGCGGAGGCCGGGCGTATGGGCGGTTCGAAGGCGGCCATAGCCATGAGACGAAGATCAGCGCCGTCCATTTCGTCCGGTTCCGGCCGACGGCTCTCATGAAAGCCGCGTTTGCCGATCTCCGCCAGCCGGTGTCCCTCGAGGTGCATCACGGGGACTATCATGCGGAGGTGTCCGTGCCGGGCAGCTTGCGGGAAGAGTGGCTGAAAGATTTGGAGTAAGGCATGCCGCCGGTTCTACTGACCAAGCGTATCGAGTTTGCCGCCGCGCATCGCTACATCAAGCCGGAATGGGATGAAGCGAAGAACCGGGCGGTCTTCGGCGCCTGTTACAATCCGCCGGCGCATGGCCACAACTATATGTTGGAAGTCACGGTCTCGGGCGAGGTCGATCCGAACACCGGCATGGTCATCAACCTGTTCGATCTGAAGCGCGTGTTGCTGGCGGTCATCGAAGAATTCGATCATAAGAACTTCAATCTCGATATGCCGTATTTCACCGGCCTGATCCCCACCTCGGAAAACATCGCCCGCGTTCTCTGGGGCAAGCTGGCGGCGCAGCGGGATATTGGCACGCTGCACAGCCTTCGTCTCTGGGAAGATGAAGATCTCTGCGCCGATATCACGCGGGCCGGCGGACTGGACGTGGCCAGCGTGACCAGACGCTATTCGTTTCACGCCACGCAGGACCAGACGCAGGGGCGGGACTGGGACTGCTTTGTGACGGTGCACGGCCGGATCGATCCGGTCACCGGCATGGTGACCGACATCGGGGCGCTCGACCGGTTGGTGCATCAGGTGGTCAAGGTGCTCGACAGACAGGACCTTGGTCGGGTTCTTCAGCAACCATCGGTCACCGGTGATTCGTTAGCCCGGTACATCTGGAGGCAAGTGGCTTCCCATATTACGGCTGGAACGCTGGCCAACATCCGCCTGGTTCAGTCGCGGGATCTCTCGTTCGAGTACTCCGCGTAAGTTGTCTCCCGTGTTTCGGCACCCGCTCGCTTTCTCCAAGGGCTGCGCCGGTTCCTCCGGAGTGGAGCCGGGCGCATGGCCTTCGTATTGCACCTGTCGGCCTGTTTCCATCTGGACAGGGCAGCGCAGGTTCCTCTATCGTACCCCCATGCCAGTGCGGCTCCTCGCCATCGTGTTGTGGCTCTCGTTGTTACCCGACGCCTCCCTGTGGGCCGGGCAGGACGAAGACCTGATTGAGAAGACCATCAAAGCTGCGGTGACCGGGGCGGCGACGTTTTCTGAAACGAGGGACAGACAGGTCCTCTTACAGCTCTATGCCAGCGATTATGAGGGGATTCAGGACGGTCAGGCGGAGAGCAAAGACGCCATTGAAAATTGGTTTGCCGAATATGAGGCGGAGTTGAAGCAGGGGAGCACGCTGCGTTTCATCGGCACGGTGTCGAATCTGCGCCTGCGCGTGGATGGCACGAAGGCCTGGGGGACCTATGACTATGTCTTCCAAGCGATCCGGCACGGCCAGTTGGAAGGCCAGGACGCCGGGAAGTGCACCAGCCTGCTCCGGAAAGACGCCTCGGCCTGGCTCATCGTCCACGAACACTGTTCGAAAACCAGAACGCCGTAGGTCCGAACGGCGGGCCGTGATCGAAGGATGCTCTACGGCCCTGCGGCTCCTCCGCCTTGCGCAAGCAGGCCCGGTTCAGGAAGAGGGAGCGTTTCGCAGCAGTTCCTGCACCTTTTCAATCAAGGTCGTCGGCAAGAAGGGTTTCTGAAGAAAGGGCATCGTCTCCGCCAGACCGTTGGCCTGCAGGGTGTCGCCGGCATAGCCGGACATGTACAGTACCTGTGCCTCCGGTTGCAGCGCGCGCACCGCTTGCACCAACGCGGGCGTGTTCATGCGAGGCATGATGACGTCTGCGATGACCAGCGGGCACTTTCCCTTCACCCGCTGCAGGCACTGCAGCGCTTCCTGGCCGTCCGCCGCCTCCATCACGTGATACCCCTGATCCTGGAGGATGGTGACGACCAGTTTTCTGATACTCAACTCGTCTTCCACTACCAGGATGGTGTCGGGGGGCGGCGTGGATTTCGCCTCCTCCCGGTCCTGGGCAATGGCGGGAGAGGGTTCTGTCACCCGCGGCAAGTACACGGTAAAACGCGAGCCCCGTCCCGGTTCACTCGTTACGTCGATATACCCGCGGCTTTGTTTCACGATCCCATACACGGTGGCCAACCCCAGTCCCGTTCCCTTGCCCGGTCCTTTGGTCGTGAAGAACGGCTCGAAGATGTGCGCCAATGTGTCGGCATCCATGCCGCATCCCGCGTCCTGAACCATGATCTTGATGTAGGGCCCCGGGGTCGATCCGGGATGGGCCCTGGTGAAGCGCTCGTCGAGATCCACGTTGTCCGTTTCAATATTCAGGAGGCCGCCATCCGGCATGGCGTCGCGGGCATTGAGCACCAGATTCATGATGACCTGCTCGAGTTGCACCGGGTCGGCCATGGCATGGCCGGTGCGGGGATGGAGCACCGTCACGACCTGAATATGTTCTCCGATGAGCCGCTGCAGGATATCTTCCATCTCATGAATAATGTGCGTGACCGATAACTCTTTCGGTTCGAACACCTGCCGGCGGCTGAACGTCAGGAGTTTCCTCGTCAGCGCTGCGGCCCGCGTCCCCGCCTGACTGATCATTTCCAATTCCGGTCTGGCCGGATGCGTTGCGAACTGCTGCAGCAGCCGTTGGGCGTGTCCCATGACGACCATCATCAGGTTATTGAAGTCATGGGCGATCCCGCCCGCGAGCCGCCCTACCGCCTCCATCTTCTGCGACTGGTGCAGAGCGGCCGCCGTGCGTTTGTGCTCGGTAATGTCCACGATCGTTTCGATGACGTGCAACCGGCCGCCCATGGTCGGGGCTTTGGACCAATGGACCAGCAGGAACTTGTCGCCGGAAAGCGCCACCTCGCTCGATACGACTTCGTCGGAGACCAGCGCCTCCGGCATCCGGCAAAAGTCACAGGGCGAGGGGCATCCGGCGATTTTTTCATAACAGGAGAATCCCGAGATATTGCCGAGTTTTTTCAGACCGGTGTCGTTCTGAAACTGGACACGGTGAGTGGAGGGATCGATGACCGTGACCATGACCGGTTGCGAATTGAGCAGGACCTGGGCCTCGTATTGGGGAACTGACGGGGAAGATGACGGGGAAGCCATGGGCTCCTGGCTCCGATTGGCCGTGGCGAGACCGGGGACCGGCTCTCACCCAACTCCCCTCGACCATACTACATGGCTTGAGCCAGTCAAGGACATCGATGATTTGAAAAGAGAGCCGGGAGGGAGGAGGGCGCAATCCTACTTGAGCAGGTGATCCATGATGAGCGCGGCCAATTCATCCGGTGGTACGACGCCTTCCCGGGTGAGCAGCAGTTTGCCACCGGCAAAAAAATGAGTCGTCGGATAGGTTTCAAAGGCATGCGCTCGTTTAATCTCGCGGCAACGCCCGGGCACGTGCATTTTGGCCTTCCCCACCTTAATCGTGGGATAGTTGGCGGCCGTCTCGGCAAGGATCGGGTCATACTGCTTGCACGGCTCGCAGGTGGCCAACCCATAGGCCACAATGGCTCCCGCGCTGTCGGTGAACTCTTTATAATTGCCGTCGTTGACGTCGAGCACGGTCCCGTCCATGTCCATCGCCTCATCCACGAAGCCTGAGCGGAGGACCTCCACGAGGCCCCCGCGCTCAGTCCTCAGCCTGACTGGTTATTTCAGCGCGGCGAGAGCCGCGAGAATGTCCTTGTCTTCGCGGGCCACCTTGATTTCCTGCACCTTGACGTAGGCGACCTTGCCGTTCTTATCCACGATGACCGTGGCACGTTTGCCGCAATTCAGCGGCTCGAAGTAGAGGCCGTACTTCTTCACGACTTCCCGGTTGAAGTCCGAGAGGAGCCGGTGCTTCAGGTCGAGTGAGTCCGCCCAGGCTTTGTGCGAGAAAAAGCTGTCGCAGCTGATTCCGAACACCTCGGCATTGGCCCCTTCGAACTTCGGGAAATCGTCGGTGAGACACTTGTTTTCGCCCTGGCAGACCGGGCTCCAATCCAAGGGATAAAACGCGAGGACCACGTTTTTCTTCCCTCGATAGTCGCTGAGCTTGACATCCTTCTGGTCCTGGTCCTTTAAGGTGAAATCCGGCGCGGTATCGCCGGCCTTGATCTCAGGGGCTACGTCACTCATCTCGGCTCCTCCTTATGAAACATCGCATATGTGGCCATGGTTGAGGTCTCAATTGAAGCGGACCCCGCTGTCAAACCTCGAACTTTGTAACCTGGCTCTCAAAAGCTTGTCAACGGGCCGGAAGGCCTAGCACGGCCGTTCGGCCGGACAACCTGTCCTGAATCCGGAGAATGCATGGACAACTTGTCCTTGTAGCCGTCCCCATAAAACGTTCCTGCGGCACTTTCCGGTCATTTACGAGGCGACTTGATCGGCCCGATTCTTGAGTAGGTCCTCGCCCGACTGGCCAAATCCCTAGTTCCTTTTTGGGTGCCGCGGCCGGTTAATGAAACCCTGTCGTCCTAGTTCACTTTTAGGCAGAGGTCATCTCTTGTTAGTCGGCTGGGCATGGTCGTTGGCGATGTTGCTCGTGCTGGGGGCCGGGTTCCTGGCACCAGCCGCAGGGGCGGAGGAGACCCGTGAGTATGACTTCGATCTTTCAAAGGGCATCGTGCTGTACAACAGCGAGCGGTACAGCGAGGCGGAACGCTATCTCAGCGAAGCGTTCAAAGCGAAGCCCGGCGACCCGACGGCCGGCTACTATCTGGGCCAGGCCCTGCTCCGCTTGAAACGGTACCTACCGGCTGAAGAGCGATTCCGGGAGATTCTCAGGCGGCATCCCGAGGACGCCCGTGCACGCATGGGGTTGGGTATGGCGCTGTACCATCAGGAACGCTACACGGATGCCCTGGCGAATCTCACCATGGCGGAACAAGCCCTCACCGATGAGCCGCTCCTCTACTACTACGAAGGCCTGGCGGCCGCCGAACGGCAAGCATTCGATCAAGCCTCCGAAAAGTTTCTGCGTGCCGGCAAACTCGACCAGGAATTCGGGCAGGATCCGCACTATCAACAGGGCGCCGTCCTCTATTCACAGGGGAAGGCGGACCAAGCCGCGGCGGAGTTCCAATCGGCCGTCCGCGCCGGCTCCATGGCCGCCATCCAGCCGAAACCGGCGTTGGGCGCCTCGCTCCTGTCCCCCTCCAAGCGGTGGAATGCCTCCTTCGGCATGAGCGTCCAATACGATTCGAACGTGGTGCTGCTCCCGGGCGGCGTCTCTCCGCCGGGCGGGTCCACCGGTATTTCTCATAAGGACGATTTCGTGACGGTGTTCACCGGGCGGGGGGAATATCGCTTCATTCAGAACGACACCTGGACGGTGGGAGCCGGATACGGCTTATACCAGAACGTCCATGCACGGCTGGGAGACTTTAACGTGCAGGACCATACGCCGACGCTGTACGTCCAGCGCCAATTCGGGTCGATGCAACTCCGTTTCCAATACATCCTGGACTACGTGACGGTGGGAGGCGATCCCTATCTGCTTTCCAACGCGCTGCAGCCGACCCTCACGGTAGCCCAAAGCGACCGCAGCTTTACCCAGGCCTTCGTGCGCTATCAATACAAGGACTTTAAACGCTTCCGGGACGATCAATTGGGTGCCCCGATCAACGCGACCAGGGACGGTGTGAATTGGATGCTCGGGGGCATGCAATACCTGCGGTTTGCAGAGAATCGCGGACAGGTGCGGGCCGGATACACCTTTGATACGGATCGCACGGGCGGTGAAGTGACGCAATTCGGCCGGCCGACCCACGCCGATTGGTCGTACACCGGCCACCGGTTTTCGACGGGCGTGGCATACCAACCCATGACGGCCACGAAGCTCGATCTGGCCTTCGATTACTACCGGCAAAGTTACGATAGCGCCAATTCGTTTTCCCCTTCCGGAGCCGTGCGAAAGGACAATGTGGTTTTCCTTACCGGCACGGCGGTCCGCGACCTCAATTCATGGCTCTGGCTGGCGTTTCAGTATTCCTTTACGCGCGATCAATCCAACGTCGAGGTCTTCGATTATACACGGCATATCGTGTCATTCACGCTCGGGGGAATGTTTTAAGGAGGCGAGCATGGGGATGCGGGTCATCGTTGCGGTCACGTGCCTGGTTCTCGGCCCTGCCGGACCGTCGGTAGCGGATGATCTGGAGGCCGTCGGGATCGTGACCGCGGCGCAAGGGACCGTGACGATGCAGCCGGCGACGATGAACAGCCCCGTCGTGGTCAAACCGTACGACCAGGTCGGCCCGCTGGCCATCCTGGAGACGCAGCCGGTTTCCCGCTGCAAGGTCCTCTATACCGACGACAGCCTGCTGACGATCGGCGAGAACAGCCGGCTCGAAATCACCGAACAGACGTATCAGGCGGGCAGCAGTACCCGCACCTTTGTCGCCCATCTGAGCCGGGGCTCCGTACGCGCTCTCGTGGGCCGCCCGTTTGAAGGAGACAATTCGGTATTTGAGATCCACGCGGGCACGGCGGTCGCCACTGCGCGCGGCACCTATTTTGTGCTCTGGAACGAAGCCCGGTCGGCGCTCTCCGGACGCATGGAACCCAAGGAAGGGCGGCGTGCGCCGGCGGAGGCAGGCGCCATCGAAGAAGGCCGCAGCGGCGTGGTGAATATCGGACGGGCCGGCAACGTCGCGTTCACCTCCGGCGGGGCCACGGTGCTGGTGTTGCCGGGCCAGTTTTCCATCGCGCTGCCGGGCGCTCCTCCGACGATGCCGGTGGCCATCAATGGTGGAATTCCACCGGTCACCGCGGCCATCTCAGGAACGGTCCTCGCGGAAACTCCCAGGACTGAGACGCCCCGAGCCGCCCTGGCAGCGGTCGGCCTTGGCGGGGCCGCCGCCGCCACGTCCGACACCGGACCCAGCACAGCCAAGGCCGGCGTGACGTCGCCGGAAGGACCGGCTCCATCAGGCAGTTACATGGTGCCCGGCTGGCCCTTTCCTGTGACGCCGGTCACGCCGCCGGCGGTGGCATCCGGCGCGGTGCAGCCGAACACCACGGTCATTTTGCAGATTCAGCTGCCCTGACGGAACGCCTCTATGGAACCACAAGCGGCATCAAGAGCTGTGATGTTTCACCGACGCCATGGGGTGTGGCTGTGCGTAGCCATCGGCTTGGTTTCGCCCCTCCTCCTATGGGGCTGTGGCCCGGACAAGAGCGAAGGCGAGCACATGGTGCCGGTCCATCTGTCAATCGTGCTGGATAACCAAGAGGCCCGGCGAGAGCCGGGTCCCTCCGGGATGATGGCATTCATGCAGCAATGGATCTTCGGAGCGGCGGCGGCCTGGGCGCAATCCGTGTCCGAGATCGCCACCATCACCGTACATATTTCAGCGCCTGATCTCTCCAGTCCACGCAGCGCCACCGTGTCGGTCAGCGATCCGACGAGCGGCCAGACCATTCCCGTCCAAATCGAGGCCCCCGTCGGCGACAACCGGACGATCGCCGTGGCCGCTTTGAACGCCGCCGGCCGGAAAATTTATTCGGGCAGCACCAGCGGCATCACGCTGCCGGCGGGAGGGCCGATCGAAATCCGGCTGGCGCCCACGTTCACCGTCACCGTCCAAAAACAGGGGGCCGGCAGCGGCACGGTCACGTCCACGCCGGGCGGCCTTGATTGCGGCGGCACCTGTTCGGCGCCTTTTGATGCCGGTTCCTCGGTGGTCTTGTCGGCCGCGGCGTCGCCGGGGTCCGCCTTTGCCGGGTGGAGCGGCGCCGGTTGCGGGGGTACCGGTTCCTGCATCGTCAGCGGCAATGCCACGGTGGTCGCCGTCTTCAATACCGCTGCCAACACCTCTCGCCTGGCTGTCACCAAGTCGGGGACGGGCACGGGCACCGTAACCAGTATTCCCAGCGGTATCAGTTGTGGTGACGGGTGCATCGCGAACTTCCCGACCGGCAGCACCGTGGCGCTCACGGCCACGCCCACGGGCGGGTCGACCTTCACAGGCTGGGGCGGGGCTTGTAGCGGGACCGGGGCCTGTGTCGTCGTGATGAACGGGAACCAAACGGTCACCGCGCAGTTCACCGCGGCGCCGAGCGCGCTCCTGACCGTCACCAAGACAGGGAATGGCACGGTGACGAGCAACCCGGCGGGGATCAACTGCGGCGCCACGTGCAGCGGGAATTTCGCCAGCGGCAGTTCCGTGGCGCTCACGGCCACGGCCACGGGCGGCTCGACCTTCGGCGGCTGGGGCGGGGCTTGCAGCGGGAGCGGCGCCTGCACCGTCGTGATGAACGGCAATCAAACCGTCGTGGCCACGTTCAATCCGCCGCCGGCCGCCACCACGCTTACGGTCGTGAAGAGCGGAACGGGCGCCGGGACGGTGAGCAGCGCTCCGGCCGGCATCAACGGCTGCACCGCGACCTGCACCGCGAATTTTGCGCCCGGGACCTCGGTGACGCTGGCGGCGACGGCCACGGGCGGCTCAACCTTTACGGGCTGGAGCGGCGGCGGCTGCAGTGGCGTCGGTGCCTGCACCGTCGTGTTGAACAGCAGCCAGACCGTCACCGCCACTTTTACGGCGCCTCCCAGCACGGCCTCGCTCACGGTCACCAAGGCGGGCACGGGCACCGGCACGGTCAGCAGTGCGCCTGCCGGAATCAACTGTGGCGGCACCTGTAGTGCGAATTTCACCAACGGCAGTTCGGTCATGCTCACGGCCACCGCCACAGGGGGGTCGACCTTTGCCGGCTGGAGTGGCGGCTGTAGCGGCACCGGCACCTGCACCGTCGTGATGAACGGCAATCAAACGAGGACCGCGACCTTCAACCCGCCGGTCGGCATGGCGACGCTCACCGTCTCGAAGACCGGCACGGGCAACGGCACGGTCACCAGTTCGCCGGCCGGCATTAGCTGCGGGAACGACTGTAGCGGCAGCTTTCCCAGCGGCACGTCCGTGACCTTAACCGCGGCGGCAGCGAGCGGATCGACCTTTGTCGGCTGGAGCGGCGGAGGCTGCAGCGGCACCGCGACATGCACCACAGTGATGACGGCCAGTCAGACTGTGGTCGCGCAATTCAATGCGAATCCGGGGATGGCGACATTGACAGTGAACAAGACCGGTTCCGGAGACGGCACGGTGACCAGTACGCCGAGCGGCATCAACTGCGGTGCCACCTGTGTCGCGACGTTTTCCATCGGGACTACCGTCACACTCTCCGCCGCCCCGGACTCGGGTTCAGCATTCGATGACTGGAGCGGCAGCGGCTGCAACGGGGACGGGACCTGCGTCGTGGTGATGAATGGCAACCGGTCAGTGACTGCGAATTTTGACGAGGACTAAGAGCTTCGGGGGTGTGGCGTAGGGCAACAAGGGGTGGGCAATGCATATCTGGGGCAAGCGGGTGGGGCTCGATGCTGTCGTGTGCGCACTGCTGTCGGGGGTCTTTTTGTGGGGCTGCGGGCTGCAGCAAGAGCAAGCTGGAGACACAGTTCAGGTCAATCTGGCACTGGTCCTTGACTCGCAAGAGGCGCGTCGGGAGTCCCCTCCCTCCATGGTCCTCGCGTTCATTGAGCAGTGGGTGCTCGGGGTGGGCCAGGCGTGGGCACAAGTCGTTTCCGATATCGCGTCCATTGAGGTGACGATCACCGCGCCGGGCGAATCGAGCCCCCGAACTGCCACAGTGCCGGTGAGCGATCCATCGAGCGGGCAATTGATCCCCGTCAGCATCCAAGCGCCGGTGGGGTCCGACAGGACCATCGCCGTGAGCGCATTCAATGCCGCGGGACAAAAAATATATTCGGGCAGTACCAGCGGCGTCGATTTGCAGCCCGGAGTTCCTGTCAATGTGGAGATCAGACTGGCCCGCACGGTCACGATCACCGTCCAGAAGCAGGGAACCGGCAGCGGTACGGTGACGTCGTCACCCGCCGGCCTTGCTTGCGGCGGCGTGTGTTCGGCGCAATTTGATGCGGGGACATCGGTGGTTTTGTCGGCCGCGGCGTCGCCCGGGTCCGCCTTTGCCGGATGGAGCGGCGCCGGCTGTTCCGGGACGGGCGTCTGTGCGTTGCATAGCAACGCCACGGTGGTAGCGATATTTACGACAGGCGTGAATACCGCGAGCCTGTCCGTGACGAAGTCGGGCAACGGCACCGTGAGCAGCAACCCCAGCGGCATTAACTGCGGTGGAGGCTGTTCGGCCAATTTCCCGGCCGGCAGTTCCGTGACGCTTCTGGCGACGGCGTCGGGCGGGTCGACCTTCGCGGGCTGGGGCGGGGCTTGTAGCGGGACCGGCGCTTGTGTCGTCGTGATGAACGGGAACCAAACGGTCACCGCGCAGTTCACCGCGGTGCCGAGCGTGCTCCTGAGCGTCAGCAAGACCGGCAATGGCACGGTCACGAGCAACCCGGCGGGGATCAGTTGCGGTGCGATCTGCAGCGCGGGTTTCGTCAGCGGTAATACCGTGACGCTCACGGCGACGCCCACCGGCGGCTCGACCTTCGGCGGCTGGGGCGGGGCTTGTAGCGGGAGCGGCGCCTGCACTGTCGTGATGAACGGCAATCAAACCGTCGCGGCCACGTTCAATCCGCCGCCGACCGCCACGACGCTCACGGTGGTGAAAAGCGGTGCGGGGAGCGGGACCGTGAGCAGCGCCCCGGCCGGCATCAACGGCTGCACCGCGACCTGCACGGCGAATTTTTCGCCTGGGACCTCCGTGACGCTCACGGCCGCCACCACGGATGGGTCGACCTTTGTCGGCTGGACCGGCGGCGGCTGCAGCGGGACCGGCGCCTGCAGCGTCGTCCTCAACAGCAGCCAGACCGTTACCGCCACGTTTACGGCGCCGCCCGGCACCGCTTCGCTCACCGTCACCAAGGCGGGCGCAGGCACCGGCACAGTCAGCAGTTCGCCGCCCGGCATCAATGCTTGCTCCGCTACCTGTAGCGGAAGCTTTCCCAGCCACAGCTCCGTAACGCTTACGGCAACCTCCACGGGCGGCTCGACCTTTGCCGGTTGGAGCGACGGCTGTACGGGCACCGGCGCCTGTTTTGTCGCCATGAATGGCGATCAAACGAGGACTGCGATGTTCAACCCGCCCCAGAGTACGGCGACCCTCACCGTCTCGAAGACCGGCACGGGCACCGGCACGGTCACCAGTTCGCCGGCCGGTATTACCTGCGGGAACGACTGTAGCGGCGGCTTCCCCAGCGGCACGTCCGTGACCTTAAGCGCGGCGACCGCGAGCGGATCGACCTTTGTCGGCTGGAGCGGCGGCGGGTGCAGCGGCACGGGGACTTGCGTCACGATGATGAGCACCAGCCAGACGGTGGTCGCGCAGTTCACGACGACGCCCAATGTCGGCACCCTCACCGTCACGAAAAACGGGCTTGGCTCCGGCACGGTGACCAGTGCGCCCAGCGGCATCAGTTGCGGGATGGTCTGCACGTTTCACTTTACGATCGGGACGGGCATCACCTTGACCGCCACACCCTCGTTCGGCTCCGCGTTTGGGGGATGGAGCGGCGGCGGCTGTGGGGGGGCGGGCCCCTGTGTGATGGACGTCAGCGGGGATCAGACCGTCACGGCCACGTTCAATGTCGGAATTCCCTGAGGGAGGAAGACCCTCAGGTGCGGGCTACTTCGATTTCGCGGAGCACGAGCTGGACTCCGGCGGGAGAGGCGGTTCGGTGCTTGAGGACACGTACGGACAGGTCCGATGCCGTGAACGTGGAGCCGACCTTGGGTACCTGGCCCTGGCGGGTCAATTCGTCGGCAATCCGGGCGAGCTGATCCTTCGCCGTGGTGGTGGACAGGCCGGCCGGCTGGAATAATTCCATTTCATCCAGGCCGAACTTTTTCAACCCGACCGTGTAGAGCCATTCACGGGCGTCACCGGCTTCCGTCTGCATGACCGTCACGTGATCCTCCGTCCGGAAGACCGCGAGCGGCCGGTCTTGCCAATCCGACGGATTGATGTAGGCCTGTGTGGTGACGTCGTAGGCGGTGCCTTGGGCCAGCAGTGTCAGGCCTTTGGCTAACCGTGCGGCCAAGAGGATCGTGTCCGGCATATCGCGCGGGGGAGCGACCGAGGGCGCGATGGCGCCCATCTGGTCATGTTCCCATGCCAGTTGCTTCATGACGTCGGCGACGTGGGTCATCGGCAGCGGCATGACGACGTGCGTGGACCAAGGTCCATGCACAGCCTGCCAGGATTCCAGCGAGCCTTCTTCATGGCGGATCGTGAGCGGGCCGCCGAATTCCCGCTCGTACCACAGTTTCAGTTCCTCGGTCGACGGGGCCAGGCCCCGATAGCCGATGAAATAGAGCGGCGGCCGCTTCGCTGAAGGCTTGGGCGTCTTCTTCCTGATTCTCATCGCAGGCCGGGCAGGGTCACTTGCCGCCCTTGCGGGCTTTGCGGCGATCATCCGGATTCAGCAGGCGCTTTCGGATGCGCAGATTCTGCGGTGTGATCTCAACCAGCTCATCCGGCCCGATATATTCGAGGGCGAATTCCAACGACATTTCGCGCGGAGGGGTGAGGACCAGGGCCTCATCGGTGCCCGACGCCCGCATATTGGACAGATGCTTCTCCTTGCAGACGTTGACGTCGAGGTCTTCATCGCGGTTATTCTCCCCGACGACCATTCCGCGGTAGACCTCCACACCGGGTCCGATGAACATGGCCCCGCGCTCCTGGGTCATGAAGATGGCATAGCCCGTGCTTTTGCCGTCTTCGTAGGCGACCAGCGAGCCGTGCGGCGAGACGAGCAGATCCCGCTCTTCCGCCGGTTCGTACGCCGCGAACACGTGGTGCATGATAATGGTGCCGCGTGTCTTGGCGAGCAGGATATTCTTGAGGCCCATGATCCCGCGGGTGGGGATGTGGTACTCCAGATGCATTTCGCTTGCACCGACGTCCGAGTGGATGAGCTTCATGTGCCGCATTTCACCGCGGCGTTTGCCGATCTCCTCGATGACGGCGCCCTGGTACATTTCCGGAACCTGAATCGTCAGTTCCTCATACGGTTCCGTCACCTTTCCGTCTTCGCGATGGAGGATGACTTCCGGTTGGCTGACCTGCAATTCATAGCCTTCCCGCCGCATTTGTTCGATCAACACCCCCAGGTGGAGTTCGCCGCGGCCGGCCACGAGAAACCGGTCGGCGCTGTCCGTTTCATTCACCCGCAGGGAGACGTTCGTTTCCAGTTCCTTGAAGAGACGCTCGCGCAGGTGGCGCGAAGTGAGGTACTTCCCTTCCCGGCCGGCAAACGGGCTGTTGTTCACGGAGAAGGTCATTTGGACGGTCGGTTCGTCGATGGTCACACGGGGCAGGGCGATCGGATGCTCGACATCCGCGATGGTATCGCCGATGCTGACCGTATCCAGCCCGGCCACCGCCACGATTTCGCCCGCTGCCGCTTGATCCGTATCCACCCGCTCCAGCCCCGAGTAGACGGCCAGGTCGGAGACCTTGCCGGGCGTTTGGACGCCGTCTTTCCCGATCACCGCCACACTCTGCCGGCGGGCGATGCCCCCGGATTGAATTTTCCCGATGCCCATCTTGCCTTTGTACGGATCCTGGACCAGAGCCAGGACCAGAATCTGGAGGGGCGCATCCGCATTGATCGCCGGGGCCGGGATTTTGTCGAGGACGGTATCGAGTAACGGCGTGATGTCGGTGCCCGGCTTATTGACGTCCAGGGTAGCCTGCCCTTTGATGGCCGAGGTATAGACGATGGGAAAATCGAGCTGCTCGTCCGTCGCCCCGAGGTGCACGAAGAGATCGAAGGTGCGGTTCACGACATCATCAATCACCGCGTCAGGCCGGTCGATTTTGTTAATCACGACAATCGCTTTGTGCCCGAGCGCCAGGGCCTTCCGCAGGACGAAGGTCGTCTGGGGCATCGGCCCTTCTTTGGCATCGATCAGAATCAGCACGCCGTCCACCATGCGGAGCGTGCGCTCCACCTCACCGCCGAAATCCGCATGGCCCGGCGTATCGACGATATTAATCTTGACGCCGTTATAGATGACGCTGGCGTTTTTCGCCCGGATGGTAATCCCGCGTTCCCGCTCCTGGTCCATGGAGTCCATAATGCGCTCGCCCATGTCGTCGATCTTGCGATGAACATGAGTTTGTCGAAGGACGGCATCGACCAGGGTCGTTTTGCCGTGATCGACGTGGGCAATAATGGCGATGTTCCGGATATCCTTCCGGCGGTCGTGGGGGGCGTGAAGTTGTGACATGTGTGTCTCTCTTGGCCAAAAAAAAACGCCCGCGAAAAGGCGCCGAGTTACAGTATACCGGAGCATGGCCGGTACGACAAGCGGAGATATTAGGAGTGTCCTGCAGGCCGATCAGCTTCCCCCCGCAGCTCGACTGACGATATCTGAAGTTCTCCACCATGGCCGAGAGAAGCGGGTTCAACCGCGTCAACCTCGTTGTGTTCTGTACCTTTTAACGGCAGAGGAATCCTCCGGCGATACGCTGTCCGAATGATGACCCCGCCGGAGAGCGCACGGCATCCGACCAGCAGTTCTGCAAGCACTCGCCCCGGCTTGAGTTTTGGGGGGATGCATTGTAAGGTTGGTTCGCCACCCCTCACGGTTCCCCATTCCAAACAGGAGATCGCATTCGGATGCCACGCGATGAGCGCTTTATTGAGATTCAAGAACGGCCGCCCCGGCGATGGCGCTGGTGGAAGGTGGCGCTGGCGGCGGTGGCCGGCGTCGGGATCGCGGGCGTCACGGCGGTGGCCGGCATCATCTGGCAATTTTCACGGGATCTGCCCTCACTGGATCTCCTGGAGAGCTATCAACCGAGCCTCGTCACAACCGTGTATGCGGACGACCGGCAACCCATCGGGCAATTCTTCATCGAACGGCGCATTTTGACGCCGCTGTCCGACATCCCGAAAACGCTGACCCAGGCGGTGATTGCAACGGAAGATGTCCGCTTCTTCGAGCACCCCGGCCTTGATTACATCGGCATCCTGAGGGCGGCCTGGACCAACGTCCGGCATGGAGGCCGGAAAGTGGAGGGCGCCAGCACGATCACACAGCAGTTGGCCCGGTCGCTTTTTCTGTCTTCGGAGCGGTCCTACGATCGCAAAGTCCGCGAATTGATCCTGGCGTACAAGATGGAAGCGGTGTCCAGTAAAGAACAGATCCTCGAGACCTATCTGAATCAAATCTATTTCGGCCAAGGGTCCTATGGGGTGGCCTCGGCCGCCCAGTCTTATTTCGGCAAAGACGTTACCCGGCTGACCTTGGCCGAGTCGGCGTTCCTGGCAGGACTTCCCAAATCGCCCAACCGATTTTCTCCCTTTACGGCCTATGAACGGGCCAAGAAGCGGCAGGAGCACGTCCTCTCGCGCATGGAAGATGCGGGCTTCATTACGTCGGCGGAGCGGGAGGCGGCGGCCACCGAGGTGCTGAATTTTCATCGGCCCGGCAGCGAACATGTCGCGCCGTATTTCATCGAGCACGTGCGCCAGTTATTGATGGCAAAGTACGGTGAGGCGATGGTGTACAAGGGCGGCCTGCAGATCTTCACGACTTTGAATGTCCCCATGCAAAAAGCGGCGGAATCGGCTTTTGCCGCCGGCGTGCGGGAGTTGGATAAACGGCAGGGCTGGCGCGGACCTCGGCGCAAGATCGACCCGGCCACGCTCCCGCCTCCCGGCTCTTCCCGGCCCGAGCACCCGTTGAAAGCCGGTGAGGTCACCGAAGGGGTCGTCGTGAAGCTCGCCAAAGACCACTATGTCGTCCAACTCGGCACGGTCACGGGCCAACTGGCTTTCGATGACATGGCCTGGGCGAAGCGGCAGCTCAAAGGGTTGGATCCGGGCGCCGACGCCGTGGTGAATCCAAATCTGAAACTAACATTGAAGCCCGGCGATGTGATCGAGGTAGCGGTAAAAAAGATCCTCAAGGATTCGGTCCAACTCGCGCTGGAGCAAACGCCGATTGTGGAAGGCGGCCTGATTGCCATCGATCCCGGTTCCGGAGCCATTCGCGCGATGGTGGGCGGCTATGACTTTTCCCGCAGCGAGTACAATCGGGCCGTGCAGGCGCATCGGCAACCAGGGTCCGCCTTCAAACCCGTAATCTATGCGACGGCGATGAGCCAGGGCATGAGTCCGGCGACCCAGATCCTCGATGCACCGGTCGTGTACGAACAGGAAGAAGAGGACAAGATTTGGAAGCCGGAAAACTATGGGCGAAAGTTTCACGGCATGGTGAGCCTCCGTGAGGCCCTGACGCATTCGCATAACCTCGCGACGGTCCGGCTGCTGGACAAAGTGGGCATCCGCAACGTCATCGACTTTGCGCGCACCGTCGGAGTCACGAGCCCGCTCCCGGGCGATCTCTCTTTAGGACTTGGCTCCTCTTCGATCGGACTGATGGAATTGACGTCCGTCTATGGCGTGTTCTTGAACAAGGGGACCAGAGTGGACCCGTTCCCCATCAGCATGGTGAAGGACAGTAGCGGACGGGTGCTTCAAACCGCCGAACCGCAGCCGCGCGAAGTCGTCGCCAAGGAGACGGCGTACCTGATCACCAATATGATGGAAGACGTGGTGCAGAAGGGAACGGGACAAGCGGCGAGAATCTTGAATCGTCCGGTCGCCGGCAAAACCGGCACGACGAACGACTATATCAACGCCTGGTTTATCGGCGGGGCGCCGAATCTCGTGACCGGTGTCTATGTCGGGTTTGATGATCGCCGGTCGTTGGGCGAGAGTGAGACCGGCGCCCGGGCGGCGCTTCCCATTTGGATCACGTTTATGAAACAGGCGCTTAATCAGGTGCCGGTAGTCCCGTTTGAAATCCCCGACGGAGTCACCTTCGTCAAGGTGGATTCGTCCACGGGCCTCCTGGAATCGGAGCAGGACAACGAAGCCCAGCAGGGGACGGTGGAAATGTTTGCGAAAGGCAGCGAACCGACGCAGGCGGCGCAACGCCGTCTGGACCCGACCGATTTTTATAAGTTGGATCAGATTCCGGAAGGTCCGCCGGCAGGCGAGGAAGCGCTCTAGAAGGGCATGCGGTCAGGACTTGGAGTCCTGGTATTCCTCATGCCAGGCCATCTGAATCGATTCGAGCAATTTCTCATTGGATTTCTTCGGGTCATCCTTGAATTCCGGCAGCGCAATAATCCACGCATGCATATCGGTGAAGCGAATCGTCAGCGGATCCGTCTCCGGATGTTCTTCGACTAAGCGAATCGCGATGTCTTCCTTGTCCTGCCACGTCAGATCCATGGGAACTCCTCGGTTTGCTGTACTGTTGCCATCCGTGAATGGCGCCGCAGGTCTCGAGTGGTGGCTGGCGGCTTAAGTGATCTCGGAGAGCTTCTTATTCTGCAACGCTTCCCTCAGCGACGTGTCCATGAGCAGTTCGGCCAGGTGACGGGTGGCCGTTTCGAGTTCCGCCATGCGGGCGCGGATGACCTTATGGTCCGCTGCCGATTTGGCTGCTTGCAGCGCTGAAAGCGCGTTCCGTATCGCCCGCTTTTCTGAGTCCTCGATGAGATGGCCCCCTTGGGTGAGCGCCTTGTCGGTCGCGGCCAGGATGGCATCAGCCTCGGTCCTGGCTTCAATCAGTTGGCGCGCTTTCAAGTCCTCAGCGGCATACTGGAAGGATTCTCCGATCATCCGCTCCACTTCCTCGTCGGTCAGCCCGTACGAGGGTTTGACGGCAATCGATTGGGTCTCTCCTGTACGCACATCCTTGGCGGACACGTTCAAAATACCGTTGGCATCGATTAAGAACGTGACCTCGATGCGAGGGACTCCCGCGGGCAGTGGAGGAATCTTGAGCCGGAACCTCGCCAAACTACGGTTGTCCTTCACCAATTCCCGCTCGCCCTGCAGGATATGGATATCGACGCCCGTTTGGCCGTCGACATAGGTGGTAAACATTTCTTTGGCGCTCGCCGGGATCGTCGTGTTCCGCCTGATCACGCTGCTCATGACCCCGCCCATCGTCTCAATGCCCAGGGAGAGCGGCGTGACGTCCAACAACAACATGTCGGTCGTTCCCCCGCTCAGGATATCGGCTTGCACGGCCGCTCCGAGCGCCACCACTTCATCGGGATTCAGATCACAATGCGGCTGTTTGCCGAACAAGGCTTGCACCCGCCGGCGCACGAGCGGCATGCGTGTCGCTCCGCCGACGAGCACCACCTCGTCGATATCCGTCGGCGCGAGGCCGGCATCTTTCAATGCCAGCCGGCAAGGTCCCATCGTGCGTTCGATCAGTTCGTTCCCAAGAGCTTCAAGCTCGGTCTTGGTAAGGACTCGTGAGAACCGTCCTTTGCCCTCGGGAAGTTCAATCGCGAAGTCGGTGCTCTCGTTATCCGACAGCCGGATTTTGGCTTGCTCGGCCTCAAGCCTGACGGCCTGCATGTGATCAGAGTATGCCGTGAGATCGATGCCATGCCGTTCCCGGATCTCGTGCAGGAAGACGTCCGCGAGCAGCCGATCGAAATCGTCGCCTCCTAAATGGGTGTCGCCGTTAGTGGCCAACACCTCAAAAATACCCTCTTTGAGTTTCAGGATGGACAGGTCGAACGTGCCCCCGCCCAAGTCGTATACGGCGATGGTGCCCTGCGTCCGCTGCTGCAACCCGTAGGCCAGGGAGGCGGCGGTCGGCTCGTTGATGATGCGCAGCACTTCCAATCCGGCGATCATGCCGGCGTCCTTGGTCGCCTGGCGCTGACTATCGTTGAAATACGCCGGGACCGTGATGACCGCTTTGGTGATGCTTTCGCCAAGATGGGCCTCGGCTCGTTGCTTGAGGTCCTTTAGAATCATGGCCGAGATCTGGGGCGGCGAATAGGTCTTGTCACCGAGCTTTATGCGGATCACGCCGCCCTGCTCGGTCAGCGAATAGGGGAAATAAGCCAACTCGCCTTGGACATCGGCTAGCCCTTTGCCCATGAAGCGCTTGACGGAATACACCGTCCGCTCTGGATTACGGGTCAGATGCTCCTTCGCCGCATCGCCCACGATCAAGCCGTTATCCGTCAAGGCGACCACGGAGGGCACCATGGGGCGTCCTGCACGACCCGGAATCACGCGGGGTTGCCCGTTGTGCATATAGGCGACGAGCGAATTGGTCGTGCCGAGATCGATGCCGACAATGCGTGCCATATTATTTACTCGATGGTTGCGAGGAGATCGTTGACAATGTTGCTGACGTACGTGCGGTTGGAGAGCAGCTCCCGCATGCGTTTGAGAATCCGCTCCCGCTCGCTCCGGCTGTGATCGGTGGCTTCGCCGCGGTCTTGGAGCGCATCCCAATCCGTGAAGAGCTGCTGCAACTGGGTTTCCATGTCGCGCTGGCGTTGTTCGAGCGCCGCTCGTTCTTGAACGAGCCGCGCGAGAAGCTGCTGCGCCTGCGCCGAACCTCGATCGGTCTCGCGGTACTCGTCCAACGTCTCTTGGAGCTCCAGAATTTGCTCGAACAGGTCGCCGGGCGGAGAGGTCCGAATGTCCTTGACCGATCCCGCCTCCAGATCGAGCAGGTATTCCGCCCGCTGGACAGGATCGCGCAAGGTCCGATAGGCGGTGTTGAGGGTGGCGGCGTTACTCAAGCTGATGGCCTGTTCCTGTTGGCTCTTGGCTTGATAAAAATCGGGATGGAACGCGCGGCTCAGTTGATAGAACTTCGTCTCCAATTGCTGCAGATCGACGGACAGCCGCCGGGGGAACCCCAGACAGGTGAAGTAATCCGTATCCTTGGAAACCGGTTGTACCTTGACGCAGCGATCACAAAAATACTCACCGGCGACTTCGGACTGACAGTGCCAGCACATGCTGCGGGCCATCTGTAACTCGCGTGCACCGACGCTGTGCGTATGAGACTCCATGATCCCCTATACTCATCTTACTCAGGCCGACTCCGCAGGGCCGGCCGCCTGCTGCGACGTTAGGCCGAGAACGATTCGCCGCACCCGCAGGTTTTATTGGCGTTCGGATTGACGAATTTGAAGTTGCCGCCCATGAGATCTTTCTGAAAATCGAGCTGTGTGCCTTGAAGATAAATGGCGCTTTTCGCATCCACGATGACTTTGACGCCGTCGAATTCATAGACCTGATCGTATTGACCGATCTTCTCGTCGAAGTTGATGGTGTAGCTCAACCCGGAGCAGCCGCCGCCTTTGACTCCCAGCCGCAAGCCCCCATCGGTGAGGCCCTGGACGTTAATGAGGCGCTTCACTTCCTTCAACGCGGCGTCGCTCAACGTAATCACCGGAGCCTGCGTGTCGGTATTCGAGGTCTCCATATACGCTCCTTTCCTCCTGCTACCCGTAAACTCTTACTTGGTCTCGATCGTCTCCCCGTCGGCTTTCTTCTGATAGTCGGCGAGAGCGGCTTTGATGGCATCTTCCGCCAATACTGAACAATGGATCTTGACGGGCGGAAGGTTCAACTCTTGTACAATGTCGGTGTTCTTGATCTTTTGGGCTTGTTCCAGGGTCTTGCCCTTGAGCCACTCGGTGGCCAGGCTGGAACTTGCGATCGCGGAGCCGCAGCCGAACGTCTTGAACTTGGCGTCCACGATGGTGTCATTCTGGACCTTGATCTGCAGCTTCATCACATCGCCGCACTCAGGCGCGCCGACGATGCCTGTGCCGACGTCGGCATCCTCTTTCTTAAAGCTGCCCATGTTCCGCGGGTTATTGAAATGATCGACGACTTTGTCACTATAGGCCATGGTCATCCTCCTCGTGGGTATTATCTGGTCAGTGGGCCGCCCACTGCACGGACTTCAAATCGATACCTTCCTTCGCCATTTCATAGAGCGGGGACATGTCTCGAAGCTTGTTCACGATTTCTATAACCTTCTTGATCGTGTAATCAACTTCCTCATCCGTATTAAAACGGCCCAATCCGAAGCGGATCGAGGAATGCGCGAGTTCAGTCCCCACACCCAAGGCCCGCAGCACATAGGAGGGCTCCAAGGTGGCCGAGGTACAGGCGGATCCGGACGAAAGGGCGATTTCCTTCATGCCCATGAGCAGGGATTCGCCTTCAACGTAGGCAAAGGAAATATTGAGGTTGCCCGGCAACCGGTTCGTGGGATGCCCGTTCAAATAGCTTTCTTCCAAAGCTTTCATGATCTCTGCTTGCATGCGGTCGCGCATGGCCGCCAATCGGACCGATTCCGCGGCCATCTCCTGCTCACAGAGTTCGCACGCCTTGCCGAATCCGACGATGAGAGGGACCGGAAGCGTGCCGGACCGCATGCCCCGTTCATGACCGCCTCCATCCATCTGGGCGACGAGACGCACCCGCGGATTCTTTTTCCGTACATAGAGCGCGCCGACGCCCTTGGGACCGTACATTTTATGCGCGGAAAACGACATGAGATCGATCCCCATGTCCTGCACATCCACCGGGATCTTGCCGACGCCTTGCGTGGCGTCGCAGTGGAACAGCACGCCCTTCTCCTTCGCAATCTTACCGATCTCTTTGACCGGATTGATGGTTCCGATCTCGTTGTTGGCCAGCATAATCGAGATCAGGATCGTCTTATCCGTGATGGCGTTTTTCACGTCTTCCGGTTTGACCATTCCCTGCTTATCAACCGGGAGATAGGTGACGGTGGCCAGTCCTTTGCCTTCGAGCGCTTTCGCCGTATCGAGGACGGCGCGATGCTCCGTGGCGGATGTGATGATGTGCGTGCCCTTCTCTTTGTACATCTCCAGGACGCCCTTGAGCGCCAAGTTATCCGATTCCGTCGCCCCGCTGGTGAAGATGATCTCTTTCGGGTCGGCTTTGATGAGCTTGGCGATTTGCTTGCGGGCTTGCTCCACGGCTTCTTCGGCGGCCCAGCCGAATGCATGGTTCCGGCTGGCGGCGTTACCGAATTTTTCAACGAAATACGGAAGCATCGCCTCCAGTACCCGAGGATCCATGGGAGTGGTTGAGTGATTGTCCAAAAAGATTGGCAGCTTCATCGTGCGACTCCTTGTGCCGTGGAAGAAGACTGAATGGTTATGAGGGGCGTGCCACCCATCATGTCTTGCAGCGTCATATTGCTGAGCAATTGGTAAATGCTGTCTTGAACCTTGAGCAGCGGCGTGCGAATGTTGCAGTGTTCACGCTGCAGGCACAGATCTCCTTCTTTCTCATGGGAGCAATCCGTAATCCCCAAGGGGCCTTCTATGCTTTCTAAAATCTGCGCGATCGTAATGTCATGAGCCTTCCGGGCCAACAAGTAGCCGCCCTTCGGCCCGTTATGACTTTCAATCAACCCATACTTGGCAAGTGTCTGCAGGACTTTCGCCAGCAGCTCGACCGGGATGTTGTACTCTTCAGCGATCTCTTTCGTATTGACCACACGGCCCGGCGTGATATCGCCGAACTGAACCAGCGCGATATGCTGGAGCGCCATCAGAGCGTAGTCTGCTTTTTTGGATATTTTCAGCATTGCCTATTGCCGATCTAAAAGGTCGGAGACTATAATGATCTCCGATCTATATGGTCGGACTTAAGATAGCACGTGAGTTTTCAGGCTGTCAACTTACCGATTGGGTTGAAGTGAAGACATCGAAAGGATGGCAACATGGGTGGAACCAATCCCTACATTGAGAAGACCGAGTACGAGCTACCGAAAACCGGCTACACCATCACCTATATTGCCCCGGACGGGGACGTAACCAAAGTGACCGTGGATCCTGCGAAGATTCCTTATGGCCCGACCGGCTTACCTGGAAGCATCCTGGATGTGGCGATGAGTAATGGCGTGGAATTGGAACACGTGTGCGGAGGAGTGTGCGCTTGTTCCACCTGCCATGTGATCGTCAAGCAGGGCCTCGACAGTTGCAATGAGGGGACAGACGACGAATTCGATCAACTCGAGGAGGCGCCGATGACGACGCTGCAATCGCGGCTCGGTTGCCAATGCGTTCCAAACGGAACGCAAGATATTGTCGTTGAAATCCCCGCCGTGAATAAGAACCTGGTGAAAGAAGGACATTGATCTGACGAGTTGTGCGGCCTTTTCTTCGCATCGCCCGCATGTCCGGGTAACCAGCACTGAGCGGATGCCGCGTTCCATCCGTTCGCAGGTCGGCAAAGGCGTATCGTACCGTGTACAAGCCTTTTTGCTGCATGCTATAGATACCCACCTCTTTATTTTTTATTATTGATGAGATTGGTATGACGCAGGTTCGCGTACGGTTTGCGCCGAGTCCCACCGGGTTTCTCCACATTGGTGGAGTGCGTACGGCCTTGTTCAATTGGTTGTTTGCCCGCCAACAACAGGGCCGGTTCATTCTTCGCATAGAAGACACTGATCAAAGCCGTTCCACCGAGGAATCCATTCAAGCCATTCTCGACGGCCTGAACTGGGTGGGACTGCAGTGGGATGAGGGTCCGTTCCGGCAGACTGAGCGCATGGATCTCTACAGAAGCCACGCCATGGCACTGTTGGAGTCAGGAAAGGCCTATTGGTGCGTCTGCACGCCCGAGGAACTCGATGCGCGACGGAAAGAAGCCGAAGGCAAGGGGCTCTCGCCCCGGTATGATGGCCGCTGCCGTCAGTTAGGGCTCACTCATCCGACTCAGGACGCCGCCTTAAGGTTCAGAGCCCCGGAGGAAGGCCAAACAGTGGTGGAGGATTTGATCAAAGGCACCATTGTATTCGACAACCAGGTGCTGGACGATCTGATCATTCTTCGGTCCAACGGCTATCCGACCTATAATTTTTCCGTTGTCGTGGATGACGCGTTGATGGGTATCACGCACGTCGTGCGCGGCGATGATCATTTGACCAATACACCGCGGCAAATCCCCATCTTCGACGCCCTGGGCTTTCCGGTGCCACGCTTCGGCCACCTGCCGATGATCCTCGGCTCCGATAAGGCCCGACTCTCGAAGAGGCATGGCGCGACGTCCATAATGGCGTACAAGGAGATGGGGTACCTGCCTGAGGCGATGGTGAACTACCTGGTGCGCCTTGGGTGGTCACATGGCGATCAAGAAATCTTTACGCGCCAGGACTTGATTGAGAAATTTTCCTGGAAGCACGTGCAGACTTCACCGGCCGTGTTCAACCCTGATAAGCTGCTTTGGATCAACGCCGAATACATCAAGACGAGTCCGCCCAGCGAAGTGGCTCAAGCCCTGGTACCGCTGTTGGAAGCCGCGGGTTTCAGCGAAGACCTTAAGGCTGTCTCCGGATCTTGGTTAGCGCAGCTCGTGGTGTTGGTGAAGGAACGTGCCAAGACGCTTGTTGAGATGGTGGAGTGGGTCAGGCCGTACTTTGGACAAGCCACCGTCTTTGAAGAAGAGGCCGCGAAAAAGTATCTCACGCCGGGAATCGCGCCGCTCTTAGGAAAGCTGCTCGCGCGCTTGGAGGCCTTTCCTGCTTTTTCCAGAGAGGAATGGGAACAGACGTTCAAGGCACTGGTCGAAGAAGAAGGTATCAAGATGGGGCAACTCGCCCAACCGGTCCGTGTCGCCCTGACCGGCCGCATCGCCAGCCCCGGTCTGTTTGAAGTCATGGAAATTTTGGGCCGGGACCGGACTGTGTCACGTCTGCGGCAAGCTATGGCTGAAGCAGTGCAGGCTCCGGCGAGTTCTTAGCCAAGCGGGGCCGATCTTGACGAGGCGGAGATCGTTATATTAGTGTGAGCGCTGGTTGGGGGATCGTCTAGCGGTAGGACGTCAGTCTCTGGATCTGACTACCTAGGTTCGATTCCTAGTCCCCCAGCCAAAAATCTTTCCCACCGCATAGCATCCAGATTGACTGCTCCGTACCGCGCTGGGGGATCGTCTAGCGGTAGGACGCCGGCCTTTGGAGCCGGCTACCTAGGTTCGATTCCTAGTCCCCCAGCCAACAATCTTTCCCACCCCTATCATCCAGATCGATTGTTCGGTACCGCGCTGGGGGATCGTCGAGCGGTAGACGTCCGTCTCTGAATCTGACTCCCGGGTTCGGTTTCTAGTCCGCCAGCCAATAAACTTTCCCACTCCCTATCATCCAGATCGCTTGCTCTGTACCGCGCTGGGGGATCGTCGAGGGGTACGTCCGTCTCTGAATCTGACTCCCGAGTTCGGTTTCTAGTCCGCCGGCAATAAACTTTCCCACTCCCTATCATCCAGATCGATTGCTCCGTACCGCGCTGGAGGATTGCGAGCGGTAGACGTCCGTTTATGGATCTGACTCCCGGGTTCGATTCGATTCCTAGTTCCCTAGCCCAATATTGTTGTGACCGCATACTGGTAGACGTCATTCTCTGGATCTACCTACCTCAGGTCCACTGCCAAGTACCCCAGCTATACTCCCAGTCACACGCGTTTGAGGACCCGTTGAGTTTCTTGGACTTCAATGGGCGGCTCTACCGGTTTCTCCGCTGCGTAGCGCCACAGTGCAATCCCGCCGATCAGGCCGTTCATATTCGACACGATGGTCACATTGGGTGGCAGGATGCTGAGGTCTGCCTTTTGGGAATTGCCGCCACCGATATAGAGACGGGTGAAGTGAAAGATATTGTCGAGTTTCCTGACGAACCGGGCCAAGCGTCTGTTCCATTTTTTTTTCCCGACCTTCTGTAAGGCTTTGTTTCGAAGATTGTCCTTGCCGATCTCCACGTTAGGGACGAGGCGGCCATCCACGAATAGAGACGTCCCTACACCGGTACCGAGCGTCAAGACGACTTCAACGCCCGTTCCGGAGATTGCGCCGAAACCCTGTACGTCCGCATCATTGGCGACCCGTACCGGCTTCTGCAATCTAAGTTGCAGCACCTCCGCGATATTGAAGTCCTGCCACTCGGGGGCGAGATTCGGTGCTTGTTTCACAATCCCGTTGATAATGACGCCGGGAAAACCGACGGCCACTCGATCGAACGATTCAAATTGTTTTACCAGGGCTACCACGACGTCCATGACCTCACCCGGACTTCCAGAGGGCGGCGTTTCGCGGCGTATCCGATGCCCGACAGGCATCCCGAGGTCGTTAATCAACGTGGCTTTGATGCCTGTCGCTCCTACATCGACCACCAACGTTCGGCTCGGCTCGTCCGCCGGGGCATGGGCATTGACCGACCGTGAAGCCTTGGCTCTCGTCTTCTTCATGTCCATGGAAATCCCTCGAGGTGGTGCGCTATTTGTCTCGCTCTGAGACGCCTTGTCCCGTCCTTTGGGGTCATCGGCCAGAGGCCGTCGGAGCACAGGGGCTTTGCCGCCAAACCAAATGTTACAGCCTGCAGGAGTTAGGCCAAAGTGCTTAGGTCAATCACGAACCGGAACCGCACGTCGCCTTGTAAGACACGTTCATAAGCCTGATTGACCTGTTGAATACCGATCACCTCGATGTCCGATTCGATCTTGTGCTCCGCGCAGAAATCCAGCATGGCTTGGGTTTCCCGGATCCCGCCGATCAGAGAGCCGGCAAGTTGCCGGCGGTAGAGAATGAGAGGAAACGGCTGGAGCGGAGCGGGTTCGGCCGGGGCCCCCACAAGAATCAGCGTGCCATCAGTTTTTAACAAGTTGATGTAGGCATTGTAATCATGCTGGGCAGAGACGGTATCCAGAATGAAATCAAAGCGGCGCGCGAAGCGTCGGAATGTGGCGGGGTCCGACGTTGAGGCGAAGTCGGCGGCGCCCAAGCGCTCTGCCTCCTTTCGTTTTCGATCGGAGGTGCTCAGTACGGTCACCTCCGTTCCCAGGGCCTTGGCAATCTTCACCGCCATATGGCCGAGCCCCCCAAGTCCGACCACCGCCAGTTTATGATATTTCCCAATGCCCCAGTGACGGAGCGGCGAATAAGTGGTGATGCCCGCACAGAGCAGGGGCGCCGCGCCGGCCCGTGACAGCGTCTCGGGTATGCGGAGGACATAATTCTCGTCGACGACAATGTTCGACGAATACCCGCCCTGGGTGATGTGGCCTTGGCGGTCCTTACCGCTGTAGGTAAGGACCATACCGCCTTCACAGTATTGTTCCAGCCCTTCACGGCAGGCGGCGCACATGCGGCAGGAGTCCACAAAGCAGCCGACGCCTGCGGTATCGCCGACATGGAAGCGCTTCACGGCTGGGCCGGCTTGTGTCACCGTGCCGACGATTTCATGTCCAGGAACCATGGGGAAAAAGGATCCACCCCACTCGTCGCGAGCCTGATGGATATCGGAATGGCAGATGCCGCAGTGCGTGATGTTGATCAGCACGTCGGATGGCCCGACCTCTCGCCGCTCGAATGAGAATGGCTGCAATTCAGCCCGTGCACTCATGGCGGCATAGCCCTTTGCGGAAATCATGGACGCTGCTCCTCCTTTTATCGATCGTGTTATCGATCGCGGAGCTTGACCTTACCAAGATCGATCGGCCTTGCCAACCGGGAAAGTCGCGGGAAAAAGAATCCTTAAGATGCAGCTTGATCAGACGTTCCGACTCGGATGGGGAACGAACAGAGCCTGTTGCCGCTCAGTCGCCGTCGCGGGCTGCGTCTGCCGGTTCGTTCGGAGGATCGTCTGAGGCCGCCTCTGAAGAGTCCAGCGTTAAAGCGGGTCCCGGGATTCGATACTGCTCCGCGGCCCACGTTCCTAAATCCGTGAGCTGGCAGCGTTCTGAGCAGAAAGGCCGCCAGGGGTTGTTGGCCCAGGCGGTCTCTTGACGGCAGAGCGGGCACCTCATGCGTCAGAGTCTACCATTGGAATCAGGGATGCAAAAAGATGCTTTACGCGGCCATGAGACGATTCGGCTTAGTTCTGCCCGAGGAAGCGGCATTCAGCAATCGCTGCAATCGGTTGCGATCGAGCTCCGTGAGGTCCAAGAATTCGACGCCGAACTCGCTATGATCCGCCCACCGAACCGCCGCGGACTGGACTGTAATCGGAGGCCCTACTTCCACGGCCCGTATTAACAGTCGCACGCCGGTGCCCGGAGTGACCGGGACGAACTGGTGACGGCACAGCCGCCGGCCGAGACGTCGAAGACTGCGCCTTGCCGGAGGTCGGTCTGTTCATTCGTGGAGAAAAATACCGGAAGATCGGTTTGGATTCTTCGGTCTTCTCGACATTCGATCATAGCGGCCTCCGAGAGCGTGGCATCCGGCCGGCTTAGGCACATCGCGGTTGACGGTGCAATGGGACACAGTCGTTGCGGAACGGGCGGTCCAATGGCGACATCATAGCCGAGCCGATCCAGAGGCGCATGTATTAAGCGAACATCCGCAGCCTGATCGCTCAGTTCTGATGAGTTGAGACGGCAGGCGCGCGCCGCCCGGCCAGCGACTCGCAGAAGGGGTGCTCAAAGAAGCCCGAAGCGCCGGTAAGAGAGAGGGAAACGAGACCAGGACGAGTGTGCTACCGAGCCTGTTGAGCCTTTTCGATTTTCGCCCAAGTATCTTTGAGCGGTACGGTGCGGTTGAACACAAGCGCGTCTCCGGAGGAATCCCGGTCCACGCAGAAGTATCCTTGCCGCTCGAATTGGAAGCGTGCCCCCGTTTGAGCGTGGCCCAGGCTCGGTTCGACCAGACAGCCGGTCAGGCGCTCCAGCGACTGCGGATTCAAATGCTGAGTCCAGTCCTCGGTCGCCGGTACCTTGGCGGGGTCGGTGACGAGCAGCGGGTTGTACAGGCGAACCTCCGCTTCGAGCGCGTGGGCGGCTGACACCCAATGAATGGTCGCCTTCACTTTGCGTTGCTCCTGTGACGATCCGCTTTTGGTCTCCGGATCATAGGTGCAATGGAGTTCCGTCACGGCACCGGTCTGCGGGTCCCTGGAGACCCCGACGCATTTGATGATGTAGGCATACCGCAGACGCACTTCACGGCCGGGGGCCAGCCGGTAGAATTGTTTCGGAGGATCCTCCCGGAAATCCTCTTGCTCAATGTACAGGATGCGGGAAAAGGGCACGTGCCTCGTACCAGCCGATGGATCTTCAGGATTGTTGACGGCCTCGAGTTCTTCAACCGCGCCTTCCGGGTAGTTGTCGATGATGACCTTCAGCGGCCGTAAGACCGCCATGACCCGGGGCGAGTGTCGATTCAAATTCTCCCGGATGAAATGCTCCAGAAGCTGCAGTTCTACGACGGCGTCCCGCTTGCCAACCCCGATGTGGTTGCAGAAGGCACGGATCGCCTCGGGAGTATAGCCTCGGCGGCGAAGACCTTTGATCGTAGGCAGGCGCGGATCGTCCCAGCCGGCCACCAGTTTCTTGGCGACGAGTTCCAGGAGCTTGCGCTTGCTCATGACGGTGAAGGTCAAGTTCAACCGGGCAAACTCGATCTGCTGAGGGCGATGGGGCGCCTCGCTTTCGGCGACCACCCAGTCATACAGCGGACGGTGATCTTCAAATTCCAGCGTGCACACCGAGTGCGTGATCCCTTCGATGGCGTCTGACAGCGGGTGCGCGAAGTCATAGGCCGGATAGATGCACCAGGCCGTGCCGGTCCGGTAATGAGCGGCATGGCGGATGCGATACAGAACCGGATCCCGCAGGTTCATGTTGGGAGAGGCCATGTCGATCTTGGCGCGCAGGACATGTGTCCCGTCCGGAAACTCGCCCGCTCGCATGCGCCGGAAGAGATCGAGATTCTCCTGGACGGACCGGGTTCGATACGGGCTGTCGCACCCGGGTTCGGTCAGTGTGCCGCGATACTGCCGCATCTGCTCCGCGGTCAGGCTGTCGACGTAGGCCTTCTCTTTTGTAATCAGGGTCTCGGCAAAGACGTACAGCTGCTCGAAGTAATCCGAGGCGAAAAACATCTTTCCATGCCAATCAAAGCCAAGCCAGCGGACGTCCTGCTGAATGGCCTCGACGTACTCGGGGTCTTCCGTCGTGGGATTGGTGTCATCGAAACGCAAATGACAGACGCCGCCGGGGTTTTCCGCGGCAATTCCGAAATTCAGACAGATGGACTTGGCATGACCGATGTGGAGATACCCGTTCGGCTCCGGCGGGAAACGGGTGACGACGCGGCCCTCGTGTCTGCCGGCCGCCCGGTCGGCCGCCACGATATCTCGAATAAAGTCGGATGAATCCATGGGAGTCGGAGTGGTCATAGGGGGACTATCGATTATTAGTTAGCTGCTCGTGCGAATTGTTCTACCACAGACCGGTGCAGCGGAGAAGTGGTCCGGAGAGGACCTAGGGCGCGGGTTCCGTTTGATGGGTCGGCATCTGGATCACGTTGAAGTCTTTCTGAGCGATGAGATGGCCTTCCATCCTCAGCCGGAACTCGTAACGCCCGGGGGCGGGGAACACCAACGATGGAATATTGATGCCGAAGTCGGAAATCTGGAGACGGTCACCAATGGTAATGTTCGGGAGTGTCGCCCGGCAGACCAACTGTTCGTTATTGAGATAGACCAAATCGATGTCGAAGTGATAGGTGCCTTCCGCATCGGTCAGGCAGAAATACAATCCCATCTGCTGGTGCTGGAACGGGAAGGCCACCGCTTGAAGATGGGTAAAGATGCCGATGAGGCTCTTTTTTTTGGTCAGGCTGTCTTCGATGACCTGATCACAGACCAGGAAGGCCTGAATGCTGGGTTTGATGATATCAGCCATAGATCCATTCTATAAAAAGCAACGGCGATGGCAAAAGATTCTTTCGTTTCCGCACCGCGGTGAGGAACGGGGAGACCATCGAGCCGAGACGGGGTGAGAAGTCTTGCGGGTAGGGTCTCTCCTAGAACGTCATCCCAGCACCACGGTGCCGCCACGATTCTCCACAATATCTCCGAAGCGGGTCGTCCCCGAGCCGATTCGGCAATAGTGCGGCGTGATTTCGACCGCCGTGCCTTTATGCGAGTAGAACTTTCCAGCCGTTATATCGATCTTATCGTCGGCTCTCACGGTCGCCTCAAGGGCCAGTGTGCCGGCTTGCTGGTCCAGAATGCGGACTGCCGGCGCCCCGGATGCCGCATCGAGTCCTATCGGATGCAGCTCAACGGCGAACTGACCGGTCTGATTTAACAGCAATACATTACGGCGAATATGGGCGACATGGGCACCCGCTTCATTATAGAGATCGATGGTGGCGTAGAGCAGGCCCTCTTTGGCCTCGAGGACCAGTTGCTCCTTTCCCTGGATCTTGACCACGCCATTGGTGTTACGAAAGATATTGGAGCCGATAAGGAGTTCGATTCCCGGCTTGCGCCTGACGCCGAGGGCACCATCCGCGGTAGGAGCGGGGTCTGTTTTTCGTCGTTCAACCGTTTCGTCCATCATGGGGCCCAATGAAACGGGTCGTCATGCTCCATCCGAGCATGGAAGCCCCAGGCTAGGCTTGTCGCCCGTGGCTGTCAAGGAGGTGCTGCGCTCCAGGTCACAGGATTCTGCACTCATCGGAAAAGCCACATTACGGGGTCATCGGACTTTCGTTGCCATGCCGGTCAGTAGCCGTTACGCAGATGTTGACCAGCCCCTCTTGACCATCGGGAGGGATCGGCAGGGTAATGGTTTCTGAAACTTGTCCGCCGCCGGCCGGACGTGTAGACGGCACTTCTTTTACCGGCATCCGACCGTTCCCCACATCATAGTAGATCGTCGTTTTACTGAGTGCCGTGATCGGACGTCCCGCTTGATCATGCGTCGGCTCAGTATAAATGATGGTCATAGTCGGCTTGGTCCGGCTCACCTTGGCTTGAACTGAATCGGGGCATCGATGGACGGTGTTCGTCGAAAGAATGCGGTGTACAGCCAACGGCTGCAAGGCACACGATGATACGCAGGTTGATGGTCATCGTTCTCCGGCTGGCATTCATCTGAGGTTGGTGCTCACGGCTTTCTCGCCGCATCCGCTGCTTATAAACCGACGGGCAAAGGGAAGCAAGCGAGAGGCGTCGCACCGTGATCTCATTGCAAACCAAAAAGGCAATATGGTACCGTCGAACGACCGAGCACGGATGGTCCCATCGTCTAGCCTGGCCTAGGACGGAGCCCTCTCAAGGCTTAAACACGGGTTCAAATCCCGTTGGGACCACCACCCTCGTGCCCGCGTCCCGCTGTCCATTCCATACCAGAAAAATCCCGGGACGGCGCCCGAGTGACCGAGAGATCCTTCGCATCGTTTATCTCTCAGCAATCGTTCCGGCAGGGACGGAATCGATGACGTCTCTCCGTGAATTGCCGCTCGGCGCAGCCGGTGGCGTTGCAATCCTATTGATGGTCGTGCTCCTTCATTGACGCCTGTATCATCGGTTGTGTATAAGGAAAGCGCTTTCAAAAATTTTTTTCCTCTCAGGATGGGGCCATGGCAACCCGCGAATTTCATGACGGTGCAAAAGACGGATTAGAGGCGCTTGAGCCGCTGGATCCCGAGAAGATTTCCTCCTTCAACGATCTGTTGGTCGCCATGGGGAAGACGGCCTTCGGCGGGCGTCGTCTCGGCGAGGCCTTCGAAGTGCTCTGGGCCATGATCAACGACCCTGACTGCAAAGTCGTCATGACCCTGTCGGGCGCCATGACGATTGCCAAGATGGGGAAGATCATCAGCACCATGGTCGATCAGGGGATGGTGCATTGCATTATCTCGACGGGCGCCCTCATCGCGCATGGGCTCAGTGAATCGGTCGGCAAAACGCACTATCGCCATTCTCCTTCGATGAGCGACGAAGAGTTGTTTCACAAAGGCTATAACCGCGTCTACGACACGCTGGAGATGGAAACGAATTTGAATTATGTGGAGCATGTCGTGTCGCAGACGCTCAAACGAGTCGATCACGACCAGCCCCTTTCCTCCGAGGTCCTCACGCGCGAATTGGGGAAGACGTTGGCGGAGGAGTTTGATGGCGATGGCATTTTAAAGAGCGCCTATCTGAAAAATGTCCCGGTGTTCATTCCGGCGTTTACCGACTCCGAAATGGGATTGGACGTGGGAACATGGGCCATGGGACGTGTCATTGATCGAGCGCGTTCTCAAGCCGGTGAAGGCGGAGATCTCGATGTCTTGCAGAGCATCCATCGAGCGTATCCCTCCTTTAATCCGTATCTGGACCTCAACAGTTACGCCGATCATGTGCTTTCGGCCAAGAAGTTGGGCATCTTCACGATCGGCGGCGGCGTGCCCCGCAATTGGGCGCAGCAGGTCGGGCCCTATATTGAGATCGGCAACGTGCGTCTGGGGTTGAATGTCAAACCCCCGCGGTTTCATTATGGAGTGAGGATTTGCCCCGAACCGGATTATTGGGGCGGGCTCAGCGGCTGCACGTACCAGGAAGGCATCTCTTGGGGAAAGTTTGTGCCACCCAAAGAAGGCGGGCGGTTTGCCGAAGTCCTCAGTGATGCCACTGTAGTGTGGCCCCTCCTCATGATGGGGTTGCTCGAGCGGAAAAAATCCCGTTCGGAACGGCGCGCATGAAGAGGCGTCTAATTTGCGTCCTCGCCCTGATCCTGCTCGCCTGGCCTCAGGGTGCGTCGTCTCTTCGGGCCGGCGATGCCCAGGATGCCGATGGCCGCGTGCGGGGCCAAGCGAATGCGCCTGTGACCCTGATCGAATATTCCGATTTTACCTGCGGCTATTGTCTGAAGTTTTTTAAGGAAACCTGGCCGCGCATTCAGGCGCGGTACGTCGATACCGGCAAAGTACGGTTTCTCTATCGGGACTATCCCCGAGCCGATCAGGGGCCCGGGGTGGAGGCGGCCACCGCGGCGCGCTGTGCCGGCGCGCAAGGGAAGTATTGGGCGATGCACGACCGACTGTTTGCCGAAGGCGGCCGTTTGGAAAAGACCGTCTATCTTCGCCATGCCGCCGTCCTGGGGTTGGACCAACCGGCCTTTGAGCGATGTTTGAAAGACGGGCGGTACACGAAGGCGATTTTTACGGACCGTGAAGAAGCGAATCGATGGGGATTCCACGGTACTCCCGGGTTTATCTTGATGCAAACCGCGAGTGAACCGACAGAGAAAAAACCGGCGATCGCGATCCCCGGCGCCTTTCCCTTCGACATGTTCGCCGAAGAAATCGACCGCCTTCTGAGCCATGCTCCACATTCGAAGGCAGCCCCCGCGCCCGATACGGGAGGGCCCACGGTGCTGGCCGGGGCGCTATTGGAACCCGCAACCATCCATGTAGCAAGGTAGGATCATCTTATGGCTTCGACGCAGTCCTTCTGGCCCGTCTCCCATCGCGATGATGATTTCTGGGTGTGTATGTCCTGCTTGGGCGAGGTGTACTACCGAAAAGTGCCCATGCCGGATTGCCCCTCTTGTCATGGTGTCTCGACATACGAAGGCTTTACACTGGACGCCGTGCGGGATTGGGGCACGGAAGAATTGATCGCGAAGGCTGTGGCCGCACAACAGGCCACTGCCAGTGCGGAACCTTCCGTCGAAGCGACGGCACCTGTCGAAGTCAACGAGTAACCGCTGGCAGTAGGAGCGAGCGCGTCCTTGCAGGGACCACGTCCATTTCTCGTTCATGGCCAATGGAAACCTGGCGAAATCACCTCACGGGTCGTGAACCCGTTCACGGGGCAGGTGGTCGCCGAGGTGGCCCAGGCCACGGAATCGGATGCCGAACAAGCCATTGCTTCCACCTCAAGCGCGGCGGGGCCGATGGCCGCCCTGGCGGGGCATGCCCGCTATAACATCCTCCAACAAATCGCCGCTCTAATCTACAGACGCCGGGACGAGTTTGCAGGCAGCATCACAGCGGAGGCCGGAAAACCGATCACAGACGCCCGCCGCGAGGTGAGCCGGGCGGTGCAGACCTTTACGGTGGCGGCTGAAGAAGCCCGACGCATCGCGGGGGAGGTCGTCCCGCTGGATTGGACGCCCAACACCGATTCCCATCTCGGCATTCTCCGCCGGTTTCCCATCGGACCCATTTTAGGCATTACCCCTTTTAATTTTCCCCTGAACCTCGTCGCCCACAAAGTGGCGCCGGCGTTGGCCTCAGGCAACCCGATTTTGATCAAACCGGCCCCACAGGCGCCCCTGACCGCATTGTTGCTTGGAGAGGTCGCCTTGGAGGCCGGGGTGCCGCCGGGCGGACTCAATATCATCCCGTGTGACAACGTGATCGCCGAACGCTTGGTCGCGGACCCACGATTCAAGTTGTTGAGCTTCACGGGGAGCGCGCCGGTCGGATGGATGTTGAAAGCCAAGTGCGGTAAGAAAAAAGTGACGCTGGAGCTCGGCGGCAATGCCGGAGTGATTATTGAACCCGACGCCGATCTGGACCTTTCGGCGCAACGGTGCGCGACAGGCGGGTTCGGATATGCCGGTCAAACATGTATTTCCGTCCAACGCGTCTTTGCGCATCACACGATTGCGGACCTCTTCACGACCAAACTGCTCATGCAGGTGGCCCGGCTCAAAGCGGGAGATCCGACGGACGAGGCGACGGTGGTCGGACCGCTCATCGATCAGGCGGCGGCCCAACGTGTGGAGCAGTGGATTGCCGAAGCCGTGGCGCAAGGGGCACGCGTGCTCTTGGGCGGCAAGCGCATGGGCTCTGTCGTGGAGGCCACCGTCTTAGGCAATGTGAAGCCGGATATGAAGGTGTCTTGTCAGGAGGTCTTCGGGCCCGTCGTCACGGTCACGCCCTATCGGCATCTCGATGAGGCCATCACGGCGTTGAACCAATCGGATTATGGCCTGCAAGCGGGTGTCTTTACGCAGGACGTAAACAAGATCTTTCATGCCTTCCGGCATTTGGAAGTCGGCGCCGTGCTGGCCAACGAAATTCCGACCTTTCGCGCGGACCACATGCCGTACGGGGGCGTCAAAGACTCCGGCTTGGGACGCGAGGGAATCCGGTCTGCCATCGAAGACATGACGGAGCCGCGGCTTCTCGTCCTGAATTTGAAAGAGCCGGGCGGCGCCCGATAAAGAAAATCCCGCGCGGGATATTGCGAAGCGGGACCAATCTTGATACAACAGCGGCCCGGAACGCACCGGCACATGTCACGTTAGATAAGGGGGAAGAGGGGCTATGGTACCTACGCATATGTTTCTGACGAGAGGGGTCGGCGTACACAAAGAGAAGCTGGCCTCCTTCGAACAGGCCTTGCGCAGTGCCGGCGTGGCCTATTGCAATCTGGTGAGCGTCTCGTCGATTCTTCCGCCGAATTGCAAGATCGTTCCCCGAAAGCGCGGGGAAAAACTTCTGAATCCCGGTGAAATCACCTTTTGTGTCATGGCCCGTTCCGAGACCAACGAACGGAATCGCCTCGTCTCAGCCTCGATCGGACTGGCGATCCCCACGGACCGCCGGACCTATGGGTATTTGTCCGAGCATCATGCACATGGCGAGACGGATGAAGAAACCGGCGAGTACACGGAAGACCTCGCGGCGCAAATGCTGGCGACCACGCTAGGCGTCGAGTTCGATCCCGACATCGCCTGGAAAGAGCGTGAGCAAGTCTTTAAAATGGCCGGGAAGATCGTCCGGACCTTGAATATCACTCAGTCTGCCGTTGGGAAGCCGAATAAGTGGACTACCGTGGTGGCCCTGGCCGTGTTCATACCTGAAGAGAACCTTCCGAAACGTTCCCGCCGCTAGCCGCCGGCTGCAGAGGAAATCCCAATGTCACATCGGCGCCCGCGTATGGTATAAGAGATTCCATGACGCTTCCCGCTGGTTGGGTAGGTCCGGACCACAACTTTCTGGGCCTCGACGAACCGTGGTGCCATCCTGAACGGGCAGGCGTCTATGTGCTGCCCGCTCCCTACGAGCATACCTCCAGCTATATCCTCGGGTCCGATCGCGGTCCGTCCGCCATCATCGAAGCCTCCGCACAAGTTGAATTCTACGATGAGCAACTCGAGCGTGAACCGTTTCGCGACTGGGGCGGCATCGCAACAAAGTCCCCCTTGGATCTTCGAGGCAAGGTCGACCGGGAAGCCGTCGAGGCGATACAAGCCTTTGTGGCGCCCCACGTCGGGACCGGCCGGTTCTTGCTCACGTTGACAGGCGAACACACCGGGGCGCTCGGCGCCATCCGGGCGCACGCCGCCCGTTATCCGGAGATGTGCGTGGTGCAGATCGACGCCCATGGCGATCTCCGTGATGCCTACCAGGGAAACCCGTTCAGTCATGCGAGCGTAATGGCGCGGGTGGTGGAGGACGGTCACGCGCTCGTGCAGGTCGGAATCCGGTCAATCAGTCTGGAAGAGATCGAGCGCATTAAAAAGACCGATCGTATCACCACGTTCTTTGCGTCCAGGATTTTGGATCCGTCCGGTCCGTATGGCGGTCACGCGTCCCGGTGGATTCCCGAGGTCGTGGCGGCCTGCCGGGGGCCTGTCTATCTGACCTTCGATTGTGACGGGCTGGACGCGTCGATCATGCCGGCCCTGGGCACCCCTGAGCCGGGGGGGCTGGGCTGGTACGATACCCTGAATCTCATCACGGCGCTTGCCAACGGCCCGGGAATCATCGGTATGGATGTCAGTGAAATCGCTCCCATCGAGGGATTCGTCGCTCCCCAATTTTGCGTCGCCCGGTTGCTGTATCGCATACTCGGGCGCATTCGGGCCGGCCGTCGGATCCACTGACCCGCTGCACCGTCCGTGACGACAACCATCCGCATCAATAAGTTTTTCACCGAGCACGGCATCTGTTCGCGCCGCGAGGCGGATCGCCTCATCGAAAGCGGCGCCGTCACCATCAACGGCCGCGTGGCCAAACTCGGTGATCAGGTTGCGCCAGGCGACATCGTTGCGCGCCGTGGGGAGGTCATTCCATGGGGTCACGCGCCGGTCTATATCAAGTATCACAAGCCGGTCGGCGTGACGACGACGAGCGAATCGCATGTCGAGCGCAACATCATTGCCGAGATCGGCCATCCTGAGCGGATTTTCCCCATTGGCCGGCTCGATAAAGATTCCTCCGGCCTCATTCTGCTGACCAATGACGGCAACATCGTGAATGAGATCCTCCGAACCGAATTCGGGCATGAGCGGGAATATCTCGTGGACCTGGACCGACCCTTCACCCAGACCTTTCTCGAGCAGATGACGCATGGCGTGATGGTGCTTGGCCGCATGACGAACCCTTGCCGGCTTTACGGGACCGGCCGGCCGGCTCAATTCCGGATCATCTTGACGGAAGGGCGTAATCGCCAGATCAGGCGCATGTGTCAGGCCCTGGGATATCGGGTCAGGCGCCTGCATCGAGTGCGGATTATGCACATCACCATAGAAGGGCTGCATGAAGGCGAATGGAAAGAGCTCGATAACGACGAGCGGCGCCAATTATTCGACGCGGTCGGCAGAGGATGACCCGTTCTCCCGGTCAGTGCGCTAGTGCGGAGTCGTGGAGGAGCCGAGAGGCAGAGGGGAAGACGGCGCATGGGCGGCGACGTCGGTGGTATGGGCAGCCGGCTCCTCCTCGGGTGTCGATCGACGCCGGCTCATCAGCAGATTCAGAACGGCAATGAAGAAGCTCCCGCCCACCAACAACGTGCTACTGTATTGAATGGTTCTCGTGCCTTCATCCCGCATGTCTTTGGCGACGTCGGCGACCGTATCCAATAGGCGATCCAGCGCGAGACTGACCTGAATCATTTTCGGGCCGCCGTTGTCGGAGGCATGTTCTTCCGCCTTTCGGCGCAAGACCTCGCGGTCGGCCGTTGAGGCCATGTTCCATTCTTGCGTCAACAGTTGGATAGTGATGCTCGCGACGGAAAAATATTGATCGAGACTGCGCCGCACCGCCTCAATGTCTTCCGGTTCGCTCCGGCCGCTGCGTGAGACCCGCAAGCCGGCCGCCGCATACCGGTCGACGGCATGTTGGATCCGAGCCCGTTGATGCGGCAGTGATTCTGTGATGCGCTCAAACTCATCTCTGTCGTCCGCTTCCAAGGCTCGAATGATCGTGTTGCGATAGCGTATGACGTCCGCCGAAATATGCGCCAGGTCCGCAGCTCCGAGCGTGTATTCGGTGTACATAATCCGGAGGTCCTGATCGATCTGGCTAAGCGCTTGGCCGCTGTACCAGCCTAATCCGGCAATCATCACACTGATCAGGAGCTGAGGAAAGGTGGGCTTGGGCAGTGAGAGACGGGGCAATAGGCGCACAGAGACTCCTTCGCTCAGTCGAGAATGATCCGGCGGTCGACTTGGGACGTCAGGTTGGGATCGTTGGAAACAAAGATGACCGACCAGGGTTCGTCCTTCGAGCACAACCGGCGCAAAATCGTTTCCCGCATGGTGGGCTGCATGTTGTGAATGATCCCGTCAAAGATCAGGATCTGCGGCCGGGCAAGAATCGCCCGTGCCAGCAGAATCCGCAGGATATGCGTGGGCGCCAGGATCTTTCCCGGCATGCGCACATGCGTTTTGATCCCTTGGGGGAGCGCGTCGATCTCTTCTTCGAGTTCGGTAAAGCGGAGCGCCCACCGCACATCGCTGTACGGGACGTAGTTCCGGCCGAGCACGATGTTGTCTTCGATCGTCCCCTCGAATAGCGAAAGTTGGGAGTCCAGCATGAAGCCCCGGTAGCGGTTGATCGCATTGAGGTCGAGGTGCCGGAGATCGATGCCATTGTAGCGAATGACCCCGCTGCTGGGCGGTTCCAGGCCCGCCAGCACTCTCGCCAAGGCGGTTTTGGCCACGGTGGTGCTGGCATAGATGCCGATTTTTTCTCCAGGGGTGACCTCCAGGTTGAAGTTCTCGAAGATCGGATTCCCGGCATGATTAACCGACAACTCCTTGCAGGTCACTCGAATGCCATGCACGGTCGGATCAGGCAACGGCACGGACAAGGTGGCTAAGTTCTGATCTTTCGGAAGAGAGAAAAACATGTCCAGTTCAGCCAGAGCCGTGAGGAAGTAATAGACGTGGCCCATACGCTTCACGATGGCGTCAAAGTTAATGAGCAGGCCGCCCACGACCACTTCGGCGGCCACCAGTTGTCCGATCGTCAGCTGCCCGATGGACAGGAGCCATCCGGCTGTGGCCAGCAGGCCGCTGTGCGCGATGGCTTGCCAGGCCACGGAGCCCACATACTGGCGGAGCAGCACGGCAAACCGCGCCCGCCGGCTCTGCACGTACTTCTCGACCAGTTCATCCGTCCGGTGCATCAGCAAGGGTTGACTGTCCGTCGCTTTGAAGTGGAGCAGGTTATAGGAAATTTCCTGCACCCAGTGCAGTATCTCGTATTTCGCGTGCGACATGTCGATGGTCGTCCGCAGCCCGCCGTGAGACAGCAGGAAGAAGATGACGTTGAACCCCACGAGCAGCAACGCGTCGAACAGCAGGAAGTAGGGATGGTAGAACACAAGGATCGTCATGCCCACGGCGCCGACCACGACGACGTTGATCAGGTCCACCAGGAGCACCGACAGGGCCCGCTGCATGAATACCGTCTCCGTAAAGTAGTTGGCGAAACGCGGCTTGAAGCCCTGGAAACGGAAATGCGGCAGCTGTTGGGTCATGGCAATCGTGATGCGGGCGAAGACGCGACGTTCGAGCACCTCGACCGCATAGTATTGCAGCGTCTTAAAGGCGCCGACGAAGGCGAGTGCCGCGACCATCACACCCGCCAGCGTCACGATCGTAATGGGCTGAATGGCAAAAGCGAACGTGTTCACCAGTTCCTGTACGGTCAAAGGAACGATGAGGGAAAAGAGTCCGATCGCCAGGGAGTAGGAAAAGATGAGGGCGAGAATCCTCCGCTCGAGGCGAAACAGGAGCCCCAAATGACCTAACATTGCCTGAAACAGATTCGGGTGGTTGTCAATATGATCCTGCGCCATCCCGTCCAATCCTTAGAGCACCACCGGGGCACCCGCTGCTGATGCCAGGCGCGTCCGGAACATCACGCTGTGCCCACCGATGCCTCAACCTAGCAAACTCCATGGGGAATTGCCATGCGGCGGCGCGTTAGTCGCGCGCCCGGTAATTGACCGGCACGGCGCTCGGATTGCTTTTCGCCCAGGCACCGATGGCCCACTGATAGAGGGCTTGCGCCTTATGGTAGTCGGCTTTGGCTCGAATGACCTGGATCTCGGAATCCACCGAGTTCCGTTCTCTGAGGTTGACGAAGAGCACGCTGGTCGCACCGAGGCTGAACCGGAACCGTTCCCCCTCTTCGAGGGTCTTGGCGAGCCGCAGGGATTGGGCCGCCGCGTCCATCCGTTCCTTCGCCCGCTCCATCGCCGAAAGCGCGTTATCCACGTCCACGACCACTTGCTGCTCGCGGAAGTGCTGCACGAGCACCAGTTTATCGGCTTGGGCCTGCGCCTCCAGCACCTGGCCACGGCTTCGGCGTTGCAAAATGGGAATACGCAGTTCCAGTCCGAACCGGTAGCCGAGTCCCAGCACGAATTTCTCCGGGGCCCGGGCCGGCGCGGCTTCGGCGTCCAGACTCGGCAGCAGGTTGTTCTTGGCCAGAGCCAGGTCGATATTATTGACCTTCGCTTCGATGTCGACCTCCTTCACCTCCGGGCGTTCTTGTCTCGCCTGGAGCTTGTGTATCTTGACGGTGTCCGTGGAGGGAGACAACACCTGTGCCGGAAATTCAGGCACACGATCGGCGGGCGGGAGGGTCGGCGTACCCTGTTCCCAGAGGAACATCGACAGCTTGAATTGCTCCTGCTCCAGGGTCCGTTGGGCGGCAATGGTCACTTCACGGCGGCGCTGTACTTCCTGGCCGGCCTCCACCACATCGAGCGGCGCGACGGCACCGGCTTTGGCGCGGCCCTCCACCTGTCTATACCGGTCTTCGGACACTGATAAGGCCCGCTTCTGCACGTCGACATATTTCGTGGCGGCAACCCAATCCCAGAACTGAGAGGCCGCAGCGAGGAAGAGGTCCTGCCGGGTCTGAGCGATTTTCACGTCGGCGCGAGGATCGGCCAATTCCGACCGTTGCAGCTCGGCGTTTTCTGGATTCACCATCAAGCCTCTCAGCAGCGGGAAAAACCCGCCCAAAATGAGTTGTTGGTTGTTTCCGAACGAGAGGTCCGGGATGACGGCGTCGCCGATCGCCTGACGAAATCCGGCACTGCCACGGAATCCCCAGGGATGGCGGGCTTCGATCAGCGTATCGTTGAAACCGACCGTTTGAGTACCCTTTTGTGGATTGGAGCTGGAAATGAAACGTTCGAGTTCCGTGTCATTGACTAAAATAGGCTCAAACGCTCCCAGCGCTTTCAGCATTTTCCCGCGCGCCATCACTTTTTCGGTACCGGCTCCCTTCAGGAGCGGATGCGAACGATCGATCCACGCATGCAGTTCGTCGAGACTCAGCGGAACAGGAGGAAGCGGTTTTGCGGCCGGCGGCTCCACCGGAGGCGCCGCTGATGCGGCCAGCGGGGATACGAGCAGCCACGCGAGCGTGAGGATCCTCAGGCACTTCATAGAACGACTCCTTTCGGATGCGTGTTGGACGGCGAATGCCCATCGTCACCGGTGCGGACAAGGAGGCAGTCGCGGAAACTGGACAAGTGGCGAGTGAGACCGGCACACTGATCGACGATTACTTCGCACCTCGTCCCGCTTTGGGCAAGAGCGTATCAATCAAACTCGGCGGCCGTTCCTGATAATCCGGCGGGAAGAGATTGAACCGCCGCCACAGCTCGTACCATAGCGGAACGCGATTGAGGACCACCCACCCCATCGCTTTCGTCCCCTGTCTGACATGGGATTGATCCGGCCAGGGACGATCTTCCGGATCGGGGACGACCCAAAACCGGAAATTGCCCTTCCCGTCATCCACCTGATCGACTACTTTGATGACGCCGGAATAGGTCCCTGCCATGAGCTCGGGCCAGGCCGGCAGCGGAATCGCCGGGATGCCGTAGAACAGAATTTTGACTTTCCGGCCGACATTCAACAGCGGGGCGTCGAGCCCGTCCGCCGTCATTTCTATCGCCTTATCGAGACTCGTCGGCGAGAGCCGGACGATCTTATCGCCCTGCCGCAAGGTTTCTCCGACGCCGGCTTGCGCCATTCTGACGACCGTGCCGTCGACCGGCGCCAGCACGCGGCTGGCGAGGCGGCGTTGCTCGGCGTTGGACTGCCGGAGCGAGATATCCGCCAATTGGTCGGCGGCCCGGGCCGCTTCGGCCACGGAGGCATCGCGAGCCGCTTCCGCCTCCAGCAGACGTTGCAACACTTCCGCGTTGACTTGATCCCGCCCGAAACTGAGGGCCTTCATCGCTTGCTCGGCCCCTTTCAGATTGGCTTGGGCTCCCTGGAGATCGGCCTGGCTGGCGATCGCGGACTGGAGGGCCAATTCCAGTTCACGCTGCGAGACGAGTCCTTGTTCCGCCATCTGCCGATGGCGATCGACATTCAGCCCGGCCGTCGCGACAGCAATCTTCGCGGCCTCGACCTTTTGATGGGCTTCGCGAACTTTGTTCTCGGCCTCCACGACACGAGCTTGGGCCGAGGGCACCGCCGATTTGACCAGGTTCTGCATTTCCTTGATGCGTTTGTCCAACTGCTCGACGCGGGCAAGGGCCGCTTTTCTGGTATCTTCCAGAGCCTTCTTGCGTTGAGCAAAGAAATTCAAGAGTTCGGGAGACATGAAATTCGGGTCGTAATCGTCCAGTTCCAGGATCAAGTCCCCTTGTTTCACGCGGACCCCTTCAAAGACATGCCATTTCTTGATCCGTCCGGTAATCTGCGCCTCAATATCCTGCGGGCGTTCATAGGGATTATAGGCAGACAGTTGGCCGGTCACCGTAATGGTTTGGGTCCAGGGAACAAAGGCGATGATGAGGAGGAAGAGAACGACGAGTTTGATGGCGAGACGCGACGAAAACTTCAGACGTTCCGGTATTTGAACGGCTTCCCAAGACCGGAGCTTCGATGACGTGGCGAGATCATCAACAGAGATTTCGTCCAAGCCGGATTCTTGTTGGACGAGCGACCGGACTTTGTTCTTGAGACCCAGACCCAGGCGAGCCACGGACCCCCCTTTTAAATGTCGTCTGTCGAAGGGAGCGGTAGGAACAAAACGCAATTATCATAGAAGAAAAGAGCCGGCCAGGTCAATTTTTCAAGCGGATTGGAGCTACGGGGGAGAGGTGGCAGCCGCGCCTTGACCATCACAGGCAGAGTCGTTAAGGTGATCGCATTTTATCACGAGGGCGAACCAGGAAAGGGGTGTGCATGACTGGGGCAGGACGAAAAGGAAGCCGATCACCACAAAAGGGTCCGTTCGATATGTCGGATCGAAAGCCGGTCGTCGCCGTGTTAGGCGGCAGCAAGTCCGACTTTCCTATCCTGGAAAAAGCAGGCGCCATCCTGGCGGAGCTCGAAATACCCTATGAACTGCTCGTGGTCTCCGCACACCGGACACCCGACCGGCTCTTCGAGTATGCGTCCACGGCATCGGGCCGCGGCATTGAAGTGATTATTGCTGGGGCCGGCGGCGCCGCACATCTCCCCGGCATGCTGGCTGCGAAGACTCATCTGCCCGTGATCGGAGTGCCTATCCCTACGGAATATCTCCGTGGACTTGATTCGCTGCTGTCCATCGTGCAAATGCCGAAAGGCATTCCCGTGGCGACAGTGGCGATCGGCGCGGCCGAGAATGCCGGCCTGCTGGCAGGGCAGATTCTCGCCGGCCGTTACCCGGAGATTGCCAGCCGCGTGAAGGCCTTTCGCACGATGTTAACCGAAAGCGTGCTCAACTCTCCGGAGGCGCAGGGCACCAGTTTAGGCAATCTCGAGGCGGAGGCGGCAAGCCGGCAGTCGTGACAGACCCGAGCATCGAACCAGGATCCATGCTGGGCGTCTTGGGGGGCGGGCAACTCGGAGCAATGTTCGCTGGAGCGGCCCACCGGATGGGCTACCATGTGGCCGTCTGGGATCCCGATGCCGGAGCCCCTGCGCATCGCCTGGCCGCCTACTCCTGTACCGCCCCCTTTTCCGACACTGCCGCGCGCGAAGCGTTTTCTCAGCAGGTTCACGCCGTTACCCTCGAATGGGAAAACGTCCCGGCCGGATTGTGTGCCTGGCTGGAGCAGCACCATCGGGTCCGGCCGGGAAGCGCGGTGCTCCGGCTGATTCAGGACCGGATTGAACAAAAGCAATTTTTTCAGTCCTGCGCGCTTCCCGTTCCGGCATTCACTAGTATCGATTCACCCGACCAGCTGGACCAGGCGCTCGTCGCAGTCGGCCTTCCTGCGATCTGCAAGACAGCCACCGCCGGGTATGATGGAAAAGGGCAATGGGTCATTCGTCACCAGTCCGAAGCGGCGCAGGTTCAGGACTTGCTTGGGCAGACGGCCCGGGCCGGCTGCCGATGGATTGTCGAAACCCTGATTCCCTTTGAGCGCGAACTCTCCGTCCTGGTCGTGCGGGACCAGGCAGGGGCCTGTCAGACATATCCGGTCGTGGAGAACCGGCATGAGCGCGGCATTTTACGCCTGACGCTGGCGCCGGCGTCCATCTCGGCGACGATGTCCCTGAAGGCGGCGGAGCTGGCGCGTGGCGCGGTCACCGCCCTCAGCGGAGTGGGGGTCTTTTGCGTGGAACTCTTTCAGCGGGCGGACGGTGAGATCTTGATCAATGAAGTGGCGCCGCGTCCGCACAATTCCGGTCACTACACGCTCGACGCCTGCACAGTGTCTCAGTTCGAGCAGCAAGTGCGCGTTCTCTGCGGCTTGCCGTTAGGCGAAGTGAGATTGTGTAGCGCCGCCGCGATGGTGAATGTGATCGGTGAAGAGGTCGGCCGCGTCACGGCCGGCCAGGGATACAGCGGTCTCCTCGCCGTTCCCGGAGCGGTGCTGCATCTGTACGGAAAGCGGGTGGTTCGTACCGGCAGGAAAATGGGTCATGTGACCTTTGTGGCCGATCGTATCGCGGTCGCCGCCGAGCGAGCAGCGCAGTTGGTCCAACGCCTGTCGTCAAGCCCAGCCCTCATCTAGCTCCTCGTGCTTCGGTCTCTGCTCGGCCGGTTCCTAACGGATTGTAAAGAATCGGCGCGGATCGTTGTCCCTCTGTAGCACGCCGTTGTTCCTTTTTTTTGGTTAGCTCCCGCCGCAACCCATCTTGGCTCCTATCCTCAAACCTGACCAATTCATAGCGGTTTGCTATAGGGTTGAAGAGGAAGGGGGACAGGAATTGCTCACCGCTGATCCACCACCCCGCCATGAAAGCGCTTTGGATCCAGCTATGACGAGGGCGTCATGCCGCACCATCGCATGAACCGGAAAATTGTGCTGCGACATCCCTATCGGCAGGCCGGGTTGGTTGAAAAGGTGCAAGAAATATTGGATGCTGCGTAAGCGCTCCGGTGGCGTGAGCGGAAGGAATTCACCGATCCCATCGGCGCAGATGTCCCGGTGAAAAAAACCGGATCTCCGGTCGTTTGAACAGACCGATCAAGGCCATTCCGGCAACGAACCCTCCGATATGAGCGAAGAAGGCCACGCCGCCTCCGTGAGCGCCCCTGCTCATTCCCCCGCTGATCAACTGGGTGACGAACCACATCCCGAGTACAAAACCAGCTGCGACGCGGGTCATGCCGATGCCTGGGATGAGAACCAGCACATGGGCTCGCGGGAACAAGAGGACATAGGCGCCCAGCACGCCCGAGATCGCTCCGCTGGCGCCGACCATCGGGATCTGTGAGGTGGAATCCGTGATGGCATGGCCCAGTGCGGCCAGGATGCCGCAGGCGAGATAAAATACGACGAACCGCCCATGCCCCATGACGTCCTCAATGTTGTTTCCGAAGATCCACAAATAGAGCATGTTGCCGATCAAATGCATCCAGCCACCGTGCAGGAACATGCTGGTGACCAAGGTCATGACCGCCGGGATCGCGACCACCTCGTCAGGCAGGTGCGCATGCCCGAACACCAGCGAAGGAATGGCGCCGTACTGAAAGACAAACGCTTCCCCTGCTGGTGGAGGAAGACCGGCCTGGTAGAGAAAAACCAGCACGCAGGTGGCGATGATCAGGATGGTGACGACCGGCGTTCGTTCTGTGGGATTATCGTCGTGGAGGGGAATCACGTCAGTCAGGGAGCCCGCCGGCGATCCGTAGCGGCCCGCGGTAATGCCGGGTTGGCCGGAATGGTTCCGTCCGGGCCCAGCGGAACCGAAAATCCGGCGGCATGGGTATGGCCTCCTCCCCCAAACGAGGCTGCAATGGCTCCGACGTCTGTGCCTTCTTCGCGCGAACGCATGCTGAAGAAGCGGCGGCCGTCGCGGTCATGCCAAATCACACAGAACGGATGATCCGCAGACAGCCGCTCCCCGATCTGGCTCGTGAGGATGGCGCTCTGCACCGAGGGCACGACCTGGCCCTGGAACTCGACCATAACCGCTTGGGCCGCCAGTTTGCTAACGAGTTCCCGTTCGTAGCGGAGGATGGCCCGGCCTTCCTGCTCAAGCGTCGACTGGGAAAAGCGGTCCCAGACCTGGAAATCAAATGGATAGGAGGCCAGTGCGGCATTGATTTCCCGGCTTCCGGGCAGCGCCCACTTCCACAAGTCTTTGTCTTGGATATAGTGGAGTAACCAGGGCGCCCGGCTCCCATGAGCCCATTCCCAGGCCAGCACTGCCCCGGATTTGTTCTGGTCAAAGTACGCGTACGGCAGTCCCGCCAGTGCTTGCTGCGCGGTGATGTGATGATCCAGGACCAGCAGAGTCTTCGTCTCAGACGCCATGGTGTCCAGGATCGGACGCGCGTAGCTGAAGTCCACGATCACAACGCGTTGGGACGTGAGCCCGTCGGGTGGAGGATGACCGTGCTTCACCGGAATAAACCGGACCCCGGGGAATCGTTTCCAAATGGCCCAGGCTGCGCCGAATCCGTCCGAGCACTCGGCATGGTACAGCACGATGTCGGGTGGATCGTCGGATCGGCGGACGGCGGGTGATTGGCTCATAGCACGGACTTTAGCATGGCCGGTGAAGCGGACAAAAGAGATGTTTCTCGGTAGGACGACGGGCGGACTCGTGCGGCCGCCCGTCGAGGTGGGCTCAGAGGCTGTTCACGTGGTCGATGAGTTGCCTGAATCGGCTGGCGCTGCGCCGATTGAAGCTGAAGACGAGTCGCGGAAGATCCTTGAGCCCCGGTTCATCCAGCTCTTCTTCTAACGCTCCCCGGAGTTCAAACCGGCCTTCGGTCAGCAGGTCGTCGAATTGCTGCTGGATTTGGTCAAGCTGCTCGGCGGAAATCGGCGTTTTGAGCCGCATGGCCATTTGGCGGCCGACGAATCGGATGGAATGATAGCGGCGATAGAACCCTAGGATTTCCGCCACGGCCGCGTCAGCCGAATCCACAATTTTAAACAGGCTCAAATCCTCTTCACTGATGAGTTTTCGCTTTAAGAGCTGTTTGTGGATGAAGGCGGCCCAGTCATCCCAATAGTCACAGCCAGGCGCCTGCAGGCAGATGATCGGCTGCGGATCGCTCTTGCCCGTTTGTGCGAGCGTGATCACCTCGAACCCTTCGTCATGAGTTCCAAACCCGCCGGGGAACAGCGCGATGGCGTTGGCTTCTTTTTGGAACATCAGTTTGCGGGTGAAGAAATACTTGAAGGTGATCAGCTTCGGGTCGTCCGCAATCGTGGCATTGGGTCCTTGTTCAAAGGGCAGCATGATATTGACGCCGAAACTGTTGTCGCGTCCCGCGCCTTCCTGACAGGCCCGCATGATTCCGTCCGCGCCTCCCGTGATGACCATGAAGCCTTGTTGCACCACCGCCTGGGCGAACTGGTGAGCCAGTTGGTAATTGGGGTCATCCGATGGAGTGCGTGCGGAGCCGAAGATGCTGACTTTGGGCCGATCGCGATAACCGCGGAACACGGCGAAGGCATGGCGCAGTTCTTTAATGGCACGATTGACGATTTTCAGATCCAGCAGGTCGAGATGGGCGTCATGCAGCTTCAGCAGGCCGGCGAGCAGCTCCTTCATGAGTGCGGCGTGGAGGTCATCGTCCGGACTGTCCAGCAAGGCACCGATCTGCTGCAGGGTGACATCCTTCGAGATCGGAGCGCGAAGCTTGGTGTGTTGCGACTTGGTCAAGGGGTTCATGCCGGTATCCCTCGCTATAGGCGAAAAATTCGGATGACGCCAAATTCTACCAACGGATCAATCGTTGGTCAAAGATGTTTCGATACATGCGATGTGGTGACTTTAAGAGAGATCGGACGTCTTGGGCGCATTCTGGAGCACCCAGGCTTTGATGCGGGACTGATCGGATGGCGAGAGATGGGTGAATTGAACGTCCACGGCCGGCGGTGCGGATGCCGTGATGGTTCCCGCGGGAACGGCATACTCATAGTCGTTGAGGATCGTTCCCTCTACGGTGAGCGGGGGACTTTGTTCGGGAAGCGAGAAGGTCAAGACGATTGTGGTGCCGGGCAGCAGGAGCGCCGGCGTCTCCACCATGGCACCGACATGGCTCAACTGGACAATCACCGCCTGGTGCGGCGCTCCGCGGCCCTCTTCATCGGTGACACAGATCGCCGCAGAGAGATCCGTGACACAGCGTTTCGGCGAGAGCAGCAGATCCCTCGCGGTCAGGACCCCGACCGGTTGGTCCAGCTTCGTCACAATCAAGATCGGCGTGCCGGTGGACATCATGAGGGTGGAGGCGTCTTCTGCGGCCCGATCGTATTCGATAAATTGGACCGGGCGCGTCATGATGGCGCGCACTTCCACTTCGTCCGGTTCAAGGCCTTGGGCCACCACCTTCTTGACGATGTCCGTGGCGGTCATCAATCCGAACCGCGATTCGGTATCCTTCACCAGCAGGCAGGGCATCGCTTCCCGTTCCAACAACGAGGCGGCTTCGGTGACCGATACGTCACCGGGAATTTGAACCACACCGGGTGTCATCATGTGTGCGACCACAGTCGTTGGGTAATCCGGGATTCGCTGGTTACGTTGGTCTTTCTCAGTCAGCATCGTCCGGCCCGGTCCTTGTTTGCCGGCCGATCAGGGCCGGGCCGCCGCGATGTACGGCAAGTATAGCAGACCACCTGAACGCCCTGGCGCGTAGACATCGTCTTGTCATTCCACGGTTTCCAGGCATACACTGGAGTCCAATTGTTCCCGGCCATAAAGAGAGGCGCATGACGGCAGCCAGGGGCGTACAAACAGATTTTTTCACACGTCTCAAGCAGGTCGAAAGGCACGGGCTCGGCCTTTCCGTCGATGTGTATTCGCCCGACCTCGGCGGCTTGCTGGGAAGCCTGCGTGAGCAGGAACTGGTTCCGGATTATCTCGAGGTGTTCCGCGCCACCTCCGCTGCTCTGGGAGCTGTTCGTCATCACGTTCCCACCGGGTTGTTGACCTATCATGGCGAAGGGGTGTGGATAACTCAACCCCGGGCCAAAGACGACGCGCCGTTCACACAAGAGGTCATCGACGTCGCAGGTCACCTTCAGATCCTGCAGAGCGCCTGGATGAACCATGAATGTGCCACCAAACATATGGCCGGCTATACGGTCGGCACCTATCTTCCTCCGCTCTATACGGAAAGCAGCGCCGAGATCGTTGCGGCCAATACGTGCTATGTGCAGGAACTGCTGGATCGGCATTGTCTTCTCGCCAAGGGCGGCTCTCCGTTAGTGCTCCTTGAGTTGCCTCCGCTCACGTACTTTGTAGCAGGAACGATTCCGATTCCAACTTTTTTCCGTCTTGTGACCGAACAGGCCTCTTGTGGGCTCGTCTTGGACGTCGGGCACTTGTGGACGGTCTACCGGTATAGTGGCACCTGGCGCACGGCCTCCCTGGAGCAGTTCGTCGATCATTTCCTGGCAGAGTTTCCCCTCGACCGCGTGGTCGAGATTCATGTGGCGGGATTAGCCGTTCATGAATCCGGTCAGGCGGGCGTCTCCCCATCAGCCACCAGCCGGGACGGTGCATTGCCGCTCTGGACGGATGCGCACGGTGCGCCGATTCCTCCTGTGCTGTTCGAGATGCTGGACCAGATCTTGAGTCATCGGCAACTCACTCATCTCAAAGGTCTCGCCTTAGAGGTGGATACCAAGACGATCCAGTTGATTGTAGAGGAGTTTCACCGGTTTACCCGTCGCTACGGCCACGTCTTTGCCGCTGCCGATGATCAGGCTGGTGAGCTCAGTCCTCGACATGTCGGAGACCACAGGAAGCCGGTGTCGGCGGCGACGAAGGAGGCCGTGGAAGCCGCCTACGGACGGTATGCCGGCGTGGTGTCGGGCAGAGCTGAGCCGGCAGGCCCGGAGTGGAGCAGCCGCGTGGCCTGTCACGAGCATCTAGACACCTATCGACAGGACTATCTCCCGTATGAAATCCTGCAATGGGGCGGTGAGATCGGGACAATGTTTCCGGCGACCTGCCGTGGCCTGGCCGATCGGGCCGTTTCGTTGTCGAGATTCCTGTCATTCTGGTTTCGCGAACCACGACCACTCGCTGCCTCTTATGATTTTTTCCTCCTCAAAATCGAACGGTTCCTGGAGTTCGTCCATGAAGAAGCACCGGACTGTGACGCGTCGGCCGGACGAGAAGCCCATGACCTTCGAGAGGCCTACCGATTCGCGAACGAACCGGCCGCACGCACGCCCATAAGCTGATATGAACTTCTGGCCCATTCTTCCACGTCCTATTATCGGTCTCTCCCCCATGGACGGCGTCACCGACGCCAGTTTCCGGGCCGTCATCGCGCGGCAAAGCAAGCCCGACGTCAGCTTTACGGAGTTCACGCATGTGCACGATATCTGTCGAGGTCCTGAGTTCCTTCTCGAGACCCTAATCTATAGTGAGATGGAACGTCCGATGGTGGCCCAGCTCTACGGGAAAGATCCCGACCTGTTCTATCAAGCGACTCATGCGGTCTGCGAGCTGGGGTTTGACGGGATCGATATCAATATGGGTTGTCCGTCCAAGAACGTCGCCTCCTCCGGTTCCGGAGCCGGGCTCATCAAGACGCCGGATCTGGCGCGTGCCATCATTCAGGCCACCAGAAGAGGCCTCGAAGATTGGGCGGCCGGACAGACCTTGGAACAAGTCGGGTTCAAGCCGGCCCGCATCGCAGCCATCCATAGACTCAACGAGCAGCGCGGCGCAGCAAACCCTGTCGTACGGCGCCGGTTGCCGCTCTCGGTGAAGACGAGGCTGGGCTATGACACCGTGGCGGTGGAGCCATGGGTGGAGCATTTATTACGAGAACAGCCGGCCGTCATCTCGCTGCATGGTCGGACACTGCAGCAGATGTACCGCGGGGCTGCCGATTGGGCCGCCATCGGACGAGCGGCGGGCTTGGCCAAAGGCACGGGGACGTTGCTGTTTGGCAATGGCGATGTCCAAAGCCTCGAGGAAGCGGTGCAGCGCGTGCGGGAAACCGGAGTCGACGGCGTCTTAGTCGGGCGCGCGGTGCTCGGCGCGCCCTGGTTTTTTCACGGCAAGGAAGCCGCGCGCGCATCGGTGTGGCGCCAAGGGCATGAAGCGGGCCCGCTGCTCCCACCCGAGCCCGTGTCGCTGGATCGGCGATTCGCCGTCCTGCTCGACCACGCGCGTCAATTCCAATTGCTCCTGGGACCCCGTCAGTTTCACCGCATGCGGAAGCATCTGGGCTGGTATTGCAAAGGCTTTTCCCATGCGGCCGCGCTTCGCGCCAGGATGTTTCAGGTCTCGTCGGTCGAAGAACTGGAATCCGTCGTCGCAGCCTATCAATGCCAGGGCTCGGTGGACGTCGTTCCGAGTGAGCCTGTGGACGATCTGGATTCGTTGACCTCGCGATGCAGCTAGTGCTCGCCTCCACCTCTCCGCGACGCCGGGAACTCCTGCAGCTCTTGGGGATTCCGTTCACGGTTCGGGCACCGGACTTTGAAGAACTTCCCATCCCCGGTCTGTCCCCTCGTGATCAGGTGGCCCGCTTTGCCGTAGAAAAGGCTCGTTCTGTGGCCAAGCACTGCTCCGATGATCTGGTGCTGGGCAGTGATACGGTCATTGAACTGGACGGCATGTTACTGGGAAAGCCCGTCGATCTTGTCGAAGCACGGTCGATGTTGATGCGGTTGGCGGGGCGCGCCCATCACGTCCATACAGCCGTCGCGCTCTGCGGACCGGCCGGCCGCATGGTACGTGCCGAGACGGCGACCGCCATCGTCGTGATGAAACCGGGGAGTGAGCGGGACATCGACGAGTACCTCCACACAACAGAATCGCTGGGTAAAGCCGGAGCCTATTCCATTCAGGGACGAGGGGGCGACCTGATTGAGCGGATCGACGGCGATTTCACTACTGTGGTGGGGTTACCATTGAAGCTGGTCGCTTCGCTGCTGCAAGATGCCGGGGTTCCCATTCCGTCCGATGTGAATGTCCTGTACCAACGAAGGCCCTATCCCAACTGGGACCGCTTTTCCAGCCGGATTGCCAAAGAGGGGACCGTTCCCCTACAATAAACTCATTATTCGTTCTTCTTCGATGGAGGAAGTCATGGTCTGTGAACGGAGCAAGCAAGCGGGAATCCGCGGAATAGTCGCCGTCCTGGGGGTTCTCGCGCTGGGAAGCGGGTCAGCCTGGGCCATTGATGTGAAGCTGTCCCCGGAAGAAGCCCAAAAAGCCCTTGAAGCAGGCCGGGCTCCCATGGAAAAGGCCAACACGCCCGAGGACGTCAAAAAAGTCCTTCAGCAAGCGGCCTTGGTCACGCGCGTGGGCGCGGATCCCGAAAAAGAGCCGTGCGGAACCAGCGCCGTCCTCCGCACCAAACGCTATCGCTTGGAAGCGTTCGGCCGTCAGGAGGCTGCCGAATCCAAGAAGCAGAAGAAAGAAGTCCGGATGCCGGATGAGTTCATCAAAAAAGTCGTCGAGATGTCGAACATGGAAATAGAAGTGCAGTTGTGCGGCGACGATGAATATTTCGCCGAGGGCGCTCAGGTGGCGTTCCAGCAGGGCGGGAAGAATATCAAACCGATCGACATCAGCCCGGCCGAGCGCGGCCGCAAGAATGAAGGCGGCGGCCCTGCCTATCGCTCGCGTTTCACCGCCCGGTTTGCGTACGAAAGCTTCGATCCGGCGGCCAAAACGAAGATCATCGTCTTCTTTCCCGACGGGAAGATGAGTGAATTCGAAGCGGACTTTTCAAAGGTCCGGTAAGGACGTCGTTTCACTGAAGATCAGTCGAGGTGTACCAGCGTTGTATCCTGTGTGCTTTGTTATCCTACGGTCGTATTACCGACGCTCAGCATTCCCCATCCCTTTTCCGACGCCAGATCCGCACTGAACATCGCTTCTTGGTCGGCACGGCAATAGCTCTCAACCCGGGCTCCTGTGCTAACTCGAAGCATTTCAATGGTAGGCCAATTTGCAGAATAAGTTTATCAGCATCATTTCATCCAGTGAGCCTGGGATGGCGCCGGCGATCCTAGGATCGGCCACCACGACCGCCAGGCATTGTGCTCTGGATATCGCCACGTTGATGCGATTCCTGTCCAGGATAAACGCCAGACCGCGCGAGCCGTATTCCCCGTAGCTTGAGCAAACTGACAGGATACAGACGGGGGCCTGCTGCCCTTGAAACTTGTCGACGCTTCCGACCCGTGCGCCTTGGGGGAGCGCGGCTTGTAATGCACGGACCTGTGCGTTGTAGGGGGCAATAAAGAGGAAGTCTTTCGGTTCCAGGGGCCTCGCAGTGCCGTCTTTATCTGTGTACGGACGACCACAGAGCTCAGAATAAATCGCCTTGACCCGTTCCACTTCCTCGTCGCTCTGCTGAATGTTGCCATCGTGCTCGACCGCGCTGAAGACGATCCCGCTTTCTCTTGTGATGAGGCCGTTTGCACCCGATGGGACCGCAATCTTCTGTCTCGCGCAGTCTGGATGGGAACCAAGACGGCTTTCGTACATACTTTCGGAGATGAAGCGGCAGATGGATGGGTGCATGCGGCGGGACTCGCCCAGGAACAGGCCGTAGTCGAGAGGCACCACGGCATGGAACAGGGGCGCATCGGGCAGGCTGGCTGCGGTATCTTTCAACGCATATTGCAGGACCGATAGGCCGGCATCACCGGGATGCGAGCCTTGAATCGGCTGTTCGAGCTGCATCTGATCACCCAGGAGCACGAGATTCTTGGCGCAGCGTGCCATGGCGACGGCATTGGCCAGCGGGACCTGGCCGGCTTCATCGATGAACAGAAAATCGAGCGCGCCCTCCCATTCAGGCCGCGTAAACAGCCAGGCCGTTCCGCCCACCACGCCGCTGTGATAGCTTCCTTGTGCATCCCCCGAGCTGGCGACATATTGCAGCCCCGGATTCGAGGCCAATAAGCCGGCGTCCGCTTCACCACCCACCTTCATGCCCTTGAGACTCGTTCCCGACTCCCGGGCCGCCTCGCCGCAGGCAAGCAGGAGATTCACCACGGCCTTGTGACTGTTGGACGCAATCCCGATCTTTGTATTCGCTGCAAGAAGCGATGTAATGACCCGGGAAGCCGCATAGGTTTTGCCGGTACCCGGGGGCCCTTGGATGACGAGACAGCCGCCGGACATCTCGTGCGCAATCCGGATAGCGGCCTCAATCGTTGATTCAGCAGGCAGCTGCATTGGCACTGCGGGCGGTACGCGTGTCAGGAGCGCGGTGACCGGCGCATGAAGTTGTCCCGACAGTTGTCCACTGGCGACGGACGTCAGTGCAACGGGAATGGGATCCTGATTCACGTATTCATCCTTCAGCAGGGCGCCCTGCGCAGGAAAGACGCCGGCGCATTTTTCATCCAGACTCTTTTTGCCGATCTTCAGTTTCAAGCGCCCGATGGAGGTCTCGATCTCCGCAAGCGTGAAGGTGGCGTCCAAATTGTGGGTGAATTTCACCTTGTCGTCCCGGCCGAGCTTGCATTCCTGAGATGGATCGAATCGGTAGGCCTGCACCAACGATTTCTTTTCAGTGACGCAAAGGCCATCGGCTTGCAGCCCTTCGACGCAGCCCGGGTCATCACGGCGTTCTTCGGGGGTCGCCGCCGCCCGGTCAAACATCCGCCACCACATGGGCTTCTGCTCGCGGCGATGAAAGTCGATAATATCGGCGAGCACCACGGAAGATGGGTCTTGCCGCTGGCGGAGTTGCCTGGCTGTCTCCAACCGGGCCACGACCTCGGGCGGCAGTTCCGGTGGTGGCGATGATGCTGATGCGGACTTCGATGACGCTGCGGCGACCTGGTGATCCTTCGCTACTGTTCTCAACCAGCGCAGCAGTTGTGCAGTGGACCGGCAATCATCCTCATTGTAATCGCGGATGCCTTTCAGAATGGGGCTCTTGTTCCAATCGCCGGATTGTTGGCTTTCCATCCAGCGGTTGTATTGGACAATGGAGTCCGCCGCCGTGGCGACCTGGGTGGCTCGCTTCGATCGATACAGGTGCTCGATCGATTTGATCGAGTAGCTGTCCTCCCCGATGCGCAGGCCCTTGCGGACAACCTGGTAAAGATCCACGAAGACATCGTGACGCAGGAGCTGGTCCACCTCCTCCTGGCGAGTATCATGACGCGTGCTGAGCCGCCGCACGGCACTGACCTCATAGCTGGCGTAATGGTAGATGTGCATCTCGGGGTGGCCCTGCCAGCGCTTGAACACGCAGTCCACGAAGGCTTCGAAGGCCAGCCTTTCCTGGTCACGGTCATGGGCCCACCAGTCCATGAAGTCATAGGCCAGCTGTTGTTCATTCCATAGACACACGCCAAATAGGTATTCCAAGCCGCCGGGCGCCAGGGGATAGCCTTCCATGTCGAAAAAGACATCGGCCGGATCATCGGGCGGCAGCGCGGCCAGGCCTATGGGTTCTCCATTGGCTCCGATCTGTGACAAGACCTCGTAACGCGGCGGAGCTTCCGGCGTTCCAACCCGGTCCTCCGCCGTTTGACATTGCAGGCGCGCTTGGGCCACCAGCTTCTCCAGCGAATCTTTCTCGAGTCTGGAAACAAGTCTCCCAGAGGATTGGGCCAGTTCCCTCATAGTGGTGATCCCGGCCCTCTTCAGCTTTGTGATCTGGCCGACGCTGATCCCTGCGACACGGACGAGATGGTCAGCGTCCTGAAAACACTTGTCGGCATAAGACGTCCATCGGCCGTGATCCGCCCGGGGCAGCGGCTCCGGGCGATCCGCCAGGTTCCCGGTGAAGCCGTCCTGCATCGCGAGAAACGCGCTCTTGATGTGGCGATAGTAGTGCACGAAGTGTTCGAGCCGGAATTCCACCCGCTCGTTCGTTCCCAGGATGATCCCGAACTTCTCGGATACTGGAGCCTCGATCATGTCCGCGAGCATGTCGGAATAGCAGCAGAGCTGAACTGCATAGTACGGCTTCGGCGAGCGAGCCAGTTTGGTGTCCCACACCTGATAGCGCTGGGATTCATCGAGCAGTAGAAAATCGGCAAACCCGGCGAACTGTCCACTGTGTAGCGCCGCCTGATAGATGACGGGGGCTTTCGCCTGTATCGCGGCGAGGGTGTGCGCGCGGGCGGACGTGAAGTCATTCTTTGGAACTTCAATCAATCCGACAGCAGAGGCTTTGAATTCCTCAAGCACGGCCTGCTCATGCAACTCGCCGGTTTGGGCGATGAGCTGTTCATCCTCGGTCGCTTCATCCGGAGTGACGGCGCGGGGGTTTTCCAGATAGTAGCGGTCCATCCAAGATGCAAACGGCGAGGCCAAATAGCGGACAAGGTCGCTGGGCGAATAGATCAGTTCTCCGGATTGTTGTTTCTTCATTCGACACCCTCAAATTAATCTGGCCTATCTTGTCCGGCACGGAAGACACCCAAAGCAACGAGATAAACCAAACAAACAAAAATAAACCAACCTCAACAAGGCGTTCGTCCGCTTTTCCGATCGAATTCCTTTTGATCCATCTGCTTTCGCATGTGCTCCACATCTAATTGCTGCTGCCGTTCACGAAAATAATCGTATTTCTGTTGTTGCGGAGAACGGTTTAGATAGTCCTTGGCCAATGCCGTGACCGTTTCCGTGAAACACATGCCGAGCAGGATACCCAGTACGAAAAGTCGCATGGCGAGCTCCTGGTTTCTCTGGTTATTTTGGTTTATCTGGTTTGTTTGGTTTCTTCTGTTTGTTTGGTTTTTCTGGTTGTCAGGACCCAAAGGCTTGTCCGAGGCACAAGACAAACCAAACAAACCGAACGAACGAGACAAACGTTTACTTCCTCTCGATGTTCCACCCTTGGCCATAGGGATTATTCGGTGAATCGTACCGATAGGGGCTGCCGGCGCCAAACGGGTTGTTGATCGAGTCTGGCGAGAACGGCGAGCCGTACTGGCCAAACTGGTTACCGGTGGAGTCGGGATCGTAGGGATTGGCGCTCAGCTTCCCACGGTAATGGCCGTGCTGATCGTAAAGCCGTGGCGCGTCTGTGGCGAACGGATTCGTGGCTGATTTATTGCTGAAGGGGCTGCCGTAGGGGCTGAAAGAATTATTGATGCCGTTTGGCGCGAAGGGGCTTCCCTTGCCGTACAGGTTCGCCGTCGAGTCAGGATCAAACGGATTCGCGCTCAGGTTGCCAAGGTCTTCGGCTCCGGCATGCACCGGAGCCATGAAGAGAGCCGTCACAAAGATCGCCAGGGCCTTCATGTTCCCCTCCTCGTCTCTTACTCCGCATCCTCGCTGCCACGCTCTACCGGCGACTTCTTCTTTGGGCGAAACGCCGTTTCTGGATTCTTTCTCCCTCTCCTATAGCCCGCATTCATGGTCGACAGCTGGTAGAACGTTTGCCCGATATCCTCTTTCGAAAAGGCCACACGGCTGTCCGCGGCGATGCCCAGGTCTTCCCCCGCAGCCCAGACGTCGTGATCGGCGCCGAGATAGACGAACCGCCAGCCTTCCCTATCGCATGTCTTGATGAGCGCGAAGATCTGCTTCCGCGTGTATTCCTTCGACGAGTTTTCCATGCCGTCGGTCAGGATGACGCAGAGCTTTTTAAATTCGCCCGGCGCCTCCTGCCTGGCGGTCATCAACGTCTGGCCGATCGCGTCGTAGAGCGGCGTGGTATCCTGCGGCCGGTAGGTTTCGACGTCCAGCTCGGGGACCGTGGCAACCGGCACGCCGCGATAGCGGACTTCCGTCCGGCGCGAGTTAAAGACCGTAAGCGTGAACCAGGTATGGGCCGGCTCGTCCTGCAAGGACGTGATGTACTTATTGAAGCCCTCGATCGCGGCTCGCTTGCACGATTGCATCGAGCCGCTTTCATCCAGAATCAACGAGACGTATAAGGGCTGGGGAGTTTCGTCCTGCTGCTCACTCTGCCGATCGTTCATGCGGTCACCTCCTGGTTGAGATGACCCCGATCATAAATGGTGGCGTGTGACACCTAGGGTCATAGCAGAAACACCGGACGAACATTAAGAAGCGCTGGGATCTCAAGGGCTTATGGAAAGAAGAGAAACAAAGGGTGAGTGGCTCGTGACATCCGAGGTCACTGGGCGGCGAGGAGCTTCTTGGCTTCCTCCTGAACGGCTGTCAGCAACCGCTCCGGTTTGAGTACTTGGACGCCGCTGCCAAAGCTGAGGATCCAGCCAAGAAGCTCACGGGTGTCCGCCACCTGGAGGGTCAGGAGGAGCTGGCCGGTTTTGAGTCGAGTCGCCTGTTGGCTGGGATGCCACATTCGGTCCTTGACCCAGGCGGCGGTGGGCTTGTCGAACTTCAATTCCACCGTGATCCGCTCGCCTCGCATGATGACGAGGGCGTCCTCGACATAGGCGTCGATGTCGAAGTGCAGTGGCATTTGATAGGGGTGATCCGTGGGCGTGAGGGCCTTGATCCGTTCGATGGCGAACATCCGCACGTCCTTCCGCCAGTGGCAATAGGCGATGAGGTACAGCGCCCCATCGACGTAGCGTAATCGATAGGGATCGACCTCGCGCCGAGTGGTCGCATTGCGGCCGGCGGAAAAATATCGCATTTGAACAGTGTGCTGGTGGCCAATGGCCCGAGACAGCACATCGATTGTTTCCCGGTGCTGGCGATAGTTCTTGTGAGGACCTAGCCCGACTGAAAACCATTGGTCCAAGCGCTGCACATAATCCGACGCTTCGGAGGGAATGGCGGCGGTAATCTTGGTGAGCGCGGAGTTCAGCGAAGCCGCGATAAGGGTGCCCTGCAGCGGCGTGAGCAATTGCCGGCTGAAAGCCAGCGCCATCAACTCGGTGGGAGACAGGCGGAGAGCCGGCACGTTACGAAAGCCGTCCAGCAAGCGCCAGCGGACTTCGCCATCGATCCGCTCAGTCAATAACGGAAAGTGAGAAGATTCAAGCGCCGCCAGATCGCGGCGAACGGTGCGGGGATGGCGACTTAATTCTTCCGGGATGGCCTCCACCAACTGGGCCAGCGTCAAGCCCTGCCGGGCCGCCCCGAGACGCTGCAGCAGATGCCATTGACGTGTGACCTGGTCATTACGGGGCATAGATGGTGACGATCAATTAAGATCATCACCATGCCATAAGTACGAAAGATCGGAAAGGGTTGTGGAAGATGCCGCGCTCAAACATCTGGTGCCAGGGATCGTGCTTGTCCGGTCGCCATGCTGGATTCCCCGGATCAGCCATGGTTTTGGAAGCTGGTTTTCGCAGCGGTACGTCTGCTCATTGCCTCACACGCGCGTGGCATTCCTAGAGCCAAATGCTCCCAACGGCATAGTGCCTGATAGCTCTTCTTGTAACTTATGGAGTGTCATACATTGAGAAGGATTCAGAATGCCGTCTTTGAGCGAGGAGGCCATGTCACGCCTCAAGGAGGAGCGAGCAGCGAACCATTCGTCGAGTCATGGGGTGGGCACAGGGTGCAGGCCCTGGAGCCGCGATCCCTTTCAGGTAGGGCAGGTTTGATGGATGGCCGGCCGGACACACTGCATCTCCAACGAAGACACTCTGCCTAGGCGACTGGCCGCGGCATCCCTCATCACCCTTCTCCTTCTCATTTTTATTGTCGACTTGATGGTGCCGTGGGGGTATGCCGTCCCAATCCTGTATCTGCTGCCGCTGATACTGACGTTGTGGCTGCCTTCCGCCGTCACCCCGTTCGCTCTTGCCGTGCTGTGCACCGCCTTTCTCACGGTAGGTTCCCTCCATTCCCCGCCCGGGGGCGATCTTGCGTCGGGTCTCTTCAATCGTGCCAGCGGGGTCTTGACCATATGGGGAAGCTGGCTTTTGCTGCATCGGTACCGGCAAGCGATGGACCAATTGACGGCGGAGCAGCAGCGCTATCGCACCCGGGAAGCGGAGGAGGCCTTGCGGGAAAGTGAACAACGCCTGGCCGCCATCCTGGAATCGGCGCTGGATGCGGTCATCGGAATGGACGCACAAGGCAGGATTACGAGCTGGAACCAGCGGGCGGAAGTCATTTTTGGCTGGGCTCGTAGTGAAGCCATCGGGCAGGTACTGGCGCAGCTTATCGTTCCGGCCGCCTTGCGGGAGGCCCATGAATCCGGTCTTCACTGCAGAGTGCAGGAAGGCGAGGGACGCATTTTGAATCGCCGAGTTGAAACCACCGCGATGCGGCGGGACGGGACAACCTTTTCCGTGGAACTCTCCGTGACTCAGTTCATGGTCGGCCAAGCGCCGCAGTTCTGCGCCTTCATCAATGAGATCACCGAACGCAAACGGGCGGAGAAGGCGCTGCGGGACAGTGAAGCGTTATTGCAAAACGTGTTAAACACTCTCCCGGTCGGGGTCTGGATCCTGGATGCCACGGGCCGCATCATCCAGGGCAATCCAGCCTCCTACGACATCTGGCGGGGAGCCCGCTACGTCGGCATCGAGGACTTCGGCCAGTATAAAGCCTGGTGGTCTCACACGGGTCAGCGCGTCGAAGCCGAAGCGTGGGTCGGAGCCCGCGCGATTCGAAAAGGGCAGACCTCGCTGAACGAGGAGGTCCGGATTGAGTGCTTTGACGGTACGACCAAGACCGTGCTCAATTCCGCGATGCCGATCCGCGATGCCGACCTGCAGATCGCCGGGGCCATCATCGTCAATCAGGACATCACCGACTGGAAGCAGGCCGAAGACGCCTTGCGCGAGAGCGAAGGCCGGTTCCGGACCCTCTGTGAAGCCGTGCCGCAGCAAGTCTGGACGGCCACGCCCGACGGCGCACTGGATTACGTGAATCAGCGCGCGCTGGACGAGTTCGGCTTGCCTGGCGAGCAGGTGCTGGGATGGGCGTGGATGCAAGTCGTCCATCCCGACGACCTAGCGGAGTGCAGGAGGCGTTGGCGGAAGGCCCTCGAGACAGGCGAGCCCTATGAAGTGGAATTCCGTCTCAAGCGGGAATCGGACCACGCATATCGCTGGCACATCGGGAGGGCGGTGCCATTGCATGACAAGGAGGGGCATATCGTCAAGTGGTACGGGGCCAATACGGACATTTCTGAGACCAAATCCGCGGCGGATCGCCTCCGGGAGTCCGAAAGACTTGCCCGGGCGACCGTCGATGCGCTGAGTGCGAACGTCGCGATTCTGGACGAAGCGGGCACCATCCTCGCGGTCAATCGCGCGTGGCGCACTTGTGCGGGGCGGAAGGGCTCAGGGATGCCGCACCTGTGCGAAGGGGGCAATTACCTGACGGCTTGCGATGATGCCGGCGACGGAAAGGACGACGATGCCAGGATCATTGCACAGGGCATTCGCGACGTCATCCGGCAGGCAGTGGAAGAATTCGTTCACGAATATCGCTGTCGCGAAACCATCGACGAACGGTGGTTCGTCCTCCGCGTCACCCGTTTCTCCGGCGAAGGTCCCGTTCGGGTCGTGGTGGCCCATGAACATGTCACGCAACGCAAACAGACCGAAATCAGCCTCAAACTCGCCCACGATCAATTACGCGACCTTGCCGCCAAGCTGGTTGAAGCGGAAGAGGAAGAGCGGGCATGTCTGGCGCGGGAACTCCATGATGAATTCGCACAGATCCTGACCGGGATGACCTTCAACATCGTGCGAATTGGCAAGCAACTGCGCGAGGAGATGCTGCCGTCCAAACTGGCGAAACTGCAACAGGATGTCGGCGCCATGGAGCAGCTCGTCAACAAGATGACCGTGGCGACCAGGCGCATTGCGACGGGGCTGCGCCCGAGCGTGCTCGATCAATTGGGGCTGATTGCGGCGCTCCGCTGGCTGGGCGCCGAGCTCGAATCCAGCACGGGGCTCTCCTGCCGCATGGCCATCAGCCCTGAGTGCGAGCAGGCCAGGATCGGTCCCGTCCAGTCGACCACCGTATTCCGCATCACCCAGGAGTTGCTGACGAACATTGCCCGGCATGCCGGCGCGTCCCGGGTGACGTTCGAGTTCATGATCGACGGGGATCTGTTGACCTTCGCCGTGCATGACGACGGGCGGGGCATTACGGAGGAGGAGGTGGGGCACTCCGCTTCCCTGGGATTGCGCGGGATACAAGAACGCATCGCGCTGCTCGGGGGCCGATTTGAAATATACGGATTGCCGGGCGAGGGGACATCGGTCCAAGTCCGCATTCCGAACAGTTGCCATTCCAGCTGAGAAGGAACTGGCGCATGCTACGCATTCTCATCGCTGACGATCATCCGATCGTGCGGGAAGGTGTGAAACGGTTGATCGAAGAGGAGTTTGAATCGGCCGTCATCGAGGAGGCGGAGACCGGCCAGGACGCCATAAGCAAGATCCGGTCATCCACCTGGGATGTCGTGACGCTCGACATCAATTTTCCGGACAGGAGCGGTCTCGAGATCATCAAAGAAGCGAAGGCGTTGCGCCAGACGCTGCCCGTGATCATGCTGAGCATCTACGCCGAAGAACACTACGCCGTCCGGGCGCTGAAAGCGGGCGCCGATGCGTATCTCACCAAGAACCTAGCTCCCTATGAGCTGATCAAGGCCATGCATGCTGTCCGGCGGGGACAGAAGTATCTGACCGCCGGGATGACGCAAGAAGTCCTCCGGAGCCAGGGCACGAAGGAACCGGCCATCCTCCATTCGACGCTCTCAGACCGGGAGCTGGAGGTGTTGTGCCTGTTCGCCAGAGGAAAAACAACTAAGGAAATAGGCATCATTTTAGCCATCAGTGAAAAGACCGTGAGCACCTATCGCTCCCGCATGCTGATGAAACTGCATTTGCAAACCACCGTCGACCTGATCCGGTATGCCATCGATGAGCGGATCACCGATTGACACGGCCGTGTCCTGCTCGGGGTTCGCTCTTCCCCCGGCGCCGCGCGGGCCAATTCCTACACCGCTATCAGATGATTCCTACAGACAGTCTGCGTTTTCTCGGTATCCTTGGATCCAGAAAATATTGACGACCAATGGCTAGTAAGGAGCTGTCGGCGCTTGAGCCTATTCCTTGGAAAAAACCTGCCTCCTCTGCAGGATGCCATGAAGACGGTAAATCCGTACGGGGCCGCCCGGATGACTGTTCTGCGCAATCTCAGCAGGACGCGGGCGACCCTTCTGCTGGTGGAACACGATACGATGGTCCGGGCCGTGGTGCGCGAGACCCTCATTGCGCAGGGGTATGACACGCAAGCATGCCGGGATGGCTGTGAAGCGCTGATGACGCTCGGCGGGCATGTTGGACCCATCGCGCTGCTCCTCACCGATCTCATGCTTCCTGGCATGACCGGCCAGGAGCTGTCTGAGCGCGCCCGCCTCCTCCGGCCGAACCTGAAGACCCTGTTCATGTCCGGCTATCCACGGCCGATAGTCGGACCGGATCGCGCATCGGTCCCATATCTGCAAAAGCCGTTCGGGCCGCTGGAACTGCTGGTGAAGGTCAGGGCGGTCCTAGACGGTGAGGTGGCCGCGAACGGCATGGCAGATCGCCGGCCGGGCCACGATAAGGAAGAAACAAACCTGTTCGCAGGGTCCACACGCCTGGGAGACGCCCTATGGCCAAAATTCTAGTGATCGATGACGAGAAAAGCATCCGGGACTTGCTCGGAACCCTCTTGTCACGAAAGGGCCATGCAGTCGTGCTGGCCGCGCATGGTGCGCAGGCCCTGGACCTGTATCGCCGTGAAAGCCCTCAAGTCGTGCTCTTGGACCTGTTCATGCCCGGAATGGACGGGATTGCCGTGCTTGAGCAACTCCGGGCGCTGGACCGTACGGTGCCGGTCGTCATTCTGACGGGCATGGGAAGCACAGCTTCCGAGACGCGTGCCAAGGAGCTGGGGGTGACCGCGTTTCTTGAAAAGGGCTTTTCACTTCATCTGCTGGGGGAGGCGATGGCCAAAGCCCTTGAGTCGGTCCATTCGCCATCGCCCGGAGGCGGTGTTTCTTAGGCGGGCGGAAGCATGGATCGATGGATGGGCAACCCGGACACAGAGTTGCTGAAGGAGGAGCGGACGTTCACCAAGCCCTGCAATGAGAGGAATTGTGCTCCGTCGGCCCCAAGCCGTCGGGGAACGTCGGGGCCGAGATCAGGCCGATCATGGGTGACCTGAACGCCGCTGAGGCTCGACAGGGAAGCGGGTCGATCCGGGCGCAACCTGTGTTGCGGTTAGCTCCAGGCGCTTCACCTGAGAGGTGAAGGCCTTTCGAAGCTGCAACGATCTGCGGTTCATATCGGAGGGATGACGATGAGCAACCATCGCGAATGGCGCAAGGCGGCAGCAGTGCCTGTTGCAATTCCTGTCGAATACGTGGGGAAAGAGTTTATCGGTCAGGGCGTCGTCCTCAATGCGTCTGCATCCGGTGTTCTGCTCCGCGGAGACTATGTAGCCGTTGTCGGAACGAGCATGGGATTGCGCATTGTTCCGGACCACGGGGAACCGCTGGATATCGAGCAGGCGGTGGTGAGATGGCGCCGGGGAAACGCGTTCGGGGTCGAGATCCTCCGCATTATGCCTGAGGCCTATGTGCGCTTAATGGACCTGATGCGTTTCATACTGAAGGATCGAAGGTGCCAGTGCACGCCCACATTGCCCTGGTTGTGCCGATGTCGGCTGGCATGGACGCCATAGGCCTGTCCGGCCGTTCCGGTGGCCGCGCAGGCTCGCTCTGTCCCATGCAAGGGCACGGTCCAGGTCTCTTCGCCGCCGACGTTCCCCTCAGCATGCCGGCCGCCGGAAGAACCTCAGAGAAGCCCTATGGTGATCACAATTTCACGAACGCGGAAGCCAGAGCCGTTCGACTCGATGCGGAGGCGACGGCCAGAGGCGAGTGGCACCGATGATTACTTCCAAGGTGTCCGACCGCTATTCCTGGTTGCCCGCTCTCATCATAGCCATGACTCTATTCGGGCTGCTCACCGGGGCGATGGCGCTGTCGATTTTCGAAGATGAACTTGTGGAGACCTCGGGGGATCTGTTGAGTCTTGTCGCGATTCATGTGGCCGAGACGCTCGAACGGTTTCTCGAGGAACGGCTGCATGACACCCAAGGCATGGCCGAGGTCCTGGCCGAGCAATCGTTCGATTCCGCTGCGCTCACCGCACAACTGCGGTGGCTCAAAAGATCCTCCTCGACGTATGTTGGGATGGGCATGCTGAACGCCGACGGTCGAGTCATGGTCGCTTCCGAGCCCGGCTTGAAGGGCATGGATCTCGGGGGCGCTGACTGGTTCCGCTCGGTGAAACACCGGCACCTTTCCTATGTCAGCGATACGGATGGATCCGGCGTGCTTCAAAACCGGGCGGGCCCGCTCCTTGTGATCGCCGCTCCCATTGTGGACCGCACGAACACGTTCAAAGGTGCGGTGGTCTCATGGGTCTCGAGTTCCGCAATAGAAGACATGGTCCACCGGATGGTCCACCGGGGGCGATCCAGCCTGCTGCTGTCCGATGAGACCGAATATCAGGTGCTCAACTCGCAGGGGGCGGCGTTCATCGATTCGGATCTCCTGCATAAAGGCAATGTCAATCTGATGACGCTCGCCTTGCCCTCTGCCTTGCTGAGTGTGACGGGAGTCCCGGGGTATGTGGAGGAACGCCACTTACGTCGTGGTGTGCAGATGGTGTCCGGGTATGCCCAGACCCGAGGCCTTCAAGAATACCCGGATTTGCGCTGGAGCATGTTAGTGCGAGTGGATCGCGACGAAGTCGTGGCGCCCATCAGAAAGATGATGCTGATCCTGGCCGGGATCTCCGGAGTGGTGTTCGTACCGCTCCTGGGCCTGCTCTGGTGGGCCACGGTGCGTCTGCGGAAGGAGTATGCCCAGGCGCAACAGGAAAGCGTCCATGCCAGAGCGGCCCAGGCCACGTTACGGGAAAGCGAAGCACGGACACGTTCGGTCGTGGACACGGCCCTGGATGGGGTGATCTGCCTTAACGCGGAGGGACGCATTACCGATTGGAACGCTCAAGCCGAAATGATCTTCGGCTGGAATCGGTCCGAGGCCGTTGGATGTACGCTGACCGATACCATCATTCCGGCACAATTCCACGAGGCCCATGACCGGGGTTTTAGAAGGTTCCTGGCCACAGGCAAGGCAACGGTCCTGAACCGGCGGATGGAAGTGTCGGCCCTGCATCGAAACGGGCTCGAGTTTCCGATTGAGCTCGCGATTGCGCCGCCGGCCATGGTCGATGGCACGTACGTGTTCAGCGCCTTCGTGCGTGATATCTCCACACGCAAGCGGGGCGAAGCCCGGGCCGCCCTCCAATATGGCACCGCCCGGGTGTTGGCGGAAAGTGAAGGGCTTCCAGAGGCGATCACGCAAATTCTGCGGATCCTGTGTGAGCTCTCTCATTGGGATGTCGGCACGCTCTGGTTGCTTAATGAACAGACGCAGGTCCTCAGTTGCGCCGAGATCTGGCATGCGCGGGCTTTCGACGCGCCGGCTTTTCTGGAAAGCACCTTGGAGCAGATCTATGCACGCGGCCTCGGGCTTCCCGGCCGGGTGTGGGAGTCGGGGCGGCCGGTTTGGGTACCCGACGCCAGTCAAGAGCCCGGCCTCGAGCCGCGTCTGGTCGCCGTGCAGGGGGAACTCCGCGGTGCCTTCGGGTTTCCCATCACGGTGGCAGGACGCATTACGGGAGTGTTGGAGTTCTTCAGCCGGGACGTCAGGCAACGGGACGACGATTTGTTGCAGACGATCGTCAGCATTGGCAACCAGGTGGGCCAGTTCGTTCAGAGAAAGCGCGCGGAAGCTCAAGTGGCCGACTATGCCAAGGAGGTGGAGCAGAAAAATCTGGTCCTCGATCAGGCCTTGGAAGCGGCTCAGGCCGCCACCAAGGCCAAGTCCATGTTTCTCGCCATGATGAGCCATGAAATCCGCACGCCGATGAACGGCATTCTCGGCATGACCGAGCTGTTGTCACAAACCGACCTGGTGCCCGAGCAGCGCGACTATGCCGATGCGGTGCGGCAGTCCAGCGAAGGATTGCTTCGCATCATCAACGATATTCTGGATTTCTCCAAGATCGAAGCCGGCGGCATTGCCATCGAGCACATCGCCTTCGACCTCCGGGCGACGGTGGAGGCGGTTGTGGATGTCTTGGCTGGCGCGGCGGAAGAGAATTCGGTCGAGCTCTGTTGCCTGATCCATGGCGAGGTGCCCGCCACCCTCCGGGGCGACCCAGGTCGTCTGCGCCAGATCCTGACCAATCTGACGGGGAATGCGATCAAGTTCTCAAAAGGCGGCGAGGTGCTGGTCCGAGTGACGGCTCGTAAAGCCGGCGCCGGCCCGGTCCACTTGACCTTCGACATCGTCGATACGGGAATCGGTATTCCGCTTGAGAAGATGGGCGGTATTTTTGAGCCGTTCGCCCAGGCCGACCCCTCCACGACGAGGAAATTCGGCGGGACGGGTCTCGGCTTGGTCATCTCCAAACAACTGGTCGAATTGATGGGGGGAACCATCCATGTTGAAAGCGCGGTCGGTCAGGGCAGTACGTTCAGTTGCCGCATTCCCTTTGATCCAGTCATGGAGGAAACCCGGGATGACCGCTCTCCGGTGAGCGGTTTCGAAGGGCGGCGCGTGTGCATCGTCGACGATAATCAAGCCAATCGCCTGGTCCTGGAACATTATGTCGCTCAATGGGGCCTTCAGAGCAGGACCGCCGCCAGCGGAGCGCAGGCCCTGGCCATCCTCCGGGAGGCGGCAGCCCGTGGCGGGCCGTTCGATTGCGCCATTCTCGATCTGCAAATGCCCGTCATGGATGGCCTCGATCTCGCCCGGATCATCAAGGCCGATCCGGTACTCGCCTCGACGAAACTTGTGCTCCTTACCTCGATCGGTCTGCGTGGACAGGCGCGGATGGCCAAGGAGGCAGGGCTCTCGGCCTATCTTGCGAAGCCGGTCCATCAAACCGAGTTGCACGACTGTCTGGCGACCCTGCTGAGTGCGTCGCCGGCCGAGTCGGCTCCGGCCGGAAATGACCAGGCAGCCCGGCCTCCGGTCTTACTCACACGCCATACCTTGAGGGAGTCGGCTGCGCGGACGCGGTCCCACATTCTGGTCGCGGAAGACAATCCGATGAACCAGAAGGTGGCGGCGCTGCAACTGAAGCAGCTCGGGTATCGTGCGGATATCGTCGGGAACGGAGCCGCTGCTGTCGAGGCGGTCGCGGGAGGCCAGTATGCGCTGGTCCTGATGGATTGTCAGATGCCGGAACTCGATGGTCTGGGAGCCGCCATGCTAATCCGGGACAGAGAAGCGCAAGCCGGCCAGGGGCATGTGCCCATTATTGCCATGACGGCAGATGTCATGCCGGGCGACCGGGAGAAATGTCTCCAGGCCGGCATGGATGATTACCTCGTCAAACCGGTCAAGCAACAGGACCTTCAGAGGGTGTTGGCGCAGTGGCTTCTCCCGGGCCAAGTCTTAAGGGGGACCACATCCGTGAGCCGGCTGAGGCACGTCGGGGAGCGCCGGACCGGCATCGATCCGGGCGTCTTGGTGGAGTTGCGGCAGTTGGATGACAGCGGGGAAATCGTTACCACATTGATTACCCATTTCCTTGAGGCCATGCCGGCGCAACTAACGGCGCTTCGGCAGGCAGTCCTGGAGGGCAGCGGGGATAGGCTTGCCAGGATTACGCACGATCTCGTCAGTACCGCAGGAAATCTCGGGCTCTGGGGAGTGCACGACCTTTGCCGAGAACTTGAAGCGCTTGGCAAGGCCAAGGATTTGGCGGCGGCGGAGTCTCTTCTCGCATGTCTGGTGCATGAATTTACAGAAGTGCAGCCGCGCCTGCTCGAAACCTGTGCGGCCGGCATCCCGAAGGAGGACAGGGACAGTGCGACCTCATAATCGTTCTCTATCCAGCATCGGGATGACTCACCGTCTAGCCGCGCTTTGGGACCCTATCGGTATGGTGCACTGTGAAGCGCGGGACAATCGAGGCTCTGTTCCCGATCGTGATGTAGCAGCGCCACGGACACAGAGCGTCACGTCTGAGGGAGGCGCACATGAGGCCAATGACTGATACGGTGCCGCTGTGCATGAGCTGTTGCGACGGCCGGGCACGCTATACGTTCGTCAACCGCTCCTACGCCGCACGACTGGGATTACAACCGGAAGATTTCCTCGGCAGAACGATGGACGAGATGGTGGGTACGAGGTGGGACGCCTTGCTTCACCACCATATTGAGACGGTGCTCGCCGGTCAACGGGTCGATTGCGAGGTCGAAATTCCCAATGGTCCCGCGGGGCCATGTCCTCTGATCTGCTCTTATGTCCCGGATATCGGGCCTGATGGAACCGTTCACGGGTTCATCACGTTCATGACCGAGGTCACGGGTCGAACCCATGCAGAGGAGACGGCCCGACCGAAGGCGATGACGGCCACGTTCGACGAATTACTGGCGCAGGTGCCGGTGGGTATTGCCTGCCTTGACCGTGATCTCCGGTATGTATTCGTCAATGCCCAATGGGCCGCCATCCAGGGTATCCCGATTGCCGCCCACAGCGGAGCACGCCTGTCGGATATCGTTCCGGCTCTGGCGAAGCCTGCCGCCGCCGTGGTGCGGCACGTGCTGGAAACGGGCGAACCCGTGTTGGATCGCGAGTTCAGCGGGAGGCCGACGGACGAACCGAGGACCCTACGCTCCTGGAAAGAAAGTTGGTATCCCCTATACGACAGCCAAGGCGCCATCAGTGGCGTTGGCGCCATCGTGGAGGACATCACAGAACGCAAGCAGGCGGAGTTGACGTTGCGGGAGTGCGAAGAGCGCCTCCGGTTGGCCATGGCCGCCGGAGACATGGGGGCCTGGGACCTCGACCTGGCAAGCGGCCGTGTCAGCTGGGATGCCAAGCAATATGCACTGTTTGCCCGTTGTGTTACCGATCCGGTCACCACCATGGAGGATTTCTATCGGCTGCTTCACCCTGACGATGTGTTGCGCGTCCAACAGGCAGCTTTGGAGACGGAGCGATTGGGACGCTTTTCGCAAGAATTCCGCATTCTCACACCGGATGGGCAGGTGCGTTGGCTTGCCGGGCACGGGGCCAGGATTCGAGACGACAGGGGAAACGCCGTGCGGATGGTCGGCGTCAACTATGACATCACGCAACACAAAGAGCCGCTGCCGGGTCCGGAGCGGTTAGTGAGGGAGCGGACGGAGGAACTCGTCCGATCTGAAGCACGTCTTCGGGCTTTTGCCACTGAATTGGCTCTGGCCGAGCAGCGGGAGCGGAAGCGAATCGCGGCGGGGTTGCATGATGAGTTGGCTCAGCTGTTGGTGGTCTGTCGATTGACGCTGGCGAAATCGGGACGGATTGCGGGGATGACGCCCGACTGTCAGCAGCTCATCACGCAGACGGAAGGCTACTTAAATGAGGCCTTAGCCTATATCCGCACGCTGGCGGCAGACCTCGCCCCGCCGCGAATGCGCGACTTCGGGCTGGCGGCCGCGCTCCAATGGCTGGTCGATTATATGCAACGGCAAAAGCTGGCGGTCACGATGGAAGGGGCGGACGACTGGGAACCACCGACCCTTCCCGAAGACCAAGCCGTGCTCATAGTCCAGTCGGTCCGCGAGTTGCTCATGAACGCCCTGAAACATGCCGGAACCGGTGCCGCAACCCTGTCGCTCGCCCGACAGAGCGGGTCGGTGCACATTGAGGTGCGGGACGAGGGGAAAGGCATGGACCCTGCCGATGCGCCTGCGGACCCGCTGTCCGCTCACTTCGGCTTATTCGGTATTCGGGAGCGCATGCGGGCGTTGGGCGGTTCACTTGAGATTGACTCATCGCCCGGCCAAGGAACGGCCGCTCGGCTCATCGTGCCGTTCTTCAAGCCAGGCGGAGACCGCTCATCAGCGATGAGCCCGGATCTGATACCGCTGACGCCTCCGGGACCCGATCCCACCGAGTGCGACGTTTCCCGCCGCTTCTCGCATCTCCATCCCTCCTCTCCCGGGATTCGTGTGCTGCTCGTGGATGGCCATCCGCTGGTTCGGCAAGCATTGCGGACGGTGCTGGAGGGCTATCCCGGCATGAAGGTCGTCGGCGAAGCAGCCAATGGGAACGATGCGGTCGCCTTAGTAGAGGGCCTGCATCCGTCCATTGTTGTCATGGATATGAATATGCCGCGACAGAATGGGATCGAGGCGACGGCGGCAATTAAAGCCAGGTTCCCTCGGACAGTTGTAATCGGACTCGCCGTGCAGGCGAACGGTGAAGCGCGGGAGGCTATACTGAGGGCCGGCGCGGCAAGGCTGTTGTCAAGAGAGGCATCGGGTGAAGACCTGTATTGGTCCATACAGGAAAGCTTGCTCGGGTTCGGACAGTAATCGGAGCGACCGGTCACTCGCCCCGTCGCGGGACTCCATCTGCACGGCGTCCCAGCACCCACGGGCGCCCGGAATAACGGCCACCGGTGTGCACCTCAGCCTGGCCGGCATTGGAGCCGCAGCCGCTGTGTCCGCCCAGTTCCTTCGCGGCCTCCCGGTCAGACCGGTGTACCGGCTGTTGGCGCCTGGTCTTCGATGAAATCAGCCAGTCTGGTCAGCGAACAGCCTTTCTGAAACACATCTGAAGCACCGAGTGAGAGGGCTTTCTCGCGAACGCCTTCCAGATCCCTTCCGGAATGGATGATGATGCGAGCTTGCGGGTCCAGCGCATGCAGTTGCGCGAGGACATCGAATCCCTTCATATCGGGCATATGGAGATCGAGAATCACGATTGCCGGATGATGGCGCTTAAACAGCTCGATTGTTGCGACGCCGGTGTCCGCCATCAGTACTTCGTATCCGCGCTGTTCGAGAATGACGCGGAGCAGCCCGCGGAGCACTGCATAGTCATCGGCCACGAGAATGTGCCGCGCGTGTGGTGTCATCGGATTACGTCCCGGGCGCCAACGGGCAGGCCTTAGAACCAATCATCGTCTCGGTCAGTTCCTTCCTTCTGAAGGATCTTAGCGCATCCGTCGTTGTGCTGAAAAGAGCACGAGGTTGATCCTTGTGTCAGACGATTACCTCTAGCCGCGTCAGATTAGTCCGACAGGACGGATCCGGCCGGCTCTCATGGCGGAATCGGGGGGCGCCGGTCCGTGCAGCCGCGCAAGCTTCAGACCAAACCGTGGAACAGGTTCAGGAGGAAGAGGATAAGACGGGAAGAGAGCGTCCCAGGCGTCTGGGCCGTTGGAGCGACGTCGGCAGAACGGTGCCGGGTTGCGAAGGAGTGAGCGGCCGGCCGGTCCGCCGCCACAAGGACGCCAGCGTGCAGATCCGCCTGTTGCGCGCACAATTCCCACCCACGGATCGGTTCATACGTCAAAGCCGGACGAAAGAGTACGTCTTCCACGGCGGTCAATACCGCCCGTCTGCTTCCGGACTTGTACAGCAATGGGAACGTGTGGGCCAGATGCCCCAATCCACATTGGTGCAGTTCCTGTCGAGAATGGCCCCACATCAAGAGAATTTGGATCGAGGGATGCTCTTGCCGCAGAAAGGCCAACATGGCCGTGCTGGACAGGGCGGCACTGCGGGCATCTTCGGAATGCGCGGCCGGTGGAGGGGGCACCAGATCGAGGAGCACCAGCTGAAAATCCACGTTCCACTGGCGCAAGAGCCTCATGGCCTGTTGCGCGGTTGCGGCTTTGTACACGGTATACCGGGGATGCAGCAGTTTGTCGCAGAACAACGGCAAATCGGCCGAATCGCCGATGACCAGAATGTTGATCCCTGAGGCTTTGTGGTCAGCCATCTCCGCCTGTGCTCAATCCGCCCGGTTCAGCGCGTGGGGCATGATCCTTACTCCACTGGCGCAATGATCGGTCCTATGCATGACTCGGTCTCTTCATGACACTGTGAAGAATAGCGGTTTCCTGTCGGAACCAGTATCGGCCCATTCCCGATTAAGAGGTAGGACGATGGCTGCGCAGGATGTCGGTATTTGTCTGACACGACGGCCGAGGAAAGGCGGCAGGGAGGAACGCCGGTGCCTAGTCCACGAGCTTTTCGTGAAGCGCGTAGCGCATCAATTCGGCATTGTTGTGCATTTTCATTTTCTGAAGGATGCGCGTTCGATAAGTACTGATGGTTTTGACGCTGAGGCACAGTTGTTCCGCAATTTCCGAAACGGTTTTTCCGGAAGCCAGAAAGCGGAATACTTCGAACTCCCGATCCGATAACGCTTCATGCACGGGCGCCGCACTTCTCACATCCATGCGCGCGGCGAGTTGCTCAGCCAAGGATGCGCCGACATATTTGCCTCCGGAGACGATCCTCCGGAGCGCTTTCACCAACTCGGCGGGCGCGCTGTCCTTCGTGAGATATCCGGCGGCTCCCGCCCGGAAAGCTCGCACGGCAAACTGTTCTTCCGGGTGCATCGTATGGATGAGGATCGGGACGGATGGACGGCCTTGTTTCAATTGATCGAGGACCTCGAGGCCGCTTCTGCCTGGAAGGCCGATGTCCAGTACGACGGCGTCGCAACGTTGCGTTGAGAGCAGGTCGAGCAATTGCTGGGCGGTGCACGCTTCCGCGATCACTTCCATGTCGGCTTCATCCGCCAATATCTCCCGGATTCCCCTGCGCACCACGGAATGATCATCGGCGATCACGATTCGAATCATGTCGCGTCCTCTACATGGGTGAGCGGAATGCACGCCGTGAGGGTCGTTCCGTGATTGCGCTGCCCCCGTACGGTGAGCGTGCCGCCTAACAGGGTGATCCGTTCCTTGATGCCCATCAGGCCGAACGACGTCAGACCGGCCGCTTCCAGGTCGGAAATTCCCCGCCCGTTATCCTCAACCGAGAGGCGCAGGCTGGCACGGTCTTCCTGGAGAGTGATGGTGACACGCGTCGCCCTGGCATGCCGCATCACGTTGGTCAATGCCTCCTGAACAATGCGGAACAGAGCGGTTTGTCCGGCTACACCGGTGGAGAGGGCGTTGCCCTGAGCGACAAGGGTGCACTCGATGCCCGTGCGGCAGGAAAACTCCTTCGCCTGCCATTCCAGCGCCGCGGCAAGGCCCAGATGATCCAACACGGCGGGTCGCAGATCGCTGACCAATTTGCGCAGGGACATAATCGTGTCGTCGATCAGTGCGATCATGGCGCTCGTCTTCATTGCGAAGGTGCACGGCTCTCCCTCCGGGCCGTGAGCTTCCAGTCTGCGGCGTAACCACACGACATCCATTTTCAAACCGGACAGGCGTTGCCCCAGTTCATCGTGCAACTCCCTGGCGATCCGCGTGCGTTCCTCTTCCCGCACGGTTTGCAAGTGCCCCGTCAAAGAACGCAACTGTTCCGAGGACCGTCTTAATTCCCGCTGCACGTGCTGGCGTTCAATGGCGTAGCGAAGCGCCCGGACGAGGCGGTCATGATCCAGATCCTTTTTTACGACATAGTCCTGGGCTCCGCGTTGGACGGCTTGAACGGCGGTCTGTTCATCATCGAACCCGGTCAAGACGACCACCGGCAGGCCAGGATGCTCCGCATGAAGTCGGCCAAAGGTTTCCAACCCACCACTGTCCGACAACCCAAGGTCCAATAAGACGGCGTCGATAGCCCCGTGGGCTAAGCGGAGAAGCCCTTGCTCCAGGCGATCGACCCACTCCAGCTCAATCGCCAGGTCGACAGACTCCCGTAATGTCTCTCTGATGAGGCAGGCGTCGTCGTCGTTGTCTTCGATCAACAGAATGCGCATCATGCCAAAGGCCGGGCCTCTGAAACACCAGGACGTTCAATGGGCCACATGAAGGCATACGATTGGGCGGGGCGGCTTGCCTGCAGCCTGCCCGTGACCGTCACCACAGCGCGTGAAGCGGCGATGATGGCGCGAAGAATCCAGGCTGTGGGTTCTCCGCCGGTTCTGACCGTATCGACAGGTCGATCCCCTGGACCTGCACAGGCCGGTGTCAGCGGCAAAGTACCTGGCTTCTTGGAAGAAGGGGCAGCTGAGGAATCCATGTCAAGGTCAGTCTCTCCATGGGGGCCCGGTGAGTGGGCTGCGGGCCAGCCGAGAGTATCAGCAGCCCGCTCGAGGATGAATAGAGACCATCTATTCGCCCGGTAGCCGTTCTGCAGCATGGCCCTATGCCGCCCTTTCACGGGGATCGGCGAAGATTTCCCGCACCTTGTGTGCGAGCGTTTGAGGGGTGAAGGGCTTCTGGAGAAACGCGGTTCCCGGCTCCCAGGTGCCGGTGCGGGCGAACACTTTGTCGGTATAGCCGGACATATAGAGGACTTTCATGTCAGGCCGCACGGATAAGACCCGGTCGGCGAGTTCCTGGCCATTCATCCCCGGCATAATCGTATCCGTCAACAGCATGTGAAACCTGCGGCTATCATCCTGAACAAAAGCCAGCGCATCGTGCACACTTCGGGATGCGACGACCGCGTAGCCGTACCGCTCGAGGATGGCTTGTGCGAGTGCGCGCACCATTTCATCATCCTCAACGAGCAAAATCGTCTCCGAGCCGCGGAGGGCTTCGTTCGGGATGGACGAGACGCTCACCTGTCGAGACTGGTGCTCGACGCGAGGGAGGTAGACCCGGAAGGTGGTTCCCTTCTGCAACTCGCTCGAAACCGAGACGCCGCCGCCGATGTGCTTCACGATGCTGTCCAACGTTGCCAGGCCCAGGCCGGTGCCTTTGCCGGCTTCCTTGGTGGTGAAGAACGGCTTGAAAATTTCTTGCAGCGTCTCCTCGTTCATGCCGCACCCTGTGTCGCTCACGCTGAGCAGCACATAGGCGCCAGCCGGCATCGAAAGGTGTTCATGCAGCAAGGACCCATCCAGTTCGACATTCTGCGTCGCGATCGTCAACCGACCGCCGCCCGGCATCGCGTCCCGTGCATTGACCGCCAGGTTCATGATGATTTGCTCGACTTGTCCGGGATCCGCCTGGATGCTTCCCAGGAGCGGATCGGGGCACAGGACCAAGGCAATATCCTCCCCGATCAGGCGCCGGAGCAGCCGCGCCATCTTGGCCACCACTTCGTTTAAGTCCAGCACCTTGGGTTCGAGGATTTGGCAGCGGCTGAAGGCCAGCAGTTGCCGGGTGAGCGAGGCGGCCCGATGCCCGGCGTCCTTGATCTCTTCGAGACCGCTCCGGATAAAGCCGTGGCCGAGACCCGGCTCTCCCAGCAGCATGTCGCTGTAACTGTTGATCACGGTGAGCAAGTTGTTGAAGTCATGGGCGATGCCCCCGCTTAATCTCCCGATGCTTTCCATTTTCTGCGCCTGACGCAGCTGCGCTTCACTCTCATGGAGCGCCCTCTCGGCCTGTTTCCGTTCGACTGCATAGCGGGCGGCGCGTGACAGGATGTAGCTGTCCAACCGTCCCTTCACCAAGTAATCTTGGGCGCCCTTCCGGACGGCCCGCTCTGCGACGTCTTCGTCATCGAGCCCTGTCAAGACGATGATCGGAAGCTCCCGTGCCTGCGCCTGAACCTTGGTGAAGGTCTCCAGCCCATGACTGTCCGGGAGCGAGAGATCGAGCAAGACCAAGTCCGTCTTGCCCTCTGTGAGCCGGGCCAATCCCACGCTGAGGTCATCCGCCCAGTCCACGTCGATGCGGACGTCCTTGGTTTCTGCCAGCATTTCCCGAATGAGACAGACGTCGTCCTCGTTATCTTCGATGAGTAAGGCCCGCATGGAACTACTCCTGGTGTACAGGAACGCGTGAAATCGTGGTCCAATACTGCTCAAACAACTCGACCACCATATGAAAGTCATCAAAGGCGACGGGTTTGCGAATGTACGAGCAGGCACCGCCCGCGTATGAGCGTGTGATGTCTTCTTCCCGCTCGCTCATGGTCAACATGATAATGGGGATGGCGCGCAACTCAGGATCGGCCTTGATCGCCTGCATGACCTCAAAGCCGTTCTTCTTCGGCATATTGATGTCCAGGAGCAGCAGGGTGGGCAACGGCTTGCCTTTGTAGGGCCCTTCCTGATGCAGATAGGCGAGCGCTTCTTCGCCGTCTGAGACGGTGTCAATGATCGTCAGCGAGGTCGATTCAACGAATGCTTCTCGAATGATGACAATATCGTCTTCATTATCATCAACCAGCAGGATTGCAACCGGTTGGCTTATCATGAGTTAGGATCCTTTCCCATTGCTGCACGCACTGAATGTCAGGTAAAACTCCGACCCCCCGCCTACTCGCGGTTGGACCCAGGCATGGCCTCCATGCCGCTCCGCCACTTGCCGGACGATCGCGAGTCCGGCGCCGGTGCCGTCCACTTCTCTTCCGACCGCCCGCTGGAAGAGCTGAAAAATACGCTCCGCATGTTCCGGTGACACACCGAGCCCCCGGTCTCTGACGACGAACCCGACCTCATCATTCTGGCCGTTGGATTGGTAGGCCATGATCTCAATCTTGGGCGATTCATTGTTCCGGACGAACTTGAGCGCATTCGCAATGAGGTTATAGACGCCTTGCGTGGCCCAGGTCGCGTTGGCGCGGAAACGAGGAAGGTCGGGCGCCACGCGCACGCTCGCGCCCGTTTGCCGGATCTTGTCGTCCAGCCGGCGCAGCGCCTCGTCGACAATGCGGTGTCCCACGATCTCATCGGTGGGCAGGTCCATCCGCTGCACCCGTGACAGGGCCAGAATGTCCGCCATGAGCCGGTCCATTCTGTGCGCACTGCGGACCACGCGTTTCAGAAAGTCTTTGCCTTTCTCATCCAGGCGGTCGGCATACCGGTCATGCACCATGCGCGAGAAGTTTTCAATGGAGCGAAGCGGTTCGCGCAAGTCGTGTGACGTGACATAGAGGAGCGTTTCGAGGTCGCGCGTCTTTTGCGACAGCTCGGCGGTGCGTTCCTCCACCCGGTGCTCCAGTTCGGCATGCGCCCGCTGCAGCGCCGTCTCGGCGCGTTTGCGCTCGGTAATGTCCTGAATAATCATGGACATTCCGGCGATGCATCCCGTCGCGTCCTTGACGGGTGAGACCGTCAGGGACACCTCCACCAGCGTACCGTCCTTCCGGACATAGACCGCTTCCAGCAGCCTGGTCAGGCGCCCCTTGTCGACCCGCTCGAGAATCATCGCGTCCTGATACTGGCGGTCCGTGGGAATCAGGACCGTGATCGGCCGTCCAATGATCTCCTCGGCGGTATAGAGAAAAAGCCGTTCCGCGCCATGGTTCCACGTGCGAATCATGCCGGCCAAATCCTTGCTGATGATGGCGTCCTCGGAGGACTCCACAATGGCAGCGAGCTGGGCGGTCGCCGCTTCGGCCTGCTTGCTTTCTTCGACACTGCGCGCGAGGGAGTCATGAGCCCGCCGCAGCGTCGTTTCTGCGACCTGGCGTTTGCTATCGGTGCGATGCAGGAGACACGCCGTCCAGGAGATGACGATGATGAGGCTGAAAATCACTCCGACGACGAGGAGGGAAAGGCCGATGGCCTGGTTCACGGGCCCCTGGAGGTCGGCTTTGATGGTAACCCACCCCGCAATCCATGGGATGAAGATGGCCAGAGGCAGCAGATAGCGGAACACCATGCCCCCGGTCGTTTGACTCAAGACAACGGTCATCAGGGTGTCATTGGGCCGGGCGCAGAGCATGCCGGCGCTCAACACCAGAAACAACAGGGCCGTGTTGATCGCCATCGGAATGTAGGACTCCATCTGGAATAGCAGGGCATTCTGGTAGCTGTATCCGATGAGCGCGAACAAGGCCAGCAACATGGCCGTCAACGCGGGAATGACATAGAATCCCGATGGCACGCGAGAGCCGCGTGCCAGCACCATCATGGGGATGCCGAGTTGCACGAAGCCCAGAGCGGTATTGGGCGCCATCACGTTGGATTCGGCGATGACCGCTTCCCGAAACAGGATTTGATCGATACCGAAGGACCATAACCCCAGATACGATCCGAGCCGGACGCATCCAATCGACGCGACGGCTCCCGAAATGACCGCCGGCAGCCATTGAGTCACCAGCGGTGAGCCCGGTCTTTTCATCAACCACAGGGCCGTTCCCAGGAGGATGAACGACAGGGCTGTCGACGGATTCATGGAAACCCCGGTCGGCAGGAGGGTCTTCAAGGTTTGGTGGTGCAGGCTCCAACCCAGGAGAACGAGCGAGCCACCGCTGACCAAGGTGAGGGCCGCGTACCTGGAAAGAGACGCCGCGATCACAACATTACGCATGGTTCTTGGCACACATCATAAGCAGTGTATCGATGCCGGACAGGACCTGCTTCCGGTACAACCCTCGGCGGTCCCGTCCTGTACTGCTAACGATCAAAGCAGTTGTCACCGGCTCGCTCCTCCGGAGGGCCTCCGGCGGTGCTCGTGTTAACCGCTGTGGGCTGTATCAAGGAAGAGAACCTAGCAAGAACGACGGGGGAGAAACACTGGCGTATCGGCCAGGTGCCGATGTGGACCGTGGCAGGGATGTGGCGGCGACGAATAGGGTTTCCGAGGATATGGTGCAGATGAAGCCCTTTGCAGAGGCGGGAGGAACATGAAGCCGATCGGCGACACCCCGGCGGAGGCCTGATCCAACCATGAAGGCGCTCCTGCCTGCATGCGCCTTACACGTCTTTGAATTGCTGATCCCGATATGCGGCCAAGGTGGAAGCGAGACGGCTTTTCAACTCCAACCGTTTCGGTTTGCCGGTCGAGGTGTAGGGCACTTCCTGGCCGAAGAGGATGACTTTCGGACATTTGAAGAAGGGAAGGAGCCGACGGCAGTGCGCCAGGATGTCCGTTGTGGTCGTCGAACTGTCGCCGCCCTGCGGGACCACATAGGCGGCGATCTCTTCTCCGTAGTAGCGGTGTTCGAAGGGGACGGCCATGGCAAAGCGGATGGACGGATGCCCCTGCAACACATCGTCGATCTCGAGCGGGGAGATATTGACTCCGCCTCGAATGATCAGCTCTTTGAGGCGGCCGGACACGAAGAAGAAAGGTCGCCCCTGCCTGTCGCGCGCGTAGAAGCCCTCATCGCCGGACCGGAACCACCCCCATTTGAAGGCCGCTTCGTTGGCATCGTTCCGCCTGAAGTATCCGGCACAGACCGTGGCCCCGCGGATGCAAATTTCTCCTCGCGACAGTTCGGGCAACGGCTGTCCGTGATCGTCGAGGATCGTCATCGCAGTGTGCCGCAGCGGCACACCGATGGAAGGGAACTCGTAGTCGTTGAGCCAGTGACGATGCTCCTGACGGGACAGATCGGTCGGAAGAAAGCAGGAATAGCAGGTCGTTTCCGATAAGCCGTAGCCGTGCCGGATCAGAAAGCCGAAGCGATCCTCGAACCGTGCCGCCGTGTCCTTGAGGAGGGGCCCGGCGCCGCAGATCACTCCGGCAAAACGCTCAAGCCGGTAGGGGGTCACATCTTCGTTGGCCTCCAGGAGGAATTCGAGCAGGGTGGGGACCACGCTTGCACAGGTCACCTGCTCCTCATGAAGCCTCCGCCAGAATGTCGCGCTCTTGAATTTACGATTCAAGACCACGCTGCCCTTGCAATAGAACGGGGTGACGAGCGTCACCACGATCCCGTTGACATGGTGGATGGGCAGCACGCACATCAGGCGATCGGCTGTTCCGAAGCGGTGCCAGTCCGCGATCGCCTCGGCGTCGGTGAGGAGATTGCGGACCGTCAAGACCACTCCCTTGGGCGGGCCGGTTGTCCCGGACGTATAGACCAGAAGAGCCTCGTCCTCCAAAGAGCCGTGATGAGGCCCCCCGGAGGCCGGAGCAGCGGGCGCCTTCGCGTCCTTCCTTCGGTGGTGGCGCTGCTCCAGCAAGCCGTGATCGTTGAGCGAGAGCACGTGCTGCAGGGCGGGCAGGTCGGACTGTAACTGCAGGATGTCCTTCGCACAGCCGTGCCAACAACAGACCGCCGTGGCGCCGGAATCGTCGAGGATAAAGCGTATGCGTTCGGCGGGCTCCTCGATGTTGATCGGAACGACCGTGAGCCCCGAGAGCCAGGCCGCAAAATAGAGGATCACGGTGGCGTCATGGTTGAATAAGACGGTGGCAAGCCGATCCCCCGGACGGAGCCCTGCCTCGGCATGAAGAAAGGCGGCTGCCCGGCGCACAGCCCGGCCGAATTCCCCATAGCTGTACGCGCAGGAGCGCTCCCGGTCATCGTCGTAATAGGTCAAAAAAGATCGGCTGCTCAACCGGCGATCATCGGTACGGGCCGCGAAGAACTCGGCGAATGAACGCCAGGGGAGCGTGGGCATGAGAAGGTCCAGCTGCCGGGCTTGCGCGATCTGTTCACCGACGATCGAGGGGGACATAGGTCTGTCGCTCCGGTCCGGTATACAAGGCTCGCGGCCGGATCAACCGGTTATGATCCTGCTGTTCGATGACATGGGCGCACCAGCCGGTGATGCGTGAACAGACAAAGACGGGCGTATAGAGCATGCGCGGGATGCCCATGAGCAAATAGACCACGGCGGTATAGAAATCCAGGTTGGGATATAGTCCTTTGTCCTCCTGCATGATGCGATCGATGATCGTCGCGATCTCGTACCATCGGGAGTCGCCGCAGGCTCGGCTCAACCGTTCCGCGTGCCGCTGAATGATCGCGGACCGGACATCGCCTTTCTTGAGCACACGATGGCCGAAGCCCATGATCCGGCGTTTGCCGGCCAACGCTGTGCGCACCCATTGCTCCGCCCGCTCGGGCCGCTCGATCTCGAGGAACATGTCGGCGACGGCTTCATTGGCGCCTCCGTGGAGAGGGCCTTTCAGCGTCCCGATGGCTGAGGTGATCGCCGAATGGAGATCGGTCATGGTCGAGGCCGTGACGCGGGCCGAGAAGGTGGAGGCGTTGAACTCATGCTCCGCGTACAGCGTCAGGGACACATCGAGGACGCGGGCCATGGCTCTCGCTGTCTCGTCGCCGGTTCGGCCGGTGAGGAGGAACAGAAGATTCTCGGCAAAGCCGAGACCGGCTTGCGGCGCAACCGGCCGTTGTCCGGTGGCGAGCCGATGGGCCGTCGCGATGAGGCGCGGAATTTGCGCCAATAGCCGCACCGCTTTGGCCAGGTTGGCGTCATGGGCATTGCCCGCTGCGCCGGGATCCGTCATGCCCAGCAGCGACACGCTGCTCCTCAGCACGTCCATAGGGTGTGCGCCCGATGGGATCGCGCGCAGGAACGCGTCGAGCGGATCGGGCAGGGCGGAACCGGCGACGAGTCGCGCCGCAAAGTCCTTCAGGTCTGTCCCGGTTGGCAGTCTGCCGAACAGCAGCAGATACGCGACCTCCTCGAAAGCGGCCTGTTCGGCCAACTCACTCACGGCATACCCCCGATAGCGCAATCCCCCTTCGCCTTCATCCACATGGCACAGCGCCGTCTCTCCGGCGAGCACTCCATCGAGGCCCGGGCTATAGGGAGTCGTCGTTTCACTGAGCGGCATGATCATCACCCTTTCCGTGAAATGGCCGATCGCGTTGTTCATAGTCCGCGTACCGCAACAGATCATAGAGTTCCCGCCGGTTCTGCATCTGCTCCACGAGGGCGCGTTGCGAACCGCTGCGGCTCAGCTCGGCCAGCATCCGCTCGACCGCTTTCGCCGCGATCCGGAGGGCCGTGACGGGAAACAGCACCAGCCGATAGCCCAGGTCCTCGAACTCGTGTGCGCTCAGATAGGGCGTCTTCCCGAACTCGGTCATGTTGGCGACCAGCGGGACTTTGCCGCCCTCCTTGGCGAGCTGCCTGGCAAACAGACGGAATGCGTCGGCCGACTCGAGGGCTTCCGGAAAGATCGCGTCGGCCCCCGCCTCGATATAGGCGAGCGCGCGCCGCACCGCCGCCTCCGGTCCCTCGACGGCCTGGGCGTCCGTCCGGGCGATGATGAGGAAATCCGGGTCTCGTCGCGCGACGCAGGCCGCCCGGATCTTGCCTGCCATCTCGCTCGCCGGGACCAGTCGCTTATCGGGCAGATGCCCGCACTTCTTCGGCAGGTCCTGGTCTTCGATCTGCATCCCCGCGAGGCCGGCGAGTTCGAACTCCTGCACCGCGCGGCTGATCGTCAGCGCCGGGCCGAAGCCGGTGTCCGCATCCACGATGCCCGGGATCGTCACGGCCTTCGCCATGGCGGCGGCATCCGACACCACTTCCGTCAGCGACAACAAACCGATATCCGGCAATCCGCGCGCAGCCGAAAGACCGGCGCCGGAGACGTAAAAAGCAGGAAATCCGGCACGCTCGATCTGCATCGCCGTCAACGCATTGAACGCGCCGGGCAGGACGACCGTCTGGGTCTCAAGCAGCTCGCGGAACCGCCGGGCATGGGATTGAAGATGAGGGCGCATACGAGGTCCTTCAGGATCTGTCCAATAACGGCATCAACCCGCCGATGTCTTCCTGTTGATCAAGCCTCCAGACCCAGTCGACCACCCGGCGGCGCTGCTCCCGACCGAGCATCCCTTCGGCCAGCCGGTAGAACTTGTCTTCCACGTCCTGGTCGGACATGGCATGGGCGGGATGGCCAAGGGGGTAGTCCGCCTCCTTCATATAGATGTGTCCGGCTTTGGTCCGAACGGTGATGCGCGACGGCATGGCGTGCGGGTAGCGCCCCACGAATGTGCGGTCAGGAACGACGCGCACGTTCTGCATCAGTTCACGCAGAAGAGGATCCTGGAGGCGTTTCTCATCGAACGAGTCCAGCGTCACCGTCCCATCCATGAGCGCGACGGCCACGCAGTAGGGAAAGCTGTGATCCGCGGTCTCTCTCGTGTCCGGCCTCCATTTTTCCGGATCGCGTCCGATGATTTCGATCGCCACATCATAGCTGCCGACTTCAATGTCTGTGATGCCGGAGCAGGCCTGGAGTCCTTCTGCGTCGAGGAGTTCCTCCCTGAGTGCGAGCGCCGCTTCCACTGCCGTCTGAGCGTGATATTCCACGGGATAGTGCTTGATATAGGTCTCGAGAATTTTGAAGGGAACCGTGCCGGAGGGGCCCTGTTCTCCGCCCAGAGGCGGAAGCTCGAACGGGCCCGACACCAGCGGCATGAAGCCTTTCTCGCCTTCAAAGATCGGGGAGGGGCCTGTCATTCCCTGCCGGGCCAACAGGACGGCAAAGACGGCATTGCGGGCGGCATTCGAACAGGCACAGGCTTTCCACATGGACAGATCCCCGACCCGCGTCTGACGCAACGCGACACTCGCGACCCCGGCAAGGTTGAGGGCCTGAAGGGTTTGTGTGTCGGAGAGATTGAGGACCTTGGCGGCACCGGCGGCCGAGGAAAAGGCCCCGTAGGTCACATGGTCCCATCCGCGCGGCCGCAACGCCGCCGCGTCACAGAGGCGGCACTGGACTTCATAGGCGAGCGCGATAGCTTCAATGACGCGCTGGCCGGATGCCCGAGACGCTTCTCCCGCGGCAAAAACGGCGGCGAGGTTGTCCGAAGGGTGCGCCGGCTCTTTGGCGAGGTACGTGTCGTTGAAGTCGAGATAGCGGACCAAGGCGCCGTTGGCGAACGTGGCAAGATCGGGAAGAGTTTTGTGATTCATTCCCCAGAGCGTGGCCCCGTTGGAAACCGTCACGGCTTGAGCGATTTGACGGGCGATCCGGCAGGGCGGCGCGCTCCAGGCTCCGAGCGCACAACCTAGACTGTCAAGGATTCGACGTTTGACCTCGTGCACAACCGCGCCGGGCAGGGCGTGGAAACACAGGGCCCGGCCATATCGAGAAAGGCGATCTGCGAGCATCGGCTATCCCTCCGGCTCACTGTCCTTCCGTCACGCCTGGCTTCCGAATAATCTCATGCTTCCGTTCCGGTCAACCTCGGCTGCCGTTTTTCGAGAAACGCCTGAACGGCTTCGTGCTTATCCGCCGTGGCGCAGAGCCGGCCGAATAACTCCGCTTCCCTCGCCAATCCCTCGGACAAGGGAATGTCGAGGCCTCCTCGGATCGCATGGAGCGCGGCTTCCGTCGCGCTCGTTCCTTGCGCCATGATCTGTGCGGCGACGGCTTGGGCCTGTCCCAGCAACTCATGAGCCGGCACGACCCGGCTGACCAAACCGATTCTCAGCGCCTCTTCGGACGACAGGCTTTCACCGGTCAGAATCATCTCTGCCGCTTTGGAGGCCCCCACGACGCGCGGCATCCGCTGCGTGCCCCCGAAGCCGGGAATGAGGCCCAGCTTGATTTCAGGCAATCCCAGGAGGACTCCCGCCGCTGCCACACGAATATGGCACGCCAGGGCCAGTTCGAGCCCCCCTCCGACACAGGTGCCATTGATGGCGGCGAGAACCGGTTTCTCTGAACGCTCGATGCGGCTGAACAAGGATTGACCGCGGCTGGAAAACTCAGCGCCGCCATGCACCGTCTTGAGGTGCGCCAGTTCATGCAGATCCGCGCCGGCAGAGAAGAATCGTCCACTCCCGGTGATGATCACCACCCGGACATACCCGTCCTCCTCCACGTCGTTCAGGACCTCCTCCAATTCCTTCAGGAGTGAGCAGCTGAGGACGTTGGCCGGCGGATTGTGCAGCGTGATCCGGGCAACGTGATGTGAGAGGGTCAATAGTTGGTGTGGCATGGTTCCCCCTATTGTTCAACGGCCGGCATCCTGTCGGGCGACTGGCGGCACGGACGTCTCGTGCGAGCGGCAGTGCCGTTGATGCTCCGCAATGGCCGCGATGAGTTCCGGAATGCCTTCTCCTGTGCTGGCCACGGTTCGAAGCACGGTCGGACACCAGGCGCGCAAGTCCTGCACGGCCGCGTCGGCGGCCGGCTGATCCCCTTTGTTGACGACCACCAGATGAGCTTGCTCTAGTAAACCGGCTTTCATCGCTTGCACCTCGTCCCCCAGACCCGGGGCCACCACCGCGACGACGGTGGGAGCGATTTCCAGCACGGCCACCTCATTCTGACCTACGCCGATCGTCTCGATAAGGACCACGTCGTAACCCGCCGCTTGCAGCACCACCGCTGCGTCCCGGGTTGTACGGGCGAGGCCTCCGTGGTGTCCGCGGCTGGCCATGCTCCGGACATACACCTGAGGATCGAGCGTGTGTGCCTGCATTCTGATGCGGTCTCCGAGCAGGGCACCGCCCGTCACATGGCTGCTGATATCGACGGCCAGGACCCCCACCTTCAGCCCTTGACCCCGGTAGGCCGCCACGAGCCGATTGACGAGCGTGCTCTTTCCGGTCCCGGGATACCCGGTGATCCCGATCACGGCTCGATCCTGCTTCAACGGGAGCAGCCGTGGCAGTATGGCCGCGCCTCCCCGGGCCTGATTTTCCAAGAGCGTGATCGCTCGAGCGACGGCACGGACCTGTCCGGCTGTGACCTCCTCGGCCAACCGCCGCGTGTCTGCCTCCTCGTGCCTTGACCGGAGATTCGAGACGATCATGGCACTGTCTCGCATGAGGCCGGTTCGGTTTGTACGCGCGACAGCCGGGACCACAGAGGATGGTTCAGCACGCTTGCGATCCGTTGCGCCGCCGCGATGACGCTTTGCTCGTCCACCGGCACGAGGGCTCCCGAGGCCTTCAACGCATAGACCGCGTCTTCGGTTGCGACATTCCCCGACGCCCCTGGGGCGTAGGGGCAGCCGCCGATTCCACCGGCGGACGTGTCGAAGGCTTCGAGACCATATTCACTCCAGGCCGTCAGGACGTTGGCCACCGCCATGCCGTAGGTGTCATGCATATGCAAGGAGAGGCGGCTTCGTTCCATGTTCTGTAACACCGTGTCCAGCAGCCTCCGGACATCGTCGGGAGCCGCTCTCCCGACGGTGTCCCCCAGCGAAATCTCATCGACGCCGAGATCCAGCAGGCGGTGCATGACATCGGCGACACGGGACGGAGCCATTCCCCCTTCGAACGGGCAGTGGATGGCGGTGGAAATGTACCCTCGCACGATCATCCCATCCCGTTTCGCTTCGGCCGTCACCGGCCTGAACCGCTCGATCGATGCGCGCACGGTGCTCCGGATGTTGCGCTGCGTGAAGGTCTCAGAAGCCGCCGTGAAGACCGCGATCTTGTGCACCGCCGCGGCCCTCGCCCGTTCGAATCCCCGCTCATTGGGAACCAGCGCCGAATAGGTGACGCCGGGGCGACGGGCGATCGTTCGAAAGACCGCATCGGCGTCGGCCATTTGCGGCACCGCTTCCGGCGAGACGAACGAGCCCGCCTCGATCTCCGTCAGGCCGGTGGTCGATAGTGCATTAATAAAGGCGATTTTCTGTTCCGTCGGGATGAAGCCCGGCTCGTTCTGGAGTCCGTCCCTGGGCCCCACTTCCACAATACGGATCGGGACGGAAGTCTTCCTCTGTTCAGGGCCTGGCGCCATCGCGCTCCCTCCGCTACTTCGGTTGCGGTTCCTGTTCAGTTCCAGCCGCCATCCAGGCGGGGGCACGTTTGTTAAGAAAGGCGAGGAGGCCCTCTTGAGCTTCTGCCGAGAGACGGGCCTGGACGTTCGCCTCGGCGCACATGCGCCAGATCGGCTCATCGCAAGGAGAACAGAGGGTGCGGAGCAGCGCCTTCGTGTGTCGTGCGGCCTGTGGCGCGAGACTGAGGACCGCATGGATCAATTCAGCCATCCGGCTGTCCAGCCGGCCGCTCGGGACGACGTCGTGAACAAGCTGATGCTGCCAGGCGGTCGAGGCGGAAAACGGCTCCCCTGTCAGGCTGAACCGCCGCACGAACGATGCCCCGGTCTTGCGCAGCAGAAATGGCGCGATGACGGCCGGGACCAGTCCCATCCTGGCTTCGCTGAGGGCAAAGCTCGCCTGCTCGTCCGCGACAGCGATGTCGCAGACTGCGACCAGACCGACTCCTCCGCCGAATGCCGCGCCATGCACGCGGGCCAGCACCGGACAAGGACACTCATCGATCGCTCGGTACATCCTCATGAGCTGCTCGGCGTCGGCGCGCGCCTGATCTTCGGTGATGTTTCCGTCGCCTCTCATCCAGGCGAGGTCCGCCCCGGCGCAGAAGGCGGAACCGGATCCGTTCAACAGGATGCCCCGTACGGAGGGATCCTGACCGAGGGTGGTGAAGACCCGATGGAGTTCTCTCGCCATTCCGGCGTCGAAAGCATTGCGCCGTTCCGGCCGGTTCAACGTGACGCGGACCACGCCGTTGCCTGACTCGACCACAAGGGACGACAACCCGGTCATGCCGCTCCTTCACATCCGAAAGACGGGTGGATGAGACTCCCGGACCGGCGCCGCCAGCGCGAGATCCAGACAAAAACCGAGCACGCGGCGCGTGTCGACCGGATCAAGAATACCGTCATCCCACAAGCGCGCGGTGCTGAAATACGGACTGCCTTCCTGCTCGTATTGGGCGAGGAGCGATGCCGAGATCCGATGGCGGTCGTCGTCCGTGAACGGCTCGCGTGCCCGCTCACGTTGTTGTTCTTTCACCGTGGTCATGACCTCCGCGGCTTGCCGGGCGCCCATCACGGAAATCCTGGCGCCCGGCCAGACAAACAAAAAGCGCGGACTGTACCCCCGCCCGCACATGGCGTAATTCCCGGCTCCGTGCGACGCTCCGACGATCACGGTGAACTTCGGCACGTCGGCCGTCGCCACGGCCTGAACCATCTTGGCTCCATCCTTGATGATGCCGCGCGCTTCGTAGTCTTTGCCCACCATGAAGCCGGGAATGTTCTGGAGAAAGATAAGCGGCAGGCGCCGCTGCGTGCAGAGCTGAACGAAGTGGGCTCCCTTGAGCGCCGCTTCGGCAAAGAGGATCCCGTTGTTGGCGACAATGCCGACCAGGTGGCCGAGCCAATGGGCAAAGCCGCAGACGAGCGTGGGTCCGTAGCGGGCCTTAAACTCGTGAAAGCGGCTGCCGTCCACCAGGCGCGCGATCAGCTCGCGCGCATCGCAGGTCTGGCGCGGATTGCTCGGCATGATGCCGTAGAGCTCTTCGGCCGGATAGAGCGGCGCGTCCGGCCGAGCGCGATGGGGCTTCACGGGCTTCCTGCCCAAGCTGGCCATGATAGACCGGCAAATCTCCAAGGCTTCCGTGTCGTCCAGCGCCAAATGGTCGCTCACCCCCGAGAGTCGCGTGTGGAGGTCAGCCCCGCCCAATTCGTCCGCGCTGACCTCTTCACCTGTCGCGGCCTTCACGAGCGGCGGCCCGGCCAGATAAATGGTGCCCGTGCCGCTGACGATGACATTCTCATCGCACATGGCGGGCACATAGGCGCCGCCGGCCGTGCACATGCCCATCACCGCGGCAATCTGCGGAATGCCCAGGGCCGACATCCTGGCCTGGTTATAGAAGATGCGGCCAAAGTGATCGCGGTCGGCGAAGACCTCCGCCTGCATGGGCAGAAAGATCCCGCCGGAATCGACGAGATAGAGCGCCGGCAGCCGGTGCTCCAGGGCAATCTCTTGCGCGCGCAGGTGCTTCTTGATGGTGATCGGAAAGTAGGTGCCGCCTTTGACGGTGGCGTCGTTCGCCGTCAGGACGCAGGGGCGTCCCGATACCATGCCGATGCCGGTAATGAGTCCCGCCGCCGGAAGATGCTGATCGTACAGTCCAAGCGCGGCGAGCGGACTGAGCTCGAGCCAGGGCGACTCGGGGTCCAGCAACAGGGCGAGGCGTTCGCGCGCGGTCAGCTTGCCGCGCTGTCTGTGCAGTGCCACGGCGTCGGCCGGACCGCCGTTCCGGACGTGACCCAGCTGTTTCTTGAGGTCCGCAACGAGGCCTTCGTAATGAGCGAGGTTGCGCTGAAATTCGTTCGACGTTGGTCGTATCGCAGTGGTCAGCACGCGCATCGGGCCCGCTCCTTTCCGGTTCTCACCGCAGCGCTTTCACGAAATCCACGATGTCGGGCATGGGAGTCCCCGGGCCGAACAACGCCCGGACTCCAGCCGCCTCCAGAGCGGCTCGGTCGTCCTCGGGGATAATCCCGCCTCCGAACACAATGATATCTTGCGCGTCCTGTTCCTTCAGCAACTCCAAGACGCGTCTGAACAGGGTATTGTGCGCGCCGGACAGCATGCTCAACCCGATCGCCTGGACGTCTTCTTGAATCGCCGTGGTGACGACCTCCTCCGGCGTCTGGTGGAGGCCGGTGTAGATCACTTCCATCCCGGCGTCCCGCAGCGCCCGCGCAACCAGTTTCACGCCCCGGTCATGGCCGTCGAGCCCAACTTTTCCGATCAGGATCCGGAGAGGTGTGGCGGCGACGGTCATAATTTCACCTCCTGGAGAAGGTACCTGCCCTCCTGATCCTTCCTCACATGTCCCGCTTGCACGAGCGGATCATGCTCGAAGAGCAGCAGCCATTGTTCCTCCCGCGCCTTTTCCAGGATCCCTCGTTTGGCCTCCAGCGTCTGGAGAGGGTAGAGGTCGTAACCCATGATGTAGGGAAGGGGCATATGGGACACGGTGGGAATCAAGTCACCGAGGAAGAACGCCACTTGGCCTTCGGATTCGATCTTGACCCCCTGGTGGCAGCGTGTGTGCCCGGCCGTAACGACGGCGGTGATCCCGGGGAGTAGTTCGGTGTCGCCCTGCAGAAACACCCACTGGTTGACATCCGCGATCGGTCTGAAATTATCCCGCCGGTAGCTGGCCTTGGTCCGTTCATTCGCCATGGCGGCGTCTTCATACTCTCCCTGCTGGATGTAATAGTGCGCGCGCGGAAAGGTGGAGGTGAGGGTGCCGTCCCGTTGCGTCATGGTGTTGCCGCCCGCATGGTCGAAGTGCAGGTGCGTGTTGATGACCATATGGATGTCGTCCCGTCCGAGACCGAGCTGTTTCAAGGATTCGAGCAAAGTCGGCGTCCGATCCACCGCAAACTTGCGCCGGAATTGAGGGTCCTCCTTGGAGCCCAATCCCGTGTCCACGAGGATGTTCCTGCCATGAGCCCGGATCAGCAGGCAGGTGAGACTCAGCGGGACGCGGTTCAGCTCGTCGGCGGCGCAGCACTTCTCCCACAAGACTTTCGGTACGACCCCATACATCGCCCCCCCATCCAGGCGGAAGCGGCCGTCGGTCACCGGATATAGTTCAAAGGCGCCGAGTTTCATATATTCACCTGCATTGCCTTCTGCTCAGCTGTCAGCCTATCAAGCTGACGGCTGAGAGCTGATCGCTCTATAAAACGACGGGCTCCCGGTAGATGCCCAGCACTTCCTTGAGCGCCGCACAAATCTCTCCGAGCGTCGCCTTGGCCTTCACCGCTTCAATCAGATAGGGCAGCACGTTTTCGCCGCAGACGGCTGCCTCCTGCAAAGCCTCCACTGTGCCCGCCATCTTGAATGGGTCGCGCGATTTCCGGAGATCCGACAGGCGTGCGAGCTGCTCCTGTTCCACCTCCGGTCCTACCTTGAGAATGGGGACCGGCCGCTTCTCCGCGTCCACATAGTCGCTGACACCGACGATGACTCGTTCCTTCCGCTCGACTTCACCCTGATACCGCAGGGAGGCCTCGAGGAGTTCCCGTTGCGGGAACCCCTGTTCGATCGCTTTGACCATGCCTCCCAGGTCATCCAGTTTGTGGAAGTAAGCGAGTGCCGCAGATTCCAGTCGATTCGTCAGGGCTTCGACATAGTAGGACCCGCCGAGGGGATCGACCGTGTTGGTCACTTCGCTCTCCTGGGCGATGAGCTGCTGCGTGCGCAAGGCCAGCTTGACCGCTTCTTCGGACGGCAAGGCCAGCGTTTCATCCATCGAATTGGTGTGCAGCGATTGCGTCCCGCCCAGCACCGCCGCGAGAGCCTGCCATGCGGTGCGGACCACATTGTTCATGGGCTGCTGCGCCGTGAGGGAGCAGCCGGCGGTCTGCGCATGGCACCGGAGCTGTAGAGAGCGGGGATCGCCGGGATGATAGCGGCGCTGCATCTCCCGGGCCCAGAGCCGGCGGGCGGCCCGGAACTTGGCGATTTCTTCAAAAAAGTCGTTGTGGACATTGAAGAAGAACGAGAGCTGCGGCGCAAAGCTGTCCACGGCCAGCCCGGCATTCACCGCCGCCTCGACGTAGGTCAGGCCGTCGTACAAGGTAAAGGCCAGTTCCTGCACCGCGGTCGACCCGGCCTCCCGGATGTGATACCCGCTGATGCTGACGGGATGCCATTTGGGGACCTCTTTGGCACAGTAAGCGATCGTGTCGGTGATCAGGCGCAGCGACGGTTCAGGCGGGAAGAGCCATTCTTTCTGAGCGATGTATTCCTTCAAAATGTCGTTCTGCAAAGTCCCGCCTAACCGCTCAAGAGGAAGGCCCCGCTTTTCCGCGAGCGCCAGGTACATGGCGAAGAGGACCGGGGCCGGCCCGTTGATGGTCATCGAGGTGCTGACCTGATCGAGTGGAATGTCCTCAAAGAGCCGCTCCATGTCTGCCAGCGACGAGATCGCGACGCCGCAGTGTCCGACCTCGCCGTGGGCCCGGGGATCATCCGCATCGATGCCCATCAAGGTGGGCATGTCGAACGCCACGCTCAGTCCGTTTTGCCCATGATTGAGGAGATACTTGAAGCGGCGATTGGTGTCGCCGGCGGATCCGAACCCGGCAAACTGCCGCATGGTCCAATGCCGGCCTCGGTACATCGTGGGATAGACGCCGCGCGTGTAGGGGAATGCCCCGGGCAGGCCGAGATCGTCCTCAGGGGACCATCCGTTCAGATCCTCGGGCCCGTACAGGGGCTTGATATCAAGTCCTGAAACGGAGGTGAACCGCGGTTTGCGGGCTTCCATCATTTCTCACCCCGTTCATCCATGGATCAGCCGGCTCTCGGGACAGAGGGCTGGCTCCTGGGCACTTCCGAAGCGTAGAGGTAGAAGCCGTGACCGGTCTTGCATCCCAGCCATCCGGCTTCCACGTAACGACGCAGTAAGGGGCAAGGCCGAAACTTCGGATCCCCCAAGTCCCGGTACAGGACCTCGCAGATGGCGAGCACCGTGTCCAGACCAATCCGGTCGGCCAGGGCCAGCGGGCCCATCGGATGATTGGTCCCCGCGGTCATGGCCAGGTCGATGTCGTCAGCCGAGGCGATATCCTCTTCCAGCGCGAAAATCGCTTCGTTGAGCATCGGCATGAGAACCCGGTTGACGATAAAGCCGGGCCTGTCCTTGGCTACGACCGGAATTTTGTCCAGCCGTCGTGCCAGCTCGAGCGCCACATTCAAGGTGTGTGCGGATGTTTCAAGACCTTGGACGACTTCCACGAGCCGCATGACCGGAGCGGGATTCATGAAGTGCAAGCCCACGACCCGGTCGGGCCGGCCGGAGGCTGCTCCCAGTCCGGTGATCGAAATTGATGACGTATTGCTGGCGAGGATGGTGTGGGGGGGGCAGACCCGGTTCAGTTCCGTAAAGAGTGCCTGTTTCATGGCCAGGTGTTCGGGGATCGCTTCAATCACCAGCTCGACATCCTGCAAACGAGGAAGCTCGACCATGGGCTGGATCAGCCCCAACACCGACGCGGCCTGAAGGTCGGAAAGACTGCCTCGTTCCACGGCCCGTTGCAGGCTCAGCCGGATCTTGGAGAGGGCTTCGGTTAACGGCTGCTCCGCGACATCGAGGAGCAGGACGCGATAGCCGGCTTGGGCACAGACCTGGCTGATGCCCCGTCCCATCTGGCCGGCGCCGACGATCCCGATCGTCTTGATGTCTTCGACTCTCACGGCCACCTCTTTCTCTGTCGCGAGAGGGGCACAGTCTACCGCTACATGCGCTCCAGCATGATCGCCAACGCCTCTCCGCCGCCGATGCACAGGCTGGCCACCCCCCGCCTAGCCCGGCGGGATTCCATGGCATACAGTAACGTCGTGAGGATACGGGCGCCGGTGGCGCCGATCGGATGGCCGAGCGCCACCGCGCCGCCGTGGACGTTGACGGCGCGTGGGTCCAAGTCGAGTTCCCGGCTGACGGCGATGGACACGGCCGAGAACGCTTCATTGATTTCGAACAGGTCGACGTCCCTGACCGAGAGCCCGGTCTTTTTGAGCACCCTCGTGATGGCGTCGACCGGCGCCATCGTAAACCACTCCGGCGCCACCGCCGCTCCCGCGTAGCCGACGATGCGCGCCATCGGCGCCAGGCCGAGTTGGGCGGCTTCCTCTTCGGCCATCACCACCAGGGCCGCCGCCCCGTCGTTGCAGGAGGGCGAATTGCCGACCGTGAGGACGCCGTCCTCCTGAAAGGCCGGCTTGAGGTCCCGCATCTTCTGCACATCCACCCGGTTCGGTTCTTCATCCTCTGTCACGATGAGAGCCGGGCCCTTTCGTTGGGGCACGGCAACCGGTGCAATTTCACGCGTGAAGATCCCCGTCGCAATGGCTGCCCGGGCGCGGCGGTAACTCTCCAGGGCAAAGTCGTCCACCTCGCTTCTGCCGAGGCCGTATTTGGCCGCGCAGAGTTCGCCGCCATGGCCCATGTGGAAATCGCTATAGACGTCCCACAGGCCGTCTTTAATCAGGCTGTCGACCAATTCGGCATGTCCCAGCCGATATCCCTGCCTGGCTTTCTCCAACAAGTATGGTGCGCGCGTCATGTTCTCCATGCCGCCTGCGACGACTATCCTTGCTTCACCCAGGGCAATGGCTTGCGTGGCCATGATCAGGGTCTGGAGGCTGGAGCCGCAGACCTTATTGACGGTGGTCGCGCCCACCGAATGGGGGATGCCGGCTCCGATCGACGCTTGTCTCGCGGGCGCCTGGCCGAGTCCGGCGCTGAGGACACACCCCATATACACATCGTCGACGCGCTCGGGAGGGAGGTCAACGCGCTTCAGCGCTTCCGCAATGGCGATGCTGCCCAGCCGGGTCGCCGGTACGGAGCTGAAGGCTCCGTTAAAGCTTCCCATCGGGGTTCGCATGGCGCTGACGATGACGGCGTGCTGAGTACGCGTCATAACATAGACTCCCATTCGGTCTGTTCCAGATAGTGTTTGACCCGGCCCATGAACCGGTCGGCTGTCGCTCCGTCGAGGACGCGGTGATCGAACGAAAGGCTCAGATAGGCCATCGGGCGGATGGCGATGCCATCGTTGATGACCACGGCCCGCTTCTGGATTGCCCCCACGCCGAGGATGGCAATTTGCGGCTGATGAATAATCGGCGTGCTGAACAAGCTGCCGAATCCGCCATGATTGGTAATGGTGAACGTGCCGCTCTGGACTTCTTCCGGAGCGAGCTGTTTTGAGCGGGCACGCTCGGCCAGGTCCGCCACTTCCGTGGCTAATTGCATCACGCTCTTTTGATCGGCGTGGTACACGACAGGGACCAGGAGCCCGTCCTGGAGGGCCGTCGCGATCCCGATATGAATAGATTTCTTCATAACGATGCCCTGGTCGGACCAGGCTGCATTCAGGACCGGCACGTCCCGCATGGCGCGGGTCACGGCGCTGATTACAAACGGCAGATAGGTCAGCTTGCGGCCTTCCCGGACTGTCGCGATGCCGGTGAAGTCGGCCTCAAACACAGTGACCACATGAGCGGAGGTGTGTTTGCTCTTGACCATTCGTTCGGCAATGGTCTTGCGCATCTGCGTGAACGGCACCACTTCGTCGTCCGCTGATGAGGCGGTCTCTGCCGGAGCGGCCGCGGGGGCAGACGGTCCGACTCGCGCAAGAAAGTCTTGCACGTCTTTCTTCGTGACCCGGCCGCCGGTTCCGGTGCCGGTGACTTTCGACAAATCGATGCCCTGCTCCTTCGCGAGTTTTATCACGGCAGGCGAGTGGTGATCCTCTCCACCGGCGGGGGCGTCCGTCTGGCGGACCACCACGCCGCCCACGCGATTGATCACTTCGGAAGGATGTGCCCCGTCGATCCGGGCCAGCAACGTGCCCACCGGCACCGTTTCACCCGCTTGCACGACGATCTCGCTTAACATGCCTGCGGCGGGCGAGGGGATTTCGAGCGTGACCTTTTCGGTTTCTACTTCCAGAAGGGATTGATCCTTCTCAATCATCCCGCCCGAGGGAATCAACCATTTCACCACCGTTCCCTCGGCGATGCTTTCTCCGAGCTGGGGCATGATGATGTCAGTCGCCATAAGACCTCCGACTGCGTATGTCATCACCCATCACTGATCACCCGTCACATCTTCTCAATAGGCCGCCAGTTTCCTGGCCGCCGTGACGATATCGCTCGTCTTCGGGAGGAAAAACTCCTCCAACGGCGTGCTGAACGGGACGGGCGTGTCCGGCGGTGCGATACGGAGAATCGGCCCGTCCAGCGAGTCGAAACACTCTTCCGCCAGGAGCGCCGCGATCTCGGCGCCGATCCCTCCGGTCTTGTTATCCTCATGCAGGACGATCGCCTTGCTGGTCTTCCGCACCGATTCATACAGCGTCTCCTTGTCGAGAGGAATTAAGGTGCGCAGATCGACCACTTCCAGCTCAATCCCTTCTTTCGCGAGGATCCCGGCCGCTTCCAGCGCCAGATGCACCATCGCGCCGTAGGTCACAATGGAGACGTCGTCGCCGGGTCGTTTGACCTCGGCCTTACCGATCGGCACGATAAAGTCTTCCTGGGGGACGACGGCTTTGATCCGGCGGTACAGGAATTTATGCTCGAAGTAGAGGACGGGGTTGGGATCGCGAATGGCCGCTTTGAGCAGCCCCTTGGCATCGTACGGCGTTGAAGGAGCCACGAGCTTCAATCCGGGGGAATGGAAGAACCATCCTTCCGGGCATTCGGAGTGGAAGGGGCCGCCGTGGATGCCGCCGCCGAAGGGGGCGCGAATGACCATCGGAACCGCGGCCCCCCAGCGGTAATGATTCTTGGCCGCCACTTCCGTGATCTGGTCGAACGCGCAGGAAATGAAATCGGCGAACTGCATCTCCACGACCGGGCGCAGACCCATCATCGCCGCACCGATGGCGGCTCCGACAAAGCCGGATTCGGCTAAGGGCGTGTCCAAGACCCGCCACTCGCCGTATTTCTCCAGGAAACCCTGGGTGATCTTGAAGGCTCCGCCATAGATGCCGATATCTTCACCCATCAGAAACACACGGTCGTCCCGGGTCATCTCCTCGTCCAGGGCCTGGGAGATGGCCTCCAGATACGTGATCTCCTGCCGGGCCTGCATCGTTGCCGTCGTCATGGAACGCTCCTTTTCGAGTCGCGCGATCAACTAATAGCGGTCGGCTGTTTCCGCGAAGACTCCCTCCAGCGTTTCCGGCCCTTCCGGGAACGGACTCTGCTCCGCAAACTCCACCCCGGCTTCCACGTCTTTCTTGGCTCGCTCGCCGACCTCGCGGAAGGTCGCCTCGTCGCCGTAGCTGAGCTGGACGATCAGGCGTTCAGCCTTGAGGATCGGATCTTTCGTCTTCCATTCTGCCAGCAGCTCGGCCGGCACATACTTGGCGGGGTCATGCTCGGAATGGCCGTGCATGCGCATCGTCTTGAATTCGAGGAGGCTGGGCCCGGCGCCGGACCGGGCTTCCGCGATGGCCCGTTTGGACGCGAGATACACGGCGGCCACGTCGTTGCCATCGACGACGGCGCCCGGCATCCCATAGGCCTTGGCGCGATCGGCCACATCATGGATCGCCATTTGAAGCCGTTGCGGCGTGGAGTACGCATATTGGTTATTGTTGCAGAAAAAGACGACCGGCAGCTTGCGCACGGCCGCGAAATTCAGCGCTTCATGAAAATCCCCGCGGCTGCTTCCGCCATCGCCCGTGCCGGTGAAGACGACGCGGGCTTCGCCCCGGATTTTAAAGGCCAACGCCGCGCCGGTCGCCACCGGGAGATTATCGGCCAGATGGCTGACGAAGCCGAAGATGCCTCGTTTCAGGTCGCCCATATGGACATTGCCGTCTTTTCCTTTGGTCGGGCCGGTGCGTTTCCCCAGATACTGGGCGAGCACCTCTCCGGGCGTGATGCCTCGAATCAGGAACGCGCCCATGTCCCGGTGAAAGGGGGCGATGACATCGTCGCGATCGAGGGCGGAGGCGTAGCCCACGGCGATCGCTTCCATCCCGTGGCTGGTATAGCACCCGCCGACGATGCGTCCCTGCCGGTAGAGCGCCGTGATCCGATCCTCCAATGCTCTGGTCAGCCGGAGATAGTAGTACATCTGGAGTAGGTCGGCCCGCTTGATCTCCCTTGTCACCTCTGCCAGGTCCAGCTCCATGGTGTCCTCCCTGCCGATGAAAGCACGCGCAGTTCACAGCTCCGGCATGTCTTTCCAGGACAGCAAGGGCTTGCCGCTTTGACACTCCGGACAGTCAGCCGGTTCCCACTGCGGCATGTCGAGGTCCGTGGTGTAGTAAAAAGGATGCCGGGCGATCAATTCGTTCATCAACGGAAACTGGCCGCTGTCGCGCCGGGCAAACACCATCATCCCGGCTAACAGGCCCCCTCTGTCGGTGATGACGCCTCCCAGTTTGCTCACACAGTTTCCGCGTGTGGTGACGTCATTGAGGGCGAGAAAGCGCTCTCCTGAATGGATGGCGCCGGTGACGATCTCCGTTCCGATCCGTCCGGTGTCGCCACTGTACGGGGTCAACGTCACGCGGAGCGGCATAGTGCCGTGCAGCGCCTCCGCAATCCCTCTCGCCAGTGCTTCGGCTGCAGAGGTGGTGGCCACGATGCCGGTGATCGGCTCCCGATGAAACGTCCGTGCAATCCATCCGGCCATGTCCCCGGCCAACCGCATGAGCAATTCAGGAAAGCGGACGACGGAGTCGAAGCGCAGATAGGTGGAGGTATGATGGCCGGACACCACGCACACATGCGTGTCGAAGAAGACGGCCCGGGAGATCCGGAGGACTTCAAGCACCTCCTGCGGCGTGAGTCTGGTGTGAGCACCGGCTCGAATGAGGGGTCTCAACGTCGCGTCCGCCGCCGGCCCGCCGTAAAGCTCCCGATGGTGTGCCGCGAGGTCGGTCCCTGTCTGCCTGGCTGCCATGATGCCCATGGGTTCGCCCCCCCTTATGCTTGCATGCCCACCGTTGTTCTCAGCACGCCGATCGGCTCTATTTCCAGCTCCACCACGTCGCCGGGTTTGAGGTAGCGATCCATTTCGAGCCCGCATCCGCCGCCCACCGTGCCGGACCCGAACACGTCCCCGGGATAGAGCGTTTCACCGCGAGACACGTGGGCGATCATCTGTGAAAAAGACCAATGGATCGTGCCGAAGCATCCTCGGGACCATTCTTCCCCGTTCACCCGGGCCACCATGGTGAGGGCGCCGAGATCCGTGATGTCATCGGGCGTCACGAGAGATGGACCCAACGCCGTCGCGAAATCCTTACCTTTAGCCGGCCCCAACCGGCAGGCCATTTCCTGGAACTGGATATCGCGCGCGCTGAAGTCGTTCATGATCGTGTAGCCGGCAATGTAGTGGTGGGCGTCCCGTTCGGAGATGTCCCGGCCTTTGGATCCAATGACGCAGGCGAGTTCCAGCTCATAGTCGAGCTTGGCGGTGTTCAAGGGCCAGGGCAGATCTTCATCCGGCCCGATGATGGTCCGGTGGTTGCCCTTATAGTAGACAGGCGCCTTATACCATTCGGGCGGAATGGGTTGCCCCCGCTTTTTGGACGTGGCGGCGATATGCTCTTCGAACGCGATGAAGTCGCGCAGTGAAGGCGGATTGGGCAGGGGAGCGGCAAGCTGCACGTCGCGAGAGGGATACATGATCGTCTCGCCGAACGGGCCTTGGGCCGTAGGCCCCAGCATGGCGGCATAGTGCAAGGCCCGGCGCGCGGCGGCCATGGTGGAAAGACCTCCTTCGATAAACTCCAGCATGCTCGATGGCACCTGCGCATTGGCCAGGCGGTGGGGCTGGGCTTCACGCTGGTCGTGCAGCCACCGGACATAGGCCATATTGAGATCGACGATGCTCCGGCCGTGCAGCGCGCCGACTCGCGTGAACAGCCCGACCGGAGTGGTGATGCGGAAACTGACGAGTTTCATGGGCGACTCCAGCTCATGGCATAGTCCGCAACTTCCATCGCGTCCATCTCGGGCCTCACCGTGAACGGCGCCCTGGACTCGATCATCACGGCGACTTCACTCGTGTGCGTCTTTCCCTTGCTGGATTGCACCGCCTGCGGCTGGGGACCGTGGTGAATGCCCTGCGGGTGCAGGGTCAACATCCCCGCTTGAATGCCGGCACGGCTGAAGAATTCTCCTTGATGATAGAAGAGCACTTCATCGTAGTCCGTATTGCGATGATAGAACGGCACGCGGAGCGCGTCCGGGTCCGTCTCGAGCGGTCTCGGCGCAAAGGTGGAAATCAGGCACCCGCCCGCCTGAAACGTCGTGTGGACGCTCGGCGGCAAATGGTACCGGGGACTGGTGACCGGCCGGAAATCGCGCACGTTCAATTTGGCCACCCAGAGATCGCCCTTCCAGCCGACGACGTCCATGGGATAGAAAGGGTAGACGACACGGGTCCGCTCGCCTTGCCGTTTGATGTGGACTTCCCATTCCAGTTCGCCGGCCGCGGCCGATTCGAGGATGCCGAGTTCCGGAGCGACGAGGACTCCTTTGTCGAACAACGCATGCTGACCGAGCGGTCCGCGATCCGGCACCAGGATGCGTTCCGGGGTTTCGATGATCAGGAAGAGGGAAGGTCCGGCATCGACGTGGATGCGATACGTCGTCCCTTTGGGAATCAGGACGTAATCTCCGGGTTCGTACGACAGGGTTCCGTAGTCCGTCTCAAATCGTCCTGTGCCCAGATGGACAAAATAGAGCTCGTCCCCGTCGGCATTCCGGACAAAATGAGTCATCGTTTCGGCCCGGGACGACAGGGAGAGGTTTGCATCGCGGCTCTGCATCGCAAAGACCGGATGCCCGGTATCCGAAGACGAAGCCGAGGCTGAAAGGCCGCGGCAAGCAAATGCCCGTGGTCTCAGCGGTCCATCAATCCTCAGCCAGCCGGTCGGTGGATGGGTCCGGTATAAGTGTGACGCCGGACCGGTAAATCCGTCCCGGCCATGTTCCTCTTCGCATAGTCCTTCGGGAATCCCGACGTGGGCCTGGTTGGGGGCTTTCCCTCTCTTATTCTGATACATGGCCGGCCTCCCTCGGAGCCAACGATCGGTTCAAGAGGCTCGTTTCAGCGGTTTCTCCTCCTCGGGAACCGGAGATGCGCCGTAATCGATGATCGTCCGTTCGATGCCGGATACCTGGTCCCGCTCAATGTCCTTGTACAGGGATTCCACGGTGCTTCGGACGAACGTGTGCGATTTTTCCTGTCCGTGCTCCCGTTGTGTCAGCTCAATAAATAATCCGCCTCCCGGGAAGAGCGGATACGTGAAGCGCTGCTTGAGCGGGCCGAATCCATCCCGTCCTTCTTTCACCGGTCCGCTGAATTGGACGCCGTGCGCTTCCCATTCGCGGGAGGCGGCCTCGATATCGTCCACTTCGAGCGCGAAATGCTGGACCCCTTGTCCGTACTTTTCGATGAATGCGCTTATCTGAGACTTCATCGTCTTGTCTCGACCCCGCATAAGAGCGATCTTCGCATTGCCGCGTTGCACCACCACGGTGTCCATCGAGGACTTGTCGCTGCCCACATCCCACGCCGACCAGATCAGCTCAAAACCGAGCACCTTGGTGAACAGAAATTCCGCCGCATGGAGGTTCTCCACGCAGACCGTGATGTGATCGATGCCTGTCGCGTGATTCATGGCGACACCTCCTTGCTGCGCGGCGGACAGACGAGGTCTCGACTCGGTACGACATCAATGTAACATAAATGGAATATTGGTCAATAGCAGAGTTATATTGAATTGAGGATGGGAATACATGGCATATTGTAGAGGCTCTACTGATGTTGAAGAAAATTGACCTGGACAACAGTGTGTTATAGGGTCCCGTATAGTTGCTAATGCAATATAAAAAGTATATCGTCACTACCATGTGAGGCGACTCATTAATCGGAAGGCCCCATCCGGCTGCGACGGAGGTGATGCATGACCTTCTATCAGGAGATGAAGAGTTTCGTGCTCGGACACGGGGCCATTCACAATGCGTATCTGGATCGCTTCAAAAGCGGGGACCTCGCGGATGCAGATGTGAAGGACTTTGCGGTCGAGTTCTATAACTTTGCCCGGTATTTCCCACGCATTCTAGTCTCTCAGTTGGTCAATACGGAGGACGAACAGGTGGCGGATGAGCTGACCAAAGTCCTCTACTCGGAATTAGGCGACGGGCATTCCCGTCATCGCCACGAACTGCTCTATCGAGACTTCCTGCGATCCATCGGTATTGATGTGGGCTGGGCGATGTCTCGCGCCATGCTTCCTTCGACCCTGGCCTATATCGAGGGCATGGAACAACTGTACGGCGACGGCAACCATGCCAAGGCGCTCGGCGCCTCCTTTGGGCTTGAACATATGGCGATCCCGATGTGGGATCACCTGATTCCCGGGCTGACCTCCCTGAAGACGAGCCGCTATCCTTCCATGGATCTCACCTATTTCACCTTCCATCGAGAACTCGAATCCACGCACGAAGACGCGATGGAGCATGCCGTGGAAGCGGTGGAAGGTGCGAGTCATACCGGCATGTCCGAGCAGGACAAGAACGACTTCCGCTGCGGCGCCAAGATGGTCCTTGGATATCTTGAGGCGTTCTGGATGGGATTGGACCGCACACGGTCGTCGCGCGATGCAGCATACGCCATCCATCATCGCGCGGCCTGAACGCTCGCGAGCAGGAGAGAGGAACCGGCATGTCCGACATCGCCAAGTATCTGGAGGCCATCAAGGAACGATTCGATCTCAGCAGCGATTATGCGCTGGCGGAGAAGCTGGACATCGCACAACCGGAGGCCAATCTGATGCGCCGCGGGCTGAAAATCCCGAAGCCGGAGCTGTGCATCAAAATGGCCAAGCTCCTCCATAAGAACCCCGTTGAACTGCTCCTCATCGCGCAAAAAGACAAGGCCCCATCTTCCGCGAAGGAATACTGGACCTTGGCGCTGACCGCCGTCGACGTGATGCTCCATGTGCCGAAAAACCCCAAGTACATTCCTCGCAAAGTCGAATCCATCGGGCGGGAGTTGCGCCAGCTGGAGACCCAGACGTTGATCTATGAAGGCGCGGAGGCCAACGCCGAGGCGGTGCGCCTCGTGCAGACGGCCGAGCATTCCATCGACGCCGTCATGGAGCGATGGAACATTTGGAAACAGGGAGAGGCCCTGTATCCGAACTACCTCCTGGCGAATCAGGCGGCCGCCAAGCGCGGCGTCATCGTGCGGCGCCTGTTGGTCCTGACACGGGAGCAGCTGCAAGACGATGCGGTGGTCGCGGATGCGATTCAGATCATGGAGGATCAACGCCGCGCGGGTATCAAGATTTTTTTCGCCTTTCGGGACGAGCTTGAGCGGGCCCCCGCCTTCCAACGGTTCGAGCAGGATTATAGGAGCCAGGGAGCGGCGAGTGATCTCAACGCCGCCATTTTTGACCGGGAGATTCTCATATTTTCCCGCTCGTACGGCCAGGTGCCGCTCGGCCTGGTCGGCAAGCCGACTGCGATCACCATGATCAATCAATTGGAGATTACCTGGAAGTCCGACCTGTTACGCGATCTGGATCCGGCGCCGCTGTTCGACATGACCCGATACGTCTTCGAGTATGCGGGGCCGCAGGCCTTCAAGATGGAATTGTCCCGGTTGAAGAAGTCCTTGCGATGAACTGTCCTGCTGAGCCGTTCAAAATCAAGGTCGTCGAACCCATCCGCCGCACCACCCGCGAGGAACGCGGCCGGTTGCTGAGCGCGGCCGGGTACAACCTGTTTCAGGTCCCGGCGGACAGCGTCTACGTCGATCTCTTGACCGATAGCGGCACCTCCGCGATGAGCGACAATCAATGGGCCGGCTTGATGCTGGGAGACGAGTCCTATGCCGGCAGCAAAAGCTTTTACCACTTGGAGGAAACCGTCCGCTCTATCTTCGGCTATCGGCACGTCATTCCCACGCACCAGGGGCGCATGGCTGAAAACCTGCTCTTTTCTACCGTCGTGAAGGCCGGCATGTGCATCCCCAACAACATTCATTTCGATACCACCCGCGCGAACATCGAACATCAAGGCGCTCAAGCCCTGGATGTGGTGGTGAAGGAGGCCTACGATCCGCACGTTGAAGCCCCCTTCAAGGGCAATATGGACCTGGTCCGGTTGGAGGAGATCATCAATCACGTGGGCCGGGAGCACATTCCGCTCGCCCTGCTGACGATCACGAACAACAGCGGCGGGGGACAACCGGTCTCCATGGACAATATTCGCAAGACCCGGGCGCTGTTGAACCGCTACCGGATCCCGCTCTTCTTCGACGCCTGCCGGTTTGCCGAGAATTGCTTCTTTATCAAGGAACGGGAGCCGGCCTTTGCCGGGGCCTCCATTTCCGACATCGCGCGGGAACTGTTCAGTTATGGCGACGGCTGCACCATGTCCGCGAAGAAGGATGGGTTGGTCAACATCGGCGGGTTTCTCAGCCTCAATGACAGTCAGTGGGCCCAGGACATCACCAACCTGCTCATCCTGGTGGAAGGGTTTCCCACCTACGGCGGACTGGCCGGCCGCGACCTTGAAGCGATGGCGCGAGGACTGAGGGAAGTGCTGGATGAAGAGTACCTCAGCTTCCGGGTCGGACAAGTCCGGTATCTGGGAGAATTATTGGATCAGGCCCGGGTGCCGATCCTCAAGCCGATCGGGGGGCATGCGGTCTATCTCAATGCGAAAGAATTTCTTCCGCACATTCCGCAGGAGCATTTCCCCGGCCAATCCTTGGCGGTCGCACTCTATCGCGACTACGGGATCCGGGGCGTGGAAATCGGCACGGTGATGTTCGGCAAGAAAGAGGCGTCGACCGGTCGAGCGATCCATCCGGAACTGGAGATGGTCCGGCTGGCCATTCCGCGGCGTGTTTACACGAACATGCAGATCACGTATGTCGCCGAAGCCGTTGTTGAGTTGTACCGGCTGCGCGAGAAGATACATGGACTCACGTTGACCTATGAGGCGCCGGTGCTGCGGCACTTCACCGCCCGGTTCGAAGAGCGTCAGCCGCCGTCGGTCCTGCAAGCCGCCTCGTAAGGAGGCCCTGTGGCACAGTTATTCAAAGGCCTCGAACGAATCGAAGAAGCCCGTGAACGATTGACCGGCCGCAGTTTCATGGCAGGCCTGTTCGTCGGAAGGCCGGACTTCTCCCTGCTGCTCACGCCGGAAGAATCACCGGAGCAGAAGGCGGCATGGGAGCGCTACCGTCCGACGCTGGAGACGTTCCTTCATACGCAGGTCGACCCGGATGAAATCGAACGAACCGCGAAGATTCCACGCTCTGTCCTCCAGGGACTCTTGAGGCTGGGCGCGTTTGCTCTGAAAATTCCCACGGAATACGGGGGGCTTGGATTTTCCTACGCCAACTACGGACGGGCCCTCACGCTCATGGCCAGTTGGAGCAACATTCTCGCTTTGACGGTGGCCGTGCCGCAGTCCATCGGCATTGCCATGCCGCTGCTCCTCTTCGGAACCGAAGAACAACGACGCACGTACCTGCCGATCGTCGCCCGCGACGCCATCTCGGCTTTCGCGCTCACTGAGCCGGTCACGGGATCAGATGCCGCCAACATCCGGGCTGAGGCTGTGCTCGATTCAGATGGCGCGGCCTTCGTGGTGAATGGCGAGAAGCTCTGGTGTACGAACGGGTCCATCGCCCGCTATATCACTTTGATCGCCCGCGTTCCGGCGCAGCGGGTCCAGGACATGGGGGGGACCCGGTGGGTCCCCGTATCAGGCGGCCGGGGCGCCGAGGATTATGTGCACACCGCGTTCATTCTCGATATGGAATCGCCGGGTGTTCGTGTACGGCAACGGTGTGAGTTTGAAGGATGCCGCGGCATCGAGAATGCCGCGTTGGCCTTTACGAATGTCCGGATCCCTGCGGCGAATGTCATCGGCGAGGTGGGCCGGGGTCTCAAGTATGCCTTGACCATTCTCAATGTGGGCCGGGCGATCAGTATCCCGGCCATTTGCCTGGGCATGGCGAAACAAGCGTGGCAACCGACCATCGATCGGGCCAACCAGCGCGTGACGTTCCATAAACCCCTCAGCGAGCGGCAAACGCAGCGCATGAGGTTGGGGCGCATGGCCGTGAGTCTCTTCACGATGCAAGCCGTCGCCTCCTCGGTGTGGCGCATGGCCGATGAGCATGGGTATGACGTCCGCATTGAGGCGGCGATCGCGAAGATCTTCTGCTCTGAAAACACGATTCAATTCCTTCGGGACGCTCAAATCATGTTCGGCGGCATGGGCTACGAAACCGCCGATTCCAAACGGGTCCGCGGAGAACCTGCATTTGGTATCGAGCAACTGGTGCGTGACGCGGAAATGTATCGGATCGGGGAAGGGGCCACGGATATATTGCGCCCCTTCGTCGCGCGGGAGGGGCTGGCGCCCCATTTGGATCGCGCCCAGCGATATGTGAATGGAGGCGGGAGTCGCGGCGAGCGCGTCGTCGAATGGGTCAAACTCGTTCGTTTTTATGTCCCCTGGTATCTAGCTCTCTGGAGGCGCAGACCTCTGCCGGGGAAGACCGAATTCCGTCATGAGAAGGTCGCGTCTCTTCTGCACTATGTGGAACGCGCCAGCCGCCGCCTGGCCCGTGCCCTATTCTGGGCGATGGTCCGCCATGGCGAACAGCTCCGGGATGATCAGGGGCGGCAAAACCGCATTGAAATGATCGGAGAGGATCTGCTGGTGATCGCGACTGCTGCACTGGAAGCTGCTGCGCTGGCTCAGGAAAAGCCCCATGAACCAGTCTGGGATCTGGTGGACCATTTCGCGGCGGACGCCATGGTACGGATCGAGACCGCCATCGCCGAGCTTGGGGGTCACAATGGAGACGATGTCCCTACGATGCTGGGCCAGCACGCAGGAAGAGGTGACTACGCCTGGCTGTCCCGCGGGATTATCCGGCGGGGCCTTCGCGACTATCTTCCTGCTGAGGATGACAAATCATCGGCGCGCGCGGTGGCCTCTCGCTGATCGAAGAGAGTTTCACTATCTGCCTGCTTCACGCCTATTAAACGAGAGAGCAGGGATCTTCCGGACCGCTCCTCGAGGCTTTCCTGGTCCTCACTCTCGCCCGCAGGATTTACACTGAGGCTACTTTGGGTTAAGCGACTGGAGCAGGGCGAGGGCATAGCGGAAACGTTGTGCAGGAGCCGTGAACATGTTGCGAGATCCAAAGTAGAAGGCTCGATTCCGAAAGGCGCCGGGCTTTTTTTGTGACCTCACCACTTTCCTCCATGCCATCGCAGACATCATGCGTCCGTCAGGTCAGCACCAGCCTGCTAAACCGCGAACGGACATGACAGCATGATGTGATGATGCGCCGCTTCATTACGTTCCGATCTCCATGGCGGACACACAGGGGCTTCGGTTGGCGCGAATGATTGAGTCTTCGAAATTGCCGCAATTCACGCAGCGTTCTGTATGCGGGAGGAGCCTGGATTGCTGCTCCGGGAAATCACCAACGGTTTCGACCACCATGAAGCCGCCGCATCGTTGACAAGACATGTGCTTCCCTCCTGGCATGGGTCGTAGGAATCCATCCGCCCTCTGGCCGCATGTTGAATTCCGCTGTTACGTTTGAAGTCACGGCAGCAATAGTGATGCCAGTAGTACGGGAGTGGCCTCTTGCTCGTAGAAGCGAATAGGTACCATTATTTAGCAACTTTGTGACCGATCAGAGTCGGCAGGACGGCGTGAGGGTCGTCCGACGTAAAGCAGCTGCCGCACTGTGCGGAAGGTGCGCAATCGCACTACACCACTCGGTACGGTCACTCTCACTTCCGGTTGGAAAGTTATGCGGCGATCAGCGTCTGTGTTGTTGGTTCCGCAAACATGTGTCAATAAGATGCTGGCAGGCTTTTTCCTTACAGTCGTAAAGTCAGTCCTCGACGGGACAGGATTCCCGCGATAGCCGGACTACCGCCAGAGGCGATCCTGCCTGCAATAGCGGCAGGCTGAAGTCTTGCGGCCGCCGCATGCAGGAAGGGAACAAGCGGAAGCGCGGTTCATTCGCTCGCCATGCGCTGGATGTATCGGGCGAGGGGGGCAAGCTGGCTGGTACGCTCCAGTGATCGGTTCGCTGACAGGCTTCCCAGCCGCAAATATCTATTACGGCTTCTCGTCGCAGCCGCCTGGTTGACTCGGCGGCTGTTGCGATGTGACAAAGGGCGGCAACAGGATGAGAACAGCAGCCGGGAGCCGGTGAAGCGCCGCTGCGGGGTATTTGGTTCACCGATTCGCGTGAGCTCGGCAATTGATTGTGATGCACTATCGTGAAGGAGGGGTGATGGCTTGGTGGTATCTCTTTGGCGCGGGGTTGTTCGAAATCATCTGGGCGAGCAGTCTGAAATTCACCGAAGGATTCACCCGCCTGTGGCCCACTGTGGGCACCGTCGCGGCGATGATCGCCAGCTTTGTGTTTCTGGCCGAGGCGTTGAAAACCATTCCGGTCGGCACCGGCTATGCGGTGTGGACGGGAGTCGGCGCCGCGGGCACCGCAGTCGTCGGGATGCTGCTGTTCGGCGAGTCGCGCGATGCCTTTCGTCTGTTCTGCCTGATCGTCATCGTGGCCGGCGTGCTGGGATTGAAACTGGCGTCGGACTGAAGCCGGACCCCGGGTCGTTCCCTGCCGAGCCTTGCGCTACCGGTGGCTCAACCGCAGCACCGCGATCGACCGTGCTTCCAGCGCATACTCCTCGCCGCCCTTCAATGAAGTGACCGGTTTTTCACTGCCGGTGGCGACGGCGGTATCCAGGATCGGTTGCCACCGGACACTCCGCTTATGGGCGGGCAGGGTGAAGCCCAATGCCTGGTGATGCGCATTGAGTAAGACCAGCAAGGTGTCATCAAGGATCGCCCGCCCTTTTTCATCGGTCTCGGTGATGGCATCGCCTGCCAATCGAAGCGCCAGGGACCTGGCATAGCCGGCGTTCCAGTCGTCGTCCGTCATCTCCTTGCCGTCCGGCCGGAACCAGGAGATGTCTTTCACTTCCGAGCCGCGAATATGGCGGCCCTGGAAAAACCGCCGGCGCCGTAACACCGGATGCTGCTTACGGAGCGCGATCAGCCGCCGCACAAACTCCACCAGGTCGCGCTGAGTCCGATCGAGTTGCCAGTCGTACCAGCTGATCTCATTGTCCTGGCAATAGGCGTTGTTGTTGCCTTTCTGTGATCGGCCGTATTCGTCGCCGCCGCAGAGCATCGGCACCCCCTGGGACAAAAAGAGCAGTGTCAGAAAATTCCGCTGTTGGCGTTCACGGAGATGCGTGACGACCGGGTCCGGGGTCGGGCCTTCCGCTCCGCAGTTCCAACTGGCGTTGTCGTCCGTGCCGTCCCGATTCTGTTCCCCGTTCGCCTCGTTGTGCTTACGGTCATAGGAGACCAGGTCGCGCAGCGTAAACCCGTCATGGGCCGTGATGAAATTGATGCTGGCAAAGGGCCGCCGCCCGCTCATGCTGTACAAGTCGCTGCTGCCCGTCAGTCGATACGCCAGTTCGGCGACTTGTCCGCCGTCCCCTTTGACGTAGCGACGGATGGTGTCCCGATATTTGCCGTTCCACTCGGCCCAGCCGACCGGAAAATTCCCGACCTGGTAGCCGCCCTCTCCCACGTCCCAGGGCTCGGCGATCAGTTTGACCTGCGACAGGACGGGATCTTGGTGGAGGATGTCGAAGAAGGCGCTCAGCCGGTCCACGGCATGCAGCTCGCGTGCAAGGGCCGAGGCCAAATCAAACCGGAAGCCGTCCACGTGCATCTCCATGACCCAGTAGCGCAGACTGTCCATGATCAACTGCAAGGTCCGGGGATGCGTGACGTTCAGCGTGTTGCCGCATCCGGTGTAATCCACGTAGTAGCGCTTGTCCCGCTCGAGCAGTCGATAGTAGGCGGCGTTGTCGATGCCCCTGAAACAGAGCGTCGGGCCCAGCTGATTGCCTTCGGCCGTATGGTTGTACACGACGTCGAGGATGACCTCGATGCCGGCGCTGTGGAGCGTTTTCACCATCGTCTTGAACTCCCGGACATGTCGTCCGCGCACCGGAGAGACGGCGTACCGAATGTCGGGCGCAAAGAAGCCGATGGTGTTGTAGCCCCAGTAGTTGGTGAGCCCTTGGTCGGCCAGATGTTTGTCCCGTACGAAATGGTGGATGGGCAGGAGCTCGACCGCGGTGACCCCCAGATGGAGCAGGTGGTCGATCACGGCCGGAGTGGTCAAGGCGGCATAGGTGCCGCGCATCGGCTCCGGCACGTCGGGGTGGCGGGCGGTGAGACCTTTCACGTGCGCCTCATAAATGACGGTCTTGTCCCAGGGCGTCTTCAGCAGGGCGTCGCCGCCCCAGGTGAAGGCTTGATCGACCACGACGCACTTGGGCACGTTGGCGGCATTGTCCCGGCTGTCGAACGACAGGTCGGCGCGAGGATCGCCCACACGGTACCCGAACATCGCGTCGGACCATTCGACGGTGCCGGCAATCGACTTGGCATAAGGGTCCAGCAATAATTTGTGCGGGTTGAAGCGGTGCCCCGCCGCGGGTTCATACGGCCCGTGGACGCGATACCCGTAATGCTGTCCCGGCCACAGGCCCGGAATATACACATGCCAGACTTGATCGGTTCGCTCTTCCAGGCGGACCCGGTGGGATTCCTTGGACGCGTCCGACTGCTCGAACAGGCACAGATCCACGGCGGTGGCGTTTTCCGAGAACAACGCGAAATTGACCCCTTCCCCGTCCCACGTCGCGCCGAGGGGATAGGGTTTGCCCGGCCACACCCTCATATCAAATCCTCCCTGCCGTCCAAATGTCTCCCACCTCATACGGACGGCCGCTCCGCAATGCAAGGGTTTAGCCTTGTGCCGGACCGCAGCCGCCGTTTAAGGTGCAAAAGGGAGGTGGCGCATGAGGGAAGGCTGGCAGCTCGAACTCGGGGCTCGACGGATGGAGGGCCATCGTGTCCGGTTTACTGTCTGGGCTCCGTTTGCCCGGGCGGTGGCCGTTGAATTGGTGGATCAACAGCGGGCGCCTATTCCGATGCAACCCGGCCCTCAGGGCTTTTTCGACCTCGTGGCCGGCGACATCGGCCCCGGCGCCCGGTACCGCTATCGGCTGGACGGGACGAGTGCCTTTCCCGACCCCGTGTCGCGGTGCCAGCCGGATGGGGTCCATGGGCCGTCGATGGTCGTGGACCCGGAGAGCTTCCGATGGAGCGATGCCTCCTGGACCGGCATGCAGTTGGACGACCTCATCATCTATGAGCTGCACGTCGGCACCTTTACGGAGGAAGGCACCTGCGAGGCGATTATCCCGCACCTGCCCTATCTGAAGGAGACGGTGGGTATCACGGCCATCGAGCTGATGCCGGTGGCCCAGTTTCCGGGCCGGCGAAACTGGGGGTATGACGGCGTCTATCCCTATGCGGTGCAAGCGAGCTATGGAGGCCCGGACGGGCTCAAGCGTCTGGTAAATGCCTGCCATGCGGCGGGACTGGCCGTCATCCTGGACGTCGTCTACAACCATCTCGGTCCGGAAGGCAATTATCTGGGCGCCTTCGGTCCCTATTTTACCGAGCATTACCGGACTCCCTGGGGGGCCGCCGTCAATTACGATGGGCCGGACAGCGATCCGGTCCGGCAGTACGTCGTCAGCAATGCGTTGTACTGGATCACCGAATACCATATCGACGGATTGCGCCTGGACGCGATTCATGGGATCTACGATTTCAGCGCCACCCATATCCTCGCCGAGCTGTCGGCGGCGGTTCGCGCGCAGGCTGCCGCGCTCAAACGCAGGGTCGTCGTCATTGCGGAGAGCGACCTCAATGACACCCGGGTCATCGACGGTCCCGCCCAAGGCGGCTATGGTCTCGATGCGCAATGGAACGATGATTTTCATCATGCCTTGCGGGTGGCGCTCACCGGCGAGCAGGAGGGCTATTACCGCGACTATCAGGGTTTGACCGACCTCGTGAAGGTCTTACAGGAACGGTTTCTCTATAGCGGACAGTATTCGGCGTACCGGCGTCGGCGGCACGGGAACTCGGCCCGGCATTGTCCGGCCTCTCAGTTCGTCGTCTTTTCCCAAAACCACGATCAGATCGGCAACCGCGCAGTCGGAGACCGGTTGAGTACGCAACTCCCGTTCGACGCCCTGAAAGTCGCCCGCGCGCTGGTGCTGCTCTCTCCCCACATTCCGTTGCTGTTCATGGGTGAGGAGTATGGTGAAACGGCCCCCTTCCAATATTTCATTGAGCATGGGGACCCGGCCTTGATCGAGGCCGTGCGGCAGGGACGGCGGAAAGAATTCGCCCCGTTCGGGTGGAAGCCGGAGGAGATTCCCGATCCTCAGAGCCCGGCGACGTTTGAGCGGAGCCGCGTGCATCAGCAGCAACGGACGGAATGGCAGGAGGCACTGCTGCGCTGGACCCGCGCGCTGACTCGCCTGAGAAAGACGCATCCGGCCCTGGGGGCGGGCGACGGGAGGCAGCGGCACCATACGGCCTGGGCGTTGAACGGCGAGCCGGTGCTCCTGCTGCATTGCCGGGCCAAGGGCGCGGCGCAGGATGGGGCCCTGATGGTGTTCGGATTGAACCGGGAGCCGGTCACCTTGTCGCTCACCGCTCCGGTCGGACGCTGGACGCGCCGGCTGGATTCCGGGTCTGCGGAGTTTGGCGGCCAAGGGGATGCAGGTATGCCGCAAGACCTGCTCATCGATTCGCAGGGGGCCCGGCTCTCGGTAGCGCCCTATCAGACGGCTGTTTATTTCGGGGCATCGCCTGTTGGTGGGTGACAAGACGGGGGCTGTGCCAAAGAAGCAGCGCGGCACCCGAGGCGTTCCGCTGCCCTATTGGACCGATGTTGACGGGGGTTGCATATGGCCGGCCAGCGAAGAACAATAAGAGGCTGCGGACGGAGGCTCGGACGAGCCATGAACTCAAGAGACCTCCACACCCTTCGTAAATGATGGTGGTAACCAGGATAAGAGCATACGCCATGAAAGAGCGGACTACGAAGAAGACGTCATCCTCCCGTCCCCCCAGGCGTCCCGCCAGCAAACCGTTGATCACGTTTGAGTACTTCGATCCGTCGGCGAGTACTGTCATGCTCGCCGGGGATTTCAGTGAATGGGATCGGAAGGGCCGCCCGCTCAAGCGCGACGCGGGGGGGCTGTGGAAAGTCGCGTTGCGATTGGCCCCCGGCCGTTATGAGTACAAGTTTGTCGTCAATGGTGAGCGCTGGGAAGAAGATCCGCTGAATCTCCACCGCGTCAGAAACCAGCACGGCACCTTCAACTCCGTCCGCACGGTCGCCGCCCCGTCGGACGATCACGCGGGCGGGAACGGATAGAGTCCGTCATCAGGATGAACCTTACGACCAGGGGTGAAGGGTCCGCGTTCCGCATCCTGAGCGCACTGAAGCCCCATGAGAAAATCGGCCTACTGCCGCCGGGTTCCCGTTGGTAAAGCCGGGCTCCGCGTCAAGGGGAGCGGAGTCATCACAGCACCGCCATGCTGCGCGTCGGAGACAATGATAAGCAGTGTGTCGCTCGCACGGAGGCGGAGGGCCGGCCTCGCCTTCGGTTTCTGTAGGAAGTCACGCTGATCAGTCGGAAAGGAGGGATAGGCCAACGTGGGTACGACCAGGGAATCAGAGAGGGCCGTCCGGCCGTCGATCGTGATCGAGGGGGTGGCGCCGGAAATCGACGACGGCCGTTGGCCGATCAAACGGGAGGTCGGAGACCGGATGGAAGTGTCGGCAGACATTTTCAAGGAGGGACACGATGTGCTGGCCTCGGTGCTGCGGCATCGGTCCGTAACCGACGAGCATTGGCGCGAAACACCGATGGTCCCGCTGGATAACGATCGCTGGGTGGGGCACTTCGAGCTGTCCCGCAACACCCGCTATCGATACTCCATCGGCGCCTACGTCAATCTGTTCGAATCCTGGCGCATGGAGGTGGCCAAGAAGCACGAGGCCGGCGAACGGATCGACAGCGAACTGCTGGAAGGGCGGATGCTGGTGGAGGAAACGGCCAAGCAGACGATAGGACCGGACAAGGAGCGACTGCTGGAGTGGCTGACCCGGTGGGCTGTGGACGCTCCGGCTGCGGCCCAACTGGAGATCGCCTTGCATGCGGATCTGAAGTCGCTCGTGGAACAGCACCAGGAGCGTCGGGGCTGGACGCTCTACGATCATGAGTTGGAAGTCGTGGTGGATCGCGAGCGGGCCCGCTATGGGGCCTGGTATGAATTCTTTCCCCGCTCGCAAGGGCGCACCCCGGGACGGAGCGCGACGTTCCGCGATTGTGAGGCGCGGCTCCCGGCGATTAAGGCGATGGGGTTCGATGTCCTGTATCTGACGCCGATTCATCCCATCGGCCGCACCAATCGCAAGGGAAAAAATAATGCGCTCACCGCGACTCCGGACGAACCCGGCAGTCCGTACGCGATCGGCAATGAGCACGGAGGCCATGATGCGGTGGAGCCGAGCCTCGGCACCATCGAGGAGTTTGACCGGTTCGGGGAGGCCGTGCGGGCGCAGGGGATGGAAATCGCCATGGACTTTGCGATCAACTGCTCGCCCGATCATCCCTACGTGAAGGCGCATCCGGAATGGTTCGCCCGGCGGCCCGACGGCACGATCAAGTATGCGGAGAACCCGCCCAAGAAATACCAAGACATCTACAATTTGAATTTTTATTGCGACGAATGGCGCGCGCTGTGGGAGGAAATGAGACGCGTGATCCTCTTCTGGGTTGGCCACGGCGTCCATATTTTCCGCGTGGACAATCCCCATACCAAGCCGGTCGGGTTCTGGGCCTGGCTGATCCGCGAAGTGCAGGACCGCCATCCGGAGGTGCTGTTCCTCTCCGAAGCCTTCACCCGGCCGAAAATGATGAAGGTCCTGGCCAAGGCGGGGTTCAGCCAGTCGTATACCTACTTCACGTGGCGTAATTTCAAACAGGAATTGACGGATTATCTGAAAGAGCTCGCGCACAGCGACATGAGGGAGTACTTCCGGCCGAACTTTTTTACCAATACGCCGGACATCCTGCCGGAGATTCTGCAGCACGCCGGCCGGCCCGCCTTCCAGTTCCGTCTGGTGCTGGCCGCCACGCTGTCGCCCTCCTACGGGATCTACAGCGGGTATGAACTCTGCGAACATCGGGCGCTCCCCGGCAAGGAAGAGTATCTGGACTCGGAGAAGTACGAATTCAAGGTGTGGGACTGGGATCGGCCGGGCAACATCGTGGACTATGTGACGAAGCTGAATCGCATCAGGCGGGACAATCCCGCCTTGCATGAACTGGAAAACCTGCAATTTTTCGAGGCCGACAACGAGCATGTGCTGTTCTACGGCAAGCGAACAGCGGATGGCCGCAATACCTTGTTGGTGGCGGTCAATCTGAATCCCTTCCAAACGCAGCAGGCGGAGCTTCATATCCCGATCGCGGCGCTCGGCATTTCCGAGGATGAAATGTATCAGCTGCACAATTTGATGACGGACCAGCGGGATCTGGTAAAAGGCAGCCGGTATTCCATCCGCCTGGACCCACAGGTGGAACCGGCCGCCTTGTATGCCGTGCGCCGGTGGACCCATCGTGAACAGGAGTTCGATTACTTTTTCTAGCGGAATCGCCATGACGCCACACCCGCAACCGGAATGGTCTGAACGCGTTCGCGTAGCCTTGAACAGGGAGGACGGCCGGCCATTGATGGCGTTTCTCCGGCGACAGCGGTGGTTCGGCGGCAAGGGACGCGCCGTAAACGCCGCGCACATCGGCGAGGCGATCCTCCTGAATCCCGGCACGCCGGACCGGTGGCTGGTCCTGGTGAACGTCGACTACCACGGCGGCCAGGTCGAGCGCTATGCGATGCTGTTGTACATTCGAGCCGCCGCCGAAGGAGCGGATCCTGATGCCCTGGTTCCCTGGCCGCATGCATCCGGTTCCGAATGGATCTGCGACGCGACTCACGATCCGGACACCTGGCGTGCGCTCTACGAGGCGGTGACGGAGGAGCGGACCCTGGCCGGCGAACGGGGATGCTTGAAGGGGCGTGCTCTTCCTGCGGGGCAGGGCGCATGGTCCAGGCCTCCGCGGCAGACGAAGGTCTTATCGGGGGAGCAAAGCAACACCTCGGTGGTTTTCGATGAGCGGGTGATTCTAAAGTTGCTGCGCAAGCTTGAAACGGGGGTCAATCCGGACAGTGAGATGCTGGAATTTCTGACGGCTCACACGACCAGCCTCCTGGCGCCCCCCTTGTTCGGCGTGCTCACGTACGGCCAGCCGACCGGCGACGAATCCGGCGGGTCCACCGTCGCCCTCCTCCAACGGTTTCTTCCCAGCAGCGTGGACGGCTGGCGCTATACGCTGACGCATCTGACGCAGGTGCTGGCTGAAAGGCTTGCTCCGAGGCGGCAGGGCCGTGCCGTCGGGGAGGCGGTGGGCGACATGTCCGCGTCCTTCCTCCAGGACATGCGGGCACTCGGGATTATGACCGGAGAGTTGCACCTTGCCTTGGCCTCACAGAACGAGCCGGAGTCCTTCCGTCCGGAACCGATTACGCCGCCGGATGTCGACCGGTGGCAGGCGCACATGAGTGAACTGCTTGCGACGGTGTGCCGCGATCTGCGGGGACTGCCGCCGAGCCGGCGGTCGTCCCTGCACGTGACGGATGCGGAGGTCACCCGATTGGACACCACGTGCTCCGAGTGGTTCGAGGCACTCGGCTCCCTGTCTCGGACGGGCGCGTGCAAAATTCGCCATCATGGAGACTTTCATCTCGGGCAGGTCCTCAAAACCGACGCAGGCTTTGCCGTGATCGACTTCGAGGGAGAACCGGCTCGTTCACTGGAGTCCCGCCGCGCCAAAGTCTGCCCCTTGAAAGATGTCGCCGGCATGTTACGATCGTTTGGCTATGCGGCACAGGCACCCTTGATCGGGCAGGACCCGGTTTCCGCTGCGGCAGCAGACTATCTGGAGGCATGGGAACGGGCGACGTGCGCCGCCTTTCTCGAAGGGTATCGGGCGACGGCTGTCCCCGGCAAGGCGCTCTTCCTGCCGCCGACATGGGAGGACTGCTTGGGCATCATTCACGTGTATGAAGTCGACAAGGTCCTGTATGAACTGGAATATGAACTGCGGAACCGGCCGGAGTGGCTGCCGATTCCGTTGACCGGCCTGCGCCGGCTCTGCCGGGGTCTTCCGGCTCGGGGGTGAGCGGCCGTCGACCCCGGTGGTTACGGGTTGCCAGGGCCGAAGACGAGAGTGAGGAACAGCATGTCGAACGCCGGATTGCTCTTTCGCTTCATGGCTTGCAGCGAAATCCAGGAAATTCTCGGAAAGCAGGCCGAAGACGAACGCACGCTGGCGGAACTGCTGGAAGAAGTGCCTCTCGATTCGGTGTACTTTCACACGCACAGTTATTTTCTCCGACACCGCTTCATCGAGCGCATGTACCCGAACGATTTTGCCGAATGGGTCGGCAGACAAGTGCGGGACCACGTGTTGGCCGAACGGCTATCGGTCGTGGACCCGTTCGATTTCCGCAGCCTGGACATGTTGAGGGAGGAACTGATCTCCATCATCGATGACCATTTGTCCCGCATGGCGACCGTTCCCCGAGCAGGCTTGGGGATGCCCTTCTACTTCAACCGGTCGCGCATTCTCGAGGTGCCCACAGGCCTGGAGGTGCGGACGCTCCGGGAATTTCGCGACGCCATGAGCGAGGTCGACGTCAGTGCCATTTACTTCCACGTCTTCGAGGCCCATCTGCGGCTCCAGCGGGAGGAAAACGATTTCTCCGCCTGGATCCGGGAGGGGTTGAAGCTGCCGGACCTGGCCGACCAGATGAAAGCGTTGAACCCCTATATGGGAAGCCTCGAACGGGTGCGATCGAGCTTGTTGAACCTGTGCGATGATTATCTGCTGAAGGCCGGACTGGCGTAAGGAGCCGCGTCGACGATGCTGAGCACGGATCCGCTGTGGTACAAAGACGCCGTATTTTACGAGATTCCCGTCAAAGCCTATGCCGATGGAAACGGGGACGGCATCGGCGATTTTCAAGGGCTGCTCGGCAAATTGGATTATCTCCAGTGGCTCGGCGTGGACTGCCTCTGGCTGCTGCCGTTTTATCCGTCCCCCCTCAAGGATGACGGGTATGACGTGGCCGATTTCCTGAAGGTGGCGGAACAGTACGGCACCAACGAGGATGTGCGGCGGCTGCTGGATGATGCGCACGCGCGCGGGATCCGGGTGATCGTCGATCTGGTGCTCAATCACACCTCGGACCAGCATCCCTGGTTTCAGGACGCCCGCCGATCTCCTCAGTCGCCGACGCGCGGCTTCTACGTCTGGAGCGACACCGACCGGAAGTACGAGAAGGCCCGAATCATCTTCATCGATACGGAAAAATCCAATTGGACCTGGGAACCGGAAGCCAAACTGTTCTATTGGCACCGGTTCTTCAGCCATCAACCGGATTTGAACTATGAGAATCCGGACGTGCGGCAGGCGATGATCGACACGATGATCTATTGGCTCGATCAGGGATTGGACGGGTTTCGCTGCGATGCCGTCCCTTATTTGTTTGAACGGGAGGGGACGATCTGTGAAAACCTGCCCGAAACCCACGACTACTTAAAGGACATCCGCGGCCGTATCGACGCCTCCTACGCAGGACGCATCCTGCTGGCCGAGGCGAATCAATGGCCCTCCGATGTGCGGCCGTATTTCGGGGACGGGGACGAGTTCCATATGGCCTTTCATTTTCCGCTGATGCCGCGACTGTATATGGGCGTGCGGAGCGAAACCCGGGACCCGATCATCGACATGTTCACCCATACCCCGGAGATCCCGCCGAACTGCCAGTGGTGCCTGTTCCTCCGAAATCATGACGAACTGACGCTCGAGATGTGCTCCGGCGAAGAGCGGGACTACATGTACTATACCTATGCGAGCGATCCCAAGATGCGAAGGAACATCGGCATCGCGCGGCGGTTGGCCCCGCTTCTGGACAACGACCGGCGCAAGATCGAGCTGCTGAACAGCCTGGTCTTCACGTTGCCGGGCAGTCCCATCGTCTATTACGGCGATGAGATCGGGATGGGGGACAACATTCAGTTGAAGGACCGTGACGGAGTGCGCACCCCGATGCAATGGACGATGGACCGGAACGGGGGCTTCTCCACTTGCGATCCGGCCCAGATGTACCTGCCCGTCGTGACGGATCCGGTCTACGGCTATCAGTCCATCAACGTCGAGGCTCAGAAAGACGTGCCCCATTCGCTGCTGCACTGGATGAAGCGGGTGATCGCAGTCCGTCGTCGGCATCCGGCGTTCGGCCGGGGGACCATCACGTTTCTGCGCCCGGCGAACGGGAAAGTGCTACCCTACCTGAGGCGGCATGAAGGTGCCGTGCTGTTGTGCGTGCATAACCTGGCGGGCACTGCCCAATCGGTGATCTTGAATTTACAGGAATTTGCCGGGGCGGTGCCGGTGGAACTCTTAGGCGAGTCGCAGTTCCCTCCGGTGACCGACCGTCCATATATTCTGACCCTGGCGCCGTACGGTTATTACTGGCTCAATCTCGTGCCTGAGTCCGGCCAGTCCGAATCCTATGGCATCGAACAAAGCTTGTTGTAAGGGGCATGGCATGCCGGCCCGGCCGGCGGCCTTGAGATTGATGCGATGATCAGGGAGTTGGAACCGTATCGTGAGGTGGCTCCGAAGGGCACGATCGACTTCCTGCATCGATTGAGCGATCTGGTCCAAGGCAAGCGGTTCCTGCATATCAGCGCCGTGCGCTACGGAGGCGGGATGGCGGAAATCCTGCGGCGGCTGGTGCCCATCATGAAGGCCATGGGCATTGAGGCGCGATGGGAAGTCATCGCGGGCACCCAGGAGTTTGCCGATGTCACGCGCCGGATTTCCGATGGACTTCAGGGGCGCCCGGTGACCATCACCGAGGAGATGTACCGGACCTATCTGGACGTCACGGCCAGGAACGCCAAGGCGTTGGATCTCGATGCGGATCTCGTATTCATCCACGATCCGCAGCCCGCCGCGCTGGTCGACCATCGCAAGGGCGGGCAGTGGGTGTGGCGCTGCCATCTCGATGCCGGCCAGCCGCATCGTTCGGTCTGGACGTTGTTCCGCCGGCATGTCTTGAAATACGATGCGGCGGTCTTCTCGCTGCCGGGGTTCGCCCAGCGGTTGCCCATTCCGAAGTTCCTCGTCTATCCCTCGATCGATCCGCTCACCGAAAAGAACCGGGACCTGTCCCGGGCCGAGATCGGGCAAGTGCTGGACCGATTCGGGATCGCCCGGGGAAAGCCCATGCTGTTGCAGGTGGCTCGCTTTGATCGTTTCAAGGACCAGCTCGGGACCATACGGGCGTACCGGATGGTGAAGAAGCACCACGACTGCCAGCTGGTGCTGGCGGGAGGCGGCGTGCTGCATGACCCGGAGGGCGAAGCCGTCTTGGCCGAGGTGCAGCAGGCTGCCGGCCAGGATCCGGACATCCATATCCTTCCGCTGCCGCCGGAAGCCGACCGGGAAATCAATGCGCTGCAACGCGCGGCTTCCATCGTGCTCCACAAGTCGCTCAAGGAAGGCTTCGGCGTAGCGGGATCGGAAGCCATGTGGAAGGGCAAACCGGTGATCGGCGGCACGGCCGGCGGGGTGTCGGCGCAGGTCGTGGACGAGGCGACCGGTTTCATCGTCCATTCGGCCGAAGGCGCCGCCTTTCGCATCCGCTATCTCCTCAACAACCGCGCCGTGATGACGCGCATGGGCGCGATGGCGAAAGAACACGTCCGCAGGCATTTCCTGATTACCCGGCAACTGAGCGACTACCTGACGATGTTGAAGCTGATGTGCCCGGACTGAAGTGCCGGGGGTGCATCGTCCATCCGCTGCGAGGAAGGTTCCCGTGGGAGACGCATATATCCCGGAGTCGGTCCGCACCTTGCTGGACGCAGCCGAGCCGGCCGATCTCGTGATCGGCGTGCTGACGTTCAACGACCGGGCCACGGCGCCCCGGCTCGTCCGTGCGATGGCCGACGGCTGCCACCGGTCCTTTCCGCAGCGACGGCTTCTCGTGGTGAACTGTGATGCGGGCTCGCAGGATGAGACGCCACAATGCATTGAGCGCGGGCTTGCAGAGGGGACGCGTTTCTGGACCATCCACCATCCGGTGCTGGGTGCATCCTTCAAGATTGTGTCGGAATCCGGCGTGCCCGGGCGCGAGACAGCCGTGCGCCTTCTCGCCGCCATTACCGACACACTGAATGCGGCCGTGTGTCTCATCATCGACGGCAACCTGAAATCAGGGGATACGACCTGGCCGCAACTTTTGGCCGATCCGATCCTCGACAAGGGAGCGGATTGCGTGCTGCCCTGGTTCCGTCGCAATCGATACGAAGGCACCTTGACCAACACCCTGCTCGCTCCGCTGACGAGGGCCTTATATGGGAAGCGGATTCCGTATCACCTGGGCGGCGCCTATGCGTTGTCGGGCAGCATGATCCGTTCGACGCTGCTCTCGGAGCCGTGGGACGAAGAAATCGTGCACTACGGGTTCGACGGATGGATGACCACCTTGGCGGTCGCCGAGCCGCTCCAAGTGTGCCGCGCGGCGCTGGGGCCCCGGGCGTACCAGGCCAAGCCGGTGGGCGATTTGTCCACGATCGTGGCGCAAGCCGTCGGGTGCATTTTCCACCTCATGGAACGCTATCAGGACAGGTGGGAAGGAGTCACCGGGTCGACCCCGGTCACGACCATCGGCACCCCCTTGGGCCTGGGCGCCGAGAGCGGATCCATCAACGTGGAACGGATGGTCAACGGGTTCCGGCAGGGGCTGCGGGATCTGCTGCCGGTCTGGCAACTCATTCTGTGTGCCGAAACCTTCCAGCAGGTATTGGAACTGGGCGTGGAGGATACGGATCAGTTCCGATTTCCTTCCCCCCTCTGGGTCCAGGTGGTCTATGACTTTGCGGTGGCCTATCACGACCGCCTGTTGCATCATGAGCATTTACTCAAGGCTTTGACGCCGCTTTATCTCGGGTACACCGCCTCCTTCGTGATCGGGACGCGTGCCCAGGGGGTCGAGCAGGTGGAGCAGGAACTCGGGCGTTTGAGCGATCACTTCGAGCGCATGAAGCCTTATCTGGTTGAGCGATGGAGGTGGCACGATGAATGATGTCTGGGGCGAAGCCATGATGGAAGCGTTTCGCGACATGATGCGGCGCATAGTGCTCTTCCTGCCCAAGCTGCTGGCTTTGGTGAGCTTCATCCTGCTCGGCGTCATCGTCGGCCTAACGATCAAAGCGGTCCTTCAAAAACTCTTGAAGGCCATGCGTATCGATGTGCTGAGCGAACGGTGGGGATTGCAGGCCGCGCTGACCAAAGCGGGATGCAAACAGCCGCTCTCGCAGGTGGTGGGGCGCCTGGCATTCTGGACCGTCTTTGTGCTGTTCGTGTTTATGGGGGTGGACTCGCTGGACCTTCCGGCGACGGCCGGTCTGATGGGGCAGCTCTTGGGCTTCCTGCCCAGTGTCGTGGCGGCGGGGCTGTTGCTCCTGGTAGGCGTCCTGTTGGGCAACTTCTTTGCCGAAGCGACCTTGATCGCCACGGTGAACGCCCAGATTCAGGAAGCCCGGCTGATTGCCAACTTCGTGCGATGGGGCGTGTTCCTGTTCACCGCGGCCATGGTGTTGACCCAGCTTGGCATCGCCAAGGAAATTGTCATCGCGGCCTTCTCCATCCTCTTCGGCGGTGTGGTGCTGGCCCTGGCGATCGCCGTGGGTCTCGGGGGGCGGAACATTGCGCGGGATGTGCTGGAACGGCGATGGCGGAAAGCCAAGGAGGAACGGGACGAGATGGCGCATCTCTAACGTCGCCGCCTTACCTCAGCGCGACGATGACGGCCTCATCCGGCTCGAGCTCCAGCCGGCCCCGCCGCCAAGGAGACCGATCGTTCTCGCGGGCATGAGTCGACAGCAGCAAGGCTCCCTCCCGCTGGAGTCTTGGCACGGCACAGGATGAGCTGCGCGCGGCAAAGTTGACGGCGATGAGCAGATCCCGGGCGCTATCGGATGCAGCGTCCGCCTCGGCGGTTCTGAGGAAGACCAGGCAATGCGGGTCGGTTGAGTCCAGGGCGCGATAGTGTCCCCGCACGAGGGCCGGCGCCGTGTTTCGCAGGCGGATCAGTCGCCGATACAGGGACAATAGCGAGGACTGGTCCTTCGATTCGCGTTCGACATTCTCCGTGGCTGTGCTGTGAGAGACGGGTAGCCAGGGTCGTCCGGTCGTAAATCCGGCCTGCGGCGATCCGTCCCATTGCATCGGCGTGCGGGCCGGATCCCGGCCGGTGCGAAACGGCCAGAATCGCTTGGTGTAAGGATCCCGCAAATCGCGATACGTGAGCCGTCCATCCCGCATGCCGATCTCTTCTCCGTAATAGAGAAACGGTGTGCCCCGTAGGCTGAATAACAAAACGGCTGCGGCCCGGGCACGCCGTCCTGCGTCGCCGCCGACACCATAGCGGGCGATGTGGCGGGACTGATCGTGATTGCTGAACACGACGGAGGGCCAGCCGCCCGAGGGCACCGCCCGGTCTGCGTCCGCGATCACCTCGCGAAAGCGGTCGGCTCGCCAGGGTGACTTGAGCAGCCGGAAGTCGAAGACCGTATGCAGCTCGTCCGATCCGTTGCCGTAAAACGCCGCCGGACCGCCCGGCGTATCAGCGGACGCTTCGCCGACCAGCACCACGTCGGGAAAGCCTGCGATGAGCATCCGCAATTCCCGCATGACCTCGTGGGCGAGCGGCTGATCGCGGTCATAGCGATGCACTTGTCTGGTATAACCCCGCCAGCCGAAGCGCACGGGATTGTCCGGCCAGCGCACATCTTTGCCGAGCCAATTGATGGCATCCAGCCGGAATCCCTGCACGCCGCGACCGAGCCAAAACCGCACGACGTCGTACATCTTGGCCCGGAGCGCGGGGTTATGCCAATTCAGATCCGGCTGATGGGCTAAAAATGAGTGGAGATAGTACTGACGGGAGCCTGGGTCCCAGGTCCACGACGAGCCGCCAAAGCGCGCGTTCCAATTGCTCGGCGGGCGCCCCCAGGACGTGCCGTCCGCCCAATAGTACCAATCGCGCTCAGGAGCGGATCGGGAGGAGCGGGCCTTTTGAAACCATGGATGTCGGTCGGAGGTATGGTTCAAGACCAGGTCCATGATGATCCTGATGCCGCGCCGGCGGGCCTCCCGCACCAACCGGTCGAAGTCTTCGAGGGTGCCGAAGCGCGGATCCACGTTGCAGTAGTCGGCCACGTCGTATCCGAAGTCCTCCATGGGAGAAGGATATATCGGCGACAGCCAGATGACGTCGACCCCCAACGAATCCCCCGTGCCGTCGTTCAGATAGTCCAGTCGTGTGATGATTCCGGGGAGGTCGCCGATACCGTCGCCGTTGGAGTCCTGAAAACTCCAGGGGTAGATCTGATACACGATGGCGGACTGCCACCACAGCGGATTCGGCGTCATGCGGATATCGTGAGGGTGGCCGACCGGAGTTGGGGGCAGAATAGGGCTGTGTCCACGGCGCTGCCTTTATCCAGCCGGTTCATGGAGACGAATGGTATACAAGTAATGGTAGAGACCTTGCTTCTCCAGCAATTGCCCGTGAGTCCCTTCCTCGACCAGCCGGCCTTTATCCAGCACAAGAATACGATCAGCCCGTTGAATGGTCGACAGACGATGGGCGACCACGAAGGTTGTGCGGCCTTTCATCAGCCGCTCGAGCGCGTCCTGCACCAGCCGTTCGGATTCCGTGTCCAGCGACGAAGTGGCCTCGTCCAGGAGGAGAATCCTGGGATTCTTGAGAATCGCCCGCGCAATCGCAATCCGTTGGCGCTGCCCGCCTGACAGATTCACGCCTTTCTCTCCCACCGCCGTCTGATAGCCGTCGGGAAAGCCGCTGATGAAATCATGAGCATGGGCCGCTTTGCTCGCTTCTTGGACCTGGGAGTCATCGGCTTGCGGATTGCCATACCGGATGTTGTCCAGGATGGTTCCTCCGAACAAGACGGTTTCCTGCGGCACCAGCGCGACCTGGCGGTACCAGCTTTCGAGGGTCACCGCCCGGAGGTCCTGCCCGTCGACCGAGATGCATCCCTCGGTTGGGTCATAGAAGCGGTGGAGCAGGTTGATCATCGTGGTTTTGCCGGCCCCGGTTGGGCCGACGAAGGCGACCAGTTCGCCCGGTTGAGCTTCGAACGACACCTGTGTCAGCACCGGATAACGCGGGTCGTAGCTGAAGCTGACGTGCTGCACCCGCACATGGCCGATCACCGGGGCGAGCGGCTGCGCGAGCGGCTGATCCTGCACGTCCGGTTGTGCGTCCAGGATCTCGAAGACGCGCTGCGTTGCGCCTTGAGCTTCTTTGATCTGTGCGAACACGCGCGCGGCGGAGCTGAACGGGCCGATCAAAATACCGGCAAATAACACGAACGCAAAGAGATCGCCGGGGGTGACGAGGCCGTCGATCACCTGATGACCTCCGTACCAGAGAACGGCCGCAGCTGCGGAGAAGGTCAACAGGCTGATGATGGGGATAAACAGGGCCATGATACCGGCCCGCTGCAAGGTGAGGCCGAGGGTCAGGTCGACTTGCGCCGAAAACCGGGTTTCTTCGCGCTGCGTTTGCACGAAGGACTTCACGATGCGGATGCCCGAGATCACCTCTTCGACCAGTGTGCTCAGGGCCGCCGTGTGATCCTGGATGGAGGTGGAGAGCGATTTCAGCCGGCGTCCGAAGAACTTGGCCACCAGGACTAACAGCGGGAGCAGCACCAAAATGAGCAGACAGAGCCGCCAATTCATCGCCAGCAGAAACGCGATGCCCCCCACGAAGGTGACCATCTGCTTGGCGCTGTCGATCGGGGTTTCCGTGACGACGGATTGCATGACCGTCACGTCGTTCATCAGCCTGGATAGAAGCTCGCCGGTGCGGCGGCGGGCGAAAAAGCTGACGGATAGTTTTTGCAGGTGTCCGAAGAGATGCCGCCGGAAATCGGCCACGACCCGTTGAGACACCCAGGCGGTGAGATAGCTATGTCCCATGGAGCACAATCCCTGCAGTACCACCAATCCGAGGAACAGGCCGATCAATCGAGTCATCTCCGTCGGGTTCCGTTGCACGGTAATGACGTCCCACAGACTGCCGGCCAGGCGAAGCAGGGCAAGGTTAATGGCGGCCACGCCCATGACCAGCACACCGGCGATGGTCATGCGCGTTAGATAGGGCCGTATGAAGGGCAGGAACCGTTTGAAAGTCAGCATGGCCGATCACGCACTCTCGACAGGCGTGCAGCGAGACGATGCGCTAGGGAAGAATGGATACAACAATCAGGTGAGACGTGCAGCAACAGCTAGAGCTGGGCAATCGACTCGATCTGGTTTTTATTGATCGCCACGAAGTCAGACCGATCCTTATCGTCGATCAGGACGTCGGTCAAGCTGATGAATAACCGTGCCTCCTCGTTGATCGCGTCGGAGACGCGATGGCGCATCGGCGGAACAAGAAAGTCCCCCACGTAGGTACAACTCGCAGTACGAACGCGGATGCGAACTTTCTTGCCCTCGGGCACGGTATCCTCCTCCCGCGATGCGGGCTGAGCTTAGCTTTTACGGCGAAGGAATTTTTGACGCCGGCGCAGCTTCTTGTACTTGTGCTTGCGCATTTTCTTCCGGCGTTTTTTCAACACGCTCGACATACTTCATCTCTCCTAGGCGCGGGAGTCTAGAAGCTTTCGGCTCAAAATGCAAGATCATGGCAACGAGATATACGCGGACCCTTGGGGCTCCTTGATTCAGCGAGATCGCTTGACCCTGTGTTCATGGGCTTCCTATACTGCGCCACGATGTCGGCTGCGCGGATTCGTTCCATGTTTCTTCAAAAACCGGTGACGGTCTGGATCGTCAGCCTGGCGGTCCTGCTGGGAGCCTGCGCGTCGAAAACCCTGCAATACCCCGAAGATCACGAACGGTTTCGCCGCATCGACCAAGCGGTGGAGTCTCTGCGCGAGGCGTATCAACAGAAAGACCGCTCCAGGTTCGAATCGCTGATGCTGCCCCTCGATCAGCTGGATGAACTCCAGCGAGAGGCGGAGGCCGATTTCGAGCTATTCCATTCCATCGCTCTGGACTTCAAGACTGAGCGCATCATGATCGAGGGCGACGACATCGACGTCTATGTGCACTGGCAAGGGATCTGGAAAACGAATCCCGACGACGCGGGACTGCGGCAGCGCGGGCACGCCCGGCTCCAGTGGATCGGGACCCATTCCATTCTCCTTCGCGGTGTCCAAGGCGATCTGCCCTTCGGGATGAAAACGAGGCAAAGCTTTTCGGAAAATGCGGCGCCCGCGGCCACCCCCCGCTGAGCATGGCTAGGAAACCGCCCACCCCCGTCGCGACGCCCGAGGCCGACTTTCTCGTCATCGGCAGCGGCGTGGCGGGCCTTCGTGCGGCGTTGGAATTGAGCCGTGAAGGGCGGGTGGTGATGCTCACAAAAGGCCATCCCCTGCAGAGCAATTCCATCTATGCCCAGGGCGGGGTGGCGGTGGCGCTCAGTGAGGAAGACGATGTCGCGATCCACTTCACCGATACGGTGAAGGCGGGACACGGCTTGTGCCGGCGGGAGGCCGTTCGCGTCTTAGTCGAAGAAGGGCCGGATCGCATTCAGGAGCTGATCCGGTGGGGCGCGAAGTTTGACAAAGCGGGAGGGAAGTTTGCCTTCGCGCGTGAGGCGGCCCACACCAGAAGTCGCATCCTCCGGGCGCGGGGCGACGCCACCGGAAACGAAATGGTGCGCGTGTTGATGGCCCAGGCCGGCCGGCAGAAGCGGATCCACCGGTTGGATTATCACTTCACCGTCGACTTAGTGGTGGACGAGGGCCGGTGTTGCGGCGCGGTGGTGCTCGATGAAAGTTCCGGGCAGCAGTTTGTGCTCCCTGCGAAGGCGGTCGTGTTGTCCACCGGAGGCGCCGGTCAAGTTTACGCCCGAACGACCAATCCGCCGAACGCGACCGGGGACGGCATGGCGATGGCCTTTCGCGCCGGCGCTCAGCTCCAAGACATGGAATTCGTCCAGTTTCATCCGACCTCGCTGTTCTTGCCCTCGAGTCCGCCGTTCCTCCTGTCGGAGGCGATGCGGGGCGAAGGAGGGCAGCTGCGGAACAGCCGGGGCGAGCTGTTCATGCATCGGTACCATCCCATGGGCGCGTTGGCTCCCCGCGATATCGTCGCCCGGGCCATCTGGGCCGAGATGGCGGCGACGCGGGCTCGCCATGTGTACCTTGATGTGACGCACCTCGGCGCGGATTTCGTCAAGCGGCGATTCCCCACGATTTATGCGACCTGCCTGCGGTACGACATCGATATCACCGAAGAGTGGATCCCCGTGTCCCCGAGCGCCCACTACATGATGGGAGGCGTCTGGACCGATATTAACGGGGCAACCACGTTGCCGGGACTTTTCGCCGCCGGTGAAGTCGCCTGCAGCGGCGTCCACGGAGCCAACCGGCTCGCGAGCAACTCGCTGTTGGAAGGATTGGTCTTCGGAATGCGGGCCGGCCTCTCGGCCATTTGGTGGGCATCGAGCCACTCTGTTCCGGATCTCAGCCGACACTCCGAGGCGCTACGGCGCTGCCGGTTCGGCGAGTTGGAAGACGTGGAAAAACTCCGAAGCTCTCTTCGGCGGACGATGTGGGGGCAGGTCGGCGTCATCCGTTCTCGGGACTCGCTCATCCGGGCGACGGCCCAGCTCTCTCGCTGGTCGCACATGGTGTCGAAGCCCTTCGCGGCCAGAGCTGATCTCGAGGCCAAGAATATGATTCAGGTCGCGCATTGCGTGGCGGAAGCGGCCTTGTGGCGAGAGAACAGTGTGGGGGCGCACTTTCGGTCTGATTTTCCTCAGGCGAAAACCGCCGGCTGGAGACAGCACAGCCAGATTCTGCTGGAGCGTCCTATCGGACCGGCGGTGCGGGGAAAGCAGGGGCTGGTGATTGCCATGCGGTCTCGGAAGGCCTGATGACTTTGCCGCTTGAGCGGGAATCACGGATGAGGAAGGTGCGGTAGTACCGAAGGACCTTGCTGACATATTGGCGGGTCTCATGGATCGGCGGGAGGGCCCGATAGCGATCGACGACGTGCTCGCCTGCGTTATAGGCAGCCAGCGCCAGCGGCAGATTGCCGCGGAAGCGATCTAACAGCTGGCGCAAATATTTTGTTCCCCCACCGATATTGTCTTCAGGGTCGTAGGAATCCCGCACCTCCATTCGCGCGGCGGTGTGCGGCATCAATTGCATTAACCCGACCGCACCGGCGCGTGATACCGCCAGGGGGTCGAAATCAGACTCGGCTTTAATGACGGCGCGAATGAGGGCCGGGTGCAAGCGGTGCTGGCGCGAATAACGGCTGATCATCGGTTCCAGTTCGCGTTCAGACATCATGGGATGCAGCCGGTTGGACTGGAGATCGATCCGGCGATACCGGCCATCGGATGGCACGTTGGTCAAGGAGATGGTCCCGTTCGCATCGATGTATTGGTACACATCCGCCTGGGAAGCGGGGACGACTCCAAGTCCGCCGCCGAACACCAGCAGGGTGGCGAACAACGTTGATCTGAGGCTCATGGGTTGTGTCTGTGGCCGTTGCATGGTTCACACCATAGCAGTCTATGTCGGACTGTCAATGAAATGCCGATCTCCGGAAACGCAGATCTCATGCCCGCGTAGTGAGGGCAAGAAAGACGTTGAAACCATGACAGTCTATGGCGGGTTAGTCCAAAAAACGGCTGCGGTGGGTGCCGAATATTGACTGAAGTTGCCGTGTGATCGGGCCTGGTTTGCCGGAGCCGATCGGCCGGCGATCCACGGCGTATACCGGCATGATTTCCATGCTGGTATTGGTCAAGAAACATTCCTCGGCTTGAAATAGCCGGTCTGCCGAAAACCGTCCCTCTTCGACCGCAATATGAGTTTCTCGCGCCAATTGAATCACAATATCGCGGGTAATGCCGTCCAGAAGGCCGCAATCGACAGAGGGTGTGCACAGGCGCCCGCCTGCGACGAAAAACAGATTGCTGACGGTGCATTCCGTTAGATAGTTCTCCCAGTTCAGGAGCACGCTGTCGAACGCGCCGGCGGCAATGGCCTCGCGCTTGGCCAGAATGTTGTTCAGAAAATTGGTCGATTTAATATGCGGCGAGAGCGCGCTCGAAAGATTGCGTTTTGTTTTGGCGACGACCAGGGTGACGCCCGTCTCATAAAGAGCCGACGGGGCCGGCACGAGGGGTTTGGTCATGATCACCACGGTGGGAACCGGGCAGAGCGCAGGGTCCAGACCGATGTCGCCGACGCCCCGGGAAATGGTGATCCTGAGATACGCGTCCCGTTGCGAATTGCCGACCTCGTTGCGAATCATGGCATCGTGCAGCAAATCGGGCCAACTCTTGTAGGGAATAGGAATGGCCAATCCAATCGCTTCGGCGGAGCGGTGCAAGCGCGCGATGTGCTGATCGCGCATAAAAATCCTGTCTCCATAGGACCGAAGAGTCTCGTAGACTCCGTCTCCATAGAGGAAGCCATGATCGAACACGGAGACCACGGCCTCGGCGTCGTTCACGAATCGGTCATTGAGGTAGATCCACACCGATGCCGTCCTTATGACAAGGCGCTCAAGAAGGCCTGGGCCTTGTAGAGGGTTTCATCATACTCGCGTGCCGGATCCGAGTCTGCCACGATACCGGCGCCGACCTGGAGATAGCCGCGGCCATGCCTGACGACCAGCGTGCGGATAAGAATATTGAAATCGAGATCGCCGCTCCAGCTCAAATATCCCATCGAGCCGGTGTAGGCCCCTCGACGCACGGGCTCCAATCCCTCGATCACTTCCATGCAGCGAATCTTCGGCACTCCTGTGATGGTGCCGCCGGGAAAGACGGCTCGCAGCAGATCAAAGCCGGTTGACGCCTCGGAGAGCGTTCCACTGACGTTGGAGACCAGATGGCTGACATGTGAGTACTGCTCCAGTGCCATGAATTCCTCGACGCGGACGGTGCCGAAATCACAGACTCTCCCCAGATCATTCCGCTCGAGATCGACCAACATCACATGCTCGGCCCGTTCTTTTTCGTTGGCCCGTAGCTCATCGGATAAGCGCTGGTCTTCGGCGGCGCTGTTGCCGCGTGGCCGGGTGCCGGCGATCGGGCGGGTGTCCGCATGGCGTCCATCCAGCCGGACCAGCCGTTCCGGCGACGAGCTGACCAGGCTGGTTTGGCCGAACCGAAGCAGTCCTGAAAAAGGCGACGGATTCATGCGGCGCAGCCGGTCATACGCGAGCATGTCCATGTGCAGCCGGTCCGGCCCGGCCAAGGCCTCCCCGGTCACGGTAAACCGATGGGAGAGATTGGCTTGATAGATATCCCCGGCGGCGATGTATTCCTGACAGCGACGGACCCGGTCCCTATAGGAAGAGGGTGCCTGCTCCGGCGAAAAGGCCAGCCGTCCCAAGGAGGAGGCCGGCCGCCATGCCGTGGCGGCCTGGGCCAGCCCCGCTTCCAGGGCGGCGAGCCGATCACAGCCTTCGCGATATAATTTTTCTCTGGGCTCGCCCAAAAACCGCTCCAGCGGAGGACAAAACATCAAGACAAGACGGCCCAGTTCGTGGTCGATGGCCGCGACGAGATCATAAAAGGCGAATTCGAGGTCGGGCATGGCGAGATCGTCACGGCTCGTCGCAGGCAACGTTTCAAATTGGCGGACCAGGTCATAGCTCACATAGCCGACCGCTCCTCCGAAGAAAGGGGGAACCCCGGGAGGCCGGCGTATGACGGACTTGCCGCACAGCCGGGCCAGCTGTTGAAACGGAGCCGAGCCATGTTCCTCATGGCCATCCGCCGTTCGTCGCGTCCATGTGTCGTCTTTACCGTGCAGGACCTCGTATGGTCGGTCGGCAAAGAATGAATACCGGCCGGTGGTGGTGCGCGCATTGCCGCTTTCAAAGAGGAAGGACGGCGCGCCGGGCGACGCAATGGCGGTATAGTGTTCGAAGGGACTCGAGCGCGAGCAGGGGACGGTCACCACCAGGGGCGCAGGCGGACCATGAAGAAATAGGGCTGCAGTCGGTCTTGTCATCGGATTGAAGGATATGATCCAACGGTCACCCACTATACCTCAGGGACTTCGTTGACGGACAGGCCTCTAACAGCTTGACATTCCAATCGGGATTCTGCTTGAATTGCGCGCCCATAATTGGCAGGGCTCCTGTTCGGAATTTGGTGAGCACTCGCCATCAATGGGACATACATGCCGCCTTCCCAAGATCCTTTTTACGCGGGCCTCGGCCAGGCCGTTCGAATTGGGACGGAACTGCTGGCAGCGTTCATCGTCGGAGGTGGGCTGGGCTGGGTGGTGGATACGTATCTCTTGGATTCGACTCCGTGGGGCCTCGTGCTCGGGCTCGGATTCGGCGCGGCGGCTGGTGTGAGAAACGCGTATCGGTCGGCGCAGCGTTGGCCAACAGATACGCCTGGAAACTCCGACAGGCAAGGATAACTCAATGGAAGACAGTCCCCTCCATCCGTTCGAGCTGCACAACTTCATTCCCCTCACGATCGGCGGCATTGACATTTCGATCAATAAAGCCGTGATCATGATGTGGGTGGTGGTGGCGATCATTACGGTATTGATGGTCATGGCGGGGTCGTCCCGCCGGCTCGTGCCCGGCAAATTACAGAGCCTGGGAGAAATGCTGGTCGACTTCATTCGCGGCATCATCCTGGACACGATGGGCCAAGCCGGGATGAAGTTCTTTCCGCTGGTCGCGACGCTGTTTCTCTTTATTTTGTTCTGCAATCTCATCGGGCTCATTCCCGGCGCATACACCGTGACGAGCCAGATCGTGGTCACGGCTGTCTTTGCCATTGTGGTCTACGGGCTGAGTCTGGTCATGGGGTTTGTCCTCCATGGAGGCAAGTTCCTCGGTATCTTGGTGCCACCGGGCACGCCGGCATGGTTGCTCCCGCTGATGGTGCCGATTGAATTGATCAGCCAACTGGCCCGCCCCATTTCCCTGGCCGTACGACTCTTTGCCAACATGACCGCCGGACACGTCATTCTGGGCGTGCTGTTCGGTCTTGCGATCAGCGGGGGAGTGCTGATCGGGTGGCTGCCGTTCGCCTTTACGATTGCCATGAACGGCTTGGAACTCGGGATTGCGTTCATTCAAGCTTATATTTTCACCGTGCTGACGTGCGTCTATTTGGGAGACGCCTTTCACCTGCATGGTCACGACGAACACGCGCATTGACGCGTGTCGGTACAGACAAGGGAGGAGCCAGAGACAATGGATTCAGCAGCAGCAGCGTTATTGGGCATGGGATTGGCGGCCGCCGGTTTTGCGGGGGCCGGTGTCGGCATCGGGTACATCTTCGGCAAGATGATTGAAGCGGTGGCCCGTCAGCCGGAAGCGGAAGGCCGGGTGGGCAAGTATATGTGGATCGGGTTCGCGCTGGTCGAAGCCATCGCGTTATACGGGCTTGTCATTGCGTTCATCATCATGGGACTCCGCAAATAAGGGTCGGCTAAAGGCGGAGCCGGGCCCAGCCCCGCTCGGCCTTTGCTGCGCGCCCCGAGCGTTGAAGGTACAATATGCCGCAGTTTGAAACTCAGTTTTTCACCTCTCTCATTTTCTGGGAGGTCGTGTCCTTTGCAATTCTGTTCTTCGTCCTCTACAAATTCGCGTTTCCCGGCATTCTCAGCGTGCTGGAAGAACGGGAAAAGAAAATTAAGGACAGTCTCGATCAAGCCGAACGTCACCGATCGGAGGCGGAGCGGCGGCTCAAAGAATATGAAGCCAAGTTGAGCGCTGCCGCCAAAGAAGCCGAAGGCATCCTTACCGCGGCCAAGGAGCGCGCCCAGCGATTGTTGGAGGAGAACGAACAGCGCCTCACCACGGAGGCGGAGCGGATTAAGGGCGACGCGACCCGCGATATAGACCAAGAACGGCGAAAAGCCATTCAGGACATTCGTAATCAGACGACGGAGCTGGCGTTGATGGTGGCTGAAAAGGTCGTGCGGCGCAGCCTGACTGATGCCGATCACCGGCGTTTTGCCGACGAGGCCCTCGAGGCTCTATCGAAGTCCTACCAGCGGTAAGCGCTGCGACCGGGCGGGTTCAGCCCAGACTGATCCCGCCCGGTCGATATCCTTCCAAATCCACCGTTACAAAACGAAATCCGATCTCTTTGAGGAGACGGCTCACGCGCGCCCGGCGCTCCGGTTCGGTCAATAGCAACAGCTCGTCCCCGCCCGCTTCGATCCTGGCAATGTCCCCGTGGTCTCGCACGCGGTAATGGCGCAGTCCTTCCCGGTGAAGCACGGCTTCGGCTTCTTCCACCCGGCTCAGTCTTTCCAAGGTGATAAATGTCCCACGCGGAATCCTCGATGACAGACAGGCGGCGGCCGGTTTATTCCAATTCGAGAGGCCGAGTTCCTTGGCCAACTCGCGAATGTTCTCCTTAGAGAAGTCCGCCTCGACCAGCGGACTGCGGACGTTCCATTCCCGTGCCGCCCTGATGCCGGGCCGGTCGTCGCCCAGATCGTCCAGGTTCGTTCCGTCGACCATGTGAGCGGTGCCCCGGTTCGTGCACAGCGAATTCAACAATTGATAGAGATCGGTTTTGCAGTGAAAACAACGGGCCGCGTCGTTCCGGGTAAATTCGGGGATCTTCAACTGATCCGTCTGCACGATTTCGTGGCGCGCGCCGATTTCGGCCGCCACGCGTTGGGCCTCCTCGAGCTCTATGGAGGGGAAGGTCGGCGATACGGCGGTCACCCCGAGGGCTCGATCCTGTAATTGTTCGTGGGCGATCTTGAGCACGAAGGTGCTGTCGATCCCACCCGAATAAGCGACGACCACCGAGTTCATTCCGGCGAGGATCTCACGAAGCCGCTCAAGCTTCTGCTGTAGGGGACTGCTTGGCATAGAAACCCTGTTCAGGGATGCAGCGGTCAGTGACGGACTTTGGCTTTTGACACGTTTCCGACGACGACGAGGGCATAGCGTTGCGGATCCAGATACTGCTTGGCGACCCGAAGCACGTCTTCCTTGGTCACGCGTTCGATCCACTTGGGATACTGCGTGAAATACTCGAATCCCAACCCGAAGAACTCGACCTGGGCCAACACCTGGGCCAACTTCGCCGTGGAGTCCAGGCGTAAGGGGAAACTGCCCATGAGAAACGATTTGGCTTCAGCGAGTTCCTGGTCACTGACAGGCGCTTCACGGATGGCTTTGATTTCGGCCAGCACGCCGCTGATGGCTTGATTGGTGGTTTCCGTTCTGGTCTGAAGACTCACCCAGAAGGAACCGGGCAGGGCCCGCGCATCGTAATGACTGGTGATGCCGTAGGCGAGTCCCTGCTTGTCACGGATGGAATCCATGAGCCGTGAAGAAAATCCGCCTGCGCCGAGGATGTGATTCATGACGGTGACGGCGTAAAAGTCGGGATTGGTGCGGCTGATCCCTCCATGACCCACCACGATGGTCGATTGCGTCAAATCCTTTTCGATGAGCTGTACCGCTTTCTTCTCGATGGCGGCCGGTTTTTTCACCGTTCGGTTCGGCTGCGGGCCTTTCTTCCAGGCCCCGAAATGGGTCTGGACGAGCGCCGTCGCCTGTTCGATCGTCACATCGCCCACGATGGTGAGAATGGTCTGATTGGGCAGATATTCTTTGGCGTAGAAGCCTTGCACATCCGCCCACGTGATCTTACTCACGGTGTCTTCCGTGCCATGGACCGGCCACCGATAAGGGTGGTTATGAAACACGAGCTGATTGAATGCTTTCATGGCGACATGGCCGGGATCATCATTGTCGCTGGCGATTTCGCCCAGAATCTGTGCGCGCACGCGTTCGAATTCCTGCTTCGGGAAAGCGGGATGCATGAGAATGTCGGCCAAGAGAGTGAAGCCCAGATCGATGTCCTTCTTCAGGACTCGAGCGGATGCTGTCGTATAGTCTTCGGTCGCCCTGGCTTCCATGGCGCCGCCCACAAAATCGATCTGTTCGGCCAGTTGTCTTGAACTCCTGGTCGTCGTCCCTTCGTCCAGGAGACTGGCCACCAGGTTCGCGACGCCGGCCTTTTCAGGAGGGTCCTGAGCGGAGCCGGCTTTGATCAGCGCATGGATTTCCACGATCGGCAGAAAATGCTGTTCCAGGACCAGCACCGTCATCCCGTTGGGACCCGTGATTTTCGTCGGCGCAATCTCCGCTGAGTAGCCCACGGACGGGAGAAGAGCCAGTAGGAGAAGCACGACTATCAGGCTTCGAGAAAAGGAGCCCGAAGACAGTCGCCACCGACCGGGCTGTCTGGATCTGAATGTGGAGGCAGGCGGCATGGCGAATTTATGACTTCCCCTGATGGGATGCGGTGGGGACGGCTTCCGGTTTCGGGGTGAGCGGGATCAGGATGCCGACTGTCCGGCTGTCCTCGGTCAGGTATTGCTTGGCCACACGCTGGACATCTTTCGCGGTGACTGAGCGGATGCGCTCCAGAAACTGATCCACACGGCGCCAGCCGGCTCCGATGCTTTCCGCCTGTCCGAGCAGCATGGCATTTCTGAAATTCGAATCTTGCTCAAACACACGGGCGGCTTCGATTTGGTTCTTGGCCCGCTGGAGTTCTAACTCGGTGGGAGGCTCATTTTGGAGTCGCGCAATTTCACGGTGGATCGCTTCTTCGACGAATTCGACCTTCTGGCCGGGTGTAACCACGGCATAGAAGTAAAAGAGACTCGGATCGGTCTGCATCAAGCTGTATTCGGCGCCGACTGCCAGCGACGCTTTTTGGTCGTATACCAGGCTTTGATAGAGTCGTGAACTCTTGCCGCGCGACAGGATGGATTCTAAAACGTCGAGGGCATAGGAATCGTCACTGGAATAGTTCGGGACACGGAAGCCCATCATCACGAACGGGACCTGGGCTTCTCGTTTCAGGATGAAACGGCGCTCCCCCCGCTGTTCCGGCTCGGCAGGCAGCAGTTGCTTTGGCGTCGGGCCCTTGGGAATCGGCTCGAACAAGCGCTTGATCGTCGGCAATAAGACGTCGGACTTGATATCTCCGACGACAATAAGCGTCGCGTTGTTGGGTGAGTAAAACGTATCGTAGTGACGCTGCAAATCATCGAGGGACATCGCATCCAGATCCGCAAACCAGCCGATCACCGGCCAATGGTAGGGATGACTCAGAAAGGCTTGCGCGAACAAGGCTTCGACGAGCGCTCCCTGCGGATCGTCTTCCGTGCGCAGCCGGCGTTCTTCTTTCACGACGTCCCGCTCGGTCTGGAACTCGCTGTCGTTGAGGAGGAGACCCTGCATGCGGTCGGCTTCCATTTCCAGCGCCAATTCGACACGATCGGCAGCGAGGTTCTCAAAGTATGCAGTGAAGTCCTGACTGGTAAAGGCGTTATCGATACCGCCGTTTTTTCTGACCAGTCGTGAAAACGAACCCTTCGGATACTTGGCCGTCCCTTTGAACATCATGTGCTCGAGCATGTGCGACAGCCCGGCCCGGCCCATCACTTCGTTTCGGGAGCCGACTTTGTACCACACCTGCACGGTCGCGACCGGGGCCTTGGGTACTTCGACCAGCAGCACCTTCATGCCGTTCGACAGAACATATTCATGTGGTTCTGCTGCATGGACGCCGCCTGAAACGAGCAGCAGACCGACGGCACAGAAAGAGACAAAATAATGGCGAAATGGCCTGCTCATAGTGGGGTAAGAGGCACGCCGCATGCTAACAACGGGATTCAATAGGTGTCAAGGTAACGGGCTCACCCTTGGCCTGCAGATCGCCGAGTTGTCCGCAAGCGCCGAGGACGTCCCGCCCCCGGCTTTTTCGAATGAAGGCGTCCAGGCCGGCGGCCCGAAGCGCGCTTTGAAACCGGAGGACGTCGCTTTCGAGAGGGCGGCGAAAACGGGTGCCGGGAAACTCATTGAACGGAATCAGGTTCACTTTGCTCCTGATACCCTTGAGCAGCATCACGAGCCGCTGGGCATCAGCCGTCTGATCGTTCACGCCGGCAAGAAGGACGTATTCGAACGTGAGCCGACGGTGTGGCGGAAGCGGGTATCGCCGGCAGGCCGCAATCAACGCATGCAGGGACGCGATCCGGCTGACAGCCGGCATGAGTGCCGTCCGCTGCTCTTCGGTGGTGGCATTGAGCGAAATCGCCAGATTGACTCCCAGGGCCGCGACGTCTTTCAGGCGTGTGGCCAGCCCGGCCGTGGAGACTGTAATGCGCCGAGGGGACCATCCGAGCCCCCAGGACTTATTGGTCAAACAGGTGATGGCGGTCGCGAGCCCATCGAGATTGGCCAACGGTTCCCCCATGCCCATGAAAACGAGATTGGTGAGCGCTTCCTCCGATGTCAGATGATCTTGCGCCGTGAGCACCTGATCGACGATTTCATGGGCTCTCAGATTCCGCTTCAAGCCCATGGTCCCGGTGAGGCAGAAGCCGCAATCCAGCATGCAGCCGACCTGCGTGGAGACGCAGAGCGTCAAGCGGTCTTCGTCCGGGATCAGGACGGTTTCGATGGTCATCCCGTCGTCGAGCGTCAGGAGCAGCTTTCGTGTGCCGTCCTGCGACTGCAAGACGGCGCAGTGAGACGAGCGCCGAATCGTCGCCAGGTCCGACAGCCGCTGCCGCTCGCGCCTGGACAGATCGGTCATCTCGTCGATGGTGCGTACCCGTCGCTGGTACATCCAGCGAAGGATCTGCCCCGTCCGGTACGCAGGCCAGTCCTCGGAACGGACCAGGTTCGCGAGCTGCGGCTCGGTAAGGTCCAAAAGATTGATCGTCGCGGAAGGATCAGTCATAGATCGTGGATGCTGTAGGCCCATGCGGGGAGCCTACCATAGGAGGCAGCGAAAGTTCTTCCGCGTCCGCTGTTCGTATATACTGACCCCATGAAAGACCCGATGCCGACTTTGAAGCGAGACCTGTTGCGGACCGTCGCCACCTTGTGCGTCATCCTCTTCGCGTGGGCAGGAACCGTTCTCACGACGGACGCGTCGCAAGTCACCGTGTCCGGACCACAGCCCACGGAAGGCTGCGCCTCAGCGGAAGAGTGTTTTCGAGCGGCAGCGTGGCCGAAGGAACGGCTCGGCAACGTTCTGACGAAAGACCAGGTCGTGTCCCTCAAAATTGAGCGGCTCAGGCTGGTCATGGAGCAGTTTCCCGCCTCCGTATGGGCCAAGCGGGCCGGGTTGCTCTCCGGCGTGATGCTGCGTGAACGAAACCCCGCTGCGGCGCTGCAGTATCTGAGGGCGGCCCAGCGCGATTTCCCAATGCTCGACGATTATGTCCGGTTTTGGATGGGGGAGGCGCTGCTCCATCTCGGGGATGCCAAGGAAGCGGCGGGCCTGTTTGAATCGATTCCCGCGAGCGTGCCGGATTCCAACCTGCATAATGTGGTTACGCTGGGTGCCGGCGAAGCCTGGTACCAGGCTTCGAGTTGTCCGGAGGCCATGGGATGGCTCGTCAAAGCGGTCGGTGGCAACGAGAAAGAGCCGAAAGTCGCACGAGCCTGGCTACGGTTAGCGGCCTGTTATCTTCGCGAGGATCGATTAATGGAGGGCCGCGAAACCCTCAAAGAACTATGGGTGAAGTTTCCACACTCCCCGGAAGCCAAGGAAGCAGAGGCGCTCCTGTCCACGAATCTCGGCGGCGAACCATGGTCGCCGCTTCCCGAGGACCACTATACCCGCGCACAGGCCTTTCTGGGGCAAGCATTGCATACCGAGGCGATCGATGAGCTCAAACGGTTTCTCGTCGAAGACCCGGCCTCGACCCATCGGGGTCAGGCGAGGCTGAAACTGGGCATCGCGCAGGTCCGGCTGAAACTCTACGATCAGGCACGCGCGACATTCGAGGGCCTGTTCATAGAGCAGGGCGCCCAGTCTCCCGAAGCGGCCGTGTGGCTCGCGCGGGTGTATCTCCGGCAAGGTCTGGGAGCCAAGCTGCTGGATTTGAGCCGCAGGCTGCAGAAGGGGTCGCTCTCGCTCGAGCAAAAAGGACAGATTCATCTGTTTGGGGGCATCTGGTTGGAGGATCAGGCGCAGTTCGACGAGGCGATGGAAAAGTATCGCCTTGTGTCCAAGTCCGGAGAGCCGGCATCCCAGCGGGCGGAAGCGTACTGGCGGGAAGGATGGGTGCTGTATCGGACTGGCCGGTATCGTGAGGCCACCGAGGTATGGCAGCACATCCTTGCTCAGCCGGAGAGCGACTTCGAGCCTCAGGCTCTGTACTGGACGGCACGATCCGCTGGCCGCATGAGCGGCCAGAAAGCAGTGGAACTCTATGGCACTCTCTGCGAGCGTTATCCCTATACCTACTATTGTCAACTGGCGCGGGAACAGGCTGATGTACCGGCCAATAATTCACAGCAGACGGCGCCCGCTCTTGTCGCGTCATCCGCCGGCGCTGAGCAGAGCCAGGTAGTGCTGCCGGATCGGACACGAAACGAAATCGATCAGCAGCCGGCCTATCGACGGGCGGTCGAACTGAAGATCCTGGGTCTCGAGCAGGACGCCGCCCGTGAGTTGAGCGTCCTGACCGATCGCTATCAAGGCGATGCGGATATCCTCATGTCCTTGTCGATCATGCTGAATGAAGCAGGCGCCTACCATCAGGCACTCCGCCTTGCGAGAGCCCGGTTTCGCGACAAGCTGGAGAGAACCGGTGGTCCGGTGGCCCCGGAACTATGGAACGTGGCCTACCCGACGGGTCTGATTCCGACGATACAGAGCGAGGGAATCAATGGCGTGGATCCCCTGCTCGTTGCCGCGATCATTCGGGAAGAAAGCCAATACGATCGGTATGCGGTCTCCCGGGTAGGCGCGATCGGTCTAATGCAGGTGATGCCGGCGACGGCGAACACGGTGGCTCAACGCCACCGTCTCCCGATGGTCACCCGGGACGATCTCTTCGATCAAGAAACCAATATCCGGATCGGTGCCCGGTACGTGGAGCAATTGCTCGGGCAGTTTGCAGGCAACGTGGTGGCGACCATCGCGGCCTATAATGCCGGTCCTATCGTGGTCACGAACTGGTCCGCGGCGCATCGGGGACGGAGCGAGGATGAATTTGTCGAATTCATTCCCTTCCAGGAGACGCGACAGTACGTGAAGCGGGTGTTGCGTAGTTACAAAGAATATAAGCGTCTGGCTCGGCAAAACCCCGTTCCTTGACAAGGTGTTGTGAAGTTTTTATAGTGCGCCACAATCTATTGGGGCCGGGCGATTTGGAAAAGGATTGATCATGACATTAGACCGGTTGGACGCACTCGAAGCGCGAATTCACGATCTCGTCAAATTGGTACAGGAGCTAAAAAGAAAGAATGCCTCCTTGGAAGAGGAGATGAAGGCCGCACGTCAACGGATGGCCGCGCAGGATGATCTCAATCGGCAGTGGGAAAAGGAACGAATTGACATTAAGTCGAGGATTGAGAAGGTGATAGGGGAAATCGAATTGCTGGAGTGCGTAGATGATCCCAAGGAGGTGGCCCTTGACTAAGACCATTGACGTCGAGATCTATGGGCAACGGTACTCGATCCGAGGGGATGCCGACGACGCGTATGTCCGCCGTCTGGCTCATTTCGTCGACGACCACATGAAGCATCTGGCCGAAGGGATGAACACGGCCACCCCGTCCAAGCTCGCCGTCCTGACGGCTATCAACCTGGCGCATCAACTGTTTGAATCTGAAAAGAAACGGGCGCAGGGCGAGGCCGATGTTGACCGCCGGATGGTCACTCTCATGGAGTCCATAGAGGAGCAAATGCCGACGTCCCTCTTTCGCTAGCGAGGCGAGTTTCACCTTGCATTCATCGGGACCCTTTGTTATCGTGACGGCATAAGGATGTTAAGCAAGTGTTTTTGCTGGACGAACGGTAATTCAAGAGTAAGCAGACTCAACCGGAAACACGCGTTGTGAGAGCAACAGAGAACGTCTGGGCGTCAATGTCTGATGTGCTAGTGCGGTGGATTCTCACCCTGTGGATCACTCCAATACGGCAATTTTTATGGAGCCTGCAGCAGCAGTGTAGGGTCGAGGTGCGGTGGCTGCTGATTGGTTATGGTGGGTCTCCTCAACCCCTGCCTGTTACCATATCGATCCCTCTTCGGCGAGACCATTCACATTCCAGAATCTTGCTTGAGAGAACTGGTAGGAACCTCACTGGCATGGTGCAAACAACCAGACGATTGCGTCCGTTTCCGAGCTGAGCTGCTTCGACTCTCCCGGGTTGCCCTCGTCCTTCCGAATCCCGCTTGACGATTACCGTGTGACTGTTGCCGGGTGCGCTTGCCCGGCCATTCCGAGAAGGGGGTGACTCCCATTTCTACCTCAATAGTAGCGTACATATTGTTTGCGCTCTTCGGAGCGTTGGTCGGGATCGGCGTCTATGAATTCGTGCGCCGGAACATGGCGTCCGCGAAGCGGGCCGAGATGGAGGAGCAGGTTAAGCAGGTGGCGCTCCAGGCCCAGCGAGAGGCCGAGACCGTGCTGAAAGAGGCCCGCCTTGAAGCGAAAGATCTCGTGTTTCAAGCGAAGTCAGACCTCGAGAAAGAGCAAAAGGCTAAGCTGGCCGAGTTGGCACTCTTGGAAAAACGTCTGCTGCAACGTGAGGAGGCCCTGGACCGAAAGCTGGCCGCCCAGGAGAAGCGGGAAAACGAGTCGCAAAAACGGGACTCTGAGTTTAGTCGTCGGGAAGAAAGCCTGGCCATGAAGGAAGCCGCCTGCGCGAAGGCCGAGCGGGAACACCGCGAGGCGTTGGAGCGTGTGGCGGGTCTGACGGCCGAAGAAGCGAAGAGGCAGCTGATCGCTGAAATGGAATCGCAAGCTCGTCTGGATGCCGCCGGCATTGCCAAGCGTACGATCGAAGAGGCGCGCGAGACGGCGGAGCGGGAAGCCCGGGAAATCATTACCACGTCCATCCAGCGGGTCGTGCGTGATTATGTGTCCGAATCGACCATTTCGGTGGTGCAGATTCCGAATGATGCCATGAAGGGCCGGATTATCGGACGGGAAGGCCGGAACATCAGGGCGATCGAGGCCGCGACAGGCATCGATCTCATCATCGATGAAACGCCGGAAGCGGTCATTATCTCCGGCTTTGATCCCTTGCGGCGAGAAATTGCCAAAGTGTCGCTCGAACGGCTCATGCACGACGGTCGTATCCATCCGACCAGGATCGAAGAGATCGTCGAAAAAGTGAAGGTCGATATCGACAAGCTCATGTACGAAGAAGCCGAAAAGATCATCTTTGAGTTGGGGTTATCCGACTTCAACCCCGAGCTCATCAAAGTCTTGGGACGATTGAAGTACCGTACCAGCTATGGGCAGAACAATCTGTACCATGCCCGGGAGGCCGCCTATATTTGCGGGATCATGGCTTCGGAGCTGGGTCTCGATGTCAAGTTAGCGAGGCGGGGGGCCTTACTGCACGACATCGGCAAGGCCGTCAGCCATGAAGAAGAAGGGCCGCATGCCATGCTCGGCGCCGAGTTGGCCAAGAAGTACGGGGAATCCCCCAAGATCATCAATGCCATTGCCGCACACCATGAACAAGTGGAGCCGATTTGTCCTGAGAGCGTGCTCGTCGCTGCCGCGGAGGCCTTGTCGGCGGCGCGGCCAGGAGCGAGACGAGAAGCCCTGGAGTCCTACGTCAAACGTCTCGAGAAATTGGAATCCTTGGCAACCGGGCAAAAGGGTGTGCAGAAAGCCTATGCCATTCAGGCCGGGCGGGAAATTCGCGTCATTGTCCGGCAAGAGGACATCACCGACTCCGAATCATTTCAGTTATCGCGCGAGCTCGCCAAGAAGATTGAACAAGAGCTGACGTATCCCGGACAGATCAAAGTGACCGTGATCCGCGAGAGCCGCTATGTGGAGTACGCCAAGTGAAGGTCTTGTGTATCGGCGACATTATGGGGGAACCAGGGCGACGGGCATTGGCCCGTGCCGTTCCGAGGCTGGTGGCCCAACGCCAGATTGATGTGGTGATCGGGAATGGTGAGAATGTAGCCGGCGGGTTCGGCATTACGCCGGAACTTGCCGAAGAGTTGTTCGAGATGGGCTTGTCCGTCATCACAACCGGCAACCATGCCTGGGACAAGAAAGAAATCTTGGATTACTTTCCCCGTGAATCCCGTCTGCTTCGGCCAGCCAATTATCCCAGCGGCGCGCCGGGTCATGGAAGTGTGGTCGTTGAAAGCGCCGGTGGAGAACGGCTGGCCGTGCTACAAGTGATGGGCCGGGCGTTCATGCCGACCATCGACTGTCCGTTCCAGGTGGCCAAGCGGGAGGTTGCTCGTTTAAAGCAACAGACGGCGGCCATCATCGTCGACATGCATGCCGAGGCCACCTCGGAAAAGATGGCCATGGGGCATTATCTGGACGGGGAGGTGACGGCGGTTGTCGGCACCCACACTCATGTGCAAACGGCGGACGACCAGATCCTTCCCAAAGGAACGGCCTACATCACCGATATCGGCATGACGGGACCGTTGCATTCTGTGATTGGAGTCAAGAAAGAATTGGCCATCGAGAAGTTTCTGACCGGCATGCCTCGCCGGTTTGAGGTGGCATCGGGGCCGTCGGTCTTTTCTGCCGTCTTGCTCGAGTTGGATGCGCGTTTGGGGAAAGCCCTGACGTTTGAACGCATCCGTACGATCGATTAGCGGTCTGGCTTCCCTCTCGTAAGGAGACACTCCCACGGACCTGCATACTCGCTTCTCCGTGACGTTACGCGAGACCGCTCAGAGACGGATCCTCAGCGTCTCTGAATTGACCGGCCTCGTCCGTACTTCGGTGGAAACCGGGTTTTCCGATGTATGGCTCGAAGGGGAACTGTCCAATCTGCGTGCGCCCGGGTCCGGGCATCTCTACTGCACCCTCAAGGACGACTCCTGCCAGATCCGTGCGGTCATTTTTAGGTCAACGGCCGCGCGCTTACGGTTTGCCCTGGAAGATGGACTGCATATTGTGGCGCGCGGGCGCGTGACGGTGTATGCGCCGCGCGGTGAGTATCAAATCGTGCTGGAATACGCGGAACCCAAGGGTTTGGGCGCGCTCCAGTTGGCGTTCGAACAACTGAAGCAACGCCTGGCTTCCGAGGGCCTGTTTGATCTGGACCGGAAGCGCCCGCTGCCGTTTTGTCCGCGCACCGTGGGTCTGGTGACATCCGCGACCGGAGCAGCAGTGCGGGACATGATTACCGTTCTGCATCGACGGTGTCCTCTCCTCAGAATTATCCTTGCGCCGGTCCCGGTCCAGGGGGAGGCGGCCGCCCAGCAAATCGCGGACGCGATTCACGCCTTAAATGAAGTGGCTGCCGTTGACGTCATCATCGTTGGCCGCGGCGGCGGCTCATCGGAAGACCTGTGGAGTTTCAACGAGGAAGTGGTGGTGCGTGCGATCACGGGCTCTCGGGCCCCGGTGGTGTCCGCCGTGGGCCACGAGACGGATGTGACGCTGGCTGATTTCGCGGCGGACATGAGGGCTCCGACGCCATCGGCGGCGGCCGAAGCCGTGGTGCCGGTACTGGCCGACCTGCTGGAACGGCTTGCAGAGCTGGAGATGCGAAGTCGACAGGCGATCAGACGACGCTGCGTCGTCGAACGACAGCGTCTCGACGGTCTGGTTGCTCACGTAGGCAGAATTCGATACAGCATTTTGGAACACGCGCAACGGGTGGACGGCGCGGTATGGCACATGACTCAGGCTTTGCACCGCGCTGTACAACTCGGGCGGGAAAAGGTGTATTGCGTCAAACATGAGTTGATGGCCAGAAGCCCCGAGTCACGGGTGCGCCATGGGTTGGCGGTCGTTCCTCAATTGCTCTCTCGCTTAGAGAGAGTTATGCACCACCGCCTCGATCGTCGTGTACAGGCGGCCCGCGGCTGCATAGCCAATTTGCATCACTTGAGTCCGTTGGCCATCCTGGCGCGCGGGTATAGCGTCGTGGAAGATGCGACCACGCACCGCCTTATCCGCACGACCGACCAAGTCCTAGTGGGACAAGATGTCTTGGCACGTCTCGGCAAAGGACGTTTACGCTGTGCCGTTAAGGAGATTGCCTCCGACCCTACGGTTTGAAAACAGGCAGTGACCCGTTATAATGACACGCACCTTCTGCATAACAAGGAGCGTCGGTGGCTGCAGTGAAGTTTGAACAAGCGATGGCCAGATTGGAAGCCATCGTAGGCGAATTGGAAAAAGGCGAGTTGCCGCTCGACGAATCCTTGCGGATCTTCGAAGAGGGCATCCGCTTGTCGAAAAGCTGCCTGAAGGTATTGGAAGATGCCGAACGAAAAGTCGAAGTTCTGGTGCAGGAGAAGAACGGCAAAAAGCAGTTGCATGCATTTTCTCCGGATGAGAGCGAGAGTGACGAGCCTTCGTTCTAGGCTGTTTCCGGTCGGCACCGCTCTTCGCGTCATCCTACTTCCTCTTTCATGACCACCCACAGTCGCCTCTCTAAAGATCGCCTGGATCATCTGCTGGTAATCCGGGGGTTAGCGCAGAGCCGGGATGTTGCCGTGCGCCTGATCCTGGCTGGAGAGGTGAAGGTGGGCGGTGAGGTCGTAGATAAACCCGCCAAGCTGTTTCCTCCCGATGCGGCGATCGAGCTCCGCAGTCCATCCGCTCGGTTTGTCAGCCGGGGGGGCGAGAAATTGGATGCCGCGCTGGAAGCGTGCGCCATTGATCCGCGAGGTCTCATCTGCCTGGATGTCGGTTGTTCAACCGGCGGATTTACTGATTGCCTCTTACAAAGGAGCGCCGCCCGTGTCTATGGCGTGGATGTCGGGTACGGGCAGTTCGACTGGCGACTCCGTCAAGATCCCCGGGTAGTGCTTTTGGAGCGAACCAACGTTCGCTATATCGACTCCTCGCTTATTCCCGAGCCGGTTGGATTGGTGGTGATTGATGTGTCCTTCATCTCGTTGACCAAGGTGTTGCCAGCGCTCCTGCCGTTGCTGCAACCGCACGCGATCATCATAACGCTCGTCAAACCGCAGTTTGAAGTAGGAAAGGGCCAAGTCGGGCGAGGGGGGATTGTCCGGGACGAAACGCAGCGCCAAGGAGCTCTGCAGGCCGTCGTGAATGGTGCCCGCCTGTTGGGAATGCAGTTACAGAAGGCGATGGACTCTCCGCTGAAAGGTAAAAAGGGCAACTTGGAGATATTGGCTGTTTTTGAATTCCAAAAAAAGGATTTGTGATATCAAGAGAGGGGATAGGTCGACCACTGCTGGAGGGGTGAATGAAAGTATTAGTCACGGGCGGCGCCGGCTTTATCGGATCACATGTGGTTGACCGGCTGGCGGAGGAAGGCCATCAAGTGGTCGTCGTCGATGATCTGTCTTCCGGTAAAAAGAAAAATGTAAATCGTGCGGCCAGTTTGTATAAGGTCGACATTCAAAGCAGCCGTCTTGAACGCGTTTTTCGGAATGAGCGGCCGAATATCGTGATGCATTTTGCTGCTCAGATCGACGTGCGGCGATCAATGGAAGATCCCATTGCCGATGCCCGGGTCAATATTCTGGGGACGATGAACGTCCTGCAGCAAGCCGTCCGACATGGATCAAGAAAGGTGATTTTCAGTTCATCAGGCGGGGCCATTTATGGCGAGCAAGAGCTCTACCCCGCACCGGAGTCACACCCTACCAATCCCACGTCTCCCTATGGAATCAGCAAACTGTGCGGCGAGCACTATCTGTCCTATTTTCGACGGACCAGCGGCATCCAAGTCATTAGTCTGCGGTACGCGAACGTCTACGGCCCTCGCCAGGACTCTGAAGGGGAATCGGGCGTGACTTCGATTTTCCTTCAGAAAATGCTGAACAATGAGCAGCCCATCATTCATGGGAATGGCCGCCAGACGAGGGATTTTGTTTTCGTGGACGACGTAGCCGAAGCGAGTTTGGCTGCGATGGGACCGGATTCCTATGGAACCTATAATGTAGGAACCGGCGTAGAAACGTCGATCAATGAACTGTTCCGGATGCTCGTCGGCCTCACCGGCGCTTCCTGTAAAGAAGTCCATGGGCCGGCGAGGCAAGGCGAGCAGATGCGGAGTGTGATCGACCCTGCTAAAATCAGGCAAGACCTTGGGTGGGAGCCCAAGGTGGATTTAGCCGAAGGGCTGAAGAAAACCGTGAGCTTCTACCAGGAGAAAACCAGCTGAGCCTCAGTATCTAGGTACGGTGCCGTCGACCTGAATTGACCAGGCATCAATCCCGCCGACCAGGTTCTTTACGTTCTTGAAGCCTTGTTGAAGGAGAAACCCGGTAGCATCGGCACTTCTCATACCGTGGTGACAATAGGCAATAATTTCGGCGTTTGCGTCCAGCTTCGAAATGGACTGCGGCAAGGTCCCCAGAGGAATCAACAGGGATCCGTCCAGCTTGGCAAGGGCGTTTTCCCATGGCTCTCGAACATCTAAGAGCACAAGCTTATCTCCTTTATCGAGTCTAGCTTTCAATTCTTTCGGTAGAATAGAAAAACTCATAGCGCACCTCCCAATCCGCCCCATCATATGTGAGGAGTAAAAAGGCTGTCAAATCTCGAGCAGTGCCTGCCCAGGACGGAGAGTTCCGCTTGTTGGCAATAAGGCCAGCTCTCGATGTGGCATATTCGTCATGATGCTGTTCTTGTAGGGTCTCGGCGACAATATTTCAACGTACTTTGTTCACTTCCACGATCGAACAATATGCAAGTCGCTGATTAAAATGATATGTTTTGTTGTCGGTGCCACTTTCTAAGGGCGTGGATTTTGCTTACGCTTATGGTGAGACATCATGTCGGACAACAATAATATCCTGCTTGTTTTTGTGACGGCTGCCAATCCAGAAGAAGCGGCTAAGATCTCAGAGTTAGCGGTTGGATCCCATCAGGCTGCATGCGCAACCACCATCCCCAATGTTTACTCCATGTACTGGTGGGAGGGCAAAATGGTGAAGGATCAGGAGTCAGTGGTCATGCTGAAGACCACCAGCGACAGGTTTGAGGCATTGCAAGAGAGCATTATGGCTGTACATTCGTACAAGGTTCCTGAAATCCTTGCTGTTCCCGTGGTTAAGGGGCTCCCCCAGTATCTAGCATGGGTTCAGGCAGAGACGGCTAGATATGGTGGTTTCTGAGCGCCGTCGGATCCATACCTATCAAAATGGTTGACCGTAAGTGGCCTAGATCGTTAAACTCGCAACAGGTAGAGGGTCTCTCGGCTTCCCCACAGAGGGAGTGAACATCATGAGTCAAATGCATAGCCAAGAAACTAGCGACGCCTACACTGTGGTTATTTTTCGGGGCTCTACTGCCAAGCCGCTGCGTTTCAGCTTTCCCCGTAACTTTGTTCGTAAGATCTTGATAACGGCCTGCTTATTGGTTGTTGCAGACCTATTGGTGATATCCCATTACGTGGTCCGGACAGGCGAGGTTTGGGAATTATCGGCCTTCCGGAATGAAGCGATGAGCGCCCGTGAACAAACCGCGGCCTTTTCATCAGCGGTGGATGACCTCAAGAAGCGCATTACCGCCATGAAGGAAGTGAACCAGCGCCTTCGAGTCATGCTTGGCATTGACGTCCCTAAGGCCGGAGACATGGTCAACGGCCGCGGTGGCGAAGATGTCCCTCTACCAGAGGGAAGTTCGGCTCCGGGGGTCGACAGAATATCCGATCTCACGCCGACGCCTCACAAACACGGTGCTGAGTCGAATCCTGAAACAGCCTCTGCCGTCGGGCTTGATTCATCAGACGGTCTGGAAACCGTTGTGTCCGTGAAAGAGGGACTTGAATGGCTTTCAAAAGAAGCCTTGAACCAAGAGCGTATCTTGCAGGAATTATCACAGGCAGCAGAACAGCGGTCTTCTCGATGGGCAGCGACCCCATCAATTTGGCCGGTTAAAGGATGGGTGACCTCAGGGTTCGGTCCTCGGATCTCTCCCTTTACAGAGAAACCCGCCTGGCACGATGGGTTGGATATTGGCGCTCCCCCGAATGCGCCGGTGCAGGCTCCGGCTCAAGGCCGAGTGACCGCGATAGGTTTTGATCCGAAGCTCGGCAACATTGTCAGGCTTGACCACGGTTTCGGCGTTGAAACACTATACGGACATCTGGCGAAATCACTGGTTAAGGAAGGTCAGAGAGTCAACCGGGGCGATGTGGTGGGTCTTGTCGGCAGCAGCGGACTTGCAACAGGCCCTCATCTGCATTACATGGTCAAAGTGCACGGCCAGGCTCTTGATCCAAACAAGTATATCCTTGAGTAACTCATTCTCTCCACATCTCCAGGCCTGCAGGCTGGATCTAACTTCCCTCCTTCGATTCTGATCCAACCTCTATTCCGGATAGGGAAGACCATTTGATCAGAATGGTCTCGGTTTGAATCCCGAGGAGATGGAAGTGTGATCGATCTGCCTGGTGTCCGTTCTATACCACCTCGACCCATCGCAGAAGTAGCCCGCCAGTTGGGTCTCCACACGGAAGAACTGATTCCCTATGGGACGCTCAAGGCAAAAGTGTCCCTTAGTGTTTTGGATCGCCTTAAAGAGAAGCAATTAGGCCGGTATATACTCGTGACTGCCATCAACCCCACCCCACTCGGAGAGGGAAAGACGACAACCTCGATCGGCCTCGCCATGGCCTTGACTCGGTTGGGGCATCGAACGGCCGTGACGCTCCGGCAGCCCTCCCTTGGTCCAGTATTCGGTGTGAAAGGGGGAGGAACAGGCGGCGGGCAGGCGCAGGTCATTCCCATGGAAGATATTAATCTCCATTTGACCGGCGATGCGCATGCCGTCGCCGCGAGCCATAATCTCTTGTCGGCCTTTCTTGATAACCATTTATTTCACGGAAACGCCCTGTCGATCGATCCTGCACACATTACGTGGCCGAGAGCCGTGGGGGTCAGTGATCGGGCCCTTCGCGACGTCAGGCTGGGTCGAGACGCCGGGTCCCGTCCGGGCCAATTCGTGATAACCGAAGCGTCGGAGATTATGGCGGTGTTGGCTTTGGCCCGAGATCCCCAGGACATGAGGGATCGACTGGGCCGCGTCATGGTGGGGCTGAAGACTTCCGGCTTACCGGTTCTGGCGGAGGAACTAGGCTGTGCTGGCTCGATGGCGGTGTTATTGAAGGACGCGTTGCTTCCGAATCTGGTACAGACGCTGGAGGGGACGCCGGCGTTCGTCCATAGTGGGCCGTTCGGGAACATAGCGCATGGCAATTGTTCGGTTGTTTCCGACGCGATGGCCCTTCGCTGCGCGGATTTTGTCGTGACTGAAGCGGGATTCGGCAGTGATTTGGGGGCGGAGAAGTTCTTTAACATCAAATGTCGCATCGCAGGATTTGTTCCTGCCGTGGCAGTTGTCGTCGCCACCTTGCGGGCGCTGAAACTGCATGGTGGAGGAGGCCCGGCGAAGGCCGGCATGCCGTTGCCTCTGACCTTAACCGGACCCAACCAGGAAGCCCTGTCCAAAGGATTCGCCAACCTTGAGCAGCACATCGCCAATGCGAAAGCTCATGGCGTGCCGGTCGTGGTGGCAGTGAACGCTTTTGAAGGTGATTCGCACAGTGAATTGGACTGGGTCCGTCGGCGGTCACTGGAAGCCGGTGCGGCTGACGCCGCCGTCTCGACCCATTGGGCCGACGGCGGAAAGGGCGCAGAGCATCTCGCCGCTGCGGTGGTCAAGGTCTCGGACCAACCCGGTGAATTTGCCCCTCTCTATGAGCTCTCATGGCCGATCAGAAAAAAGATCGAAACCATTGCCACAAAGATGTACGGAGCGGAGGGTGTGAAGTTTGGACCGCAGGCAGAGCGTCAGTTGGAGATGGCTGAGGCGCTGGGCTATGGCCGGTTGCCCATCTGTATGGCAAAAACGCCGTTATCTCTCTCGCATGATCCCAGTCTTAAGGGACGGCCGATCGGCTTTACGCTGCCTATTCAAGAACTTCGCATCCTGGCGGGGGCAGGATTTATCACGGCGGTGTGTTCGGGCATTCAATTGCTGCCGGGATTGCCCAAGAAGCCAGCCGGCGAACGCATCGAGCTGGATCCGGTCAGCGGAGAAATCAGAGGGCTCTCATGATGGGCCGCTACCGTTGCTTCAGATACCGGAAGAACTCCGAGTCCGGACTCATGACCAGCGTGGACTTGTCTTTGAAGACTTTCTTGTAAGCTTCCATAGAGCGCGTGAATTCGAAGAATTTCTGATCCTGACGGTAGGCGTCTGCGTACACCTTAAACGCTTTGGCGTCCCCCGTTCCCCGCAGCTCTTCCGCTTCTTTGTACGCCTGCGCGACAATAATTTCGCGGTCTTTTTCTGCCTCCGATCGAATCTTCTGCGCTTCCTCGGCCCCTTCCGCTCGGTACTGTTTGGCCTGCCGTTCACGCTCGGCCTGCATGCGGGCAAAGACCGCCTTTTCATTCTGCTCCGGCAAATCGGCCCGCTTGATTCTCACGTCGAGGAGTTCGATGCCGTAGGCGGAGGCCTTCTCGTTCGACCGTTGGGTCACGACGCGCATTAACTCGGCCCGGGTCGTGGAGACAATCTCTGCCAACTCATGCCGCCCCAATTCCACCCGAAGTTCAGAATAAATAATATCGTGGAGTCGCTGGAGCGCTCCTCGTTGACTTTGAAAATTCTGATAGACCTTCAGCGGATCCGTAATGCGCCACTTGGCGAAATTATCCAGGAGCAGCGTCTTCTTATCCTGGGTGATGACGTCTTGGGCATTGGAGTCATAATCCAGAAGCCGCTTATCGAAGTAGGTGACCTCTTCAAAAAACGGTATCTTGGTGTAGAGGCCCGGCTCGGTCAGGTTGCGCACCGGTTTGCCCAATTGGACGACGATGGCGTTTTGGGTAATGTCGAGCACGAACAGAGGCGAAGCCCCCAGAAGAAAGAGACCGACGACCACGAGCGCGAGTGCGATGAGGATGCCCTGTTTGGTCATGGTTTGGGCTCCTCTGCCGAAACTGAAGCGCCGGGCTTGGGCTTCAGGCGATCCAGCGGCAGATACGGCAGAACCCGTTCGCCGCCCTTGCCGTCAATGATGACTTTATCAATGGTGGGCAGAATGTCTTCCATCGTTTCAATATAGATCCGCTTGGTGATGATATCTTTGGCCTGATTGTATTCCTTGAGCGTCGCCAGGAAGCGGTTGGTCTCACCTTGTGCACGGTTCAGTCTTGCCTGGGCGTAGCCTTTCGCCTGATTCACCATCTGGGCGGCTTCCCCTTTGGCCCTGGGCAGAATATCGTTGCGATAGCTTTGGGACTGGTTGATGAGTTTTTCCCGGTCTTCCTTCGCATTCGTGACGTCCTTGAAGGCCGCTGCGACGGCTTCGGGCGGATTCACATTTTGAAGCTGGATCGCCGCGACCTGCACGCCGGCCTCGTATTGATCGAGAATGGCTTGGAGAAGGACCTGGGTGTCCTGTTGGATCTGGGCTTTGCCGGTGGTCAGCGCCTCGTCGATTTTACTCTTGCCCACGATTTCCCGCATTGATGCCTCGGCAGCTTTCCCGATGGTTTCGTGAATTTCTGCCACGTTGAACAGATATTGCGAGGATTCCTTGATCTTGTATTGGACAATAAATTCAATGGCGAGGATGTTCATGTCGCCGGTCAGCATCAACGCTTCTTGGGCGAGCATCTGCTGGCGGCCCTGCCGGTCGGTCCGGAACCCCACTTCAATGCGGTGCAGCTTTTCCACCTTAGGCTGGAGCACGGTTTCAACAAGCGGAATTTTGGCATGCGGTCCTGGTCCCACTGTTCGAACCGGGATCCCGAATCGCTTGACAACACCTTCTTCATCCGGTGCAACGATGAAGGCGCTTTGCCAGGCCAGAAAAAACAGCAGACCGGCGATCAGAATATTCCTGAAGCCCCCTGTGGGAATCAGGTTCCGAAACTGGGATTGAGCCTGCCGGATTGCATCTTCCAGCGGATCACCTTTCTTACTCCATGGGTCTTTGGGGTCCCAAACCATTGTACGATGTTTCCTCTGCGGTGGATTGTCTATGCCGCGCCCACCATAACAGACCTGATGAGGTGAGGGCAATCAAGTGATCTGCAGGAACGGGGCGCCTGTCGGCTGGACATTCATGAGAGACTGCGGTTGTGCCGCCCTCAGGGGGTGACGGCGCCGCCGCAGGAGGAGCCGGAACCAGCGGTGCAGCCATAGCAATGATTCCGGGTCACAATGCGGCGCTGGTTCAGCTGTACGGCATCGAAATGCCGGATGTGCCCGGCCGTTCCCTCAATCGGCAGCTCCAGCATCTGATTAAAATCACAGTCGTATAATGTGCCGTCCCAGCCCACTGACAACGTATTGCGGCACATCACTCCGGCGGCGGCCGTCGGATTGAAGGCGTTGGCCAGACGTTCCATGTACCCTTCGTAGTTGCCGCTCTCCAGAAGGAATTCCAAGAAGCGACTGATCGGCATATTGGTAATCGAGTAGAGGTGATTGAACGAGACGCCGTGCCGGCCCGTCAGTTCCTTCCGGAACTGTGTTTCTAACGCCTTCTGGCCAGCAGGAAGAAATGCCCCGACAGGATTGTGCACGAGATTCAGGGTGAGGCCGCTGCCGGCCATGCCATAGCCCAGCCGATTGAGCAGGCGCAAGGCGTCGAGTGACTTGTCAAAGATACCGTTTCCCCGTTGGGCATCCGTTTGGGAGGCACGATAGTAGGGGAGCGAGGCCACCACCTCCACCCGGTGAGAGGCCAGAAATTCTCCGAGGTCCGCCTGCGAGGGGAGCAAGAGCACCGACAGGTTGCATCGATCGATCACCTGCCGTCCCAGGGCATGCGCCTGTTCGACGAGCCAGCGAAAATTCGGATTCAATTCCGGCGCCCCGCCCGTGAGGTCCACGGTCGGAATGTCCGTTTGGGCCAGTGCGCGGATGCAAAAGGCTGCGGTCTCTCGGGAGAGCTGCTCGGTCCGATCGGGACCGGCATCCACATGACAGTGACGGCAGGTCTGATTGCACAACTTGCCGACATTGATTTGAAGCACGGTGATGCCCGTGGCGCGAAGGGGGAATAAGCCCGTCTCGCCGAGCCGCCGGTCGAAAGGCGGATACTGGCCCGTGCCCGCCAGAATCTTGAGCTGTTCCGCGGCGGATGCCAGCGGATTATGTCGTCCCAGCAGGGTTAAGGCCACGACACGCCTTCTGTTATGAGCCGCCCGCCTCGGGTTCTCAACAGCACCCTCCGTTCGGCGAGCAGCTTACGGCATCCCCGGCCGCCGCATGCCCGGCGCGATTCAGGATGACGAAATGGGGGGCGTACCCCGCGGTGCCTAAGGCGCGCAAGGTCTTCGAGCAGATCTCCAGCGGCTCCCCTCGGCGGTAGAGATGATGGTCGTCGTCCATGGCCTCCACGAATGGGCCGGCGAGCAGGGCGAAGTCGCCTTGCCAGACGCAAGGGGCCTGGTCGGGAAACACAGCCGTCCAGCGCGGGTCCTCCTGATCCAGCCACACCGGATCAGCGGTGAGCACAAAGTGGTCGAGCAGCGGAGCCTGGCTCAAGAGCAGCGCATCATCCGGAAGAATCGGTTGGGGAATGCCCCGTTGATAGGCCGTGCCGCGTTCATCGACCACGCGATTAAAGGGGCCCCGGAGTGTGGCATAGCGGGGGGAGGAAGCCTGACCGATTGGAGGCAGCTTGTACCCGGTCAACGTGACGGAAAAGAAGTGAAGGCCGTCGATCACCTGCCAAGGTGAAGACTGGACCAGGTGGATGCCGAGAAATCCTGCTCCCAGCATGCCGGCGAGGTAGTCCTTCAAGGTCAAGGCGCCTGACAGGCAGTCGCCCCACTTGTCGGCATCGTGCACCAGATACTGCGGCACGGTCTGGTCCGCCACAATATCGGAGATTGTGAAGCGTCCGCCGGGCTTGGCGACGCGGAACATCTCGCGAAACACCTTCCGCTTGTCGGGGGCCAGATTGATGACGCAATTGGAAATGATCGCATCGATCGTGCCGTCGTCCACCGGCATGGCATCGGCCAGACCCTTCCGGAATTCCACGTTCGACGCGGGATAACCTAAATTGGTCGCGACGACCGCTGCATTCTTACGCGCAATGTCCAGCATCGTTTCCGTCATGTCGATGCCGATGACGCGGCCGGTCGGTCCCACCAGTCGGGACGCTTCAAAACAATCAATGCCGCCGCCGGATCCGATATCAAGGACGGTCTCTCCGGGTTTGACCGTCTTTAGCCCGGCCGGGGTCCCGCAACCATAGGAGATCTTCAGGACCTCCTCTGGGATGAAGGATTTCAGATGCGCCATGTCGTAACTTGTGGGACAGCACATCTGCTCGCCGGTTGAAGCGGCCTTCGCATATCGTGCGCTGACTTTTCGGGCGATGTCTTTAATCGGCATGGACCGGCCCCGTTGTGGAAAAGTGCGAACTTACCATGTATCAAGTCGAATCGATGCGCGTCAACTCTTGCGCTGCCCGGAGGCAGATCCCGTTGGTCAGTGCCGCGATGCGTTCTCGCCCTGCCGGTTGCGCGGTAAGGACCACCTCCGCCACACCCATCCGTAGATCGCTCCGTTGATGATCAGGACGATCGCTCCCAACCCCATCTGAAGATCGCGGGTCAGGTCAGCGGGATAGACGATAGGGGCGAGGTAACGCAGCACAAAATCGCCCTCTCCGGCATGCTGTCCGGCCTGCTCACGCAACCAGTCCTCCAGCGGCGTCAGGGGGCACCGCCACCCGACACATTCTACCATCGCGCCCCACACCGCTGCCGGCAGGTGAAATCTCATCATCCAGGGCCACCTGAGCACCAGGACCCCTCCTAACACGACAAACGCGACAAAGAGCAGGTGAACAATGAGGACCGTATCAGCGAGTGCTTGATAGAGCATGGTCTCGTTGTCACAAGGCGGGGATGAGCCGCTATTCGAACAGACGAGGGGCTTCCTTATCCGCCGGTGCCGGATAACTGATCTGGTGGTCGCGGATCCGAGCGAAGGAAGTGAGGACATGCGGATCGGCGCGTTTCTCCGTCATGATGTCCAACACCGTCCATCCCAGGCCCACTAACGCATCGCCGATCAGGGACCGGTGGCAGCGCCAGGGCACGGCTTCGGCGCACATGATGGCGGTCGGGCGCTGCTTCGCGTGAGCGATCAGGTCATCGAGGGCCTGCCGGAACTCATCTGTTTGCATGTAGTCCGCATAGCCTCGAAAGCTGGCATTGCGCCAGGCGGTATTGATCGAATCCTTTTTGGCTTTCCGCAAGCCGCCCAACTGAGGCATGTGATGGTAGCCGACGCCGGCGTGCTTGAGGCTGCGTGCCACCGTATCGGTATTGAATTGGGGGTTGTGCCGGGATCGGGGCACGGTGCGGACATCCACCAGTTGCCGAATGCCGTGCACCTTCAGGAGGCCGATGAACTCATCAATGGGTCTGGTCGAATGGCCGATGGTCCAGATTTTCATAGTCGTTACGGTACGCCCGCGCGCTGTAACCGGCAGCCATGAGGCGCGACGGCTATCGGTGCCCCTCGATGGCCTCTCCATGCCGCCCGACAGCTGTTCAGTCCAAACTCCCTTGCAGATAGCTCTGGCTTCGCCAGGGTTACTTGAGCGGTTTGCGACCGGTCACTATGCGTATGGCAATCGGCAGAGCGATATGGTGCCCCTGCCGGAACTGCGTGGCTGTGTCTGCGATCCGTGCCTTGGCCTGGCGCTGCTGTTCTTCTGAGAGCTGCGCGAACAGGTTCTGGAGCGGCGCCGCGATGTCCATGAGGCTGGCGATGTATTCGTCCGCCGTAGGGAACGAAACCTCGGCGACCAGTTCCTGATCTTGGACCTCATCGAAGCCCGCCTGCCGCAGCAGACCGGCCAGATCATCCGGCTTCGCCAGGCGAAAAATGCCAGGGGCGGACGGATCGGGCGGCGGTAGTTCGATGAACTGCTTGATCGTGTCCATGGGAATCTTCAGATAGGGATTCTTTTCCGGCGCGGACCAGACGGCCGCGGCGATCCAGGCGCCCGGCTTGAGCACCCGCAGGATCTTGGCCACCGCCATCTGAATCTCCGGCAAGAACATCAGGCAGAAGCGACTGGTCACGGCATCAAAGGAGGCGGCGTCAAAAGGCAGGTTCGTGACATCACCGGTGCGAAACGTGACATTGGTGAGGGCCAGCCGCCGGGCTTTGCGTTCTGCGGCCTCCAGCATCTGTTCGGCCAGATCCATGCCGATGACGGCCCCTTGCGGTCCGACCACCTGCGCGGCCAGCAGCGCCGGATAGCCGGTGCCGGACCCTAAGTCCAAGACCCGCTGGCCTTGCCGCAGTCGCGCATCCCCCACGAGTCGATGATTGAGAAACGTCATGGACCGGTCGAAGAACTCGTCCCATTTCTCCCAGCCAGATGCCACCCGGTTCCAGTCCTGCCGTTGCGCTTCGATGATCTGCTGCGGAGTCTGCTGAGCCATGGCACCTCCTCCTCCTTCACTGAACGCCGGTGTATCACGCGCATTGTCGTCCGCCGGACGGCTTCCGCTGTGCGTCGTTACCTGATCGTCCGCAGCGTCTCCCGCAGTTCTTTCAATTCGCCAACCGAGAGATCCAGGTGTTGATCCCGCTGGGGCTGCTGTTCTTTAAATTTCCAGAGGCGGCGAAAGATGGCCGATAATTCCTTTTTGTGCGTCACGGCCAAATCGTAGGCCGGGGTGTTCGCCTGCTCTTTGGTCACGGAACAGAAGGCGTCCAGTAAGGCATGCAGCTGATTGTGGTAGTCGTCCAAGGCATTGTCCACGCCTGTACCGCCTTTGGCTTTCGTGGCGCTGGCTTCCAGCATATCCGTGAGATTGATCATGGTCTCCACGCCGGTGGCGCCCTTTGCCTGCTCCCGATAGTCTCCTGCCCGAGGATAGAAGAGATAGCTACATCCTGCTGAACTGATGAGGACCAGTGCTGCAACTACAAGACCGGCCGCTTTCCTCATATGCCCCTCCTTCATAGACGCGTTCCCTTCGGCAACCGGATTCCGCCCTCTCCGCAGTATACCGTTCACGATGACAAGTTTCATTGGCGATCAATGCCCAGGAGGCTGGCCCGGCGTACCGGGGTCTGCAGTGCATGTAATAATAGGGCATGCACCTCTCGGAGTTAGTGGCGGCCGTCGCGCAGATCCGGGCGGCGGCCAAGAAAACGGACAAAGTGGGTCTGCTCGCCGATGTGTTGCGCCGAACCGCACAGCGGGAAAGCGAACTGGCGGCGCTGTATCTGAGCGGCTCGTTCCCGCAGGGGAAAATCGGCATTGGTTGGAGCGTGATCCAGCGCGCGATGGCCGAAGGCCCGTCGAGTGGCGAGCCCGTGACGCTCGTTGATGTGGATGCGACGCTCACGCGCCTGGCCCAAGAGCAGGGAGCCGGGTCGACGGAGCGAAAAGTGGCCGAACTGAGCCGGCTCTTCACTCGCGCAACGGCCGAGGACCGGCGGTTCCTCTCACAACTGCTCGTGGGGGAAATCCGGCAAGGTGCGCTGGAGGGCCTGGTGATCGAGGCCATTGCCAAAGCGGCCGCCCTGCCGCTCGCCGACATTCGTCAGGCCGCGATGTTTGCCGGCCATATCGGGGCAGTGGCCCGTGTGGCCTTGGAGGAGGGGGCGCCCGGCCTCGCCCGGTTTTCTCTGCGGCTGTTTACGCCGGTGGCGCCGATGCTGGCCACCAGCGTGGACGATGTGGAGGAAGCCTTGCACCGGTTGGAGCGAGCGGGGCTCGAGTACAAGCTGGATGGCGCGCGCATCCAGGTGCATAAGGGAGGCGATGATGTGCAAATTTTCACGCGGCAGTTGCAGGAGGTGACCGGGCGGCTGCCGGAGCTGGTGGATTGGGCGCGTGGGCTACCGGTGCGGGAAGCCGTCTTGGACGGGGAAGCGCTTGCGGTGCGTCCGGATGGCCGGCCTCACCCCTTCCAAATGACCATGCGCCGGCTCGGGCGGATCAAGGACGTCCGGGCGCTCAGGCACGAGATTCCCTTATCCCCCTTCATGTTCGACGTGCTCTACGTCGACGGCCAATCGCTGCTTGCCAATCCCTATGAAGATCGGATGAGTGTGTTGGGCGCGATTGCTTCGTCCACCGCCGTGCCCCGGCTCGTGAGCGCGGACCCGGAAGAGGGCCGGCGGTTCTTCGCCCAGGCGCTCGCGGCGGGGCACGAAGGCGTCATGGCGAAGTCGCTTCATGCCCCCTACAGTGCCGGCCAGCGCGGGTTTCATTGGTTAAAGCTGAAGGCCGCCACCACGCTCGACTTGGTGGTGCTCGCCGCGGAGTGGGGCAACGGCCGGCGCGAAGGCTGGCTCTCGAATCTCCATCTTGGCGCGCGCGATCCGGCAACCGGGCAGTGCATCATGTTGGGCAAGACCTTTAAGGGACTCACGGACGAGATGCTGCGCTGGCAAACCGAAACGCTGCTGGCGCTCGAAACGCATCGTAAAGGGCACATCATTCACGTTCTGCCCGCCATGGTGGTCGAAATTGCCTTTAGCGACATCCAACAGTCGTCACGCTATCCTGCCGGCCTGGCGTTACGTTTTGCACGGGTCAAACGCTATCGGCCGGACAAATCACCGGAGCAAGCCGATACCATTCACACCGTGCGAGCGTTATTCACTCGACAGCGCGCCTAGGCGGGCGGGGGCTGATCGATCGCTCTGCCGCCCTGGTCTTCTCCTCGGCCGGCGCGCTATGGTATTGCCTTATGGTCAACAAGGAGGGACTGATGCCTGATAGAAAGATCATTGCAGTGGTCGGGGCCACGGGCGCCCAGGGCGGCGGACTCGTGCGTGCCATTGTCAACGAACCAGCCGGCGGATTTGCCGTGCGCGCGCTGACGAGGGATACGCAATCGGCGAAGGCGAAACAATTGACATCGCTAGGCGTGGAAGTGGTGTCGGCCAATCTCGATGACGTCGACAGCGTGAAGCGCGCGTTCGGCGGATGCTACGGGGCCTTTTGCCTGACCAACTTCTGGGAGCACGGTTCTCCGGAAAGGGAACTGATCCAATCCCAAGGCATGGCGCAGGCCGCTCAACAGGCCGGCGTGCAGCATGTGATCTGGTCCACGCTCGAGGATACCCGGCGCTGGGTGCCCCTCAGCGATCAGCGGATGCCGACCTTGATGGGGAAATACAAGGTGCCGCATTTTGACGCGAAAGGGGAAGCCGATAAGGAGTTTGCCAGGCTGGGTGTCCCGACAACCTTTCTCCTCACGTCCTTTTACTGGGACAATTTCATTCACTTCGGCATGGGACCGAAAAAGGGACCCGATGGCCGGCTGGTCTTGACGTTGCCCATGGGCCATAAACGATTGCCCGGCATCGCCGCTCAAGACATCGGGGCCTCTGCCTATGGGATTTTTAAACGGGGGAGTGAATTTATCGGCAAGCGGGTCGGCATTGCGGGCGAGCACCTGACCGGTGAGGACATGGCGGCGGCCATGACGAAGGCCCTTGGTAAACCGGTGAACTACAATGCCGTGCCCTTCGAGGCATATCGGAAATTCGGATTTCCGGGCGCCGACGACCTCGGCAATATGTTTCAGTTTAAGCATGACTTTAACGATATGTTCTGCGGCGCCCGGGATCTCGCGCTGTCACGCTCGCTCAATCCGTCCCTGCAGACCTTGGCCCAGTGGCTGGCGCAGAACCACGCACGTATCCCGCTGGAGTCATGACGGGAGCGGGTGAACATGCAGCCAAGAGGCGGGTTCGCTGTACCTGGGCGGGTCAGAAACCGCACCTCCTCCGTTATCACGATGAGGAATGGGGGGTGCCGGTCCATGACGACCGGAAGCATTTCGAGATGCTGCTGTTGGAAGGCGCCCAGGCGGGATTGACCTGGGAAACCATTCTGCTGCGTCGCGAGGGGTATCGCGCCGCGTTCGCCGGGTTTGATCCCGTCAGAATCGCCCGGTATGACGCCAGGAAAAAAACCGCGTTGCTCCAGGATCCGGGGATCATCCGCAATCGGCTCAAGGTGGAGGCGGCGGTAACCAACGCCCAGGCGTTTGTCGCCTTGCAGAAGGAGTGCGGCTCCTTTGATGCCTATGTCTGGCGATTTGTCGGCGGCAAGCCGATCCTCAATCGTTGGAAAACGATGAGCGTGGTGCCGGTGACGACGCCCGAAAGCGATGCGCTCTCAAGGGATCTGAAAAAGCGCGGCTTCAAATTTGTCGGCAGCACGATCATCTACGCCTATATGCAGGCGATCGGCATGGTGAACGATCATGTGCAAGGATGCTTTCGCCAGCAGGCGCTTGCGCGGCTCGGGTCGATCAACAAGCGATATTGACGGCGGGATCGCAGAAGAGCGGGCCGATCACCGGGGGCCGCATGTAATCGGCCGTGGGGTCCTGAGCCCCCGGAGAGCTCCTCAGGGGCGGACCTCCCGGCATGCCGGGTAACCCGCGGCCGGCGCTCGCGAAGGCCCCTGCCCGTTCCAAGGGGGTCCGCGCGCCGGTACTCGGTTCGAGTTGATTGGTTGTCGAGGGTGTCAAGATGTTGGCCGGCAACCCGCTGGTCGGTGCAGATAGCGGTTGATTTGGCGGTGTCGTGACAGGTCCCTGAGTTTGCGGCTGAGGGGTACCGGGTAAGACCTGTGCGGAAACGGGACAAGGTTTCCCCTCCCACAGGCCGAGGCCCAACGCCAGAGCCAGGGGACCGATCATCCACAACCTGGAGATTGAGTCGGCACGTATCCGGAGCTGCGTTCGTGTGATCATCATCACGACCATACCATGATCATTCTTATTATGGGTATCGCCGGTGCCGGCAAGACGACGGTCGGGCGGGAATTAGCCGCCGCACTCGGCTGGCGTTTTTGTGATGGGGACGAATTTCATTCTCCTGAGCATATCGAGCAGCTTCGCCGGGGTACTCCGCTGACGGACGAAGACCGCCGGCCCTGGCTCGCCAAAATTCGCAAGGCCATCGGCGCCTGGGTCGAACGTCGGGAACCGGTGGTCTTCGCCTGCTCCCTTCTTAAGGCGGCATACCGTGTCTCCGTGCTGGACGGCTATAGCGACCAGGTCCGGATCGTGTACCTCAAAGCCGGTCGCAGCCTTCTCCAACAACGCCTGTCACAGCGCACCGGCCACTTCATGGGCGAAGCGTTGCTGGCCAGTCAGTGGAACATACTCGAGGAACCGACCGATGCGGTCGTGGTCGATGCCGCTGAACCGACGGACATTCTCGTGGGGCAGATCCGCTCGGCGCTCAATCTTTGAGGATGCCGGAATACGTCCCTATTGCGGATTGGCCGGCACCTTCGACGCTTCCTTCACGGGCGGATTGATGTTGATTTGGGGTCCTTGCACCTTCGGCAGGACTCCAGCTCCCGGTTTCTCTATGATTCGCTGATCATTTTCGTTCATAAGCTGTTGCCGGGTATGAGCCTCGTCGGCCATAGCGGATTGTTGCAGCGCTTTGTTGCCCGAGGCGTTGGTTCGCCCAGCATCGTTGCTCAGCGGTTGCCCCCTGACGGGATCCTTGGCCTTTCCCATCGGATACCCCTCATGTTGCGGCAGCATGGCCGGATTCGCCCCACACACGGTGCTTCCCGCAAATGTCGCCGCGAGCGCCGCGGCTGCGATAATGAGAGCATTCATGACAGCCTCCTTTGGTATGTACAGCGAACATGAAGCTGCGGAACAGGGGGCCGGACCGGGGGACTGGGAACCGGTTGTGGATCCGGCGAGGGTGGTGGGGGCGGAAAAGGACTCGGGCCAGGCGGCAAAGGACTCGGGCCAGGCGGCAAAGGGTCAGGATCCGGATCCGGTCTGGACCGCCGATTCAACACCCACCGCCCTGTTCGCATGCAGCCCTTATAGCAAACGGGTGCCTCTGGTGAGACTGGGATGTTCCCTAGCATGTTTCAGCAAGAGTCCTGCAGCTCCGGCTTGGCGATCTTCCGGTTGTCACTTCATGGCCAAAAACGTGCGGGTTGGTGCTCATTGCCTTCAGTGGCAGCCAGCTCGGGTGCAGGCCGCTCCATTCGCTTGGTAGGGTCGCAGCTACAGAGACGAAATTCCCTTATGGAATCAGGGGGTCTGCTGGAATTGGCTCGCAGAGGGTGAAGTGCTTTTCCTTCTGTAGGTCTTCCAGCCGCTTTGGACAGTGCTCCACTGTCAGCAGAAATCAGCGTTTTCTTCCTGTCAGGCCCGGTACGGCATTTGCTCGAAGCTGAGAGAGTCTTTGATCCGAGGAGGTGTGCGCATGATGATCGGAACGCGAGAAGTCATTCATCGCCTCGATGGAAGCTGGGCCGCCGGAACATTGGACCCGCTCCCGGGGCATCCGGCAAGGTCGGCCGAGACACCGAGTCGACGGCAGGAACCTCGGGTTGAGGAGCGCAAGATCTGCGGATACGAGCTCTGCGAATCAATCGACGAAGAGTCGGTCGTCATCCAGCAGGGTGAAGTCTTTACAGTCAACCGAAGCGCACATGGCATTCTCATTCTCATGGGGCACTGCCCGCGCCGGCAACAAATCATCGAACTCCATATTCCCGAATCCCGCTGGCGGCAGTCGATGAATCTCTATGAGGTGCAGTGGACCAAGGCCGTTCCTGTGGAATCGCAGGGCGAGTTGTTCGTGGTCGGATGCCGGCTGACGTTTGGCCCCTCCCGCTACTGGGCGTTTTGACGCCTCTTTCCTTTGTTCAGGCGGCTTCTCGCCAGGGAAGCCGCCTGTTCTGCTCCCGCCACGCGACTGACGGATAATAATTGATTGCCGATCGGGATCACTTTATTCTGCGCGCGTGGTCCTCTGGTTCGTCATCCTCTATCTGCTGATCTCCGTCGGCATCGGGCTGTATGCCGCCACTCGTGTGCACAATACCAGGGATTTTGCGGTGGCCGGGAGAAGCCTGCCGTTGCCTGTGGTGACGGCGACGGTCTTCGCCACGTGGTTCGGCGCCGAAGCGGTCCTCGGCATCTCCGCCACCTTTGTGAAGGACGGCCTGGGGGCCGTCGTCGCCGATCCGTTTGGATCGAGCCTCTGTTTGATCCTGGCCGGGCTCTTTTTTGCGCCGCCGCTGTATCGCCTCAACGTGCTGACCGTCGGGGATTACTACCGTCTGCGCTACAGCCGACTCATCGAAGTGCTCTGTACGATCGCGGTCGTCGTCTCCTACGTCGGATGGGTGGCGGCGCAGTTCAAGGTCCTCGGCCTGGTGCTCAACGTCGTCACGGAGGGGGGCGTGAGCCAGTCGGTGGGCATTGTGGCGGGTGCCGCGATCGTGCTGACGTATACGACCTTCGGCGGCATGTTCTCTGTGGCGGTGTTAGACTTCGTCCAAATCTCCGTGATCCTGGGCGGACTGTTGTATATCGCCTCGATCGTGAGCGGGTTGGCCGGCGGGGTCGGCACCGTGCTCCAGCATGCGGCCGATGCGGGCAAGTTGACCTTCTTTCCGGTTGCCACCGCCGCCGCCTGGCTCCCGTTCGTCGGCGCCTGGATCACCATGATGCTGGGGTCCATTCCGCAACAGGACGTCTTTCAGCGCATCAGCTCGGCCAGGAACGAACGCACGGCCGTACGGGGGTCGCTGTTCGGCGCGCTGCTGTATTTTAGTTTTTGCTTCGTGCCGATGTTCCTGGCCTATGCGGCCACGCTGATCGACCCGGCGAAATTCGGCGCTTTGATCGAGCAGGATTCCCAGTTGGTGCTGCCGACGCTTATTCTAGAACACACGCCCATGGCGGCGCAGATCGTCTTTTTCGGCGCGGTGCTGTCCGCGGTGATGAGCTGTGCGAGCGCCACGCTGCTGGCCCCGTCGGTGGCGCTCAGCGAAAACGTGATCCGGCCGATGCTCTCACGCCTCAATGACGCCGAATTTCTCCGCCTGATGCGGGTCGTGCTGGTCGCTTTTGCCTGCCTGGTGCTGACGATCGCCCTCTGGTCGGACGCCAGCATTTATTACCTCGTTGTCAACACGTATAAGGTCACGCTGGTGGCGGCCTTCATCCCGTTGGCCGCCGGATTGTACTGGAAGCGGGCGACCACCCAGGGCGCCCTCTGTGCGATCGGGGCGGGGGTGGCGACATGGATCGGTTGTGAACTGGTTCAAACGCCGGAGACGGTGTGGCCGCCGCAGCTGGTGGGTTTTTTCGCGGCTTGCGGCGGCATGGTCGTGGGATCCTTGCTCCCCTCACGCCTGGCTGCTGTGCCGGGGCGCGAGGCCGAAGGAGACTGTGCCAATGTCCTGTGACGGCTACGAGGGGCCTGTGCCGACGGAGGATGTGCGTTTCTCCTCCAATTGAGCCCAGCGGGCATACAACCGTTCGACTTCGGCTTGGGCCGCTTCGAGCGTCGCGTATCGCGTGCGAAGCGCGTCCGCATCGGACGCAATGGCCGGATCACCGGCGGCGGCCTCGGCGGCCGCCGCACCTGCTTCCGCCTTGGCGATACTCTGCTCCATCTTGTCCCATTCCTGCTGCTCCCGGTACGTCAGGCCTTTGCGTTTTCCTGACGAGGAGCGGTCGGCGTCTCCATTGCGGCGCGTCCGTGCGGGCGAAAAGCCCTCGGTGCTCTTTCGTCCCTGCGCGGCTTCCCATTGCGCATAGTCGGCGAACCATTCGGCCTGGCCGTTTCCGTCCAACGCCAGCAACATGGTCGAGACCCGATCCAGCAGCCAGCGATCGTGGGTGACCAGCACGAGCGCGCCGGGGAACTCCACCAAACTGTCTTCCAGCACGTCCAAGGTCGGAATATCCAGGTCATTGGTCGGCTCGTCCAAAATCAGCAGGTCTGCCGGTTGGAGCATGAGCCGGGCAATCAGCAACCGTGCTTGCTCGCCACCGGACAGTCGGGAGACCGGCAGATCCAATTGCTCGGGTCTGAAGAGAAACCGTTTGGCCCAGGATACCAGATGGACGGACCGGTCTTGATACACGACGGCATCGCCATGAGGGGCCAGCGAGCGGCGGAGCGAGGCCTGCTGATCCAAGGAATCCCGGTGCTGCTCGAATGTCACGACGCGCAGCTTGTCGGCCCGGCTGATGGTCCCGGTATCGGGCGCAAGCGTGCCGGCGAGAAGCTTGAGCACGGTGGTTTTGCCGCTTCCGTTGGGACCGAGCAATCCCAGCCGCTGGCCTGGCCCGAGCAACAGGTCGAGATGCTGCACGATCGGTCGGCCACCGAGGGATTTGCTGATGTCCTTGGCCACGACCAGCTGTTTGGACCGGCGTCCGGACGCGGTGAAATCAATCCCCGCCGTGCCCTGGTCCCGTCGTGATTCCAGATTGCTCAATTCGTCGATCAACTGTCCGGCGGAATCGATGCGTGATTTGGCCTTCGTCGTGCGGGCTTTCGGCCCGCGACGGAGCCATTCCACCTCGCGCCGCACACGATTCGCCAGGGATGATTGGTAATCCGCCTGGGCGGCCAGGGCCGCGTCACGTTGCTCCAGGAAGTCGCTGTAGCTGCCTTTGGCCTCGAACATCCCGTGGGGATAGCAGCGGTTGAGTTCCAGCATGCGGGAGGCCACCGATTCCAGAAACCGCCGGTCGTGGCTCACGACGAGAAAGGCGCGGGTTTCGGTTTTGAGTAGGGATTCCAGCCACAGAATGCCTTCGAGATCCAAATGGTTGGTCGGCTCGTCCATGAGCAGCACGTCGGGCTCCAGCATGAGCGCGCGGGCGATGGCCAGCCGCTTCTTCCATCCGCCGGACAGCGTGGACACCGTTTGTTCGGTTTGAGGAAACTCGCCGATACTAAGTGCCTTGGCAATCCGGCTGCCATGCTCGTGCGGATCCAGGCCCTCATCGAGGAGCACCTGCGCCAGAACTTCCTCCACCGTTTGTCCTTCCCCAAACGAAGGCTCTTGCGGGACATACCCCATGCGCACGTGCCGGCGCATCGATCTGGTGCCTTCGTCGGGTTCTTCCAAGCCAGCCAGCACTTTGAGGAGCGTCGACTTGCCGGATCCGTTCGGACCCACCAATCCAATGTGATCTGCTTCACTCAAGGCGATGGACAGGTCGGTGAACAAGGGCTTTACGCCGAACCGTTTGCTAATGGACTCGCAGCTCAACAGAATCGTAGGGGGCATCGGGCCTCAATCAATCGATCGGTAGAGGTGGATGATGGGTTGCTGTGTTAGGCCCGGGCGGGGTTCGTAAGACCGGCCGTCGGCGCTGGCACGGGTGAGTGTATCAGGGATCTCAGAGCCGTCGCTAGAGGATGTTCAAAAAGATCTCCAATGTGCCGGGGGTTCCGGCCGGACCGGTATGGGAGACTTTGGGCACGGGGGAGGCATCAAACGGTGATGCCTCCCTCGAACTTTAGTGGAGGTTTGAGGCGGAGCGGCAACTGCTCAGGCGGTTCGTGCCAGGTATGATTCCTTGCCGAGATGGACTTCTTCGTCGTGATAGTCCGGTTCGCTTGAAACGGCAACCGCCTGTGTGGCCCCCGCTCCACGATTGTACTCGATCACCGCGTCATAGACGTGGCCGCAATTCATGCAACGCTGACTCTGTCTCCACATATGACCGCTCGTACCGTGCAAATCGAACAGATGGTCCAGGACCATGAGGCCGTGACAGCGGGTACAGTTCATGATGCATCTCCTTTGATGGCGGGTCTAGGAACGCCCTACCCGTTGTTAGTAGGATAGCGGAAGCCGCCCGGCGCGAAAGACCCGGAGGAAGTACTTCGGAAGAGGGGGGCGGGGCGACAACGTGACCGCTCACTGTCCGAACCTAAAGGAAACCAGCATGGCGAAACTCATTCCATCCCCGACGAGAATCGAGGCGGCGGGGAATAAGCCGAAGCTGATTGACGAATTTGTGGGGCGCGTCAATTCCGGGACTGCTCAAATCAGCATCGCCCGCATGCAGAGCCCCTCAGGATGGCAAGAACCGGGTCAAACGCCTGAGTTCGACGAGTATACGATCGTGCTCCGCGGGATGCTGCAGGTCGAGACGAAGGACGGCGTGCTGGAGGTGCATGCGGGACAGGCGGTGCTCACCCCCAAAGGGGAATGGGTCCGCTACGGCACACCGGGACCGGACGGGGCGGAATACGTCGCGGTCTGTCTTCCGGCTTTCTCACCCACGACGGTCCACCGGGATCCACTGTGATGCAGATCCGCCCAGGGCATCGGCCATTGCTCGGTCGCCGTCTGTCGGCTCCGGCCTGGCCGGCAGGTGGCTGGCTTCTGATCGTCCTCCTGGCGGGAACCGCCGCAATGGTCCCGCTCCATGTGCACTCAGAATCTGAAACACCGGTACTGGACCCGGGCCCGGTTCTTTTGCCTGCGCCCGTGACCTGGACGACCGGGGGTGGAAAGTGGGTGGGTTATTGGGGACGCAGGGAGTCGGTGCGGTGCCCCGGTGGCGGTCACCTCGAGGGGGCCTGGGGCACCGACATCTACACCGATGACTCCTCGATTTGCACCGCGGCGGTCCATGCGGGCCTGCTCACGACGAAAGACGGCGGGATGGTGACGATCGAGATGCGTCCGGACGCCGGCCAGTATGAGGGCAGCGTGCGGAACGGGGTGCGCACCGGTGATTGGATGGAGCCCTGGACCGGTGCCTATGTCTTTGTGAGAGACCGGCAGACGGCCGAGCCGGCCATCGCGGCGACGAGCCACATGCAAGCCGATTCCTGGGCCGGGCAAGCGGGTCGCGTACTCGCGTTTTTCTGTCCGCCTCTGCTGCAGCTCCAGACCACCTACGGCACCGATGTCTACACCGACGACTCCGCGGTCTGCTCGGCGGCCGTCCATGCGGGCACCATCAGTCAACAGAGCGGCGGGATGGTGGCCATCCAAATCCTCACCGGTGTGACATCGTTTTCCGCCAGCACGCGCCATGGCCTGACCAGTCAAGGCTCGGACGGATGGCGTGGCGGCAGCTACCGATTTGTGCCGCTCCCTCCAAATACTCCTCCTCCCCCGACTGCTGACGCGCCGTTCGAACGAGCCCCCGCCGGCCCAGCCGTTCCAGGGGAACGCGGGACTCCGTTGTAGCGTGCAACCTGTGATCACCACGTGCCCGTTCAGACGCTTGAGCAACCATTCGATTCGCCCCGATTCCCTGCGGCCCTGGCTTGCCGTGATTAGCGTGATGTCAGGGAGTGCCCCTCCCTCCGGAACGCGACGAGCCAGGAGGCCGACGGCATGAGGACGTGGATCAAGCGGGGCCTCGTGGCAGGTCTGGCGTTGGCCGGCCTGGGTCTCACGGGCCTGTTGGTTTATGCGGCCGTGCTCTCGGCGAGTCTTTCTTTGCCGAAAAGCGACGACCATCCTCCGCTCCTGATCTACGGAGCGCCGTTCTTCCTGGAGGCGGGCACGTCGATCAGGGAATCCAGGCTCCTGGATCGGCTCCACCGGCTCGGCTACCGGCCGGTCGCGGCGCCGCCCCGGCATCCGGGCGAGTATGCCGCCGTCGACAACGCGCTCCATCTCTATCTGCATGCGCAAGAGGACAGCCATGTGCCGGCCCGCCGGATCACCCTGGCGCTTGCCGACGGCATCGTGACGGAGGTGCGCATCGCATCCGGAGGACCCTCGGAATCCTTCGTGTCGCTCGAGGCTCCGCTCATCAGCGGCATGCGCGGCAGGTCACGCCAGATGCGGGAATGGATCCCCCTGAGCCGGATGCCGCGGAAGGTCATCGACACCCTGGTCGCGGTTGAAGATCGCCGGTTCTATGCGCATCCCGGCATCGATCCGATCGCGGTGGGGCGTGCGCTCTGGGCCAATGTGGTCCGGGGCGGCGTCGTGCAGGGCGGCAGCACCATCACGCAACAGTTGGCCAAGAACCTGTTTTATTCGCCGCAGCGGACGTTGGGGCGAAAGCTCAAGGAGTCGGTCGCCGCGCTGGTCCTGGAAATGAAATATCGCAAAGACGACATCCTGGAAAGTTATCTAAACGAAATCTATCTGGGACAGGCCGGGTCCGTGGCGATCTATGGGGTCGGGGAGGCGGCGCATCGCTATTTCGGCAAAGCGCTCGAGGAGCTGACGACCGAGGAAATCGCGCTGATCGTGGGGCTGATCAAGGGGCCCAACACCTATGCGCCCACCAAGAACCTGGAATCCGCGACGCAGCGGCGCAACGTGGTGCTCCGTCGTCTGCGGGAAGAAGGCCGGCTCACGGAGGACGCCTGGAAGCAGGCGGTGAATCGACCGGTCACGGTCACCCTGTCCCAGGACGTGCTGACCGATGCGCCCTATTTCATCGACTACCTGTTGCGGCAGGTCGAGGAAGGGACGGGCATGGGGATTCCCGAGGGAGCCAAGATTTATAGCACCCTGGATCCGTTCATCCAGGAAGCGGCCACCGACTCATTACAGCAGGGATTGGGGCAATTGGAAGCCACCTACCCCGAATTGAAGAGCGGCGATCATCCGCTGCAGGCGGCCGCCGTCGTGCTCGCCGCGAAAACCGGGCATGTGCTCGCCATGGTCGGCGGCCGCGAATACCGGATCAGCCAGTTCAACCGCTCGGTCCAGGCCCGCCGCCAGGCCGGCTCCCTGGTGAAGCCGTTCGTGTATCTGGCGGCGTTCGAAGCCAGCCGGGAAGAGGGACGGCCGACCCACACGCCGGCGACGCTGTTGCTGGATGAACCGGTCACCTTCGAGTCCGGCAACGGCCCCTGGTCGCCGCAAAACTATGATCGGCAATTCCATGGACAAGTCAGCGTGCGGAGCGCGCTGGAGCATTCCTACAATGTACCGGCCGTGCGCGTCGCGCATCAGATCGGCCTCCCGGCCTTACGGACCACCCTTCGCGGCTTTGGCCTGGATGGACTGTGGGCCGAGAATTTGTCTATCGCGCTGGGCACGACGTCTGTCTCGCTCCTCGATATCGCCACCGCCTACGGCGGTCTGGCCAACGGCGGCGTCCTTACGAAACCTTTGGCGCTCTTTAAGCTGGTGAGTGAAGCCGGGGACGGCCTATGGACCCTGTCGCCGGACCGGCATCAGGCTGTCTCGCCGCAAGCCGCCTACCTCATGACGTCTCTGCTCAAGGGCGTCGTGGAGCGGGGGACGGGCGCCAGGGCGCGCGCGTTAGGCGTAGAAGGCCCTGTCGCGGGTAAGACCGGCACGACGGATGGCTATCGTGACGCCTGGTTCGTCGGCTATTCCCCTGATTTGGTCATCGGGGTCTGGGTCGGCTTTGACGATGAGCGGCCGGTGAAGCTCACCGGGTCTCAGGCCGCGCTCCCGATCTGGAGTCTGCTCGCGCGCCGGGTGATGGCGCCGCATGGGGCGGATTTTGAGATGCCGTCCGGAATGGTCCAGCGCGACATCGATCCGCGAACCGGCCAACTGGCGACCGCCCGGTGTCCGGAAAAGACGTCCGAAGTGTTCATCGCCGGGACCGAACCGACGGTCTATTGCGAAATCCACGGTGGCGGCTTGTGGGAGCGGGTGAAGCAGACCTTGGGGTTGTCCTAGCCACGTGCCGCCTTCGCGCGCTGTTTTTGTAAACCATTAGGCGCCCGTCTTGTCCTGCGGTATCCTGTCCTCCACAGCACGACATAAAGGAGCGCTATGAAAACACCCGGCTACCGAGATGACGGCAATATCACCCTGCTGGCCAAAGGCGTCGAGTTGCGGGGCGAGATCAAAGTGGAAGGGACGGTACGCATCGATGGCCGCCTGGAGGGCGAGGTCCAGACCAAGGGCGAGGTCATCGTGGGGGAAGAAGGACTGGTTCAGGGAACCATCTTTGCCGGATCGCTCATCAGCAGCGGACGCATCAAGGCGACCGTCACGGTCACGGAACGCATCCAGCTGATGAAGACCGCCATTCTGATCGGTGAAGTCCATGGTCCGGTGATGTCCATGGAGGACGGGGCGAAGTTTCAAGGCCTCAGCGACATGGGTGTCACGGCCTGGGCCGAGGAGGCGCCTTGTGCGACGGGCCACGTGCGTAATCCGGCTGGTCAGCGAGAACCGGCGCCCGTCAATGGGAAAGCAGCGGACCTGTAGCGTCGGTCCGCCCGGATCTGCTCTCACCTCGTGATCGTCAATGGTCCATGCCGGCTACTCCATGACGCGACAGCAACTGTTCTCACTGGTCTTCTTTTCCCTCCTGGTGCTGCTGCTCTACCAAATCGGGCTTATGTTCGAACCGTTTCTCTTTCCCGCACTGTGGGCCGGCTTGTTGGCGCACTGGGCGTTTCCTCTGCACCTGCGGCTGACGGCCTGGTGGCGCGGTAATCGCGCCGCGTCCGCCGCCCTGTTTACCATCACGGTGTTGGGGGTGGGCGTCGTGCCGCTGGTGGTGATGGGCATCATGCTGGTGCGCGAAGCGGTCGCCGCCGAGCACGCGATTCGACTCTGGATTGCCGGCGGGGGACTTCAACAGTTGCCCGATCAGGTGGCCGGGCTGCCGGTCATCGGAGCCTGGCTGCGCCATCTCCTGACGACCACCAGCCTGCAGGCGCTCTCGGCGGAGCAATCGGTGGTGGCCGGGGCCAAGGTCGTGAGCCAGTTCTTTGTCGGCCAGATGGGGGATCTGCTCAAGAATGCCTTTGTCCTCATCACGGACTTTTTTATCATGCTGCTCGTGCTTTTCTTCTTGTTCAAGGACGGCGAGCATTGGCTGGCCGGGCTGTATGAGCTGATTCCCATGGAGGAGTCGCACAAACACAAGATCATGATCCGCCTGGATCAAACCATTCGCGCCGTCGTCAAAGGTATGCTCGTCACCGCGATCGTGCAGGGCGCCTTGGCCGGACTCGCCTATGCGGTGCTGGCCGTGCCCTTTCCTGTGGTGCTGACGGCCTTGACCGTCATGCTGGCGCCGCTGCCGTTCGGAGGGACGGCCCTGGTATGGGGCCCGGTGGTCGCCTATCTCTTCTGGGTCGGTCCGATCGGCAAGGGCCTCGTCATGCTGGTCTGGGGCGTGGGGGTGGTGTCCATGGTGGATCAGATCCTCCGTCCCTGGATGATCGGACAGGAGGTGCAGATTCCCACGCTGTTGCTCGTGCTCAGTGTCTTGGGCGGGTTGGCGTTGTACGGCCTGCTGGGCTTGTTCGTGGGACCCATATTGGTCAGCTTGCTGATGACCGCGATTCAGATCTATCGCGAGGAATACCACAGTCCCGCCAGACCCGCCGAGCCCGCCACCGTCCCTGTCTGAGTGGTCCGCGCCCGTGAGCTACTCGAGCGGGATGGTGATGGCGATACCCCCCATGACGTCGTGTAATTTGAAATCTCGCTTTGGGCTCAACGGATGGCTGTTATGGCAGCTGACGCAGGCGGGCGAGACGGCGAGATCGGAATAGACGGCCTGAAAGTATTGTTTCTTCCCGCTGGAGACGACGCCGGTCACCGGCCGCTCCGGCCGGCCGCGCAGCGTTTCGAGTGCCTTGCGTTCAAACTCCGTGGCCGGAGCGTTTCGTTGATAAATGGGCGACAGCCCGATCAGTCTGTAACGGATACCCCGTCCTGATTCGGCGACCAGCCGCCCCGAGTGCTGAAGAAATTGGGCGGGAAGGAGCAGCGCATTGTCCTGTTCCCAATGTTCCGCGGCCCGCACGATGCCTTTTTCCTGCATGCGGTTGACCACCTGCGTGGTGTAAATCGTCCGATCCGCTTCCAGGACGGCATGCACATAGTCGGCGACTTTTTCAGGCGGAATGCCGGGCGACCCGGCGGGGTCTTTGGCGAAGGGCAACGCGGTCGACCCTATGCAAGCTACGAAGAATGTGACGGTTGCGGCTCTGACCGCGGAGCGGACGTAGTCCATGGGCCTTCCTCCTGAGACGGTGCGAGAACCGGTAGACTGACCCAGCAGGTCGTCCCCCGGCCTTCCAGGCTTTCGATGCGCAGGTCGCCGCCGAACTTCCTGAGAATGCGCCTCGCCACGGTCAGTCCCAGGCCGGATCCCTCCCCCTGTTCCTTCGTGGTGAAAAAGGGGTCGAAGATTTTCGACAAATGCTGTTTCGCAATGCCCGGCCCCGAATCGCTGATGGCCAGCGTGGCTAGACTCCCGGTGACCGCGGTCGTGAGCGTGAGCGTGCCGCCGTCGCGCATCGCTTGCGCCGCGTTGGTGAGCAGATTCGCCAGCGCCTGCCGGAGTTGATCCGGGAGGGCCAACACCTTCGTGTTGCCGGCATAGGCTTTGTGCACGGCGAGATGTTTGGTGTCGGTGGTCGTCTGCACGGCGGCGAGCGCCTGATCCAGTTCCTCCTCCAGGCAGACCGAGACGCGCTGGTCGGCTATTTCCTGCGTCGTCACCCCGGTAAAGTCCCGGATGATTTTCGCCATGCGCCGGCCCTGAGTCACAATGTCACGGGCATAGCCGCGCGCCCGTTCGAGATCGGATTCCTCCTGGATCGCTTCCCCCAACCCGACGATGCCGAACAGCGGATTGTTGAGTTCGTGACCAATCCCGGCCGTCAACACGCCGAGGCTGCCGGTTTTTTCCGCCTGCACGAGTTGGTCTTGCAGACGGCTTTCATCCGTGGTGTCCCGGAGGACCAGCCCGATGCGGTCCCGTTCCCCCGTCCGTCCGGGCAAACGAAACCATTGATAGTGGTATTGGCGGGCGCCGATCTGCACTTCCCACGGATGGGGAGACGCGTCCTTCTCCATGGCGGGCGTGAGCGGATCCCGAGGCCCGGGGCTGGGGGCTTCGTTGTCTGGCACACGGCAGGGATCCTCGGCCATATGGAGTTCCTGGCGCAGCTTCTGTTGCATGGCGGGGCTGACCGGCAGCTGCGTGAAGAGGGGCCGGGCGGCGGCCAGGTCAATCTGGAAGGCATCCCGCGCCGCGCGATTGGCGTACTCGAGCCGCTCCTCCGCATCAATCAACAAAATGGGCGTGGGCACCGTATCCAAGATCTGATCGGTGGACTGTTGCAGGTAGTGAACTTCTTCCGATTTCAATTGCACTTGGCTGGCCAAGCCCGCAAAGGCGGCCTCCAGCTGTTTATTCATCCGGTTGAACTCCTCGGCGAGATCCTCGAGTTCATCTCCCGTCTGGATGCGGATCTGGGAGCGGAGCTGGCCCCGACCGATCGACTGGGCTGCCTGCTGAAGCTGCCGGACGGGGGTCACAATGCGACTGGCCGCGACATAGCCAAGCGAGGCCAACAAGGCAATGGCGACGGTCCCGAAGACGGTCATCCAGGTGAAGAGATGCTTGATCGGGGCAATCAACTCGTCGGACGATTGCCAGACGAACGTGTGCCAGGATCCATTCTGGAGCGTCCCGTTAGTGGAGCGGCTCGTTTCCGGCAGCGGGGCAAACCCAATGACGGAGGTCGAGTCCCCGCCGTGGCCATCGCTGGGAGCCTGGACCCAGCCGGGGTGCAAGGGTGTCACGAGCGGGAGCAGACGGGTATCGGATAACGACACACCGGTGGGCAGGATGGGGCAACTGATCACGATGCCTTTGTTGTCAATCAGCATGACGTGACCCGTCTTCCCGAACCGGATCACGTGGGTCGATGGGGAGAAGAACTCCTTGGCATCGATGACCCGGTGAAGGACACCCACCACTTCATACCGAAGACTGTCCAGGACCGGCACTGAAATTGAAAAGACGTAGGTGTCCGCTTTGGGGTCAAAATGGACGTCTTCGATATAGAGCTGGCCCACCGCCTTGTTATAGGCGCCCTTCCACCAGGCCCTGTCACTATGGCGAAAATCTGGCCTGTCGGTCATGGCGGCCACCAGGATGCCCTGGGTATCGGTCAGGAAGAGCATCTTGGTGGCGGAACGGACGACTTGCGGCATGAGTTGGTCGGACTCACTGCGTGTGCCGGTGTAATACTCGCGAAGCAGCCGGCTCAATGGACTGTCGGTGATCGCTTTCAGGACCGCCGGATCGCGGGCGGCCCACCGCGGTTCGACCTCCGCCAGCTGAGCGGTGGGTTTCCCGCTGCCGGCGATCAGCGCATCCCGCCGGTTTTCCAATTCCCGGATGACCGCCGGATCGTTCGCAATGCGCGAGGTGCGGATGACCTCCTCGGCCACGAGCAAATCCAGCTTTCTGGAGGCTTCCGTGGCCAGTGCCTTGAAACTCTCTCCGCTGACATCGCGGATCTCTTGAGAGCCCTGCCAGAACGCCATCCCGAGGCCCACAACCAGCGGCACCACGCCGACGAAGAGCATAGACAAGATCAGCTTGGCTTTCAGGCCCCAATGTCGGCTGGATGAAGCGGTCTGGCTCATCCCTGGCCTCCGTCGGACGGCGCGTCGGGCAGGGGAAGGGTCAGCGTAAAGGTGGTGCCCTTGCCGACCTGACTGTCAACCCCGATGATTCCCCTCATGTGATGGATCACGTTCTTGATATTGTACAGGCCCAGTCCCGTGCCTTTCCCCGGCGGCTTCGTCGTGAAAAACGGTTCGAATATCTTGTCCAGGAGCTCCGCCGGAATGCCGCATCCGGTGTCCGATACCCTGATGACCGTGGCTCCGTTCACGGGCGCCGATTCGAGCGTCAGCGTGCCGCCGCGTTCCATCGCCTGTACCGCGTTGGTGATGAGATTCACGAAGACATGCAGCAGTTCGTCGGGGTTCCCTTTCACCATGAGATCCGGGACATACGTTTTGCGGACCTCGATGTCATGCAGCGCCACGGCATAGCGGGCGATCCGCAGCGCCTCATCCAGCTTGGTGTTGACGGCAATCATGCTGTGCTGAAGCGAGGAGGCTCGTCGGGAATAGGACGTGAGGTCCCGGCAAATGGCCGTCGTGCGCTTGACCGCTTCAATAATGTCCTGCGCCTGCTCGCGCACGGTGCCGAGGTCCTCTTCTTCCCTGAGATTTTCCGCCAACCCTAGAATCAGCTGCAGAGGGTTGTTGATGTCATGGGCGATGCCGGCCGCAAACGAGCCGATGCCCGCCAGTTTGTCGGCGTGCAGCAATTCGGTCTGGAGCTTGTTTTCATGCTGCACGAGTTCCCACAGCAGCCGGGACGCCGATCCGCTCAGGATATCGATCCCCGCGGGCACCAAGCTCCGGAGCGTTCGTTCCATGGCCGGATCTCCGGTGACATCCATGACCACCAGGATCCCGTGGTTGCCGACGAGGTCCTCAATGCCTCCGTACACGGGGACATGGAGTTCCCGTGCTCGTTGGAGTCCCGGCGCCCCGGGATCCCGGTCGGTGATGCCGACGATCTCAATGGCGCGGATTTGATGGAGGAGATCGAGCAGCGCGGTGCCGCCGCGTCCCGCGCCGAGGATCGCCACCTTGGTAGGGGACGGAGACGCCATGGACCCAGTCCTTTCCCGGCCGGACGGGCGATCACCGATCGGAGGGGAAGGAGCGCCGGTCTTCCCCTCCCCGCTCATGAGCATGGGAGGCCTCACAGATGGGCCAATTCCCGCTGTTCCATCGCACGGGCGACAGCGCCTTTGAGCTTCTCTCCCTCTACCGGTTTGACCAGGTAATCGAGCACGCCTTCTCGCAGCAGGGAGGTGGCCATATCGGTGTCCGGGAATCCCGTGAGGACGATCAACGGCACGCGGGGATACTGCTTGCGAAAGTAGGCGATGGCTTCGATGCCATTCACTTTCGGCATCCGGATATCGCAGATAATCACATCGAGCAGGAGACGGTTTTCTCCGCTATTGAGCACCTCAATGGCCCTTTCTCCGTTTTCGGCTTCCAGCACTTCATAGCCCGCCTTCTGCAGCGTCATCCGGACGACCTTGCGGATGTCCGCTTCGTCGTCCATGATGAGTACCCGTCCGTTGCAGGATTCTCCACCGACGAAAAAGCCCGACTTGAATTCGTTCATGGCGACCTCCTTGTGTGATGAGGAGCGGTTGACCGGTGGTTGCATGCTCGGTTTTCATAACGGGGAGAGGCGCAAGGCCCGTGCCGTTCTTCCTGTGTGAGGGATTGGCCTCTTTCCAGCAGTTTGTTGCTTCGGCATCACGCAGCCCGAAGTCATCTGGTGGTTATGCACCACCAACATGGTGGTCTTCAGCAACCGGCGAACATGACATAAGGCGCGGTTACCAGAGCCGTCGCATGAAAGCGATGGCGATAAGGATAACGATGGAGGCCCAACAGAGCATGATGAAATACATGGTGACTCCCTGAAAAGAGGACCGGCTCTTCCAGGCATCAGCAAGCGCTATGCCGTCGGGCGCGTGGATGAGGGCGGCTCGCCCAAGCCAAGGAAGTGAATCGCTTTTTGGCGCAGCGAGCAGACGGGATTCAGGGAGAGGCCCCGACATCAAAATAGATTCAGAGCGGATGAAAAGAGATCCACGTGCAGATCGGTCCGGTGAACGGGATAGCGGTGGAATTGCCTTTGCGATTAGGGCTAGGGTATCCTCGACTCCATAGAGGAGGAGACAGGTGATTACACCCGACGTATTAACCGAGTATATCCGACGAAGTATGCCGGACGCCGTCGTCACGGTCACGGATCGGACCGGTACGATGGATCATCTCAAAGTGGTGATCGTGTCAGACGCGTTTCAAGGCAAGCAGCTGTTGGACCGGCATCGATTGATCTATCAGGCGCTCGATGCCCCGCTGAAAGACGGCCGCATTCATGCGCTGGAGCTGACGGCGCACACCACGGACGAACGTTAACAAGGAGGCCGACGATGGCAGGAACGATAGAAGAAGAAATCCAACAGGAAGTAAAGGCGCACAAAATTTTGATTTACGGCAAGGGCACCAAAACCATGCCCATGTGCGGATTTACCAGAGAAACCATGCAGTTTTTTGACAAATACGGCTATCCGTATGAATTGATCGATGTGCTCTCGCAGCCGGCCAAGCGCGAGGCGCTCACCAAGATCACCAACTGGCCGACGCTGCCGAAAGTCTTCATCGACGGTACGTTTTACGGGGATACGGATATTCTCGACCCGATGGAAAAGAAGGGCGAGATCGAACCGCTGCTCAAGAAAGCCTTCGGCAAGTAACCGTCCATCCCAGCCTTTCCCCCTCAACGTCGATCGAGTGAACGGGCGCCTTCGCGCTGAAGGCGCCCGTTCAGCGCCTGGCCTCCGGCGGGGGCCAATTCATCTCGGTGTGCCGGCCGCAGTAGTAGCAGGAAAGGCGATAGCGGGCCTTGCGGCGCGGGTTCGGCAGCGAGGTGAAGGTGATCGGGGTGCCGTCGAAGGGACAGTTCGGCTGGTCGTGCAGCAAATGCGCTTCCGCCATCATCGTGATGGACGCCACATCCCAGGGCGGCGAGGTCTGCTCGTTGCCCGTAATTAATTCCGCCGCGTGGCACCGTTCGCACAGTGCTTCATAGGTTTTGATCCGGGCGTGGTGCTTTGTGTGATCCGTGACATCCATCGGCCCCCCGCAACCGGGCTTGGCGCAGGTTACAGGTTCATGTTGCAACGCTTGCACGAAGCGACGGTGACGGTCCCGTTCCGGCTCTGGTAGCATCGATCCTCCTTCTTATAGTCCCCACGCGCCGCTGATCTGGATATTGGCGCCGTTGACATACCGGGCCTCCGGACTGAGCAGATAGCGCACAGCGGCCACCGTGTCGTCGACCGTTCCGATATAGCCGGCGGGAATGCGTTTGGCCATGCCGGCCAGTTCCTCGGCCGGCGCACTGCCGGAATCGATGAAGCCCGGTGAGACGGCGTTGACAGTAATGCCGTGCGGAGCCAGAAGCTTGGCGAGGGTGCGGGTCAGAATGAGCACCCCGGCTTTTGCGATGTAGTGCGCGGTGATCTCCGGCTGCGCAACCATTTGATCGGCATTGGCCATGCTGAAGGTGATGATCCGGCCGAACTTTCGCGCTTTCATCCCAGGCGCCACGGCCTGAGCCAAATAGAAAATGGGATGGAGATTCCCGTTGAACATGTCGTGCCAGCCCTCGACCGTCTCCGAGAATAAATTCACCCGGTGGTAGGGGCCGGCACCATTGATCAGGACGTCGATTTTCCCCCACCTGCCCTCCACCTCGGCCACGAGCTTTTTGGCGGCGACCGGATCGGAGACATCGCAACGCAGCGCCAGGCCTTGTCCACCCAGCTCAGTGATGGCTTCTGCGGTCTTCCGGGCCTCGGTTTCACTGGTCCGATAGCAGACGGCCACGTTCCACTGCCGTGCCGCCAGATCGAGCGCGATCCCGTGCCCGATGCCCTTGGCTCCACCGGTGATCAGCGCGACGTTGTGGCTCATGTTCGTCATAGGCGCCATGTCATTCCGATCTTGTCCTCAGCCGTTTCGCGAGTAACTGGAGCGTGCCGGCGGTCCGGTTGGAAAAGGATTGCTCGTCTTTGGCCGCTTGGCGTCCACGGTGCTGGCCTGAGCGGTCTTCTGCGTCTCGGCTTCACTGGTTCGATAGAAATCGCCACGTTCCACTGCCGTGCCGCCAGATCGAGCGCGATCCCGTGCCCGATGCCTTTGGCTCCGCCGGTGATCAGCGCGACGTTGTGGCTCATGTTCGTCACAGGCGCCATGTCATTCCGATCTTGTCCTCAGCCGTTTCGCGAGTAACTGGAGCGTGCCGGCGGTCCGGTTGGAAAAGGATTGCTCGTTCTTTGGCCGCTTGGCGTCCACGGTGCTGGCCTCCATGAGGGCCGCGAGATCATCGATCGTATCGACATCCCGCCAGGCAGGCAAGAGGGCCGTGGAGAGGCCGAGCTGCGCCGCCTTTTCTTCGGTCAGCGCCAGTACACGCTCCGTGGACCAGGGGATGCCGGTGAAGAGATCCGGCACGGCCCGGTTCAATCCGATCAGATAGTATCCGCCGTCGAGGGCAGGCCCCAGCACCAGGTCATGGGACTCGATCAGCGCCAGCGCCTGTTGGTAATGGTTCAGCGGCAAGGACGGCACGTCGGTGCCCACGATCAGGACGTGCCGATACCCTTTGGCGAACAACACCTCAAATGTATGGCTCATGCGCGCCCCGACATGCTCTCCGACTTGATCCAGCAAGGTCACCCCGTGCCGTTCCTCCATGATCTGAAAGAAGACGAGCGCGGAGGCAGGCGCACAGGCGAGATAGCGATGGAAGGGCAGGTGGAGCTTGGCTACCGCGGCTTTCGTCCTCTCCAGAGTGTCCAGGATAAAACTGCCATGGAGCGTGGCGGCTTCGTCCGGCGTCAGCGGAGGGCAGAGGCGCGTTTTCACCTGGCCCGGGACCGGCGCTTTGGCGAAGACAACCAAAGCGGTGTGAACGGGTGACGGAGAAGATTTGCTCATCCTGGATCCTTACCGGACTGCCGCGTACCAGTGGCTCAACCGGGACGGACTCACACCTACCCAGAAAAGAAATCGCAGCGTCCACATCAGCAGGATTGTCTTGAGCGGTCCCCGGCGCTCCCAGCGCCGAAACGACGTCGTGACGGTCTCGCCCAGGGCCGCGATGGTTCCCACGATTTTTACACGCCGGCTGAAGTCGATATCTTCCATCAGGGGGATGTCGGCGAATCCGCCGACCTGTTCGAACACCGAGCGGCGCACGAACAGCGCCTGGTCGCCGGTGGCGATCCCGCTCCACCGAGACCGCCGGTTCATCAGCGCACCGATGAGGCGCCCCCACCTGGACGGGCGGTCGAACTGCACATCGAATCGGCCGGCGACCGTCTGGGGATCGGCCAGGGCGGTTTCGATCGCGAGGCGCGCGCTCCCGGGGAGCTGCGTATCGGCATGGAGAAAGAGCAGCACCGTACCGCGGCTCGCCTTGACGCCTTCGTTCATTTGCCGTGCACGTCCGCGCGGCGCGGTGATCAGGCGGGCGGAAGACACACTGGCGCAAAAGGCCTCCGCCAGAGGAACTGTGCGGTCGGTGCTCCCTCCGTCGACGATGATCACTTCATCGAACTGGAGACTGGCTGTGCGTGCAAGCGTGGAGGGAAGCGTCGTGTCTTCATTGAGCGTGGGAATGATGACGGAAATCGCCATCGAGGCATCAGTTGGCGGGTTTTTTGGGTTCCCGGAACATGAAAAACATGACCACGACGACCGTGGACCAGAACACGACCTGCTTATGCCAGAAGAGCACTTCGCCATAGTGGAAAAATCCCAAGCCCAGGATGACGGCCACGGTCATGACTCCGTATCGCACCGTGGGATTCTCGATGACGGCATTGGCCCAGACGGCGAGCCCCCCGAAATAGATGAGCAACGGCACGACGTTGATCTCGAACCCGCCGCTGATGGAGAGAAAGACATTCAGAAACCCGATGAACATCAGGGCCGTCCCCGTCATCATGCCCGCGACGCTCAATTGTTTATCCCCTCCGCCGTCCTCGTCGGGCTGCGGGGCAGAGGGGCGGTCGGAAGGGTCTCTGGTCGGAAGATCTGTTGGTGCCATAGAAGTTAGGATTTAAAGTGCTTGCTCAGTGTGAGGGCTTGCCGTTGATAAGACGAACCTAAGGTGGCCCCGTACAGTTGAGATGGTACGTCGAGCATCCGGTCGTACACAACCTTAAAAAACGTTTGCCCGTCATGAATCAGGAAGGGCACGTCATGCGGGCGAACTTCCAAGACGACCTGGGTCCCTTTGATCTCACCCTCGGTCCCGTAGCCGAATCCCGGATCGAAAAAGCCGGCGTAATGCGTGCGCAATTCTCCGCAGGCGGCCTCATAGGCCACCATTTCGGCCGCATATCCGGGGGGTACCCGGATCCGTTCTTTGGAGGCGAGGATGTAGAACTCTTCCGGCTCCAATAGCAAGCTGTCGTGGCGGTGCCGATACAGCGGTTCCCAGAAATCCGCCGCCGCGTAATGCCCGATTTTCGCAAGGTCGATGACATGGCTGTTCTTTTTGGCGCGGTAGCCGATGATGCGCGCATCCGTCCCCTCTTCTCCTTTGAGGTCAATCCGGAGAAAGAGGCCGCGTTCCGCACGGAATTCCTGCGCAGTGAGCACTTTCTTGGCCGAGACATTGTGGTAAAGCAGCGGAGTCTTCCGGTGCAGGCTCTGCAGTGCCGTATCGGTGACGGTGGCGGCTCCGCGCACGAAGCGGATCTGATTCAGCGATTGGCCGGTGCGCACCTTGACCGCAAAGGAGCGCGGCACCACTTCCAGAAAGAGCGGCCCGGCATACCCGGTGCGGATTTCATCGAAGCCGGCGTTCAGATCGGTTACGACGCGGGTAAAGACGTCGAGGCGTCCGGTGGTGCTCTTGGGATTGGCCCGGGCGCGGAGCGTGCGGGGCAGCGCGAGCTGTTCCATGAGGGGAACCAGGTACACATGACCCTTTTCGAGGATCGCGCCGTCCGTCAGGTCCATCTCATACATCACGAGATCGGACTGGTAAAAATCGAGAACATTGAGACGAGCGGAAATGGGGGACAGTTCGGGGAGGAAGCTGCTGATGAGCCGATAGGCCTTTCGCCCGAGGCGGAGGTCGAGGCTTGCCGGCTGAATCTGCCGGTCCTCAATGGCCGGAGAGGCGCTGATGGCGCCGCCGGCAATCAATCGCTTGATGTCCTGATAGGGAAGAATGCCCTGGGTGGCGCGCCGGCTCACAGGTCGTCCAGTCCTCCGCCGTCGTTGGCGCAGGATCCCCATGCGGACGGCGCACCGACCATCGGAAGCTCCCGCCCGGCGCCCGGCTTGGGCTGCGGGTAATGGAACGTCTTGTTCTCATAGTTGCGCAGCAACGCGCCGTCGTCATCCATATGGACGAGGTACTCGCCGGGCAGGAGCGGAATTTTGCCGCCGCCGCCGGGCGCATCGATGACGAAATGAGGCACGGCCATGCCGCTCGTATGGCCTTGGAGCGCCTTAATGATACGGAGGCCGGTGTCGATATTGGTCCGGAAATGATTGGTCCCTTTGGTGAGATCCGCCTGATAGAGATAATAGGGCTTCACCCGGGCGAGCAGCAGTTGATGGACCAGGCGCTTCATGATCTCCGGATCGTCGTTGACCCCCTTGAGGAGCACCGTCTGGGCTCCCAGCGGGACTCCGGCATCTGCGAGCATGCCGCAGGCGGCTTTCACCGCCGGCGTCAGTTCGTCCGGATGATTAAAGTGCAGATTCATATAGACCGGGTGATACTTTTTTACGATCTCGCAGAGCCTCGGCGTGATTCGCTCGGGCAACGTCCCGGGCACCCGCGAACCGATACGGATCAATTCCAAGTGAGGAATGGTCCGGAGCGATTTGAGCACCCGCTCCAGCAGATGATCCGGCAGAAGCAGCGGGTCGCCGCCGGACAAAATGACATCCCGCACTTCGGTGTGCTGGCGCAGATAGGTGATGGCGCGATCCAATTCGCCTTTTTTGAGAAATCCCGGTTTCCCGACCAGGCGCTTGCGCGTACAGAACCGGCAGTAGATGGGACATTGGTTGGTGACCATGAGCAGGACCCGATCAGGGTATCGATGCACCAGGTGCGGCACCGGGCTCATGACATCTTCTTCGAGTGGATCGTCCTCGGCATCGATGTCGTCGAGTTCCGTGAGTTCGGGTACCACCTGCTTCCAGATGGCATCGCCTTTTTCCTTTATGGTGGCGAGCACGGTGGGGGTGATGCGCATCGGATACGGACCGACGACGGCTTCGATATCCTTTTCATCGAGGCCAAACCGGTCGGCCAGATCTTTCGGTTTCACGATGCTCTGCGCGAGTATGCGTCTCCATTCCTCCACGATGTCACAGCCTCCTTGTGAGAAGACGGGGCCATCGATGAGAGGAGGGCAGGGAGCCCGACTCCGCACATCCGAGTCCATCGGGCTTCGCCGTGGCGTTATGACCGGGTCTTGGCATAATGGGTATCAAGGTGGGCGAGGATCTCAGGGGTCTCACTCAACACCGTATCCCCGTCTTTCAACACGGGGACGTAATATTGACCCGAAACATCGTAGACTTGTGTCCGCATCGGACGGCTGTCCGGCACGATAATATCTTCATAGTGCAGGGCCAGGTCCGAGAGCTTTTCACGTACCAGCTCGCATTCCGGACACCAATCGACGTGGTAGAGAGTGAGCGCCATGATGACTTAGGCTATCAGGAAAATCAGAAAAGTGGAATGTATCATTTAGGGCCGGGCTCCCGCAGGAAGGGTCTCGTCCGACCGGACGGCGCAGGGCACCATGATGGCATCCCGCATACCATGGATAATTTTCTTGTCGGCGGAGCACAGGGTAGCCAGTATCCCGGCCAGCTGGGCTTTCCCATCAGTCACAAAATAGTAGGGAGAGAGCCGTGCGCGTCCCGGCATGCGGACCATCGTATGGGAAGCGGTATCGATATAGTCCATCTCGAACAGCCGTCCTTTGTGGAACTCCTGCAAAATATACGGCGTGGTGGGGAACGACTCGAGCGCCTGTTGAAGGGCCGCCGTCCATTCGGTCTGCGGCAGGTCATGTCCCACGGACACCCCGCGGCTTCCCCAAGCCAGTGCCGAGAAACCGGACGGCTTGAGCACCAACTGACGCTCTTTCTGGGTCGCCGCCGTCAGATCGTGCCAAGTACCGACTGCGCGGCCGCCGATCTGAAGGCCCGGGATGGTTGCGCTGGGAGGAATCGGCGCGGGGTCAAGGAGCCAGGTCCTTGGCATAATGGCGGTCAAGTGCAGACGGCACTCGGTCCCGAGTTCTTTCTCCCAAAAGGGCTGGAGGACGGGATGATGCAGGAGCGCAAAGGCCGACTTCTCTTCGAGGGCCGGCTTATAAGGCGGCGTCACGGCTATCAGATCTTTTTTGGCCGCGTACTGAATCAACTCCGCTTTGGGGATATTCATCAAATCAAACAGTTCATAAAAGCGATAGAGGAGTGCGACCGGCGGTGCGCCGGGTTCCGTGCCCGCCCGGAGCCCTTCCTCGGTGAAGCGCAGATCCCGCGGCTCGAGGCAGTAGACGGGGAGCGCCCGCTCTCTCAGTCGGGCCGCCAGCCACGACATTTCCGGGCGATAGTCTTTGGCTTCTTCCGACACCACGATGGCGACGCAGCCGGCCCGGTCCCCTTGCACTGACCGAAGCATCGCCGCGAACCCGTCGAGCATGCCGTCCGGCCCCGCCACACACCTGGAATGGTCCTGATCCAACCCGCTGTAGATCCGTGACAGACACGCGGTCAACCCGATGCCGCCGGGCACCGAGTCCAATTCCGTGATCACCATCCCGTCTTGCGTGGGAATCACGTCCGGTCGAATGACGGCCGGAAGCTGATCCCGGAAACGCTTCATGCGACTAAACGTCACGAGGGCTTCGGGTTTTCCCTGGTCAAGGTATGCGGCGGCCCACGAAGGTTGCGTCCCTTTCACGCTCTCGATATAGAGCCGGTTCAACGCCCGATAGAAGCTCAGGAGATGCGGACCTAAGGCGGTAAAAAATGCGAGGTCTTCCCGTGACAGCAGAAACGGGCACGGACTGATTCGCCAGGACGTGGTGGCCTGAGATCCGCTCGCGTCGGCGAAGAGCCCCGCCTGGCTCAACTGCGAGCGAATCGTCTCGCAACGGCTGAGAGCAGTGTCGCTTCGAAGGGATGGGCAAAACGAATCGGTCTGTGCCAACGAGAGGTCCTTTGTCGTCAGCCTTCCGGGAAGGCGCGACGAATGCTAACACGCTGCTCAAATGCCGAACAAGTGGCCAGGAAATTCGCTTGCTGGGGATCTGTTCCGTCTCAAGGACCTTGACCCCGTTGCGGCCCGACGGCCGGCAGAGGCAGCCGGCTGCCATTGGAAGAAGCGAACGTTTCTTGCCACCTCTACGGCCGCATCGTATGATGCGAAACGAATGCGTCCGCTCTGAAGGTGAAATCAGTTGTCATCCGTCACGATGTCGAAGCCCCTGCCGCAACTTGTTCCCAGTGCCGCCTGTCTCGATTGTGATGTCTGTTGCCGGTTCCCAGAGGCGGACAGTTTTCTTCGTCCCTATTTTACTCGCGAGGAGATTGCGCGCGCCGTCGCTTCGGGAGTGGACCCTCACGCGTTCCCTCGCTCCACCGGCGCTCAAGTCGATCTGGTCAAGGACCAGGGCGGCGAGGGGTACCTCTGCCCGGCCTTCGATGCGTCGACGAATCGTTGCCGGATTTATGAGGCCCGGCCGCTGGATTGCCGCCTCTATCCGCTGGCTCTCATGTGGGACGCGGCTCATGAACAGGTTGTGCTGGGATGGGACACCAAGTGTCCGTTTATGCGGGACACCCTGCCTCCCGCCATTGCCGCGCATGCCGAACGGGTGACCGCTCTCCTTGAAACCGAGGACATACTCGATACTCTCGCGGCCCATCCCCGCCTGATCGGACGATTCCAGGACGACGTCATCGCGCTGAAGACCCTGCCCTCCGTCACGGCCCGGCTTACATCCCGCCCGATGGACGCCCGGCTCAGCCGGTTGACCCCCGCCGAGGCTCCGCGCTTCCACGACGCCCTGGTCCGCGCGGGGGTGCTCGGTCCTGAGGCGCTTGCGGCCTACGCCTTCCCCTACCATTATGCCTGGACGTCGGTGTTGCCCTATTGGTGGATGGAAACGGAGCAGGCGTTCTTTCTGTTCGTGCAGTCGCCGGATGGCTGGTTCATGCCGCTGGTGCCGCTCGGCTCCGGGCCGCTGGACCGGACGGCGGCGGAAGCCTTTGCCTTGATGAATGCATGGAACGGACCTTCGCCGGTGAACCGGATCGAAAACGTGATGACTTCGCAGAAGCACGCCTTAGAGCGCGCGGGATTCCGGTTCCTCGAAAAGGACGGCGATTATCTGTACTCCGTCAAAGCCCTGTCCGCCTTGGCGGGGGACCGTTACAAATCCCAGCGTGCACTCTGCAACCGAGTGGTGCGCGAGCATGCGGTGCTCATAAACACCTATGGAGAAAGGGACGAAGCCGCCTGCAGGGCGCTCTGTACACGGTGGGCCGCGCAGAAACAACACGGTCGTCTGGAGGAAGTCGGACGATTCCTGCTTGAAGATGCCGCGGCGGCGCATGAGCTGGTCCTGGCCGAAAGCCGGCGACTCGGGCTTCAGGGAGCGGTGGCGCGGGTGGACGGGACGGTTGCCGCCTATACCTTCGGCTATTGGCTGACCCCGCAGACGTACTGCGTCTTGCTGGAGGTGGCGGATCGCGACTTTCCCGGACTGGCGCAGTGGTTATTCCGGGAGACCTGCCGGTCAGCGGCCGCGCAGGGCGCCGTACACCTCAATGCCATGGACGATGCCGGCCTGGCCGGGCTGCGGGACGCCAAACGGGCCTACCGTCCCGCGATGACGGTGCGGAACTGGATCGTGACGGGCCACTGACATGACCTTTCCTGTGACATCACCGGGCGTCAAGGAATGGCGTCGCTACCGCTGGCTGCCGTTTCTGATTGTCTTTATGACCCTGCTCGCGCTGGGCATCGGGGCCCTTGTCCTGCGGTATGTCGAACGGCGGCTCGTGTCGGTCTCCGGGGAACAACTCATGTTGGCGGCCAACGAGGTCGCCGACAAGCTGGACCGACTGCTGTTTGAACGCTACGGTGACGTCAAAATGATGGCCCGTGCCTTTTCCGTTCGGCACTCGGATCGGGCCTATCTGAACGGCTATCTCAATTGGATGAAGACCGCCTACGGACCATTTTATCTGTGGCTCGGGGTGACGGACGAGCAGGGGGTCCTCATCGCGGCCACCGATGAAGCCTTACTCGGGGGGAACTACGGACAGAGCCGTTGGTTTCAGGAGGCCCGGGCTCAACGCAAGCTGGTCACCGATGATGTCGGGTTCCATGGCACCGACCATGGGACCGAGACGGTAGCCTTCACGGCGCCGATCCTCAGTTCGGACGGCACGTTCTTGGGCGTGGTCACAACGCGCATGGCGATGTACACCATCGAAGAGGTCACCACCCGCACCATCCGGTCCTTGGAACATCGCTCCGACTTTGTCGGCTTGATCGAGTATCAGATGTTAGCCCACAGCGGCAGAGTGTTCGTCGATTCGGATCTTGCGCACAAGGGCAATGTGAACCTGCGAGCGATGCATCTCCCGTCGGCCCTGGCCAGTCAGCGTGGAGAGCCGGGGTTCATTGAGGAAGAGCATTTGAGGCGCCATGTCCGCATCGTGACGGGGTATGCCGCGTCAAAAGGATTTGGAGATTTTCCGGGGTTTGGCTGGTCGGTGCTCATGCGGATGGACCGGGATTATGTCCTGCAGCCGATCCGATCCGTCCTCTGGAAAGTCGGCGTGGCCGGGTCCATTGTCTGGTTTCCATTATTGATGCTCTTGCTCTGGTCGACGTCACGCCTGCGTTCGGAATACCGCCAGGCTCAGCAGGAGAGCGCCTGGGCCAGGGCAGCTGAAGCGGCGCTGCTGCAAAGCCAGGAACGGAACCGGGCGATCGTCGATACGGCCATGGACGGGGTGATCACAGTGGATGCCGCAGGCATCGTGACGGATTGGAACGCGCAGGCCACGGGAATCCTCGGCTGGTCCCGCGCAGAAGCGCTGGGGCAGTTGCTGTCCGAAATGATCTTGCCGGTCCGGGACCGGGAGGCCCACGTCCGCGGCATGCGGGAACTGCTTCAGACCGGCGCCGGCTCGCTGAACCGGCGCATCGAAATTACGGCGTTGCACAAGGACGGCCATGAGCTTCCGGTTGAAATGTCGGTGTCGCTGGCACGGATCGGCGAAGCCTATATTTTCAGTGCGTTCATTCGCGATATCACGGATCGCCGTCGGACCGAGCGGCGTCTCGCTTCTCAATACGCGGTGACACGGGTGCTCGCGGAGTCCGACACGTTGGACCAAGCGGTGCCCAGAATCATCCAGGCGGTCGGCGAAAGCTTGGAATGGGAAGTGGGGGTTTTCTGGCGCGTGGACAAGTCCTCCGGCACGCTGCGCTGTCTGGATCTGTGGAAGGCCGTGACCATGGACGTCGAAGACTTCGTGACGGCGACGTGGCAGCAATCCTTCAAAGCCGGCCTCGATCTGCCGGGGCAAATCTGGGCGCGCAAACAACCGGTATGGATGACTGATGTGGCGATAGAACCCAACTTTCTACGATCCAAGTTTGCGGAAAAGACCGGGCTGCACGGCGCCTTTGGCTTTCCCATCCTGGTGGGCGGCGAAGTCGAGGGGGTCATCGAGTTTTTCAGCCGCCACGTCCGTGAACCCGATGATGAACTGCTCAAGATGGTGGCGGACGTCGGCCTCAAGATCGGCCAATTCGGCGAGCGCACGCGAGCGGTGGATGCGCTCCAGACGACGGAAGCGCAGTTGCGGCAGTCCCAGAAGATGGAAGCCGTGGGCCGGCTGGCCGGCGGAGTCGCACACGACTTCAACAACCTGCTCACCGTCATTCGAGGCTATAGCGAACTCATCCTGAGCCGCCTCCGGCAGGGCGATCCCATGCAGCGCGAGCTGGAGGAGGTCAAGAAGGCGGCAGATCGTGCCGCCGGACTCACCGGACAATTGCTTGCCTTCAGCCGCCGGCAATTCGTGTCGACCAAAGCGGTGGATCTCAATGCCGTCATTATGAACATGGATGGTATGCTGCGCCGGTTGATGGGTGAAGACATTATCGAACTCTGTGCCGATCTCGATCAGCACCTCGGCTCGATCAAGGCGGATCCGGGACAAATCGAACAAGTGATCATGAATCTGGCGGTGAACGCGCGGGATGCCATGCCGACCGGCGGGCGGCTGACCATTGAAACGAGAAACCTGGTTATCGGCAAAGGGGCGTCCCAGGAGACCGTGGTACTGGATGAAGGGACGTATGTTCTGTTGGCCGTGGGAGATACGGGGCAAGGGATGAGCGAAGAGACGCAATCCCATCTGTTCGAGCCGTTTTTCACGACGAAAGAAAAAGGAAAGGGCACGGGCCTCGGGCTGTCCACCGTCTATGGCATTGTCAAACAAAGCGACGGCACGATCAGCGTGGAGAGTAAGCCCGGTCACGGCACGACGTTCAAGATCTTTTTCCCGCGAGTGGACGAGGCGGAGGGTCGCGCGGAGGTGAGTCCGGTCATGGGCGGCCGGGCGTACGGGCGGGAAACCATTCTCCTGGTCGAAGACGAACCGGCCGTGCGCGGGCTGGTGCATGAAGCCTTGCGGTTGCACGGCTACACCGTCCTGGTGGCGCGCCATGGGATCGAAGCCCTGTTGACGGGAGCCAAACACATGGGGCCCATTCACTTGCTGCTTACGGATGTCGTCATGCCCCAAATGAGCGGGCCGGAGGTGGCTGAGAAGCTCACGGCGGTACGGCCGGATATGAAAGTGCTGTACATGTCGGGCTATCCCGACCATCCGGTCTTTTCGCAAGGCGGGGTCAGGCGCGAGACGGCGTTCCTGCAGAAACCCTTCACCCCGAATGTGCTGACGCAAAAGGTCCGCGAGGTGCTGGACTCGGTCAAAGTCGCCTAAGCGCGTCGCGGTTGCTTGATCTTCGCCCTGCGTTCCGTTTATCGTGACCGCAATCGTTCATCGGAGTCAGCATGAATCAACCCGGGCTGGAATTCGATATTCATACCTATCGCATTGAGCGCGAACCCTTCTATGCGGAGGTTCGTGGCGAAGTGGGGCTGTTCACGATCGCGGCGCAGAGCCAGATGCCCGTCATGCTGAAGGGACCGACCGGCTGCGGCAAGACGCGCTTTGTTCAGCACATGGCTTACAAGCTCGGGCGTCCGTTGATCACGGTGGCCTGTCACGAAGATCTCACGGCCTCGGATCTCGTCGGCCGCTATTTGCTCAAAGGGCAGGAGACGGTCTGGCTGGATGGCCCCTTGACGGTCGGCGTCAAGTGCGGGGCCATCGTCTATCTCGACGAGGTGGTCGAAGCCCGCAAGGACACGACCGTGATCATCCATCCTCTCAGCGACGATCGTCGGGTGTTACCGATCGAGAAGAAGGGGCAGATTGTCCAAGCCGCCGACGACTTCATGCTGGTCATCTCGTATAACCCCGGCTATCAAAGCGTGCTGAAGGATTTGAAGCAGAGTACGAAGCAACGGTTTATGGCCATCGAGTTCGATTACCCGACTCCGGACGTGGAGACGGCGGTGGTCGAGCGCGAAGCCGGGGTGAGCCGCGCGATGGCCGGTAATCTGGTCAGACTGGGCCAAAAAGTTCGGAATCTGAAGAATCATGGATTGGAAGAAGGCGTCAGCACCAGACTGTTGATCTATGCCGGCACGTTGATCCGCCAAGGGGTCACCCCCGACCGCGCATGTGACGTCGCCATTGCCCGTCCGATCACCGACGATCCCGATATGCAGCGCAGTATTCACGAACTCGTCAAGGCGATCTTTTAATCCGCCGTTTCCGCTTCTCCCGCCAATGAAGAGCCCGATCGTACGGGAGACCAAGGACGGCACGGTCCTCACCGTCCACATCCAGCCGAAGGCCTTCCGGACCGAATGCGTCGGCCGCCATGGGGACGCGCTGAAGATCCGTGTGGCCGCTCCGCCGGTGGAAGGCGCCGCCAACGACGCGTTGATCCGGTTTATCGCCCGTGCCTTGGCCGTCCCGCTTTCAGCGGTGGGCATTGAAGCCGGTACCACCGGCCGTCGCAAACGGATTAAGATCAAGGGTGTGACGGCGCAGTTCGTTCTCTCTCGCTTCAGCGAGGAGGACGGGAAAGGAGTGGTGGTCCGATGAGATCTTCTTGTCTCTGTTTCCTCGGCGCAGTCTGCTTCTTTACCGGTTGCGCCAGCGCGCAACCGGTGCTCTATCCGAACGCGCATTTGCAATCGGTCGGGCAGGAGAATGCGAAGCGCGATATCGAGGCATGCCGTGAATTGGCTGAGTCGGCGGGAACCGACGAAGGGAGCGGCCAAGGCGGTCGAGTGGCCACGAATACGGCCGTCGGTGCCGGCGCCGGAGCGGCCAGCGGAGCGGTAGGCGGTGCCATCTCCGGATCAGCGGGCACCGGGTCCTTGATCGGAGCGGCCAGCGGAGCGGTATGGGGCCTGCTGTCCGGTCTCTTTACCAGCGGATCCTCTGGACCGAATCCCTCCTATACCAATTTCGTGAATCGGTGTTTGCAAGAAAAGGGCTATGAGGTTACGGGCTGGCAATAAGGGGAGAGGCAGGGCCACGAGGTGGACACTCTTGCTCGCTGTCCGCCCACGATCAGAATCGTGCTCGGACAATGCGCGCAGTGGAGTCTCCACTCTCGCCGCCCTGCGGAGTGGAGTGGAGTGGAAAGAGAGAAGAGGATCGGATGGTATCTGCGGAATGGTGGCGGAAGGTTATTGGAATCGCCGTGGTGATCGGTCTGGCAGGCTGCGCCGGACCCGAGCCGTTGTTGCGGTCGAATAAGCATCTCCAGTTGTATGGGAAGCAGATGGGGAAACAGGATATTGAGACCTGTCAGCGTATGGCGGAAGAGACCGCTCTTCGGCCCGGCGTGCATCGCAGCGCCAATGTCGCTTCCGGGGCAGCGCTGGGCTTGACGCTGGGCGCGGGGATCGGGGCTTCGGCAGGATTGATCGGAGGCGTCGCAGGGGTGGCAATCGGCGCAGCGGCCGGGGGCGGACTCGGATTGATTATCGGAGCCGTGGGCGGCGCCTATAAACCGCTCGTGCCTGAGCCGCCGTATTCCGATGCGGTGGTCCGCTGCTTGACCGAAAAAGGGTATGAAGTCCGCGGGTGGGATTAACCGCAATCCGAACCGGCTCCAACCTGCGCGCTATTCCTTGTCTACAATGGGGAGCGCCTTGTGTTTGAGCGCCCGGCCCTTGTCCGGGGTCGGGTCGGTCACGACGCCGTAGATTTCCCGTCCTTCATGGCCTTCTGGCAGGTACTCGGTAATGGGCATGCCGTCGTCTCGCACGAATAAGAGACAGTGGCAGTACTTGTAGATCTGCATTTCATCGCAGGCGCAGATCCAACGGCGCAGCTTGGCTTCCGCTTCCTTGTCCTTATAGAAATTACAGGGGCAGAGCGGTTTGCCCAGTTCATCGACGTGCATGGCCAGGCCCTTGACGACCGCTTCGGTGACTGCGGCCGTGGGGTGCATCGAAGTTCCCGTCTTCTCGGCGAATCCCCGGACATATTTCCACATCTTGTCGAGGCTCTCTTGCTTGGGCTCGGCCATCAAACATCCTTTCAGCAGAGGCGATCCATTGCATCCCAGCGGCAAGCCACAGTTTACAAGCGCTGGGCGGTTCTTTACAATCCGTGCTTTTGCACTAGGGACGACGACAATCCGTGCAGGACGCACAACTACAAGACCAGCTCCAGCATCGGCTCGCCGACGAATTGGGCGACTCCGTGTCCGCCCGCCTTCTGGAACGGCTCAGCCAGACCGAAAGCCGGCCCTATGCCGCGGTCCTGGCCTTGCTGGATGAGCTGGAGGCCTTGTCTGGAAAAGCAGCGCGGGCCGCGATTGAAGCGCTGCCTGAATTAGACCGCCGAACCGGCTTGGCGCTCGTCACGTCCTGGCTCGACCTCGGCGTGGCCCTGGCCGAATCCTCGGGAGCCACGGCGCTGAAGTATTTCAAGGACAGTCCGCTCGTCCTGGGTATCATTGAGCAGCCGGAGTCTCAGGCGGCCGTGCTGGAGGTCGGTCTGGAGATGGCCGATCAAGATGCGAACGTCACGCTGGAATATGTGCGCACTGCGCCTCGCATATTGGCCGCGGTGCCGTGCCGCGACTTAAAGCCCTGGCTCGAGATCAGCGTCGAATTGACCGGGGTCGACGTCGTAGTGGGCCTCGAATACATCCGCCAAATCCCCGCATTGGCTCCGGTGCTTCCCCTCGATGAGATTCGGGGATGGTTGTCATTCGGCATGAAGCTCATTGTGCCGAACACGTTGGGGAAACCCGACTATATCGGCACCCTGGAATTCCTTCGCACCAGTCCGGCGATCCTCGGCGACATCGACGATCTGTCGGTCCGGCGCCACGTGGTCACGTTGGGAGCGCTGGTGGCGGACCGGTCGCCTGAGTCCGGCATTGCCTGGCTCGGTGAGGCGCCGCGTTTAATCCGGATGCTGCCCTCGCCCGATTGGCAAACCAAAGTCTTGCAGTACGGCTTGCTCCTGGGCGAGAAGGACGCCCAGGCGACCCTCTCCTATCTCAGACGTTGTCCTGAAATCCTGGGGCTCATCGGAGGCGCGCCGGAGGCCGCCTCACGGTTCGAGACCTGGTTCAAATCCGGGATGGAGGTGCTCGCCTACAGCGTGGAGGGAGCGCGCGCCTACTTTGCGGTGGAGTCACAACAGGCGCTGGCGTCGGTCGAGCAAGCCTTGAGCGGGGTGCCGCTTCGGCAAGTGGCGCGCACCGTCAAACTTTTTGTCCAGGGTCTCTGCGGCACAGAGGTGGCCGTGACGGCGCTCCCGGACTCCTTGGCGAATTCGGCCGTGCGCGCCACGGTCGGCCCAGACGGGCGGACCATCTCATTGCCGGCTTTGTTGCGGCGTTATCCGACGGCCGCGGAAAACGAACGTTTGTATCTCCTGATGGCCGCCCACGAGGCCGGCCACTTGGAGTTCGGGACCTATCGGGTCGGGCTGGCGTCGCTCGACGACGTCGTCGAGAGGGTGCAACGGCGATACGCCGGGTCAGCCCGATCGCACCCGGACACCTTAGCGGACTTGTTTCGGCTTTATCCCCATCCCCGGCTGATTCAGGATCTTTGGATGGTGTTGGAGGACGCCCGGGTGGAGTGTCTGCTCCAGGCGGAATACCCGGGGCTGCGGCAGGATTTGGCGCGTTTGGCCGGGGAGGCCATTACGCCACGGGACCCAGCGCATGGCTTAACGGTGAAGGAGTTGCTCATCGATTGCCTACTGCGACTCTCGACGGGAGAAGCGGAACATTCGGCTGTGCCCAATGCGGTTCGAGAGGAGGTCAGGATCCTCTGGGACCTGTGCCGGCCGCTCCTGACGGCCACCGCGACGGCGGAAGACACGATCCGTGTGGCCCATGAGGTCTATGTGCGGATGGAGGAGCTGTTGACGCCGCGCGCCGAGATGATCGACGGCGATCAACACGGTGAAGAATCCCAAGAAATAGGGGCCGGGCCGTCCGCATCGGAGGAAACAGGTGGGGCGTACCGTCCCGTGACGAATTGGGCCTATCGCGGCGCCATGAATCCGGAATTCATCACGCGAGGCGAGGAGCAGGCGGCCGGAGACCCATCGGATGTAGAGCGCCAGGCCAGCCAGGGCGGGGGCACCAAAGAGGGATCAGGCGCACGCCCAGACGCCCGGCGAAGGGAGCGGGAGACCACCGGGGATGTGCTCGGCGGCGGACGGTCCTTGCCTTCGGTCGTGGACGAGCTGCTGGCTCTCGAGGTGGAGCAGCCATCGCTGCGCGAGCTGCAAGACGATGGCATACGAGTGGTCCGTTATCCCGAGTGGGATGCGGCGATCCGCGATTACCGGATCAACTGGTGCTCGGTCGCCGAACGACCGGCGGAAGCCGGGTCCGACCATCCGGTCTCGTCGGCGCTGACGACTCATCGGAGCGCGATTCGCTCGCTTCGCAGGTTCTTTGAGAGTTTGCGCCCCCCGGCCTTTCGCCGCGTGGCGGGGCAAGCGGATGGCGACGATCTCGATTTCGATGCCGTCGTGCGCCGCGCCGCCGAGCAGCGTGCCGGCCTTGAAGGCAGCGACCGGGTCTATGTGCGGCGTGAGAAACGGGAGCGGGATGTCGCGGTGGCGTTCTTGGTCGATGTGAGCGGGTCGACCAGCCGGCAGGTCGAAAGCGGACGACGGGTGATTGACGTGGAGCGGGACAGCCTGGTGCTGCTGTGCGAAGCGCTGGAGGCTGCCGGAGACGAGTACGGGTTGTATGCCTATTCCGGCGAGGGCCGCGCGCAGGTGGATTTCATGATCCTCAAGGACTTCGACGAGCGGCTGGGGACCGCCACGGCGCATCGGTTAGGCGGGCTCACCCCTCGGCAGCAAAATCGCGACGGCGCGGCGATTCGTCATGCGGCGGTCAAGTTGCTGCAGCGGCAAGTGAAGACCCGTCTGCTCATGTTGTTGAGCGATGGGCGCCCGTTGGACGGGACGTACAAAGACGAGTATGCGTTAGAAGACACGAAAATGGCGCTTCGGGAAGCGCGCCAGCATGGTATTCATCCCTTCTGCATCACCATCGATCGGGAGGCGGACGGCTATCTTCGCCGGATGTACGGGGACGTCCAGTATGCGGTGATCGATGTCGTGGACGCGTTGCCGTCGCGTCTCCCGCGTATTTATCAACGCCTGACGAGCTAAACCAGCGACAAGGACTGAGGAAGGGATAGAACGTACCATGGCAGATGTTTCCGGGCGCACACCTGTTCCTCCGTGGCTCTATAAACTGTTTACCGGGCATCAGTATCCGTATGTGCGGCGGCTGGCCAAGTTTGCCGTCCCGACGAAGCCGGGGGAAGATCGCCAGGAACCCACCAAGGAGATGATCGACGCGAAGTTTTGGGAGGTGTATCCGCACTGTTCGATCAAAGTGCTGCAGGAAGTGAAGGCGGGCATGATCGTGGTGTTTCATGATCTCGGCGAGTACCCGGCGGGCGGCTATCAGGAACTGGTCGACGACCCGGAAGCCTTCCTGGCCAAGACCTATGGCAAAAAGAAAATCAAAGTCAACTTTTACCATGGGGAAAACTTCGTCTGTACGATCAATTTCAAGGTGGCAGGGTGGACAGAACACGAACATCCGTGAGCGATGAGGGTAACGCATCCGGATTGGATGCGTCACGTGACACGCTTCACGTCTGACGAGGAGTGATTGAGATGGGGCGACCGAAGATTACAGTGGTGGGGGCAGGGAACGTCGGCGGAACGACGGCACAACGGTTGGCCGAGAAGGACGCGTATGACGTGGTCCTGGTCGATATCGTCGAAGGCGTGCCGCAGGGCAAGGCGCTCGACATCGCCCAGGCCGGGCCGGTGTGCGGCTATAGTTCGCAGGTCATTGGCACGAACGGCTATGAGGCCACCGCCGGTTCTTCGGTGGCCGTGATCACCTCGGGCATTCCACGGAAGCCGGGGATGAGTCGTGATGAGCTGTTGACGACCAATGCCAAGATCGTCGGTTCCGTCGTGACGGAACTGGTGTCCCGCTCGCCCGGCGTCATCTTGATTCTGGTCACCAATCCGCTCGATGCCATGGTCCATGTCGCCCGGCGGGTCAGCGGCTTGCCAAAATCCAGAATCCTCGGCATGGCGGGCGTGCTCGATTCGGCGAGGATGCGGACATTCATTGCGTCGGAATTGAATGTGCCGGGGCCCGAGGTGCAGGCGATGGTGTTGGGCGGACATGGCGATACGATGGTGCCGCTGCCACGGTATACGACGGTCAAAGGGACTCCCGTGTCGGAACTAATGTCCCGGGACAAATTGGATGCGATTGTGAAACGGACCAGGGATGGAGGGGCCGAAATCGTCGGACTCCTCAAAACCGGCAGCGCGTTTTACGCGCCCTCCGCTTCAGCGGTCGATATGGTGGAAGCCATTATGCGGGATCAGAAACGCATTGTGCCGACTGCGGTTTTCTGCGAAGGCGAATATGGCCTGAAAGACGTGGTGGTGGGCGTACCGGTGAGGATCGGCCGGGGCGGGGCGGAGGAAGTCGTCGAACTGGAGTTGACGCCGGAAGAACGCGCCGCGTTACATGCCTCCGCCGACGCGGTCCGCGAATTGTGCGCGGTGGTGGACAGGCTCATGGCCTCATAAGGCGGTCGTATTCGCGCGTTCCATCCGGGTCCCGCATTACGTTGCCCGTTGCCGCGATCGCCACTATCCAAACTCATGCAAACCCATGCGTTCGCACCCGGTCTCTCAGCATAGGCCGCATCGTGCTGATCGGCGGCTGCAGGGGAAGTGTGGCCTGTCTTCCCGTACGTCCTCTTGTCGGAAACCCGCCGGAGCATGGTCCGCAACGCGCAACGTCCTGGCTCGCCGGGTGGACAGGGATTTAGGGCATGAGCGCTGCGGCGGCCGCCCCACTTTTGGGCCGCTGCGTTCAGCTTCGTCGGAATCGGCCAACGATATCCTATAAGAGCCGAATCACAATCTGAACTGCCCTGCACGCAGTGAGTGGAAATCTCTCACATGGATCCGTTAAGCCAACACCGCACGGTTCTTGAGATCGCAGAATGCGATCAGCTGCGGCTTTTGTTGGATGTGAATAACGCGATGGTGTCGACCTTGGAGTTGACGCAACTCCTGCCTGTCATCGCATCAGCTCTCCGCCGAGTTATCCGGCACGAATACACGAGCTTGGCGCTCTACGATCATGACCGCAAGGCGTTGCGCATGCATGCACTCGACTTCCCAACCAGTAAGGGACCGCTTCAGAAGGTGCTTGCCGGGCCGGTTGACGGTGGACCGGCCGGCGTCGCCGTGAGATCCCGCCGTCCCGCCGTGTTTACCGCAGGCGATCTGAAGACGTTCCAGACAGAGATCGCGCAGCGGCTGCTTGCCGAAGGCGTCAATTCTGTCTGCTGCATTCCACTTCTGGCCCGAGATACGGTTCTCGGCACGTTGAATGTGGCAAGCATGCGGGACGCGGCATTCGGACCGGAGGAGATCGACCTCTTGAGTCGGATCGCGACTCAAATCGCATTGGCGGTAGATAACGCAATGGCCTACCAAAAGATCGCCGCGTTAAACGAGCAGCTGTCGAACGAGAAGCGTTACCTGGAAGAAGAGATCAAATCCGACCATAATTTTGAAGAAATCATTGGTGAGAGCGCAGCGCTAACACGAGTCCTGAGGCAAGTCCAGGTCGTCGCTCCAACCGATTCGACCGTATTGATCCAAGGTGAAACGGGGACAGGGAAAGAGTTGATTGCGCGTGCCATTCACAACGGCAGCACGAGACGACACCGTCCCTTCGTCAGACTCAATTGCGCGGCAATTCCCACAGGACTTCTGGAAAGTGAATTATTCGGGCACGAAAAGGGCGCGTTTACCGGTGCCATTGCGGCCAAGCTCGGCCGATTCGAACTGGCGCACGGAGGAACGATCTTCCTGGACGAAATTGGGGATATCCCCTTGGAGTTTCAATCCAAGCTCCTTCGGGTACTGCAGGAGCATGAATTCGAACGTCTCGGCAGCGCACGCACGATCCGGGTTGACATCCGTCTGATCGCGGCTACTAATCGTGCCTTGGCGAAAAGCGTGGAGGCCAAGGAGTTTCGTAGCGACCTCTATTACCGATTAAATGTGTTTCCCGTTAACCTTCCTCCCCTCCGAGAACGTCCGGAGGATATTCCGCTCCTCGTGAGGCACTTCGTCCAACGATTCGCCGGCCGCATGAACAAGCAAATCGATAGGCTTTCAGTTGAGGCCATCAGCGTGCTGTCGAAATATTCGTGGCCGGGAAACATCCGAGAGCTCCAGAACGTGATCGAGCGTGCGGTGATTCTCAGCCAAGGCCGAACTTTGCAGGTTCCTGTGGCCGAGTTGAAGCACCCCACGGAGGTCATGTCCGGTTCGGTTGTTCCCCTCGATGTGGCCGAGCGTCAACTGATACTCCACGCGCTCATGGAGGCTCGATGGGTCATCGGGGGCCCAGCCGGAGCTGCGGCTCGGCTTGGTATGAAACGAACGACCCTCCAAGGAAAGATGCGCAAACTCGGCATCTCTCGTCTATCGTAGGTGCCTTCTTATGGGCACCGTGCCGCGATGTGGGCACGGCTCATCGTCACGACTGGTTGGCGTCAACAGGCCAATAAAGGCAGCCGCTGACCATCCCTCTTCCTTTCCACCGCTTACATATCCTCCGGCCGAGCGCGGCACTTGGAATGATTTATGCCAAGACACAGCCGTTCAGGGCGCAGTGCCGGTGTTGATGCACATCACACTGATGCCATCTCGAATACACACAGGGAGGAGATACGGATGGACAGTATGCTGATGCCCCTCACACTAGTCGCCGGCGCCGTGCTGCCCGTGCAGGCCGGCGCCAATGCTCAGCTGAGCAAACGATTTGGATGCCCCATTATCGCCGCCATGTTGCAGCTCTTGATTGGTACGGCCGTGCTGCTCGTTGTGACCCTGCTCAACGGCGAGCTCGGCGCACTGCTGAAATTCTCGGGCGTTCCATGGTGGCATGCCATGGGAGGATTGGCGAGCGCGCTGTACGTTGTGTCCGGCATTGTGTTGTTCCCACGTCTTGGGGCCATTGTCACCATGGGCCTGTTCATCGCCGGACAGATGCTTGCGTCGCTTCTGCTCGATGTCTATGGATTACTCGGTATTCCGCCCAAGCTCATGACAGGGACCATGCTGGTAGGAACGCTGGCCATCCTGTTAGGGGCAAGCAGCATTGTGCTGGGCCAAGCTGGGAGTCATCTAAAGCCGCTCTCAAAGCAGTTCGGCTCAATACTGCTCGGCCTCACAGCCGGCGCCATCCTGCCCGTGCAAGGGGCCATCAATGGACTCCTGCGTCATGATCTCCAAGCTCCACTGGCCGTCGGTCTCACCAGCTTTGTCGTTGCGACGCTTGCCATCCTGCTTGTGCTCCTGTCTCGGGTTATGGCCATACAAGGGCGTCCAGACCCGGCTCTGCACGGTCGCCCGACGATGCCTTGGTGGAGCTGGATCGGAGGGGTTGCCGGCGCGTATTACGTGATGATGGTCTTTATTGGCATTCCCGTCATCGGCGCGGCCACGACCATAGGACTTACTATCGTCGGTCAGCAATTAATGTCAGTGATCGTCGACCGTTATGGTCTACTGGGCTTGCCACAACGCCCTCTTTCAATGCTACGCATTGCAAGTGTCTTCCTGCTCGTCATCGGAGTCGCACTTGTCCGACTTGTAGAATGATGACGTCCTTTGATTTGTTACCTGTACGGTTCAGTCAGGAGGGTTGGGTCGAGCCTCCCCCTGAACCATGTCGAATTGCGACGGTGAGCTGAAATAATGACTCCGTGGTCAACGGCCAGACGCTCGGGCGATACTGACAAAATGCGATTACCGTACTAGGCATTGCTCCATTGTTTAGCATGGACGATGGAGCTAGGATGAACATGCCCTCACATGAGGTCCGCATCGTTAAGGCGTGTTACTGGTCTGCGGGAAGCGGCCGACCCTCAGCAAGAGAACTGGCGACTCCTGTCGACGCACCGAAAGAAAACCATCCAATGCCCGCCCGTCAAAGGCCTCCTTCTGCTTTGCCGTCACTCCCAGGGTGCTTGTGGCCCGACCGCAAGGATGCGTGACCGGCATGTCGTCCGGTGTTGACCGGTGCTCTCTACATTTCTAGAGCTCGTCCGGTTCGTTGCTTGACAAGGCTGCGTGGGCTGCAGTACAGACATGGGCTTAGCACTAAACCGTTAGGAGAGAGAGGAAACTATGAAATTTCTGGAAGATCCGATGCAGACAATGGGTGCGGGATTCGCACTCGCTGTCGTATTGATAGCGGTGTATCTGGGTGTAGCAGGAGTGGGAGCCGGGGACGCGGACTGGTTTGGGCTGGTGATGCGCTGGATCCATTTCCTGGCCGGCATCACGTGGATCGGCTTGTTGTATTTCTTCAATCTGATCAACGCCGCCTTCATGAAAAGCTTGGATGGGCCGACTAAGAACGTCGTCATCCCGAAGCTGATGCCGGCGTCGCTCAATTGGTTTCGCCATGGGGCCACCGTGACGGTGCTCGCTGGCATCATCCTCTACGTCTACCTCTATGCCAAAGGTGGCAGCGGGGCCATCGCATTGGGCATCGGCGGCCTGTTGGGCATCATCATGATGGTCAATGTTCACGCGGTCATTTGGCCCAACCAAAAGAAAATCATTGCGGCCGTGACGGCCGCGGCTCAAGGCACTCCGGCTCCGGCTGAGATGGCTCAATGGGGCCGGACGGCGCTGCTGGCCTCGCGCGTCAATTTCCTGCTTTCGATCCCCATGTTGCTCTTCATGGGTGCCGGCAGTCACTTCAAGTAGTCACGTACACGCCGGCGGGGTCTCCCGCCGGCGCCTGACCGCTTTCGCATCGCATTGCCCTCTATGCCCAGTCCGTGGATGGGGCGCAAGCCCTAACTGATTGAGATTCAGGCCTATTCAGGCTCGGATTTCTTGACGGCAGAGGCAAGGGAGCCGTATAGTACGGCCCTTGGTCGCTTAACTTTTCCATCGGGAACGACTATGTCGATTGCCACAGATCCACGCCTCATTCAACAGCTCGAGGGGGCTCCTTGGGAGATGGCGGGCTATCTCAAGGTCGGAGGATACGAGGCCTGGAGGCGGTGCGTCAAAGACCTCACGGCTTCGCAAGTGGTGGACGAATTAAAGAAAGCCGGGTTACGTGGCCGGGGTGGCGCGGGATTCCCAACCGGCATCAAGTGGGATAAGGTCCTGAATCATCGGGTGAAGGAGCGCTATTTTGTCTGTAATGCCGGCGAGCATGAACCCGGCACCTTCAAAGATCGGTACCTTCTCAAGACGCTGCCGCATCAGTTAATCGAAGGCTGTCTCATTGCATCCCATACCGTGCAGGCGAAGGCCTCGTTCATCTACGTCAATCACGAATATCACGAAGAGCGGGAGAACCTGAAAAAGGCCTTGGCGGAGGCAACAGCCAGAGGCTTCTTAGGGAAAAATGTGTTTGGAACCGGAGTCGACATCGATCTCCAAATCTTTGAAGGCCATGGAAGCTATGTCGCCGGAGAAGAGACCGCGATGTTAGAGTCGATGCAGGGCCGTCCGGCCATGCCGAGGCAAAAGCCGCCTTTCTATCCCACCGACTTCGGTCTCTATGGCAAGCCCACTTTAGTGAACAATGTCGAGACGCTCTGTAATATTCCCCGCATCCTGTACAAGGGCGCATCCTGGTTTACCGAAGTCGGAACGGAAAAATGTCCCGGGACCATGATGTTTTCGCTGAGCGGGGCCATCAACCGCCCCGGAGTGTATGAAATGCCCATGGGAGTGACGATCCGCCAGTTGATCGAGCAGTGTGGCGGCGGAGTTCCTGGGGGGCGGAAGATCAAGGCGGTGTTCCCAGGCGGTCCGGCGTTCTCCATGGTGCTGGGGGACCAACTTGACCTTCCCATGGATTTCGACTCCTTGAAGAAAGCAGGCACCGGACTCGGGTCCGCCGGGGTCATCGTCGTGGATGATGCCAGCTGCATGGTCGCCAAGACTCTGCATTTCTCGAATTTCTTCAAAGGCGAGAGCTGCGGACAGTGTCCCCCCTGCCGGATGGGGACGATCAACCTGGCAGCTTTGATGACAAAGATTGAGGCCGGCGAAGGGACGCAAAAGGATCTGGACAGCCTATTGCAGTTGTGCGGGTTCGTCAAGGGGACCGGCTATTGCACATTGGTGACCGGGGCCTCGGTGCTCGTGCAAAGCAGCGTGAAATTATTTCGCCAAGAGTACGAAGACCATATCCGGCTGCAGCGGTGTCCCTATGGAGCCGTGCCCGCTACGGCGGGGGCACATTCCTAAGGAGGACGTGATGCCACGTGTGACGTTTCTTCATCCGAACGGGAAAAGCGGGGACGTGACTCCGAATCTGACCCTGTTGGATGCGGCCAAAGAACTTGGATTTCCCCTGAATCATGATTGCGGCGGAAACGCGTCCTGTACGACCTGCCGGGTGGAAGTGCAGAGCGGCTCGGAGCACCTCTCCGAGATCGACTTTGAAGAGCAGGATCTCCTGGACCGGGAAGCGTTGAGCGAGCCATGGCATAGGCTGGGTTGCCAGGCCAGGGTGCAGGGCGATGTGATTGTGCGAGTGCCGGAGAGCAAGTTCGAAGATCCGAAATCACGGACCCAAGAGACGCAGGGTGTTGATATCGGGTAAAGAGGTGTTACACTAGCTCAACTCGGTTGGAGCCGAGTGTGCCTGGACCTATAGGAGGAGGAGACGATGGTTACCATTACCACAGTGGCCGAGCAGAAGATCAAAGAGTTGATGACAGAAGAAAAAGATATCGTTGGATTACGGATTTATGTCCGTGGCGGCGGGTGCCACGGGTATCAATATGGGATGGCATTCGAATCCAAAATGGCCGAGGACGACACCGTGATTGAAAAGGGTGAAGTCAAGGTGATCATGGATTCACAGAGCGCCCCGCTGTTGCAGGGTGCCGAAGTGGATTATGTCGATAGCCTTCAGGGATCGGGGTTTTCCATCAAGAACCCTCAGGCGAAAACCACCTGCGGTTGCGGCAGCTCCTTCAGCGCCTGAGACCGGGCGGAGGGCTGGATCTGCGGGATAGTCGAGCGAGAGAGAACCAAGGCCAGGACCACCGAGCGAAGGGTGATCCTGGCTTTTGTTTTGCTATTGGACCTACGATGATGGAACAGATCAGTATCACGAGACGGTATCGGTTCTGCGCCGCCCATCGGTTGCACAGTGACCACCTTTCCTCGGAAGACAATTGGGTCTGCTTTGGCAAATGCAACAATCCGAACGGCCACGGTCATAACTATGTGGTCCTGGTCACCGTCGCAGGCGGGCCGCCCACCGGTGAGGATGCGGTCGCGGCATTGGACCGACTGGTGAGCGAGCAGATTGTCCAGCGGTTCGATCATCACGATTTGAACCAGGACCCGGCCTTCGCCGATCGGACGACCACGGGGGAGAATCTCGTGCTTCTCATCTGGGATCTCCTCGCCGTCCATCTTCCGCAAGCGTTGAAAAAAGTGGGCGTAATTGAAACGAGAGACAACTATTTTGAATACGACGGGTCCGGGCAGCATGCCACGCAGGGCGCGGGGAGATTTCATGGCTAAGCGAGTGATTCGGCGTCGGAAACAGAGGCCGGTAGAAGTGGAAGATGTGAGCGGAAACGGGCGTCCGGCCGACATGGATGTGCTCCGGTCGCTGGTGACAGAAGTGTTGTTGGCACTGGGTGAAAAACCGGGACGCAACGGGCTGCTCAAGACTCCTGAACGGGTCGCGAAAGCGCTCGCCTTCATGACGCAGGGTTATCAACGCGATATCGATCATCTGCTCAACGGCGCCTTGTTCCCGATTGAGTACGATGAAATGGTGATCGTGAAAGACATTGATTTCTTCAGTATGTGCGAACACCACCTGCTGCCGTTCTTCGGCAAAGTGCACGTAGGATACCTCCCGAACAAAAAGGTCGTCGGCCTGAGCAAGATCCCACGGATCGTGGATACGTTCGCCAGACGTTTGCAGGTACAAGAGCGGTTGACCGTTCAGATTGCCGAAACGCTGGAGTCGAAATTAAACGCGCATGGCGTCGGGGTGGTGGTGGAAGCCCGACATCTCTGCATGATGATGCGGGGCGTCGAAAAACAGAATACGACGGCTGTGACGAGTTCCATGCTCGGAGCGTTTCGCAGCCAGCAGCAGACCCGCCTGGAATTTCTCAAGCTGATCCGGCATGGGAGTGTGGGGGATGCCGACTAAGCCCTGGGCAAGCCGCCTGCGAACGCGCGCACGATGTTGTTAAACCGGTCCGGTTGTTCCAGGTTGGATAGGTGTGCGGCTCCCGGGATAACTGCCAGCTGCGCGCCGGGAATCCGGTCTGCCATGACAGCGGCATCGGCGAGCGGCGTCGCCACATCACATTCGCCGACCACCACCTGAGTGGGACAGGCGATCTGACTCAAGGACTCCATCGAATCCGCCCGTTCGGCCATCGCCATGAGCGCTCCCGCAATGCCGCTGATCTGCGTGCCTTCCATCATGCCACGGACCTGCTGAACCAACTCGGCATTTTTTTTGATCGTCTCCTCTGACAACAGTTTTGGTAGCATGAGGTCTGCGATCGCGGCGGGCCCTTGCGTATACGCGATCTGTGCCATTTGGAACCGCCCTTGTCTGCCTTCAGGAGTATCTGCCTGGGCCCTGGTATCGGCCAGGACTAATCCCTTTACGCGATCGGATTGCTTCCGGTAAAGGGCGAAAAGGATATATCCGCCCATGGAGAGTCCGACAAAGACCGCCTGCGGGACGGAAAGATAATCCAGCAGCCCACAGACATCATCGGCGGCTTGCTCCAGCGAATAATGCCACAAGGGGGCATCCGACTCACCATGGCCCCGGAGGTCGATCGTCACGATCCGGAAGGCGGAGCAGAGCGCCTCCTCCTGGGGGCGCCACATCATTCGGTTGAGCGGAAAGGCGTGAAGAAACACCAGCGGAAGTCCGCGGCCTCGGTCGGTGTAGGCCAGCGTCACGCCGTTGATTGTGGTCATCATGGCAGGAGGTCCTCCTGGCCGCGTCGTACCACCGGGCGGAACCATCCGTCAAGCCGGGGAACGGCGTTTGCGGTTCCTGCTGCAAGGCAGCTAGAATTCGATCCGATGGCGCGCGAACGACAGCAGACAACCGATCTTTTCGCCTCCCCCATGACGACGTCGCAGCCCTCGGCCCGCTCGGCTCCGCTGGCGGACCGCATGCGTCCACGGGTCTTCGAGGATTTTGTGGGCCAGGAGGAGATCGTCGGCCGTGATCGGCCATTACGAACCGCGATCGAGTCGGATCGCCTGTCCTCACTTATTTTCTGGGGGCCTCCCGGATCGGGAAAGACAACGCTGGCTCAGCTGATTGCCGGGCACACCAAGGCGCACTTCGTGTCGTTTTCCGCTGTGACCGGCGGCATCCCTGAACTACGGGAGATCATCAAATCGGCGGAGCACCGCCGGGCCACCGCTCACCAGCAAACCGTCCTGTTCGTCGATGAGATCCACCGTTTCAATAAGGCGCAACAGGACGCGTTTCTGCCGCATGTCGAGCGTGGCACCGTCATTCTTGTCGGGGCCACCACCGAGAATCCCTCCTTTGAACTCATCGCGCCGTTGTTGTCCCGTTCCCTCGTCGTCGTGCTCCGACCACTGTCCGAGCCTGCGCTGACGGCGATCCTGGAGCGGGCCCTGTCCGATCCGGAGCGCGGCTATGGGAAAATGGCTCTGACGATGACTGATCAAGCCAAGCAACGGCTGGTGTCCTATGGAAACGGCGACGCCCGCGCGCTTCTCACGGCCCTGGAGTTTGTGGTCCAACAGACGCCGGAACGGGATGGGACGCACCGCGTGGATGAAGAGTCGCTGAATGCGGCGCTCCTCAAGAAATCTTTGCGGTACGATAAGGCCGGCGAAGAACACTATAATGTGATCTCCGCCTACATCAAGAGTCTGCGTGATTCGGATGCCAATGGGGCCCTGTATTGGCTGGCCCGTATGCTGGCGGCGGGCGAAGACCCGAAATTCATCGCGCGGCGCATGGTCATCTTTGCCTCGGAAGACATCGGCAACGCCGATCCGATGGCCATCGTGGTGGCGACGTCGGTCGCCCAGGCCGTCCAATTCGTGGGGATGCCCGAAGCGCAGATTAATCTAGCGCATGGAACCACCTACCTGGCGTCGCGGCCCAAGGACAACGCCTCCTATGTCGGGCTCCGGGAAGCGCTGGCCGATGCCCAAGCGGAGGGCAATCTCGGCGTGCCGCTGCATCTTCGCAACGCTGTGACTTCTCTCATGAAGGAGGTCGGATACGGACAGGGATACCGGTATGTGCATGACGATTCCCAAGCTCAAGGAGAACAAGCTCATCTGCCGGAACCCCTTAAAGAGCGACGCTATTACCGTCCCAAGCCGTAAGACCGGTCCGGTCGCGAGCTTGCCCTGCCTTTACAAAGTCTTCTAATCGGTTATACTTAGTCGGTATGAAAATGAAGCCGGGGGAACCCAAACCGACCAACCCCTCCCCGCTGACCGCGACCGAGCGGCGAAAATTCGTGCGCGCGACCCTGGTCGGCTCCGCGCTTCTGGCACCGAAGAACGGAGGCCGTGCCTGTACGGCGGTCTTGGATAATGTCAACAAATTGGGCGCAGGCCTTCGTACTAAGGAGCGGTTTCCCGTCAACGAGCCGGTGACGGTGTCCTTGGCGTTTCTCGATTCCGATCACGCGGAGCAACAGGAGAAACTGGATGGCACCGTAGCCTGGGTCAAGCCCTGGGAGAAAGGATTTCTGATCGGGGTACTGTGGGACGAACTGGTCACCAAGGAGAAGAACCGCTGGCTCTATTACTACCTCGAAGAAACGCTCAGATCGTAGTTACTTCAACGCGCCGAGTTTCTGTTTTACCTCTTCCAGCTCCGCCGAGAGGGATTCCCACCGGGAGGTCAGTCGCTCAAGGTCCCGCTTCCAATTTTGCTGTTCCTGGTGCAACGCGTTCCACTTGCCAAAATCCTCATACAGCTTCGGGTTCGCCAGTTCCAACTCGCGGGCCTTTACTTTGGTTTCCGAATCCGCGATGTCAGCCTCCGCCTTGGTCACCTGTTTTTCCAGACGTGCCTGTGTTTTCGTGAGGTCTCGGCGATCGCCGGCGGGCGCTTTGCCATGTGTCTGGTGGGCCATGGCGCGCGTCGGACCGGCGGACCTATCCCGCGTCTGTTCCTCAAGTTCCTCGCGGCTCTCCTTGATGGACTCAAACTCCTGCGCTTTTTTCCACAAATAGTACTCGTAATCGCCGATGAAGTTGCGGGCCCGCCCCTCCTCGATCTCGACGACGCGCGTGGCGATCCTGGCGAGGAATGTCGGATCATGCGAAATAAAGACGATGGTGCCGGGAAATTGCACCATGGCGTCCGTGAGCACATCCACCGATGCGGGATCCAGGTGGTTGGTCGGCTCGTCCAACAACAGGGTATTGGCTGGCTCCACCAGCATGCGGGCCAAGGCCACCCGGTTCCGTTCGCCACCGCTGAGCGCTTTAATGGGCTTCTTCTGGTCCTGACCGGAGAAAAGGAACGCCCCCGCAATTCCCCGGAGGAAGTTCATCTCGGCATGGCGAGTGACTTCTTCCAGCGATTCCAGCACGGTATGTTCGGGATTGAGGGTTTCCGCCTGGTGCTGCGCGAAGTAGTGGAGCGTGACCCCATGACCGACGGTTCGCTCTCCCTTATCGGGCGGGAGCACCCCAGCGAGCATCTTGAGCAGGGTGCTTTTGCCGGCTCCGTTCTCTCCCACGAGGGCAATCCGCTGGCCGCGTTCAACCGAGAAATCGAGCGTGTCGTAGACGATTTTTTCGCCGTAACGCTTCGCGACGCCGGTCAGCTCCAGGACTTGCCGCCCGCTGGCGGCCGGAAGGGGAAATCGAAATTTCACGCGCTTCGGGTCGCGCTGGATCTCGATCATTTTGACCTTTTCCAGCTGCTTGATCCGCGATTGGACCTGGCTTGCCTTATTGGCCTGGTACCGAAACCGATCCACGAATTTCTGCACCCGGGCGACTTCTTTTGATTGGCGATTGGCGGAGGCCTGCAATTGGGCATCGCGTTCCGCCCGCAGGTCTTGAAACGATGAATAGTTGCCGCGATATTCTTCGATCTTGTGGTGCCGCAGTTCCCAGATGTGCGTGACGACCCGGTCCAGGAAGGCCGTGTCATGGCTGATGATCAGCAGGGTCATGTTGGAATCGAGGAGGAACTGCTCAAACCACCGCTGCGTGGGTTTATCCAAATGGTTGGTCGGCTCGTCCAGCATCAACACATCCGGATTCGAAAGCAGCAGATGCGCCAGGGCGACGCGCATCCGATAGCCGCCCGATAGCTTTTCGACCAACCGCTCGAAGTCCACTTCCGCGAACCCGAGGCCCATCAGAATGCGCTTGGCTTCGTGCTCGGGGTACTCATCCCGATGCGCCGCATCCAAGACGGTTTTGCCCGTGATGGTTTCCAGTTCCTGAGGAAGATAGCCGATGCGGAGTCGAGGGCGCTTGCGTATCGTCCCCTTATCCGGCAACTCTTCCCCCAAGATCATGCGGAAGAGCGTCGTTTTTCCGGCGCCATTGGGGCCCACCAGACCGACGCGGGAATTGGGGCGAAGGTGCGCCGACGCTCCGGTGAGCAGGACCTTTGTCGAGTAGTGTTTACTGACCGATTCGATTTGCAGCATAAGGAGATCTCAACCAGTGGCGATTCCACTGAGAGGATAGTGCCAATGGCGACCTGGGCAGTGGGGAAAACGACCTCGTGGAGTGTTATCGATCTGACGTGGTGATACTCGCGACTGATCCGGTTTTAGCATGCTGGGTTGGTGGAGCTGGCGGGGATTGAACCCGCGACCTCGTGAATGCCATTCACGCGCGCTCCCAGCTGCGCTACAGCCCCACTCGACCAGGAATTCTAAATTTGCAATTGTAAAAAAGAATTGCGGCGTTGTGACGTGCCCGCATGCTATCACGCATTTTCCCGGCCAGTCAAGAAACTGT